>JASDVF010000063.1:92563-145715 GCA_041440805.1 Myxococcota bacterium | reverse complement strand
AGAAGCACCAAAGAAGCACCAGAGAAACACCAGAGAAGCCGGAAGGACTTAGTAGTCCTCCATCTCCTCGTCCAGCGTTTCGAAGGACTTCTTGGCGCGGGACTCGATGAAGGTGCGCAGCCGATCCGACATCTGGTCCATTTCCTTGACCGAGTTCTCGAACGCCTCGATATCAAGCGCGACAAGAATGTAAATCTGGTTGCTAGGCGAAATCCAGGTCTGCTGTACGGAAGTACCGTTCAAGGTCGCTTTCGAAAGGGAAACGGTTGTGGAGGAGAACTGCTCAGCAGTCATCTCTTCTTCGCCGTCAGTCACCTGCTCCTGGAAATCCTTAACCATGCTCTTGACCTTGGTTTCGAGCGTGCGGCTGATTTCCGCGCGGCCCCGGGAGGTCGCCTTCGTGCGAGCGATCGACATGCTGCGACCGATCTTCGCGTCGCCTACGCCGCAGATGCGTGCGCCGCCATCGTCCCCCCAGTAGGCACTGCAGCCCTGGAGAACCCATTCAGGAGCGCCCGCGAACTCGCTCGGGAGCTGCTCGTCGGGCGTGACTTCTTTCGAGCCACAGCCCGAGGTTGCGATCACAGCGGCCAGCGCAGTGGCGCCGAGGAAAAAACGGATCATTTGGTTCTGGACACGCATTTTTGTGCCTCCAAGGTCTTGGTTTGATGCTCCCCGCCGACTCTGTTTGTGATCTCCACGAGCGAATTGGCGGGGCGGGGTTCCAAGCAAGTGACTCGAAACAGTCATCGGGTTCCAACAAAATAGACTGTTGGCTGAAATTTTTCCGGTCGAGATGGCCACAGAGGACATCCCTCCGTCGAGCGCTGAGACTAAATAGCGTATTCACATAGATGGGTTTTACCCTTGAAAGCGCTTTTTTTGGGGTAACACGAAGGCGCTCTTCCGGCACTCAATAACATCGGGACCGCCTCGCGGGCCTACAATCGATCACTCGATCGGATCGCATGCCTACACACAACCATCCGATCGGAGGAAATCCCCACATCTACGATCCTCCTCGGCGCCCGGGACATCGCGAGATCGGATTGCAGATTCTATCCCTCAGCTTGGCGCTCCTGGTCCCCCCCAGACTCACAACAGCGGCGACAACACCAGATTGGGTAGAGCGGAGCGGAGTCGCGACTGAATATCCAGTGAGTCGAAGCTCGTGGAGGGCGAACCCTGTGAGGTTATTCCCGATAGTGCGGATCAGGTTGTGCGAACTCGCGGGATCGCTCGTAAGCAGAAGAAGCAGGTCGTCGAACAAACATTGAAGCTCACGACCCTCGCGCGCGAGCGTTAGGCTCGCCTGGTCAATTTGAATTCGATTACTCATGAGCAAATTCGTTTCGGCGACGAAAAACCTGTGGCCCGAAGATGCTATTCGCTGCGCATCATCTGCACCTGATTTGCGGACTGGATTCCGAAGTGACAAATGGAGCGTTCGCCTGACAGCGATCACTCAAGTCTTCTCCGAGTCACGTCGATATTACACCCGATATGGAAATTCGATTTATCCGACGTCCAACCCGTGCGGGATTCACTCTGATCGAAATGCTGATTGTTGTTTCGATCATCGGCATTCTCAGCGCGATCGCCATCCCGCTCTTCTCCAAGCAGCAGCTTCGCACCAAGAGCACCGAGGCCAAGACGAATCTCAGTGCGATCCGCGTCGCTCAGCAGTCCAATTTCTCCGAACTCGGGCTGTATCAGGCTGCCAGAGCGGAACCCGCGATCATCCCGGGAACGCAGCCTACAGACTTTGATATTGCCGGCAGCGACTACGCGGAAATCGGCTGGGCCCCGGAAGGCCGAGTCTACTTTTCGTACGCGATCGAAATCGCTGAGGACGCTAGCGGCTTCACAGCGGATGCCGCCGCAGACATCGATGGCGACGGCGTGGTTCAGATCTGGGGATACACGAAGCCATCAGGCACCGGCGATCCCGTCGCCGGAGTCCGCTGCGCCCTCCCCAACCAGCTCATTCCCGAAATCGTAGGCTCCTGCCTTCTCGATTCGTCGATCTTCTAGCTCACACGAATCGCCGCTAGAACGAAACAGCCAGCCAGCCAAGGGACGACTCGTTTGACTGCCGCGCTCACTACTCCTGACCAAACGCCCGAGAGTTCTAGCGACGACGAGCTCGCACCGCGCCTCTCACGCCTCGGCGCGCTTCGCTCGGCATGGGGCGTGCTCGCGCCTGCAGGTCTCACTTGCGATGCAGACCCAATTGGCGAGGCCGGTCGTGCGCTAACCGATCGCATCTCGACCATCATGAACTCGCGCAGTGACATCACGCCCGCCGCACTACTAAGAATCGACACCCTTCTTGTTGAGTTTGAGACCTCGATTCGCCACGTGGCCACCAGCCTCCACGTCTCGCAACTTCGGGCCGCCCTTCCGGCCTATCGCGAAACGGATCGCAAAGGGCTCCTCGATCTTCTCGACATTTCACTCGGCGAGGACTTAGGCGAACGCAACAGCGTCTCGGACCGAATCGGATCGGTCGACTATCTCATTACCCTACTATGCACATCGAATCGCCAAGGCTCAGCAGGAATTGTGCATGACCCCGTGACCTTAACACCGCGACTCGCGCGACTTTGCGAATCCGCTGACGAACCAGAAAACTCTCGACTCGAAGATGTCGAAGCTGAATTTTTTGCAGCCGCGAACCTCCACCCTGCAGCGCTTCAAGAAGAGCTGCAGCAGCGTAATCTGCGGTCTCGTAAAGTCGAATTGGGCAGCGCTTTCTTCGCGCCCCGAATCCTCCGCGCGATCGTCACATATAACGCCGCTCTATTCGCTCACGTTTCGGACAAAATCATGGACTCGGGCGACTGGGGCGTACTCGAAAAACAGGCGCCTAACGCGAGTAAAGAAATCGCCGAAACACAGTCGGTCTTTAAATCAAAACCCCTCGGCATGCTCGCTGACGCCGTTCGTCGACGTGCCGAGGAAGGCAGCCCAGAACCCACCCCGATCGACCGCATCGCGTGGGCACTCGATTTCGAATACTTGGAACCAAACGAAGAGAAGGCGCTCCGCAGCCCCGCCTTCGGGTCGGCCGAAGATCCACTGGGGATGGCGATCCTTCTGGGCTTATTATGCCGATCGATCGCCGTACTCTCCATCGACCTTCAAGACGCTGGCCTTTCGCCCGACGAAATCACCGACCGCTGGGTTTCAGAGGTTAGTGAAGTCTTTCAAGGCGAGATCAATCGCAATCTCGCTGACGACGCATACAAGGTCGCCTGCGCCCTCTCCGAGTTGAAGAACAAATTTCTTCTCGCGCCCCTCGCCGACCACACGCGTGAAGAACGCGCGGCTCGGCGTGAGGAACCAACACCCGTCTTGGCAGAACAAAAAGGGCAGGCCGAGGGCTTTGTCCGCGATGCTCTTGAGCAGGACCAGGCGCGGACGCAGAGCCGATCACGTCGAACGGTCATGCGCAACGTGCCCTGGGCCCAGATAGGCCAACTCGCCACCCTCGCAGCGGTCATCGGTACGGCAGTCGCCCTCTTCGCGTTTCAAGAAAACGGGGACCTCGACGGCCTCGGCAAGGAACAACTCGCCGCAGTCTCGCCCTACCTCGAGAACGGCAAACGCAATGGTGCCGGGACTGGCAACGCCTTCGTCGGCCGTGTCAGCGATGCGTGGCTCGCGCTACCCGCCGGTCAGCGAAGCGAAGTCGCAGAGGACATCGTCGCGCGCCTGCGCTCGCAGGGCATGAAACAAATTATGATCTACGACGATGATAAGCGCGTTAGGATCCAAGCCCTCGGACAGCAGCCGATCCGAACGCTCTAGACGACCCGCCTAACGGCGGCTGAGCTTCCGCCGAGCACATCTCGAATCTTTGCGACCGGGGATAAGGTGATCAAGCCTCCCAAGCCTGTGAGCGCCTCATCTGACGTTTTGAACTGCGAGCTCTCGACGGTGGGGCCAGCAGTGAACGCGTAAAACGAGCGCGTCATGTGAAGATCACAAAGCCGCCTTTCTGGCCGCTCGATGAACGCTGCGAATTGTAACGTCGCAGCGAAGCTTCGGGCATTCCGAGGTCAGTGCCCGAGAGCGCGAATCTGCGCGTTTAGCGCATCGGAAATCCCGGCACGGCCCTGTCCCGAGCCCTTGAAATTTCCGAGCATTGCCAGCCCGCCTGTTGGGCAAAGACGACAGCCCGCATTCGCTCGCTCCAGCACGTCCGCCGGGACATAACACAGGACGGCGACCTCGAACTCGCGCGAGCGAGGCGCCCGGGCCCGGGCGATCGCCTCAAGCCACAAGCCAAGGGGGGGCCGATCCTGGACATCAAAAAATCCACGACTCGCGATCTCGGCTTCGCCGCTCGAAATGGAGCGGCCGGGCCAGTAGAGCAACCAGTCTCCACGAGGCAAGGAGGGGTCGACGGTTGGTTCGAGAGAACCTCTCCGCACCGCATCGACACGATCCACGAGCGCCTGGCAGGCGGAGACCGAAGGCGCCGCTTCTAGTTCTTCAAGTTCGAGCGCCAGGTCGCCATCCGAATCGCCACTGGGGTCGGGATCGCCGAGTCCCTCGGTATGACGAGCGACGGTCTCCCACGACTGCCCAACGAGAAAATGAGCGCGCTGTTCAAGACGCGCGCGTTGCTCGGCTGAAAGTGCCGCGAAGGGTTCTCGTGGCTGATCGCGAGGCAGGAGATTAGCCAGGGCCGTGTACTCCTTAAATCCTAACGAGAGGTATGGACGGACTACATCAAGGTCGTGAACATCGTGAACGTGTAGTTGCCGCCCGCTATCCAGCTAGAAGTTGTCGTAGTCGTCGAAGAGCTCGTCCATTTCCTTGATCGACTTATCTCGTCGCGCCGTCAACTCTTCGTAGGCGGTTCGCGCCTGCTGAAGCGACTCGTCCAGATCGTTTTCGATATTCGGAACGCCATACATCTGCGTTCCGTCCGGAGCCGTAAACTCACGAGCTTCTGGTTCGGGCGGCGGCGGCGCAACGGGCGCGCGTACGGGCGGCGCCGGAGCAGGCTCATAGCGGGGCACCAGAGGAGCCTCAGGCTGAGCCTGCGGAGCGGGTGTCGGAGTCGATTCTGCACGCGGCGCGGGGGCCGGGGCCGGAGCGGGCGTCGGGGCCATATTCCCGCGAGCGACCGCAGCTACTCTCGTCGCACCCTGACGGTTCACCCATGCAAGCGCCAGGGATGCTCGCAGAGAGTAATTCAAGCCTTCGAGCGGGAGACCCTGCTCGTTGACGCGGCGAACGAAAGTATTCACACCGACCAACCGCGAATACTCATCAAGCAGCGGACCCCCGGAGTTGCCCGGGTTGATCGCCGTATCGGTCTGGAAGATGTCGCGAGCCTGATCACGGCGCTTGCTCGACACGGTGCCCGTGGTGAGAGTCCAAAGACCGCCGCCACCGGGATGACCGATCGCTGCGACGCTCTCGCCGATGTCCACTTCTTCGGAGTCCGCGACCTCGAGGGGGCGCAGATCCGCCGGCGGATTTTGCACACGAAGCAGCGCAAGATCCAGATCCTTGTCTCGGGCCACGACCTCTACGAGGTAGGGCTTCGCGAGATCCTTCTTGTTGTCACCCGAGATCGGGTTCGGCTTGAAGTAGATCACGATATTCCCGAAGAGCTTCCCGCTCGTCGCGTTTGCGATCACGTGATTATTCGTGAGGATGAGGCCGTCCTGAGTCAGGACTGAGCCCGTGCCCGAACTGCCCGCGCCGCCGTCTTCGAAACCGAAGATCAGCACGACGGAGTTCGATGCGTTTCGATAAATGTCCGACGCGGAGAAGGCCTCTGCCTCGGGCGCAGCCATAAGCATCGCCGGGACCACTCCACCGACAAGAATCAACGTGCTGAGCGCCCATCGGCGCAGAGCGTGGGCTCGCTGGACACAAATTGGATTTTCGATTCGCATCTTTTACCTCAGTTCGCTCGCCGGCAGCGCCGTCGGGCGTTCGTTCGAAGCTGGCACGGGAGATAGCTCCCCTGCCCCTGGGACGCACGGAAAGCGAAGGCTTCCCCGTCCGCTCCCGCCATGATTTTGAATCTGATTCTGTCGAACTCTCTCGAGTCCCCTGAACCCTAAGATCGGCCGCGGCTCGGTTCCGCCAACTGGCCCCCGTCTATGTAGAAGGCGAAAGGCATCGCCGAATCGGGCAACGGAACTAGACAGAAAGTGCCAGTTGGTTCAGAAAGCGTTCCGTGAGCCCCTTCGCCTCAACCCAGCCGCCTCCAGAACCGAGCCAGCGCCACCCAGGCATCAGCTGCCCCCTACCTGTGGGCCGAAGGGCCGCGCGAGGATCGGATCCAGATTCGATCAACTTCTTGATCTGGATTCATCGCCCCGGCAACGCTCAGGGGCAGATGCGGGGGCTGAAGTCGCGAGGGGTCAGTTGCCCTCAGCTTCGGCGAGGAATGCTTTGATTCGCTGGTCGAGCTGATGCGCGAGGGCTTTTTCGCCACTTCGTCGCGCACGGAGCCGCGCGCTCGAGGGATCAGGATGACTCTCCGTTCCATCGGTATCGACGACGATCATCGCCGGCTCTCCGGCAACCGGACTGCCCACTTCAGCCGAACCTTCATAGCGGTACTCGATCCATTCCGTTCCTCGCGCGACACGAGAAAGCCGCAATCGCGCATCGATCGGAATGACTTGCGCGCCCGAGGCTGGGCCGACCTGGAAGCCGAGCTTGCTGAGATTTCCGGCAATCTGCTCTCGAAGCTGGGGCAGCGAGCCTCTCTGCTGCCCGGTTGATGCATCGACGTCGCTCGTGTTCACCACGAAACTCAAACTTCGCAGCCTCTGATTCGCTTCGCTCTTGAGCTTGCCGGTGGAGACCGAGCGCTTGGTCAGGCATTGACTGCCCAAGACGCGGCTTCGTCCCTGAAGGCCATCCAAGATCGAGCCAACTCGCACGGCATTCGCCGAGGCCCGAATCGCGACGAGTGGATTCTGCGTGCTTCGAGACTCATTCGTGTAGGCGGCGAGTTCGGTGATCAGATCGCTGCCTTCGCTTCGAATGCGCATGCATTCCTTGCGTCGCTCTAGGACCGCCAAAGCCCAGATGTCGCCAGACTTAGGATCGCGCCAATGCAGTGGGACTTCGACGCCTTCAAGAGCGATATCCGTCGTGAGGGTCGTACGATCGAAGATGTCCGAACTAGAAACGGCTTGGCCCTGCACCGTGGTCTCTTGATCGATTAACTCGATCTCGCTTACGAGTTGGGCGGAAAAGACACGGGATAACTCGCCCTTAGCAGCGACCTGCGCCGCCGCGAGGGATTCCCCCGTGCTGAGTGCGGTCACGTACTCGTTCTTAGGGTATTCGGCCGGAACTTCGCCGCTCACCCAAGCCGGAGTCCTCGACATCCCTGCACAGCCAATTGTCGAGATCGCAAGACCTACGACGAACACCCACATAACACCCATCCGCATAACTAATTTACCGTCCTAACGATCAAGAAGCGTCGGCCGCCGTCGGGGACGGCAACCTGAGAAAACGAGCGTGATTCGACGAGCATGGACTGGGCGGTCAGAAAGTCGAGATCGACGTCATGAGTGCCCGCAGGCAGGATGACCGAGGTCATCGTGATCTTGTCCGGCAAGGTCGACCAAACGCGCTTGTCGGCTTGCTCCGAGGCATAGCGCGCGATGTTGCCGACAATTTGAGTGCCTACGGAAAGCAGTGCCCCGTAGTCGCCGCCGGCCTGTTCCGCCGCCATTTGTGCGCCCTTCTGGATCGCATATTTAATCGCCGCACGGGCGACTGATTTCGCATAGATCCGAGCCTTACGATCTTCGAGATCCTTCTCTGCGATCGCGCCGATGTCCTCCACCAGCTCGGGCCCTAAGATCAGTGCCGCACTAGCGATTCGAGGTTCCAACGTCGCGATCGTATAAGGGCGATCCACATATTTCGGGAACGCCACGGAGACGACATCGACTCCCTTAATCGAACCCACGAAAGCCGTCGCCTGCCCTATCTGATTGTTGGCCTCGTCGTCCGTCACAGCCTGAAGCGCGAGCACGAGGAGCCAGGCGTCCGAGAAGGGAATCGTAATACGGGTCTGGTCCTTGATCGGAGCGAGGCCGTTGTAGTGAAGGATCACAAGCTCGCCCGAGCCGCTCGGAATTTCGCGAGCCATCCCAAGACTGCCGAGACCCGCGAGATCCTCCTGCGCCCAAGATCCAAGCCGACCTGCGATCCGTTCGGCGTTCCCAAAGAGCGACGCAGGCTGAGGAACCGAGAACTGCGTTCCGTAGACACCGTAGGCGGCGATGGCCTTCTTGTACGAGACCAATGCCGAATTATATTCGCCCGAGGCCTCGTAGAGCATCGCCGCGATATACCGCGCGAAGGCATCTTCCTGATAGACATTTTCGTTCGTCGTATCGATCTGCAGCTTCCGCAGGTACTCACCGACCTGTCGAGTCTCGACGAGCGCCGCATCGGAGTCGCCTAACTGCGAATAATTCATCGCCGCGAAGAGATGAATCAAGGTGCGTTCAAAATTCTCCCCTGCGTAGTCGAGAGAGTAGTCGTTCGTCATCAGCGAAAGGCCCTGACCAGACAGGCTCTCCGTATAGAACTCCCGACCGAGCCGTTTGGCCTCTTCGAAAGCGACGTTGCTCTCAGCATACTGCCCATCTACGTGGAGCAGCATCGCGCGCTCCAAGTAGTAGAGCAGGCGGTTCTTCCCGCCGAAGGACTTCTCTTTTTCGTCCTCGACGAGTTGAATCGCCATCGGGTAGTCGCCGAGCACCATTTGCTGCTGGAGCTCTAGCTGAACGCGCCCAGTCGAGGCACAGCCCAAAAGGGCCGAGAGGACAAAAGAGAGTGTTAGGGGCAGTACTAGGTTCGAAAACTTGCGCCGGATCATCGCAGTTAGATTCCTTCGTTGAACGGAGTGCCGAAGGGAGCGAGCTAGACGAGGGCTAGAGCAGGATCAGAGCCGAAACCGAGACTGCTCGACGACCTTCTTGATTTTCTTCTGGCCGATCCAAACCTTCTCGTTCGTCTCGAGATTGATGAGTTCGAGTTCGACCTGGTAGAAGCGAACGGAGGTGCCTCCCGCCGCATCGATGATCGTATTGATGCCGCCGATCAACATGAAGTCGGCGCCGATCTCCTTGCCCATGCTCTTCGCGGAACCGAGCGTCGCGTTTCGAAGCTGATCGATTCGCTCTTCGCGCATGCCGGACCGTTCGTTGCTCGAAGCGACGAGTCGCACGCGGCCTGAATTCACAAAGGCGCGTTCGAGATCCTTAGTAAAGGTGCGCGTATTGATGTGCTCGCTCGATTGATTGCGAACGGAGCCGACGATGACCGTGGGCTTATTGCCGGTCGAACCGCGGAAGTCGTCGATCCAGACGCGGCCCAAGGAATCATTGACCATCTCTTCCGAGACGAGACGGCTATCGGTGTCGTTCCAAAAACCCGAAACGTCGATCATTTCGTTCGATTCGGTTCGCGACACGCGCGGCCCCGAGGCGCAGCCGACAGCAAAAGCCAGGACCACGAGGAGGAAGGCGCGAATCACGATCGTTGTCCGGAGGCCCCATTTACTCACATTACTCGCACTCGAAAAATCACCTAGTCCCTGCGGAACGCACTTCATATCAACTCACCCTATGTTTAAGCTCAGCCAATTCAGATACACCACGCTCCTAATCGTTTAAGAAACGCGATCGCCGCCGCATGGTCTGCCTTCCAGCCCCCAGGGTCAACGGTGAACCACCTCAACCGTGCCCCCAAAACGGACGTCTTGCGGAGAGCAGTGCGGTGAGCGCCTCGTTAGGTTCCAACCTGGCCTCGCTCGATTCGTCCAGGAGGGCTCAAATGTCATGCAATCGCGGCGAACGCTGGATCCGCCTCACAGGGTTTGCTCTGCATGCCTGCATCCTTGGACTCGTCGCGCTCGGTTGCACCGGGGCAACCCCCAATCCGGCGGATCGCCCGGCGGCGGTCTCCCCTAGCGAGGCATTGGCCGATGCACCCAATTGGCTGCGCCGCGGCTGTCGCGCTCATTGGCCGAACCGAAATGAAGGAAGCCAGATCGTCTGCGGCATAGGCTCGGCTGCGTCGAATCGAAACCGCGTCGCCGCACGGGAAACCGCTATCGCGCGCGCCCGCGCAGACATCGCGCGCAGCCTAGAGGTCACGATCGAGAGCCTTGTGCGCCTCGATGACCAAACTGGACAAGAGGCTGAGCTCGAAACGATCGTCCATCAGCTCGCGAGCGCCTCCCTCCGTGGGATCCAGCTAGAAGAGGTCTGGCGCTCTCCTTCAGGCGAAGTTCACGCCATGGTTTCATTGGATATCGACCGGGTACGCGACAGCGTCCGCAGTCAACCTACACTCTCGCCCGCAGCGCGCGAGAGTTTGGCTGAGCGCGCGGCGGATGCCTTCGCGGAGCTCGACGCGGCCTTTGACGCTGAAAACGGCCCGGATGACAACGCGGAAGGGCCTAACTGAGAACGAAGCTGAAGCCGAATACGGCGGCAGCAAGCGCCATGCGCAAAGAGAGGATCGCCCGTGCGATCGGACGCGATCGACCAACTTCTCACTACCTATTTAAAGGTGCCCGCGAAGGTGAGCTGGACCGGAGCCCTCGCAGAGAGCGCGATGGGGCACTTCGAAGGGGCGAGGCTCGAATTGGCAGGAGTCGCAGTGCTCGCGCTGCCTTTTGAGCGCCTCGTGCTTGAGTCGGACGAATTTCACTTCACGCCGGGCCTGCCCGCGCGCATCGCCTCCGTTGGCCCGCGACTCATACTCACAATCGACCAGCGACAGATCGACGAATGGCTCCGCCGAAGCCGAGCGCCCTTCGAGCTGCGACTCACCGGCAAGGCGGTGGAATTCCGCATGGACGTGCGTGGCGTGCCCCTCGGGCGCGCCGAAGCCTCTTTCGAAATTCAGAACGGCTGGCTGATCCTGCGGCCCAAGCGCGCCGAGTTTCTCGGCATCCGGAACCGCTTGGCGTTCCTGTTTCGGACCTTCTTGCCGCTGCCACGCCTCGCACCGCAAACCAGGCTCACAGGCGTCCAGCACGCAGACGGCGTGATTCGGCTGGAGCTAACGCTTAACGACTTTGAAGAAGTGATCACGCCGGGTCTGGTCGAGCGCATGCAGGAGCGTTTCATTCCCTTCGCTAAACCGCTCTCCGAATGGGCTCGGAGCGCCCGCTAGTTCCGGCGGGACTTCGCGCGCTGCTCGGTTAAATACTGTCAGGGGAATTCGGGGTTCATGATCTGCTTGAATCCCGGCGGTGTTTCGAAAGGACATGTCACCCTTTCGAAAATGCCGATGACTTCCGTCGCGGTCATGAAAATGGCGATCATTCGATTGGGTCGGACGGAGCGAACTAGATGAGACGCGAGAATTCCTTAGCCGTGATGACGGCGCGCCGAGCTGCGTCGGTCATCAATCACCAAATCCATCATCCTATAAAGGGCCGAGCTGTAACCCGTATGGACCGATGAACGAATCACTCGGTAAGGACGGCCGCAGCATTCGCCGCCCCTCGCCGACGCCCCCCGCGGGGCAATCGGCATCCAGTAGAGCCATCAGGGCAAATAGAGAGAGAGGCGACATGCAAATCCCGCGCATCCCGACCCGAGAGATCACCGACGAAGCTACCTTCATGAACCGCCGCGAGGTCCTTCAGCTGGGGGCCACCGCTGCCATGGGTGCGGTTCTGGCTGGCTGTCCGGCGGCGGATGAGGCGGGAGCGGACGATGCAGCCGAAGAGGCCGCGGGTCTGCGAGCGCTCGAGAACGTTACGCCCGCGCCGGAGCGCTTTCGGGTCTCTGAGGCGACGACTTCGTACGATGACGCGACGAGCTACAACAACTTTTATGAGTTCGGCACGGGCAAGCGCGATCCTGCAAAGAACGCCCACACGCTTCGTACCGAGCCTTGGTCGGTCGTCGTCGACGGCGAAGTCGGCAAGCCCGGCAAAATCGCACTAGAGGATATTGTTAAGCCCTCGACGTTAGAAGAACGCGTCTATCGATTCCGGTGCGTCGAAGCATGGTCGATGGTCGTCCCCTGGGTCGGCATTCCTCTTGCTGATGTGCTCGCACGTTTCGAACCCAAGAGCGATGCGCGTTATGTCTCCTTCGAAACCCTCGTCGATCGCGAACAGATGCCCGGTCAGCGCCGCCGCGTCATCGACTGGCCCTATCGCGAGGGGCTCCGCATGGACGAGGCCATGCATCCGCTCGCGTTCCTCGCTGTCGGAATGTACGGAAAGGTCCTCCCGAATCAGAACGGTGCACCCATTAGGCTCGTCGTCCCCTGGAAATACGGCTTCAAGAGCATCAAGTCCATTGTGCGCATCAGCTTCTCTAAGGAACAACCGCAGACGAGCTGGAACGATCTCGCCGACGACGAATATGGCTTCTTCGCCAACGTAAACCCCGAAGTCGACCATCCGAGATGGAGCCAAGCACGCGAGCGAAAACTCGGCGATTACCGCAAGCGTCCGACGCTTCCCTTTAATGGTTATGGCGACGAGGTTGCCTCGCTCTACGCAGGGATGGATCTGCGGAAGCACTATTAGGCGGCGAACGTAACCATGAATCGTTCGCTCCTCCAGGGCATCACCGTCGCGATTACCCTTCTTCCGGCGCTCGGAATCGGGCTTCGACTTTTCTTTGAAGGGCCGGGCCCAGAACCCGTCGACGATTTAACCCACGTCTCAGGCGAGTGGGGTCTGCGCTTCCTGCTGCTGTCCCTCGCGGTCACACCTGCACGGCGGTTCCTGGGCTGGCACTGGGCTGCGCCCCTTCGCCGTACGCTCGGGTTGGCATCCTTCTGTTATGTCGCCGCCCACCTTCTCGTATGGGCGTGGCTCGACATGGGCTTTGATCCCGGCGCCATCCTCGAGGACATTCTTGAGCGCCCCTATATCACGTTAGGCATGGGCGCTTTTTCTCTCCTGCTCGTCCTTGCCGTCACCTCGACGCGGGCTTGGATCAAGCGCTTGGGAGCACGCTGGATCAAGCTTCACAAACTCGTGTATGTCGCCGGCACTCTGGCGATCCTGCACTATTTCTGGCTCATCAAGGCAGACTACAGGCCCGCAATTGTGCACGGGCTCATCCTTGCGGGACTTCTCGCCACTAGGCTTCTCCTGGCTCGCCGTCGTCGCAGCCCCCGCGGATCGGAAAGCTGACCTCGGGACTCGAAATCTAAACCGAGAAGCGTCGTCGCGATCGAACCAAGGCCGTATCTTCCTGGCTCCCTTGCTGCAGGATCCGGAGATCCCATGAGTCAAGCCATCGAGAATAAATCCGACGCCAAAAACGAAGACACGCCCGTCCGTGACACGTCGGCTCTGCCGGTTGCCGGTGTAGATTTCCCGCTGCCTAGCGCCCAGGTCAACAAAGATCCCTACGCCTATCCGCTGGACCAGATCGACCCAGCCGACTCGGAACTCTTCGAAGCAAACCAAATGTGGGGTTGGTTCGAACGCCTTCGGAAAGAAGATCCGGTTCACTTCACACAGGAGAGCTTCTTCGGACCCTACTGGTCGATCACTCGATACGACGACATCGTCACCGTCGAGAAAGATCCCGAAACCTACTCCTCCGCCGGCTCGATCACAGTCGATGAGATTGATCCAGAATTCCCGGTCTCGCCTGGCTTCATTGCGATGGACGGCGAACGACACGATAAACATCGCAAGACCATTCAGCCCGTCGTGGCTCCGCGCAATCTCAAGTTGATGGAGCCTCTGATCCGTGAGCGCGTCACGCTCATTCTAGACTCACTGCCGATCGGTGAGACCTTCGACTGGGTCGACAAGGTCTCGATCGAACTCACCACCGCCATGCTGGCGACGATGTTCGACTTCCCCTTCGAAGAGCGCCGCAAGCTCACTTTCTGGTCGGATATGGCGACGGCTTCCTCTGCCCAAGTCGGCGCGAAAGGCAGTACGGAAGAAGAACGTCGCCAACATCTGTTCGAATGCCTCGAAACATTTCAAGGTCTCTTGAACGACCGAAAGGGAAAAGGTCACGGAATCGATTTCGTGAGCCTGCTCGCCGACGGCAAGGACACCCAAGACCTCGAGCCCCTCGAATATCTCGGCACGCTCATCCTGCTGATCGTCGGCGGCAACGACACGACCCGAAACTCGATCTCCGGGGGCGTACTCGCACTCAACGAAAATCCCGCGCAATACGACAAGCTGCGAGCCGACCCGGGAATCATCCCGAATATGGTCAGTGAAATGATCCGCTGGCAAACCCCCCTCGCGCATATGCGCCGAACGGCCACGCGAGACGCCGAACTCGCAGGCAAGCAGATCAAGGCCGGCGACAAAATCGTCATGTGGTACGTGTCCGGCAACCGCGACGAGTCCGTGATTCCGCGCGCGGATGAATTCCTGATCGACCGCAAAAATGTCCGCACACATCTCTCCTTCGGATGGGGACCGCATTTTTGCGTCGGCAGCCGAATCGCGGAAATGCAGCTGCGCGTGCTCTGGGAGGAGATCATGAAGCGCTACAGCAAGATCGAAGTCGTGGGCGATCCGGTTCGCGTGCGATCGAATTTCGTGAAGGGATTCCACCAGCTTCCGGTCAAGCTCCACGCCCTCTAGGCCTGACTGAAGTCCCCAGCCGGTATTTTCACCTGAGGATCTGCCGGTCCGACCTTCATTCCCGGTTCAAATCGTCCGATATGAGAGGACTCGCCGATTTGCTTGCCACATAGCCGTGTGGGGTGCATTCTCTCGGCCCGATCGGACCCTCCGTCCGAACCCGACCTCCGGAGCCTCCATGATCGACGACGAAAAGCCTTGCGATGGCGATGCGCCTAACACAGAACTGGAAGGCTCTAGCGACGTCCATCTAATCGAGGTCGGCAACCGCAAGATCTATCTCGTTGGCACCGCACACGTGTCTCAGCGATCCGTCGATCTCGTTCGCGAAGTGATCGAACGGGAACGCCCCGACGCCGTTTGCATCGAGCTCGACAATGGACGATTCGAATCCCTTTCCCAAGAGAAAAAATTTGAGGAACAGGACCTTCGCCAGGTCCTGAAGAACAAACAGCTCGCGACTTTGATGCTGAACTTGATCCTCGCCTCATACCAGCGCCGCCTCGGACTGCAGCTCGGCGTGACGCCCGGCAGTGAGTTAATGGAAGCTGCGCGTGTCGCACACGAACACGACATCCCGATCTCTCTCTGCGACCGCGATGTCCGGATCACCTTGGGACGCGCCTGGCAATCCCTCTCTTGGGGACAGCGCTTCCGACTCCTCGCCGAGTTAGGCGCCTCGTTGTTCGAAGACGCCGAGGTCTCCGAGGAAGAGCTTGCGCGCATCCGCGAACAGGACGTTGTTACCGAAGTTATGAACGAGCTCGGGCGCATGATGCCCGACTTGAAGCGCGTATTGATCGACGAACGTGACGCCTATCTCGCTCACAAAATCCTTGAGACCGACGGCGAACGAATCGTCGCGGTCGTCGGCGCAGGTCACGTCGACGGCATGAAGGGTCGACTGCTACGAAACGAACGGACTGACCTCGAAGCGATCGAGACGATCCCAAAGACCTCGAAGGTCTGGAAGGCCGTCGGGTGGGGTATCCCGCTCGTGATCATTGGATCCATCGCTTACATCGCGCTCACTCAGGGGACAGATGCCGCGGGCGAGAACGCGATGATTTGGTTCCTGGCGAACTCGATCCCCAGCGGCCTTGGCGCCCTACTCGCCATGGGGCACCCCATCACGATCCTCGCCGCTGCGATCTCGGCGCCGTTCACGAGCCTCTCGCCTTTGATCGGTGCGGGCTATGTCGCCGCCTTTACCCAACTATGGGCCGCACCGCCCAAGGTGGCTGACTTCAGCACAGTCGCAGACGACCTCTCGATCCCGAAGCGCTGGTGGCAAAGCCGTCTGATGCGAATTTTTCTGGTCTTCGTTCTATCAACCATCGGCAGCGCGATCGGAACGTATACGGGCGGGTTCAACGTGATTCGCAATCTCGTCGACGCGAACGGTTGATCCGAATCCCGAGTGCGATGAAGCCACTTCGCGCGATCGCGTTATGCTGGTTCTGAAATGAACGCCGTCCTCGACTCTCTGCATCACGCTGGCCCACTCTTGCTGCTAGCCATAGTGCTCCTAGCCGGAAGCTTCTTCGGCGCCGTCGCTAGACGCATTCGCCTTCCCGGCATTACCGGCCAGATCATCGGCGGCGTCTTAGTCGGCCGCGCCGGGCTCGATCTCTTTTCCGAAGAATCGATCGCCGGCCTCGAGCCTATGACCGAGATCGCCCTGGGTCTAATCGCGGTCACCGTCGGCGCTCACCTACATATCGGTCGCCTCAGCAACGCCGTTCGGCGCCTTTCCTACCTGCTTCTTGCGGAATCGACGATCACGCCGCTTCTTGTTTTCCTCGCCGCCTACTATATCGGCGGCGCCACCTTCGAACTCTCCCTGCTCTTCGGAGCCGTCTCGATCGCCACGGCCCCGGCCACGATCGTGGCACTCGTGCGAGAAACGAGGTCTAAGGGCGTCTTCGTCAAAACATTGATCGCCGCTGTCGCCCTGAACAACACGGCATGCATCGTCGTCTTCGAAGTCTGCCGCGCCCTTATAGGCAGCGACTACCAGTTGCAAAGCGAAGTCCTCCTTCAAGCGGACGGCGCCATCGCCCAACTCATCGCGCCCGTCCTGCTAGGCGCCATCGCCGCATTCGCCTTGGATCGCATCACGCGCATCGCCCTCGGCCCCGAGCGCCTTGCAACTGCTGCAGTCGTTGCCCTCGTCCTAACATCCGGCCTAGCCACCTCCATAGGCATCTCACCCATGCTCGCGTGCCTCACACTCGGTGCCGTGCAAACAAATATTGCGCGATCGCGCACACATCTCGTCGACAGCGTCTTCGACAATTTCGAGCCCGCGATCCTGACGGTCTTCTTCACCCTCGCCGGCATGCACCTCAACTTCGATCACCTGGAGAGCGCGGGGCTCTTAATCGTTCTCTACTTCGTCGCACGCTTCGCAGGCAAGCTGCTCTCGGCGGATCTCGCTCTGCGTGCTGCGCACGCGACCGATCGCGTCCGCAAGAATCTCGGCCTAGCACTCGTCCCTCAGGCCGGCGTCGCAGTAGGTCTCGTTCTGTTGATTCAAGATGATGCGCGTTTCAGCGAAGCCGCCGGGCTCTTTGGCGCGGTCGTGCTGACCGTTGTCACCATCAACGAAATCATCGGCCCAGTGCTCACCCGCATCGCCCTGCAGCGCGCCGGAGAAGTCGGGCGCGACCGAATACGCCTGATCGACTTCCTCCAGGAAGAACACATCCTGACCGACTTTGCCGCGGAGTCGAAAGAAGCCGCCATCGAACGACTCGTCGATCTCCTGATCCGCACCCACGGACTGCGCGACGTAAACCGAGACGAACTCCTTGCAAGCGTTCTCGCACGGGAGGCTCAAGGCTCCACGTGCTTAGGCGGCGGGCTCGCGGTCCCTCACGGCATCCTGCCAGAGGGCGAACCGATGGTCGGCGTCATGGCCCTCACTCAAAGTGGCTTGGGCTTCGAGACTCCTGATGGGCGCCCGGTGCATTGCATGGTCTTATTAGGCACCGCGTCCGATGAACGCGATCGCCATCTCCAAGTTCTCGCCGCCCTCGCCCGAACCGTCGGCACCGACCGCGCCTTCGGAGACCAGCTCTTCGACTCCAAGAGCCCCGCTCACGCCTATGAGCTCCTACACGGCGAAGAGTCCGAGGACTTCAACTACTTCATGGAAGAAGCGCTCGAGGCCTGAGCCGATATTTCTTCGTACCTAAAGCTTTTTTGGATCGATCCCTTCCAGAGCTTTCCCGCCACTTCGACATGGGGATAGACGATAAAGAGCGCGTGGAAGTCGGTGCAGTTCCCGTAGCGCTCAGTGCAGGTCAGCGTTTTCAATTCGTCCGTGCCAGAACCGATCGCCATACGCGTCCTCGACGGAGATGGCACCGGGGATCGACGCGACGATCTCCTCACTCCGCACGCGCTGCTGGGAATTCTCGGCTGCAAGCGGCACGAATACGTCGACGGGACCGGCGCCGGCATCGACAGGGCCGATCGTCGCCTCGTATTCGAAGGTGAATTGACGTGACTCAGCCAACAAAGAGGCGGGGGCGAAGAGCGCCCCGGCGACCCCCGTCAGTACAATGAAGGCCCACCTGTTTCGGCAGAGTTGTCGGCAAATTCGTCGGTGAAATCGACCCAGGGAATCCTGTCTCCTCGTCGTGTAATTCTAACCCGGCGTCCAAATGCGAGTCTACGCTCGACTCTCAGCGGCACGGGCAAGAAAGGTAGGCGAGGATTCCTCGATCCAGCTCGCGGCATCGACCGAGATCGCTACCCTCGCACAACTCTCGAACCCCTCGCCTTGGACCCCCACCGCTCATGAAGTCCTATCTCGATCTGCTGCAGGATGTCATGGACAATGGCATTGAAAAGACCGACCGCACGGGAACGGGTACGCGCAGCGTCTTCGGCCGAATGCTGAGGTTCGATCTCGACCCGACGCGTAGGGCGGCGGATGGCGGCGGCTTCCCGCTGCTCACGACGAAGCAGGTTCATACCAAGAGCATCTTCCACGAACTGCTCTGGTTCGTCGCCGGCGATACCAACGCTAATACGCTCAAGGATAAGGGCGTATCGATCTGGAACGAATGGGCGGACGAGAACGGTGACCTTGGTCCCGTCTACGGTGCACAGTGGCGGCGCTGGCGAGCTGCGGCACCTCGCGACGCCGGCTCCGCGGCGGAGCCCGTCGAGATCGATCAGCTCTCAGACCTCGTCGATCAAATTCGTACGAACCCGGACTCGCGACGCCTCGTGTTGAGCGCTTGGAATGTCGGCGAGCTCGGCGCCATGAAGCTGCCGCCCTGTCATTTGCTCTTCCAGTTCAACGTTCAGAACGAGAAGCTCCACTGCTCCATGACCATGCGGAGCTGTGATGTTTTTCTGGGGCTCCCTTTCAACATCGCGTCCTACGCACTGCTGACGATGATGATGGCCCAGGTCACGGATCTCGTTCCCGGGGAGCTCATCGTCTCCCTGGGCGATACGCATATCTACTCGAACCACTTCGAGCAGGTGAAGGAACAACTCACTCGAGAGCCACGCGAGTTGCCGACGATGACTTTGAATCCCGCTGTGAAATCGCTCTTCGATTTCAAGTTCGAGGATTTCAAGCTCTCCGAATACCATCCGCTCCCGGCGATAAAAGCCCCGATCGCGGTTTGATCGCATGCGGGTTTCTCTCGTCGTCGCCGCCGCACGAAATGGCGCCATCGGCCTCGCTGGTGAGATCCCGTGGCGTTTGCCAGATGACCAGAAATTCTTTCGTCGCCTAACGACTGGGCACGCGATCGTGATCGGGCGTAAAACATTCGACTCGATCGGCAAAGCTCTCCCGGGCCGCCGCAACTTTGTCCTCAGTCGAAGTAAACAGAGCCCCGTCAAGGGAATCGATTTCTTCCCGGACCTCGAAGCCGCCCTGGCCTTCGCCCGCGAAATCCCACTCGAGGAATGTTTCATCGCAGGCGGAGAAGCGATCTACCGCGACGGACTCAAGGTCGCAGACCGCGTCTATCTAACACGCGTCGATGCCGAACCCGAGGGAGACACCTTCTTCCCGGAGATCGACGAGGCCCTCTTCGAGTGCATCGAACGCGAGCCCCACGTGGCCGACGAACGGCACGATCACTCATTCACGATAGAGATCTGGCAGCGCCGCGCGCAGAGCTGACCCTGGGCCCGTCGGCCCGCCCAGCTCACGATCCGCCGCAGCGCTCGTGGTAGGCCGCCGCGCGCGTGGATCGCCGCTATGGTTCGGCGCCATGACCGAAGTCCCCGCCCTCCACACGATTATTCCGCGCACGAGCACCGGCCCCGATCGCCTCGTTCGCACCATCTCCGACTCCGGCACGATCGGTATCAAGACGATCGTCGCGAGCGAACTCGTCGCTGAAGCCCTTCGCCGCCGGCTGCACGCGCCGACTGCAGGCAACGCCCTCGGACGCGCCATGATGGGCGCGATCCTGATTGCTGTAGGAAGCGCGCCGGACGATGCAGACGAAGCCAACACGGAATCCGTGCAGTTACAGTTTCGCGGCGACGGCCCGCTCGGGTCCCTCTCGGCCATCGCAAATTCTCGTGGCCAAGTGCGCGGCACAGTCCAACATCCCGCGACCGCTCTCGTAAATAGCGACGACACGCCGGACATCGCTCGGTCCGTCGGACTCGGCCCGCTCAATGTCGTGCGTCATCGCCCGAGATGGCGCTCACCCTATACGGGCACGGTTCCCCTCGTCTCTGGTGAAATAGCAGGAGACCTCACACTCTACCTAACAGAGAGCGAACAGACCCCATCTGCCATGGGGTTAGGCGTCGCCTTCGGCCCCGGCATGGCCGACGTCGGCGCATGCGGCTTCTTGATTCAAGCGCTTCCGGGCGCAGCCGACAGTGAGCTCGCAATCGTCGAAGCAAATGTCGCGGGGCTTCCGAGCCTTGCGCAGCGCCTCAGCGACCCCCTCGACCCAAACGATCTAATCGACCTATTGATGACCGGACTCGGCACTCGCGAACGCCACGACATGTTTCCGGAATTCCACTGCCCCTGTTCAATCAATCGCGCGGCACGCACCGTCGGGCTCTTAGAGCGGCGCGAACTAGAGGAAATGATCGCGGCGAACGAATCCCAGGAAGTCGTCTGTGATTTCTGTGGGCACGCCTATCAGGTCGAGCCCCAGGCGATGCGAACGCTCCTCGAGCAAAGAGAAGGCTAGTCGAGGCATTTTTCGGCAAGGCGGTCCAAGTCGCCTTCCGAAAGTCCACCAGCCACGAGATAGTCGCGCATCGAACCCCATTCCGAAGCGACGCCCGTGAGCACCTCTTCCATGGATTCGGGATACGCGTGCAATGTGTCTTCTGGCATATCGAGGAGCGTATCCTTGTAGCCCTTCATGCTCATGACCCGGGCGATGATCTCGTCGATCCGTTCTCCCGAGAGCGCATAGTCGGCCACGATCAACTCATCGGGCACGCCTAGCGCGCCTAACATGACTGCTGACAGCACACCCGTTCGATCCTTGCCCGCCGCGCAGTGATAGACCGCTCCACCCGTCGCTTGGGCGAGCCGCCGCACGGCGTTCGTCATCTTCTCGTGCCCAAAGCGCATCATGCCGAGATAGCGCTGGCCTAGAGACATCTCCGCCGCCTCTTTGCGTTCGGATTCGCTTGGGTCGCCATCGAATAGCGGGTTGTGATGAAACTCGATCGGCTCGTGCTCGAGTGGCCCGCGGCCTTCGTTCGAGAGTTCATAGGTCGAGCGCAAATCGACGATGTCCGTCATGCGGAGCTCATCGCGAAGCCGATTGACGTCGCCCGCCGAGAGCGCGTGCAGCGCATCACTCCGGAAGAGCACACGCCAGCGCAGCGTTCGGCCCCCTGTCGTCGGGTAGCCACCCAGGTCACGAAAATTCACACAGCCATCGAGGTCGATTGTTCTTTCCACAGCGCGGGAGTCTAGCCACGCTTTAGATCAATAAAACAGTCTCGAAACCCAATCGAGCCGCCGCTGCACATTTCTCATGAGCGACCGACGAACCGCTCGAATGGCACACGCGAATGGGGTGTGCGCGTCGAACTCGCTGTATGCTTCGGGAGCCGCATGCGAATCAGTTCGCACGCGACGGGGGACAGATGGCGGAGACGATGGTTTCGAGTCCGCGGAGAGCTGAGATCTCAGAGCGCTCTAGTGAACTCATGCTGCCTGGCGAAAGTCAGTCCGCGTGGAAGGCAATCAACCTTCGCGCGAATGGAAGAACGGAAAGGGAGTTCGACGTGAGCGAATCTGAAATCACGGCGACAGGTCTCTCGGGTGCCGATGCGCCCCAAGCGAACTACGCGAAAGCAGGGGCTAGAAGCCTCGACGCACCCGTTTCGCCTTTGACTTCGCCTTCGGATTTACCTTCAGCTTCGTCTTCTTCCGGCGCGCCTGCGCCCGCAAGCACGTCCCCGCCTTCGAACGAAACCGCTAGCGCACGAGGCAGGGCGCTTCCCGGAGATCGTGGCCCCCGCAACCCCGCCACTCCACGCCAACGCCCCTCCTTCTGGCGGCGAATCGCTCTCGGTCGTCGAAGCAACGACGTCGCTCCGGCACAACCCGATCCCCGGACGCTCGCGTCGAGTGGGAAGCCGGACGTGGCAGCCACGAATACTGCGGCAGCTCCGTCACTCGCGACTCGCGCTCGAAATGCGGTCGCGCCCGTCATCAAATCGACGCCCGCCGCACCCGTGCAAGCCGACACCTCCGCAATCGAAAATCGAATCGTCGAGCCCCTGCTGCAAGCCCTGGTCTCAGTCGAAGCCAAGCTCGAACGCAGTCACGGTGAATTAGTCGGCCGCTCCGATCAGGTCGAGCAGCGCCTCACCCAACTCTGGGACATCGAAGAACAGCTCGGCACGCTGAGCGAATTGCAGGAATCCCTGCAGCTCGTATCCGAGCAACAGCAACGTCTCGAGCTTGCGGTCGTGACGCAGACGAAGACGCTCCGCTGGCTTGTGGGAGCGGTCTTCTTCTCCCTCGCCGCCGCGACCTTCGTCGTCGCCGCCGTCCTGCGGTAGCGATTGCGCCCTCGGGCGCGCTTCAGGCCCCGCCCCACGGAAGCCGCACAAAGCCCCGTGAGCCACGGGCTCCAGTAGTCGCGCGGGCGCCTAGGCCACCCATGACGGACATACGGCCCTCCTCAGCCTGAATGCGAACGGAATCGCATAGGCAATTCCCGTGCCTCATCCCCCGGAATTTCCAAGTTTTTCGGCGCGAAGCCCTGGAGACCGTTGACACTACTTATCTTATATAACAGTATATCCGAATATTAAGATATACAGGGGGCGTGCCGCATCGGCGGGCCCAGTTCTTTCAATCGTCAGGAGAATTTTCAGAATGGCTATTCCCGCTTCATCAACCGACGCGCCCGCGTTCAAGGTCGCCGACCTCACGCTCAACACATGGGGCCGCAAGGAGCTCGAGCTCGCAGAGCACGAGATGCCCGGCCTCATGGTTCTCCGCGAGCGCTTCGGCAAGTCCAAGCCGCTCGACGGCGTCCGCGTGATGGGCAGCCTTCATATGACGATCCAGACGGGCGTTCTCATCGAGACGCTGGTCGAGCTCGGAGCCGACGTGCGCTGGGTTTCCTGCAACATCTTCTCGACTCAGGACCATGCCGCGGCCGCGATCGTCGTTGGACCGAACGGTACGCCGGAAGATCCCCAGGGCATTCCGGTCTTCGCTTGGAAGGGCGAGACCCTCGACGAATACTGGTGGTGCACGGATGTCGCACTCCGCTGGCCGGACGGATCGGGCCCCGAACTCATCGTCGATGATGGTGGCGATGCGACGCTGCTCATCCATAAGGGACTCGAGTTCGAGAAGGCCGAGAAGATTCCGGACTTCAACCCCGAGACGGACGCCGAAGAATACGGCGTGATTCTCGAGCTCCTTCGCAAGATTGCCGCAACGGACGGAACGCGATGGGAACGAACGGCAGCCGACTGCCGCGGCGTCTCCGAAGAAACGACGACCGGCGTCAACCGCCTTTACCAGATGGAGAAGGCCGGCCAGCTGCTCTTCCCCGCGATCAACGTCAACGACTCGGTTACGAAGAGCAAATTCGACAACGTCTACGGCTGCCGGCACTCCCTGCCGGATGGCCTTATGCGCGCGTCGGACGTGATGCTAGGCGGCAAGGTCGCTGTAATCTGCGGCTTTGGTGATGTCGGCAAGGGTTCAGCCGAAAGCCTCCGTGGCCAGGGCTGCCGCGTGATCGTGACCGAGATCGATCCGATCTGCGCGCTCCAGGCCGCCATGCAGGGCTACGAGGTCAACACCCTCGACAACGTCGTCGGCTTCGCGGACATCTTCGTCACCACGACGGGCAACTACGACATCATTACCGCCGACCACATGTCCCGCATGAAGGACAAGGCCCTCGTCGGCAATATTGGTCACTTCGATAACGAGATCGATATGGCCGGCCTGAAGAATATCGAGGGCATCGAGCACATCAACATCAAGCCCCAGTACGACGAATGGAAGTTCCCGGACGGACACAGCGTGCTCATCCTCGCGGAAGGCCGCCTGCTCAACCTCGGTTGCGCAACGGGACATCCCTCCTTCGTGATGTCGGCCTCGTTCACCAACCAGGTTCTCGCACAGATCGAACTCCAGCAGAACGACGGTAAGTACGAGAACAAGGTCTATGCCCTTCCGAAGAAGCTCGACGAAGAAGTCGCGCGGCTCCACCTGGACAAGCTCGGCGTGAAGCTCACGACGCTTTCGCAGAAGCAGGCCGACTACCTCGACGTCTCCGTCGAAGGGCCGTACAAGCCGGAGCGCTATCGGTACTAGGACCGTCTAAGACCGTCTAAGACCGTCTAAGACCGCCACTAGACGGGGTTGGCGCCGAGATTATGACCGAGCGCTATGCGCGCGGTCGCTCTGGTCTTAAATGAAGATGGGGCGAGTGAGATGAAAGTCTTGCTCGCCCTTTTCATTACCGGACCCCACCTCCAGCCCCCCCCCCGGTCTCATAGAGATTCTGCATGATCGAAACACTCCTCGGTATCGGATTCGTGATTCTCTTCAGCGTCCTCGCGTGGGCGGTGAACGCGGATTCTGAATCCATGATCTGGGGCGGCGTTGGGCTCGCGGGGATCGGCTTCGCCTACGGAATTCCCGCGGCCATCGTCTATCACTGGATGCTCTATCGATCACTGCTCCGTGCCGAGCGACTTCCGCATCACTGGTGGATTTCGCCGACGGCCTATCACGGCCTGGTCCCGCGTGCAGATCGACGTTCGGTCTTCGTCTGGGGTGCGATCGGCGGGAGCGGCTTTCTCGTGATCGTGCTTGGGATCCTCGTCACGGGCATCGGCCTATGGCAAATGCTCGGCGTCTGAAGCGAGCGTTACGGAGTCATCGGATGTCATCTGGATTAGTCCCTTCTCTCGTAACCAACTCGATAGTAGTCGGGTAATGGAGCGTCGTCGGGATTAAGCGCTCCATCCCCCGAATCTAGTCGACCCTCGAAATGATTGAACTAGCCTCCCGAGATGCAACCCGACCTTGAAGTCCACCTCGGTGCCTTCGGCACTCGACTTAACCAGCGCCACCCACCGCTATGTCCCGAGCTCACGCTCTGGTTACTAGGAGATGATGTCAATTTGGAGGGCGGCTGCGAAGAGCTCGCGGAGGGCGAATCGCCGCCGTTTTGGGCATTTTGCTGGGGGAGTGGCCAGGCCCTCGCGCGGCATCTCCTCGACCACCCTGAGACCGTGTCCGGCAAGCGGGTGGTCGATCTCGGAACGGGTTCAGGAATCGTCGCCGTTGCGGCAGCACGCGCAGGCGCATCGGATGTCCTTGCAGTAGACCGCGACCCGCAATCGCGACGCGCAGCAGAACTCAATGCCGAGCTCAATCAAGTCAGCATCCGAACGACGGATGAAGCGCCACTTGATTGGGATCTGATGCTTGCAGCAGACGTCCTATACGAAACGGGATTGCGAGGCTGGGTCTTGGGCGAGGCGCGTGATCGCGGGCCGATCCTGCTCGCCGACCCCCAGCGCACGGGAACTCAGACAGTCGACTTTCCCGAAATCCGCCGGATCTCCTCATTCACATTCCCGGATGTAGACTCGCCGCAGAAACAGGTCGTTCTCTATGAGATCTCGAAGCGGCCATCCTAGATCCGCTCAGCCCTATCCGTCGCTGCTAGCCTCGTCCGTTCATTTGGGAAGAAGACCACGAGCCTTCGCGCCATCCGCACAGAAGCCCACGGCGGCCCCGAAGTACTGACGCTCGCCGAGACACAGCCCGCAACCGAAGGCTCGGCCAAAGGCATGGCCCGAATTCGCAGCGAGACGCCTTAACGGGCAGGGAGACCGACGACGTGAAAGCGGAATTCTGGCAGGAACGATGGGAAGCGAATCAACTCGGATTCCATCAGAACGAGGTGAATGACCTTCTCAAGCGCCATTGGAAGGCGCTCAATGTCCCCGCAGAAAAGACCGCGTTCGTCCCCCTTTGTGGGAAATCCCTCGATATGCGCTGGCTCCGCGAGCAGGGGCATCCGGTGCTTGGCGTCGAGCTCTCGCCGATCGCGTGTCGTGACTTCTTCGCAGAAGCAGGCACGCCGGCGAGCCAGGGCACAACCGGGCAATTCGAATCCTATGCGGCCGAGGGCTACAAGCTCTATTGCGGCGACTTCTTCAATCTCACACGGAAGGACCTCGCCGAGGTGGGCGGAGTTTTCGATCGCGGATCTCTGGTCGCGCTGCCTCCCGAACTACGACGACGTTATGCCGCTCATATGGCAGAAATTTTGCCGGATGGGGCGCAGATCCTCTTGCTGACTGTCGACTACGATCAATCTGAAATGAAGGGCCCTCCGCATTCAGTGCCGGACGATGAAGTGGCTTCCCTTTTCGAAAAGAGCTTTACGCTCGACCGATTGGGCCAGAAAGGTCCAAGCGACCCACCTCCCCCCTTTAAGGCACGGGGCCTCAGCTCTATCTCCGAATCGATCTGTCGTCTCGAACGACGGAACCGACCAGCGTGACTCCGGACGCAGACGCGAGCCCTTTCGCATCACTCTTTCCCATCATCGCCCTATTCACTTGGCTCGCCGTTCCCGCATACGCCGCATGGGCTCGAGGCAGGCTCTACGCGACCTTTACGGGGGTATTACTGAGCTTCGCACTCCCCGCCGCATTGATTCTCCACGCTCGCCTTCGCGTACTGCTGCCCGTCGACTGGGTCAGCCTCCTCGATCTTGTCTTTGCGTATTCGATGGCCGCTTCGGGAATTCAATTCGCGCATCTCGTGAACGCGCGCATGCGCAGCTCAGCATTCCGGTGGCTCATTTCGGTTCCAGGCCAGACCTTTCTGGGAGCGGGACTCCTAGCTGGACCTTGGCTTTTGCTCCTATTCCCCTTCCGGTTGCTCTTCGGAGCGCTTGGCTGGGAAGGAGTGTTAGGCGCGTGGACCTTTCTCGAGTCAGTTCCGCTCTTCGTCTCGGTCGCATCCATTCTCACCTCTGTCACGGCACGCTCTGAGACAGTCCGCTTCCAGCTCGCGAACGAGGGGCCTTCCAAAATGCAGCGAATGCCCGTCGAAAGGCATCGGAAGGGTGAGCCCGCTCCGCTCTCCGAGCGCCCCCTACGCATCGTGCAGATCACCGACACTCATCTCGGCCCGTGGCAAAGCGTGGCGCGCCTGCGCCGCCGTATCGAATCACTCGTTTCCCGCGACCCCGACCTCGTCGCGCTGACCGGCGATTATCTCACGATGGAAAGTATGGGCTCTCCGGGCTGCCTCGACGAAGCGTTAGCGCCCTTAGCTCCAATCTCGGATCGCTGTGTCGCCATATTCGGCAATCATGATCACGAAGCGCCGGACCACGTGCGCGATGCCCTCGACAAGTTGGGCATCCGCCTCTTGATGAACGAAGAAGCGTGTTTCGAGACCGAGGCCGGGTGGGTCCAGGTCGTCGGCTCCGACTTCATTCGCGATCGCCATCGCGAACATCTAGGCGAACTCCTCACAAAATACCCCCGACGGGAAGAGCACCTGCGCCTGCTCTTACTTCACGATCCGATCGGGTTTCATGCCCTTCCGGAGAACAACGTCGATCTCGTTCTCTCGGGCCATACGCACGGCGGTCAAGTTGGCCTCGTCTCCCTTGGCATCGACTGGACGGCACTGTCGATGTCAAAATGGCCGGATCAAGGCCTTTTCGCCCGTGGCCTTAGCCGCCTCTATGTCCATAGAGGGACGGGCTTCTACGGCTTTCCGCTCCGCATCGGCGTGCCCGCCGAACACTCAGTGCTGGAAATTACCCAAGCTTCGTCCGCCTAACAGCAAAAGTGCGGAACCATCACGCGGTGATCGCCGTAAACCTGCTCAGCAGACCCCCACGCGCTCGAGCGGAGAGTCCTGCCCGGGGTGGCTGGGGTGGTCCCTAGAAGAATCGGCGGTTCAGGTCGACCAGCGAATCCGCACCGGGGAAGCTGATCGTTGCGGAGATCGCAATCCCAGAGATAAAGCGGCCGTAGTTCTGGAAACCGGTCGGTGATTCCTCCGTTGTTCCCATGAAGAATCCCGCGCCCAGAATGACGTTAGGCTTTGAAGGAATCAGGACCTTCGCGTCCAGATCCATCACCGTTAGCTCCTGGGAGGAAAGGTCTCCGTAGTTCGTTCGCGAGTACCGGCCGCCTAATCGGACCGAGAAACCGTCACCGGGATAGAGTGTCGCGCCCCAGCGCGCGCCGTAGTTACGCTCTGCGGAAAGCGAACCGTTGTCATCGATGTTCGAGTCGCTGAAATTCCCGCTCGCGTCGAGATCGACGGGGCCGAAGCCCAAGAGATCTTTGATGAAGAATTTTCCGTAGGCGTGGAGGCCGGCGGTGTGGTCGGAGCGGTCGACGCTGCGGAAGTCGCTGGTCGAGCGAAAACGTTCGGATTCCGCAAAGTTGTAGAAGGTGCCTACGCCGAGTTCGCCGAGGGCCGGATCACGCCAGAAGACGTCGCCGCCCGCCATCAGCCCGTACGACTGGAGGTCATCGAGCCCGTCGACGTGCACCTTTGAGAACGTCGGTCCGCCTATCATGCGTACGCCTAATTCATCGCTGATCGGCATCGTGTAGATACCCGTGAAGCCACCCGCGTCGACATCGACCTCGACGGCCTGAGCGAGTCCCGCCGGCGCCGTAAAGCGAAAGATGTCGTCGCTATTCACGTGGATGTAGTCGTAATTCCCGATGAACCGGAAATTTGCTTCCTGAACAGCGGGATCTCCGGCCGTAGCCACGCTGCTTCCAAGCACGAGAAACGCGGCGGTCGAAACGAGAGCCGTTCGGAGAACGGTGGAAAGACGAGCGGAGAGAATCAAGGGAGGCCTCCCACGTCCGCGAGACGGATCGACACTCACGGTCCCATGACCGAGGGCGACGCGACGGGCGAACGCGCAGACAACCACAATAAGCGAATTCGAAGGGGGTCGCACACGTTCGTCGCCGCTGCGGACACGCGGCACGAGCTACAGGTCCTACGCGAACCGACGATCACGCCCAGCGACGAGGGGATAGGACGTTTCCTGTGCCCGTGCCTATGCATCCCTTTAAAGGTGACTCTCCGTCGAAACCGATCAGAGCGGGCTACCAGATGGTCCGGCCGCCATCGATCACGTGCTCGTGCCCGGTGACATAGCTCGATTGATCCGAAAGCAGAAAAATTAAGAGGCCGGAGACTTCCTCGCGTTCGCCTGGACGCCGAAGCGGCTGTTCCGCGAAGAGCGTTTCGTATTCGGATTCGGGGACCAGAAACATGCCCGTGCCGCCGATCGCTCCGGGATGGATCGTATTCACACGGATATTCCACTGCCCGAGTTCTGCCGCGGCGACTTTCGACAAGCCGCGCACCGCCCATTTTGAGGCGCCATAAGAAGCGTGCTCCGGAATGCCGCGAGTCCCCGCGATCGACGAGAGATTCACGATCGAACCGCCTCCCGATTCACGCATAGCCGGGACCACCTTCTGCATCCCATGGAACGTCCCGATCACGTTCACCTCGAGCATCTTCCGAAGCTGGTCTGCATCTTCTTCGACAAGCGGCTTCGTCCACCAAATGGCCGCGTTATTAACGAGCCCATCGAGCCCGCCGTCGCCATGCTCAAGCGCGCGTTCGACAACCGAGTCCCAACTCGCGGGATCCGTGATGTCCTGAGTCGAAAATGCTGCATTAGGCCCAAGCTCGGACGCGAGTTTCTCACCCGCTTCATTTTGCAGATCGGTCAGCAGTACTCGCGCGCCTTCTTCGACACATCGGCGTGCGTGCACTGCACCCATCCCCTGCGCCGCGCCCGTAATGATGATGTTCTTTCCGTCGAGTTGTCCCATGTAGTCGCTTCTCCTCATTTACTGCTGGCGAAACCGCTCATGCGCTTAACCATAATCTTGTGAGTGGTGACCGGAAAGAGCCGCTTCATCCAGTCCGCTATGTAGGCCTCGATCCCCACGATCGCTCGCAGCTTATTCTTCTCAATCGCCTTAACAAGTACTTCGGCGATCAGGGAAGGCGGCCGTGACTGCGCTAGGCCTTGCACTGTAGCATCGCGAATTTTGTCGTCGTAGCTGCGCATGGACTCGGCGATATTCGTGTTGACGCCGCCGGGATGAATCGATGTCACCCCAATATTCGTGTCGTGCAATTCGGCCCAAAGCGCTTCCGTGAATCCCTTGACCGCAAATTTGGTTGCACAGTAGGAGCTCTGAGACGGGACGCCTACGAAGCCGAACATGCTTGAGATATTCACGATATGCGCTTCGTCGGCTTTGCGAAGTTCGGGTAGGAAAAACTTGCAGCCGTGAATCACGCCCCACAAGTTGATGCCTATGATCCATTCCAGATCCTCGAGACTGTGATCCTCGAAGGTCGCGGACACCGAAACCCCGGCGTTATTCACCAAGATATGAACCGCACCATGCGCAGCGACAACCGCAGCCGGGAGCGCCGCCATCTCTTCTGCGCTCGCAACGTTTACGACATGCGTCGACACTTTCACCCCGCGCGCGGAAAACTCTTTCGCGGCTTCTTCCAAGCGTTCTGGATTGATATCCACCAAAGCCAGAGAACAGCCCCTGTCGGCAAGAAGTGTGGCCGTCGCGTGCCCAATTCCCGAGGCACCCCCTGTGATCACTGCCACTCGCCCTTCGAAATTTTTCATTTGCTCTCTCTCACTTTTTCATTGCGACGCGTACCGACGTCGACGTTACGAAGGATCCTTGAGCTCCGAAATGAGGCGCGTGCCGTCCCAAACGAGCGCGCGGTCTTCCGATCGAACCTGCGCCCACTCGAAGCCTGACACCAAGTCGTCCGGACGACAATGGAGTCCTCCGGCGCTTCCGGTGAGCGTTTTCCCGAGCCCAACAAGCTCCGCTAAACGGCCACAGAGTCCCTCGGCGTCGTAATGCTGCCGAAGCGTCTCAATATCAACCGCGCCATGAAGCTTCGACAGCTTTTCGCCGCGACGCTCCAAGAACAGACAATGATGGCGATAGCTCGGCACGGAGAGACCCAGCAATTTTCGCAGCGCAACCTGCAAGCGCGTTGTCGGCATCAAATCGCGACCCCGCACAACACGGTCGATCCTTTCTGCCGCGTCATCAAGGACGGAAACGAAGTGGTAACTAAAGGCGCCGTCGCGGCGGCGCAGAATCGGATCTCCAAAATCTGCGGCGGCGTCGCCGGAAAGATCGGCCCCCGTCTCGTCTCGCAACTCGATCCATTCAGAGGGAAGTTCGAGTCGAAGCGCCTGAGATTCGTTCCGCCAATCACCAACCGTTACGCGTCGAGCGCGACAGGTTCCTGGATACGCATGACTTCCATCGGGAGCCAAGCGCCCAGCCGCGCGAATTTCCGACCGACTGCACTCACAGGCATAAACGCGACCTTCTCGGATCCATTCAACAAGCGCCGTCTCGTGTCGTTCCTGCGCATGGGATTGCACCACGATTTCGTCCCACTCGAGACCAAACCACTCGAGGTCTCGACGCAACCCATCGACATAGCCTGGCTTCGTTCGATCGAGATCAAGGTCTTCGAGGCGCAATACGACTTCGGCCCCCGCGCTCCGCGCATCCAGCCAACAAAGGAGTGCGGCGAGCAGGGTCCCGGGATGAGCCGGACCGGTCGTCGAAGGAGCGAACCGACCGCGCGCAAACGGCGCACGCCGAGCCACATCTGTTTCCAGTCTCATCGCAATCCTATGATTCTGTAGTCTGTCACCAAGTTTTCTCTTTCAACGCTCAACCGATGCATCAATTTGCCTTTACGGCATAGGTCGTTCCACCTAAAAGGCGAAGCCTCCTAGGCCGTGCCTTCCAGAGGCGCAGCCATGAGTTCCCGCCGGCGCGTGCGATCGAACCACTCTCCGCGAAACACCACGAATTCCGGGTCGCGCAGCACCGAGAGATCCTTGAGCGGATCGCCCTCCAGCACCAAAAAATCCGCGGACAGGCCCGGCGCGATTCGCCCGGTCTCATTCGCGACGCCAAGCGCTACGGCAGCTTCTTCCGTCGCGGAGCGAAGCACATCTACAGGTCGAAGCCCCGCAAAAATCTCGAACGCTTCAAGACCTGCGACGAGTGCGTGATGCTCGATTCCCGGGATCCCCGCGTCTGTGGACGCGATGAAAGAGATTCCATGATCACGCTGGGTCTGAAGCAGCTGAGACATTCGCAAGAAAAAATCCGTCTTCTCTTCGCTGTCCCGCTTGTGAATCCGCCGGCCCCAGCCCCCGTTAACCGTGGGCGAAACCCAGACTTCGCGTTCGGCCATCTCACGCATAAGGGATGTGTCGACGGCAGTTCCGAATCCGTCCGGACCTGCGAAGGAGGCATGCTCGATCGTTCGCACGCCAGCTCGCACAGCATTCGCGATGCCTTCGGTGCCATGACAATGCGCTCCGACGAAACGCTCTTCACGACCTGCGGCTTCCACGATCGAAAGCATCTTCGAAAGATCGAACTGCGCGTCGCGGGCACGGCTGCCGGGCGTGAAGACTCCGCCCGTCGCCATCACCTTAATCCAATCGCTTTCTGCCTCGACTTGAAGTGCGACCATGCGATCGATCTCGACACGCGTCGTGACGCCGCCACCCCAAAATGCACAATGCCCATCGGGCGTCGTCAGCGGTTGACCACAACAAAGCAAGCGCGGGCCGATCACTTCCCCGCGTGAAACTGCATCGCGCACAACGTGCTCACCATGAAAACCACCACCGCAATCGCGTGCCGTCGTGATACCCGCCGCGAGCATCTGACCTGCCCGCCGTGCCATGGCGCGGCGGCGCAACTCCCTCGGTACTTCGAGTTGCTCCTTCGGCGATCTCAGTGCAGGATCGAGTTCGAGATGCACGTGGGCATCGATCAACCCAGGCACGATCACTCTGCCGGACAGATCGACCGACTCCAAAGCATCGACCTCCGATGCCCGGTCGCGAGTCGAATCAGCCTTTTCGAAACGCCCGTCCAGAACACGTAAGCTCGACGAGAGGTCGTCGAGAGCGTCCGATCCCGGTCTCCAGACCTGCGCCCCTGAGATCTCAAAACTCTTATTTTTCAATGACTTACCCTATTTCTCCGCGACCATTCCGCGTCTCGGCGTTGCGCTCGTGACGATCTCCGGCATTCTCCTGCAGCGGCCCGTTTCATCCCGACGGGTGACCGCCTAGAGCGAAGCAGGACGACCGAGCACCAAGCGCGTGTTCGTAACCGAACCTGCACACGCATCCGGAAGGACGCCTGAAAAATGTCGGACAAAGAAGTGTTGGTCGTGGCCTCGAAGATCAAGAACTACATCAAGAGCAGCGGGGACATGAAAACCTCGTCTGGCGTGCTCGACACGCTGTCGGATCGCCTCCGCGCAATGTGCGATCAGGCAATTGAAAGCGCACGCAGTGATGGTCGCAAGACTGTTTTGGATCGCGACTTCTCCTAGGGCTCCGGCCTCTCGGACGCCGTCCCTTCTACCTAGACGTAAAACTCTAGAGAGAAGCCAGACGGTGATCGTGGGACTGAGGCTCATGTGAAGGTGGACAGTTCTTTCGGGAACTGAACGTTTTTGCACCAGCGGGACCCACAGGTTCCTCCGCTGCAGCGTAGCTGCTTCGCGAAGGTTCTCCGTGCCCGCGCGCGAATCGAGCTGATGCGAGAGACGGGACCGCAAGTCGGCCCCGTCTCTCGATGCGTCTCCGCTAGCGGAGCGCTGTTCGGACATGAACCGTTGTGCAGAGCGCACGATGATTCAAGCCGATGCAGTTCATCTCGCCTCGAATGCTGCCGAACCGACATACGGTTTTACGTAACCGTTCCCATCGGGCGTCCCCCAATTGAGGGGGCAGGTACAATGAATGAACAAATGGGCCGGGACCCTGATTTGCGCCATTCCAGTGATTTCATTCGTGACGTGAGCAGATGAGTAAAGAGAAGCCGGGATATTCGGTCGCAGTGAGCTCGAACTGGCTTCGGACGGACGAAATAACTTCGCCCCATTCGAGGGATATGACGCGATGAGCAGCCCCGCCGGCGCAAAGCCGGAGGCCGGCATCGGACTGGCGTCCAAAACCGACGTCGGCCAGGTCAGGCAGGCAAACGAGGACAGCTGCGACACCTTCGCCCGAGAAGATGGCACGCGCTTGCTCGTCGTCGCCGACGGAATGGGCGGCCACCGCGGTGGCGCAACCGCCAGTAGCACCACCGTAACGGCCATCGCCGAAATCTTCGACGCGGAAGCTTCCGCGCGCCCGAGCGACATGCTTGGCCGCGCGATCGAGGCCGCCAACGCGCGCGTTTTCGAGATGGCGCAGCAGGACCCCGAGCTCGAGGGCATGGGCACCACTGTCGTCGCCTTCCATCTAGATGCACGCGGCAGGGGCACCGTCGCCCATGTTGGAGACAGCCGCGCCTATCGATACCGCAATGGCCGGCTTGAGCCGCTCACAACTGATCACTCGGTCGTCGCCGAAATGCAGCGCCGCGGCCTGCTCTCGGCCGATGAGGCGGCAGTCCATCCCCGTCGAAATGAAATCCTGCGCTCCGTGGGCGTGTTACCGGACGTAGAGGTCGAAGTCGCTGCCGTCGACGTCCATCCTGGCGATCGTTTCGTGCTTTGCTCCGATGGACTCTCGGGCGTCGTCACCGACGACCAGATCGCAGCGGTCGTTCAAGCCGAATCTCCGGAAGGCGCCGTCGACACTTTGATCCGGATGGCCAACGAGCGCGGCGGCCCCGACAACATCACCGTTCAGATACTTTCGATCCCCGCGGACGAGTCGCGAGGGGATCCCGAAGCGACGGCACCCGTCGAGCTCTCCGGCGTCGGCATCGAAGCGATCGAAAGCAGGCGACTTCAGAGAAAACGCACGCGCTCCGCAGCCTTCGTCATTGGCATCGCACTCGCGGTCCTCACCATCTACTTCGCTGTGCAACATTTCTCGGCAACCGCCAATACTACCGCCGCCACTACTACGTCGTCCGCTTCGGCCAAGTCCGCGAAATCTGCCATCGAGGTAGAAGCTCCCGCCGACCAATTCGAGATCGAAGAAAAAGCGCCCCGTCGCGGCATTCCCCGATAAGCGGGCCTCGCTTGTCGCGGCTAGGGTTTTTCGTCCTCGAGCCGCACAGCGACTTCTGCTTCTGCGCGCTCCGGATCAAATGCGATCGCGAGCAATTGATCCGCGACATAACGTGGCGTGTTGAACGCATCGTTCCGCTTTCGGTCAAGGAAACGCGGCCTATCCGGAAAGCGTGCTTCGGGGGTTGCTCTGATCTTCTCCTGCATCTCTGTGTCTACGACTCCCGGTGCCACAGAGTAGGCCCGCAGGCCCGCATCTTTCTCTTCTAGCGCGAGTACTTCTGTCAGTCGCTCGACCCCTGCCTTACCCGCGCAGTAGGCCCCCCAGCCCTGATAGGCCTTCCAGGCTGCGCCCGAAGACATGTTGATCAACACGCCGGATCGCTTCGTGCGGCGAAGATGGTTCACATAACACTTCGACCCGACAAAGACGCCCGTCAAGTTGATGTCAACGTGCTCGCGAAAGGCCTCGGCAGAGACGTCCCGAAGCGGCTCGATCGGATCGAGAACACCCGCGTTATTGACCCACAGATCGATTCCGCCGAACCTCGTCTCCGCTTCCGAAACAAGGCCTCCTAGACCCGCTTCGTCTCGAACATCGAGCCGCCGAGCAAGCACATTTTCGTCCGCCGGAATCGCAGAATCGCCTCGCGCGCATAACACCAAGCGCATCCCACATTCCAGAAAGCGTTCCGCCAACCCTGCCCCAATCCCACGACTCGCCCCGCTTATAAAGGCGACGCGCCCGGAAAGATCCAAATCAGCCATTAGTTCGCGCTCCTTATGCCTTCGCTGCCGCCCAGCCCTGCCAAATCTGCTCCAGAAGGCTCCTGAAACACCCGCAGGCCAAATTCAGGAACGATCGCCAGAATGCGATCGAAGAGATCTGACTGGATGGCTTCGTAGGCGACCCAATCCGTGTCGTTGGAAAAGCAGTAAATCTCGATCGGAACGCCTTGCGGCCCCGATGAAAGTTGGCGGACTAACAAAGTATGTCCGGCCTGATGGACGTTCGGATGATTCCGCAGAAGTTCCCAAATCCATGCACGGAGCGTCCCTAGATTGGTCAACCGCCGGAGATCCGACTGCACTTGCGGGTTCACGCCCGGCGCCGCGTTCGCATCCGCCAACTCACTGCGCTTGCTAGCGATATACCCCGATAAAAGTGACCAGTCCGCGAAGCGCTCGATCTCTTCTTCGCTGAGAAAGCGAACGCTCTGCAAGTCGATTGAGACGGATCTTTTAATCCGCCGCCCGCCCGACATAGACATCCCGCGCCAATTCTTGAATGAGTCGCTGATCAGACGATGCGTGGGGATCGTCGTGATCGTCTTGTCCCAGTTCTGCACCTTGACCGTATGAAGCGCGACTTCCATGACATCGCCGTCGGCCCCGAGATCTGGCATCTCGATCCAGTCCCCGACACGAATCATGTCGTTGCTCGCGATTTGGATACTGGCGACCAAAGAGAGGATCGTGTCACGGAAGACCAACAAGAGCACGGCGGTCATCGCGCCGATTCCGGAGACGAAAATCCACGGCGAGCGATTCATCAACGCGGCCAGGATCAACAGGCCCGCCATCGAATAGACGAGGATCGAGACGACTTGGAGGTAGCCCTTGATCGGTCGCTCGCGATATTCGGGATGGCTGTTGTAGATCGCTTCGGTCGCGGTCAGCACGCTCGAAATCGAAAGCGCTCCCACCATCAGCATGACCGCGACGGCAACCCGACGGATTCCGTCAGTCACGGCTTCCGGCAGTTCAGGAAAGAATGTCATGCCGTAGTAGACAACGAAGGCCGGGGCGACATGCGAGATGCGGCCAAACACTCCGGCCGCCACGAGTTCGTCATCCCACTGGCTCTTCGAGTTCTTGACGAGATGCTGCAGCCCCCGCACAAGCGAGAAGCGCACCACGAAATAGACCGCCGTCGCGACGCCGAAAACGATGGCCAGGTCGATCAAATCGACCACAGGCTGCTTCGATGTCGCCGTTCCCAACTCACTAAACCAATCGCCCATATATCCCCCGGTCGAGCCGGCGCTGAATCACGCTCGGAACTCGCTCCCCCGGCAGCATATCGAAACCGCGGGTCGCGATGACCCCGCGATTCATTCGACGCGATTCCCTACTCTGCAAACGCTATGGCTACCCCCTCCCCGAAGAAGACGCGTTCCAAGAAATTCCGCCGCAACGTCTCCCAGGAGCTCGACCACATCGAGATTCGAGGCGCCCGCGAGCACAACCTCAAATCCATCGATATCGATATCCCGAAGAAGCAGCTCGTCGTGATGACGGGCGTCTCCGGATCCGGGAAGTCGTCGCTCGCCTTCGACACGCTCTATGCCGAGGGCCAACGCCGCTACGTCGAAAGCCTCTCCGCCTACGCGCGCCAATTCCTCGGACAGATGGAGAAGCCGCGCTACGACACGATCCGCGGTCTCTCGCCGACGATCTCGATCGAGCAAAAGACGACGGGCAATAACCCGCGCTCGACGGTCGGTACGATCACTGAGATCTCCGACTACCTCCGCGTGCTCTGGGCTCGAACGGGCAAGCAGCATTGTCATATTTGCGGCGATCGCGTCGAAAGCCAAACCGCCCAGCAGATCGCAAAAAGTCTGACGACCCACAAGGAGGGCACGAAACTCGTCCTCCTCGCACCCTTGCTCGTGAATCGCAAAGGCGAACACCGCGAGCTTCTCGAAGAGGCGCGCCGCGCAGGCTGGCTACGCCTACGCGTGGACGGCAAGATCGTCGAGACCGAAGGCCTCGAAGCCCTCGACAAGCGCAAGAAACATAACGTCGAAGCCGTGATCGATCGGCTCATCGTGAAGTCGGGGATCAAGAGTCGTCTCACGGAGTCCGTCGAGACCGCCCTCCGTATCGGCGCCGGGCAAATGCTTGCCGTAACGGGCGCGAGCGCCAAAGTCGAAGACGATCAGACCTTCTCCGAACACGCCGCGTGCGGAAAGTGCGGAATCTCTTTCCCAGACCTCACGCCGCAGGCTTTCTCGTTCAACAGTCCCCAAGGCATGTGCGGCGACTGCAATGGCTTAGGCAATCGCTTCGAGATCGACCCCAATCTCGTCGTGCCGGACGACTCTATTTCGATCGACGAAGGCGCGTGCAAACCCTGGGGCGAAGGCGTCTCTGAAAAAGATGGCTGGGGCAGCGGCTTCCGAAGGCAAATCCTCGTCCATCTCAAGATCAGCACAAAGAAACCTTGGGCGAAGCTCACAGCAAAGCAACACGGACAAATCCTCTACGGAACTGGCGAACAGCGCTTCCACGTAAAGTGGAGCAGCAAGAGTGGCGGGGGCGGTCAGTTCGATACGACCTGGGAAGGCATGATCCCGCGCCTCATGCGACGCTTCCGCGAGACCAAGTCCGAGAGTATGAAGAAGTGGTACGGCAAGTACATGGCCAACACGGCGTGTACGACCTGCCACGGGACGCGCCTCAAAATTGAGAGTGCCGCGGTTCGCGTTACGAATCGCAACCTCGTCGACATCTCCGCCATGACTGTCGATGAAGCCCGAGAGTTCTTCACAAAGATCAAGCTCTCCGGCGCGGACCTCAAAATCGCAACCGAAATATTGAAGGAAATTCGTTCGCGGCTCGACTTCTTAGGCGCGGTCGGCCTCGGCTATTTATCCCTCGACCGCGCGGGGCCCTCGCTCTCTGGCGGCGAGTCCCAGCGCATCCGACTCGCGAGCCAAGTCGGCTCTGACCTAACAGGTGTGATCTATATCCTCGACGAACCTTCGATCGGCTTGCATCCGCGAGACAACTCACGGTTACTCGAAACGCTGATCCGGATGCGAGATATCGGTAACACGGTCGTCGTCGTCGAGCACGATGAAGAAACAATCCGTGCCGCGGACTATGTCATCGACTTTGGCCCAGGCGCTGGCGTCGCCGGCGGTGAACTCGTTCACGCGGGCACTCCAGCCAGCCTCGAAAAGTCAAAGAGATCGATCACCGGTGCCTACTTGAGTGGTCGACGCGAAATCTCGATCCCCGACGAGCGCCGCGTCGCCAAGGGCGCACTCAAGATCCAGGGCGCGCAGGAAAACAATCTTCAGGATGTCGATGTCGAAATTCCGTTAGGCGTCCTAACTGCTGTGACCGGCGTATCGGGAGCGGGCAAGTCGACGCTCGTGAATGATATTCTCTATCCCGCCGCGGCTCGCGAACTCGTCGGCAGCAACGCCCGGGTCGGCCGCCACCGCTACATTTCCGGCCTCGATCAACTCGACAAGGTCATCGACATCGACCAGCGTCCGATCGGCCGAACCCCGCGCAGTAACCCCGCCACCTATATCAAGGTCTTCGACGAGATCCGGCGCTTCTTCGCGGAACTCCCCGAGAGCAAGATCCACGGTTACAAGCCCGGGCGCTTTTCGTTCAACGTTAAGGGCGGCCGATGTGAAGCGTGCGAAGGAGATGGCGTACGCAAAATCGAGATGCACTTTCTCGCGGATGTATTCGTCCGCTGCGAGCAATGCCTTGGCAAGCGCTTCAATGAAGCGACCTTACGCGTCGAATACAAAGGCAATTCAATTGCCGACGTCCTCGACCTCACTGTTGCCGAAGCACTCGAAGTATTCACCGCACACCCCAGGGTACGCGGCCCACTCGCCCTCTTGCAGCGCGTCGGCCTCGACTACCTCCATCTCGGCCAACCCTCCCCCACCCTTTCCGGCGGCGAGGCCCAGCGCATCAAGCTCGCGCGGGAACTGAGCAAGCGTGCGACGGGACGCACGCTGTACATCTTGGATGAGCCGACGACTGGCCTTCATTTTGAAGACGTGCGTAAGCTGTTGATCGTCCTCGATGAACTCGTGGAAGCGGGTAACAGCGTGATCGTGATCGAGCACAACCTCGACGTGATCAAGACGGCGGATTGGTTGATCGACGTCGGGCCAGAAGGTGGGCCCGACGGCGGCGAGATCGTCGCCTGCGGCACTCCGGAGGATCTTGCACGGGTGAAGCATTCCCACACGGGTCAGAGCCTTGTCCCGGTGATCAAAGCCAACAAGAAGTCGAAAGCAAAGTCGGCTCCGAAGCGCCGGACTTCAGGGAAGCCGGCTGCCAATAATGCCGCAAAGAAAAAGGCCTCGGGAAAGCGTTAGGCCGCCGCGGCGGGCTCCAATTATGCAGGCGAACTCCGGCGCGGATCGAACCACTCTATGATGCGAGCGTTCTCTTCCCGAGGATAGGTGTGGGAGAGATCCTCGATTTCGCGGAAGACCAGCGCGGCACCCGCATCCCGGAAAACCTTCGCCGCTTCGCGCGCCATCGAAACGGGGAACATCCAGTCGAGAGCGCCATGAATCAGATAGATCGGCTTATCCCGCGCGCGATCGAGATTCCCGATGGCGAAATTCATGGGATGCAGCACGCCGCAGGCCGGGGCGAGATGAGTGAACGGCACATCTTCGCCTAACCCGACAAGCCCCGTCATAGTCGCGCCATCCGAGAGCCCCGTCAGCAATACATGCTCACGATCGACATTCCATTCCGCGGAGACCCACGCCGTCATCTCCCGAAGAGCGCGCCCATCGATCTCCGGCGCATTCAAGGACCAAGTCGAGCCGCGAGACGTTGGCGACAACAACAAAAATCGGCGGCTCCGCGCTTCCCGAAGCCAGGACCACATAAAGTCTGCGCCGTGCCCCGACCCACCATGCAGCGCGACAACCAGGGGCCAAGGTTCGGTGCCGTCGTGGCTCTCTGGCACATAGAGATCGAAGCCGCCTCGCGGCCCCTCCGTGCCCGTCCCCTCACCCGAGCGGAAAAGACCGACCCGGGCATCACTGCCGGGCTTCGCCTCGAGTGCAGCAAGATCCTCTCGGCAAAAGGGTTCCGCAAACCAACTGGAGATCGGCGGCAAGGCGACGCGCAGCGTATAGAGCAGTGCCTGCGCCCGCGCGTGGCCGTGCATAGCAGCCAGCGCACCCATCACACCGTCGTCCCCGGGCTCAACGATCCGGGTCAGCGCTTCGAGGGTCAAAGTCGAGCCCGCCAACAGATCCCGCCGGAACTCCGAAAGCGCAGCCGGGGTCGGTGCCTGTTCAAAGATTGGGAGCATTTCAGCCAGGCCATCTCGAATGGGAGCCAAACGTTCTTGCAGCACGGGAAAGTTCGGTGGATGCAAATATCGAAAGGCTTTCTCAAGCGCATCGACGCCCGAAAGTACCGCCGGGCCGAGCCGACCCACCGCTTCTCCGAACTCGCGGTCCGCCGCTGCATCCTCTGACATAGCTCTACGGTATGCTCCAACCGACTCGAATTCGAGTGAATCTAACAATCGACCCGCGGTTCGAAAGAAAAGAACCGCCAGGGGGAATCATGCAGTCTCTTACGCGCCGTCCCGCACTCTCGGGCCTCGCGCTCGTTCGCTCCATTGCTTCAAGTTTCGCCGCACCGCTCCTCTTTGCATTCGTCGCAGCAATCGCTGTGCAGGCAACACCCGCCTTGGCCGCAGACGGGCCCCAGACGGATGATGAGAAGGCCTTCTACGCGATCGGTGCCGGCACCGCACGCCAGCTCAAGAGCTTGTTGCCTTTGAGTGACCGCGAGCTGGACATGTATCTCCAAGGCGCACGAGACACCGTTGAAGGCAACGCGCTGGCACTTGAGCCCGAAAGCGCCCAGCCACTCATCAAGAGCATGGTTGAGCGCAAGCAAACGGCAGCGCTTGCTCCCGCGATCGCCGCAGGCGAAGCCTTCGTCGCAGAGAAAGCGAAGACCCCGGGCGCCAAGGTCAGCGAGTCAGGACTTGTCTACATCGAAACCCAGGCCGGCACGGGCGCCACGCCCCGCGCAAGCGACCGCGTGCGCGCGCACTATCACGGCACGATGATCGACGGCACGGTTTTCGATAGCTCGGTCGAGAGAAACCAGCCCTTCGACTTTTCGCTCAGCGGCGTAATCGCGTGCTGGACCGAAGGCATCGCCATGATGAAGGTCGGCGCCAAGGCGACGCTCATCTGCCCGCCGAAAATCGCCTACGGATTCCAGCGCAAAGGAAGCATCCCGCCGGCCTCGACATTGATCTTCGACGTCGAGCTGCTGGAAGTACTCCCGGGCAAGTAACGCGCGTCTTCAGGTTCATGCGGGCGCTACGCGGGGAACTGCGAGCGCCCGCCCGTGAAGATCTCGTTCACGTCGAGCTGGGTTTTCTCGGGCGCTCTTGGCGGTTGATGTTGACGTTGAAGGACAAGCGTCCTGCGTCGCAGGTGACCGCGTGCTCTCGCAGCGTTCTTCATGAGCGACCGGGAAGAGACACTAGGCACCGGATTCAGGATGGACGGCGGCGGCCGGAGAAGCCTCTCGAACGCGCTCCACCAGAACGTCATCCACTTCCCTCAAAGCTTGCTCGGGGTCGATGCCTTGGGCGCGGGCCAGCCGGACCCAATGCCGAATCCCTTCGCCGATCTGCTTTGAATTCATCTCGCGACCGGAAGACGTCCCCTCCTCTTCGAAAGCAGCCAAGGCCTTCTCAGTCGATTGGCGCATCGCGTCGGGTGAAGGCGCGACGGACTCGGCCCCTAGCGCTTTGAGTGCGGCGGGATCCAAGCGTGTCAGGCGACGAACGATCTTCGCGGAACGGGCGAGCGCCGGGAGATTTCGCGGAACGCCTTCAAAAGGGTCAGCCTCTCCCTGCCCATCTTTCCCCGATGCCGCGCGTTCGGTCGCTTTCATCTCCTCCCAGCTCACGAGATGGGCGGCGGAGGATTCGGGCATTTCGGCATTCGCGAAAATGTGAGGATGCCGACGGACCAATTTGTCGGAGATCGCGTCGACTACGCCGGACCAATCGAAGAGTCCCTTCTCTTCTGCGATGCGCGCTTGGAAAACGACCTGGAATAGGAGATCTCCCAGCTCGTCTTGGATCGCTGCGGGATCACCGCTCGCGACCGCCTCATCGACCTCATAGGCCTCTTCGATCGTGTAGGGCGAGATCGTTTCAAAATCCTGTTCGAGGTCCCAGGGACATCCCGTGTCGGGGTCTCGGAGGCGGGCCATGATCTCAAGAAGTCGGCGGATGTCGGACATCTGGCCAGTATACCGGTGCTAAGACCGCGCTCAGCCGTACCTCAGCCGTACCTCAGCCGACCCACCGCTTCTCCGAACTCGGTCGCGTTCTAGTTTTCACGCGAGGGGGCCGGCAGCAGAGACTGCCGCGTTCCATCATTTGTCTATCGCTCCCGTCCAGGCAGGCACCTGGGCACGTGGACGAGCGCAGCGAACGAGGGCGACCGGTCGTGGGGGCAAGGGCCACGGTTCAGGGTCGCCGGGGGGATCACCTCCCTGAGCGAAATCACTCGCGTGGCGCCGGATCACTTAGGCGAGGACTCCTCGGAATCCGACGGCCGGATCTATCTCCGCGTCTAATCCGTAGCTCTCGATCACGGCTCTCAGCCACTGCTCTCAGTCGTCGTTTGCTGCCACAGTTCTCAGTCACGGGCCGGACTCCTTGGGCGTTTGCTAGCTTCATAATACCCCCCCCCACCCGGGGTGGGATATCATGAGGCCTCGATGCATTATGCCCAGTGAATCTCCAGCCCCCTTTCTCAAGGCTCCAGCCCATCACAGCGGCCACCAAGCGGTCCACGCTGAGGCCAATGCCAGGCTCCTGCAACGCCTCAAGAGCGTCGAGGGCCACGTTCGCGGCATCCAGAAGATGGTGAGCGAGGACGCCTACTGCATCGACGTTCTCAAGCAGTTAAAGGCCGTGCGGTCTGCCCTCGATCGGGTCGGCGAGATCGCCCTCGAAACCCACCTCGCCACCTGCGTCCAAGATGGGTTTCGTAGCGAGGACGACGACGAACGAACGCGTGTGATTGCAGAGATCCTCGAGGTCTTCAGTGCAAATGCGCGACGCTGATCACGTGAGCGGACCGGCGACGGACGCCCCGGCCTATGTATCCGAGGCATCCGAGGCATCCGAGGCGACCGACGTCGTCACTTTCGGGGTCGCCGGGATGCGGTGCAATAATTGCGCAGCCGGTATCACCAAGCGACTCGAAGCGCTGCCTGGCGTGCGCGAAGCGCGGGTGAGTTACGCGCTCGAAGATGCGCGCATCCGCTTTGTACCCTCACAAATCGACTCAGCGACACTCGGCGAAGAAATCGAGCGCGGCGGGTTTCGCCTCCTTGATGCGGACGCCCATCGTGATCAAGATGGCCTCGACCCGACAGGCGAAGCTGAGCATGCGAACCGTTTGCGACGCATGTGGGTCGGCGTAATCGCCAGCGCGGCGGTCATGTTCCTTGGCATGGCGTGGATTCCGGTCGGCCTGCCCAATTTCCCTGCTCGCGTCCCACTCATCGCCGTACTCGCCGCTCTGGTCTTGGTTTTCGTCGGCCGCGACTTCCATCTCGGCGCATGGCGCGCAGCCCGTGAACTCACGACGAACATGGACACCCTCGTCAGTCTCGGGGCGACGGTCGCATTCACTTACAGCCTAGGTGTCCTTCTGCTCGGCCTCGACCCGAGCCGCTTCCCCGTCTATTTCGAATCGACCGCCATGATCATCACCCTGGTGATGATCGGGAAGGTGCTCGAAGCGCGTGGCAAGCGTGAGGCGAGTGGCGCCGTACGAGCTCTGCTTGCCGAGCGGCCTGGGGTCGCGCGAGTTGAGCGCGGTACCGCGGTCCTTGTCGTCCCGGTAGAGGAAGTCCGCATTGGCGACCGGGTGCATATTCGGCCCGGGGAACGCATTCCCGCGGACGGCGTTGTGGTGGTGGGCCAGAGCCATCTCGACGAATCCATGCTGACAGGTGAGAGCCGCCCCGTCGCGAAGGGCCCCGGCGATTCAATTCATACCGGGACGATCAATCGTGACGGCGCGCTCATCTTGGTCGCTCACGCCACGGGAGAGGCCACGCTCCTCGCGGACATCGCCCGCCTCGTGCGAGAAGCCCAAGCCACCCAAGCCCCTATCCAGGCAACCGTAGATCGCGTCGCCAGCGTTTTCGTGCCGAGCATCATCGTCGCCGCCTGCCTGATCGGCCTAGCATGGTGGGGCTTCGGCGCAGAACGCTACCTGCCCGAGACAGACCCCCTCGCTGTCGGCATCCTCTTCGCGGCATCGACTCTTTTGATCAGCTGCCCCTGCGCCATGGGTCTCGCAACCCCACTCGCCCTCGTCGCCGGCACCGGCGTCGGCGCTCATCGCGGCCTACTCATCAAAAGCGCACGCGCCTTAGAATCCATCGGCGGTATCGACACCTTGGTTCTCGACAAAACCGGCACACTCACTCTCGGGCGGCCGACTGTCTCGGCATCCTGTTATGCAGCGAACTTCGCGTCCGGAAGTGTGCTCGACTTCATGGCTGCGATTGAACGAGAGAGCGAACACCCTTTAGCGGAAGCCCTCGTCTCGCACGCAGCACAAGTATGCGCCGCGCAAGAGGTCGAACCGGCGAAGGTTCATGCGAGCGATATCGTGGCAAACCCTGGAAGTGGCATCTCGGGAATAGTCCAAGGCAAGCAGGTCCGGATCGGAAACCGCCTTCATGCCTCACATCAGGAAGTGGATCTGATGGCCCTCGAAGACGCGGCCGCAGAAGCGGACCGACAGGGACACGCTTCGATCTTCGTCACGATCGACGGCCAGGCCGCTGCGCACTTTTCGGTCGGCGATCTTCCCGACCCCAGCGCGGCCCCTGCCCTTGCGAGATTGCGGAACCTCGGGCTCGAGCTCTGCATGCTCACGGGCGACGGTGCGGCGCAGGCCTCCGCTATGGCCTCTAAGCTCGGCCTGACCGCGGAAGAAGTTATCTCAGAGATGCTTCCCGCGGACAAGGCGGAGTACGTCCGCAAGCGAATGGCTCTTGGTGAGCGGGTTGCGATGGTTGGGGATGGCATCAACGATGCCCCAGCGCTCGCCGCCGCAGAGGTGGGCATCGCGATTGGCTCCGGCACTAACATCGCGATCGAAGCCGCAGATCTGGTGCTCGTGCATGACGACCTCCGCGTCGTGGCCGAAGCCGTCCTACTCAGCCGCCGCACGCTCCGAACGATCCAGCAGAATTTATTCTGGGCCTTCGGCTACAACGTAGCTGCGATTCCCCTCGCAGCGGGCCTGCTGGTGCCCTGGGGCGGCGATTCATTCCAGCTCTCTCCGGGGGTCGCCTCACTCGCGATGGCGCTGTCGAGCCTCTTCGTGGTCGGAAATAGCACGCGGCTGCGGCGCTTCGACCCTTCCGCCTAAAATCCGAATCGGCCGAATCAGAAAACACGCGCCGACGCCATACACTGTTGGTGATATGGCCGAACGCCGAACCTAGTGGGCGGGTCGGGGGATGCCTCGGCCACGAGCCGGACTGGGAGATGGTCGCAGGCCTGCTCGAAGCGGGATACCGGGCCGTTGCGCCTAATCGCGCGTCAAGATCCTCGACGAATCAAAGTCCCCGCGCCACGGCTTTTTCTTTGTGCGGAACTTCTTTGCGCGAGGGGCTTTTTACTCGAAGAGTTTCCGAGCAGAATTTTTAGGCGGAGTAGATTCGCCAGCAAGCTGCGCAGAAGCCGCTCCATAGCACCGTGTAGCTGATCGTATTTGAGGTCCGCTTCGTGATCTGAATTTTGAAGAGCGTTTCAATCAGCTCAGCGACGAAAACACGACCCTCTTCTTCGCCACCGGGTTGAACGACGACCAACTCTTCTCCGCGCAGCTTCGCTTCGATAATCGACAGCCAGCAATAGTCGTTAAAGACGATCCAGCCGAGCTGAACAAAGGGAGCACCCACGGCGTAGACCCACCAAGCCGCAGGCCATGGCAGCGCCCAGCCCAAAAGAATGTATCCGACGACGGCGACGTGAAACGCCCAGGTCGTCTGCGCAGCGAGCCTTCGCCCCAATCCAATCGAAATTGGCACGGCACCGCTCGGCAACTCTTCTCTCATCGGACTCGACATTCAGCACTCCCTGCCCGGGAGTTTAGACCGACCCTAGGCCGACGCTTCACGTCGACTGTCGCAGGAATGTAAATTTTCCTGGCGTGCCTATGGGCTGCGGACCCCTTGCGCTGTTCCCTAAACGAAAACGGAGGAGGTGATTAACGCCGAACCGTAACCTTCGCGACGTGCAGCACTCCCCAACTCGTTGCGTCATGGGTGAGGCACGCGAGTTCTTCGAACGCCCGCTGCTCGGCTTGCGTCGCCGAGCGCGCTTGAAGCGTCATGATCCGGGTGCGCGGTCCACCGATCTGCTTCAGGCGAATCCGAAAATAGGGAAGGCACTCTTCGGGCTCGGCCTTGGGCGGTGGTTGCAACTCCCGTGAACGCGGAAGGTCCGCTTCCGTCCCTTCAGCCGCGAGGCCTCTCGGGGTAGAAGGGGCAGAGGGGGCAGAAGGGGCAACCGGAGTCGTATCCGAATGATCTTTTGCGACTCGCGGATTTGAAATAACAGCCTCGACGAATCATCCTTCGACCGACCGGCAATATTGTTCCAGACTATGGCCAAGACCGTAATTGGACGAGCGCCCTTCGGGTCGACGACCAATCGAATCGGATCCCCTTGCTCGAAGGAGGCGCCAGTCAGCAACTGCTAGGCCGAGAAGTGAAATCCCTCGTACCCGTTCGCCACGACCTCTTCGCATTTTTCACGGTACGACGGAAATCCGACGTGAGGCATAAACACACGCGGCTTGCCTGGAACGTTCGCGCCGAGGTACCACGAATTGCACGTCGGGTAGATATACCCCGAAGCAACCTCGTTCACGTGCGAGACCCAATCGATCTCTGCGTCGGGCGCAGGCTCAATGAATCGATGTTTATGTTTCGCCATATAGAGGATGCAATCAGCGATCCATTCAACGTGCTGCTCGATCGACGTGACCATATTAGTTAGGACGGAGGGGCTACCCGGTCCTGTGATGATGAAAAGATTCGGGAAGCCGGCCGATCCAAGGCCGAGATAAGTAATCGGACCCGCCTCCCATTTTTTCGTCAGCGCAACGCCACCACGGCCACGGATATCGATCGCGTTTAGCGATCCCGTCATCGCGTCGAAGCCGGTAGCGAGCACGAGAGCGTCGACTTCAATTTCCCGCCCACCCCCAACGACGCCCGTCTTCGAAATGCGCTCGACGCCAGTCTTGCTCACGTCCACGAGCTCAACATCGTCACGGTTGAAGGTCTCGAAATATCCCGTATCCGCGCAGGGTCGCTTGCAGGCGACACCGTGATCGGGAACGAGTAGCTCCGCAATTTTGGGATCCTTAACGATCTCGCGAATCTTGCCCCGAATGAACTCTGACGCGGCTTGGTTCGCATCCGGGTCGGAGAGAAGATCGGCGAAGGCGGCGATGTAAAGCAGGCCTCCCGCTTTCCAAAACTCCTCGAGCAGCAAGTCGCGCTGCTCTTCCGGAACGTCGGCAGCGTCGGGTGATTCGACGGACGGAAGGCTGCCGCCAAAGCCTGTGAACTTGTCGCGATTGGCGACACGCACTTCTTGGTACCGCGTCTTCACCTCTTCCTGGCGAGCGGGGTCAAGGGGACCGTTCCAGGCAGGGATCGAAAAATTTGGCGTCCGCTGGAAGACTGTTAGGTAATCGGCTTCTTCGGCAATAATCGGAATCGCTTGGATACCCGAAGACCCTGTTCCAATCACGCCCACATGCTTGCCCGAAAAGTCGACGCCTTCCTGGGGCCATCGGCTCGTGTGATGAACCTCGCCCTGGAAGTCTTCGAGACCCGGAAAATCAGGGATATTCGTCGAGGAGAGGCAGCCCACAGCAGTCACGAAATTCGTAGCGGTCCACTCCTGACCGTCATCTGTCTTGATTTTCCAGCGACCGAAGGCGGTGTCCGATTCGTCCTCGCAAAAATGCGCTGACAGGACCTTCGTGTCGAGTTGAATATCGCGACGCAAGTCGAAGCGGTCGGCCACGTGATTGAGGTAGGAGAGAATCTCGGGCTGGGGCGAGTAGCGCTCGGTCCACTTCCATTCCTGCTCAAGGTCCTGATCGAAGCCGAAGGAATACTCCATGCTCTCGACGTCGCACCGAGCGCCTGGATAACGATTCCAGTACCAGGTACCCCCCACCCCATCGCCCGCTTCGAAGGCACGTACGGAGCGCCCGATTTCACGCATCTTATGCACGGTGTAGAGACCCGAAAAGCCGGCCCCCACGGCGATCACGTCGAAATCGGTTTGCATCTTGTTCTTCTCCTCACGTCTTCAAAGAGACGTGATCAAAACGTGCACAGATGGGCTTCTGACCAAGCGGCGCCTAATGGCGAATCATGGCGCCGACGAGTGTCATAGGCGCGGTTCGAGTCGGATTAATTAGGCGGCACACATTTTAAGAATAAATCACTAGGCCCACATCTCAACGAGATCACCGATCGTGACTTCTGCCACGACATTCAGATCCGCGTCGATGATTTCGTAGAGCAGTCCGCTCTGGGTGTGATTGCCGAAGAAGACGACAGCACCCTCGTCGCCGCCGCGCTCGAGATGCGGATGCACGTCGCCCGGCGAAAGCCCATAGGTCCCAGCGGGCTTGATGCGTTGCGAGGTCGTTCCGTCGGGCGATAGGTCGGTGACGCGATGCTCGCCGGCAAGGACTATGCTTGTGGTCGTTCCTACGTGGCGATGTCTTGGGCAATGGCCGCCCTCTGCATCAAACTGCAACAGGAAGTCACAGGTTCCGACTTTCAGATCGTATCCGAGCAGCGCGACCTTGTAGTCGACGCGATAACCGGTCTCGGCCTCGTCGGTCAAATGGGACCATTCGTATTGGCTTAGATCGAACGCGGAATTTGTAGCGAGCATGTCATTTCCTCCGATTATCCTTCATAGCATTTCTGAAGACCTGAATCCGGAATTTTGAACCCCGACCAGCCATATGGGGGGCTCGCGTTCGGAGACACCCGAGCAGCGCTGCCGGACTTGCGCGAGACTGCTCGCCTCAACCGAACAGGAGCCGACCGACCATGCCCAAGAGTCTCTTGCCCCTTCATTCGCTCTCACAAAGCGCTCCTCGCCTTACATATCGACTCGCCATCGTCGCTGCGACGTTCTGGCTCGGGGTGTCTGGGGTCTTCGGAGCGACCACCTCCACGGCCTACGCCGCACAGACGAACGTAGTTATCCTCTTGGCCGATGATCTCGGATGGGCGGATGTCGGATACCACGGGGGCGAAATCGAAACCCCCGCGATCGACCGATTGGCCGCGGAGGGCGTGCGACTTGAGCGCTTCTATTCCGCTCCTATTTGCTCGCCGACCCGCGCCGCCCTCATGACTGGCCGCGACGCGCTCAAGCTCGGGATCGCTTACGACCAAATTCATCCCTGGTACAACGCCGGCCTCGCGCCAGATCAACTAACAATCGCGAAGGTATTCAAGACTGATGGATACCAAACTGGTCTCGTCGGGAAGTGGCACCTCGGCCATACTCTTCCGCACCAAATGCCTAACGCGCAGGGCTTCGATCATTTCTGGGGACATCTCCACACTAATACCGACTTCTTCACGCACCAAAGGGAAGGCGGACATGACCTCCAGCAGAATGGCCAATCTATAAAGGAGCCTGGGGAATACCTCACGCATCTAGAAGCCAGGGAAGCCGTCAAGTTCATCGAGACGCGCGACCCCAAGAAGCCCTTCTTTCTCTACGTGCCCTTCACCGCACCGCATAGTCCCATGCAAGCGCCCGCCGAAACGATTGCGAAATACGAAGCGCTCCCGCGCAAGGCATTCCGTCGAACCTATGCGGCAATGGTCGACGAGATGGATCAGGCGATCGGGAAAATCCTTGACACCCTCGACAAACAAGGCATCGCCAACGACACGATCGTGCTCTTCATGAGCGACAACGGCGGCTCGAACGTGTTCGGCGGAACCAACACTCCTCTCCGCGGAAACAAGGGGGATACCTTCGAGGGAGGCATCCGTGTGCCTGCCGTATTGCGGTGGCCCGGCCGACTTAAGGCGGGCACGACTATGGATCAGATGATGACGGTGATGGACGTGCTGCCGACACTCGCACGCGCCGCGAGCGTCCGTATACCCACGACCGCCGATCTCGACGGACTGAACTTTTGGCCTGCGCTCAATCGCGGGCAACCCGTCCCAAGGACGAAGCCTGTTGGCTTCGTCTCCGAAATCCCGCTCCCTGGCGTGATTCATACCGCGATCTTTGATGGGCGATGGAAACTCGTCGAGATCATTCAGGAGAAGCAACGTGAGACGAAGGTTAAGACCTTCCTATTCGATATCGTGGCAGACCCCTACGAAGAGAACGACCTTGCCGGCCGCTACAGCGCGGTGCGCAAACGTCTCGAGCGGATGATGCATGAATGGCGCCGACAGCACCCTTTAGGCGGCACGCGGGGCACGCTCGTTGCGCATCCGGGCTGGCTCGCCCCAAAGGATTGGGCTGCGGCAATCCCCAGCGCTTCCCTGATGCAAGCTGATTGGACGAACGAACTCCCGTTCTCAAAGGAACTCTTCGATGCCACAGAAGATCGCGGCGTACTCGTCGACCCCAAGGCGAAGCGGCGGCTGATCGAAGCGAGTGAGCGAATGAGACGTGCCCAGGCGGAGGCTAACAGTTCCGACCGTTAGCCCCGCCTAGGCCCGAATCGGGAAAGGCCCACTAAGTTATGCGAGGGTTCCGCCGTCAACGCGAATTTCTTCGCCGTTGATATGCGCACCATCGTCACTGGCCAGCATGGCCACGACCGCGGCAACGACTTCCGGCCCACGCGGTTTATCGAGCGGCTGTGCCCGCATAATCAGCTTCATATCCGCACCCTCGGGCACAACACCCGGTCCCGCCATCGCCGTTTGGATCGAGCCCGGGTTAATCGCATTACAACGCACACCCAATTTTCCGTACTCGACCGCAATCGTCCGAGTGAAAGCGCTTACGCCGCCTTTGCTCGTTCCGTATGCTGCGCCATAGGGCATCCCCGCTAGCGCCGACGTCGAAGAAGTATTGATGATCGCGCCTTTGCTTTCGATCAAGTGCGGCAGCGCCTTCTGCGTAAGGATAAACGTCCCGACCAAGTTGACGTCGAGTACACGCCGAAACTGCTCGACCGTAATGTTCTGAAAATGGTCGAGGAGAAGAATGCCCGCGATGTTGCAGAGGGCATCGAGGCGCCCGAATTCAGCTACGCATGCGGAAATATTGCGCGCGACATCGTCCTCGTCCGAAACGTCACATCGCGAGGCCATAACACTCGCGCCCATCTCTTCACAGATTTTGCGCGTTTCTTCGAGCCCGTCCATCGCGACGTCCACGAGATAGATCGAGCCGCCTTCGCTCGCGAGGCGCTCAGCCGTCGCACGCCCAATTCCCGCGGCGGCTCCCGTGATGAACGCCACCTTCCCAGCCATCCGTCCGTCGACTACTCGCTGCATCGCAAAATCTCTCTTTCTTCATCCAGCACTCGATCGCACGCTCGTTAGAACGGCCACGGTCCGGTCATCAATAGAACGCCCATCAGCGGAAGCACCGCGAGGGGCGACGTCAGCGCGCAAACCAGGATCGCGCGCCAGGTCGAGCAATAATCCAATGCTTGGCGAATTGCCACGACCAGAGTCGCGAGCATCCAAAGAATTAATCCGCTGGCACGATCGCAGTGTGATCCGCATCAAGCAGTCCTGCACGCAGGATGCGATGGATAAAGGGTGTGCGTTCGGCTTCAGCCGTCATTCGTCACCTCTAGCTTCGCGATCGACCCACTCATGAACCGCTGCCACCGCGGACCGAACCGTTCTTCCGGGTAATTGTCGCTTGGATGCGCCTTGGGATCGCAGGCCCAACATCGCCCCCCGTGCCGTAAAAGCCGAGTGACCTCCTATCGCTGAGGGGATAGAGCTCCCAATAGCCGACGAGCCAATCGTCCGAGCTCAGGGACAGAGTGCGGGGGCGGCTTCGAGTTCGCAGGTGAGTG
>JASDVF010000063.1:43494-92463 GCA_041440805.1 Myxococcota bacterium | reverse complement strand
CTAAGCGGGGCGCGACCTACGCCAGAGCAAGGGCGCCGCATGCAGCGACATGCAGGACCAAGCGCATGCCGCAGGGAATCCCCCCCTCCGGAATCACGACCGGAATGGACGAATTTCGAAGCGCGAAAATCAATCTGAATCAGGACGGCCCGCCGAACGATTCCGTCGCTTTCCCACAAGGGATCCACGTCATTCCTAACCGTTTTCCGTTCCGACTTTGCCTCCCGCAGGGCAAAGAAGTAGAAAATTGCCAAATGAGGGCAGATAGCAACAAGTTTCCTGCGATTTCTGCTGAGTGGTCACCACTCCAAGCTAACCGGGAGAGCGTGTGCGCTCCCGAGCCCCCTGTTACTGGCGAATGGAGACACCCATGTTGCGATTCATTTCCGGCCTAAACCCGGCCCCCCGATATCTTCGCGCGATAGCCGCGGCCTTTATGCTGGCAAGCTTCGTACTGCCCAGCGCCGCCCTTGCCGCAAGCACAAGCTTTGACTTGATCGACCCGCTCGGATCGGGATATGGAGTGACGATTTCCCTCGACGATTCAATCGTGCCCGGGACGCTCTCGATCTCGCTCGAATCGAGCGGCACTGCAGTTCCGATCGGCGAGCTCGCCGGCATCAACTTCCGATACTACGACGGGCCGCTGTTCAATGGTCTGCAGGGTGTCGGCTCAGACATCGCCCAGACCGTCACCTCGAACGTGCGCGCTGAAAACACGACGATCTTCTGCCCGTGCAATCTCGAGATCGACTTCGGCACGGTGGGTCTTTTCGAGATGACCGGTATCACCGAGACGGACTTTGATCTCGTCAACGACCAGCGCCCCATCACGCTGGCTGACTTCGCCGGTTCGGCGGTCACCGTCTATCTTGCATATCCTGGGTTTTCCCCCAACGATCTCAAGGACGTCGAGAACGTACGCTTCATCAAGCTCGAGGGCGAGATCGCGATTATTCCCGAACCGACGACTGGCGCGCTCATGATCCTCGGCCTCTTGGGCCTCGCGTCGGTTCCACCGAAGCGCGCATAACGCTCGCCTGGCCTGCCTGGCCTCGGCACCCGTTGCCTAGCCGCTGCGGTCACCCGAGACACCGACGTCGACACAACAGGGCTCATCTCTGAAAAGGGGTTGGATCGCATGCGATCCGGCCCCTTTTCTGTTTCGCAGTCACACCCATCTTCCCGTGCTCGCCCTGCGCACCACAAACATTGGTCGTTAGGCAAACGACTTTTCCGCAGGTTCAAGAAGGCAGGGCAGCAACTTCCCGCGAAAGCGCCCGCGCGAGATTACCTCGGCGCCCAACCTTGATGCCCCCTGCGCCCACGAAACGCGCAAGAGCCTGCAGTTCCCCGGCGGCGGCCTTTGCGACTCGTGATGCATCCTGTCCACTCTCAATATGCGTGGCTCGAACTTCCAGGACGCCCTTTTCGCGGTCTGTTTTCAGATCGAAGCGCGCCGCCAATACATCGCCCAGCAGCATGGGTAGGACGTAATATCCCCAGCGACGCTTTTCAGCCGGCGTATAGATCTCGATCTTGTATTCGAAATCAAAGAGGGAATTGATTCGCTTTCTATGCCAAACAACGGGATCGAAGGGGGAGAGCAAAACAGCGCCTTCGATCTTCCGCGGGCATTTCGCCGCCGGGTCTAGATAACCCGCTTTGTTCCAACCCTCGACTTCACAAGTGTCGAGGCGGCCCTCTTCGACGAGCCCCGCAAGTCGAGCTTTGGCCGCTTTGACGGGCACCCGGAAATAGTCGACGAGGCAATCCGCGCTCGCGACCCCATGCGCCTGAGCCGCCCGAACCAACAATTCATCCATGGACTCTTCGAAGGTAGGGGTCCGAGTTTTACGAATCACCGCCGGCACGATTCTCTCGAAGAGATCGAACTCCTTCACGAATCCGGGGCGTCGCCTAACGCCAACCTCCCCGATCCGAAACAACCAGTCGAGGGCAAGGGCCCCGGCAGACCGGCTGCCCCACCAATCGCCCTTATTCGGTCGCGGATCTGAAAGTTCCCCCGCCTTGATCGGGCCGCGAGCCTTCACTTCAGCAAGAACGTTCTCCACGTAACCCGGCTCACGCATCGCAGCTTTGTATAGCCGTCCCCAGGTTGCCCCTTCCCTTGCTCGTTCCTTCGACCAGCGAAGCCAGGGCTCCATTTCTACCGGCAGGAGCGAAGCCTCGTGACTCCAGGCCTCAAACCATTCATGCGCGCCATCTCGGGGCCGATACGCGACTTCGTCCAGCAGTTCGGCGCGATAGGGGCCAAGCCGTGAGAAGAGCGGCATGTACTGCGTACGAATCACGACGGGCACCGAATCCAGCTGCAGCAGATGCAGCCGGTTCATCACCTTACGCAAATGTCTGCGATCCACTCGCCCTGTCGGCCGAGCCTGCCCGAAGCCCTGTGCCGCCAACGCAATGCGCTTGGCTTCAGACTTCGACAGCGATTGATGAGTGGTCACTCAGACACTCAAATTTCGCCTTCCGGCATTCGGCGAAGATAGGCCGCAGCGCGCTGACGGCGTTGATCCGCTCGTGCGGCTGCGTCAAAGGTCGGCGTCTCCTTTGGCAAGGTATCGCGCAGCTTCGCAAGCGGCACGACGCGACTCGTGGCGCCCACATTCGAAGGCGGCTGCCCCCCCGGAAATTCCGCCCATCGCAAGGTCAGAATCCCTTCGCGCATATCCGTCGGGTCGAGCCAATTCGGGACGGCTGGGTCATGTTGCGACAGCACGAAAGTATAGGTGCCGTCGGCGTTCGCTTGCGACTGTGCGCGATTGAGGCTTCCGGTGCGGTGAACAACTTCGTTCGTCGTGCCCCAGTAGTTCGTAATCGGCGCAATGAAATACCCGGCGTCTGCGACGTTCACGTCGATGACGAGCGCCTCATCTTCTTCGAGATCGAAATGGCCCATGATGTAGATCTGATTCCGTAGCGCGCCGTCGGTATCGCGATCAATTTTGAATTCGAGGGAATTGACCGGCTTGTCGTAGGCCTGCTGGTTGAAGCGAATCGTACTGTCTGCGTAGTGAAGCATGAACCGCGCGGTCGATTCGGCCTGCTCGTCCAAAGTGGGTGCGGGTCGGGATGGGGCGCCTCCGAGTCGCTCGATCGATAACTCGTTAGGCGTGTCGATTGCCCAGTCCTGAACGACGTCTCGGATATAGAATTCATGCGCCGCAGGCGACGAACGAACATGATTGGGCCGGTCGCCTGCCGGGTCGCTGTCGACGAAAATCTCAAAGGAACCGTCGGCCGCTAACTCAAGCGTGCTGCCGTTCAAAACGTCGACGGTGTTCATCTTGTCGTCCCAGAGCGTGAAGTAGTTCTCTGGCAGACGGGACTCGGCTACCTTCCCCGTGATTCGGTACCGCTCGTCGCCGGCAATCGGAATGACGCGATAGACCGAGTCCGGATTATCGATCCCCCATCTGGAGCCGGGAATCGTGACGTCACCGAGTCGATGAGGAAGTCGCGTGATCGTCGTGACCTTTGGGCGAAGCGGATCTTGATTCGCCGACCAAATCGCAGCGGAGAACATCACTTCTTCGAAGGCCCAGTCGTAGCAGCCAAGCATATCGGGTCCCGGCGTCGGGCTCGCGGCCTCAAGCCAATGTCGCTTAACGCGATCGAAAGCTTCACGGACGGTCGGGTGCCGTATTAGGTCCACAGCGTATCGTTCATGATCGTGTTGCTCTGCGGTCGCTACGGGATGGGAAGACAAGGCGGGGCTCCTGATTTCAGATCGGCATGGGTGCTCGAAGGGGGGCGGGACATCGACAGCCTAGCCATCTCGCTTGCCTCGACCAGCCGATTCCCTCACTGTTCAGACCGCTGTTCCGCCTATTTTTCGGCGTGCTCGGCGCCTTGCTGGGCGCCCCCTGTTCGCGCGTGCTCAACATGCGCGACTCAGCCGAGCCGAGCCTCTCCGTGCTCGATCAGATCTTTCATCTTTTCGAGCGTCTCGGCGTGAGCCTTTCGCGCTTGGCTCACAACAAAGCCGCGTATCAGCGGTCGTGCTTCGACGTAACATCGCTCGACAAGTCGAGTCGAACGCCGGCGTTCGATCAGCGAATAGATCGTGCGCAGCCGAATGCCCGGCGCTTGCCAGGCGTGACCGTGGACTTCCGAATCCGACACGGGTTCTAAGGCCGCCACGTATACGGTCTTCAGCTTAAGAGGACCGAGCGGGACCCTGTCGACCACTCGATAGAGCCTTGCGTCGGGCAGGTCCTCAGAACTAGGCAGGTCTTGGATCGATTCGATGAAGGGGTGGAGCGGTACGTAGCGATGCAAGTCGCAAAGGAACGCATGCAACACCGGGCGAAGCACATCCACCTCGACCTCGAGTTCGAAGTCGGGTTCCCCACGCGGCGTAAGGGGCTTACGCGCCATTTAGGCTCTCGCTCGATTCAATGAATCGAAACGCTTAGCCGGCCGGAATTGCGATCGTCTTCGATTCCAGATGCTCTTCGAAACCGATGCTGCTGTGCTCGCGGCCGAGGCCGGATTCCTTATAGCCGCCGAAGGGAACGTCCCAGTTGTAATACATGCCGCCGCAGACCGAGAGCGTTCCGGTTCGGATCTTGCCTGCGATCTCAATCGCTTTCTCTACATCCGGTCCCATGATCGCTCCGGATAGGCCAAAGCGGGAGTTGTTGGCGATCCGGATCATGTCCGCTTCGTCTTCATACCCGATCAAAGTCTGGACCGGGCCAAAGATCTCGTTCTGTGCGAGGTCCGAGTTCTCATCCGCAATGAACGCGGTGGGTTGCATGAAATAACCCTTGTCGAACTGCGTTGCGCGACCGCCGCCTACGAGCAGCTTCCCGCCCTGATCGATCGCGTGCTGAATATGACCTTCGACGCGCTCCCGCTGCAACGCGCTGTTCTGCGGGCCCATAATATTTTCGGGGTCGAAGGGATCGCCGTACTTTACATTTTTCAGGGATTGAATCACGGCATCGGCGCACGCGTCGAGCTCGCTCTTCGGCACCAAGAGCCGTGTGAAGATCGCGCAGCCCTGCCCCGCGTGGAAGCAAACCGTTGCGCCCATAGCGCCCGCAACATGTGTTAGGCCAGGCATATCAGGCAGCACGATCGCAGCCGATTTGCCGCCGAGTTCGAGCTGAACGCGCTTCACCTGAGATCCGCAGACTTCGCCGATCCGCTTCCCAACACCCGTCGAGCCGGTAAAACCGACCATGTCGACTCGCGGATCAGCGGTCAGCATCTCCCCGATCGCGGCGTTGTCGCCGGAGGTCAGAATATTCACAGCGCCAGCAGGAACATCGGTCTTCGTTGCGATGATCTCGCCGAGGAAATTCGCACACCAAGACGTCGTCGGCGCGGCCTTGAGCACGACCGTGCAGCCCGCTGCCATCGCCCAACCGAGTTTCTTCAAGTTAATGTCGTTCGGCACGTTCCAGGGAGTGATTGCAGCCATCACGCCCGCCGGCTCGCGAAGAATCCATCGTTGGGTCTTGGAACCCATCACTTCGGCGACGCCCATATCCGTCTTCCACTCGTAGCCGTCGAGGAAATTTGCGTAGTCTCCCAACCACTTCACGCAGTCGTCGAGGCCTGGCCCATAGGTCATCGAGATCGGGCAACCGACTTCGGACACCGTAATCTTACGAAGCTCTTCAATCCGCTCCTGCAACCCGTCACGCAACTGTCGCAGGCATCGCGAGCGAAGCGCATGATCCGTTGCCCATGGAGACTCATCAAAGGCACGACGCGCCGCAGCGATCGCGCGCTCCGTGTCTTCTACCGAAGCATCCGGCACGAGGCCTAACACTTCTTCTGTAGCGGGATTGATGTTCTCGAAGGTGCGGCCACCTTGTGCGGCGACCAATTCTCCATCGATCAAGAGGCGGGCGTTGTCGTAGAGGCTCATGAGTATCTCGTAGTTTGAGGGACGGAAGGTGGAAGTCGCTCGTTGGGAACGACTGAAAACTCTAACCCAAAATCCTAGGCGTGGAGCAAAGGATTCGGCCGCAGCCAGAGCGGCAAATACCGTATCAAATCGCGCTTCGCCGCTCGGATTCGCCGAGAACTAGCCAGCCTTTGCCGTCCGGGTCGCCTCGGCCGCACGCGAAAGTGCGCGCTGATACGCGGGGCGCGCTTTCATCTTATCGACATAGCGGGCCATCGCCGGGTAAGGCTCGATCTCCCCGCGATTCAGCACCACTTCGACGACCCAGCCCATCATCACGTCCGCTGCTGTAAAGCGATCACCAGCGAACCATTCCTGTTCAGCGAGAACGGATTCGATATAGGCGTAGAGCTGCGCCATGCCATCCTTCGCCATGCCGGCGAGCGCCGATTCTCCGGGTGGCCCAGCCATGCCCGCCGCCTGAAAATGATCGAGCAGAATTGGCAACATGGCCGACCCCTCCGCGAAGTGCATCCATTGCAGATAGGCAGGCCAATCTTCGTCGGCCGGTGCAGGCTGCAATCCTGCGTCGCCATGCCGCCCCATCAAATATTCGAAAATTGCGCCGCTCTCAATCAGAACGGCATCATCATCTCGGAGCATGGGTGCCTTCGCATAAGGATGAAGTCGCTTGAATTCGGGACCCGCGCGTCCCGTTTCCGGATCCCGAAGATAGGCGTCGATCTGATAGTCGAGACCGAGTTCTTCGCATAGCCAGATCAAACGATCCGAGCGCGAATTGTCGACATGGATGATTGTGAGCAAGCGGGTCTCCATTTTTGGTTGGGCCGTATTGCATCGACATGGCGTCGATCGGCGAGCGAAAGCTTAGCGAGCTAGACCCCGCGCCGTGACATGCTTGCGTCGACGCGATTTGAGTCGCCTATGCTAAATCGCTGAATGGCTGAACGCGTGAACCCTCGCGTCAGCATGCCGCCCGCGTCGGGCGACGTGCGGGACGGTGAGATGCGGAGCGAGAGCATGACAACGACCGTGACATCCACCCAAAAGACGACCTCTAAAAAGACGCTGTGTCGGATTTGCACGGCGCAATGTCCGATCGTCGTCGAAGTGGACGAATCGGGACGTCCAGTCTCGGCACGCGGTGACAAAGAAAATCCGCATTCTGAAGGCTTCTTCTGCTTGAAGGGGAAACACTTCCCGGAAATTCATACGGCGCCCTCTCGGCTTCGGCACTCACTGGCTCGCGACGCCTCCGGTGTGCTTGTTCCGATTGACGCCGAACGGGCGATGGACGAGGTCGCTATCAAGCTTCAAAGGATTCTTGATCAATACGGTCGCAACAGTGTCGCCGTCTATATGGGCACGCTCTTCTATCAACTCCCGCAGACTGCCGCCGTCGCAACCGCCTGGATGGACGCGCTTAGGCTGCGCCTACGTTTCAGTAGCGGCACGATTGACCAACCCGGAAAACAAACGGCGGCAGCCGCACATGGGTATTGGTTGGCGGGAAGCCACAGCTTTGATGAAGCCGACACATGGATGCTAGTCGGAACCAACCCGCTCGTGGCTATTTCTGGAGGGATCCCCCACGCGAACCCTGCAAGGCGGCTGAAGCGGGCGCAAGCGCGCGGAATGCAGCTCATCGTGATCGACCCCAGGCGAACGGAAACGGCGCGACATGCGGCGCTGCATATTCAACCACGCCCCGGGAACGACCCCGCGATTCTCGCAGGGATCCTGCGCGAAGTGATTCGCAAGGGCTTTGTCGATGAAGACTTCATCCGCAATAACGTCGATGGCTTCGAACGTCTGCGTGAAGAAGTCGAACCCTTTACCCCGGATCTCGTGGCCGCTCGCGCAGGAATCGACGGCCACCAGATCGAGGAAGCTGCACGAATATTCGGCACCGCTCGCAAGGGATCGGTCACAGCAGGCACCGGCGCGAACATGTCCGGTTGGAGCAATATCTCTGAGTACTTAGTGCTCTGTCTCAACACGATCTGCGGACGCTTCCGACGCGAAGGCGACCTTGTTGGCAATCCAGGCGTCCTCACAACAAAGCGCGCATTCAAGGCCCAGGCCATGGCGCCCTATCCAATCGACGGCTTCGGGAAACCCCTTCGAGCACGCCCGGATATGCCACCGGCCGTCTGTGGCTTACCGACTTCAGCCCTCGCCGATGAAATCCTATTAGGCGGAGAAGGCCAAATCAAAGCGCTGGTCGTGATCGGCGGGAATCCGATGCGCGCTTGGCCCGATCAAAATAAAACCCGCGCGGCCCTCGAAGCCCTCGAACTCCACATCTGCGTCGACCCCCGGCTAACGGACACGGCGAATCTCGCGGACTATGTCCTCGCCCCCAAGCTCCCACTCGAAACCCCTGGATGCAGCCTCTCCACAGAGAACCTCTTCACCGTCTCCCCTGCCCTCGGCTACACCGAACGCTACGGACAATACGCACCCGCCATTGCCAGTCCGCCCGAAGGATCAGATTTGCGTGAGGATTGGGAGTTCTTCTACGGCCTCGCGCAGAGGATGAAGTTGCCCCTCGAAGTCGCAGCAGGCGTATTCCCAATCATGGGCGTCAAGACTCCGCGAAGCCCACTCGACATGGAGAACAAGCCCAGCTCCGAGACACTCCTTGATCTCGTCACAAAGGATTCTTGGATTCCGCTCGAGCGCCTGCGCGAAAATCAAAAGAAGGTGCTCTTCGACGACGAAGCCTCCGTCTATGTCGAGGCAAAGGACGAAGGGTGTGAAGCGAGGCTCCAGGTTGGAAGCGAATTGATGTTCGAAGAACTGCAGGATTTCGCTCTCGGAGACCGCTTCGATCGCGCGACCTACCCATTCCGGCTCATTAGTCGACGCATGGCGAATACCTTCAATTCAGTCGGCACCGACATCGATGCGCTCACGAAGCGCTACGGAACGAATCCAGCTTTCATGCACCCCGACGACCTAGCGGAGGCGGATCTCTCCCGCGGCGACCTCGTGCAAATCAAATCACCCCACGGCGAACTCACGGCGGTCGCTTGGCCTGACCCCGACCTGCGCCCTGGACTCGTGTCGATGTGCCATTGCTGGGGCGGCGATCCTTCGAAGCCCGGTGATGTACGAGAGACCGGATCGAACGTCGGCCTCCTGATCTCTGTCTCCGAGGACACCGCGCGCTTCTCTGGCATCCCTCTAATGAGCGCGCTCCCGGTACGGGTCACACCGACCTCATCTCAATGAGGGCAGTTAGGCGACATCGTAATCACTCAGCCCACTCTCATCCTGAAGCTTCTTGTACATTTTGAAGTCTCCGGGAAAGAGAAAGGGCGCCCGGCCATCATCGAAGCGGTAGTAGCTGTTGCATGAGCCATGGCCCCAGGAGAAGAGCGGGAAGCGCGGCAACATCCAATCGTTGTAGGCGCGATTCACCTCTTCCTTCACAGCGATCGCACGCGCGCCCGCCGCTTGCTTCTCTTTGAGTAGCCGCACGATCGTGGCTGCATTTTGCTCAACTGTGATGAAGTAGGGAACGTTCAGGACGAGACCATTCGGGCCAACGACGAAGAAGTAGTTCGGGAAGTTGGGAACGCTGATCCCCTTGTGGGCTTCTGGGGCCTCTTCGAGCTGCTTCGCAAGCGAAGCCCCGCCTTCCCCTCGAACATCGACACGGTCGAAGTCGAGAATTCGGTATCCCGTGCAGTAGGCGATGACGTCGCAATCAATTTCGCGGCCGCTCGCAGTCGTAATTCCGGACGGGCGCACGTCGGCGAGGCCCTCTGCCACGAGTTCTACGTGGTCCTGCATGAGCGCAGGGTAGAAATCGTCGGACACGAGACCACGCTTGCACGCATAACGACTGTTCGGGGTCAAAGCCTCGCGAAGTTCAGGATCGGAAATGGCGGAGTTTATGAACCCGCGAGCACGATCCTCAAACTGTTCCATTCGCTTGTGCCCAAGCGTCGCCGCTTGATGAACCATCCCCATCATGGCGCGCTGAATCTTCTGCGTCGCTCGAATGAGAACAGGCAAACGATTGAACCACTTCCGCTTCGAGTCCGAGTAGGGCACTCGGCCGCGGGGCATGATCCAGTTGGGCGTGCGCTGAAGGACTGTGACTTTTGCCGCCGTCTTCGTGACTTCAGGCACGATCTGAACCGCACTCGCAGCGGACCCGATGATGGCGATGTGCTTACCGGTTAGATCTACGTCGTGGTCCCAGGTCGTCGAATGCCAGCTCGGTCCCTCGAAATCATCCATTCCCTTGGCGTCGGGATAGAGCGCCGTGTGCTGGTTGCCCATCGCATTGATCACAACATCGAATTCGAAGTCCTCACCCGAAGCACTCTTCAGAGTCCAGATGCCTTCGCCCTGATAGTGCGCCTCGGTGATCTCGGTTCCCGTCGTGATATGCGAGTCCAGACCAAAGTCTGTCGCGCATTTCTGGAGATAGGCCTCGATCTCAGGCTGGTCGACGTAGCTCGAGGTCCAATCTGGATTCGGCGCGTAGGTAAAGGTGTATGAGTGCGCCCATACGTCGCACGCGAGGCCGGGGTAGGTCTCGTTATGCCAGGTGCCGCCCGGCTTCGCCGCTTTCTCGAAGATCGTGAAATCCGAAAAGCCTTTGGCGAGAAGTTCGTGACCGGTCGCGAGCCCGGAAGGGCCGGCGCCGATAATGGCGATCCGGGGGGAAGTCGTAGGCATTGAGGCACTCCAAAGCCGCGGCGGGATTCGGGTGCCGCGGATCCAAGACACTAACGATTCGGATCGGTCTCGGCCGCTGCTCTATTTGCCGGTCTGGTGCGGGCCTGAGATCGCGTCGAAGCCCGCCCCCTGCAACACAGTGGCTTGCCTAACGTCTGATCGCTTCCATCTTCTGAAGGGACTCCGCAGCAGGCGGCGGGCCCGCGAGCAGATCCAAGCGTCCACGGCCCACGAATCGCCGCGAGCAGCTCGGGCATTCTTCGGCATCCAATCCGACTGGACCCAGACAACGGGCGCATAAATGGTCGACACATTCGGGCGCATTCTCGTAAAAACGTAACTGCATCCTAAAACCTCCGGCTCACTCATCATGTGAGATGCTGTAAGGGCCCAATCGGGGACGAAAGATGCACGAATTTTCGCGAAAGGGCATTTGGGGCGGCGACGCACGCTCAGCTTCCGAGAAGCCCAGGAAGACAGCTATTTCCCCTTCGAAATCAGCCACTTTGCGTGATTCCCTGGAGATCGGTAGGTTCCCACCCGAACAAAATTCATTCGCACGCGGCCCAGCTCAAAAAGAGTCCTGCCCGTGCTCAGCCGAGGTCCCCTCTATGTCCGACGAATTCAGCGCCGTTCCCCTCTTCACCTTCAAGACGCTCAAGAACACCGAGCTCGGCGCGCAAGCCATTGAGCGCAATGCCGACGGCGAAATCGTCGTCTCCGGTGTCCTCAAGAAGGTCACGGAATCCATGCTCCAGTCCTATCCCCGCATCCGGCTCGGCAAGTGGACCACGAACCGCATGAGCATCCGCTTCACCGCCGAAGAAGCAGCGGGCCGCGACTGGAAGCGCGCGGACAACGGCGAAGCACTGGATCTGGACGGTGCGCTCGCGCTCTAGTTCGCTGACCGAGTGTTCACGCTTGGGAACGAAAATAGTGAAAACAAAGGGCGGCGAAGATCCCGGATAGGGGCCTCGTCGCCCTTTTCTATTTCGCAGCGCCCATCGCTCGTTCTGCACGAGCGCGCATGAACGTGATGCAGGTCGAATCCGCCGGGATCTCATCAAGCGGCTCACGCACCATTCCCGGCGTAATTGCAACCGCCTCAGCCCGCGCACGAAGCGCCTCCAGGTCGAAGCCGTAAAGCGCCGCAGCGTTTTTGCCTAGCATCATACGCACTTCGTTTTCTGCCACGTCCGAGAATGCGAAGCGCATATTTTCGCGCGAGTGCGGGTAGCAACCTTCGAAATGCGGATAGTCGTTGCCCCAGAGAATCCGGTCGACGCCGACGACGTCGCGGCCGTCTATATCCGCTGGGCTCGGGAAGCTCGCGCCGTACCAACAGTTTCGCTTGGCGTAGAAGCTCGGCAGTTCCACCAGCGGCGCGTCGTTCGTCGTATCGATTTCGCCGATCGCGCCCATCTTCCAGGCGAGGTACATAGCGTCCATATTCTTCATGACCTGCGGTGCCCAAGCACAGCCGCTCTCCGTCAAGATGAACTTGAGGCCCGGGAAGCGCTCGAATACGCCGCCCATAATGAGCGTCGTGTAGCCGCGCTGGACATAGAACGTCATCTCGAGAGCCCAAAGTGCGTTTGATCCCTGTGCTCCGGAATAGGTCGGACATCCCTGCCCCGAGTGCTGGTTCATGACGAGATCGCAGTCTTGAATCACCGCCCACAAGCGGTCAAGCGACCGATCGTTGAGGTCCGGCAGATGAACGTCACTCGGCGACGGGAGTGGCAAAAGTACGCCGCCACGCAAGCCGTTCGCAGCGATCCACTTCACATCCTCGATCGCGTCATCAATGTCGTTCAGATGAATCAGGCCAATCCCGGCACGGCTCGCCGGATCCTCTGCACAGAATTCAGAGAGCCACCTGTTATGCGCACGCGTGCCCGCACGAAAGCGTCGATACTGTTCGGGGGTCGGCGGCGGCGCAACATGAAACGCCTTCTCATAGAAAGGTGGGACCGTGTTGGGGAAGATGACCTCCCCGACAACACCGTCGCTCGTTAGGTCTTCCCGGCGCACCTCGGAATCCCAGTTCTTGATCTTCTTTCCGCCAATATGCTTTTTCGCGGGATTGCTATAGGCCCCGCGCCAAGCGTCGAATTCATCACGAAATTCCGGATCGAGATACTCGCGATAGCCATCAATCGAGTTCCCTCCATGGGTATCGGCGGTGATGACTATGTACGGGGTTTGGTCGCGGGATGGGGAGGCGCTCAATCTGATTCTCCGGTTCGGATTGGAGAAAAGATAACGCGTTGACAGACCTCACGTGATCAGCGGAAGATGGCCTTGGTGCCGCAGAGCTGACTTTCGTGCCGCGATCGGCTTCATGCACCAACGCCCTAAGCCGCAGGAACGCCTACCGAGGGAGAGAGCTTCATTCCGAGCGAACCGAACCGGATCGGGTCCGCCAGGGCGCGGCCGAGCCAGTCCTCGAGTAAATGACGCTTCTTGCTCACGCCGGGTCCGTCGCGGAAGGTTTCGACGCGGTCGTTTTCAATGCCGAAGATCGGATTGGACCCACCGTCTCGAGCGGCTCGGTTCGTGAGCACGAGCTCGACCCCGCGGCTCTTCGCGAAAGCCAGGGCGCGATCGAAGTCGGTGATGGAGCCCGCTGGGTCGCCGCTCATATTGCAGCTCGAGGCGATCGGAGCGCAGTAGTGGCCCTGCTCCGTGTCGAGGATCTTGTCCGGAAGCGACGCGCTCAACTCCTCCATCCACCGCATCTTCCGCTCAAGGATCCCCCCGAGAATCAGCCCCTGGAGCGTTCCGTTGCAGATCATCTTCGAAGAGCAGGTCTTAGATGCGACTGGTGTACGAATAAAAGTCGAGCACAAATCATTCTTGAAGGTGCGGACTCGGTCGGGTCCGCCCGACTGCAGCAAATAGTCGGAGAGCGGGGTGCCGGAGGAGAGGCGGATAAAGTGAGGGAGGTCGCCGATGAGAACGCTGTAGAACTTCCCCGGCAGCCGATTCTTGCATCGATCCAGCAGTTGGGCGCCCTGGTGTGTGGGGGGCGCGACGATCGCGAAGACGGTGGGGAGTTGAACGAGGATTGGGGTTCGGCCGAAATGCCGAGCGATGTGAGCGTCGGCGCTCGGGTCCGTCAGTTCGATTACTTCGACCATGTTCGTTTCTCCAGGATGTCGGCCATCGAGTCGCGGAGAGATCGCGGGGTCCATCCCCAATTCTCTCAAGCGCCCCCTGCCAGACTCGCGAGACCGAGCGGATATACGCACGCCTCACTTGGCCCGAAAATCGTCTAGGCCCCTGCAGGATCAGTCGTCGAATCTGAAGATTTGATATCGAAAAAATCGAAACCGATTATTTTTCGATCGCACCTCGTAGGACGCGCCGCAACGAAGAGCGGCTTCGCCGGGCCCCTTAACGGTGGCCCGGCGAAGCCGGAGGGCTTGCTTCGTGCGATCGTTCAGTCGTCGTCGGCGGCGAACTCCATTGCCTGGCCGATCACAGCAAACTGAGAGTCCACGCATTCGAAGATTTCGCATCCACCCATGAAAGTCGAGGTTTGTGCCTGGAGCATCCCAGGGTCGTCAACAGCAGCCGGCCCGTGACCTCGGACAACCAACTGAATCTCGGCGGAGGCAGCGTCGGTTAGGCCCATGCCGAAGAGAATTTCACCCGGAAAGGAGCCTTCCTCGAGGCGCGTCTTGAAACTCGCCTCTCCATCCTCATCGGCCACAAATCCAATTCCGGACCAGATGGCAGAACTGCTCGGGAGGTTCATGTCATCGGCATCGCAGCCGGCAATGCAGTTCTCGGGGCGATTGAAAATCACCGCCCAAATCGTATAGGCGTGTCCGGCTTCGAGGCTTGTGGTTTGACCCGAAAGGCGGATTTTTCGGTTCTTTCTCTTCAGCTTAAGCTTCGAGTCGGGAATGATTTCGCCGAAACTTTCCGCAGTGAAGTCTTGAAATAAAGTCTTGTCCCTTTTGGCAGCAACGCTCCGCCTCTGCTTTTCTAGCGTGGCGTACTGAACATCCTCGCAAGGAAAAATGTCACATCCGCCGCCAATGGTTGTGAGTTGGTCATTCAAGAGTTCGGAGTCGTCAAAAGCCGCTGGGCCATGGGAGCGAAGGATCAGGTGAATTTCGGCCCCTTGCGCGTTGGCTAGGCCGGGACCCATCAGGACTTCTCCGGCGGGTTCGCCCTCAAACATGATGGACTCGAATTCCGCTTCGCCATCTTCGTTGGCGATTACGCCCACTCCCGTCCAGAGTGCGGAGAAGCCATCCGCGCCCATGTCCTGGAGATCGCACCCCTCTTCGCAGGCTGAGGGATCGTTGAAGACAAGCGCCCAAACCGTGTACGCGTAGTCCGGCGTGAGGCCACTTGTCTCGGCTTCAATGAGGATGCCGTGGTCAATTCGCTCGAGCTCAATCTCGGATTCGTCGATGGGTCCGCCGATCACCGATGCGGGCATTGGGTCAGCTGGGAAAAATTGATGAAAGGCAAAGTCATCGCTGGCCACTGCCAGGGATGAAAAGGAAAGCACGAGCAGGGTCACCAGGGCAGAAAAACGAATCATGAAGATCTCCTTGAGTAAATCAGTGTGGGCTGAGGGGGAAATTGCAGGGCGGCTTTGGAGGCCCAAAAACTGTTGGGCACCTGCAGGATTAGTCGCTGAATCCAAAGATCTGATATCGAAAAAACTTTCCAAGCCGATCTTTTGAAGGCGGGTCTATTCCCCTCGCATCCCGGCGAGGGTTTGCTCTAGCCTTGATGGGCTCGGTGTTGCAGTCATGGAACGGATGGAAGTATTCCGTTGGCACTAATGCTTCCAGTCGGAGTAGGCTGCTCGTCGGGGCTAGCCTGTCCCTTCCGGGGGCAATCGGCGTGTGTCTCGCAATGTTGAGAGCGGGCAACTTCTTGCCGAAGTTCATCGCAGCTTGGATCTCCCTCTCACTCCTCCTACCCCTTCTCGCGGTGAGTGCTCGTGCCAACGACAAGGCGACGCGCGATCTCCTCGCCGCTGCCGACCGAGGCGATGTCGCAGCCGCAAAGTCTGCAGTCTCGGCCGGGGCGCGCATCGATGACGCTTCAGTGGGTTTCGCTGGAGCCGATCAACAACCGCCCATTGTCGCGGCCACGCAATGCTCGTCCGATTGCTCCTCGACTGGGGCGCAGATCCGCTCGCCACGGGAAAGGACGGCTACAACGTCTGGCATGCCGTGGCGTTTCAAGGGCGCGTCGAGGTGCTGCGCGTCCTCATCGAGCGAACGGTGGACGGCTACGGACTGCACGAGGACGGTATGTCGCCGTTACACAATGCTTGCGGGGGACCGCTTGCCCCGTCATTCCCAGTCCGTCGAGACGCTCATCGAAACGGGCGGAGGTGACTGCAACGAGGCCGCTGCTGATGGACGTACTCCGCTCAAAATCACTCGGAACCCGCGTACGGCGGCGATTTTGCGCAACTGCATATCGAAGCAGGATGCCGCAAGAATGCAGAAGGACACGTCTCAAACGATGCACTAGACGTGCGTCTGGCCGAGCGATTCCAACGCATTCGCCCGCCGCAACTCCCAGCGGGTGAGGGCCAGCAATACGATGTCGTCCATGTAGCGGACGTAGTGGACGAGACGCTTCCCCTTGCACAGCCGATCCATGCGGCGGTCGAGAGGGCGTTAGGTAGAGCGCTCCGAGCAGCGGCGAGAGCCCACCGCTGGCGACCATGCCCTGGCCGGTGTCTCGCATGTCAGGCAAGCCTAAGCGTTGGGGCTCAAGTGGTCGGACATCGACTTCGACAGCCGCAAATCGGCCACGCGGACCCGTCCACGACGCTCAACCATTACGCGCACGCGATGAAGGAAGACGACGAAGACCTTTCCTTCGCCTATCTCGGCGGCGACAAACGGCGCAATACGTCGACAGCCTCTGAATCCGCATTCGAAACCGAAGACGAGGAGACCGCTAACGATGCAGCCCTACAAAGGAAAATCATGGCGCGCCCGGTACGACTCGAACGTACGACCCCCAGCTCCGCAAGCTAGTGCTCTATCCAACTGAGCTACGGGCGCGCAGACTTTCCTTGGACGACCTCACCGACGCGACGTGAATCGCGAGACGAGGGTCCTTCGACGGGTGAGCGTGAGCCCGCTCCATCGGAGGGCCGACGTTAGCGAGTCCTTCCTCCGCCGCATAGGCCTGGGGAGGCGATCATCTGCGGATTGCGGCCAAGAATGGCTGGGACGGCTGGGTTCCGCGAGATCTGTGCAGGATTCCCCAGAAATGAGCGCCCGGGGAGCCCTTTCGGGCCCATCCCCCGGAATTCCTTACTCGCCTGACCTGCCGGACTCGCTCTCTCCCCGCGCTGCGGCGGCCCAATCCGTATGGACGAACTCACCCGGGGCGTCGGTTCGCTCGTAGGTGTGGCTGCCAAAATAGTCGCGCTGGGCCTGGATGAGGTTGGCGCTCCCGCGTGCGCGACCGAGAGTGTCGAACCATGCGAGCGAGGCTGCTAGTCCGGGGATCGGGATTCCGGCCAACGTTGCCGCCGCCACCACGCGACGCCACCTGGGAACGCGATCTGCGAGTTCGGCTCGGAAGCTCGGCGCCAATACGAGAAGTGACGGCGCGGCCTGGCCTTCGCCGCCCTTGACCGAGAAGGCCTCGCGAACACGATCCAAAAATCGAGCACGAATGATGCAACCCGCTTTCCAAATGCGGCCCACTTCCGCGAGGTCTGTGCCGTAGTCGTATTCCTCGCTTGCCCGCGCAAGCAGGTCGAAGCCCTGGCTATAGCTCGCCATCTTAGAGGCATAGAGCGCGGAGCGAATATCATCCACCGTGACACTCTCGAGGGTGCTATTCGAGTTCGCTCCGAACGCAGCTTCTGCCTCGACGCGCCGTTCTCGATTCGCACTTAACACACGTGCATCGACGGCTGCAGCGATCGTCGGAATCGCGACGCCTAGATCAAGCGCCGCCTTTACGGTCCATCGACCCGTCCCCTTTTGCCCCGCACGATCCAGCACCGAGTCCAGAAGCAAGCCGTCCGGCACCTGCGGATCTGCGGTCCTGAAAATATCGGCCGTGATCTCGATCAAATAGCTCTCGAGGTCACCCGCGTTCCATTCGGAGAACACATCAGCGACTTGCTCTGGCGCAAGCCCCAACCCCTCACGAAGCAAGCTCGCCGACTCCGCAATCAATTGCATGTCGCCGTACTCGATTCCGTTATGCACCATCTTTACGAAATGCCCGGCACTCCCGCGACCGCAGTAGGCGACGCAGGGCCCTGAATCGGCCACCGCCGCGACCGACTCGAGAATGGGCTTGAGTCGTTCCCACGCCTCGGGGTCGCCGCCAGGCATAATGGCGGGTCCCAAAAGTGCGCCTTCGCTGCCACCGGAAATACCCATGCCCACGAACCGCCACGGTGCCGCTTTCGCCCGTGCGGCGCGACGGTCGGTATCGAGGAAGAGACTGTTACCCGAGTCGATCACGATGTCGTCCGCATCCAGTAAGCCGTCGAGTCCATCAAGAGATTCGTCGACCGGCGCGCCGTCTGGAACGAGCAGGACGATTCGGCGAGGGCGCTCTGTGGCGGCGACGAGCGATCCTAGAGAGTCGCATGCCACGAAGTCGGCGTCGGGATGATCGGCGACGAGTTGATGGGTGGCCTCGGGGCTCCGATTAAAAAGCGCCACGCGGAGTCCGCGACTCGCGAAGTTGCGCGCAAAATTTGCGCCCATCACTCCGAGTCCGATCACCGCGACATCACAACCAGCTTCTGGCATTTTCGTCCCTTTCGTTCGTACTTATTCGAGAGCCTGATCCGTCACGACTAACATGTTTTCCAAACCCGAGGCAGGAAGCGCCGGATCACCTGACATGAGTTTCTTAATCGCATCACGCTTCACTTCACCTGCCGCCAGAAGAACGACGCACGAGGCAGTCGCGAGCGCTTCGCGCGTGAGGGTGATGCGATCGGCTGGCGGCTTCGGGCTCCTTGACACATGAGCCACGGGCACCCCGACGGGCCAAGGACGAAGCGCCGGAAAAAGCGAGGCCACGTGCCCGTCTGGCCCCATGCCAAGCAGTACCACGTCGAGCCCCTCGCCGAGCTTCCCCTGCCACGCCTCGCCGAAGCGCTCGATCGCAGCTCGCGGATCGTCCCCATCTTCAAATAGCGCCACGACGCTCGACGGATCCGTCTCCGCTCCGCCATCTATGGACAGCAAACCACGTGCTGCCGCCGCTCCCCGATTCGAGTCGGCACTCGCGACCGGAACGCACCGCTCGTCGGCCCAAGTCAGTACAACTCGTTTCCACTCGTCGGCCAATCGCGCGCGCGCAACACAAGCGGCGTCGAGCGCAGACCCACCTGAAATCGCGAAGCGCGCGAATTCATTGCGAGCCAACACGTCCGAAACCGCGTCGGCGAGTTTTTCTCCCGCCGTCTCCACCGGCCGCGCGCAGGTCAACAGCTCAGGCACTGGCGCAGCCAACCCGGTCGTGAGTTTCCCCTCAACCACGGGACCAGCCACCATGGCAGGCAGCAAAGAGCCGTTCCGCGTAGTCAGGTCCCCAGGAGCCGCCCGCGTATTCCAGAACCTCCGGCGAATCAGGCCGCGACCAATCTGCCCGAACCGCGTCCGCGTAGGTCCAAGCCGCTTCGATTTCGTCCGCGCGCAAGAAGAGCGTCTGATCTCCTAAAAGCGCATCCGCCAACAATCGTTCGTAGGCATCCGTCGAGGTCTCACCGAAATGATCGCGATAATCGAAGTGCAGCCGTGCCGGACTCATGTCCATCGAATTGCCGGGCTGCTTCACACCAAACGAAAGTTCAATCGATTCCTCAGGCTGAATTTTGAGCGTCAACACGTTAGGCCGCGTGTGACAAATTTCGCCGTCTTCGACCTTCTGGCGATACTCGTCGGCCTCCATGCCCTCTGGCAAATTGAAGAGCTGTAGAGGCGGCGTTGCAAATTGAATCTTGACCTCGGTGAACCGCTCCGCCATTCGCTTGCCGTGCCTCAGCAGAAAAGGCACGCCACTCCACCGCCAATTGTCGACGTACGCCTTTAGAGCCACGTAGGTCTCGGTCTCTGAATTGGCGTCCACACCCTCTTCATCTAGATAGCCAAGCCCCGCAGCACTCGCGGCATAACGTGCGCGAACGTTAGAAGGCTCCTCCTCGTCCCCTATTGGATGTCGGAGCGCACGCAAGACCTGCACCTTCTGCCCGCGAACGGCATCTGCATCCAGCGTCGAAGGGGGCTCCATCGCGATGAGCGCGAGAATCTGGAGCATGTGATTCTGAACCATGTCCCGGAGCGCGCCGGTACCGTCGTAGTAGCCGCCGCGGCCGTTCTCCACGGCCAGCGTCTCTGCGACCGTGATCTGAACCGACTCGACGTGGTCTCGATTCCAAAGTGGCTCGAAGATCGCGTTGTGGAATCGAAAGCCGAGCAGGTTCTGAACCGTCTCTTTTCCGAGATAGTGATCGATCCGGTAAATCTGATCCTCGTGCAGCGTTCTATGTAACGCGCGATTCAAAAGCCTCGCCGACGCCAGATCGTGCCCGAAGGGCTTCTCGACAACGACTCGCCGAAATTCGTCCGCCGCGCTTCGCAAAAGCCCAGCCTTGCTAAGCCCTTCGGCGACGACCGGAAAGAGTGCAGGCTTGAGCGAGAGATAGAAGAGACGCCCCGCCTCGACTCCGCCCGGAAGCTGGTCGAGTCGGTCGCTGAGCCCGGCCATCGCCTCGACTTTACTCGTGTCCGCCGCGTAGTAGAAGATTCGTTCTGCCACCTGCGCAAACGCCGCGCGTAAATCCTCGGGCAATCCCTCCGACAGATGCGCGCGAAACGCTTCGTCCGTCATCTTGCTTCGAGAGACGCCTAATATCGTAAACTGATTGGCCCATCGAGGATCTGCATTCAGACGCGTGAGCGCGGGGATCAACTTCCGTTTCGTAAGATCTCCGCTGGCGCCAAAGATGACGACCTGACTCGGATTGGATCGCGATATAGATGACATGTCGTTGGAGCATAGCGGAGAGAATGCCAAGGCTCCGTATCGTGCACTCTGCATCACGGGAAAGGGGCAAATTCTAGACGGAACCTTTCCGGCCCTCATCTCAACCTACCGAATATCTATTCTGGCCTCTGTTCGGTCACGAATAACATTTAGACGCCCCTCTCCAAAAACATCCCCAGGCGAGATCGCTAGGTACCCCACGCCGCGGGCAGAAGCGTGAGCGTGGTCGGATATCCACCGCCGAGTGACCGGTTCCCTTGGTTTGTGTTTGCGCCAAACCGCCATCCACAACTCGGCGGGGCATCGCGACGCGCACTCCCGCGCTGCTAGGCTCGGCGAAGTCGGCTCCACATCACGGGACGACTACAGGGGGTGAACGATGACGGGAATTGAATGGGGACCGAGCAGCGCAGTGATCGTGACCGGAGGCGCTTCCGGAATCGGCCGGGCGAGTGCGCGTGCATTGGCTGAGGTCGGTCGACCGGTGGCGATCTGGGACTTGGTGCCGGCGCGTTGCGCGCAGGTCGCCGACGAGATCGCAAAGGAATTCGGTGTCGCGACCTGTGCGGCCGGATTCGACATCCGCGAACACGAGCGATTCGAGACCGAGATCGAGGCGGCCCGTTCGGCGCTCGGTGAACTCGGCGGACTCGTCCATTCCGCAGGCGTAGCGCACCCCATTCCGATCGACGAACTCGAGCCCGAGGATTGGGACTCCGTCCTCGCAATCAACCTGCGCGCCGAGGCGCTACTCGTCCGCGCCCTGCTCCCCGATCTGCGCCGGAGCGAGGGTGCCGCGATCGTCGGGATCGCGTCCATCAACGCCATCCTCGGCAACGGCTTAAACCCCGCCTACGGGGCCTCCAAAGCAGGACTACTCGGCCTCACACGATCGCTGGCCGATCGTCTTGGCCCCGACGACATCCGGGTCAACGCGATTTGCCCCGGCTATATCCGGACGCCTATGCAGGACGACGCTTTGCAGAACGTGCCAGGGCTCGAAGAAAACTACGTGTCTCAGTCGATGTTAGGCCGAATGGGCGAGGCAGAGGAGATCGGAAAGGTCGTCCGCTTCCTCATGTCCGATCAAGCAAGCTTTGTGACGGCCGAGTTCATCGTCGTCGACGGCGGCGTCGTACCTAGTCAGCACTAACGGAGCTCAGCGCCTTCCATGAAGGAGCCATCAGCCAGGAAAGAGCCGTCAGCCACGAAGAAGCCGTCAGTCAGAAAAGAGCCATCAGCCAGGAAAGAGCCATCAGCCCAAAAAGAGCCGTCAGCTCATCAAGGCGCTGCCAACAACTTCCGCATCTCGGCGAACATTGACTCCCGAAGACGCTTAGTCGCCGCCGAGTCCGGCACGATCCCGTCGAAGCCGTGAAAGACGCCGTCGATCACGATCGTCTCGCACGGGACGCCTGCAGCACGCAATCGCTCCCCGTAGGCCACGTCTTCATCGCAGAAGAGATCGAGCCCTCCGACGCCGATCCATGTGGGCGGGAGACCCTCGAGATTTTCGTTCCGCGCGGGGGCGGCGATCGGACTGGTTTCGGCCGCGCCGGCCTCGTGCCCGAGATAGGCTGACCAGCCGACCCGATTCGAACGATTATCCCAGAGCCGGAATCCACTCTCATCGAGATCCGTCCGCAGGGCTGTCCGATCGTCGAGCATCGGGTAGACGAGGATCTGCGCCGCAAGCTGAATCTCACCCCGATCGCGCGCGTGCAATGCGAGCTGCGCCGCGAGCCCGCTGCCCGCACTCGCACCCGCGACCGCAATCCGACTTGCGTCGACACCGTCAAGCTTCGCGAGCCAGCCGAGGGCGGCATAGGCATCGTCGAGCGCCGCCGGGAACGCGTGCTTGGGAGACAATCGGTACATCGGTGCAACGACGATCGCGCCGAGTTCGTCTGCGATCTGGCGACAGAGCGCGTCGTCCTGCTTCGGCGAGCCCATTAAAAAGCCGCCACCGTGGAGCCACAGCACAGCCGGCAGGGATTCGTCACTGCTCGATGTCGGCCTATGAACACGAATGGGGCCCGCTCCCGTGTCCTCGATCTCGACGTTTTCTGGATCGGGTCCGCGTCCCGTAAGAGCGCCTAACATTCGAAGAAGAGGAAGGTTCCAGGACCGCGCGATACCACGCGGCAGGAAGCGGGCGGCGGACTCGAATTCGGGATCGAAGGGGCTGTTGGCCATGAGGGGTCTCCAATGTTGGCGCAAATGATAGGTCGGGCGACGACGGTTGCTAGGAACTAACTGCTGAGATCGATCGGCATACGCAGCGGACGACGCATGATCCCGACCTGCTCCCAATCTTCATCGACTTGCGCGAGCACGGCGTCTTCGGGAAGAAACTCGATAATCGCCTCAAGCATGAATGAGAGTTCTTGCATAGCGAGGTTCGCGCCGAGACAATAGTGCGGACCATTGCCGAAGGTCAGCGCTTCACGGGTATCTCGCGTGACGTCGAAGCGATGAGGATCGGGGAAGACCGAGTCGTCCCGGTTCGCGCTGGCGGGCGAAAGCATGATCGAGTCACCGCGACGGATTATTTTGCCGTGGAGCTCGATGTCTTCTAGCGCGTAGCGAGGCGTCACCGCCGCAAGCGAACCGAAGTCGTAGCGAAGCGCTTCGCGGACGGCGTTCGGGATGAGCGTCTGATCAGACCGGACGCGTGCGAATTCGTCAGGATGATCGAAGAGATGGCGCAACATGTGGCAGGCGCCGAGCGTCGTCGTCTCCGAGCCCGCAGAGATCAAGCTCGTAATGAAGACCATGATCTCATCATCAAGCATGGGAGGATGCTCGGTCTCGTTATAGATCAGATCGGAGATCAGATCCTCGCGACGTTCGGTGCGTCGATCCTCCGTGAGCTTCAGAATCCACTCGGCGAGTTCCTCGAGTGCGGCATCCCCGCGACGAATGTTGGCCTCGTCCGCGAAGAAGACGTATCGGCGAAGGACGTCCTGGGCGAGCCCGCGAAAACGAGACTCGTCGCCCGGGAAGGGCGGGATGCCCGCGATCCGTGCGATCACCGTGTTAGGAATCGGATCTGCGAAGGACGCGAGGATGTCAATGCGCCCCGTCGCCTCGCGAAGCGGGGCAGCGAACTCTTCGACGACGTCGCGAACTTGCTGCTCCATCCGGCGCACGGCCCGAGGCGTAAAGCCGGCGGCGACCCGGCTGCGCCAAATGCGGTGGCCCTCGGGCGTCTGATTCAAAACGCTCGAGGATTCGAAGCGACCTATGAACGTATCTGGATCTGAGGGCGTGTGGTCATTCGCATGCACGCTGTTCTTGGAAAGTCGCGGATCCGAGAGAAAGCATTTCACATCGTCGTAGCGAGTCACGAACCACCAACCGAGCGCCTCATCCCAGAGAACCGGCTCCTCTTTGCGGAGACGCTCGAGTCCGGCGTGCGGGTCGCGGACGAAGTCAGGGGCGAGAAGCGGTGAGTCCGGATTCGGCATATCGAGTACTGGGCCTTCCTGGCGACGGCGGGGTTCGGAAACTCAGGAGCCTGGATTCTTACAAATCGGTGGGCATCCTGCCGATCGCAATCGACGGCTAGAAGAACTCGGCGGGGTCGACGTCGAGGTCGACTGGGCGGCACCCACTTCTTTGTTCGGTACGGCCAGACGAAAGTCCCTGGAGACCGAGCGAACCTCAACCGTGTCATCCAGAGTGTGCTCGACCCTCTGAAGCCCGCACTCGTCTAAGGACTCAATGGCGGAGTGCCTGCCTCACGTGGCGGAGCGCCAGGGGCGTATCGCCGAGTGCCTGCGGCGTATGGCAGAGTGCCTACCGCGTATGGCGGAGCACCTGCGGCGTATCGCATATGGCGGAGAGTGTGGGATTCGAACCCACGGTAGGTTTCCCTACACACGCTTTCCAAGCGTGCGCCTTCGACCGCTCGGCCAACTCTCCGCGGTACTCGCGAACGGCGTGGCCGGGTCGCGAGCGGCCCGGAATCTAGCACAGGGCCTCGGCAATCAGGCGGACCAAGTTCCGGCAGATGACGAGCAACTTCGTTCGCAGGAGCGCTCCTCGGTCTCCCGGCCGATTGGTCGCCTCTATACAGGTGCTTGAAAACTACGCGAGGCCCTATGCGTGAGCCCCGAATTCACGGAATTTTCGCGGCGGCGAAGTGCCCCAATCCCACGTCCAATCCGAGCCTTATCGCGACCCCTAAGGTTTCCCGATCGTACCCCGCCCCCTCCTCAACCTGATATGATTCAGTCCCCACTTCCTCCAATAAGAGAGACCGCCGCTATGAGCTACTTGATCGACTGCCGCAAGAACTGGGCTCTGCCCGAAAGTCTCCTCAAGAGCGAGACGGATCCGATTCGCCGCCGCAATCTCGAGACGATCATTGCCCACGCGAAGGCCGAGGCGAAGCCCGACTTCGACGCGCTCATGGATACGGTCTCGGGGAACGCTCGCTACACGAGTTACGCGCCCGGCGGTGGCGACGAAAACAGTCCCACCGGAAAAGAAGGCGTCACCAACTACTACAAAGCCATCGTCGGCTCCGGCTGCAACCACATCGAACACGCTGTCGAACGCATGGCCGTCGACCGCGAAGTCATCATGACCGAAGGCGACATGAAGATGGCTTATCCGGGTGCCGTGCTGAAGACGATGGGAATCGACGTCCCGGACGAGAGCGGGCACTACCTCTACCTATCGCGGCTGATCATCATCTGGGGCTTCGACGAGAACGGACTCGTCGTCTGCGAAGACAGTTATGCCGGCGGCGACTTCCCGGGTTTTGAAGGTATCGCCGAGAGGCCGATCGGCATGGATCAAATCTATCTCTGGGCGAATAACCCCGCGGCCTAACGCCGGACCCGGAGTGATCGGTCGTCAGTTTCCGCGATCAGCAGCTTCTACCAAGCCAATGCTCTTCGAAGACTCACGCACAGCAAGCGTGACTATCCACGCCCCACGCGCGAAGAGGAAATTATGTACCGCCACTACTCCTGGGAACACAGCTACTTCTCAGGCAAGACCCGTGGCTATCTCCGCTTCAAGGAACGCGCGGGCGCGCTAGGCCCCGGGTTTGAAGATATCCTCGCAACACCCGATCTAATTGCTGGGCGTTTGCTAGTGAGATCCCAGAGCAACACGATCCCTCAGCTCGAAGCCCCAGATGGAACCTGGATTCAAGACACCAGCGAGATCATCGACTTCGTCGAAGCCGCGCATCCGAGCGCGCCCGTCGTCGCAGACCCGGCGAACTCTCCGCGACAAGCGCTCGCCTCGTACCTCATTGAACTCCTCGCAGACGAATGGCTTCTCGTCCCCGGTTTCTGGGAACGCTGGTTCTTCAGCGAAGACGACCGAAAACCCAGCCACCGTGGCTACAACGAACAGCAATGGGGCGCAGTCCTGGCGGCAGGGCAGAACGGACATGCACGCCGAGCCGCAGGCGGCGCGTTCTTCGAGCAGGCGTTCGGGATATCAACGGCCCGCACGGACCCTAAGGCGGTCTACGCTGGGCTCGTTCAGCTTGGATGCACGCTGGAAACCGAACATGCGTGGCAAGCCAGCCAACACAACGTGTTAGGCATTCTTGAAAATCATTTCGCAGTGCACGATTACGTCTTTGGCGGCCGCCCTGCCCTGGCCGACTTTGGCCTGCTCGGCCCGCTCTACGCGCATATCTACAGAGATGCGCTCTCGGGCTTCGCTCTTCGAACCTATTTCCCGATCACGTCGGAATGGGTCGAGCGCACGAACGGAGAAGGCTCGCTGAATGCGCGCACCTGGAACCAGAAGCTCTACTCTCTCGACGATGACGGGGAGCTCGTGGCGCGACCGGCGACGAGTAATGGCGGCGAATGGCTGGGCGACGACGCGATCCCTGAGACACTCGCACCGCTGATAGGCGTATTCTTCGAAGAGATGTGGCCGGTACTCACGAGCACCATTGAGCGCCTAAGTACTTTCATGGCGAGCGATGACCATACCCTCGGCGAGCGACTCCCTGAAAAAAGCTTCACCGCCTCACCTGGGTTCTTCGAACATCAGGTCGGAGACGGCGCTCTGACGCATGCGTTCGAGATCGGCGGCATCAAGGCGCGACGTATGGTCTCGGCCTATCAGGTATGGATGCTCACGCGAATCGCCGATGTGCTCGATAAATGCTTCGCAGGCGGCGGACGAGAATCGCTCGCGTCCTGGCTCGAACAATTCCCGCGCGGGGCTGAGCTGCTCGACTTGCGGGATCTTCTTGCGACCTGCCCCGTCGAGAAGCGCGGCGGACTGATTTTCTCAGTCGCCGCGGACTAACGCTCAGTCTCGCGATTCCGCCGGCGCTCTAGCCGGCGGAATGAACCGTGGGTCGACGAGTCGCGCTGGTCCCGCTATTCCCGTTTAGTCAGCCAAGTCGCAGGATGGGTCTCATCCGTGAAGAGGCTTCCCTGCCATCTCTGCATGCCACCGATCCATCGCTCGACGTCCTGCCCCTTCCGCTTTACATATTCTTCGACTTCAGGATGAGGAAGAATGTGGAAGCGCTCTTCGCGCATGGCATCGATGCAGACCTCGGCCACGTCCGCCGCCTTGAGCGTTCCGTCGCCACTCGCGACCGCGAACGCGCCGCCGCCGGAGATCCGTTCCTTATCAGGGCTATTCTCTTCAATATTCGTCTGCACCGCCTGCGGACACAGCACCGAAACGCGAATGCCCTGATGGCCATGGGTGATCGCAACCCACTCCGCGAGGGCGATCGCCGCTCGCTTAGACACTGCATAATGAAGCGAGCCAAACTGTGAGAGGAGCCCTGCCGCAGATGCCGTACTAAGAAGATAGCCCTCGCCGCGTTCAATCATGCCCGGCAGAACCGTACGCGCCGCGATGATATGCGCGTTCACGTGCACGGACATCATGCGCTGGAAATCTTCGATTGGTGCTTCGAGGCCGCCAAAGGTCACGTAGCCCGCATTCGAGAAGAACACGTCGATGGGTCCCTGGTCGCGCTCCACCTCTTTCACCATGGCCTCGATCGCCGCCGCATCAGAAACGTCGACGCCAAATCCCGAACCACCGATGCGCGCAGCCACTGCCTTAGCGCCGTCCCCATCGAGATCCGCCACGACCACGTGTTTTGCACCCTCTTCGTGATAGCGAAGCGCGAGCGCTTCTCCGATTCCGCTGGCCCCGCCGGTTACGACGGCGATTCGGTTAGCTAGTTCCATGATGGGTCTCCTGAGGTTCAGAGGATGACTGCGTTAGGCGGAGTCGCGCGGAACTCCTTAGAGAAGTTCTGCGCGGTCGATATCAAACATGCCCCGATACGAGGCTCTAGAAGATCAGCTCCGGAACCGTCGGAGGCGCCGGCCAGTCTTCAACCGTCTTGCGAATCTGTGCACCGATCTCAGTAGGCGTCCATGACTCATCTGCGTTCTCGTTGTCGCCAATCTGGAAGGCGGCCGGGTAAAGCAGCGTCACGCGATTTCCGCTGATCACGAATTGCCTGCCCGTAATGTCCTGCGCGTCGTCCGAGCAGAGCCACGCAATTGCGGGCGAGACCTTCTCCGGAGCGAAGCGCTTCTCCGCACCTTCCGGAAAAATGCCGGCGGTCATACGTGAGTAGGCGTTCGGCGCGAGCACGTTAACCGTGATGCCTGCCTTCTGTGCTTCGATTGCGAGACATCGCATGAAGCCGGCAATGCCCGCCTTCGCGGCGCCGTAGTTCGTCTGACCAAAATTGCCGACGAGACCCGAGGTCGAACTCGTCATAATGATGCGACCGCCGTGCCCGGCTTCGATCATATGAAGGTAGGCGGCGCGTGTTGGATAGTAGGTGCCCTTAAGGTGGACCTCGACAACAGGATCCCAAAGCTCCGGCGTCATCTTCTTGAACGACTTATCGCGCAGGATGCCCGCGTTGTTAATCAGAATATCGAGGCGACCGAATTCGCTAACGGCCTGGTCGATCATTCCCTTCGCGTCGTCTTCGTTCGTAACCGAGCCGTGGTTCGCGACGGCCGTACCGCCAGCTTCCACAATTTCAGCAACGACCTGATCGGCCATCGTCGCGCCCGCGCCGTCCGAGCCGTCCAGGGAGCCACCCAAGTCGTTCACAAGAATGGCTGCACCTTCCTTGGCGAGGGTGAGTGCGTGCGCGCGGCCGAGGCCGCCACCAGCGCCCGTAACGATGGCCGCTTTTCCGTCGAGGATTCCCATGGTCTGGCTCCTTCTCTCGGTGAGGACCGAGAGGGTAAGATATGTGATCGAAGCGGCGACTCTCCGTCGCCGCATGAATTTGCTCGCGGATGGTGGCATGAGCTATGCCACTACTCAACTGCGGATCGCCGAAGCCGACTCCGAGTCTCCCGTTTCAATCGCGCGCGCGAAGCGCCCGCCGAGGATCCCCCGTGTACAAAGAACTCCGCGAAGCTTGGTCCACCCTAACGAGCCCCGGTGCTCAATTCGAAATTGTCCAGGTGGACGTGAGAGGCCAGTCCCTACGGGCGTACAAGAACGCCCCGCCCACTCTTCGGGCCATCTGGGAGATCGCACGAAATCACGGTGACAACGAATATCTCGTCTACGGCGACGAGCGATGGACCTATCACCAAGCCCACGAACAGGCCGCTTCGATTTCGAATTGGCTCTTCGCTAACGGCATTAAGCCCGGAGATCGTGTTGCGATCGCAATGCGGAACTACCCCGAATGGATGATTGCGTACTGGGCCTGCGCGAGTGTCGGAATTACGGTCGTCGGCGTGAATGCTTGGTGGACCGGCCCTGAACTCGTCTATGGCGTAAAGGACTCCGACCCCAAAGTCATCATCGCCGACGAAGAACGCCTCGACCGCCTCGCCGCGCATCAAGAAGCGTTAGGCGAACGAATTCTCGTCGGCGTGCGTTTGCCTGAACCGCGCGTGGGCGTGACGCCCTTTTCCGAACTGGTCAATGGAGACACCACGCTTCCCGAGATCGAAATTGATCCCGACGATGACGCGTGCATCTTCTATACCTCCGGCACAACCGGAAAGCCTAAGGGAGCCCAGCTCACCCATCGCGGCTGCGTGAATAACATCATGAGCCTCGCATTTGCGAACACGGTTCAGGGTATGGCCATTTCGGCTGCCAAGGGCCCTGCCCCCGAAACCATGCCGAGCACCCCCTCCTACAGCCCAGCGTCTCTCGTCATCACTCCGCTTTTCCACGTCACCGCAAACAACTGCGTCGCGCACACTATGACGGTCGCGGGCGGCAAACTGGTCCACATGTACAAATGGGAAGCAGCAGAAGCGCTCCGGCTCATCGAAACCGAGCGCATCACCGTCATGAGCGGCGTTCCCGTCATGGCCCGCGAACTCATCACTCATCCGGACTTCGATACACGCGACACTTCGTCTCTCACCTCGTTAGGCGGAGGCGGCGCGCAACTACAACCGGATCTCGTTCAAAAAATTGATGACACGGTCGAAACTGCACGACCCGGGACCGGCTACGGCATGACCGAAACCTGCGGGATCATCACGTCTATCGGCTCGGACTTTTTCGTCGACAAACCCGCGAGTGCTGGACCGCCGATGCCTTGTTACGAAGCCCGCATCGTCGACGCCGACGGCAAGGAACTTCCCTCTGGCGAGCGAGGCGAGCTTTGCGTCCGAGGGGCGCAGGTCATTAAGGGCTATCTCAACCGACCGGATGCGACGGCCGAATCAATCGAAGACGGCTGGCTACGAACCGGGGATATCGCGCTCCTCGATGAAGACGGCTTCGTATTCATAGTCGACCGAGCCAAGGACATGGTCTTGCGCGGCGGCGAGAACATCTTCTGCGCCGAAGTCGAGGCCTCGATTTTTGAGCACAAGGCGGTCGCTGAGTGTTCGGTGTTTGGCGTGCCTGACGATCGGCTCGGAGAAGAAGTTGGCGCGGCCATCTTTCTGACAGCCGACGCCAAGCTCACCGCCGACGAACTCCGATCCTTCTTGGCGGAGCGCATGGCCGCTTTCAAGTCACCCCGGTACATCTGGTTCCAGACCGAGCCTCTCCCGCGAAATGCGAGCGGCAAGTTTCTGAAGCGAGAACTCCGCGAAATGCTCGATCCCGCGAATGCGGTCTAGACCGAGAGGCGGGTCGTCGAAGCCGTGCAGACCTGCGAGAGCCGGTGGTCCTATGCCCGAGCCAACTCGAACTCCTCGACAGCGCAAAGCAAAAGGCAAAGAACCAGGGCCTCTGGAACTTCTTCCTTCCCAAGGCCTAGACCGGCCAGAGACTTAACAACCTCGACTACGCATATATCGCGGCCGAACTCGGCAAGTTTCCCCTCGCTGCAGAATGCTTGAACTGCGCGGCACCCGACACGGGCAACATGGAAGTGCTCGAACGAGTCGGTACCCCGGAACAGAAGAAGCAGTGGCTTGAGCCTTTGCTTAACGGCGAAATCTGATCGGCCACGGGTACAACCCCAAGCTCGAGTATCTCGAGAAAGAGGCCGCCTCAGGAGGCGCCGTCTTTAGCGAGCCGTGATCACCCCGTAGTCGTTCTACTGAGCGCTATATCAAAATAACGAGCGGGCGAGGCATTATGCGTCGCTCACTTTTTTGGGCTCTGGCCGATGACACAACCGCGTCCGTAAATACGGGGTGGCGTAAGTGCTCTCGCCTGCGAGACTCGATCACGAATGCCTACTCGATCCGATCAAGGCTCGGGACAAAGTCTCGAAGTCCCAAAAAACAGGTGGAGCGCGTTTTCGTTGCTCTTCGTCATCTACGTTTTTAACTTCGTTGACCGCAGCCTGCTCGGAATTCTCGCCGAGGCAATCAAGCGCGACCTCGACTTTTCCGACACTCAGCTCGGCTTCCTGACCGGCATCGCCTTCGCGATTTTCTATACGATCATGGGGCTGCCTCTCGCGCGACTAGCAGATAGATGGGTCCGCAAAAATCTTCTCGTACTTTGCCTCCTCGCTTGGAGCGCAATGACTATGTTGAGCGGGTTCGCGCAGACGTACACGCAGCTCGTCATCGCACGAATCGGTGTGGCGGTTGGCGAAGCGGGGGCCACTCCCACTTCGCACTCTATGATCTCCGACCTCTTCCCCCCGGAAGAGCGAACGTCTGCGCTATCGCTGTATAGCGGGGCGACGACCGTCGGATGGGTCGTCGGCCTACTGCTAGGCGGCATTGTCGCAGAGAACTATGGATGGCGGGCCGCATTCATTGCCGCGGGGGCTCCTGGGATCTTGCTCGCGTTCGTCACGTACTTCTTCCTCGATGAACCCGTTCGCGGCGGCGCGGATTCAGCCGCTGACCGAACCGAAGCCGCAGCGACCGAGGGTGCGCCAAGCATTCGCGAAATTATTCAGCACCTCTTCGTTGACTCGCCGAGCTTTCGTTACATGGCCCTCGCCGCGTCCCTTCATAACTTCACCAGTGTCGGAATCTGGACGTGGCTCCCGCCCTTCCTCGCGCGGACTCACGGCCTCTCCCTAAGCGAGATCGGAATCTGGCTCGCGGCACTCTCTATGGGAGGAAGTTTCGTTGGCGTTGTGGCCGGCGGGATTCTCGCCGAACGTCTCGCCAAACATGATCCTCGTTGGCTTGTTTGGCTTCCAGCGATTGCCGCCGTCGTCGCTATTCCCTTCGCCTGTTTCACGTTCCTTTATGACGATTACCGGCTCGCTCTGGCCGCCTATCTGATCCCCGCAATCATGGGCTCGGTCTATCTCGGCCCAGCCTTCGGCCTCGCACAAAATCTGGTAGGCCCCCGAATGAGAGCCTTCGCATCGACAGTCCTTTTATTCATGGGGGTCTTAATCGGCCAAGGCCTCGGGCCCCAAGTGGTCGGCATCTTGAGCGATTGGTTCCGGGAAGATCCGGCAATCGGCGATGACTCACTTCGCTATGCCCTTCTCGCCGCACTCTCTATGAGCCTCGTAGCCGTCGTCTTCTATCTACTCGCCGCACGCCATATCACGCGAGACTTAGAAAAGGTTGGCTTCGGGTCCCGCCCTCCGGATTCCCTCGGCTAGATTCAAATAATCCGTACGCGAACGCGGCTCTGATCGTAAGGAGCAAGACATGGCACTCGATTCCGAACAGCTCACGTTCTTCAAGACCCACGGCTATCTGATTCTCCGCGGTGCACTTTCCGGGGATGGATGTGAGAGAGCCTTGAATTCCCTCTGGGCATCACTGCCCGATTCATCCGAGATCAAGAGGGACGACCCCAAGAGTCAAATAGGTCCGTTTGCGGCGCGCGATGAACTCGAAGACGCCACTCACCTGCGAAAGGGCCATCGCTGGCAACTCCGATCGATCGGAACCGAGCAGCACATGCTCGATTTGGTCTATTCCGAAGTCCTATGCGAGATGGCCGAGGATCTACTTGGGAAGGCATCGCTTCGACAGCCTATTGTCGGCGGAACAACGATGGGCAGCCACGGCTTTGCTTGGCCCGGCGGTCCGGTCGACCCTGCCAATGGCACCGAAGGCGTGCGCGGCATCTACTGCACTATGCCCCATGACGGAAACGCTCCAGCGTGCGACGGCCCGCATACCGATGGCCATCCCTTCATGCTAAGCGTCGTCGGCCTACTCGCCGACACGCCTCAGAACGGTGGCGCCTTCAAAATTTGGCCCGGCTCTCATCGCCGCCTGTATCCGACTTTCTGGATGCAATACGACCAGGCCCGCATGCCCTTCTATGAGCATATGCCGAGCCTAAAGGGACTGCTGAATCCGCCTGCTTATCACCAGGAGCTTGCGCGGATCCTAGAGGATACCGAGCCCGTCGATTGTTTTGGCGATGCCGGAGACGTCGTGCTCTGGCACCACAGACTGGTTCACATGGCTGGCGAAAATCACTCGCCCTTTATGCGGCGGGCGGTCCTTGCCGATTTTTCGCGCAAGGACCTTGACCAGCTACGACTGGATCCGCCTCAAGAAGACATGTGGCGCGACTGGTCTCAGGCTCTTCGCGAGTCGGAACCAAGCTAGGCCTAACGCGAATAGCGCCAAGTGCTGCCGCCCTTGCCGTCCGGCACATCCCGCACCTACCGGGCTTCGGCATCCCCGAAGGACGCTACCTTTAGCCCCGTACTGCAGACACCCTGAGCCCCACAGCACGAGGAATTGAGCATGACCACAACATCTGGACGAGACGCCCTCGAAACACACGCACCGGAACACGCCCCCTTGCTGGCAAGACTCGACGCCGGAGCGTGGCAATCCGTGCAGGTTTGCAATCGGGTAGACCTCTTCGACCTTGCCTCCCAAGCCGTTGCACTCCAACACGGCCTCCCGACCCTTGAGCGACCCTCCCAGCTCGGCGCGAGTCCATGGACGAAGGATTACGTTGCCCAGTGGCGGAAGGCGCACGATCTCGAGCAAGAGGATAGAGCGACGCTCCATCTCGCCGAGCAATTTGCGTTTAACGTTGCGAGCACTCAAGCGGATCAGCGCGAAGCCTACTTTGCCGCGCTTCAAGGCGATGCCGTCGTCGTCGCCCAGGCCATCTACGCGGCCGACTTGGTGCCGCGATCACGCGCAGCACTAGACAGTCTCTTTGGTACAAGCGACTGGTCAAACGGCTCACAAGAACTGGAGCCAGAACTGGCCGCCGTGATCGATGACGTCATTCGAACGATCCCAGCACTGCAAGGAATCGACCCCGTCGTGACCGAGCTCGTCCGGCTCCTAGGCGCCCGACGACATGCATGTCGCGTTTGCCAATCGGTCCGCAGCTACTCCGCTATGGAGGCGGGGGCCGGCGATGAAATGTTCGATGCGGTCGAGAACTATGATGCGCATGATTTCAGCGACGCCCAAAAGGCAGCGCTCGCATTCGCGGACGGCTTCCTCGCGAGTCCGGCACGATTCGAGCCCGCAGCGGCAGACACACTTCGAGAAAACTTCGACCCCGCCGCCTGCGTCGAACTTGTCCTCGACATGATGCGCAACGCAACCAACAAACTTGCGGTAGCCCTCGGCGGAGACGCGCCCCGGGTCGAAACGGGATACGAAGTTTATGACGTCAAAGCAAATGGCGAGATCGAATACGGACTAACGGCGCCCTAGCCCATCGCCTCGAGCGCGTGCGGGCGCGATGGGTAGGGAACAGCTTGGCCGCGCCATGGATATGGATGCGGATATCGACCTGAGCGTCGGCGGGGGGGGCCATCCAGGCCTCATTGCCCCCTCAAAATCACCAGCCCCAATCGAGTTGAGATCGCTAAGCTTTCTGACCGACCCAAAAGACGAATCGACGCTGGACAGAACCGGGGCAAACCCGAGATCGAGATCAGCAAGGAGACTAAAATGAAGGATGTACTCGGATACGAAGGAAAGACGGTTGTCATGACAGGCGCCGCCTCAGGAATGGGCTCTGCCGCCGCCTACTTGCTCGCCGATCTCGGCGCCGAAGTACATGCGCTGGATATTGGAGACGTCTCCGCACCTGTTACGCAGTCGATCAAGACGGACATGAAGAATCAAGCGTCGATTAATGCGGCCATCGAGAAGCTTCCCGCCAAAATCGACATCCTCCTCAACTGCGCGGGCGTGCCACATCCCCCTGCCTCGGCGCTCGATACGGTGCTCATCAACTTCGTTGGTCTCCGTCACCTAACAGACACGCTCATTCCGAGAATCCAGGAGGGCGGGGCAATCGTGTCCATCGCGTCGACCGCGGGCATGGCATACAAGAGCAACCTCGATACGGTGCGCGCGTTTCTTTCGCTTGAGACCTTCGAAGATTCACAAAGCTATCTCGAGGGCCAGCCCGACCTCAAGGCGGATCCATACGGCTTCTCGAAGCAATGTATCATCGTCTACACCCAGACCCTCGCCGGCGAACTCGCGAAGACCGGCGTCCGCATCAACTGCATCAGCCCCTCGCCGACTCAGAGTGATTTCATGACCAAGCTCACGAAGGAAATTCCAGAGGCCGCCATCACGCCCTTCTTCCCTTCGAACGGTCGCTTCGCCGAGTCCGAAGAAATGGGCCGCGCCCTCGTCATGATGGGCAGCGATCTCGCATGCTTCGTCTCCGGCGTGAACCTGCCCGTCGACTTCGGATACTGCGCAGAAGTCGCCATGGGACAGCGCGACAACTTGATGAACATCACGTAGAGAGTCCGCGTGCGGCGCTCCCAGAGGGGGCGCCGCGCGGCGAGGCGGCACTAGCCCCTTCCAAAGGCGGCGAGCTGGCCGTGGCCGCAGACCCCAAATCTGCGGCACTCTCTTGCCATGCTTAGTCGCCTTCTTAAAATCGCCCTCGCCCTTCTCCTCGTGGTTGTCCTCCTCGCCACGATCTTCATCTTGGTTCCCGGCCTCGGCCAAGTCGACGACCCCGGCTTAGAGCCGGCCTTTGATGCGGCGACTGCGCCGCCACCCCCCGCCGGCCGCCGCGTTCCCGCGAACGCGGACAAGTCTGCATTCTTCGGGGACTTGCACGTCCATACGAGCTTCTCGACGGACGCCTTTATCTTCGGAGTGCGCGCGCTTCCGGACGACGCCTATCACTTCGCGAAGGGCGGAACGATTGCGCACGGTGCGGGATACCCGATCCGGCTTTCGAAGCCCCTCGACTTCCTCGCCGTCACGGATCACGCGGAATTCCTCGGGACCGCGCGTGCAGCGGCGCCCGACACCATCCCCAGCGTTCGAAGCTCGCTCCGCGAGGTTCTGACCCAGGGCAATCGAATTGAGATGACGCAGTTCTGGACAGAGAGCGTCGCTTTGATGTCCTCGGGTGCGTTTGGCGCCGCCGGCGCTAACCCTGAAGCAGGCCGCGCCGCTTGGGAAGAAACGGTCGCCTCCGCAAACCGACATAACGATCCCGGCGTCTTTACGGCGTTCATAGGATACGAATGGAGCAGCATAGGCATCCATCGTAACGTCGTGTACGGCAGCGAACGAGCACCCGAGCGCCCCTTCAGTTCACTCGACTCCAATCGTGCCAAAGACTTGTGGCTAGCCCTTGAAGCACAGAACAATGCAGACCAACCCGTAATCGCGATTCCGCATAACATGAACGAGAGCAGCGGACGGATATATCCACGGGAGTCACGCGAGGATATGGAATGGACGAAAGTGGAGGCCATGCGGCGGCGGCGCATCGAACCCATCAGCGAGATCTACCAAGTGAAGGGCTCTTCCGAAACGCACCCCAAGCTCTCCCCGAACGACCTTTTCGCCGACTTCGAGATTATCGACTTCCCGGAGTATCGCGGCATCACTTCCGGAGCACCGGGCTCCTACTCACGAGACGGACTCCGCGCGGGCCTCGAGCTCGCCATGAAAGATGGCTGGAATCCGTATGTCTTCGGCGTGATCGGCAGCACGGACAGCCATAATGCCAGCTCGCCAGTCGAAGAGGACAAGCACCACGGGAAACTCCCCACCCTCGACGGAAGCGCCGGAATTCGTTCGGGCGAAGCGCTTCTTATCCCCGCCTCGCAAACTCCGGGTGCGACATGGGGCGGCGGCGGCTTGGCAGGCATTTGGGCCGAGGAGAACACTCGCGAGTCGCTCTTTAACGCGATGCAGCGTCGCGAGACATTCGCCACCTCGGGGCCCCGGATCTCGGTACGCTTCTTTGGTGGCTGGGACTACGACCGCGAGATCCTGGCGAGTGCGAACCCCATTAGGGCGGCCTATCAACGTGGCGTGGCCATGGGCGGGGACCTTCCGGCGAGGATCGACTCCGATGCGATGGGACCTAATGCCGCTCCGCGCTTCATTCTATGGGCCGACAAGGATCCTGGCAGTGGCAACCTCGACCGCCTTCAGATCATCAAGGGATGGGTGGATGCGACAGGGAAGAGCGCCGAACAAGTCTATGACGTAGCGGCATCCGACGAGCGAAGCCGCGATCCCGAGACCGGCCTCTTTACCTCCGTTGGGAATACCGTCGATGTGCCGAATGCGAGCTACACAAATACGATCGGCGCCACACACCTCGAAGCGGTCTGGACAGACCCTGACTTCATTCCAGAACACAATGCCTTCTACTACGTGCGCGTTTTAGAAATCCCAACGCCGCGCATGTCGACCTATGACGCGAAGACACTCGGCATTAAAGCCCCCGAACCGGCCACGCTCCAAGAGCGCGCCGCCACCTCAGCAATCTGGTACACCGCCCCGCGCTAGGGCCTAGACAGCCCCGTCTCAAAAGACGAAAGATCGTCGGCATCAACCCGTTCCTTGTAGACCGCGAAGCAATGAGGCCACTGCGTCACGATTTTACCGGCGGCGGTTCGGTAGTAGTCACTCGCCCCGACCTGCCAGACCTCGACGCTGTTGAGTTCCTCTTGAAGGCCCGTGTTGTACTCGTCCATGACGTCACGGCGCACATCTATCCAATCGACTCCGGCAGCTTTCGTCTCGTCTACAAGCCGCAACATATATTCGATCTGAAATTCGAGCATCAAGATAATCGAGTTGCCGCCGTTCGTGTTCGGTCCGTAGAGCATGAAGAGATTTGGAAAACCGCTCGTAGTGACCCCGAAATAGGCTTCAGGGCCCTTCTCCCATGACTCACGTATGCGGAGCCCATCCCGTCCTTCGAAGTCGATGACGCTTGCGAATTTCTGCGTTTCGAAGCCCGTCGCAAGAACGAGGGTATCTACCACTCGCTCCTTCCCGTCCTTCGTAACGACACCGTCCTTCGTCACGCGCTCGATCGGATCCACTACGAGTTCGACGTTAGGCAGATTAAAAGCCTGGAGGTAGCTGTTTGAGGCCAGTGGTCGCTTCGAACCGAACGGATGGTCGGGCGTCATCTGAGCGCGAAGGGCGGGATCCTCAATCACCAGAAGCGCGTCTCGCCCCATATCCTCGGCTGCCTTAAAGAACCCAGGCTCTAGATAGGTCAGCGACATTTCAACGACGTTGAAGAGCTGCGTCCGGCTCTCTTCCATGAGCTCCGGCTTGTCGTTGAATGCCTTTTTTTGCTCGTCGTCGTACGGAACATTCGCTTTGGGCAGCACCCAGTTAGGCGTTCGCTGGAACACGTGGAGCTGGCCAAGCTTCGGCACGATCTCCGGAACGAACTGAACCGCACTGGCGGCGCTACCGATCACGGCGACCCGCTCATCCGTGAAGTCGTGATCGTGATTCCAAACTGCCGAATGCCACGTCGTTCCTTCAAAGGAATCGAGCCCCGGGATATTAGGGGTGGCCGGCTTGCCGAACATACCGACCGCACTCACGACAAACTGAGACTCGACCTCTTCACCCGTATCGAGAACGAGGCGCCATCGCGCCGCTTGCTCATCCCACCGCGCCGATTCTACGCCCACGCCAAGTCGTAGATGCGGATCGACACCATTCTCACGAGCCACGCGCTCGAGGTACTCACGGATCTCGGTATGCGGAGGGTAGGGCCGGGACCAATCCGGGTTCGGTGCGAAGGAATAACAATAGAGGTGAGCAGCGATATCGCACTCGACCCCAGGGTAGGTGTTGCGCTGCCAGGTCCCGCCGACGCGAGGCTCACGATCGAAAATCAGGAAGTCATCCTGCCCACGTTCGAGCAACTTAATGCCCGTGCAGAGGCCGCCGGCTCCAGCGCCAATGATTGCGAATCTTATCTTGATGAGGTCGGGCACGAAATGATCTCCTGGCAATTGGGTAGGGGTCCATATTGTGCACAAACCAAACGCACCTGAAACCCACAGAATCGCACCGATTTCGGGCGGGCAGACCGGCAATCCCGGCTCCCCTCCAAGTCTCCAAACTGAACTCGGAGGGCAAGCCTCAAACTCGTGCTCTCACTATGATCCGCCTCCCAATTGAGGAGAGTGAATATGAGCGCACCTACCACAGAAGAGCCCCCGTCGACCGAGGCAACGCTCCGCACCCCGGAGCAAGAGCAGGCCGAAAAGGGGTTAAACGTCGCGCCCGCCGCAGACCTCGCCCTCGAAGACATCAACCCGCTCAATGCGCATCTCTTTAGGGAGAACCGCTGGCACGACTACTTCAGCCGACTCCGCGCGGAAGACCCCATCCACTTCAATGAGCTGGATAGCGCGGGCCGATATTGGTCCATCTCGAAATACGAAGACATCAAGTCTGTTAGTTCCGATCCTGAGACCTACTCCTCGGCTCAGGGAATCACGCTGGGCTTCAGCCCTGGCCGCGATGCCCCGCTGCTCTTTCCGCCGAGCAGCCCGTCCTTTATTTCTCAGGACGGCGAGGGGCATGATGACCAGCGCAAAACTGTCCAGCCCTCCGTCGCGCCTCGAAACCTGGCAAAGCTTGAACCGATCATTCGAGAGCGCACGATCAGCGTCCTCGACTCCCTTCCGGAAGGCGAGGAATTTGATTGGGTCGACAAGGTCTCAATCGAGCTGACGACCATGATGCTCGCGACCCTCTTCGACTTCCCCTTCAAAGACCGCCGAAAACTAACAAGGTGGTCGGATATTGTCTTCGCGATCCCGCAGCCCGGCGGCGTCGTCGAAACTCAAGAGCAGAAGCGCGAAGAACTGATGGAGTGCGTTGCATACTTCACCGAGCTTTGGAAAGACCGCCGAGCAAACCCCGGTAACGACCTCGTCTCGATGCTTGCCCATGGCGAAGCCACAAAGCATCTCTCCGCCGCAAACCATCTCGGCAACCTTCTCCTGCTCATAGTCGGCGGAAACGACACGACACGGAACACCATGTCCGGCAGCGTCTACGGCCTCAATCAATTCCCCGACCAATACGACAAGCTGATCGCCGATCCGACTCTTGTGAAGAAGATGGTGCCGGAAATTATTCGGTGGCAGACGCCGCTTGCCTACATGCGACGGACGGCCACTCAGGACGCTGAACTCGGTGGTAAGTCCATCAAGAAAGACGACCAACTCTTGCTCTGGTACATCTCCGGCAATCGCGACGAAGAAGTCTTTGAGAACGCCGACGCAATCGACATCGAACGATCAAATGCCGGCCGCCACCTCTCCTTCGGCTGGGGCCCCCACTTCTGCATGGGAAGTCGTATGGCCGAATTGCAGCTGCAAATTCTTTGGGAAGAAGTTCTTGATCGCTTCGAACGCATTGAAGTACAAGCCGAACCGGAGCGGACTTTGTCTTCCTTCGTGAAGGGTTATACGCACCTGCCCGTGACTGTTAAGCGCAAATAGGCGGCTCTGATCCGGATCAGTCTGAGCTTAGATTCTCAACACAGCGCACCACTTCGCGCTGATACTCCTTGCCGCGTTCGTTCAAGATGTCCAGCACGTTAAGCGAGGTCGGCACGTAGCCGAAGCCGATGTCGTGGCGCGGATGCCACTGAAAGATTGATCCGCCAAGGCCCATCCATCCGAAGAAGCCCTGCCTCCCGTCGTTGAGTGCACGACCGAGCACGCTTTCCTTCTGGCCCTTCGATGCCTCGTCGACGAACTCATTCACGCCGCCCTGTGAGAAGGCCGAGGGCATGATGCTCATGTCGGCGAAGATGGGATCCCCGTGCAGCGCATCCCAGCCCTTCGCACTTAGATACTGCCGGCCGTTCCAGGATCCACCGCCAGAAAGCATTGCGGCGATCTTGGCCAACCCTCTCGCCGTACAGTTCGCGTTAGCAGACGGCGTCTCGCCCATGACGACCGCGGGATCGTTGAAATTGCCTAGACCCGTCATACCCTTGAAGGGCGGCGGAGCGCTTCCCACGGTCGCACGTCGCGCACCGACAATGATGCGCGCCAGTCTTCCTATTAGTTGGAAGATGTTCCGCTCGATCCGCCGTCCCAAAAAGCGCGGCTTGAGACTCTCCAGAAACGTGAATAGAAATCCGAGCGGGACGACCGGGCTAATGCGTGGCAGGTCCTCTTCTCGAACACCGATCATCGCATCGACCTCGAGCGGACCACTCACATCCTCCCGCAGAAACTCGCCTATCGTGCGACCCGCCGGGTCGGCTCGTCGAAAGATCTCATTCGCGACCCAACCTCTCGTGATGGCGTGATATTCCCGGCGGCTCGCAGGCGGCTTCGGAAATCGTGAGGGTTGAGCCTCTATGACACTACCTACGAGGTTCTTCTTGATGTTTTCCGTATGAAGGTCTTCCGGCGGAAGCGACGTGTTGAAAGCAGCAAGTCCCGCTTCATGACGCATGAGATCCGCAACGATCAGGTCTTCCTTGCCGTTTGCCGCGAACTCGGGCCAATAGGTGCTGATCTTCTCGTTGTAGCCGAGGTGCCCCTGATCCACGAGCGAAGCCATAGCGAGCGCCGCGAGGCTCTTCCCACTACTGAAAATATTCACGAGGGAATCTGGCGAAAACGTGTCATCGCCGATCGCTGACGCCCAAAGGTCAACGACTCTCTCGCCCTTGTGATAGACGCAGAGCTGGGTGTTCCGCTCTTCCAACGACTCCATGTTATGCACGTAGAGTTGGCGGACGGATTCGAACCCGGGAGCGACCGTTCCTTCGATTCTGAGTTGGTTCTTGTTTTGGCTCGTCATCTATCTTCCCAAATTTGCTCACGAAATGGGCTCCGGAGCTTGGAGGCTTCGTACAGTCGCAGAAAACTTCCTGACCACAACTTGTAATCCAATTCTGAAATGTAAGAATCTACTTATGGCCCCTCCCCGAACCGCCCTAGAGCTCCGTCCTGCCCGCAAGCTCGCCGCCAAAGAACAGGCGCGAAACGCTCGAAAGAGCGCGTATCAAAGCCTCGTCATCGAAGCGGCTGGATCTGCTTTCTCGCGCCAAGGCATCCCTCAGACGAAGATGGAAGACCTCGCCTACGAGGCAGGCATCTCTCTCGGAACGCTCTACTCCGTCTATAAGGGCAAGGCTGAGATCGTCGACGCGCTTCATGAGTCGCGCCTCAAAGAGATCCACTCGGCCTCGGTCGAAGCGGAGATCGCCCAGGCTGGGCCCTTTGATGCGCTGCTCGCAGGTAGTCGTGCCTATCTCTCCTACTTCATGGAGCGTCCGGATTATCTGCGGATGTACCTCGACGACGGGGCAAATTGGGGCGTGCGTAATTCGATGGACCGTGAATCTAGGCGCGCGGCGGTCTGGGCAGATGGCGTGGCCCAGCTCGCTTCCATCTTCGAACGCGGAATCGCCGACGGCGTATTCGAGCCCGGTTCACCCAACCGCCTAGCACGGGTCATGCTCGCCATGCAGCAAGTCGTCCTTGCCGACTGGTTCGAGGACGGCATGTCCGACTCAGCCGAAGAGCTGCTCAACGAAGTTGAGGTTTTGCTTCGCCGAACATTCTGCACGCTGGAACACAGACAAGCCTAATTGCCGCGTGCGCCGTTCACGTGGCGCTACGCGACTCGTTCTTCCAATTCGTAGAGAGGAAAACACAATGAGCGATCAGCCCCGACCGAAGACCGTGAGTGGCGCGAAGCCCGAAATCGGCCACTACGACGACTTTATGGAGCACGCAGCCCACTTCCTCTACCGCGCCTATCAAGAGTGCGGCGAACTCGCGGAGTTCGATCTATTCGGTGCGAAGCATGTTCTCTTGTCGAGCGCCGATGCGCAGGAAGCCGTCTACCGTGCAAGCGACGACCAAGTCTCGGCAGCCGCGCCGTATCAGTACATGGTTCCGGTCTTCGGCCAGGGGATTCAATACGGAGCGCCCGTCGAAACAGAGCGCCAGCAGGTCCGCTTTATGTCTGACGGACTCCGCCCTAAACGAATGAAGACTTACGCTCAAGTCATCGCCGAAGAGGTCGAGGATTACATCTCCGATTGGGGCGATGAAGGCGAGAAGGAATTCCACGACACGTTCAAGGAGTTAGTGCTTCGCACGTCGACCCATTGCCTAATGGGCAGCGAGTTTCGACATCGGCTCAACGACGAATTCGGCGAGCTCTTCGAGCAGCTCGAGCACGCCATCTCGCCTGAGGCTGTCATCGACTACCAGTCCGAGGCCGAAGCCTTCTCTACGCGGGACGAAGCGCGCGCGCGCTTGCAAGAGATGTTGATGAAGTCCGTGAACGAGCGCCTCGCAGCAAACGCTGCTGGCGACGAGCCTCCCACGGACATGCTGCAGAGCTTTCTCGACGCACGGTACAAAGACGGCGAAGCCATGGACCACGAGCTGATTCCCGGCATGATCATCTGGATCATGTTTGGCGGCTTTCACACAAGCTCAAACACCGCCGCCTGGGCCTGCCTCGAACTCGCGCGACATCCACAGTACCAGCGCGAAGTCATCGAAGAAGTCGACAAGGTTTACGGCAACGGTGAAGACCTTTCCTTCGCGGCATTGCGAGAGCTTCCGATCACGGAGGGCTTCGTAATGGAGACTCTGCGACTTCATCCGCCGCTTCTCACGCTCATGCGTCAGGTTGTAAACCAGCCTTTTGAGTACAAGGGGAACGTCTTCGAGGTCGGAACCAATCTCGTGATCTCGCCCTACGTGTCTCATCGACTGCCCGAGCACTTCCCCGATCCCGAACGCTTCGATCCCCATCGCCCGCAGCCGGATCATCTCTTCGCGCTCATTCCCTTTGGCGGGGGCAAGCGAAAGTGTGTGGGCAACGCCTTTGCATTCCTTCAAGTCAAATCGATCTTGACCGCCCTACTCTCTCGATACGAGCTGTCATTAGTCGATGCCCCGGAGAGCTATCGCGAAGTGATGCCTTCGCTGATCCTGCGACCCAGTAGCCCGTGCAACCTGCGCTACACGCGACGGAAGTAGCGCTATGAAGATCGTTGCGGACCTAGATCTGTGTCAGGGACATGGGATGTGCGAAGACACGGCACCCGAAGTCTTTCGCGTAGTTGAGTCAGAAGACGGGTCCTACGACCAAGTCGAAATTATCCTGCCTGAGCCTGATTCGGGGCTACGCGAGAAGGTCGAATCTGCAGTGCGATACTGCCCCAATCGAGCGCTAAAAATTCAATAGCTTCAGTCGTTCCAAGGCAGCACAAGGAGATCGCGTGTCCGCAAAATCGTCATCGTTTCGCACGCGGGGGGCTCTCTGCTCGCGTCATCTTCTCACTGCGCTAGGCGCGAGCCTAGTCGTCACTTTCGCGGCAGCCTGTGATCTCCAAGACAGCTCTGGGGCAGGAGTTGATTACAAAGGACCGGTCGGCGGATGGCCCCAAGTCGGCGGCGACAGTTCCGGCCATCGTTACTCGCCTAATACTCAGATCAATCGAGATAACGTCAAGCATCTCAAAGAAGTCTGGCGCTTCGAGAGTGGCGATGTCACGCCCGCCACGTCGCTGCAGGTGACTCCGATCTTGGTGGAGGATCAGCTCGTCCTCTGTACACCACGAAACCAGATCGTTTCAATTGACGCCGAGACCGGCGCGGAACGATGGCGCTTCGATGCGAAGCCCAACCTAAAAGGCATCTACAATCCCCTCTGTCGTGGCGTAGCTCAGGCGCGAGTCGAGCCAAGCAATCCGACGAACGGCGACAAATGCACAACACGCATCTATCTAGGAACTCTCGACGCTCGCCTAATCGCGCTCGACGCCGAAACCGGCACGCCCTGTGAGGACTTCGGCGAAGGCGGCACGGTCAACCTTCTGGCCGGCATAGGCGAGACCCGCGATGCCGAGTACTACATGACCTCGCCGCCCGTCGTGTCGAATGGAATCATCGTTACCGGTGCCTGGGTCACCGACGGCCAGAGAGTCGACGCGCCCGGAGGCGTGATCCGCGGCTGGGATGCGCGAACCGGCGAACTCGTCTGGGCATGGGATCCTGTCGCAGATGATGCCAACCCGGTCACCGCCGAGGACGTAGCGAACGGCGCGACCTACACACGTGGCACGGCGAACGCCTGGTCCCTGCTGTCGGCCGACGATGCACTCGGCCTCGTCTATCTGCCCATGGGCAATGCGGCGCCTGACCACTACGGCGGCGAACGGAAAGGCCTCGGGCGTTATGCGAGCGCGGTGGTCGCACTCGACATAGCAACCGGCGAACTCGCTTGGGACTTCAAGACGGTCTATCACGATGTATGGGACTACGATGTCGCGTCACAGCCCGTGCTCTACACACATCCGGGCGGCGAGAACGGCGAAGGCATTCCCGCGCTCGCCCAGGCGACGAAGATGGGGCACGTGTTCTTGCTCGACCGCCGAACAGGCGAGCCGCTCTTTCCAGTCGTTATGCAGCCCGCGCCCCAAGGCGGCATAACCGGCGAAGTTATCGCGGCACAACAACCCATCCCGACGCTTCCCCCGCCGCTCCATCCGCATTCACTCCCCGACGACGACGTCTGGGGCCTCACGCCGATCGACCGCGCGCAGTGTCGCAAGCTCGTCGCGAGCCTGCGAAACGACGGCATATTCACACCACCCTCGGCAGAAGGATCGATCGTCTTCCCGGGACTCGGTGGCGGAATTAACTGGGGCTCGCTCTCCGTCGACGACCGCCAAGGGCGCCTCGTCGTCAACTCCATGCAGAACCCCTTCATCGTCCAACTCGTCGCACGCGAAGAAGTGGGCGACAGCCTCGACGGCACCGATCTTGTCGGAGCCCAGCCCCAAGAGGGCACTCCCTACGTGACGGTCCGCGCCCCCCTTCTCTCGGATTGGGGCATGCCGTGCACACCGCCTCCTTGGGGACTTCTCACGTCCATCGACCTAGCAAGCGGCCAGATTGAATGGCAGAGACCGCTTGGAAACCTGCGCGAACTCGCACCCGCTTTCGGCCGCTTCTTCGAATGGGGCACGCCTAACCAGGGCGGTCCGATCCAGACCGCTGGCGGCGTAGCGTTTATTGGCGCGACCATGGACCGAACTTTCCGCGCCTTTGACACGGAAACGGGCGAAGAACTCTGGAGTGCGCTCCTTCCGACTTCTGCTCACGCGACCCCCATGACCTATCGGGTTGGCCCAGAGGGACGGCAGTTCGTCGTCGTCGCGGCGGGCGGACATGCGCCGCTTGGATCGCCGAGCGATGACGCGATCGTCGCCTTCGCATTGCCAAGCGAGGACTGATTCTCGAACCGGTTGAAGTTCGCTTTGCCCCTCGACCGCCTCCTAATCGCTTCGGAGCCGACTCCCAATCCCCGACCATCCGTGGCAACGTCCGTGCGAACCCTCCGTCATAGCTTCCCCGAAACTTGGACCTAAAAGGATAAGCCGTGCGCAAATTCCTGACTCTTCTCGGCATTATTCTCCTAGTCGCGACCGTTTTAATTTGGATGAAGGGCAGCGGATCCTTCGGCACAATCGACGGCGTTCGAGTCGAGCCGACGGGCGGAGTACGGCCAGACGAACGCGTCGCTGCTGTCGCCGCGGACCAACGCCTCGCGGCCAACGCAATCGGTGCACCCGCCGAGAATCAGATTCTCTTCGGGGATCTACACGTCCATACGACGCTCTCCTCGGATGCGTTCATGATGAATCTGCCCATGCTAGGTGGCGCGGGTGCGCTCAGCCCTGCAGACGCATGCGATTTCGCGCGCCACTGTGCCGCCCTCGATTTCTGGTCGATCAATGATCACGCCAACGGCCTATATCCCGAAGATTGGAGAAATACAGTCGACGCGATCCGTGAATGCAACGCACGGTCGGGCGACGCACAAAACCCTGACACCGTCGCGTTCCTGGGTTGGGAATGGACCCAAGCGGGACTCACGCCCGGCGAGCACTACGGACACAAGAACGTCGTCCTTGCTCATACCGATGACGAGCGCATACCGACACGGCCCATTGCCGCCAAGGAGGGCGGGCTACTCATGCAGTCGGCCTCGCCCTTCGTTCGCGGTGGCCTAGCACTCGTCGACGACAGATTTAGCGATCTCTCTCGCCGAATCGCCGACTACACTGATGCTCCATATTGCGGCACGGGACACGTACGCGAGCTTGATTCGAATTGCCGTGAAGTCGCGACAACACCGCCCGAGCTCTTCCGAAAGCTCGACGAGTGGGGACACGACGCGATCGTAATCCCCCACGGCACCGCCTGGGGTGTCTATACGCCGCCGGCATCGAGCTGGTCCAAGCAGCTCAAGGGCGTGATGCACGACTCCGACCGCCAGACCCTCCTTGAGGTCTACTCGGGTCACGGAGATTCCGAGGGCTACCGCGATTGGCGAGCCGTATCGACTAACGCAAGCGGCGCTCTAATCTGCCCCGAGGAACGACCCAACTACCTTCCCCCCTGTCGACAAGCGGGCAAGATTATTGAGCGGCGATGCCTGGCAAAGGGTGCCTCTGCGGATGAATGCGCCGCGCGCGCAGAGAAGGCTCGCCAGAACGCGGTCACGGCCGGGAAGGATTACGTCGTCACGATCGAAGGGAGTAACGCTTCCGACTGGCTCGACGCGGGACAATGCAGGGACTGCGCCCAGCCTTCCTTCAACTACGTAGCCACGGGATCCGCACAGTACATCGCCGCGATCAGCGATTTCGACGACGACCCTAATGTCCCCCGACGCTTTCGAATGGGCTTCATGGCGTCGAGTGACAATCACTCCGCGCGACCGGGCACCGGCTACAAGGAACTCCGCGCAATGAGCGACGGCGGCTTCGACCGACCCGAAGAAGCCTTGTCTTTTATTCGAGAACTAAGAGCGGGCGAAAGCGATGAAGAACGGCCCATGCCCGCAGAGTCGACTGCCGTCATCATCGGCGAGACCTCCCCCTTTACTGCGCTCGCGGACGTCGAGCGAACGGGATCCTTCCAATATACGGGCGGGCTCATAGCAGCCCACGCAGCCGGTCGTGATCGCGACTCGATTTGGAGCGCTCTCGAAAACCGCGCGGTCTACGGCACGAGCGGCCCACGGATTCTTCTCTGGTTCGACGTGATGACCGAGTCGGGTCCGCTGCCCATGGGCACCGAGATCGAAACCACCGAAATCCCAACCTTCCGCGTCCGCGCTGTCGGTTCGCATGAGCAAAAGCCCGGCTGCCCACAAGACTCTCTCGACGCACTTGGCCCCGAACAGCTCGAGCGTCTTTGTCTCGGCGAATGCGCGAACCCAAGCGATGTGCGGAGGCCAATCGAGCGAATCGACGTTATTCGTATCCGACCGCAGACCTTCGAAGGTGAGGACATAGCAAGCCTCGTTGACGATCCGTGGCGCAGCTTCGAGTGCGACGGCGATTTGGCAGGATGCTCCGCCACCTTTTCAGATACCGAATTCCAAACGAGCGGCCGGGATGCAGTCTACTATGCGCGGGTTTTCGAAACGCCTAAGCCAACCGCGAACGGAACGCCGCTCAACTGCGAACAGGATGCGGAAGGCAGATGTCTGGAGGTCGTCAGCTGCGAAGACACGGGCGATTGTCTGGGGCTGGATCGGCCGCGTGCATGGTCATCACCGATTTATGTTGATCATCCGGAGGCGCGGCGGAGGCGGTGAACAAACCGCGGGGGTCGAACACAATCTCTACGCAACCTATGCAGACGAAGTGAGACTATATCGATCTAGGGTTGA
>JASDVF010000063.1:0-43394 GCA_041440805.1 Myxococcota bacterium | reverse complement strand
GATCTAGGGTTGAGCGTTCCTAGATCTTTTGATCGATGAATCGTACTAAGCCGGAACCGTCTCCAGCGAATCAAGGTCGATCAAAATCTGCGTGAGTCGACGAAGATTTTCTTCCGTAATTTCGCGCCCGTAATTGGCAGTCGGGCAGGTTAACCAACCGATCACGAGTCCCCAGTACGCCGACTGGCGATGAAGCAGCCACGCCTCGTCCATAGTCGGCACTTTCTCTACACCGCCCCGGGCGAGCTCGCTCAGATAGAATTCGATCAGCTCAGGCTCATGCTTTCGTCGATCCTCGACCGAGAGCGCGGTCGTGAGGATATACGTCAAGTCACGGCTATAGCAGCCACGGAGTGAGAGCTGAAAATCGAGTAGCCCCGTCTCGTCGCCCGCCGTTAGGTATGTGTTTCCGAGATGCGTATCGCCATGCAGCAAAGTCCGCGGGCCGTGTTCGAGCGGACCCGCCGCGATTTTCAACATATCTTCGTGAAGATCCGGCACCGAGCGGCCGAGTGGCTCAAGAATTTTCGCGCGCCAAGGCTCAGCTTCGATATGCCCCATAATGGCCGGCACAAGCCCCTTAAAGAGCTCTTCCATCCCGCCACCCTTGGGCGTGGCCATCCAAGCGAAATCGCTCTCGAGCTTCGGGCTCTCCCAATACTTGGCATGAAGTGCCGCCAAGTTCCGCAGCAGCGACCGAATCTGCCCCATTGACGTAGGCATCGTCACATTCGGAAAGACGACACCCCGATCGGCCAAGTCCTCCAGCACAATCCCGAACTGGCCGGAGTCTGGATCGAAGAGCGCGCCGTAGTAGGCGGGCGTCTCGAAAGGCACGTGGGGTTTTATCTCGCGGTAGAAGCGAACTTCGGTCTCGTACATCACTGCCGGCGCATGCGGCGCCACAAGCATCGTCTTGAGAACGACTCGCCGAGGAAGACCCTCTGCGGCCGCAGCCGATGCGCCCTCTTTTGAATATTCGAGATTAAGGATGACTCGATCTGCGGTCGAAGCTTGACCCGTCGCGGCGTAGAAGGCTTGCACGACCTCGAGGTCGGTCACGACGAGCCCCGGGCGGTCAACGGACATCGCCGCAGTGAACACACTCGGCGTAAGGTCGCTTGGATCTGTTGGGAACTTGATTTCGGTCAGAGGCTGCATAGAAGTGCTCCAGTGCGCTTGGGCCTCAGGCGACCCGAACTCGGTACATCATTACGGTAGACAGATTTTGCGCCCCTTGCTCGGGGCCCAACAGTCGGCTGAGTGATTGGGCGACTGAGAGTTGCTTGGCTTCGAGGCCTTCCTGCGCGATGTTCGACATCCGCCGCATCTCGAAACCCCGGCGTAAGGAGTACCGATGCCCTTCAGCGCCGTGTCGACAACGGATGACGTTGTTTCTGGAATCCGCCTCGACGGAAAGCACGTCCTCATCACTGGCTCGACCGGCGGGCTCGGGATCGAAACCGCGCGAGCACTCGCATCGATCGGCGCGTCGGTCACGATCTCCGGCCGTAACTCGGACAAGATCGCTGCCGCACTCACGACGCTGCGCGAGCAGCTTCCCGAAGCGACTTTCGATTCCCTCGAAGTCGACCTCGCTTCGCTCTCGAATATCGCGGATGCAACAAAGACCTTTATTGATCGCGGGCAGTCGGTCGATCTACTGATTAACAATGCTGGCGTCATGATGTGCCCCGAAAGCCAGACGGCGGATGGGTTTGAGACGCAGTTCGGCACGAACCACCTCGGGCATTTCGCATGGACGGCGCAGTTGATGCCGGCTCTCGCGCAAGGCGCGCGCGTCGTCACCCTTAGTTCGGCAGCGCATCTTCGTGGGTCGGTCGACCTCGATGATCTCAATTGGAAGGCGCGCGACTACGATCCGAATCTCGCCTACGCCCAGTCCAAGACCGCGAACATCTGGTTCGCATCAGAGTTCCAGCGACGCTTCGACGGCCGCCTACTGTCGCTGTCGGTCCATCCTGGCGTGATTGAGACTGACTTGGCCCGCCATCTACCCGAGGCGGTCATTGCCGCGATGCGCACCAACTTCAAGGAGGCCGGGATCATTCCTAAGAACGTGGTACAGGGAGCCGCAACATCCGTGTGGGCCGCTACCTCGGCAGAGCTTGTGGGGCATGGCGGCGCTTATCTCCTCGATGCTCAGATCGCCACGCCGATCACAGAAGAGGACCCGCGAACGGGATACGCGCCTTGGGCCTACGACGCTGCTGGAGCGGGACGACTCTGGACGCAATCCGAAGAGCTGACAAGCGTCTCGTTCGCCTAACAAAAAAAATATGACAGAAATCATAAATCGATTCGATAGAGACACCACAGTCACGCCCTCAGGCAATGGCCGATACGAAGTTTTGATCGACCGCGGCTGGTGGATCATCCGTGGCCCGAACGGCGGATACATCGCAGCCATTCTCGCAAAGGCGGCCGAGCACGCTGCTGCCGATGCGAATAAGCCTTTGCGTTCGCTTACGATCCACTTCCTGCGCCCGCCGCAGGAAGGCCCTGCCCATGTCGAGACCGTAGTCGAACGTGTAGGCCGGACCCTTACGACGGTCACGGCTCGACTCATCCAGAATGGCAAACTTCAGGCGCTCGCTACGGCGGCGCATGCCGTCCCGCGCGAGATGGATGGGTTCGTCCACGTAGAGATGCCCGACGTCAGGCCGCCCGGAGAATGCGCCACCCGAGAGCATCCAACAGATCGAGACATGCCATCGCTTCACGATCGCTACGAACAACGCTTCGCGATTGGCCCGGCGCCGTTCTCCGAAGAAGCGCGAACACGCGAGGCACGGACCGGTGGGTGGATTCGCTTAAGAGAGCCGCGCCCCTGGGACACGGCAGAGGTTGCGGCGATCAGCGACGCCTGGCCTCCGGCCGTATTCGCTTCGCGCGACATGCCGCCCACTTCCGGAGGCGTGCCGACCGTTGACCTAACGGTGCATATCCTCGCGCCGGAAGCATTGGCGAGCCTTAAGCCTGACGCGTTTTTACTCGTGGACTTCACGACCCGCGCGGTTCAAGGCGGGTACTTGGAAGAAGATGGCGAGATTTGGAGTGAGGACGGGCGGCTGCTTGCGCAGGCACGGCAGGTTGGCGTCGTGTTGTAGCTAACGCCCGCGTCCCGGGTATTCGAGGAGATCACGCGACCCGTGCAATAAGCGATGGCTCTGCACTCATAAGACATAACGATCCTCTAGCAAGTCGCGATCAACTCGAAAGAGCGCGCATTGCCCTCGGCGCCTCTCATCTTCGAGCCTCCACTCCAATCATGTAGAGTCGGGAGATGCAAACAATCGATTTAGAGACCGGGGCAGGCGGCGGCGAGAACGATGTTCGCGAAAGAGCGGCCGCGGCCTACCGGTCTCGGTGGGAGGCAGATCCCGATCGCGTTCTCTTTGCACCCGGACGGATCAACCTGATCGGCGATCACACAGACTATTCCTTGCTGCCAGTGCTCCCCATGGCGATCCAGCGGGGAATCGCCTTCGCGGTTGGAGCAGCTCCGGAAGGCATCACGATCGACTCTCTGGACGAACCTAGCGAGTTAGTCATCGGCCTAGAGCCCGCCCAACCCGCCTCATGGCATCGCTATGCAGAGCTCGCCATCCGACCTTTTCTCGCGACGTCGGACGGCGCCCGCGTCTTGATCGCAGGTGACCTTCCCGCGACCGGTGGACTCAGTTCTTCGTCCGCGCTCGTCGTCGGGCTGCTCGCCGCGATCACGGCCGGTGGAACCGCTCCGCTCACCGGGCAGGCACTCGTCGAAGCGTCAATCGATGCGGAACGTCGCGCGGCCATAGAGGGCGGCGCCATGGATCAAACAATCATCGTGTTTGGCCAGCCCGGCGCGGCCCTCCGCATCGACTTCTATCCTTCTGCCACACGAACAGTCCCCATTCCCCCAGACCTCGTTCTCGTCGCGGCCTACTCCGGAGAGCGCGCCGCTAAAAGCGCCGCCGCGAAGGACGCCTACAACTCGCGAGTCGTCGCGTGCCGATGCGCCGCCGCACTCCTTGCGCACACAAGCGGGCGGGCACGACCCCGTCCGCTCGTGCTCGGACGACTGGCCGACGCGACCTCCGAAGACATAGAAGGACTGCCGGAGGCCGCCACGGCGAGCGACGTTGCTGAGCGGACAGGTGCGATGCTCGACCAGCTGATCGGCCTCAAAGCGGGCGACTTCCCGCGCGAACAAGTGATCGCCATACGACCCGTCGCCCGCCACGTCCTGAGCGAGGCCCGGGCCGTCGACGCTGCCGAACGCGCACTCCTGAACGGCGATCTCGAAACATTCGGCGCGCTTCTCAAAACGTCCCACGAGAGCCTTCGTTCCTTCGGATCATCGACCGAAGCCCTCGACCGCCTAACGCATGCAATGAACGAGGCCGGTGCGCTCGGTGCGCGCGTCACGGGTGCCGGCTTTGGGGGCTACGCGATCGCAGCGTGTCGACCCGAGTCCGTCAATCGGATACTCGCCGCCGCGCGGCAAGCGACCGGGGGGCCCGCCTTCTGCGCCATCGCATCAAAGGGGCTCGCATGACTCGCCGAGCCGTTGTCCTCGCCGCCGGCAGAGGGACCCGAATGGGCCGCCTAACGGATAACATTCCGAAGCCTATGATCGAGGTCGCGGGAAAGTCTATGCTGGCGCGCTTGCTCGAGGGGCTCGCGGATGCTGGAATTCAACAAGCAGCCGTTATCACGGGCTACCGCGCAGAGCAGCTGGAAGAGCACGCGCGGGTCGCACGGGGCCCCGCACTCGAGTTCATTCGCCAAGAAGAGCCCTTGGGCACGGCTCATGCGATTCAGCTCGCGCGAGACTTCGTCGACCAAGAACCATTCTTTTTCGGGTGGTCGGACATCGTCGTGGCGGCGCATAACTACGGCCGCGTAATCGAGAGAGCGGATCACGATGCCGTCCTAGCCGTTAACGCCGTCGATGACCCAACAGAAGGCGCCGCGGTCTACACCGATGCTTCGGGTCGCGTCACCCGCATCATCGAGAAGCCAGCCCCCGGAACCTCAACGACGCCCTGGAACAACGCCGGGTTTGGGATTCTGGGTCCCTCTATCTGGTCTCATATCGAAGCAGTCGCTCCCTCTGCGCGAGGCGAGCTCGAGTTAGCCGACGCCCTGACCTCCATGCTCGATGCTGGCGCCGACATTGTCACGACGCCCGTCGACGGTCCATGCTTCGACGTCGGAACTCCAAAGCGACTCGCGGAGGTCGAGCGTGCATTAGGCGGAATGGACTAAATAAACTTCAGCCCTTCGTAAGCCGGCGGATCGTTTCCACTTCGCTGGCGTCGAAGGGCGTTCCATCGGGACGAAATACATCGTGGTGCCAGATCTTGGGCTCGGGCGCTCCGGGCCGATCCTTCCAAGGATGGATCGTCTGCGTCCGTCCGGACACGAGCCCCCAGCAATAGCAGCCGACTTTCATCTCCTCGAAGATCGGGAGGTGGGTCTGAAAGAAGCTGTAGTGCGGCCTCGCCATCCACTCCGTACAAAAGACGGGGCGCCCATGAGTGCTCTGGAGCTCCTCAATTTTAGATGTTAGTTTTCTAGCACTCGCGTACTGATGGAACGAGATGACATCCGAGGCCTCCAGCTGGAACTTCGTCAGCCGAGGAATTGGGGCCCATACCGCGGCTGTGAGCGGCTGGATCGGATCGACAGAGCGCGCCCAGTCAAACGTCGCTCGAAGGAGCGGGAGTGTCGGGCTCGGCAAGACGAAGTGCCTGAACGCGCGCGCGACTGCAATCGGATTCGCCTTGTATCCCGGAAGCGCCGCCACGGGAAGAAATGCGTTACCCGGCTCGTTGTACAGGTCCCAGATACAAACGCGCTCATCCTGACCGAATGCGCCGATCACGTCACGGACATAGCGCTCAAGCCGAGGCCATTCCGCGCGGTTTTGCGTTACGTCATGCCCCGGCGACTGCGCCCATCGCGAGTTATGGACTCCCGGCACGGGCTCGAGCTGGGGACCTGCCTGCGGCGGAAACCAACAATCGTCAAAGATCACGAGCATCGTCCGGATGCCCGCGGCCGTGGCTATGTCGAGGAATTGATCGATCCGAGACTTAAAGCCCTCAGGATCTGCTTCCCATACGAGGTCATGCAGGAAGACCCGAACGCTGTTCATTCCGATCCCAGCGGCCCAGCGCAGCTCACGCTCAATCGTCTCAGGATCAAAAGACTCCGCCTGCCACATCTCAAACTGATTCGACGCGGTGCTAGGCGTGAAATTACATCCCACCAGCCACGGCTGCTCGGCGGCCCATTGATTGGCCCGATCAGCGCTCCAGCGTTCGCGACTCATGGCTCATGCCTCCTGCGACGGCGTTCAGACCCAACCAACATGCGCCAACGAACGACACAGCGATCGCCTTAGACTCAGCGCCTCTGGAGATCATATCACCGTCATGCCGAGACAGCCGATGCAATTTCAAAGCTCAAGACGGAGGAACTGCCGGAGAAGACGGGCAAGGCCTAGTTCAAGGTACGAGAGCTTTCTCATCATCCATCAATGCCTGAAGATCGGTGGAGTCATGGTCCACATCGTCCCCGATGGGGTCGAGACCGGCCGACGCCGCCTGACTTATGCGTCGCCGCTCCCGGCATTCGCCGCAGCCACACCGGCGAGATGCCCGCTCGTCCAAGCGTTCTGAAAATTGAAGCCGCCTGTTATGCCGTCCACGTCAGTGACTTCGCCGGCGAAGTAGAGCCCGGGGCAAAGCCGGCTTTCCATCGTCTTCGGATTGATCTCTTTGAGCCGCACGCCGCCACAGGTCACAAACTCGTCCTTGTTGAGGCTCTTCCCGACGACTTCGAATTGGGCGCGCGTGAGTTCACTCACGAGTGCCTTGCGTTGGTTCTTATTGAGGTCGGCCCAGGTTTGCTCAAGCGGAATTCCAGCCGCCTCGATCATTCGGACCCACAAGCGCTTAGGGATCACGGGGAACGGGGAGCGTGTCTCGATCTTCTGCTTACCTGCGCTCTCTCGCTGGCCGCTGAAAACCTCGGCGACGGCGGCACCCTCAATCCCGGGAAGCCAGTTCACCTGAAGCGTGAATCGATACCCCACGTCGGCGAGGTCCCTCGCGCCCCACGCTGAGAGCCGCAGAATGCCCGGCCCGCTCACGCCGTGATGCGTAATCAAGAGCGGCCCCGACGAGACGAGCTTGCTGCCGATCACCCGACATTCCGTTTCGGCCACCGCGACGCCGGGCAGCCCCTCGAAGCGCGGGTCCCGGATCTTGAACGTGAACAGAGATGGGACCGCGGTCTCGAGAGAATGGCCCAACAGCGTCGCCAACCTTGCCCCCGCGGCGAGGCGCGTTCCGCCCGTCGCCACTAACACGTGGCGTGCCTCGAGCTTTTCGCCGTGATCCGTCTCGAGCGCAAAGACCTCGCCGGGAGCAATCTCGCGAACGCCGCACCCCGTACGGACCTCGACTCCGGCGCTCGACGCCGCACCTTCGAGGCAATCGATGATGGTCTGCGACCGATCGGTCGTGGGGAACATGCGTCCGTCTGCTTCCGTCTTCAGTTCGACGCCGCGCGAACGGAACCACTCGATCGTGTCCTCGACCCCGAACCGATGGAGCGGGCCAAGCAAAGCCTTGCTCCCCCGCGGATAGTTCTTCGTGAGTTCCTTGGGTGCGAAGCACGCGTGGGTCACGTTGCAGCGACCTCCGCCGGAGATTTTTACCTTCGCGAGGACCGACGAGGCCCGCTCGACGATCAGTGTCGAGCCTCCGCCGTTCTCGGCGTGGGCGATTGCGGCGAAAAACCCGGCGGCGCCGCCGCCTATGACGATTAGGTCGTAGATCATGAGGGGCGTAGTTAAGCCTAGATGGTGTGGGGATAGTGAACGGGCGTGAGATTTTTCGTCTGAAGCCGACCGGCAGGGCTCTTCCCGCGGCCTGATCTACAACGCACCGTCGGCGGATCTTTCGCCCACCTTGGACCGACCCGAACTCAAACCAGCCCCTTCTCGGCCCGCGCGTCAAGCACCCCGGCCGGGCGGGCGCCTGTCAGCTTACCGTTTTCCTGAGTGATCTCGCCCGCGGCGATCGTAAACCGATAGCCACCTCCAGGTCGGCGCAAGCGCCGCGCGCCGCCTGGCAGATCATCCACCATGACCTCTTTCTCCCAAGCGAGCTCGTCGAGTCGGAAGACAACGAGATCCGCCTCGAGCCCTTCGCGAACCCGACCTCGACGACCAAACCCGAAGCAGTCGGCCTGTCGCCCTGTTAGTTCGAAGACTCCCTCCTCGAGAGTGAAGTCGCCTCGATCCCGCACATGGCGCGTGAGAAAGAGGGTCGAATCGCCCGCTGCACACATCATTTGGAGATGCGCGCCAGCGTCGCTCGCGCCTACGATCGTCGCTGGATGACGAAGCATCTTCGCAACATCGTCGACGTCGTCGTTGGCTACTCCGACCGCAACGACTCCAGGATTCAGATCGTTTTCGAGCACCCATTCGGCCAGCGCATCCGAGGGATGAAGTCCGCGCTCCTCAGCAAGCTCCGCTAGGTTGCGGCCCACCCAAGGCTCGAGCTCCGGTTTTTCAACCGAGATGAAGAGCGCCTTCTCGGGATGCTTGATCGGAAAGATTGACATGCCGAGCGAATCCCATTCTTCGCGCGCGACCCGAAGCCACTCGGGATCGGCGAGCATCACGCGCTTCTTCTCGGGGTCGTCCTCGGACATCATCGTATTCCAGCCGAGCGGATGCATAATGAAGAGGAGCGACTGCTCCCAAGTCACCATCATGTCGAGAGTACGCGGCGAAAACTGCGCATAGATCTCGAGGCCTTCAGCGCGCTGCTTCTCTGCGTGATCTGCGAGCAAGGCACAGGCCTCGGGCGCCATTTTGGAAACGACGAGGCCGTTCCAGGTCCCCGGCACACCGCGGGGACCGAGGATCTGTGCCATTAGGTCGAGGTCTTGGCGCGGATCTTCGACAGATTGATTCGGGATGAACTCAACAAAGCCCGCTCCGTTTCGCGCGATCACGTCGGTCATCGCCTCGAGCTCAGCTTGGTCCGCGCGTCGACTCGGCACCGGTCGTGCCCGGCGATCCGTGTCGAAGAAAGAGGTCGAGAAGCCGAAGCATCCCGCTGCCATTGCGGCCTCCATCTCGGCCACGATGCGCGCTCGTTCTTCGTCTGTGGACGCACGCTCCCACGCCTCCGCGCCGAGCACATAGATGCGGAGCGTCGAGTGGCCGATCAGTGCAGCCGAGTGAACGGCGAGCCCTCCGCGTCCCTGCGAATTGCAATATGAAGCATAACCCTCCCAGTCCCAGGGCAACGCATCACGCATAGTCGCTTCGGGAATGTCCTCTATGTCGCAGAAGACGCCGATGGCCTCCTCTCTATGTTCCTTACAGGTGGGCATGAGAGAGAGCGAACAGTTACCGGTCAGCACCGTCGTCACGCCGTGCTGCGGCATAGGATCACAGAGCGGATCCCAGAAGAGCGTCGGGTCGAGATGCGTGTGGATGTCGATGAAGCCTGGCGCAACGATCGCACCCCCCGCTTCGATCGTGCGCTCCCCCGCGCGCGGCGCTAGGTCAGGCCCGATCTCGATGATCGTTCGCCCACTCACGCGTACGTCGGCATCAAAGGCAGCTGCCCCACTGCCATCAACAATGCTCCCGCCTCGAATTAGTAGATCGGCCATGCTCTCTCCTTTGTGCTGCGTCTCAAGTGTCTCGGTCGTAGCACAGTCGCACACCCGCAGCCTCAGAGCCTACATGCACGCAAGGCGGCATCCGGCGGCTAGCGCTCAACGAGAAGGTGCTCCTGCCCGTCGACCTTGCCGACCCGGCATCCCCATCTCCCTCTATTCGGGCGAAGTAGTCGACCGCTCCGCCCGGCAAGTACCTTTCGTCGAGGAGCACCATGAGCTGACTGTACTCATTCGGCTCATAGCCCTATTCCTGCGTTAGGCAGTAGATAAATTTGATTCGCACTCCCTTCATCGTTTCTTCCAGGTCGACGCTCCTCGTACATTCTCCAGCCGCGCTAAAGGTCGTTGCGGTGATTGATTCCCCGGCGAGTAGGGGCACCAGTGCGAGGATCCGAATGGAGATCCACTTCATTCCAAACAGGATCGCGTGTCGCGGCTCTCTGGGCTCTCGCACAAGCCTCCTTAAGCAGTTTCGACGGTCAGCCCGCCGGAAAGCTATTGGGTAATCGATCATAATGGCGAGGTCGATTCCGTGCGGCTGGTTGGTATCTTAATTGTCGCCGGACCGAACCACTGCGTGCTCGACAACGAGCCTATCCGGCTCCGACTGATCCCCGAAATCCGCGCTGCGGTCGCGGTCAAAACTACTCTGGAGGCTCCAATGCCCGTTCCAAGAATCGATGCCGAGCAGTATCGATGGATTCGGATCCACGACGACAGCTCACCGCTCTACACAGTCGACCACGAGCAGACCGTCCTAGGCTACGACCGTGACGCCGGAACCTTCGACATGATTCTACGCTTTAGTGGCAATAACGGGCATTGCAATCGCCATCGCCACGTCACGACGACCTCAGTCCTCGTGCTCGAGGGTGAACAACACCTAACAGACCTGCTGCCGGGAGGCGACACCCGTCAAAAAGTCCGGCTCGCCGGCGAACACCACCTAACAACTGGTGACATCCATCCGCATATGGAGCGAGGCGGGGACGACGGGGCCCTCATCTTCTACGGCCACCATACGTCTGATGGAAAGATGTACGAACTGCTCGACGACGATCTCAACGTCATCCACGTGGTCACGATCGATGAGATGATCGAGCAGTGGGAAAATTCGCAGGCACAAAGCCTCGATCAATGAATGGGGAATCGGCGTTTCCGTCGTTCTCGGACTCTTCTGGATAACGATCGGCAAGGGCCTCTACGATACCTATCGCGCAACATCGACTTCGACTGCTGCCGCCGCCGCCGCCGACTAAGCGCTACCGAACGATGACCTAGTCTCTCAACCGCTGGCTGGTCGAAACGCCTAATTTCCTGACCTTTTCGTTAATTCGCGCGAGGGCCCAGGGAGAAAAACCGGTGCAGGAACCGCAGGTCGCAGTACCTGCCCACCCGGAGGCCAGAGTCAGAGGTCAGAGGTCCGGCAGCTGATGCGGAATCAAATCGTCTGCCGCCATCCCGTCGACCCTAAGCAGCTGTCCGGTCACGAAGCTTGCCGCGGGTGAGCACAGATAGAGCACCGCGTCCGCGATATCCTCGGACTCGCCGTTTCGCCGCATAGGCGTGTTGCTCAGCATTGTCTCACGAATATTCGGATCCATCTTTCCGAGCCAGCCCCGAAGCGCGTCGGTCTCGATTGCGCCGGGCAGCACGGCGTTCACCCGGATCTTAGGCGCAAGCTCCGCCGCCATGAGCCGCGTGAGCGCATCCAGCGAGGCCTTGGTGACCCCGTGCGTGAGATTGCCACGAACGGCGTTCTTCGCGGCCACTGAGGAGATATTGACCACACTCCCTTCCCCCGCAGCCAGCATGTGAGGCGCTGCTAGGCGTACTAGCTCGAAGGGCGCAGTCACGTTGAAGCGGAAAGAGTGTTCGAGTTCCTCGGCGCGGGTACGCAGGATCGGCTTCGATCGCGAGCCGCCCGCATTGTTAATCACCATGTCGATGCGACCGAACTCGTCCATCGTCTTTTCTACGAGCTGGGCGAGCCCTTCGAAATCGTTCACGTCACCTGGGATCGCGAGCGCACGCCGACCTCGAGCGCGAACCTCTTCGGCAACGGAATCGATGTCGGCGGCGGTGCGTGCGGTGAGCACGCAGTCGGCCCCGGCGTCGGCGAAGCCGCGAGCGATCGATGCACCTATGCCTTTTCCTGCGCCCGTGATGATCGCGACGCGACCGTCCAACCGAAAACGATCCAATGCGCTGCCACTCATTTCACACTCCTTACTAGATGATCGATGTCTACGTCCGATGCCTCGAAGAACTCTTATGAACCTTAGGCAGCCGCACACCGGCATGAGTGGGTTGGACCCATACGCTTTACGAACTGCCCCCTTGGAAGTCCTAACCTAGTGCACCACGAACGTGCGCGGAGGCAACCACTTCGTTGCGACGGCTTGCTTGCGGCGGCAGTCTACCTTGCAGAAGGTTGAAAAACTGCCGTGCAATTTACGTAATGGCGTCGCGAACCACACTTAACTGGCGGCGGATACCGGTGCTCGCCGCGTTCAATTGTGCCGAAGCTTGGGATTCGACGCTTTGGAGCTGTCCTAAAAGCTCGGACATCTTGCTTGCGGCATCACTCAATTCACTCGCTTGCATCAAGCCAAGAAAGACATTGTCGGACGCGAACCAGTCAAATATCGAGTTGCCTACGCTTCCCGAACCGTTGCCGATCTGGGCGTGGATTCCTCCAAGAGACTCGACTTTTTGCTTTAACCCGGGGAGTGCTGCCTGGACGCGACTAACGGAGTCCGAAGCATCGGATGTAGCGCTCATCGCGTTCAGATCACTAAAGTCAAACCCGTCATCGTCATCGTCATCGCTCATCATGTCCGTGATATTATCGAACGAATGAGCGTTTGAAGCCGTCTCGAGATCATCGATGGCCCGGCGAACGAGCCCCGAAACATCCTGGACCGTGCCGAGCAAGCGCTTGGCATTTTTGCGTTGGCTCTCAAGCGTTGAGAAATTCGAACCGGGCACGGTGCGAAGGTGCTGTGAGACCGCCGAATCAATTTGCGAATTGACCGCGGTCACGTCCGCCTCTTCCTTGGACGCGTTGCCCGATGCATTTGCCAACGCGTCTTTTGCATCCCCTACGGCTTGGCGTTCCGCCTCAAAGAAGAAGGGCCAAACGACGGGCACATAGGCGTACCATGGAACCTCATCACGAGCCGCTTTAAGAACTCCGGCGGCTTTACTTTCAGCTCCGCCGGCGGATCGCGCTTCGCTTATCTCTTTGCGAAGCTGGACTTTTAGTCCCGAGACCCGCTGCCTAAGGGAATCGGGGATGGGGCCTTGAGTGTTCACGTTGATGTGCCTAGCTTGGGTACCATGACTCGTCCTTCCCTTGGTCGAGAGGTCTCTCTGGCCACGACCAATTTGAGCCCCTCGCCATTTCCCGCCGGCGGCCCCATGTTTGTTCCAGTCTCGGGTTCGTCTTGGAATGAGTCAAATCAGTCGCTGGATTCGTATGATCAAATCCGACTTAGGCCGTACTATGAATTCACCGTAAAACCGGAAGGGAACCGAACATGAAATGCCCTGTGTGTGACATTGCAATGCAATCAAAAGCTTATGGGGGGCAGACAGTCGACGTGTGTGGAGCTTGTGCAGGCATCTGGTGTGACGACGGCGAGCTGAGTGCGGTTGTAAAGGCCCTGATCGGCGCAGGTAAGATTCCTAACGAAACGGCTTCTAATGTTGTGAGAGCCCGCGAGGCTGAGGATCATGACCATCAGTCGAAAGCCTGTCCCCGCTGCGCAAAAATCACGGAATCCTTTAATTTCGCCTACGATTCGAACGTCTTTCTGAATCGATGCACCGACTGCAGAGGCCTCTGGCTAGATGGCGGAGAACTGCGCCGCGTTGCACAGTTCATTAAGAATGCATCACCCGAATAACGTGCATAAGAGATTCAATCGGGGTTTTTAAAAACCCCGAGTAAGACACATCCCGACAATAGACTTCAAGGGATTCGTTCCGGTCTGACGGCCGCGATCCGGCGGTGGCGGCTCGGATCCTCAAGTGAGTCGAGATCTGCCCTACCCAGAGAGTCGCCATGTACTCGGCTCGATGACCACGAAGGAGGCAGTGATGCCGCAAGTCAGCGAGACCATTCCCGAGGCGCTCACGCCGCGCGTCGATGCCGCGGTCAGTTGGTTCAACGCTTCCGCTGAGGCGGCCGAAGACGAGTTCAAGGTGACGGGGATCCTCGATGCAGATGAGGCGCTCCGTGGATCGAAGGAGCTACGGCTCATCCTGTGTAGCGGGGATCGCTGCGAGCAACGCTCGTTTCGGGTCGGCGGCACGGTCGATGCGTGGGAAGTCGAGTTCGCCGATTCTGTGCAGGAATCGCTGGGTGTTAAGCCGCAGGCGGAGCTCGACCCGCCACCGGGGCCGCGCCTTCGTTGGCTCGACGAAAAGCTCTCGCAACACGCCTTTGTCGTCCTGCTCTTCTACCGAGGCTTCTGGTGACCTCCGTGTCGCTCCGAGTTACGGAGCTACATGAACGAAGGCGTCACCCTGAAAATCCGCGCCGCGGGTGGCGAGGTCTATGCCATCACCAGCGAGCCGCAGTATCTGGCCGATCAGGCCCACGAACACTGGGAGCTCGATTTCGAGAACGTCGGCGACCCGCATCAGGAGATCTCGAGAACCTGCAGTGAACGCGGTTGGCTGACCCTCTATGCGAATAAGGGCGACCTCGAGTTCCTGCAACGCGGAGCCGACTGGAAGGTCGAGCATCCGAAGGGCTACTTCCAGCCGGGCGTGCTGGCCATAACAAACGCAGAACGCGTCCTCTACCGTTGGCGGTCTATCCCGTCGGCCGAGAACCTGAACGGCACGCTCGCGCGACCCACGCCCCAGCACGCCTGGCAGGCCATCGAGAGTTCACTCGCAGCCGGTGACACGGCTGGAGATGTCGCACACGACGACGACCCCGCGATCGACCAGTCGCCCCCGCCGCGAATTCTCTTCCTCGCTGCGTTGATCGCGAATGGCTGGTTCGTGGGCGTTACGTCGTTCGCTTTCTCGCCCGGAGTGGGATCGGTTCCCTCGCGCTTCAGCGCCGCCATGTTGCGCTGGCTACTCTTCCTAGCGGTCTGGGTCGTTTCACTGGTCTTCTTACCGACCGTGCTCGTCGGGCTGGCCTTTGCCGGCTGGGTCGCATGGATCGCGCGAGACATCCGGCGCGTCCTCGGCGGCCTAGATGCGCCGGAGGAACTCGTCGCGGATCGGTGAGGCTTGCGGTCACGCGCCGAAGCCACAAATAACACGTGCTGCTCACATGATCGAGCCGGGGCGGCGGACGGAGTCGAGAGGGAAAGGGGCCCTAACGTGAGTCCATCTACCAAAGCCAACCGCACACTTCTAGGTGGTAAGCGGAGTCGGGGGAAACCGGCCTTTGGTAGGAGAGGGAGCCTGGGGAGAACTCGTCTCCGGGTCAATTCCTATCGAAGCGTGACGGGCATGCCCACGTGTCGATGCCATCCGGGCATCGCGGCAACCTCGAGCTTGCTCGCGTCGACCGCGATTCGCGCGTCAGGATAGCGATCGAACAAATTCTTGAGTGCAATGCGGGTTTCCATCACCGCGAGTTGCTTACCAAGGCAGAAGTGGTTTCCAATGCCGAAACCCAGATGACGGTTCGGCGAACGCGAAATGTCGAACTCATCCGGCATTTCAAATTCGCGCGGGTCGTGATTGGCAGCGCCTAGCAAAGGCATAATTGGCGTGCCTTTCTTGATCGTGTGTCCGTGCAGCATCACGTCCTCGGTGGCGTACTGCATCTTCGTGCCGTGGATAGGTCCGCGATGGCGAATGATCTCTTCGACGGCGCATTCCCAGAGTTCGGGCTCGGCCCGCAACCGCTCGAGCTGCTCCGGGTGTTCTAGAAGAACGCGTAGACCATTGGAGATGGAATGCAGTGTCGTCTCGAAGCCCGCCATAATCAGCAAGAAGACCATACCGACCAGTTCGTCTTCGCTCAGCCGGTCTCCGTCCTCTTCTGCTTCGATGAGCCCCGTCAGGATATCATCCCCGGGTTGTTGACGTTTGCGCGCGACCAGCCCACGGACGAATTTCGAGGCGCTTCGAATATCCCAGAGCAGCGTCTTGACCAGTGAATACCCTGTCATTCCCTTCGACAGAATCGAGACGCTCTTGTGGAATGCCTCAGCGTCTTCGCTGGAGACGCCAACCATCTCAGCGATGACGCGCGTTGGGACCGGGCGTGCGTAGTGCTCGAGCAGGTCGAAGGATCCCTCGCCTTCGAGTGAATCAAGCAGCTCGTGCGACACCTCTTCGACGCGAGGTTCCAATTCGGCGACGGCGCGAGGCGTGAAGGCGCGGTTTACGAGGTTGCGTTTGCGACGATGCTCGGGGTCGTCTTCCTGAATCATGCTCATCGCGATTGCCTTAACGGCCTTTGGCATGAGAATAGACATGGGGAAGGGAAACTGACTCGCGCCCTTCTTTCCGAGAGCCAGAGCTCGGCCGCGCACAAACCGTTCGTCGGTCAGCACCATGCGACAATCCTCGTAGCGAGAGACGAGATTGACCTTCATGACACTGACCTTGCCCATGCAAACCGGCGCATCTTCGAGCATCCAGCGATACCACTCGTATTTGTTATGCGCGAATTCCTTGCTCCCTAGATCAATCGGGCGACTCGCATCGAACTCGGACCGGGTTGCGACGGCTACCATGGCATGCTCCTCTTGAACGCCTGAATTAGGCCGGCTGCATTTTGGCACACTTCGGCATCGCCTCAGCGGTGAGCGTTTCGCAAAGGTTCCACAGAGCTCGACGGTCTTGTTCGGTTTCTCTGGTGAGCGAGAGCAGGTGGGTGCGACGCTTCTTGCGGTCGAAGAAGAAACACCCCGTGCTCAGACGTGCGCTAGGGCAAGCAGCCATCCACACGACCGAGTCGGCCCCCTCGGTCGGCGTTCTCAGGATCTGTCTAGTGATGCGATGAAAGCGGGGAAGTGAGTTCTTGACCGATGGAGTGTCTGCCCAGCCGGGGTGCATCGAGTTCACCACCACTGAGCTTCCACGCAGTTCTTCCGCCCACAGTTCTGCCAATACGACCTGGGCTCGCTTGGTTTCCGCGTAGGCGATGACGCCGTCATAGTCTCGCTCGTTCCAGTCGGGATCTCGCAGATTCAGACGCCGGGTATACATACCGCCCGACGAGACCCAGATCACTCGACCGTCGGATGACTTCTCGAGGTCGCCTCGCAACAGACGCGTAAGCAGGTGGGGACCCGCCACATGAGTCGCGAAGGTCGACTCAAGACCATCGCCGGTCTCGATTCGCTCATCCGGCAGCACACCGGCATTGTGCACGAGGACGTCGATTGAACCCGACGACAGCCGTTGAGCCGCCGCCCTGATCGAGCCCAGGTCTGACATGTCGACGGACTCGGTGAAGACCCTCGAGCTCCCCGTCGCCTCCCGGATCTCCTGCGCAGCCTGCTCCCCCCGCGTGCGGTTGCGGCATAGCAGTACGACCTCGGCTCCAAGGTCCGCGAGCGCGAGGGCCGTCTCGTAACCGATCCCGGAATTGGCTCCCGTCACAAGGCAGCGCCTGCCCGCAAGATCTACATCCAGATCTTCAGCTTGGAAGGTTAGGCTGTGGATACGAAAACCGGTCCGGTCGAAAGAGGGCAGGATGAGGGGATCTACGACACGACTCAAGGCTTGGCCGATCCAAGCCTGAGCCCGCGGCGTAGCGGCCCCCTCCGAAATCGTCTCCGCATTTCCGTCGAGTGCCGCGAGGACCTGTTCGACCGGCGGATGGTCCCCTGCCTCGCGACTCACGTACTGGTAGGTCAAGTCTCCACTGGGACGGATCACGAATACGCCCCCGAGCTGCCACGGGTCACCCTCCACGCTGGTCTGCCGAGAGCCCGCGCGAAAAGCTCGCAGGGCATTGAGCGGCACCCTTGGCGAAAGCAGCTCGACACGGCCACGCCGGAGGCCTGCGGCGCGGTAGGCACGAAGCTCCGGATCCACGAGGAGCGGGCAATCCAGCTCGAAGTCCTCACGGAAGGCAGCCGCAAAGTTCGGGGCGCCGTTCCCGACGACGACCAGCTCGGCTCCCCGGGCACGAATATTATTTATCTCGTCTCGCAACTGCTCGACTTGCTCGCGGCAAAACAGTCAACCAAAGTGACGGATGAAGACCAGCACGACCGGACGTTCTTTCCAAAACTCTCCGAGTCGCTTCGGCTCACCCTGCCAATCGCTTAGTTCGATTCGGGATAGTCGCTGCGCGACACCCGATGAGGTTGTTTCCTGATCCTTCACCCCAGACTCCCGAGCACCCGTTCACGCCGTGCGCCGGGGTTCTCGAATACGGCCTGCACCAGCCCGATCGAACGTTCCTCGAAGCCGCCCTCGCAATAGCAAAGATAGAACTCCCACATCCGCAGGAATCGGTCGTCCAATCCCAAGTCACGCATGAGAGGCAGGTTCTCGAACATCCGGCTCCTCCATCGGCGCAGGGTCTCGGCGTAATGCGGTGTCAGATCCTCGAGGTGGGTCATACGAAGGCTGGATGCGCAGCTGGCTGCATCGTTCATCGAACCGACCGAGACGAGCTCTCCTCCTGGGAAGATATATCGCTTGATGAAGTCGATGCTGCGAGTGTGCGCCTCGAAATCCTTGTCGGGGACCGTGATCCCTTGGAGAACCATCACGCCGTCCGGTTTCAGCCGCTCTCCGCAAACATCAAAGAAAGTTTCGAGTTGCTCGTGACCGACGGCTTCGATCATCTCGATGGACACCAGCTTGTCGTAGCTTCCGGATAGGTCCCGATAGTCTTCGAGTAGTACCTCGATGCGGTCCGACAGCCCCGCCTGTTCAACGCGCTTGCAGGCCAGCTCGTACTGACTGCGTGAGATCGTGGTTGTCGTTACCCGGCAGCCGTGCCGGCCTGCTGCGTGCAACGCGAACCCTCCCCAGCCCGTGCCTATCTCGAGGACATGGTCCTCTGGTGCTAGGCGCAGCTTCTGACACAAGCGCTCGTACTTCGCGGTCGATGCCTCCTCCATCGTGGCTTCGGGCGTCTCGAAGATTCCACTCGAGTAGGTGAGCGTCGGATCGAGGAAGAGCTGGAAGAACTCGTTGCCTAGATCGTAGTGCGCCGCGATGTTTCGCTGGCTTCCCGATTTAGTATTGCGTCTCAGGGCATGGTAAATGGCGAGGGCTGGACGGCGCCAACGCGCAGCTCCACCATTCAGACCACTCCTGACCTTATGCCCCTTAGCCAGGATGCGAATCAAGGTACTGAGGTCATCGCAGCGCCAGTATCCATCCATAAAGGCCTCTGCACCGCCGAGTGATCCGTGTAACGCAAGCGCGCGATAGAAGCGTGGATCCTCGACATATACGGTCGTGCGGAGCGCTGCTAGGGGATTGCCCAGGCAGGTTCGCTCGGGGCCGTCCACAAGCGTGATCTCACCGGACTGAAGCTTCGCAAGGCTTGAGTGAACGCGGGAGCGGGTCCACCGATCAATGACGGACCGTCGAATGTCGGAAGGGATTCGGGTCTCGGTTTCCACAATTTCCTGGGTCACGACGTAGTCTCCATAGAGTCCGCGCGCCCGCGCGGATGAGGGAAAAAGGGCACTCCCGCGAAATACAGACGAATCGCCTGCCAGTAGATCGCGGCACTGACCTGTAGCGTGATGAGCGGATACCGGATGAGCATCCGAGCACGAGAACGGGCGCTGAATTCGTGGCGCTTCAGGCCGAGTGCTGCTTCGAAAAGCAATGCCCCTCCTGGCTCGTGGTTGGCAATGCTGAGAGATAAGCGTTCCCCGGGTTCGCGAATGCTCCACGCATAATTGAGATCCATATCCATAAAGGGCGAGACGTGGAATTCCTTTGGCGTATGGGCGCGGACCGTCTTTTGCCTAACATCCTCGTCCGCCGAAATCACGTAGCAGTGACGCTCGCCCCACGGTGTATTGTTCACCTCCGCAACGATGGCCTCGACCCGACCGCGTGAAACGTCGAAGCAGTAGTAGAGACTGATCGGGTTCATTGCGACGCCCGCGTAGCGCAGGTGGGTAAGCAAGCGAATTGGGCCCTCAGGGCGTCTGTCTGTGCGCAACTCGACGAGGTCTCGAACACAGTCTTCGAGTGGAAGACTCGGATCGCCCAAGTGATCGCTGCGCCGGAATCGAGCGAATGCGGGCCGACTTGCAGACCACAACCAGCTGCGATCGAAAAGTCGCGGAAGCTCTTCGAGATCCAGGTAGAGCATGAATAACGGAAAGTCGAAGGCGTTCTCCACTGGCCTAAGCCGGCGATGCCTAACCCGCCCCTCATAGATACAACTCTCCAAGGGTCAGACCTCCACGCCAAGCTGTGAACAAACCGCGAGCGCACTCTTGATGCCATCCTCGTGGAACCCGTGACCCCAATAGGCTCCACAGAAGTAAGTTCGGTTCGTGCCACTGATCTCCGAGTGGAACTTCTGGGCTCGTATCGCAGCGGAATCGAAGACCGGATGGTGGTACACGAACCTACGAAGGATCGTCTCCGGTGCGATTCGGTCAGTCCCATTCAGCGTCACGAAGAAGCGATGTCGCGACGAAATCCCCTGCAAACGGCTCATGTCGTAGGTCACCAACACCCCGCTCCCCGACTCCCGAGGCACGAGGTAATTCCAGCTCGCTTGCGCGGCCGAGCGACGCGGAATCAACGACGCGTCGGTGTGCAGGACGACCTCGTTTTCCTGATAGGCGATCGAACTGAGGAGCTCATTCTCGAGACTACTCGGATCCGCCAGGAGGCTGAGTGCCTGGTCGCTATGCACGGCCAGGACGACTTGATCGAAGGCTTCCACACCGTCCGCCGACGTCACCTCCACACGGTCTGCCATGCGCCTAACTGAGGACACAGGACAGCCAACCCGGATTCGGTCACGGAACGGCGCAACCAGCTTTTCGACATATCGCGACGATCCTCCGCTCACAACCCTCCACGCAAGCGAAGGCCTCGTCTCGAGCAGTCCGTGGTTGTTGAAGAAGCGGACGAAGGTCGTGGCTGGCATCTGTAGAAACGTGGACGGGGGAGCCGACCAGATCGCGGCCCCCATTGGAATCAAGTAGTGCTCAACGAATTCGGGCGCGTAGCCACCACTACAGAGGTAGTCGCCGATAGTGACCTTTTCTTCATCCTGCTCGAGCAGGATCTTCGACTCGCGATTAAATCGAGCGACGTCGCGCAGCATGCGTCGGAAGGAACCCCGCAGCAGATTCGTGGGCTGCGCGAGGATTCCCCGCAGCCCTCGGCTTCCCCACTCCAAGCCGGTGCGATCGCAGCTGAAGCCGAAGCTCATATCGCTTGGCTGAGTCTCGACCTCGAGCTGCTTCAGCAGACGCGTGAAGTTCGGGTACGTCTTTTCGTTGTAGACGATGAAGCCTGTGTCCACGGAGTGCCGCTCTCCTTCGACCTCCACGTCTACGGTGTGGGTGTGGCCCCCAAGGCGCGCATCTGCCTCGTAGACCACAACCTCGTGATGAGGGTGGAGTTGGTGAGCGGCCACTAAACCGGATATGCCGCTTCCGACGATCGCGATCCTCATGAACCGCCTCCTCGCGATGTCATTCTCACATGCGTCACCCACCACTCATTTCCCTGCCGGTATCCGAAGAGCTCGGAGCAGGCCAAGAAAAAGAGCCGCCAGCGTTGATTCCAGAGTCGCGCATCTTCTGCGCCGTAGATCTCCGCAAGTATCGGGAGCAGCTCATCGCGGCGCGCGTCCTGGCGGGCAAGCCAGGCATCGGAGGTTTTCTGATAATGAGCACCGTTTACGTGCCACTTCTCTTCGACCAAGAGATCCCGCTGGCAGTGAAGCAACAGATCATCGGATGGCATCATGCCACCGGAAAAGAACTGCCGACCCATCCAGTCATCCTCGCCCTCGGTTTCGAACGGATAGGCCCGATCGCGGTGTGAGAAGTGATGAACAAAGAGCTTGCCCGCCGGCTTCAGCCAAGACGCGATGCGCGAAAGCAGCAACTCGTGATTCCGAACGTGTTCGAACATCTCGACAGACATCACCCGGTCGAAGCGACAATCAGGGGCGAAGGCATTCACGTCGGCCGTCACCACCTCGACATTCGTTAGGCCGATCTGGGCGCAGCGCGCGATAATGAATTCCCGCTGTGGCTTCGAGTTTGAGACCGCGAGAACCTGTGAATTCGGATAGTGCTCGGCGATCCAGATCGACAGAGAGCCCCATCCGCAGCCAAGGTCCAAGACGCTCTGCCCATCAGAGAGTTCTGCGCGCTCACAGCAGAGCGCGAGCATGGCCTCTTCGGATTGGGCCAGGTCGTTCACGCCGTCGGCCCACAGCCCACAGCTGTACTTGTGCCGCGGACCCAAGACGTGTTCGAAGAAGGCCGGAGACACTTCGTAGTGCTGTTCATTTGCGAGCTCAGGAAGCGGGGCGATTGCACTCGTACGTCGTTCGTTACGAAATGCCCTCTGGATCCCATCTGCGGCCTCGAAGTCATCGCTGTCGATGTCATTCAAGCGGCTCGCCAGCAACCGACGGATTCCTGCGCGCACCACAACGTCGGGAACGTGCCCGGCTTCTACGAGATTGATACCCAGCATTCAAGATTCCTTTTCAGCCTAAGCCCGATCATTGGATGGAGAACGGAAAGAACGCTGGCGACGCGAGAGCCCGGGCAGAAACCAGTCCTCATGCAATGCCTTGTCATTATGGTCACGGAGCATTGTCGAGCATTGACTTATTGTCAAGATTTAATCTAGACATAATTTTATGTCGAATCTCAACTTGAAACACATTACTTATATAAAACAAACTCTTATATCGATTCCGGGCGGATAGTTTCCCTAGATGTCGATTGGTTTTTCCTGGACACTACGTCTAGATCGCCTAGTGTGCGGCGATGAATAATTCGGATGATGCCGAGACGACTTACCCGCTTCGTGCTGCAGCACGCATTACGGGGCTGTCGCCAGATCTGCTCCGGGCTTGGGAGAGCCGATACGCAGTGGTCACGCCGCTCCGCACCGCCGGCGGCACGCGGCGCTACCGCGCCTCCGACCTCGAGCGTCTCCGCCTGGTCAAGGCCGCTGTGGACACAGGAGGTCGCATCAGTGTCGTTGCGCGCCTGGACCCGGCCGAGCTTCTACGCCGCTTAGAGGCAGCAGACAATGCCCCCCAAGCCGGACTGGAACCGATTCTCGCGGCGCTCGACCGCCTCGACGCCGAGGAGGCTCAAAGGCTGCTCGCTCTCCAGCTCTCGGCGATGGGCCCGGTCACCTTCGCCCGAGAGTTCGCTCTGCCGCTTGCCCATGAGATCGGCGAGCGGTGGGCCAACAAGCGCATGGGCATCGCGTCAGAGCATCTGGCGATGGGCATACTGCGCTCGATGCTTGGATCGGCACTCACCCCGACCGCTGCCTCACGATTGGGTCCGACGATTGTCTTCGCCACGCCCACTGGCGAGCCCCACGAGCTCGGGCTGCAGTCGGCGGCCTTGACCGCCTTGGGAGCCGGTGCGAATCCGATTTATCTGGGGGCCGAGCTGCCGGTCGAAGATCTGGTGAGAGCGGTCGCAGACGTGAAGGCTTCGGTCCTAGCGCTGAGTCTCGTCACCCTTCCAAAAAGTCAGGCTGCAAAGGTGATTGCAGCCATCCGCAGTGACCTACCGGAGAATATCCGCCTCTGGTTAGGCGGGCCCGGAGCCGCCACGATCACGGCATCGAACGGAGTAGAACATATGGGAAACATGGAGGAGTTCGAAAGGCGCGTTGCCCTTCTCGGCTTCGAAAAACCGGGCCGTTCGTGAGGATCCAATGAAAAGCAAGGACCAGTGGTTAGAGCCTGAAATTCAGCGTTTGCTCGATGAGACTCGCATTCCCGTTAGGCTGTCGTGCAACGGAGCGTCCGGGTGTCCGGTCTTGGCTTCCCTCTGGTACCTACCGGAGGACGGCAGGCTCTGGTGCGCGACGCAGCGGAGCGCCAACGTGGCCAAATTGCTGGCCCGCGACTCGCAGTGCGCCTTCGAGGTCTCCGTGGAATCGATGCCCTACCGCGGAGTTCGCGGACAGGGACTTGCGACCTTACACGACGACCGTGGCGAGGAGATCTTGCTCAAGCTGCTCGACCGCTATCTCGGCGATTCGAAGTCACAGCTTGCGCGCTCCCTCTTGGCTCAGGTCGCGACCGAGACCGCCATCGCGATCGAGCCTAAAACGATCTTCTCGTGGGATTACACGGAGCGGATGACAGGGGGCGCATGAGCCGCGCAGCCGGACAGTGTCACCATTCCTTCACGGTTGGGCTTGTAAGCATGGATCCCAAGAGGATGGTCTACGAATCGCCAACCGGAGCGAGTGACCCGAGCCATCTCTCATAATTGTCGGAGGGTCCAAATGTCCATCGTTCCTCAGCGGCCTGAGCTCCATCACACCCTGACCGAGTTGCCTCGGGCAAGCTTTGAGGCGGCTCGCTTGGCGATCGGGTTTAGAAAACTCGTTGCCGGCGTGCCTCAAGGAGACGGAAGGCCGGTACTGGTTCTCCCAAGCTACGGGCTGGGCGATTATGGCATGACGCCACTTCGCAGCTTCCTGGGACAGATCGGTTATGAGACACCCCTCTCCGGCATCGACTTGAACCTCGATCGCGGAGACCTTCGCATTCGACGAATCGAAGATGCGGCACGCTTTCGAAGCAGCCAAGTCGAGGGCGTCGTCGCGCGGATCGAGGAAATCCACTCCGAAACCGGCAAGAAACCAAGCCTCGTTGGCTGGAGCATGGGTGGCCTATTCGCCCTCGACGCATCCCAGCTGGTCCCCAGCCTCGTGAGCGACGTCATCACTCTCGGCTCACCCTTCGGTGACCCTAGAGGTACAGCCATGTGGAACTTCATGCGTTGGCTCAGTGGAAGTGAAGTCCCGGTTGACCAGCAGGATTTTACACCGTGGCTCAACGGGGCTTCGCTCAAGACGGCGGCAGTGCCTGTGACGGTGCTGTACAGCGAGATGGACGGCATTGTGGGTAAAGAGATTGCGAGAGTAGAGGAGCACGTTGCAGTCCGGCACCAACTCGTCACCTCGAGTCACTTGGGCTTCGCGATGAACTCGGAAGTCTTTGAAATGATTGCCCGGGCGCTCGCCCCGAATTCCTGACCTCACGACACGTTCGCGGCGCCTATACACGGGCTTTATTGGATTGAGCTTCGCCGCGGCCTCTTTCCAACGCGTAGACGGCCGCTTTCAATTTCACCAGATTGAAAATCTATACAGAATGAACATCTTGTCTATATTTAAGGATATTCGAGACAAGATCTCTTCCTGAAATATTCCGTAACTATATGTAAATAATAATAAATTTATATATTTTAAACATTGCTCATTTTCACCATCTTATTTTTTGTACAGATTTTATATTGACAAATATGATATTTGCCACGATTGTGTCTGGGCATTAAGGCGGTCGAAACCGCCGTCGATAGAGCCGGCCGGGTCGGTGCACGCATTCTCGGTAAGTGACTGCCCAGGGTCGTGCTCGCGCAAACAGGAGATGAGAGCGGCGAAAAACTGCCCGCAAGATCTCTTAGAACAGCAATAAAGCTAAAAGCTGAATTTGATTTCAACCACAAAACAAAGGAGTGAAAGATGGATATGAAAACAGACGAAGGGCACGCAGAAGAGCAAGGCCCAGAGCAGTACGAGGTGATTCCCGGTGTCGGTAAGGCGAAAGCCCTTTTCATGTTTGCGGCCGTACTTTCCTTCGTACTTTCGGTTTCTCTCTTTTTCACGGGCAGTCGAGAACAGGGGATCTACGTAGGGATCTGGGTCCCTTCAATCCTTTCGGCGGGTGGTCTGCTGCTAGGGAGTAATGGGCATGAGTGACGGAAATTTGCTCGCTATGGGTTGTGGCGTGACATTCTTTGCGGTCGCGGCATTCTACGTTTATCTCCGAGATTGCTGGACGAGATCAGAACAGGCGACTCTTGTGAAAAAGCGATCCTCACAGGCTCTTCGTGAAAACTAAGGGAGGCTCCGTAATCGGCTTGAAGTCCGACTCCGCTCGGCGGACGAAGGGTCCCTCCAGCCTGGAGAAGCGGACAACTCAGTGGCCTAATGAAAGGGTGTGCCTCTGATGAGGCTAGAACCCTGCTACCCCGCACAGAGACATGGCCTACCCAGAACGGCTACACGCCGCGAAAGTCCCGTGCGAGACGATCGGGGTCGACGGCGTCTTTCACGGATTTGATGGGATCGTAGAAGACTCCGCCGCGACTCAGCGTTTAGGGAGTCGCTGTTTGCCGCAATGCGGGAGGCGCTGGCCGCCCCAGCGTGAGCGATCCCAATCGCTCGCGGGCACTGTCTCCGCAAGAGCAGACTCGGTGGCGGTGAACGCAGTCGTCGGTCTACAGGTGCGTCTTCCGAGAGACCCGCAAAACCCAACCGCACCCCCAGGAAGCGAGGGGGCGCCCTACTATTGAGGGCGGACCCTTAGAGCACTCTCACCCATGCCTTCAAAGCTTCACGCACGGGGGACAAGCGGAAATGAATACGGCTAAAAGTTCGACACGAACCGTTTCCGGCAAGATGTCCCGTCGCGGCTTTCTCGCGACATCGTCCGCGACGATCCTCGGCGCCCTAACGTGGACTCCCACGAGAGCGGTTGGCGACTCTGTCTCGACGATGCTGGGTCAAACACCGACCGACCCCTTCACTGACTATGATGCGCTTGGTCTGGCGCGCCTCATCCGGACCAAGGAGTTATCTCAGGCCGAACTCGTCGAGATCGTGATTCGCCGAATCGACGCGCTCGATCCAGTGCTCAATTTCATGACGACCCGAGCGTTCGAACGCGCCCGCGCCAAGGCCGGCACGATCGCGATCAACTCTCGTTTCGCGGGCGTTCCGATCCTGATGAAAGACATGATCGACGTCGGCGGAATTCGGCGGACAGACGGTTCGCGGTTATTCGCAGACCGCGTCCCCGAGAAAAACGTGGCCTACGTGGACGGGATCGAGAAGGCAGGCCTGAATATCCTTGGCATGACGAATGTGCCCGAGTTCGCCAACGGCGCCGTGACTAGCAACGACCTTTTCGGTGCGACACACAACCCCTGGAATCTCGCCTACTCGGCTTTCACATCCAGCGGAGGGTCGGCGGCAGTCGTCGGGTCCGGTGTTTTGCCGATGGCACATGGAACCGACGGAGCCGGTTCCTGCCGACTCCCGGCCTCGGCGACAGGCGTGTTAGGTATGAAGCCGAGCCGGTTCCGGATGCGTTCCGGAGAAGCGAATGGCGGTCACGATCGGGCGAAAACCAATCAGGTCCTTAGTCGAACGGTTCGGGACAGCGCCGCCCTATTCGACCTCACCGAAGACAAGTCCAGCCGCCTGGGTCCGCCGATCGGCTTCGTTGGCGGTCCCTCCAAACGCCGGCTCCGAGTCGGCCTGGTGCTCGACGCCCCGGGCCTAGTCGGCACAGAACCCGAGGTGATGGAGGCGCAGAAGAACGCAGCCATGTTATTCGAGTCTCTCGGACACCAAGTGACCGAGATCAAATATCCGGTCGACTCGGAAGCGTTCTTCGAAGGATACAGCGCCTTCGCCGCGGGAAAGCTGGCCGGCTTGAAGGCCGTCGTCGAAGCTGTAAGCGGCAAACCTCTCCTGGATTCCGGGTTGCTTTCGCCTTTTGTGGCAACCTTCGTGGCGCATGCCGCGGCCGTTTCTCCCGAAACGGTGATCGCTGGCCAGGCCTATCTGGAAACGCTCCCGGCGGCCTTCGATCGCGCGTTCATCGACCACGACGTCTTGCTTACGCCCGTCAGCCCCGTGACCGGAGTCAGGCTCGACGAAGCGGGACCGCATGACCTCTTTAGCGCCGAGCGAGCGCGCTTCGTGATCGGGCGACTCCAGTTCACCGCGCCGGTTAATTTCGGTGGCAACCCCGCCATGTCCGTGCCCCTTGGACAGGGTCGGGACACGGGCCTTCCGATCGGAACCCACATCATCGCCGCTCGTGGCAACGACAAACTCCTCTATGAGCTTGCCTACGAGCTCGAAGAGGCCCGGCCCTGGAAAGGTCGATGGGCGCCCTATTCCGTCCAAAACGGTCCCTTCCAATAAGGCAGTCAAGCGAGAGGAGAGAACGGAGGCGATGCGCGGGGGCGGAGGCGCGGGCTGTCTTCGGCTCGTTCTTGCCCCGGCTCCCCGAACTCGTGCGCGTGAGCCCCTAACGGGAGTTCCTCGACTCCTACACCGTTCGGGGTCGCGCCCGGCTGGAACTGCGAGCCGCCTAGCCCAGCCAGGCCCGTTGGGCCCAAGATCAGGGCGCCGTCGACTCCCCGAAGTGCTCGTCGCAGGTCACCCCACTCGGGGCGCTCCCGCCACCGTAAGCACAGTAGTCGGACGGGAGGATCGAATACTCCTCGCGGGTTTCCGCGAGCGCAGCGTAGAACTCGTCGCGCGAAACTTTCCGCTCGCGGTAGTAGCTGGAGTAACTCCAGGTTGGCAGTCCCGGAGGAAGGAAAGGCGCGAAGCCCTGTGCCGTTCGCACACGCGTGCCATCGCCCGGAAGAGTGGTCAGCTGATTCTGAACGAGGGGGCCCTGGTCGAAAAGGCGAACCTGGTAGAGCACCGAGTCGTCGCCTAGCAAACGGGTCTCCGTCGCAAGGGTGAAGGGGCCCTGAACAAAGGGACCGGCCAGGTTTCCGTCGCAGTCCGAAGCCTGCTGGTCGGCGCTAAAGGTCTTCTCGTTGCCGTTCACGCCGCACATACCCGTTCCGACCACATCGAGCGGAACACCCATCTCGTCGACTTCCTGCGTACAGTCCTCTTCGTACTGAGCCGGGTAGAGGAAAACGTTGCGCTGACTAATGCTCGAGCCATCGACCTCGAGGTGAATGAATCCCCGGTAGTCGTCGTATCGATAGGGCCAGCCGCCACTCACGAAGGGGGCGCCATCCGCGCCGAGGAAGGTGTACTCTCCGATCCAATATCCCTCCTCGCGCTGCCAGGCCTCGAAGTCGAGAAGGTTCACCTCGCTCGGTTCACACGTCGGCTCAATGATCTGCGGCAGGGGGTCGCCGTAACGGATCGAATCCAACACGAGAGCCTGGACGTCTATCAGGAACGACGAGACGTCCGCGGCTCCCACGTCGCTCGTACATTCCCCGCGGCGTTCTGCCTTGGCGAACCTTCGGGTGATCTCCTCTTCGCACTGGGCGACTTGGCGCCCCGGCGCGATGTCGGCACGAGCGAGACAGGCGGCGTATCGCCCTGCCGCCCGGATCTTGACCTTTTCACAGGTCGGCGAAGGGCGATCTGACGCGTAGGCGTACGTAGGAATCAGAACGAAAAGGAGTAGTAGACAAGCGAGTCGGGAAGCAAAAGTCATCATGATGAGTCTGTCCTCAGCAAAAGGTGAGTTCGAAGTGTGATTGAGAGGACGGGCCTCAACTCCGATTCGTATCGCCCCGAGAAAAGAATTCGCAAACCGGCCCCTGTGAGCGGGCTTAGTTCGAAATATCCTGACGACCCAAACTGTCCTAAGCGTATCCATGAGCTCGAGGAGGTGGGGCGAGCCTGGAGCGAACCCGTCTACAGCGGCCGACTCCGCAGCCCCCTCTAGTTTCAAGCCAAATTTCGAACGGCGGAGCTTTCGCGCTGTACGTGCTCACTGGGGACGCAACGCGTTTCAGTTCGAACGCTCGTGCGCGGCTGTGCTCTCGCAACGACGTCATCCCGCAGTGCTCCCGCTCGCCGCGAGTTGGGGTAGTCTCGAACCTTCATTCCTGGCCCATTGCGGGTCGGGTGAAGAGGGGGCTCGATGGGTTCATCGCATGGAACGGCACAGAAGGCACTCGCTCGCTTCGGGCTCGCGCGACGCACGGAGTCACATCCTACGCGGATGCGCTTCGAGGTGATCGTCCTTGGACTCGCACTCGTGTTTGCGCTCACGAGCTGCGCGCATCAGAAGGTGCTGATCCAGGCCAATCCCTTAGGCGTCGAGGTCTTCGTCGACGGTAAGCGCGTGCAGGATATTCCGGACAAAGGCGTCAAGCTACGCTCCGACCGCTCCCATGAGCTGGTGTTCCGCAGGCAGGGCTACCAGTCCATGACGGTCGTGATCGAGTCGAAGAAAGGTCCTCACGGCCTTCGGCTCTCGCCGGATATGGTCGAGGTGGAGCTCGCTCCTCTCGACCCCTAGGAATACGAGGTCGGCGTCAAGGTCGGCGATGAGACCGAAGATCACGGTCCGTGATGCGATCCAGGGAAATGATTCTCACGAACAGCGAAATCGTGGGACATAGAAGCGGCGTCTGAACTGAAAAGCGAAGGCAGCATTCAAGGTTTCCGGCGAAGTTGCCGATGACTGATGTAGTTCACGAAAAGCGATTGACCGTGAGCGCGATCCACCCCCCCCAATATGCGACGGGCAAGGCCTGAACGGCCAGCCGGTCTGTAGGGGACCAGGAAATGCAGCTCGAGTTTGTATTCGAGACCGGACCGGAATTTCCCGAAATCGAAGCCTTTGAGGACGCCTCGCCGATCCCGGCGCTCTTTGTCCTCAGCCTTTCAACCCTGGCGATGCTCGCGCTGACCCTAGCGCCGCATCGGATCGGGATGGGCTTCTAGGCTGTAAGGAGTCGGCGCGCGCGGCCCTCGCCAAGCCGGCGGAGAACGACGGTGCCGCGTTCGAGCCGAGTTCGCTCGACGCGATCCTCGGCTGGAACTTCGGCGACGGTCATCAGTCCGCTTAATACAGCGCAGCGTGTCCGTCTCAGAGATCACCTCGCATCGCGTGCTGGACGGGTCACTCCCGATGAGGCCCATGTCCGAAACAGCGTCACCTACCCCATCGAGTTCGCATAAATAGATGCGCGTGCTCGAATCGGAGGGGTCCAGAAAAACGGGGTTTCCGAAGCTATTCGTCTCGGAGGATTCTATGTATCGCGGCTTCGCGGTTGACCTAGCAAGAGGCATGTAAATGCCATCGAAGTAACTCGCACCGCCGTTAAGCGTAACGTCATAAACGTTATTAGGGTCTTCCACTATCCAAACGCTCTCGTGTCCAGAGAAGCCCACATTAAAGTTGCAGGCTCCGTCAGGATGGATCACACCTAGGAAGTGATCGACCGAGAACCAGTCGGGGTTAGGCTCGAGCGCTTCATCAACGTCGATAAGGATATTGGACTGGCCGGGGTGACACGCTCCCTCGGGAGGATAGATCTCGGCAGGCCCCATCGAGACAATAAAAGCTTCCGAGAGCTCGAATGCCCCGTAAGACATCTCGGCGTAGAGCGCCTTCATGGACGATTCCGGATCGCTGAAGATCGCCTCTCGGAGCTGCTTTTCCGTAAGCTGCCCACCATCTTCGATTCGGACATATTGGCCGACGCCGAGTTCTCGCACCCCGATTGCGGGCAGTTCCGGCAGCCGGTCGACGGTGCGCATGAACGAAGAGCCGGCGGAGGAAAAATCGCCAACGTCGGCGCGATAGGGACCCTTTCGGAAGTCGATCGATTCCACGATCTCAGGAATCAAGAAGTTCAGATCGAGGTATCCCTGGCCGTGCCCGTGCGTCCGAAAGTTGCGGGGGACACCGTCGAGATGCGCAGCAAAGTCGGTGCCGTGGTCCAAGTTGAAGCCGCGCAGGAAGAGCTGGTTGGACTTGCCCTGCCCCGAATGCTGCGTGGCGATCAGGCCGGGCACGACTTCGAGCAGCTCGCCGACCCGACCCATTGGCCGGAGTTCAAGGTCGGCTCCCGCAACCCGACCCTCTGAGGCGGAAGTCGCGGTGCCTAGCTTTTGGCGCGCGCGGCCATAGACGACCATCGACTCAGGGGGGGCCAGGACGCGGTCGGACATGTAATCGGGACTCGGGTCCGTGCTTGCAAAAAACCGCTCCCAACATGTCTGGCACCTTAGACGTCCTTCGGAAATCTGACCAGAGATCGGCCCCCGTTCCGCGGAACTCGGGCAGCCCTCATCAAGGCCCGCCTTCGATCGCTCTACTTGTTTGCACACGATAAGGAGCGGCATCCGCCGTCCATTCGATGATCTCGATCGGATGACCGTCGGGGTCGTGAAGCACGAACGCGAGAGAGTTATCAAAGGCGACGGGCTCGCTTTGACATTCCACGCCGGCTGCCGTGAGCGCCTCGTAGGCGATCCGCGCATCACGCACCTCGAAAGACATCAGGGTTCGCTTCTCCAGCTGCGGCTCACGCCAGCTATGCCAGAAGAGCTGAACGACCGAGTTCCCGGCGACCAGTCCACGAACCAAACGCGACCGGGCGCCTGGCGTTCCGGTCACGGACTCGAATTCAGGTCCTTCGAGATTCCGCTCCAGCACGACCTGCATACCGAAGAATCGCGTGTAGAAATCAAGCGCACCCTCCAAGTCCGCGACCTGAAGCGAAATATGGGAGAGGCGGGACAAACCGGCTGCTTCGAGTGTGTATTCAAATTCCATGGAGGCAGCCTACCAAATGAGATTCCAGGGAAGAACGAGGCTAACTCCTCGGTTGAGACAGTGAACTCGTACCACCGATCCGCTACCGATAAAGATCCAGCCCCTGATTAACTAAGCGAGGCAGCCCCGTGAGTGAAGCCAAAAACGCCCCCGAACTGATGAACCATGACGCCTACGCGGCAAGCCAAGTCGAGGGCATCTCACGATGGGTTTCCGAGCATCTCGGCGGTGAGCTGCGTGAGGCCAAGCGCCTAATGCGATGGCGACCCCAATGGAAAGTCACATACGCCAAGGGTGACGTCATCGACACGATCTTTGTGCGCGGCAATCGGCCGATCGCCGGCGAGGACGACCTCCGATTCGAGATGGAGGTAATGCAGGTCCTCGAAGCCAACGGCATTCCGGTCCCGCACATCTACGGTTTCATGGATTCGCCCAAAGCGTTCGTGATGGACTGGATCGAAACGGACGAACGTGCGCACGGGATGCTGCATACGGCGATCGATCATCCCGACGTGATGACCGACGAACGTTGGGAGGCCATGCTCGTGTACATGGATGAACTCGCGAAGATCCACGAGGTACCGGTCAGCGAGTTCTCGGGAATCCGAGGCCTCAGACCACTCGAATCCGCGGAAGAAATCGCTCTGCGACAGACGGAGCGCATGTACCGAATCGGAGTCGCAACCCATAACATCGACACGACCTTCGAGTTCTTCCAGAACTGGCTTCGCCGACACGTCCCCCACCACAGAACTCGCGCCAGCTTCATAGCCGGCGACGCAGGGCAGTTCATGTCCCGTGGCTCCGAAGTCGTCGCCCTGATGGACTTCGAGATCGCCGCGATCGGCGATACGCATTGGGATCTCGCCTGCTTTCGTGGCCGTCACCCCTACGAAAACATGGGCGACATCCCCGCGCTCTACCGGCGTTATGCGGAAGCAAGCGGCCAGGAGGTCGACCTCCCTGTCGTGGCCTATCACACGGTCGGTTTCATGCAGCTCTCCGCGATCGCGGCAATGACCTTCATGAACCCCGAAGTACGTGGTGCGAACTGGATCGAAGGCGTTCTTGAGTACGCGAGCATCTCAAGGCGCGGCCTTGAGGCGATTGCCGAACTAGATGGCCTAACACTCGACTACGACCTCCACCTCCCCGAACCGACAAAGCAGCCGTGGGAGACGTCTGGCCTTGAAAAGCTGCTCGTCGATATCGCGCGCCTGCCCGTTTCGAGCGCCTTCGAAGACTGGGAACGCGACCTTCTTGGCGCGATCCCGCAATTCCTGCTCAACTACACGCGCTACCGGGACTGGTTCGAGCGAGAGACGATCCGCGAGATCGGTCAACTCGTAGGCGAACGGTTCGAAGATCTTTCCGCGGCAGATGCAGCGCTCTCGAATGTCATCGCTGATGGCGATCCTGATCGTGATGAGGCGCTTGTCCGATTGCTACACAAGCGGAGCCTGAGACTTTCGATGATCATCGCGGGAACCGACCCCGACGATGAGAACCCGCTCTTCCATAAGCTGGATCCAATTCTCGAATAGGAGCGCAATTGGAGGGCTCCGCTTAGAGCCCCCCCGATCTCAATTTGATCGAGCAGCGCTTAGGGCAGGCGTCGGTCGAGCGGCGGATCAATGTACCGATCGAGAATCTCATGCATCCGCCCAATACGAGCCTCGGCAGGAACGAGCCTCAGCAAGCCATCCTCATCTTGGCGCAACCCCTTCTGCGCCCGTGCAAGAATCGCAAGATCTTGAGGAAGCACTGATCCAAGAGAAGAGACGTCATCCGGTGTTAGGCTATGCACCTGTGGTCGCGGATGCCTATCCGGGTGGTCTTCGGGCCGGAGGTCGCAGTTCCACATATCGATATAGCTTTCGTGGGGAGTGCGTCCGGGACGCGCGCGAATCAGTCCGCACCATCCCGCAAAGACGTTGAAGATCGAGTTTGGGAAGACGTGATAGTGAAAATCGTCGATGACGTGATTGTCGTCGAGATGGTCATACCGGCTGCCCAGAGTGGCGAGATGTTCCCGGATCTTCGTAACGAGTACATCCCGAAGTGTTTGGCCTTCCGGAACGGGTGGATGGGGGCCGGGGCGTCCGACCGAAGCGAAGCTGAGGCCGAGACGATGGCCGAGATTCCGAATGAATTCCTCCCAGAGCTCCTGCTTGCTCACATCGCCGTTTCGGCGGGGACTCGGAACGCCATAGGGCTGCATAAACATCGTGTGTTTGTCGTAGAGGGTAATTGGCGTATGGACATCGTCGGCGATCGCGAGCATCTGCGGATGGACGGCATGCAGATGGTATGTCTCGATGAAGGCGTCGACGACGACCTTCCAATTACAGGGGACTTCGAGAGTCATAAATTCGGAGCAGCCAAACTGCTCCATCCCGACCCATTCGAGTTCTTTGGGAAGCACTTCGAGAAATTCGCTGAGCGGTTCGCAATTGAGATCCGGATTGACAAAGACGAAGCCGCCCCAGGAATCGACCGCGACGGAGGTGAGGCTCATCGATCCTGGCCGACCGGTCCGGACACCGTCCTCCTCGGTCCCGCAGAAATGGCCCTTCGAGTCGAAACGCCAATGGTGGTAGGGGCATCGAATTTCACTGAGACCACGTCCGGAGCCCGAAACGAGCGATGTTCCCCTATGCGGGCAGACGTTCTTGAAAGCGCGCAATGCGCCCTCGTCGTCTCGCAACACAAAGATCGACAGCGGGCCGATCTCGTATTCCCAGTAGTCGCCGCAGTCCGGAATACAGTCTTCGGTACATGCGATCTGCCAGACACGAGACCAAAGCCGCTGGGTCTCGAGGTCTGCCCACCCCGTCGAGGTGTAGCGAGACGCCGGAATCCGCGTGGCCACTTTTGGATCAACTGCGGCATTGGTTGACTTTGATTGCGAGTTCATAGGGCGCTCCGGGACGGACGACCTTCGTAAGAAGGCTCGACCTGATGTTCACGATCTCCGGATGTTCGCTCTCGATCCGTCCAGAGCAAGGGCCTAGTCACGCTCGGCCGCCGCACATTAGTGCGCTCGTCTTCCTAGATCCCGCGACTCTGGCGCCTCGCGCCGAAGCTCCAATGTTCCGCGCCCTCGAGCCGCATTATTCAACACCAAGTCGACGTCGGGCTTAACGCGACTCAAGCCCGGTAACTCCTTCGCGAGCGCCGTTAGAGCTGCGTTCGCCTCAAGCCGTGCCAGCGCAGCGCCCAAGCAAAAATGCGCCCCATGCCCAAAACCCATGTGCCCACGCGAATCCCGCTCATGATCAAATCGGTCAGGATCTGCGAACCGCCGTTCGTCCCGATTGGCAGATCCAAGGAAAGCAATCACCTCGCTGCCCTTTGGAATTTTCTGGCCCCGCAACTCAACATCCTGCGTCGCAACACGTGCGACATACTGGACCGGTGAGTCGAAGCGAAGCGTCTCCTCGATAACCCCTTTGACGCGATCCGGTTCCGCCGCGAATTGCTCCACTTGAGTCGGGTTGGCGAGAAGCGCATCGACCGCGTTTGCGATCAGATTGGTCGTCGTTTCGTTTCCGCCGATCAAGAGTAGGAGGGCGAACATGAATAGTTCGTGCTCGCTAAGCGCAGCTTCGCCCCTCTGCTCGGCGACAAGAACACTCAGCAGATCCTCTTTCGGTGAGGCACGCCGCTCCGCGACGAGCGGCAGCAAATAACGCTTGAGCTTCTTCATGGATCGGAGCATCGCGGTTCTTCGATCGCTACTCGCGAGCGGGACTACACCGATCAGAATGGAATCGCACCATTGCTTGAAGTCGGCTCGCCGTTCCACCTCGACGCCGAGCATCTCGGCGATCACAATCGTAGGTAGGGGAAGAGCCAGCTGAGAAACGAGGTCGAAGCTGCCGCCCAGGTCCAGTTCGGCGATGCACTCCCCGACAAGTTCCTGGATGCGCCTCTCCCAGTCGAGGACGTTCTTCGGTTTAAAGCCGCGGTTCAGTAGTTTGCGCATGTCGCGATGTTGAGCGCCGCCTTCGAGGATCAGCATGCGAGAACGCGCGAGGGTGGTTGGCATGACGCGCAGGGCGAGCGAGAGCCGGATCCCTGTTTGGATTTCGATCAGGGTTTCCATACTGAGCTTGCGGCTGGCCTGACGGGTGTCGGAGGAGAAGGTCTCCGGCGTTTTCAGGACGTGCTCGACGTCGTCGTAGCGGAAGACGCACCAGCTCGACGAATGCTTTGCGAAGTAGACCGGAGCTTCGTCGCGCATCTCGCGATAGATCGGAAAGGGGTCGGTTTTCCAGTCGTCCGTGTAGGGTGCGAAATCGATTGCCATACGAAGTCCTTGTTTAGTGACGCGATAAGCCATGAAGTCTGCCGGATGACTACTTCGACGAAGCAGGAGCCGGCAGCCAGCGGCACACAGCACGTCACTACACGGACGATACGAGACTATGCGGGAGGCTCGCCTCGAACAGTAAGGCGATGCATGGCGCGGTCATCGTCGCCCTAGTCCTTGAGCGCATAGTGCATCGTGCAGCGGTGATCCCTCACCGGAACAGAACGTTCGTTAGTCAGGGAGATGATCCATTTTTCACCCCAAAAAATCCGACGGGGACAGGAAAAGCAAGCCCCATTTTTCGCACCAACGATATTAGGCATCCTGAAAAATCAGCTCCGAAGGGGCTATCCCTGCCCCTTCCTGGGAAAAATGCTCGGATAGTTCGCTCCGAGCACTCGCTAGGCGGGCTGCACCTTGAACCGAATCGGAAGTCGTTTGATGCCTCCGATCAGGTTCGAGCGGAGCCGATCCGGTTCGCCCGCGAGTTCGACTTCTTTGAGTCGCGGCAGCAAGTACTTGTACGCCATCTCAAGTTCGAGCCGTGCAACGTGGGCTCCCGCGCAGAAATGTTCGCCCACACCGAACGCGAGATGTCGATTCGGTCGCCGTGCGACATCGAAGCGATACGGTGCGTCGAAAACGTCTTCATCCCGATTCGCCGAGGGGTAGTAGAGCGCGAGGGTATCTCCCTTCTTGAAAGCATGACCGTTGAAAACCGTGTCTTCCGCAACCGTCCGCGCGAAATGAATCACGGGGGAGCTCCAACGCAGAATCTCCTCTATGCCCGATCGCATGTTGCCCGGGGCGAGCAGGCGCCGTCGTTCTTCGGGATGGTCGATCAAAGCAAGCATGCCGCCGCTCGTCGCATTGCGCGTCGTCTCATTCCCGGCGCCCACGATAATTTGGCACCACGCGAGCACATCCATCGGCGGCAGCTTCTGCCCGTCGACCTCCGCGTGGGCGAAGAGCGTGATCAGATCGTCCTGTGGATTGCTCTTCCGATCCTCCACGATCGAAGAGAAGTATGTAAATAGTTCGACCATCGCCGTCATGCTGTCGCTCTCGACGTCCGACGGATTGAACTCAGGATCGTCGAAGCCGATCATCCGATTAGTCCAGTCGTAGAGCTGCGGCCAATCCGGCTCTGGCACGCCGAGCAACCAACCGATGACGGCGATCGGAAGTGGGGCCGCAATTTTCTCGACGAAGTCGACTTCCGCTTCTCCGCCATCCGCTTCGTCGAGCATCTCGTCGACGAACTTTCGCGCGATGCGATCGACTTCCGCGTGAATCTTCTTGAGAGCGGCCGGTGTGAATCGGGAGCTGATGATTTTGCGATACGCGCTGTGCTGCGGGTTATCCATCTCGATGAGCGTCGCGGGTCGATCGAAACCCTGTTGCGCTTCGAGATCCTCCTGCATATTCGAGACTTCCGGATGCACGAAGAGGCGCGGGCCGTTCAAGAACAGGTCGGGCTGCTTGCTGATCGCCGTGATGTCCGCATGCTTCGTGATCGCCCAGAACGGAACCGGCGAGTCGCCGAAATAGTGGACAGGCGATTCGCGGCGTAAGCGCTCCCAGGCTTCATGGGGATAGCCATGAGCCTCAAAGGACTCGGGGTTGATGACATCAAGCTGGTCGAGAGGGAGATCGGCGGCAGCGGCCATGGCGGATATTTCCTTCTTTAAGCGTCTAAAGACTCAGACTAGTTTAGTCGGTGCTTTCGGCACGGGCCTTAAGATCGGCGTTCATCCGTTCAAAGGCGTGCAGGGTATGAATTCGAACCCTCGACTTCGACTCCAATCGCGTATGTGTTCCACTCGGGCCAGCGCTCAAGGTCGGAGAGGATCAACCAGACATACGCCGGGGACGCATCAATCTCCGTCGTATGCTCGATCGTAAACAGTGGCTCGGGGCCGGACACCGCGCGAAAAAAAATCGTTATCGCCAAGATTGCGATGACTAACAAACCTATCGGTAAGACAATCCCGAGTACGACCCTCTTGATCATCGACCGCGTCCCAAGCTCATACGACCTTGTAATCCTTGAGGTCGACGGCCCTCGTCATGTCCCAATAGGCGTACATGGTCCAGGGAATGTTAGTGATCACCCGACCATGCTTATTATTGTAGTAGCTGCTGACCTTCGGATGGCGCCAGACCATCCCGTCCATCGCAGTATCTAGACGCTCGTAGTATTCGTCCTGAACCTCCGCGCGACACTCGATCGACCGATGTCCGTTCTCAAGCATCTCACGCAGACAGCTCATGATGTAGGTCGTCTGACACTCGAGCATGTAGATGACGCTGCCCAATACCGGGTTCGTATTCGGTCCGTAGAGACAGAAGAGATTCGGAAACTCCGGCATCGTAATCCCGAGATAGGCTTTCGGGTTCTCGCCACCCTCCCACCTTTCGTTCAGGATCGCACCGTCACGGCCTTCGATCTCCATCGGCCATAAGAACTTCCCAGCATGAAAGCCCGTTGCCAGAATCAAGATATCGACCTCGATCGTTCGGCCGTCTTTCGTTACGACGCCTTCGGGAACGATCTTCTCGATTCCGTCGTTATGCAGCTCGACATGATCTTGAACGAGCGTCGAGTACCAACCGTTATCCATCAGCGGACGCTTGCCGAGCGGCGGATAATCCGGGAGGCACTTTTTCATGAGCTCCGGGTCGCCACCGAGCTGATCTTCGATGTACATGGAGGCGCCCATTCGGAAGAGGTCGTTCGCCTCGCTCGTCGAACGCTCTGGATGTTCCCAGGCGGGATCGATCTGAAAGACAGGGAAGGCACGATCGCTACCCGCCCAAAAGAGCAGGAAGCGGTACCAGCTGTGGTAGAAGGGAATATGTGCGAGGCACCACTTAAACTCGTCTTCGATCTCCGCCCGATATTTCTCATTGAAGGAGGTCCAATGCGCTGAACGCTGAAAGATCGTGAGCTCCGAGACCTGCTCGGCGATTCGCGGCACAAACTGCATGGCGCTTGCGCCCGTTCCGATCACCGCGACCCTCTTTCCCTTGAAATCGAGATCATGGTCCCAGGAGGACGAGTGAAAGCTCGGCCCCGCAAACGAATCGAGGCCCTCAATGTCCGGCGTCTGCGGTCGGTTCAGCATGCCGACCGCGCTAATCACCGCGTTCGCTTCGAGAACTTCCTCCTGTCCATCCGCGCCCCGGACGCGAACCTTCCAGATCGCACTCGCTTCGTCGTAGACCGCGCGTAGGACTTCCGTCCCGAAACGAACATGCCCGTCGACGCCATGCTTCTTCGCGACATCGTTCGCATAGCCCTTGATCTCGTCGCGCATCGAAAAGTAATTCGACCAGTGCGGATTATGTTCAAACGAGAACGAGTAGAAATGATTCGGGACATCGACCCGCAGGTCCGGATAGCTGTTCTCATGCCAGGTCCCACCGAGCTCAGCGTTCTTCTCGACGATCGTATGCGCGATTCCGGCCTGGCCGAGACGGATACCCGCGCAGATCCCGCCAAAGCCTCCGCCGATCACGAGTACGTGATAGTCCTCGAGCGTCTTCGCATCAGGCGGCGCGTTCCATTCAAAATGCCGAGGATCGACCTCGGCAAGCGCGGCTTCTTCGATTGCAAGCGGCACATACTCGGGCGGCAGCGGCTCCCCGGCGCACCAGTTCATCATCTCTACGAGGGTCTCGTCCGACGGAAGCAACGGAAGAGTGCCATCGCCATCGCGATAGGCGACGAGCGCATTGAACGCGATCTCGCGAATCGCTGCCTGATCCACCGGAGAGAGGTCCCCTTCAACCGCGCCCATCATCGGCGTCGTCGGCGGCGCGAAACGGGTCAGCAGACTGGCGTCCCCGGTCAGCTGCACGATCGCAGGCAGCAGCGCAGGCAGGTTCGCGTGCGTCAGGAAATTCTTGAGGGCGGCATCGGCGGCAGGGATTCGATCTGAATTCGGCATCTCGAAATCCTAACCCGCTGGCCGATGCTCGCACCGTATTGATTCGAGTGAATTTCGTACAGAGGTGGCGCGTGCGAGGCGTACCGCCCGTCTCGGGAAACCGGCGCGTCCACTTCGCAAGATGTTTCCCGAAATCACGACTGCCTGCGCGAACCGCGGGCTCGTCGTTCCCCGGAAAATACACATCCGCGTGTTCGAACATCGCGCCGACTTCTTCGAAGGCCCCGCGGTCGACAGCTTCCGAGTAAAGATGGAGCAGGTTCTGGATCTCGAAGTAGTCACTACCCCTAGGCATGAATCGAGCCCCCACCATCGACCCAGAACGTATGCCCCGTCATGAAGTCGGATTCCGTGGCGTCGACCTGCTCGCCTGCTTCAAAAGCATTTCAGGGTGTCGAACGAACCACCGGTTTCTCAAACGTGCCGAAGAGCCAATCGAAGAGCAGGGTCACCTGGCAATAGTTTCCTTGATTCATGTCGACGTGATGGGCCGCGTGTCCCGTTGTGAGAAATTCCAGCCACTTATACGGGAAGCGCGGAAGATCTACCCACACGTGATTCAGGGTGCCGGCATTGATGAAGATCTGCGTCGCCACAAGCATGGCCACGACATTGAGAGGGCCACCCGAAATCAGCGCGACGACCACGATGGAGCCTTGAAAGAGCCCCTGCCCGATCAGGGTCTCGACCGGATGAACATAGAGAGAGTCGACGTAAGTCGGTGTTCTGGCCTGATGGTGCAGAGCGTGTATCTGGCGAAGCAGTTTCCCGTGAAAGAGGAACCGGTGAACCCCGTAGTAGGTGAGATCGTAGAGCGCGAGAACGGCGACCACGTCGACGATGTACCGCCACCAGGGCAGCGTCTCAAGGCTGACGAAAAAGGGCAGGACAAGCGCATAGAACGTCAGTGCCTGGGTCGCGCCGACCCGATTATTGATTCGAATCGCGTCGCGGTAGGCCTTTTTCTTTTTCTTCGGTCCGTCCGCCTCGAAATTTCGCTCCCGCATCTCCCGGAGCGCAGGACTCTTGAAGGCCACATAGCGACCCATGGCAGTGGAAGCCGTTAATGCTGTAAAAAAGACAAGACCCGCGACCCAATCGAACGTCATGAATTCGGTTTCCTCGATCAAACCCAGAAGCCGAGCGGAGCCTACGAGGCTTTGCCGGTCCTGGAACTAGAAGCGCCAGCAAACAGAATAGACACCTTTCAGCATGCCTGTCGCCCTACACTCCGAGATCCCGCATCGGGCGAAAAGCGTAGATCAAGCACTCGCATCAAGTCACGGAGATAAGCCATGCCTAATCATCATCGAGAACCGGTTCCAGAGGGCGTCGAGCTCGGGCCGGTCGCCCAACACCTCCTGCTCGAGAACGACGAAATCAAGATCTGGCAAGTTGACACCCCGGCGGGCGAGACTTTTTGGCATCACTATCACGACTTCGACTACGTCCTGTTTCATACGACCGAGATGTTGGGCGCGGTCTATCACGCGAATGAGGAACAGGACCATATCTGGCGATCGCGCCTCGAGGCTGGCGAGACCCTCGACGAGAGTCTGGGCGGCTGGTGCTATGAGCACAGTGTGAACTACATCCCAGGCAGCGGATTCCTCTCGCCCGGTTATGCGAATCTCAGCGAGAACACGTTCACAGCGGCACTGATCGAGGTCAAAAGAGCGCGCCGCCCGGAGCAGGAAGGCGTGGGGTTCTCGCGTAGCGACGCACTCGTCGGCATGCCGGCCCGAACCGGCTCGGTGATGCTGCTCGAGAACGATCGGATTCGCGTCTACGAAACTGCGCTGAAACCCGGAGAGTGCACTCGCTCGCGAAACTGTCTTGATACCGCCGTCTACGTGATTGACGGCGGAAAGGTACGTATTCACTCCCTGAAGGCGAGTGGTGAACCGTCGAGTCAGGAAGAGCAACGTTCGAGCGTGAGTGGCCACTGGCTAGAGTCAGCCCCGAACTACTCGCTCGAAAACGTGGGGACCACCGCCTATCGCGAGCTCAGCGTGGAGCTGAAATAGCGCAGCGTCGATCTCGTCGAAGAAAGCGCGCTCTTGTCCGAATAGCCTGACGTGTCCTTGCTCTTCGGATCGCGCCAGGGTGCGATCATCTCGTCCGAACCTCCGGCAGGGCAGACCGCGTTCACGCGAATATTGTCGCGCCCGAGTTCGAGCGCCGCGCATTTAGTGAGGCCTCGAACCGCCCACTTGCTCGAGGCGTAGGCGGAGACGGAGACGGAGACGAATCTCTCTACCGTCTGAACTAAGATCTCGACTATGCCCACGGATCCCATCGCGCGCTTCATCATCGGCACCGGCCGATGCGGCTCAACCATTCTTTCGAAGATGCTTGACGTTCATCCTCACGTCGCCGTCCTCTCCGAGTTCCTCGTCGCACTCGACGCGGTCCGTAAATTCGGAGAGCGACCGGTCAGCGGGACGGAACTCGCAGAAATTTGCGACTGTGGGCTGCGCTCGACCGGCGAGTTCAAGAAGATCGTCGGCCATCTCAAGACGCCGGAGATCACTTTCGATCTGGAGCATCCGCCGACAGGCGTCCATCCGAAAAACTATCGCGAGGGTGTCTATCCCGAACTCATCCTGCTGCCGCTCGCGAATCTCTTCGACGATCCGACGGTCGCCTTTGACGAGCTCGTGTCTTTCGCAAGCGAACAGCCGACGCGTCTCCTAAGCGAGCAGCTTCGCACGCTCTTCGAATGGGCGACCCGTAGAGCCGGCAAGACCGTATGGATCGAGCGCAGTGGTGGCACCCTCGCCCAACTCCCGGAATTATTGGAGCTCTTCCCGAACGCGCGCTTCCTCCATCTCCATAGGGATCCCTTCGATGTCGCCCGCTCGATGAAGCAGCACAATCACATGCG
>JASDVF010000062.1:31527-66241 GCA_041440805.1 Myxococcota bacterium | reverse complement strand
TCTCAACACTCGACACCAATCCTCGACGCAGCCTAATTCGGCTAGCGGGACAGCGTACCGACTGCGAAAGATCAGTGGCGCGATTCTCATCGCTTCGCTTCTGGCGTTGACGACGGCTGATGCCGCCCACGCCCACGGCCGCAGCGTCTCCTATTCAAGTTGGTCGCTGGACGAAGCCGGCGCATCGATCTCTCTCCGCATGAAGCTCCTCGAGTTGAGTCGAATCGGGCCCGAGGCGCTCCCGCCAGGCACTGTCCCCGGCGCGAACCCGGCCGGCAGCCCCGACCTACCAGCCCGTATCTTCCCAACCGAACTCGTGCTGATCGCCAACCAAACAATCTGCAAGCCCGAAGGCCCCGCACGACGACGAGCGGATGAGCCCGGCTGGGTGCGTTACGAGTGGCGCGTGCAGTGCCCCCCAAACCCCGAGCGCCTTGCGATCCATAGCCAGCTTCTTCTGGCGGTCGCGCCCGGCCATATGCATTTCGCGCGTGCTCGGCTGAGTGATGGGTCCTCGCCACTCCGCGAGCAGGTTCTAACAGAGGCTTCACCCGAGTTTGTCGTGCGCAGCCCGGCCGGCGCTGAAGAAGAAAGCGAATACGGAAGCGGGCTCTTCGACTACTTGGTGCTCGGGATCGAACATATCCTGAGCGGCTGGGATCATCTGGCCTTCGTCTTCGGCCTGCTCTTGCTCGCCAGCAGACTCGGAGAAGTCGCGCGGCTGATCACGGGCTTCACTCTGGCCCATAGCCTGACCCTCGCCCTCGCGGTCACGGATATCCTGCATCCCCGCGCGGCCGCTGTTGAAGCCGTGATCGCATTTTCCGTCGCCCTCGTGGCAATCGAAAAGGGCTGGTTGCTCTCGGGGCGGCCCGTCGCGATCCCCGCGCTCGTGCTCGGCGGGCTCGCTGCCGTCGCCCTCGCCGCCCTAAATGGCCTCGTCTCACTCCCGGTGCTCACGCTCGTCGGACTCGCTCTCTTTACGGGATGCTATTTCTCGCTCCGCGGCCGGAGCGAAAATCGCTGGCTCCGAATCTGCCTGACCTTCGCATTCGGGCTCGTTCATGGTTTCGGATTCGCCGGCATTCTCATGGAGATGAGCCTCCCCACCGATCGTTTGATCCCCGCGCTCCTAGGCTTCAACCTCGGAGTAGAGATCGGCCAAATTGGCGTCGTTCTCGCCGCGTGGCCGCTCATTTGGATGGGCCAGCGATGGGCCTCGCCCTCCGCAAGCCGATGGGCCAGCGAACTTTCCGCGGCCGGACTTTGTGGCTTAGGCCTCTATTGGTTCGTCGAACGCGCGCTGCTCGGCTGACTCGCTCTTCGCCCGCCGCACTCCCGTCTGCGAAACACGCGCAGAATGTATGCGAGTCATTGATCCCCTCTCAGTTTGGCGCCGACTTGCGCCGATACCCCCCTCGAGTCCGCTTACGTGCGGACCGACAAGGAGCGGCAGGCGTGCAAGCGGGTGGCAACTCGGGTTTTCCCGATCGGTCGGGAAAGAGCGATGCGGAGGAATCCGCCTCATGGAATGGCAGCGATCGTCGTGCAGGCGATCGTCGCGATGTTCCCACGCGCCCGTGGACGAGCTTCTTCACGCCGAAGCGACGGGCTACCGGTCGACGCGACGAAGATCATTCGAGCTACGTCGACCGCTACACGCGCCGCGATGTCGCTCTGCTGATAAGTATCTTCCTGCTGAACGTCGGCGATGCCTTCTTCACGATGCGATGGCTCGATCGCGGTGGACTCGAAGCGAATCCCGTGATGGCTTTCTTCCTGGACATCGGCCCCGGCGCGTTCCTGGTGCAGAAATGCCTGGTCGTCGGCTTCTGGCTTCTGCTCTTGCTCGTCCACAAGAACTTCCGCTTCGCGCGGGTCGGTCTCTACGCTTCGCTCGCCGTGTACGCGGTTCTGATCGCAGTCCACTTAGCCATCATCGGACTCGGCATCGAACCACCGAAGCAAGTCGAAGTGCCTGCCTCCGAGCCCGAACACATCATCCAAACAGCCGACCGACCAAGAGCGGAATAACCGGTTCAACGCGCAGAATCCGCGGGCCGAGACTCACGCTCTCGAACCCGATCTGCTTGAGCCGCTCCATCTCGAAGTCGACGAAGCCACCTTCTGGCCCGATGAAGAGCGTGACGGGCTCGCCAAGTGCGTGAGGGCAGGGCTCGCTTGCTGCAGGATGCGCAACGATCGCGCGCCGCCCCTCGATTCGCGGCGCTAAGACCTCGTCGACGAGGGATTCGAAATATCGATGGGTCGAGAATTCGGGCAGAACCGTATCGCGTGCTTGCTCGAGCCCGAGCAGCATTCGCTCATGAATCGCTTCAGGGTCGAGCACACGGCTTTGCCAGAAGCTCTTTTCCGTTCGCGCCGTCCCCGCGACGAGAAGCGATTCGACGCCGAGACTCGCGAGCGTCGTCACGAGCCTCCGAAAGACGGGCGGCCGAGGCATCGCCAAGACGACATGCAGCGGAAGCTTCGCGGGAGGCTCGGCTTCTAAGTCGATGGCCAGTTCAAGCACTTCGCGGTCCAGCGTCAGAATTTCCCCGCGGCCCAACTGCCCCCCGACAAGCCCAACGCGTAAAGAGTCTCCCGCTCGCACCTTCAGAATCTCATCCGCATGCCGGCGTCTTCGTCCATCGAGTCGCACGCGCATCGTCGCCCGATCGAGCTCGGTTTCCTCAATCAACAAGCAGTTCATGAGACGCGACTCCCATATGACGCCCGACTGCTAAGGTTCGATCCGTGGATCACGACGACGCCTTCGAAACCAGCTCTGAAGCCCTCACCCAGGACGTGCGAGTCATCGTTCGCGCCCGCTATTCCGAAGAACACAGCGCCCCCGCCTCGAGTCGGTGGTTCTTCCTCTATACGATTCGAATCGCGAACGAAGGCGAGACCCCCGTCCAGCTGTTGAATCGGCATTGGACGATCATCGACGCGACGGGCCATACGGAAGAAATCCACGGCCCCGGCGTCGTCGGAGAACAGCCCGTGCTCGAACCCGGGCAAGCTTTTGAATACACCTCCGGCTGCCCGCTCACGACGCCCTTCGGCTCCATGGCTGGCAGCTACGAAATGCAGCGCGCCGACGGGACCCAATTCGAAGCCGAAGTCGGTCTCTTCCAGTTGATGCAGCCCGGATCGATTCACTAACGAAGACCGGCTAGACACCAAGCCGCGCCACCAGCACCGGAAGGTCCAGTAAGTCTTCTAGCGCGAAATCCGGCTGGGGACCCTCATAGCGGGCCATCGCGGCCTCGGGATCGCCGATCTGCCGCGTAACCCAGACGGTGCGCATGCCAGCCGCCGTGGCTCCCTCGATGTCCGCAACGAGGTTGTCGCCCACGTGAAGGATTTCGTTAGGCGCTAAGCCGAGCGCGTCGATCGTTGCGTCGAAAATTTCGCGCCTCGGTTTACGCACGCCCATCTCTTCGGAAATCACCATCGCCATGAGATGCGGATCAAAGCCCGCCTCGTTCACGATCGCACGCGCGGTCGCTGCGTCAGAAAAGTTTGAACACAACGCCATGCGATAGTCGATCGCGAGCGACGTGAGTACCGCCTCGTGATGGGCGGGCACGCTGCATGCCTCGTACAAAGCGCCCATATGAACGTCGGTAAGAGCGCGCCCGAAGGCGAGGACATCGGACAATCCCAAATCGGTGCCGAGCGCAGTGAACCGATCAAGCGTCGAGAGTTCGAGGCCCTGGTCAATCGTATCCACGCGCAAAGTGCGATCCGACTGGTTGAGCCGGTCGATAAATTCGCGCACGGGCAAGTCGACGCCGAATTCGTCCCGCGCTCGCGCAAAGAGACCGGGGGTCGTCGCACCGACTTTGTGGCCTTCCAGCTCAACCGGGCGCAACTGATCGTGATTCTGGTCGACTAACGTGTCGAAGAGGTCAAATACGATCCCCCGGATCAATTCAAACCCCCACGCTCGTGCATCAGCACAAACCCACTAAACCGCACGTCCCTACCGCCATACAGCACCGACCCTGGGCGCTTCTAGCCAAGAGGCCTAAGACGCCTTCTCGAGCGCGCTATCGATCAAGCGCTTGAAATTATCAAAGGGCTGCGCGCCGGATAGAAATTTCCCGTTGATGAAGAAGGCAGGAGTTCCGCTCACGCCAAGACCGCTCGCCTCTTTCAAATTGGCATCGATCTTCTTCTTGATGCTTCCGTCCGCGATATCCTTCGCATAACGATCCATGTCGAGTCCGATCGAACGCGCATGGCCCTCAAGAGTCGCAATACTGAGGTCACGCTGATTCGAGAAAATCTTGTCGTGCATCTCCCAGAACTTGCCCTGGCGATGTGCGGCTTCCGAGGCGGCATGAGCCTGCGGCGCTTGGGCATGAAAGGAAAGCGGCATGTGCTTGAACGCGATCTGGACCTGATCGCCATATTCCTTCTCGATCTGCGCCAGCGTCGGCGAGACGCGATTGCAGAAGGGGCATTGAAAATCGGAGAACTCGATGATCGTCACCTTCGCGTTCTCGCCGCCCTTGGTCGGCGCATCCCCAACTTCGACATCGTATTCCTTGTTGGCGTCCGGCCGGTTCGGTCGACTCGGCGGGCGAGCGCCCGGCGCGGCCGCGGCGAGTTCAAGGTCTCCGAGTGCCTCGGTGGCCAACTCGAGCTGATCGGTCGTGCGATCAAGGGAATCGGCGATGAAGAAGCTGCCGCCTATGATCGAAAAGCTCACTAATACGGCCGCGATAATCGTCGCTCGGCCACTCGAATTTTCTGACACGCTAATTCTCCCCAATTGGTTTGCCGCACCGGTATGAGTCAAGAGTACGACCAAGCCCGGTCGTAAGCGACCCCGGCAGCGACCCGCGAGCCGCAATTGTGTCCGGCCCCACGGGATATGCAAGTGCGAAGCAAGATTCACCCTGCAATTCGATTTCGCGCCGCAATTCGCACGAGGTGGTGATAATGCTTATTGAGACATTCGGGCCCCAACGGCTCGCGACCCCTTCCTTCGAGCTTGAGGCTTGGACGAAGTGTGAGAACGCGAAACGGCAAAACGACCGGCGGGGCCCGTCTCTTCCTCCCACCTCGATTTCTCACACATGGGCGGCGAGTAAACTCCTCTCCGGGGGATCCGCTCAGAGTTCCAAACGGAGAATCCGGCGCTCGTCATCATCGAGCACAGAGAGGCTCTCCTCAACACGACGCCAGCGACTTGAACGATCCGCGCGTTCTTCCGGCCCAAGCTCATCGTTCCCCACGTCCTCGAAGATTGACCGCCCCCCGCCGCTCATCCACTCCTCGAGATCGTCGGGATCCCCCTCAACCTGGTGTGCCTTTCTAGACAAGAGGCGCCTCGCTTCATCAAAGACGGCGCCTTCGATCCGGCGCGAGACATAGGCGGAGAGTTCTTCGTGATCAGGCGTATCGATCCCATTCGCGTGATCAGCGCTCTTCCCCACATCCACATTCGCATCGACGACATTTGTCATCGCGGCGTATCATGAGGGACACCTCGACACCGAACAGTGACGCCACTCACGTCGCCGATCAGGTCACCGAACTCACGGCCGATCAGGTTCGGTGGCTCTAGTTAAGTGACCGAAAGTCGGCGCTGCGGGATCGTTCCTACACGGAACCTTCTGGTTCGATCGCAGTCAGCGCCTGCAAGACGTCAGCCGCGGTCTGCAGCCGGTCGTCCGGATTTTTCTCGAGCAACCGAAGGATCAGTTCCGAAAGCGAGTCCGGGATATCTGGCTGCACGGATTGTGGATCGGGCACCGCCGTGTGGCGATGATGATAGGCGACCTCGCCTGATCCGAAGGGCACCTCGCCGGTCGCCAGTTCAAAGAGCGTCACGCCAAGTGAGTATAGATCAGTGCGGTGATCCACATCTTGCCCAAGAACCTGCTCGGGCGACATGTAATAAGGCGTCCCGCTCACGAGGGTTGTTGCGCCGCGTACTTCTTCGAGGACCTTCGCCAAACCGAAGTCCATGATCTTAACCACGCGTTCGGTCGTCACGAAGAGGTTGGCTGTCTTGATGTCGCGATGGACGATGCCTTGTCCGTGGGCGTAGTCGAGGCCACGGCAGGCTTGGCGGGCGATGCCCAAGACATTCGAAGGCGAGAGCTGCCCGCGTTCGTACAGAATCGTTTGCAGCGGCTGCCCTTCGAGCAATTCCATCGTGATAAAGAACTGCCCGTCCTGCTGATCCGCATCATAGAGCGTGACGATATTCGGATGATTGAGTCGCGCCGCAGACTGCGCCTCGCGAAGGAAGAACTGTAGAGCCCGAGGATGGTGGCGGCGCAACCCTTCCGGAAGTCGCTTCAGCGCGACGATGCGATCGAGCCGCGTGTCGCGCGCGCTGTACACGATGCCCATGCCGCCACGGCCGATTTCCTCTTGCAGGTCGTACCTAACATCACCCACGAACGCGGTCGTGCCAGCATCCGACGGACGACTTCCCGAAGAGAAGAGATTCCCCGTAGCGCTTCTGTGCTTCCGAAGGACTTCGATGCGTGCGGCGATATTCGGGAAGGTCGGTTCTCGCCTGCGAAGATCTTCGAGGACATCGAGCGAACGTTCGAAATGCCTCGATTGCTCCCAGAGTTCCGCAAGCCGCGAATACGTGTCCGCCGTGGCGGAGGCCGGCCGGAACGTCGCGATGTGCTCGTCGAGCTTTCCCGCCGCGAGATCGTAGTGTCCTTCGGTTTCGAAGGCCTCAGCGAGCAGTGCACACGCTTCGCGGAAATCGTCGTCCGTCGGCTCGACGCGCTGCAGGAGCCGGATCGCCCGCGGACGCTGATCATGCTCAAGGGCGAGCTTCGCGGCGGGAAAGACCTCGCCGTAGCGCTCGAGAGCCGTCAACCATCGATCGATCGCACCGGACTCGCGGTAGCACTCGATCGCTCGGCCATAGTCTAGGGCGCGCTCATAACATTCACCGGCGCTGAGAACTTGACCGTTTCGCCTATGCGCACCAGCCGCTTCGATCCATTCTTCAGCCTGTTCAAAGAGCGCCGCCGCACGCCCGAGGTCGCCTTGTTCCAGCCGAAGTCGCGCCGCAGCCCGGGGGTCGCCAGCCGATTCATAGAAGTCCGCGGCTCGCCCCGCTTCGCCTTCAGCTTGATGCTTAGTCGCGAGTAGCCGGAAGCCAAGTTCAGCTTGGCCATCTCGTTCAAGCGCTCGGGCCACCGCGGGCAGATCGCTTCGCAGATAGGGATCGACTGCCGGCGGACATCCCTTGAATACCGCTTCCGCCTCTAGGACATCTACACCTAACGATGACGGCCGGAAGCTATCGACGGAAAGCGCATGATCAAATACCCGATCCCCACATCCAACGAAAAGTCGGTAGTCGCCCTTCGGCAAGAGAATCCGAATCGCACCGCCCGAGGCCGCTCTCGGTTTGTCGATAAACCCGGGAACCGTGACCTGCGCCTCCTGGGCGGGCCGATCGCCCCAGACTACACGCAGATCGATGGGGCACGTGGAGGGATGCGCATCGAATTCCATGCGAACCGTTCTGCGATGTCGCACGCGAACAATCTTCTCTTCGCGAATCCGTCCCAGTACTTCGTCCGTCTCGGGATCGAGCAGCACGCCGTCAACAACCACGTGATAGCGACCCGTGAATAGCCTTTGGAAATGCGTCTCCCTGGACACCATGTGGTGTTTTCGTCGTGTGGAAGCCCCGCTCTCCCGAATCTGCGCTTCGTTCACGGGATCCGGCGTCGAGCGACGACCGCTGCGCATGCGAACCTGAAAGATGCCGCGCAGCTCATCCGGGTATTCGATGATGACCGCGACATCGCCACGCTGTCGAAGCAACAACACGGCGGCGAGCAGCACTAGCAATCCCGCGGCGCCGTATACGCCGAGACGCATCTGCTCTTCTTCCGCGAAACGCTGCGCGACGGGAAGCAATCGATCCTGCACGCTTGGGGGCAGTCGTTCGACATACGCTACGACGCGAGGATCGAAGACTTCCCAGCCGGGCGCATCCGCCGGCATCGTCGGCCATGCTCTGTACTCGCCAGACGGGCGCATAAAAGCCTGCAGGTCCAAAGAATTCACAACGGCAGCCCGCGCCTCACGAAGCGGAACCGATTCCGGCACGTGGGGAATCAGCGCATCCAATACGGCTAGGCCGTCGACGAGGCGTCCATCTCTGATATAGAAACCTGCGAGGTCGTAGCGAAATCGAATCTGATCCGAAGCGCGACCCGAAGCATCGAGTCCGCGAAGAAACGCGCGCTCCGCAGCGAGTGAATCGCCCTCGCGAGCGAGATTCGCGGCCAGGCCATGCCAGATATCCACAAGCACCGCGTCGCTCGACTCGATCACGGCCGCATACGCGGCGGCAGCTGCTGCGGACCGCCCTGCGGCATCGAGCATGCGCGCCGATTCGAGCGTCGCTTTCCGGAGAATCGGCGCCCCCGACCCGCGGCCGACATTGCGGCTCGCAATCAGCGAACCGTCCCGAGCCACCAACGCAGCCTCAAGGCGACCGATCTCTCGAGCACGTCGATCCGAGTCCAAAGTAATCGCGGCTTCGCGCCACGGCCCAACTCGAGAGGTGGGTGCCACCTGTAACTCGCCGAGATGCGGCTCGATCCATCGCCAAGGCCCGCGGATCGCATCCGTCGGCGAAGCACTCGCGGGCCCGGCACTCACGGCAAAGACACTCACGAAAAAGACGGCTGCCCAACACGAAGCCACAGCAACGTCGAATCCCCGGCTGCGCCGCGCGCGAGCCGACTCCCACGTCCGAATGCCTACGGGCGAGCCGGGATGAGCTTCAGAATCGAGGATTGGATTTTCGGTCTCGTGGGTCGGCCTCACGCCGCCTCCACATCCCGGTGCGCCGGCGAAAGACATGGGGCAGTCCGTCGAGGAGGCGCAGCTGGGGGCCTGGGTTGGTACAAAATAAGATAGCGCTTGCTGAGCGTACGGGCGGTCAGGTCTGTGCCCCAGACTGATTCCAGGGGACTTTCGCCTGCATCCCGTTTCATAAATGTGCAATTATTCACATGAGACCCACCCCTTGGAAGATGCGGAGCGATGCATACCGACCGGCCAGAGCTGACAAACGAAACGATCCAAGACCCGAACTGGGTCTCGGCGCGTTTTCTGAGCGACCTCTTTCGTACCTTCGAATCGCAGGGAATTCCTGCGACGAAGCTGCTGGGCGATCTGCCCATTTTGCTAGGCGAAGACGGCGACGTGATCGCTGCGGTCGAATGGAACGTCTTCTGCGACTTCATGCGCCGCCTCGGCCATGAAGTCGGCGGCGCCCGCGGACTCGAGCGCTGCGGCGAAACGCTGGGCCAGCTGGCTCCGGCCCGCGCGCTTAACAGCCTCGCTGGCATCGCCGCCTCCCCGCACACTCTCTACCGCGCCGCGTCCGGCTGGGTCCTTCGCCGCGCGATTCCGGGCCTCGAAGCGCACATCACCAAGATCGATGACGGACATTTCGAAATAGAAGCTCGGATCGCCGAGGGGCTGCGCGACTGTCCTGAGATTTTCCATTTCGTGGCCGGCGGCGCGCGCGTGCTGCCGCAGATGATCGGCCTACAGAATGCGGTCGTCAGCTGCGTGGTCGAACCTAACGTCGCTCGGTACAAAATCGCCACCCCTCCGTCCCTAACAATTTTGGCCCGAGCCAAGCGCATCTTCCGAACGATCTTCTCGGCCGGCTCGGTGCTCAGCTATCTCGAGGATCAACAACTTGAACTTCACGCAAAGAACAACGCACTCCAAAGCGCAAACGCTGCCCTAGAAGAGAGCGAGCGGCGCTACCGCGCAATCACGGATACCGCTGTCGACGTTCTCTGTGAAGTCGATGCAACGGGACGCATCCTTTATGTGAGTGCGTCCATAGGCGAGCTCATCGGCTACTCCCCGGAGCAAGTCACCGGAAGTCACTACCGATTGTGGATTCCGAGTGAATGGCACGACCGAGTCGAAGAAGCCTACGCGTTCCTTGTGAACCTTCCGGCCGGCCGCGCGACGCAGGAACTCGTAAAGCTGCACGCCTACGAAGGTCCGCCTGTTCTCGCCGAACTCACGGCACGCACCTACGACACGCATCAGGGCGAACGTCGCGTCGTTGTGATCATTCGGGATCAGAACGATCGCAAAAATCCGAAGGACGCTAAGCGGGCGACTACTATTGAAGCTCCCCGCGAAACAACAGCGGACATGGCGCACATTGTCGAACGGGTGATGATCGGCCACACGGTCAGCTTGGATGAAGCGCCGCAACCTCAATGGTTGGAGACGCGAAAGCTGCTCCGCGATGTTCGCGATTCATTCAGAGACTCGACTCGCGACTCAAAGCGGGATCGGACCGGCGCGAATGGCATTCTGCGCGACGTGGAAATTGTGTCCAACTCGGCCCCCGATGAAATTTTCGCGAACGAAGCACTCCTCATCACTGCGCTAGCAGGACTCCTCGACTGGGCCGCTGGGCGGGCCGCAGAGTTCCCCCTCGACCCCGAGCTTCCAAGGCAAGCGGTGCTCGCAATTCGCGTCACGCTCTGCGTTGAAGCCCTGTTCGAGTCAGACGGTCAGTCGTCGCTTCATTCGTCGCTTCATTCGTCGCTTCATTCGTCGCTTCATTCCGAATTACAGTCCGAGGCATCTGCGAGCATCGTTTTCGAGGTGGATGCCGGGATCGCTACGGACAGGGGTCTCGATCCAGCGACGGATTCGCCGACGTCACAGCTCGCCTTCGAAGTCGCGGCCGATGCGGTGCGAGCGATGGACGGACGACTCTCTGGCGCAGCTGGCAAGCGCCGGATCACGCTGACCCAGCCTACGCGTCCGACCGCACCTCGTTAGGCGACCCGCAGGCTCTTCCCGAAAGATCGGCTTCGAGTGTTCAGTCTGCTTCGCGCACGATGTCTGCGCCGAGAGCCCGCAACTTTTCTTCGACGCGCTCGTATCCGCGATCCACTATCTCTGCGTTTTGCACAACGCAGGGGCGATGCGTCGCGCAGAGTGCCGCGATGATCATGGCCATGCCGGCGCGGATATCGGGACTGCGTACGGTTTGACCGCGAAGCGGTGATCGACCAGAGATGATCACGCGATGCGGATCACAGATGATTGCGTTCGCGCCCATCTGAATCAGCGGATCCACGAAGTACATGCGCCCCTCGAACATCTTCTCGAAGAAGAGGATCGTGCCTTCGCTCTGCGTCGCGAGGACAAGAAAGGGACTCATCATGTCCGTCGGAAATTGCGGCCAGGGGCCGTCATCGACCGAGGGAACAGCGCCGCCCGCGTCCGGTTGGATTCTTGGCGTCTGTCCGGCGGGCAGCACTATGCGGTCGCTCTTGATGTCGAGTTCGATACCGAACCGCTCGAAGACGCGATTCATCATCCAATAATGACCGCGCACGGTGTCGTGAATCGTGATGCCGCCGCCGGTCGCTGCGGCGAGCGCGAGGTAGGAACCGACCTCGATATGATCGGAGACGACGCGATGGGTCGCGCCGTGCAGTCGCTCGACGCCTGTCACCCTCAGCGTATTTGTATAGAGGCCCTCGATATCCGCGCCCATGCCGATTAGGAGTAAGGCGAGGTCCATCACATGGGGTTCGCTGGCGGCGTTCAAAATCGTGGTCGTACCCTTCGCCAGGCTCGCGGCCATCAGGATATGTTCAGTCGCCGTCACACTCGCTTCATCAAAGAAGATCAGCGCCCCTTCCATTCGCTCCTGCGCCGTGAATTCGAACTCGACTTCGTCCACCGTCACGCCGAGCTGACGCAAGCCGTAGAAGTGCGTGTCGAGCCGTCGTCGACCGATTCCGTCGCCTCCAGGCGGATGCAGCTTCGCGCGCCCAAGGCGATGGAGCAGTGGCGCGACAAAGAGCACGGAGGTCCGCACCTTCTCACAGAGCTCCTCGGGCAGCGGCGCATCCGTCAGGTTCGCACCCTTGATTGTCACGCGATCGTCGAGGCGCGAGACCTCCGCCCCGATTTGACCAGCGATTTCAAGCATGACATCGACGTCGCGAATGGAGGGCACGTTCTCAAGAACGACCTCTTCCTCAGTCAACAACGCCGCGGCAATCATCGGCAATACCGCGTTCTTGCTACCGCTCGCACGGATTTCGCCCTGCAGCGGCCGCCCGCCATGAATCACGAAACGACTCAAATCGATCTCTCCCCTTAACTCAATGCTCAAATCAAAAAAGCACGCCTATGATCACCGAACCTGAGGAATTGAGCCACGCGTTGATTCAGTGAGTCGATTCCACCACGGACATTGGCCAGTCTGTGCCCTGCGCTCTCTCTTATCGTCTCATAAGAGGCTCTATCTGCAAATTGGTTCATAGCCTGCGTTCAGAAATTGGACCAAAGTCACGCCATCCCATCGCTTTCCGAATCGCAACGCTGACGAGAAATCGCCGGTGATCCTCATTCGGCCCTCAATTGGTGCCGCTCCAATACAGCGTTGGGTTCTATGACCTCCGGTACGGGTCTGTCATCAAGTGCCTGAATCCGAAGTGCGGGCACTCATAGTCCAGATAGGCACTAGGATGAGAAGATCGAAGACGCCTAGGCGCCACCAGTCGGAGCGGAGCAAATTCCATGCGAACGAAGAGAACCGAGAATCTGACCAACGGCCTGATGGCCTCACTCGTCCTGGCAGGCGTGCTCGCCCTCACCGGCTGCGGTGGCGGGAACTCCGCCCCAGCATTCCAGATTCCCGCGGATCCGCGCGCGGTGGGTCAGGCTGAACTCGAATCGCTCTTCGGGCAGATTTCGATGCAGATGCAAACCGCGAAGCCAGGCTCGGACGGAGCGCTAGAGCTCCAGCAGCAGCTCGCGCAAGTTGGCGGCGAACTCGCCCAGCGCGCCGCGGCTACGGTTCGAACTCGCCTTAGCGAAATCGACCGCGTCGACGGCAGGATCCCCCTCGGTGCCATCGAGCGAGAAGTCGCCGCATCCGATTCGATTAGGCGCTATGACATCACCGCCTTTCAACAGCTTAACAACGAGCTCAAGGGCGAACTCACAGCGACGCGCAAGTCGATTCGCGAACGCGAAAACATGCTGAGCACGACGACTGACGACAAAGTGCTCGATCGCATCAACCTCCTCTCCGAACTCTCTTCCCTATCGGGAACGGGATCCGAAAAACAGGCCAGTTATGCGAAGCAGCGTGATGAAATCCTGAGAGACGTTTCAAAGGCAGCCGAAGAGGCGATCCGCAACGAAGACTACGAAAAAGCGCAGAGTCTCCTCGGCATCGTTCAAGAAGTGAACCCGAGCGACGAGAGCACGCGCCAGGCTAAGTGCGAAGTCGACGGCAAGGTCATCGTCAAGCGCTTCAACCAAGCCCTCGAAACGGGGCGTCTTGGACGAAGCCTCGAGATGCTCGAAAAGTTCGCTGAAACCGACTGCTTCGGCGACATCAAGGACGGTTTGGCTGCGGAATCAGCGCCCATGGTCGAAGCCTTTGGAATGCTAGGTCAAGAGTCCGTTACTTCGAATGATCTTGGGAGTGCCTATCGGCGCTACCAAGATGTAAAGGTTCTCTCGCAACTCTTGCTCGATCGCGAACCGAATCTCCCCGGCATAAAGACCTTCGTCGAGAGACTCGACAAGCTCTACGACAGAGCCTTCGCCGCCGGCGAGTTTGGTGCAGCTTGGGGATATCTCAAGGTGATGACTGAGTTCGGCCCGACAACACCACAAATTCGCCAGAAGCTGCGACGCACGCGAGACGAAATTGCGCGGCGCGCGGTCCGTGGCCTAACTGCTTATCCCTTTGAAGATCCGGAGGCTTCCCAGACCAAGGTAGGCGATGCCGTTTCCTCTAAGGTCGTTCAACACATCTTCCGCGGGATTCCGAATGATGTTCGCATCGTCGAGCGTGAACAGCTCGAACGGATCCTCGAAGAATGCAAGCGCCAAGACACCTGCGGCGAACTAGACACCGCAGATTTCATCGTTCAGGGCTCTATCCTTGATGCGAAGGTCGAGACCACTGCAAAGGTCGGTCGCGAGACTCGCCGCGTCATCACAGGTCAAGAGAATGTGACGAACCCGGACTACACGCGCTGGTCGCAGATGCGCGAGAAGGACCGGGAGAAGACACCCGCGCCGCCCTCGACGATGCGCCGCGACGTCACCGAGGACATCACTATGGAAGTCAATAACGTCCGCAAGGTCGGCATCATCTCGGTCACGTACCGCGTAGTCGAGGCCAGCTCAGGCCGCGTGCTCTTCACGGACTCGATTCAGACCAAGCAGGAATTTCAGGACGAAGGCCGCCAAGGCGTTCAGCTCGGCGACTTCACCCAGGAGACGGACTTCGTCGAACTCCCCCCGGACATCGAAATCCTCTCGGGTGCGGACGGACTCGCTGACAAGATCTCCGAGGAAATCGGAATCAAGTTAGTCGACTTTCTGAAGAATCCGGAAGAGCACTACTCCATGGAGTCCGAGCGCTTCGCGAACGAAGGCGATTTCCTTGGTGCGGCCCGAAAGGCGGCCTACTCGATCGTTCTGCGCGAGATCAAAAACAAGGAAATGGGGACGCTCAAGCACGACCTCAAGACCTACGCGATGGATTCGCCGGCGCTCTAGGGATGAATCGCGCGGTCGCCTTCACGGCGGCCCTGCCTAGCAAGACCCGCGAGACCAAGGCAGAGCAACGGCGATACGCCTGGGACATCAATAGCGCTACTGGCCGAGTCGGCGCTCCACAGAGCCAATCCCGGCGTATTTTGAATCCGCCTTCCGAGCACGCTCTACATACGTGCGCGCTTGACCGAGATCGCCCTTTTTAATTGCTCGCTCCGCCATTCCGACGTAGCGCGTCGCGATCTCGCGAAGGCCTACGCTGGCACGCCGGTCGCTCGGATCAAGCTTGGCCAACGTTCGGTAGCGATCGAATGCGTTGTCTCCAACAGGAGACATCAACCGATTCTCTTCGAGCGCGAGCTTTGCATTTTTAACGAGGCCTATGATCTTGATGCGATCGCTGGCCGTGACTCGTCTCGACTTAGGCGGTTCAGGCGCCTTAGCCACGACCTCCACCGGCGCTTCTTTCAGCACTGGATCGGTTGGCGTCACAGCAATTACGGGTGTCTTCAGATCTGGCTTCGGCGCGCTAATTCCAGGGGCTGGCGCGCGGGCGCTTCCCGAATCCCCACCGTCGCCTAACATTACAAACAGCCCGCCGCCGATCAGAGCTGCAACGAGTGCGCCCAGACCTGCAAAGAGCCCCGCGCGCTTATTGCTGTCCTGCGCCTTCTGCGCGGAGCGAATTCCGCCGGTTGAAATCGGGCCGGAGTCCGCTCCCTCGATGCCGCCAGGCACCACAAAAAGCCGGTCCACGTATTTCGGCCTGTCGTCGGGATCGAGCGAAAGCAGAGGCTGGATTGCCGAGCGCAGCCCCACCGGAATCGCGTCGGGCAGTGTTTCGAAAGATCGCCGGGCATCGACCGCCTCGACGACCGACGTCCCCATCGCCATCGGACGGCCTTGGGCCGCTGCGACCAGAACGAGACCTAGGCTGTAGAAATCCGAGCGACCATCGATCTTCCCGCCGAAGAATCCGAGCTGTTCCGGCGACGCGTAGGAGAGCTTGCCTTTGAAGCCGTCGACGAGGGTCCCTTCGCCGTCTTCGAGAAGTTTGGCGATTCCGAAATCGATGATCTTGGCTTCTTGGACGCGGCCATTCGGTAGGACGATATTGTCAGGCGAAACGTCTCTATGGATCACGCCTTTGCGGTGCGCAGCAGCGAGACCATGAGAAACCCGTGCCCCCAGAAGCGCGACCTCGTCGGGCGAAAGCGGCCCGTCGTTCATCTTCTTCGAGAGCGGGATCCCCTCAATCATTTCCATGATCAAGTAGACCCGACCTTCATCGTCCGAAAGCAGATCGTGACAATGCACGACCGCTGGATGTCGGACCGCCAAGAGGGCCTTCGCCTCTCGGTAGAAAAATTCGCTGGCGCCCTTCTTCTTAGATAGCTCGGCGTGCATGACCTTGATGGCACGATGCTCTTCGAGACGACGATGTTTGGCGCGGTAGACCTCGCCCATGCCGCCGACGCCGAGCACGTTCACAATTTCGTACTCGCCGAAAAGCACGGTCCCGGGAGTCAGTCCACGATCGGAGTCGATCGGCGTTGGCCCAGGCGAGTTCGCACGTGCGGCCTTTGCCTGTGCCGGGGGCGGTGCCGTCTTGTCAGCTTCATCGAGCACGCGCGTATCAGGAAGTCGACGCGTGCCCTCGGCCTGTTCTTCCGTGCCCGATTCGACCAGGTCCAAAGGCTCATCGACGAGCAACGTCTCGGCCTCACCCATCTCCAGAACAGTCTCCTGCTCGTCGAGTACCAGCCGCGTCTCCGCTTGCCCTGGCTCTTCGTCACCCACTGATTCGTCTTCACCGTCGCGCGTCATGATCCAACCCACCTCGAAACTGGAGCACTCTCGACGAATCCCCGTGACACCCGTCGGCGATGCGCTCACGCGAATTAGAGTCAGCGTCGCAGCCCGGTCAGGCTATTTGTTCACCGTCTCCGCCACCGTAACGGTAATTCGCTCGGACACGACCGGCGGAGCATGGGGCATATGAAGATGATCCCCGAGCACCAGCTGAAGAGTATGTGTTCCCGGAGCGAGTTCGAGAGAGACTTCCGTCTGCCCCTTTCCGAAATGGCGGTAGTGATCGTTCTTCGGAATTGGGAGATTCGACACGGGCAAATCAGCATCTACGACGAGGTGATGATGCCCCGTTCCGTGCTTCTCCACGCCTGCCGGGGCAACGCCCATTAGACCGAGCCCGAAACGGATAACGACCGGCGAAGTCAGCGTCTCGCCATTGCCCGGCGAAATGAAATAGACCCGCGCGTCATCCGGGCGTTCGCTGCGCGGGATCCCGCCCTCAGCGTTCACGGAAAGAGCGCTGAACCCGAGAATTAGAATCGCCAGGACCAGCGAGACTGCGGCAGCGGGCACCGCCGACAGCATGGGTCGAAGCCGCTTGGTGACCGAGGAAGCGTGCAATCTGGGCATGGATCCAAAAACCTCATTTTCGCGGTTGGGGGGGGGACTGGCGGAGTCTACCCCGCAGCGCACCCCGCGACACCTGTGACTGCCGATCGGTCCTTTGGTCTTGTCGATTTGGTCGGCGATTCCTCATCCGACCCTCCGGGACGATCCGCAGGGACGGGTTAACAAGACGCGCGCAAGCTCGCGCCGGGGGTATGGCGCGTTCGGAATCATGGGATGGGGGAGCCAAATCAAAATGAAGCGATCGACGCAGACTCGGGAACACGTGCAACCAACGGCACCCCGCGCCGCCCTTACCCTCGTCCTTCTCCTCCTCGCAGGACTCGCGCTCTACGCCACCCAGAGTTTTGCCGAGGCGCCGGTCATTCCCCAATACGGCCCCGACAAACATGAAGGCGTCTCGAGTTGCGATGGCAGCACTTGTCACGGCTCCGCCGCTCCGCGCAACGTTCGCCAGGACGAGTACCTGATCTGGACCGAAGAGGATCGACACAGCCAGCGCGCCTACAAGGTCCTGTTGAATCCCGACTCGATCCGGATCTCCAAAAACCTCGGTCGCGAGAAGAAACCGCACCAAGACAATCTCTGCCTCGATTGCCACTCGGACAATCCTCCCCCGGATAAGCGACGCTCGGAAAACAACGCCTTCACAGTCACGGACGGCGTCGGATGCGAAGGCTGCCACGGCGGGGCTGAGCGCTATTTGCGGCCCCACGATTCGGGCAGCACACATCAGAAGAATATTGAGTTAGGCATGTTCCCGACGGATGATCCCGTCGCGCGCACGCGCTTATGCTTGTCGTGTCATCTCGGCGACCGACAGAAATTCGTTGACCATCGCCTGATGGGCGCAGGCCACCCGCGCCAGAGCTTCGAAGTCGCGCTCTTCTCGATCCTTCAACCCTATCACTGGGAACCTGACGACGACTACATCTCCCGCGGCAAGCAGGCCCCGAACGACGTCAAGCTCTGGGCCATCGGTCAGGCCGTCGCGGTCGACGAGATCATGGACGCCATGCTTGATCCCAACCGCAATACGTTAGGCCTCTTTCCGGAACTCGTGCTCTACGACTGCCAGGCCTGCCATCATGGAATCAACAAGATGCGAAGGTGGCGACCGCGCAAGAGCACCGGCCTCGGGCCAGGCGTCGTTCGCTTGAACGACTCGAATTTCCTGATGCTGATCCAAGCGCTCCAGGTCGTGGATCCCGCTACCGCCAAGCTATTACGCGCCGACCTGCGTGAACTTCATCAGGCGGCCAGCGAGGGACGCGGCAACTCCAACACGATCGCCAATAAGATTCGCGGCCGGATCAAAACGGTGCTGCCCAAGCTGCAAGCTTGGAAGATCGATGCCAAGGTCCTTCGAACGCTCTCGAAGAACATCCTGCGTGAAGCGCTGACAGGAGAATTCGCCGACTACGCCGGGTCAGAGCAGGCCGCGATGGCACTACAGACGATCGTATTCGGCTACTACGACCAGCAATTATTGGACGATGCCGCGTATGACGCGCTCGAACGGGGTGAGCTGACAAAGCTTCTGGCCTCGGTCGACGACCCGGATACATTCAATCCAGATAAGGCCAAAAAGGCGTTTAAGGCGCTCCAAGGCAAGCTCAAGGGGAAGTAGGCGCATCTTCGCCAGTAATTTCCGTTCGGTGTGCGCTCGACTGCCCACGGCCGTTCTGCTCGGCGGAGGGGCCTGCTATCGTCCGTGCCGCTCCGCCCTGTCCGGGGCCTGAGCCCTCGTCGACCCGTCGACGGTGCTGCGCAACCCAACACGAGCCGCAACGCGTCGGTTGATTGCGATGGCGACTCTAATGAATGCGGCCACGGCACCTGCCACGGCCACCTTGACTGTCCAAACCTTGGGCAAAGCTTCGCGCCCGGCCACCACGCCAGCGACGATGCGGAGAACGAAGATGCAAATAGGTGACCTCACTGGAGAAAAGATCGGGATCTGCGTATCCGGCGGGCTCGACAGCAAGTCCGTTACGGCGCGCTTGATCGAAGCCGGCCTCGACGTTGTCGGGTTCACAGCCGACCTCGCCCAGCCCGATGAGGACGACATCCAGGACATTCCGCGCCGCATGGCCCCGACGGGCTCCGAGACGCGCGTCGTCGACCTCAAACAATCGATGGCCAAGGCAGCCATGCTCGTCGTCAAGGCGCAGGCCCGATACGACGGCGGCTACTGGAACACAACGGGCATCGCCCGCGCCGTCACAGTGCACGGCCTGCTAGGCGCGATGCAATCCGAAGGCTGCACGGTTCTCGCCCATGGCGCGACGGGCCGCGGCAACGACCAGCTTCGCTTCGAGCGGTACACGAACGTTCTCGCCCCCAGCATGAAGTGTTATGCGGCATGGCGCGACCCTCATCTTCTGGAGCAATTTCCCGGCCGCAAGGAGATGTCCGTCTATCTTCAGGCCAAGGGCATCGAAGCCGCGGTCGGTGAAGCGAAGCGCTATTCGACCGACGCCAATATCGCCGGCCTCTCGCACGAAGCTGAAGACCTCGAGAGTCTCGAAACCCCCATGACCATCGTCGACCCGACCATGGGCGTGTGGCCGCAGGACGCGCCGGACAAGGTCGAGGCCGTCACGCTCCGATTCGAAAAGGGTGTCTGCGTCGAACTCAACGGGAAGCAGCTCGGACAATTCGACATGCTCTGCGAGGCAAATGACGTCGCTGGCCGAAACGGCATCGGCATCTCGAATGCCCTCGAAAACCGCATCATCGGCACCAAGAGCCGAGGCGTCTACGAAGCCCCCGGAATGGAACTGCTCGGAAAGGGGCTAGAAGCGGTCTATCAGGCGGTTTTGGATCGACGCGCAACCGCACTCTTCCGCCAGATGTCGACCCTCGTTTCCGATCACATCTACGACGGTCGCCTCTTCGATCCGGCGCCACGTGCTGCGATCGCTGCGATCGATGTAATGGCCGCGCACGCGAATGGCACCGTCGAACTCGGCCTCTACCGAGGCAACCTGTTCTTCCACAAGCTAACGGATGTCGCAGCTTCGCTGTACAACCCGGCGGACGCCTCTATGGAAGCCAGCGACGGGCTCAACCCAGTCAGCTCCCAAGGTTATGTCGAAGTGCAAAGCGCGGAAGCACTCTCTATGGCCTCGGCCGGACAGATCGAAGCGCCGGCCTGGGAAGAGTAGGCGGCGGCTTGGCACCTCGAACACCTCGGCACGAGATAGGTGCTGCTCACCGCTTGGGCATGCGCGAGCGTCGAATCGGTCAAGTAGCGCCTAACGTTACTTCGCCGCTTCCAAACGCTTTTCGAGCGCGTCGAGTTCCGCCTCGAGTTCACTGGGCATATGATCGCCGAAGCCCGCGTAGAACTCGCGGATCTTCGGAATCTCAGAAAGCCAACCGTCGAGATCCACAGTCGTCAGCGTCTCGAGCGCATCGGCGCTTATGTCGAGTCCCTCAAGATCGAGTTCACCCGCACCCGGAAGCACACCGATCGGAGATTCAACGCCGCTCACCTTTTCGGCGCAGCGCTGATAGACCCATTTGAGGACTCGGCTGTTCTCGCCGAAGCCGGGCCAAAGGAATTTTCCGTCATCGTCTTTACGGAACCAGTTCACGTAGAAGATGCGCGGGAGCTGGGCGCCCTCTTTCTTACCGATCGAAAGCCAGTGCGAGAAGTAGTCGGCCATGTTGTATCCGCAGAAGGGCAGCATGGCCATCGGATCGCGTCGCAGCTCGCCGACCGTACCCGCAGCCGCCGCCGTCTTCTCACTCGAGATGATCGAGCCGAGGAATGTGCCGTGGTTCCAATCGCGGGATTCGTGAACGAGCGGGACAACCGTTGCGCGACGACCGCCGAAGAGAATCGCCGAAATCGGCACGCCGTCCGGGTTCTCCCATTCGGATGCGATCACGGGGCATTGGCTGGCAGGCGCCGTAAAGCGTGCATTCGGATGGGCCGCGGGGGTTTCGCTGTCCGGGGTCCAATCGTCTCCACGCCAGTCGATGAGATGCGCAGGCGTTTCGCCCTTGCCCTCCCACCAAACATCACCGTCGTCGGTCTTCGCGACATTCGTGAAGATGCAGTTCGAGCCGAGCCCGCGCATAGCATTCGGATTCGACTTATTACTCGTTCCCGGTGCCACACCAAAGAAGCCGGCTTCCGGATTGATTGCGTAGAGCTGACCGTCTTCGCCAAATTTCATCCAGCAAATATCGTCGCCGACGGTCTCGATCGTCCAGCCGTCCAAGACGGGCTGCATCATGGCGAGATTCGTCTTACCACACGCACTAGGGAAGGCCGCCGCAACGTACTTACTCTCGCCGCCCGGCGACGTGAGCTTGAGGATCAGCATATGCTCTGCGAGCCAGCCTTCGTCACGCGCCATCGCTGAAGCGATTCGCAGGGCAAAACATTTCTTGCCTAACAAAGCATTGCCGCCATAGCCGGAGCCATAGCTCCAGATCTGCCGGGACTCCGGGAAGTGGACGATGTACTTATTCTCGCCGTCGCAGGGCCAGGCAACGTCTGCCTGCCCGGGTTCGAGCGGCGAGCCGACCGAATGCAAACAGGGCACGAACGCGCCGTCGTCGCCGAGCACCTCAAGAACCTTCGCACCCATGCGCGTCATGATGCGCATATTGGCGACGACATAGGGGCTGTCAGAGATCTGTACGCCGATATGTGCGATATGCGAACCGATCGGACCCATGCTGAACGGAATCACATACATCGTCCGCCCGCGCATCGATCCCTTGAAGAGACCCGAAAGCATGTCGCGCATCTCGGCCGGCTCGCGCCAGTTATTCGTCGGTCCGGCGTCTTTTTCGTTTTCGCAGCAGATATACGTGCGGTCTTCGACACGCGCGACGTCTGCGGGATCCGATTGGACGAGATAGCTGTTAGGTCGCGTTGCCTCGTTGAGACGCTCCGCCGTACCTGTCGAAAGCATGATCTCGAACATGCGATCGTATTCTTTTTGGGAGCCGTCGCACCATTCGATCGCGTCGGGCTGAGTCAGCGCGGCGATCTCATCGACCCAAGCGAGAAGCTTGGCGTTATCGGTGGGGGTGTTCTGGGTGTTTTCGGAAGAATCCGTCATAGCCTGGGCTCCAAGCAGAAAACGGCCCCTATTGGGGCCGAGCGTTGTGGACGATATCGCGAGGTAAGAGAGGCTGTCGACCGAAATCAGTGCCACACGCAAATATCGTACATCTGGTAGTTCCCGCGCGGACCCTCAGCGTGACTCGGTTTCCGTCTCGCGAACCTCATCGGCCATGAGAATTGCCTCTGCGATGCGTACTGTCCCGTCGACCGCCGCCGTGTGTCGCGGCGAGCCAGGGGCGTGTTTCTGGAGCGAAGCGAAGTGCCCAGCCAACGCGCGCTGCTCTGCTGCGCCGAGAGTGACTTTCGCGGAGAGATCCTCTTTGAGATCGATGACATCGCGCCGCGCATGCGAGCGCCGAGAGAGTAGACCCGCGTGGTAGCGAACGCGCCCAAAGAGCACGAACGCGAGATTGACGTTCTTAGCCGGACCGTAACGAGCCACACGACCGCCGAGAGGTCGATTTACGACCGACAGCTCCGCCAGTCGGCCGGCTCCCAACCAACCCAGGACACCGCCGACCGCTCCTCCTAGAACACTTCCAGCCAGGAACGATGCTCCACCCAGAGCCGCGTCTATGACGCCGCCGGTGGCTGCCCCGCCGATCGCCCCAACCGCGACGAGATCCCGCCTGCGGAGCCCGAACTGAAGCCATGTGCCTTCTGAGAAGAGATCAGACTCAAGGAGTTCGAGTTCCTCGGCCTGCGCGTCGATCTCCCTATGCCCGTAGAGTCGCTGAACAGCCGCTCTGTGGCTGGATTCGAGGTCTGCGAGCGTGGCTTTGTATTCCGTCTCGAGGGCTTCCGCGCAGGGGGCCGGATCCTCGTCAGGCCCCAGCCGCCGCTCGGACTGGAGCGTCAAAGCCTCTGCGAGCAAAGATACGATCTCACGCGCGACCCCGCGCCGCACACTTTCTCGGGAAGCGTCCAGCGCCTCGAGCGCGAACTTGATCGGCGTCTGCCAGCCGGACTCGATTTCTCCGAAAGCCTGGAGCAAAGCCCGTCGTGTCCGAAAATCCGCTTGCAGAGCATCCACGACGCGGACGACGCGGAAGAATTGCCCGAGCGCCGCCTCCCACTCGGCAATATGGTCCCGACTTCCGATCGGATTGATCACAGCGAGACTCGGCCGCCCGGTCCACCTAAGAACTTCCATCTCCGCTTCGTATTCCGGCCCATAGGGAACGCCGCCGTCCACCACGTAGAGAATGCCCGCGCCCTCGGTCAGAGGGCGGAGCAGCTCACATTCGTCCGGATAGCTTGCCGCGCGGGAAGGCTCGGCCAGAAACTCCGCCACAAGCCTCGGACGATCCGCCGCCGTCGCACCCGTCTCCTCGGCGCGCGCCGTTAGCCATGCCAATACTCTGCGCGCCCGTTGAAAACCCGGCGTGTCGATCAGCGTATAGAGAAGCCGGCCGTCCACTCGCATGGGGTACGCGCGCGACCTGAGCGTTGTACCCGGAGTAGAACTAATTCCGACGCTGTCATCTTCCGCAAGCGTCGCGACCAGACTCGACTTTCCCTTGTTGGGATGCCCGACCACCGCGAGACGAGGCGCGGTGTCTTCTTTTTCGCCGCTCATACGTCTGCCTGCCCGGCGCCACGATCAGCCATGCCTACGAGGACAACTAGACATGGGTCCCCGAGAGTTGCGAGCTTCCTCGCCCAGGTCGCCCGGTCCCTCTCGTCCCCTTCCAACAACAAGACCCCGAGTGACCTTGAATCGCCGGTCGAAGCGCGAAGATCCGCGAGAAAATCCAAGACCTCGAGCATGGGTGGCTCGAACGCTCGCACGCAAACTATGACGGCCCCCGCGGATGCTCCGGCTTCAGTAATGCATTCGGCATCCTCCGCGAGCGTCCTGCGACCTCCCGCGTCTCTCACCTTCATGTCTTCCGCCGCAAATGCGCGCAAGAGTTCCGCGTCTTCGATCGACTCGGCCCAAGCGATGGCCATCGCCGATTCATGCGCCTGCCTCGCCCACCAACCGTGCACATCCTCGAGAGGCAACGCGCCCTCCCCCGCATGCCCAATCGTTCCCTCAGCCTCCGGCGCTTTGGTTTCCACGAGCGGCGTAGTGAGTCGCTCGAGGAGTCGCTCGACGCCCGGCGTGTGCGCGATTGCTCGACCGGACTCCTCCCCGAGACGCCACGCTCCCAGGCCTAACGCAAGTACCCTAGGCACGAGCGAATAACAGGCAATCGCCATCACCAAGAAGGGCCACCAGCCGCCGTACCTTATTGGATCGACTACATGGCCATGAATCGACTCAGGTCCCGCACGGAAATGTCGGGTGGTTTCGACAAGGTCAAAGCTTGGAACCGCTTCAACCCAGATGGCCGACCATGGCGTCGCAAGGGCCTTTGCTAGCGCATGCACTTTCGATGCTTCTACATCAAGCGTCGTGCTCCAGCCAAAGGCGAGATCCGTAAATACCACCAAGGAAATCGTGGCAAGCGTTGCCCCGACCGCAAATCCGAACCCAATCGCCTGCGACCAAACGAAGAGCTGCACTCGACGTGTCCGCGCGTAGAGCCGTTCATGCGCGTTGAATCGACCGACTAGAATCTCGATATCCGATCGAACCGAATGCGGCAAAATAGCCATCGCTCCGCGGCCGAGCCCCGCTGACTGCCAGTTCCCCCGAGATGCGTTCTCACCCACGTTCGATTGATTCGCCCAGGCTAATGCGCCAACGGACGTGACTAACATGGCGAGTGGAAGTCCAACAAGCAGGCCAACACAAAGCACAATATTGATACGCCCCGCATCAACTTCGACTTGAAGCAGCGCCGCCGCAGCCGCCCAGCCCAAGAAGAGCCCGACGCCGAGCATGACGGAACGAAGCAGGGCGAGCGAAGACCGCACTCTCCCGATTCGCTCGCGCGTTGCAGGCGCAGGAGCCTCCGCGAGCCAGCGTCGCAAGATCGCCAGCCCGTCGCGCTCACCGGCTTCCACCGCACGCGCCCCGATCTCGCGATCCAGGCGCCGACGGTCTCGTTCCGGCTGAGCAGTACGCTCTTCAAGCGCGAGCACGAGGCCGATCAACTCGTGAGGCTTCGCGCGGCCTTCAATCAAGACATCGGCCGGGCCGAGGGATCCCCATCGCATCGATAGAGCGTAGCGGCTAGCGCTAGTCCTTCACCGTCCAGATCGTTTCCTGGTTCGTCATGTAGAGCTTCCGCATCTCTTCGAGATTGAAGGGACGCGAGCCCAATCGGCCGAGGACTGAGATCTGATGTCCCGTTTCGTCCACTGCGCGATCGCGTTCGAGAGGGCGCGAAACCGCGAGGGCTTCCGACTTCGTCTGGCGCATTGCGATCAGCTTCGGATTCGGCACCGGGCTGAAGCCGTAGAACTTCGGGTTCAGCTCGGGCGAGGTCAGCTGCACGATCTTGAGGCCGTTCTTCCCATCCGCCACGTAGGCGAAGAGCGAAGCGTTCGTCGTCGCAATCGCGACATCGTGGGCATCGTTCAGCTGACCGTCCGCTGTGAACTTCATGAACACCTTCGGACTTTCGGGCTGCTCGACATCCACGATCACGAGGCCTTCCGAACCCGACGCGACATAGGCGTAGGTCCGTGAGACAGAGACGCGACGCGCTCCGGCGAGGGGGATCGTTGCCCCTTCGACCAGACGCGGGGCCTCGGGCTTCGTCACATCAACGACCTTCAAGCCGTCATCATCCGTCACGAAGAGATACCGGAACTGCAGCATCGAGCCACGCGGATTATTCAGCGGGATCGTCGCCAGCATCTTCGGATTCAGCGGATCATCGAGATCGACAATCACGACGCCCTTGGCCGCTGACACGTAGAGCAGATGTCCTGCGAAGTGCGCGTGGTTCGCGCCATCGAGAATGCCGTTCGGGTTCCAGGTCACAGCGCGCTCAAAGAAGTTGTTGCGCGGTTCGAAGTCCGTGAGCGTCTCGTTATTCACGAGGATGAGTCCCTCTTCCGAATCCGTCACAGCCACGTAGCTGTAGATCGGATGCATCGCCTGCTCGAGGTTCACCTTCTGGATCAGATCGCTGCGGTTTAGCTCCGGGCGAAGCAGCTGCGTCGTCGGTAGTGCAACACAGGTCGCGTTCTTGCTCTTGACCCTAACGTTCTGACCAAGCGGCGAGAACGGTGCTGTAATGATGCGCTCGGAGAAGCCCTTCGTGCCGATCGTCGAGACGTCAAAGGCCTGCATGCCCTTGCTACCTTCCGCGGCATAAAGGTATTCGCCGCGCAGTTGGATGCATTCGACGCGGCCAGAATGATGCGTGTACTCGCCGTCGTAAAGTGCGTCGCGAGGCTCCATCCAATCCGGCAGCCAGGTCAGTCGCTTCGACAGCGTCTCTCGTAGGCTCTTGATCCATCCGGCGTCCATGTCCTGATAGCCCGGCGTCACTTCGGTGAGTTCGAGATCACGATCGACATGCTCTTGGTAGTAGTCGGGGTAGGCGTACTCGTGGAGGTAGCTACCTATGACCGCCTGGGGTTCATCCCATTCCGTCACCTGGATCGCGACGACTTCTTCGTCGGTGCCGACCCAAGCATTGAAGCCCATGAAGTTCACGAAGTTAGTTCCCAGCAGAAGTAGCTGAGCCATGATCGCGTTGTTGTCGTTCGCTTCCGACCGCGTCGGCCGGCACGATCTCGGTTCCTGACCTGACACCGCAGCCTGGTGAGGGTACCCCCCAGTTGGTGCTCTTTGAACCCGCCGGAGGTTTACTCTCCGCAGATTCGCTTCCCAAGGCTAAAAGCGTGCCCGGCACCAAAGACCGCGGCGATACGGAAGGGGAACCATTCGCTACGAAGCCGGTGATCGCTGCTCCTACACCCGAGGATGCAGACGCTCTCGTACTTCATCCTTCTCTTCATCCTTCTCTAGATAAAACGCCTGAGGCGGACTCGATGCCCGCCGCGCCGGATCTGTAACTCGACGAAAGTCGATAACCGTCCCCTCTAAACCCCACCTTTCCGCCGGCCGATAGACCGCTCAAGCCCAACACAAATTCCGAATCGACTCGCTTCCCGACTTGGAGTCGGCGGCGGGCCGTCTAGCATCTTTACTCCCTCGAACCTCGAACCTCGAACCCCGCACCCCGCACCCCGCACCCCGCGCGATTACGCGCGAGTCAAGGAACTCAATCATGAGCGCATATATGGGCGACGCCGTCCTTCTCTACCTCAACGAGCTGATCGATTGGGAGTCGTATTTCAATTGGCGCAAGGGCGAGACGAGCAATCTTGAACTCGACCGAGCTGCTTTGCAGGAAGTGCTCGAGACGGCCGCGGCCATTTGCGAAGAGCAGGAGCCGAAGCTGCGCGCGGGCTGGGATGCCTGCGCCCAACTCGTTGACGACGAAGTCATTTACCCGCCGCATATCAAAGAGACCCTCGACAAGCTTCGCGAAGCTGGTTTGGTCAGCTTTGGCGTCGAGGAGCAATACGACGGGTTCGAACTCCCCTCCTTTGTTGCAAACGTGATCTTGCAAATGGTTTCCCGTGCCGATGCGGGCCTCATGACCATTCTCGGCCTTCAAGCGGGCGTCGCGGAAGACATTCAAGCATTCGGATCCGAGGAGCTCAAACGAGAGTTCCTTCCGCGCTTCGCTTCCGGCGAAGTGATGGGTGCCATGGACCTAACAGAGCCCCAAGCCGGCTCGGACCTCGGCGCAATTCAGACAAAGGCCACGACCGAAGGCGATCGCCACTTTATAGATGGAGACAAGATCTTCATCACGAACGGCGGATGCGAAATTCATCTCGTGCTAGCCCGTGATGCCGCTAACTACGACGAGAGCAAGGGCACGACCAAGGGCCTATCCCTTTACCTCGTCCCTCGCACGCATTCCTCGGGCAAGAAGAATGGCGTACACGTCACGCGCCTCGAAGAGAAGCTCGGCATTCATGGCTCCCCGACCGCCGCAATTCACTTTGATCACGCTGAAGGCTTCCTTGTTGGCAAGCAGGGCGAAGGCTTTAAGGCGATGCTCTCGCTCATGAACAACGCTCGGCTCGGTGTTGCGGCTCAGGGTATCGGCATCGCAGAAGCTTCACTCCGCGTCGCACTCCAGTACGCGCGGGATCGCGTGCAGTTCGGTGTCCCGATTGCGGATCAGCCGCTCATGAAGGACCGCCTCGCACGCATGACCCTCGAGCTCGAAGGCAGCCGTGCTTTGCTCTACCGCGCCTGTGCGTTAGTCGATCAGAACCACGCCATCAGCAAAGCGCTAAAGCGGGCAAGTGATGGCGGAACGGAATTCTCGGCCGGTGAACGAGTCGAGATGGAGGCGCTCTCCGAGCGCAATGCGACGCGTATCCGCTTGCTCACGCCACTTGCCAAGTACATGGGCACCGAGGCCGCAGACTCGATCTCCCGCGATGCAATACAGATCCACGGCGGACTCGGCTTCATGGCGGAATCCGAAGTCGGCAAGCTGCATGCGGATGCGATCATCACAACCATCTATGAAGGCACCTCAGAAATCCAGGTCTCCTTCGCACTCAAGGAGATCGGCAAGGGCGCACTGACCGTCGTCTTCGAGTCCCTTGAGAAGGAACTCAAAACCTTCGATGAGCCCAAGCTCAAGGAACAAGCCGACAAGGTCCTCGAGGGCATGAACCTCATCCTTGGCGCTGCCGGCGCGCTCTTGGCGGACTTCAACTACGCCATGATGTCAGCCCAGTCGCTTGCCGAAGTCGTCGCAAGTGTGATCGCGGGCGCCGAGCTCCTCAAACAGGCGAAGGCGGATCCCCGGCGATTCGACTTGGCCGCTTCGTGGATTAGTCGCCGTATGAACGATCTCGAGGGACGCTGCAAGCGCATCAAGGAAGGCTCGACCGACCGCCTGGACCGCGCCCAAGCGATCATCGCGCTCAACGACTAAGCCAACACGAGCCCAGGCTCAAGACTTAGCGTTCGCCGTCTGGCGTAGGTACTCGCCTAGCATCATGCTCGTCGCAGCTTGCACGTTGTAGCTCGGGATAAACCCTCGCGTAGGGACGCGGACGATCACGTCCGCCGTCTCGAGCACCGCGACGGGAAGCCCTTCCGTTTCGCTGCCTAGAAAGAGACAAGCTGGACGCGCGAAATCCGTGGTCCACGGGAGCGCATCGCCACTCGTTTCGACGGCGATGATTCGTCGCCCTGCATCACGCGCCGAGGTCGCCGCTTGCTCTGCCGACGCATCCAACACCGCAAGGAACCGGTCCGCACGAATGGAGACTCGTAGCGCCTCCTCGCGCTCACCTGCCTTCCAAGCCGTCTCGAGTACGACCCCCGCAGCCCCGGACACTTCCGCCGCGCGAAGAATGAAGCCGACATTCGACGGGTAACGAAGCCCCGCTAGAACGAGCACAAGGCCCGGACTCTCCATCAGCTCGTCGAGGGTCGAAGGGAGGACTGGCCCGGCCACCGCCAGCGCGGCTTCCGGCTCATCCGACTCCGACATGCGACGCATTTCACGTGCGGATTCTCGCGAAACCGGAACCCCGGCCGCCTCTGCCGCAACCACAAGCGCACTCACATCAACTGATCGGTCATCCTCGCCGACGAGTACTCGCGCAAGACTCACGCCCTCATCGAGTGCCTTTCGAATCGAGTCGACACCGACAAGACGAGCGCGACCGGCCAAAGGGGTCAGTACCGAGCCTGCGCCCGTCGCGGAATCATATCGAGGATCGCCTGAACGCTGGCCCGACGGCCTTCCATCGAGCGGGGCGACTCGTCGAAGTACGACAAGAAGACGCCGCCATCGAGCATCACGAGAATGCCCATCGCGATCGCGTGCGGATCGTGATTAGGCGGCACGATCTCCGAGATCGTCTCGGTCAGTGCTCCCCCGAAACGATTGTGAAGATCGAGCAAAGTGCGCGTCAGCCAGTCGCGAAAGTTCGGATGTTCCGTGGCCCAGCGAATAAAGCCGTCGACATCGCCTCGATGGGCCAGGACGAAGGTCTGATAGAGCTCGACTTGTTCCGTGAGCCGCTTCTCAGCAGGCAGTCCAGATTGATCCCTCGCCAGCGATACACGAAAAGGCTCGCAAAGACGGTTGAAGCATTCCCGAAAGAGCGACTCTTTATCGCTGAAATGCCAGAAGACCGTTGCTCGGGAAACTTCGGCGTGGGTCGCGACCTGCGCGATCGTCGTGTTGTCGTAGCCGCGCGAGAGAAAAAGCTCAGACGCAGCAGCCAGAATACGCTCCTGGGTCGCAGCCTTGCCGGTCAGCGGCTCCGGAACTGGTTCTGTCGTGGCATCGCTAACCGACGCTAAACCGCCGGGCCCTTGATCTTTGCGTTGCTCTTTGGACTCCAAATCGAACCTCTCTCGCACCTCACCCAGTGCTTAGTCTACATCCCTGCTTGCTCCGTGCCGCGACCCCGTTCGGGGGTTCCACGGAACCTTTCTGAGGTCGCCCGCCACGAACGATCGTTCGAGGAATTCATGTTCTTTCGCGCTAGCTTGCGCGCTTCTTGGGGGGTCGATTTGAGCGACCGCAAAGCGACGACACGGGCATTTGCAGAAGCTATCGCAAGGCGAACACGACCCGAGGCCCTGGCCAACGGCGAGGCGGTCGTGGTGGGCAATCGCGCGGGCATCGTCGAATGGGCGGGGGACGCCTGGCCACGCCTCACCGGCTTCCCCCTGGCAGAAACCCTCGACAAGCCAATCACCCATTTCTTGGCGCAGGCGGGTCTTGAAGTCGGGCTCGTCGACTTCGTCGCGCAGCACTTTCTTGAAGGGCGCAGCTGTACCGTGGCGCTCCCTTTTGACACCCTCGACGGGCGCACGCTCGACGTGCAACTCGACGTCGAACCGCTTCGAGATGAAGACGGAGAGATCAGCCGATTCGTAGCCGTCGTGCGAGAGGCGAATCATCCCGCGGGTCCAGAGGTCACGCCTTCCGAACCGCTCCTCACGCAGACGAGCCGAGACTCTTCGTTTTCAATCGCAGAGGACGAAAAACGGACGTTCGATGCCCCGCTCTCGCATGAATCGAAGACTGCGGCGCTCTCTCAAAACCTAGGCCTAACATGCTCGCTTCAGCAAGTCGTTCGCGACGCGATCGAACATTTCCGGTCCCCCCTCATGAGTTGCCTCGGGTTCGAAAGCATCGCCCCAAAGCACCTCATCGATACGATCGAAATGGACCCGACGAAACTCACAGAGATTCTCTATGAATTACTGACCCAAGCATGTGCCGACGAGAACCGATTCGTCACGATCGCAGTCGGCGCCCTCAATGCTGAGCGCAGTCATCATTCAGAAGTCCACCCGATCCCTCAGCGCGCCGTCGCCGCGCGCAAGTATCAGGGCGTCTTTCTCGAAGTCCACGACTCCGGCGCGCATTATTCGCCCCGCGATCTCCGGCGACTCCGATCAGCGGAGACCCCGACGGATCCTGCACTCAGTGCGTGGGTCAAGTCGCGGGAGCTTGCCGACGCGGCCGGGTGCACGCTTCATTTCGAAAGCACGCCGGGCTGCGGAAACCAGGCGCTGCTCGTTTTAGAACCCTGCCCCGAGCCTTCGTCCGCAGACAACTAGTCTGCGGTACACAACGCAAAACGGGCGGAGGACCTAAGTCATCCGCCCGAATTACGATGCGTGTGTGATGGATCTAAGAGCCATTCATGGCAACTTACGCCATGTACATGCCACCGTTCGCGGCGAAAACCTGGCCCGTTGTGTATCCGGAAATCATCGGACAAACCATCCCAACGACCGTTGCGGCGAGCTCCGAGGGCTCCGCAACCTTGCCCAGCAGCGTCGAGCGCTTCATGGCCTCGATGCCCTGCTCCGGCACGCCCGCGAGCATCGGCGTGTTCACGGGGCCCGGCGCGATCGCGTTGACGCGCACGCGGTAGCCGGAGAATTCGCGAGCGGTCGTACGGGTAACGGACTCGATCGCGCCCTTCGCGGCGGTGTAGTCGACCTGCCCGACGTTGCCGTTGCGGGCGGAGACTGAGGAAAAATTGACGATGAACCGGTTTACGCCGTCATCGAGGGGCTCGTTTCCATTCGCCTTGAAGAGCGGATGCCAATGCTGGCTCGCGATCTCTCGCGTAAACAGGAACGTGCCACCGAGATGAACCGACATCACGAGATTGAAATCGTCGTAGCTCTTCTTCGTGATTCGCGCATCGCGGGTGATGCCTGCGACGTTCACGACTCCGTTGATGCAATCACTCACTTCGAGAACCTGGGAAACGGCGCGCACGACGTCTTCTTCTTTGGAGACGTTCGCGGGTACGATGATCGGGGAAATCGCGGCGTCTTCGATTTTCGCTTTCGCTTCTTCGAGACGGCCGGCGTCGAGATCGACCATCGCTACCTGCGCGCCGTGGCGTGCAAGCGCTTCGGCGACGGCAAATCCGATGCCTTGGGCGGCGCCGGTCACAATATGAGTTTCGCCGAGAAATGCGTTTTCACGCAAAATCAGATCCATGTTCCTACCTTGAGTTTCGTCGTGCGCGGCGTTGTTCACCGTCGCCCAACTGAGTAAAAAGAGATGCCTACGCACGCGAGCGAATCTCTGCCGACCACTGTCACCAAGATGAACAGGACCGAGACCAGAAGGAATCAGGCAACGGGCTGAACCCGTTCAGTCCGTTGCTAGGCCGATCGGACAGCTCACGCCGGTTCCCGCTAAACTGCAATAGCCGTTAGGGTTCTTGGCAAGATATTGCTGATGATATTCCTCGGCGAAATAGTATTCGGGCACCTCGCAGATCTCCGTCGTGATCTCACCGAAACCCGCCGCCGTCAGTTTTTTCTGGTACGCGTCGCGGGACGCAAGCACGAGGTTCTTCTGCTTATCGTCGTAGTAGTAGAGGCCAGAGCGATACTGGGTGCCGGCGTCATTTCCCTGGCGCATCCCCTGCGTCGGATCATGGTTTTCCCAGAACAGCATCAACATCGCTTCATAGTTTGTAACCGAGAGATCGAAGATCACACGCACCGCTTCGGTATGTCCCGTGCGGCCCGTGCAGACTTCTTCGTAGGTCGGATTCGGGGTGATACCGTTTAGGTATCCCACGGACGTACTGATCACCCCGGGCGCTTCCCAGAACTTTCGTTCAACGCCCCAGAAGCAACCCATCGCAACCATGACTTGCCCGAAGCCCGTAAAATCCGCTTCGAGCGGTTCGCCCGTGATGACGTGCGTCGTGGGAATGGGCATCCGCGCGAGGCGACCCGGCAGGGCGTCATCCGCACTCACAATTTCGAGCTTCTTTCCAAGACTTCCGAACAGCGCCATGTCGCCTCCCACCGCCCAATTGCGGCGGTGGGAGAATAAGGCTTCACAGCCCTCGCCGCCGCCCAGGCGGGGTGACTGCATGATACGCTCCGCCTCCCGGCAAATTTACGGGGGTCCTAGACCCGCGGCCGGCGCGCAAATTCCGAGGCAAAAGAAGGAGAGCTGGCTGTGCAGATCGCAACCTGGAACATCAACGGACTCCGAGCACGGATGGATTACATCAAGCTGTGGCTCGAAGAGCGCCAGCCCGACGTCGTGGGCCTCCAGGAACTCAAGATGGAGGACGGAAAAGTTCCCCTCGCCGAATTCGAGGCTCTCGGATATCAGTGCCTGACTCACGGCCAGAAGAGCTGGAACGGCGTGGCGATCCTCTCGCGCCTGCCGATCGAGCATTTGGAGTCCGGTCTCCCGGGGCAGGAGGAATTCGGTTCGCGCCTGATTCGCGCGCGGGTCGGTGAGGGCGACGCCGCGGTCGACTTCACGACGCTCTACTGCCCGAATGGAAAAAATCTCGAGCACGACGACTACGGACGAAAACTCACCTGGTTCGATTCGCTCAGGGAGTGGGCGGCGGCATTCGTTGCGGAAGATCAGAGCGTCGTTCTATGCGGCGACTTCAACATCGTCCCCACCAGTCTCGACACCTGGGATGAGTCTTCACACGCGGGCGGTATCTTTCATACGGATGAAGAGCGCGCACGCATGTCCGCCATCATCGACCTTGGACTTACTGACCTCTACCGCGAGCGAGAGCCCGACACGCAGGCATTCAGCTGGTGGGACTACCGCGGTGGCTCGTTCCACCGCAAACACGGCCTCCGCATCGACTTCCTGCTCGGAACGCCAGCGGTCGTCAAACGGCTTCGCAAGGTTGAAATCGACCGCGACTTCCGAAAAAAGAAGGATGGCCTAACAGCATCCGATCACGCGCCTGTGATCGCGCACCTGGATGTCGGCTAAAGCACTACGAAGCGCCACTTACACCGAGATGCGGGCCACGCGAAGCAAAGAGCCCTAACACGCAAGGCTCTAGGAGCCGCCGAGCCTGCAGAACACTTCGCCGGGGATTCGGCGACACCGCCTGAATCAACGAAACCCACACGAGTCGCTAGGCGCGAACGAATCCCCTCATCATCCGCGACACCACGGGCTGAGAGTTCGCCGGGAAGAACGCGCTCGGTGACGACGCGCATCTGATCAGGCAACACGCTGGCCGACCAGCCAAGCCGTGTCTACTCTCGGCGTGCGACGAGCGTGTCGCGAATATCCTTCTTCAGTATTTTCCCGGACGCGTTTCGCGGCAGCGGTTCATCCGACAACTCCACGATCGTCG
>JASDVF010000062.1:13856-31427 GCA_041440805.1 Myxococcota bacterium | reverse complement strand
ATTTTCCCGGACGCGTTTCGCGGCAGCGGTTCATCCGACAACTCCACGATCGTCGGGATCTTGAACTTCGCGAGCTTGGTCGCGACATGCTCGAGCAGCGCATCGACATCGAGGGTATGCCCTCTCTTGGTCATGATCGCGACGGCCACTTCTTCGCCGAGCCGGTAATGGGGCATCCCGAAGACCGCTGCTTCGTGAACAGCTTCGAATTCGTAGATCACCGCTTCGACTTCGGCGCAGTAGATGTTCTCGCCAGCGCGAAGAACCATGTCCTTGGCGCGATCCTCGACGAAGACGAAACCTTCCTCGTCGATGCGCCCGAGATCCCCGCTCTTCAGCCAGCCGTCGACGATCGTATCCGCCGTCGCGCTAGCCTTGTTCCAATAGCCGCGGATCAGGTTCGGTCCGCGGAAGCAGATCTCACCGACTTCGCCGGGTCCGAGGGGATTCATATTTCCGTCGAAACATTTCACTTCGAGAATCGGCACCGCGCGCCCAGAACTGCGCGGCTTCCGAATATAGTCATCGCCACTATTCTGCGGACCGTAGGCGTTAGTTTCGGTCATGCCATAACCAAGACCCGGGCGAGCGCGCTTGAAGCTCTTATCGACGCGGCTCACCATCTCCGGCGGGGCCGGGGCGCCGCCGCCGCCGACCGAAGCGAGACTCGAAGTATCCCGCGATTCGAAGTCCGGAGATTCCAAGAGGTCGATGGTCATAGTGGGCACGCCCACGAATTGCGTGACGCGTTCACGTTCGACTAACTCGAGCGCGCGCTCCGGCGTCCACTTGTACATGATCACCAGCTTAATGCCGTTGACGAAGCAGGACATCATGACAGGGACGAGTCCGGTCACGTGGAAGAGCGGGACCGCAAGAATAAAGCACGCATCGAAGGGATTCGGCTCCTTCAGCGGCTGCGTCATGGCGCCGACGATCGCTCGACAAGCAAAGGCCCGAAGCGCATTCAGAACCGCGTAGTGCGACGAAACCGCACCCTTCGGAAAACCCGTCGTACCACTCGTGTAGAGGATCGTCGCGTCGTCGCCCTCGTTCACTTCGACGGCAGGCATGGAGGCCCCAGCCGTCAGCACGTCTTCCAAACGATCGACGCCCGCCGGAAGTTCACCCTCATGACGAACACAAATCGCCTTTACACCAAACTTTGCGAGCGAAGCCTCGGCCGTTCGTGCGCGCTCGATGTCAGCCATCAACACCTTGGCGCCGCTGTCCTCGAGGCCGTAGGCCATCTCCTCCGCTGTCCACCAAGCATTCATACAGACGGCGATTCCGCCGACGGAAGTCACCGCGGCGAACGTAAAAATCCACTCGGGGTAGTTCCGCATGGCGATCGCAACGCGGTCACCCTTCGCCACGCCGTACCGATTCACGAGCGCGTCGGCAATTTCATCAACCCGCGCCATCACCTGCGAAAAGGTCCAGGTCTCGTCTTCATAAACGAGGAAGGTCTTGTCGCCGTGCAGCCGCGATTCATCGAAGGCCTGGCGCAAAGAGCTCTGAATATTCTTGAAGACCTTGAGGGTCTGACCGTCGATCTCGCGTTCAGCGATCTCAAAGGGCGAGCCCTCGGCAGTCGTTAGGGCCGCGATGGCTTGGTCGAAATTCGGTACTTCGGACATCTCGCTTCGAACCTCTTCTACTGATGCTGACGTTGATGTTGATGACCGCTCATTTTCGCCGCGCCGAGTCCGACGCGTGATTTAGATTTCCCGATCGCGGACAAGGCCTTGTTCTCGACGCTCGCGGGTGAGGAATCATCGCATCCAGCGCCCCGTCCGCACCCGATGTTCTTCGGACCGGCGGTCAGCCGCCGAGCCCGAGCCAAAGACCGATCGAGATCGAGCCCGCCGCACTCGCCAAGCGCATCCCGGTGAACGCATTTTTGCGCCTAGAACGGCTCAGCGATCCCGCGACATAGGCCATAGCACCACTCGCAACCGCCATCGCGACCGCGACGCCCAGCCCAAATAGCAGTAGATAGGTGAAGCCCCGCGCCGGCGACTGAGCGCTGGCTGGCAAGAGGGCCAAGATGGGCGCCGACCCCGCGAGTCCGTGAAGCGCGCCTATAAGAGACGGCCCATGCGTCGCTGGCACATGCTCATGCTGGTGGCGATTTCGCCCGGGGTGGGCCGCTTCACCTTGATGGGAATGCCAATGCGCGTGAGACCGCAAGCCATCGTGCTGGTGAAAATGGACGTGGCTGCGCTGTCGATAAAGTCGAATCAGCGCACTGATTCCCAATAAAATCATCACGCCGCCCACCACGCGCTCGGCAACCTGACTCCAAGCCTGGGGCATCGACTGGCCTAGGACCACAAAGACCGCGCCGACCAACATCAAGACAACGCCATGCCCCAGAGCCCACCGGAGCCCAATGCGAAGGCCCCGCGGCACGTCTCTATTCATGCCTCTACTCACGCCGCCTCTGGCGGATGAGTGGATCGCCTCACTGGCCCGCGGCTCTTCTGAGGCCTCTTCTGTGGCCTCCTCCGTAGCAAAAACGGAGAGCGCCATGACATGATCGGCGTCGAAGGCGTGCAACAAGCCCACCGCGAATGCGATCAGAAGCCAGCCCTCAACGGCCAGCGGGGCTTTGAGGGCCTCGATCATCATTGCGAATTCGGGCAGCGATTCCAACGCGAAACTCCTCGGATCGAGCGCACGACAACGGGTAATTGAGACGCCCGACGATAGCCCTTTCCGCTCTCCGGCCACGAGAAACCCAGTCTCAGAAACGAAAGAATGCAACCACAAGACGATTGACGCCTCGGCTCGACCTTTCCATCATGGAGGACTTCGTTTTCGCGGCATTAGCCCGGATGAATTTTGACCCCTCGTGGGTCTGCGCCCTGCGCATCTCATCCGGACTGAAGTCACCGCGGATCCCGCTTACGTTCAGGAACCAAACAAGAGGAGACCGTCACCATGGGTGATCAGCTAATTCGAGTCGACATGACGAACCTAACGGCAACCGTCGAGGACTTCCCCGATAAGTGGAAAATGCTCGGCGGCCGTTCGCTTTCCGCGCGCATCCTCGTGGAAGAATGCGAACCGACCTGCGACCCCCTCGGCCCCGACAACTTGCTCGTCCTAGCCCCCGGCGTACTTTCCGGCACGGCAGCCCCGACTTCAGGCCGCATGTCCGTCGGCGGCAAGAGCCCCCTCACGGGCGGCATCAAAGAAGCGAATGCCGGTGGCAACCCCGCCCAGGACATGATGAAGCTCGGCTTCCGCGTGATCATTGTTTCCGGCCAGCCAGCCGATCGCGAAGCGCGTTATGCACTCGATGTATTAGGCGACGAGGTTTCGATCAAGGAAGTCCCCGACTGCAAGGGCATGTGGAATTACGCACTCATCGAGCATCTCGCGAAGAGCTACACCGCGAACGCATCCTTCGTCTCGATCGGACCGGCGGGTGAGCGGATGATGCGCGGCGCTTCGGTCTGCTGCACGGACCAAGATGACGAAAGGCGCCCGGCACGTCACGCAGCCCGCGGTGGACTCGGCGCCGTCATGGGCGCAAAGGGACTCAAGTACGTCGCTGTCGACGCCGGCAAGACGGGCGTTAGGCACGGCGCGGACAAGAAGGCCTTCATGGCGCTCTGCAAGGGAATGTCGAAGACCTATCTCGGTGGCCCGCAGCCCATGCAATACGGCACGAGTCCTTCGGTCGACATGGCCCAGATGCTGCACACCTTCCCTTACAAAAACCGCGTCGAGGGCCAGAGCCCCGATGCTGCAACCCTCACGGGAACAGGGATCATCGCGAGCTTCGAAGAACGCGGCGGCGGCATGCATAACTGCATGACGGGCTGCATCGTCTCGTGCTCAAACGTCGTGCACGACGTCGACGGCAACTACAAGACCTCTGCCCTCGAGTTTGAAACGCTGACGCTTCTTGGGGCGAACTGCGCAGTCGACACTTGGGACAAGGTCGCTTCCCTTGACCGCCTTTGCGACGAGGTCGGGCTCGACACGATCGAGACCGGAGCTGCGATCGGTATCCTGATGGATTCCGGCGGCATGGAATGGGGCGACAACGAAGCGATGGAGAAGCTGATCGCGGAAGTCGCTACGGGCAGCGAACGAGCCGACATGATTGGGCACGGCGCAGACGCGACCGGCAAAGCCACCGGCCATCACCGGATCCCGACGGTCCACGGACAGGCGATTCCTGCCTGGGACCCGCGGCCGCTCAAAGCAACCGGCGTCACCTACGTGACGAGTGCTATGGGCGCCGATCACACGGCCGGGCTCGTCGTGAACCCCGGAGCCACTCCCGACCAGCTCGCACGACTGTCCCAGGAGCAGCAGCATATCAACGCGTCGATCGATGCCTCGGGATTCTGCATGTTCTTGATGCCTAACATGGAGCAGATCCGCGAGTTCTACTCCGCGTTCTTCGGCGAGGAGATCACCCGCGAGCGCTTCCTAGACCTCACCTGGCAATGCCTCGCAGACGAATGGGAATTCAACAAGCGCGCCGGCTGGACCAAAGCCGACGACAAGATGCCCCAGTGCATGAAGGAAGATGCTGTTGGCCCCGAAGGCGCCAAGGTCGTATTCGACGTTGACGACGATGTCATTCAGGCGACCTACGAGCGCATGATCGAACCCACCGAAGAAGTCTTCGCCAAGATGGGGGCTGCATAACATCATGTCGGCAAGTGCGGCTCCTGAAACAATTCGGATCCAGGACTTTCTCCAACCGAAGCATTCGGAGGCCGCGACCGCTGCCTTTTCGATGATCGAGCACGTCCCCTTCGACCTCACGGTCGAGGGGGTCGTCCAGGCGGCCCGCGATGAATCCGATGTCCCCGTCTTCGAGGACGAGGATTGGAATAAGCGGCTCGGCCACTATATTGAGCACGTTCTCGCCGATTCGAACTACACGAGGATGGGACAGTTCGGCACCTTCAATAGCCTCAAGCGCTATCTCATTCAGCGCTCCCGCTTGGAAGCGCTTTACAAAGCCCATCCCGAAATCGACGAGATTGAAATCGAGCGCCCCCTGATCATCGCGGGGCTTCCGCGATCCGGTACCTCCCACATGCTCAACCTGATCGGCGCGGATTCGCAGCTACGCGCGCTGCGCAGGTGGGAATCGCAGGAACCCATCCCGAGCGTTGCGGCGCGGACCGGCGCGGACCCCGACGACAGAATCGCCAACGGCCAGGTGGGAATGGACCAACTTGAGCTGTTGATCCCGCTTATGACTAACATGTATGACGTTCCGAATGATGGCATCCACGAGGAGGTCGAGCTTCAGAACATGTGTCTATCAACACTCTTGCTCGCGACGCCCCAGCCGATAACCCAATGGATGGAAGGCTATTTCGCGGAGGACCAGCGCCCGCATTATGCGTTCCTGAAGCGCGCCCTCAAGGCACTGCAATTCCTCGAGCCCAAGGATCGATGGGTCCTGAAGAGCCCGCAGCATCTCGGCTTCATCCCAGCACTTATGGATGTCTTCCCGGACGCCACTCTCGTCTGCACCCATCGCGATCCTGTTTCGGTTTTCACTTCCTGGATCAGCATGACCGTGTATGCCGCGCGCATGTCTCGCCAGCCCATAAAACTCGACGAGGTCGTTCCGCACGCACAGCTCCTTCAGAAGTTGCTCCTCGACGGCATCGTTCGCGACAAAGACTCGCTGCCCGAAGGCCGGACTGAGCACGTCTATTTTCACGAGTTCATGGAGGATGACCGCGCGACTCTCGAGCGCATCTACGAACGCGCCGACTTGCCGATGACGCCTAAAACCCGTGCGGAAATCGATCACTACATCGAAACCCATCCGCGCGGCCGCCACGGCAAGATCGTCTACGACCTCGAAGGAGATTTTGGAATCAGCCGCGACGAGATGTACGACTATTTCGGCAACTACATGGACGCCTTCCCTATCCAGCGCGAAGAGCCCAACTCATAGACGCACCATCAGCCGCCTCAGCAGTCGCATCGCCAGAAACGGCGACAGACACAGGGGGCAGGATGCGGGCCCCGCGAGTCAGAACGACGAGGATGTAGTCATACGCGAGATTCGGCGGGCACATCGAAACGGCACCCGCCAACGCGCATTTCCCCTTCGTATTATATGGCATGCTCCTGGATCTCTGCGGCGGTCCAGGAGCGAACGCCTCTCGGCGCGGCGGCCGCCCAGAGAGAACTATTCAGCCAAGGAGCTTGATTCCAATGAGCAAAGAAGAAGACAACAAGGCCCTCATGCGGCGGTGGTATGACGAGATGTGGTCAAACCTGGCTTTCGAAAAAATTCCGGAGCTAGCCGGGCCGAACTACAAGCGGCACGACGTTCGCGGCACAAGAGTCGTCACTGCCGAGGAGTATCGCGACGAACTCCTCCCGGTCGCGGGTCAGTGGAAAATCTCTGACTTCTCATATTTCTTGATGGCCGAAGGCGATTTCGTAACGGCGATCGGATCCTGGAAAATCAACAACTCGATGCAATGGGATTGGGTTCAGACCTTTCGCGTCGAGAACGGAAAGCTCGTAGAGACGTGGCTGCCCGCTATGGCGATGGAAGGTAAGTGGAAGCCCGAAGAAATTCCGTCACAGACTTAGCCGAACAAGTCATCCCATCAGAAGAGGCCGAACATACAATCCGGCGTGCCTCACGACGCGGAGCGAGGCAGCCGCAATCGCATCACAGTGCCTTTGCGAAGCTCACTTTCGGCGGTCAGTGATCCTCGGCGATCGCCGTGGTGATCCAGTGAAACGTCGAAGCGCTTACGGGAGATCGCTGCAGCCAACCGACCACGTAAAAACCGCAGGGACGGCCCCCGACAATAAGGCCTGCTGAATTCAGCTCATCTTCGTGATCACGTCATCTGCAAAGCGCTTGATGCCATCGATCTTCTTGTCCAGATCCTCGGTCAGTCCGTGGTAGAAGGCCCATGGCATAGTGAGAATGTGGTTCACTCCGGCGTCGCCCAGCTTTTGGTAGCCGTCCACGCCGTGGGCATCACTTGCGCTCGCCATCACGTCGAAGGTGTCGCTCCGGCCGAGGTCTTTGCGATAGGCGCGGACTTTGTCGATGCACTCGATGATCTCGGCGCTCGTCTGCAAGTCGGAGAGCCAGCCGTCATTGCGCGCCGCACGACGAAGTGCGAAATCTGAAATCCCGCCGACCCAAACGGGAATCGGCTTCGTCGGAGTCGGCGGCGTCAGCTTCAAACGATCGAAATCATAGAACTCGCCGTGATGTTCGAACCACTCTCCGGTGAGCGCCTTTTGAATCACTTCAAGCATCTCATCGGTTCGCGCGCCGCGGCGTTTGAATTCCTGCCCTACAAGCTTGAATTCTAGGTTCGACCAACCCACCCCGATCGTAAGCGTGACGCGATCATTCGAAAGCGCCGCCGCTGTCGCAATCTGCTTGGCGGCCATGAACGGATTGCGCATAGGTAGGACGTAAACGTTAGTTGTGAATCGAAGGCGTTTCGTCACGCTCGAGAGCGCGCCTGCCAAAACCCACGGATCCGGAAAATGTGAAGTCTCGTCGTAGCGACGCACGCCGTCTTCCGTGTAGGGGTACGGCGTATCGAGTGTCTCCGGATAGACCGCATGATCAGAGGAAGCGATCGCCTCATAGCCGGCTTCATCCGCCGCGATCGCGATCGGAACAAGGTGCTCCGGCGGTTGAAAGGCTGCCGAAATCACGAACTTCATGTCGTCTCCTGAAAATTCTGGCGCATTAGGCCGAAGGCTTGAAATGGATAAGGGTTTCGCGGCCAAGATCCTCAAAGGTCGCATGGACGGGCATTCCCACGAAGACGGCGCCTACTTCACAATCGACAATATTCGTCGTGAGGCGCGGCCCTTCTTCGAGTTCGACGATCGCCACCACGTAGGGCACGCGCGCGCGCTGTGCCGGGTCGAGACCGATGCGATCGATCGTGTACGAATAAATTTCCGCGCGACCGCTCACGTCCTTCCAGGACCAATCATCCTCAAGACAGTTCGGGCATCGGCTTCTGGGATAGAAGAAGAAGCCGTCACGAGGACATTCCTGAAGCCGAAGCTTACCTTCTCGTGCGGCATCGAAGTAGGGGGCGCTCGTCGGCGTACGCCGAGGAATCGGCCGGCCATTTTCTGCGAAGGGTTGCTCAACACGCATAATGCTAGGCGCCCTCCATCACAAGGCCGACGTTCGAAGCCATCAGGCCGCCAACGCCCGTCACGTATGCGGTGTCCGCCTTGGCCAACTGCCGGTCTTCGGCGCGACCCTGAATTTGCGTAAGCGCATCAATCACGTGGGATAGCCCACCTGCGGCCCCGCCTTGCCCCATACCGAGTTGGCCGCCGTGGGTGTTGATCGGGAAGTCGCCGGAGAAGCTCAGATCGTGTTCTTCGACGAAAGCACCCCCCTGCCCCTTCTTAACGAAGCCGGCATCTTCGAGCGTCATCAATACGGTGATCGTGAAGCAATCGTAGAAGGAGCAGAAGTCGATCGCCGAGCGATCGATGCCCGCCATTCCAAAGGCTTTGTCCGCGGCAGGCTTCGCGGGGGTCACAGTCAAATCATCCATGTAGCTCACGGTCTTGTGACTAATGCGCTCGCCGTAGCCGGTCAAGAACACAGGACGATGCTTCGCTTTCTTTGCACGCTCAGCACTCGTCAGAACCACCGCGCCGCCGCCGAAGCAAGGCATCACCATTTCGAGGAGGTGAACGGGATCGCTGACCATGGGCGATGCGAGGACATCATCGATGGTAATCGGCTTGTCCTTGAAGACGGCCTTCGGATTTTTGAGCGCGCTATTGCGTTCATCCACCGCGATCTTCGCCAAGGTTTCCGGCGCAACGCCGTATTGGCTCATATATCGCTGCGCAACCATCGCGAAGGAGGGCGCCGCGGCCACTAAGCCATAGGGAATATCGAACTGCCCCTGCGGCGAGCCCCAAGCGTCTCCCATCAGATAGGGCGGCATGATCATCTTCGCCGCGTCACCGCCGGATTCGACCGGAGCCGGAGTCGAGTGCACCAGAACGAGGACCGTCTCGCACAAACCAATTTCGATCGCCGCCGCCGCACGCCAAATCATTCCCGCGGAACTCGCGCCGCCTATGTCTACGACTTCACCGAAATTCGCCTGGATCTGCAGATATTCAGCGAGTGCCAGTGGTGGAAAAAGCGGCGACTCCTGAAGGCCGCCAATCACGAGCCCGTCGACCTCACCCTTGTCGATCCCAGCGTCGGCGAGCGCTTCCGAGGCGAGTTTTGCGCAGGCCTCCATGCTGAACATGGGTTGGTCCCATTTCCGTTGCGGGGCCCACTCGGTGAACCCGACGAGGGCGGCGGATCGTTTGCCCATCCTATTTCCTTTCGTGCGCCGGACGCGGAGTGCTATCGCGGCCTATCGCTTGGCAACCTGGAGTCGATGACGAACTCCCGGACGGGCTGTTATTCGGGGCGAATGCGGACTGGCAACGTTCGCAGGCCGCATGCAAAAGCGGGAGCGTTCTTAGGCGGCATGCCTTTCGTCGTTCGCTCGAGATTCGGCAACCGATTCAAAATCGCTTCGAAGGTGCAGCGAAGTTCGAGCCGAGCAATATTGGCTCCCATGCAGAAATGCGTGCCGATCCCGAATGAGACGTGAGGGTTCGGGTGTCGCGTAATGTCGAACTTCTGCGGATTCGGAAAGACAGCCTCATCGCGATTCGCGCTGGCGTACATCAAGAGCACCTGATCGCCGGACTTGATCGTCTGTCCGTGCATTTCCACGTCACAGGTAGCTGTTCGGCTCATATTAAGGAGCGGACTAACCCAGCGGATCATCTCTTCAATCGCATCAGGCATGCGCTCCGGCTCATTCCGAAGCAGGGCCAATTGGTCCGGGTTTTCGAGCAGAGCGAGCGTCCCGCCTGCGATCACGTGCCGCGTCGTATCACTGCCACCGTTCAGGAGCAGAAGAGACTCAGAGGCGATCAAAACGTCATCGCGCTTTGTATCGCCTTCGTCGGACTTAGCGACGATCTTCGAGAACCAATCTTCGCCGAGGCCATTTTCACGTCGATCCGCAGCGACCCCCATAGCTTCCCCGAAATAACCCTGCGCCATGGCCATTAATTCGTCGGAGGCGTAACGTGGCCCGCCGCCGCCGGCCATCGTCGTCTCTGCGATATTCGCATAACGTGGCCAGTCCTCATCCTTCAGTCCAAGCGCTTCAATGATGACTCGAACTGGAAGCGGAATCGCGATCTCCTTAACAAGATCAAACTCCGTGCGCCCTTCGAGACCGTCAAAGATGTCATCGACGATCCGCTGGATCCGCGGCACGAATTGCTTCGCGCCTCGCGGCGTGATGTCCTTTTGGAAGATGCGACGGAAAGCGAGGTGCTTCGGATCGTCATTATCAATCATCGAACCGGAGCCCGGCGTATTCGGACGGGAGCCTTCCGCACTCGAGAAACGTTTCGGGTCACGAGAGATCGACACGATATCAGCGTGATGAGAGATGCCCCAAATCTCGTTGATCTCGTCCCAATAGACCGGCGCATTCGCGCGAAGCCAGGCGTAGGTCGGTTCGGGGTCGCCCTCGTACAGGTCGCGATCGAGCAGATCGATCTTCATTTCTTCGGCTGCAGACATCGTTCTCGTTCCTTGGATAGGTTTAGTCACCGCACACGAGCGGCCCCCCATCCTAGATCGCAGAAGCGGCTTTCGCCGCAGCCTAAAGCCGATCTCTACGCCAAGCATTGGCCCCTCGGGCCTACTCGTCCTCTTCGGATTCCGCGTCTTCCTGAGCTTCCGGCAGCGGCACTTCGAAGATCTCGCGACGACGGGCGTCCCGTGGCGGAGCCGCCTCTTCCGCAATCTCGTTGAGGCGATCGATCAAGCCACGAAGTAGCCCGACTTTCTTGCGATTGAAGTGCAATCGCAGCCGTGGCAAATGATCGACCTCGCCCTCTTCTTCGGGCAAAGCATCCGTCCGCTCGATCACACCGGACGTCAGCAGCGGCGCAAACTCTTTGCTCAACGCCACGAGCTGTTCGTCGGAAGGCGCGACATGCAGCCGCATCACGAGACGGTCGCCTATGAAACGACTCGAATGGTAGTTGCGGTAAAAGCCTGCGATCTCGGCCACGGCTTCGTCGACCGAGTCGGTGACGTGAATTAGATTCATGTCGTCGGCGTCGATCAAGCCTCGCTCGCGAAGGTGGGTGTCGACGTATTCCAGCCAGTCCTTCCAATAGCGGCCGCCCGGTTCATCGATGAAGACGATGGGAACGATCTCACTCTTTCCCGTCTGAATCAGGGTAAGTGCCTCGAAGCCTTCGTCGTGGGTACCGAAGCCGCCGGGGAAGAGCGCGATCGCATGCGCTTCCTTCACGAAGACGACCTTGCGCGTGAAGAAGTACCGGAAGTTGATCAGCTTCGGATCGCCGGCGATGGTCTCATTCGCGGACTGTTCAAAGGGAAGCCTAATATTGACGCCGAAGGAGGCATCGCGGCCCGCACCGCCTTGTGCCGCGCCCATGATTCCGTCGCCCGCGCCGGTGATCACCATCCACCCGGAACGTACGAGTCGCTCGGAAAACTCGAAGGCATTGCCCCAATCGGGATGCTTCGGATCCGTACGCGCGCTCCCGAAGACCGCGATCTTACGATTCTCCGAGTGTGGGCTGAATACGCGAAATGCGTGCCGCAATTCCTTAAGCGCGCTGTTCACGAGCTTCAACTCGGCACGAGAAGTGCCATCGCGGAGAAGATGGACACTCGTCGTCAGCAGCTGCCGGACGAGCTCGATATCTTCGGGAGAAGATGACTCCCGCGAAGCGGCATCGATCAGTTCCTCGATCCGTTCATTAAGATCGTTCCTGCGGAGTTCGTAGCGGCGGCGAGGTGGCGACATCGCTGGTGAACATAGCCGCAGGCGAGCCCAATGCCTCTTCGCTGTTTTTTCGGCTCTAAGAACCGTTGGAGGACCGTAGGGACCGCCCTACTTCTTTATAGCCTCGAGCATGGCACCCATCTGCGCGTGCACCTTCTGGATCGCCTTGAGCGGGCGGATCATCACCTTGAAATCGACGATCTTGCCATCGTCGTTCCATTTGATCATGTCCACGCCATTGACCTTAATGCCATCTATTTCAGTCGTGAACTCGAGTACGGCGTCATGATCTCCCACGACTTCGCGAACGTATTGGAACTTCGACTCCTCACTCTTCTTTTCGCCGCCATCCTTCTTTTCTCCGGGAAAGACGTTGAAAGCCGCGAGGAGGTAGAGCTTCGTGATATCGCGACCTACTTGGGGCGTATGTACGACCGGAGACTGGAATACAACATCATCCGCAAGCAATTTATCGAGGGCTTCGCCGCTCACGTTTCGGACATAGTTATGCCAGGCTTTGACACCTTCGGTCGCGGGGGAACTCATTCTTCTCTCCTCTATTTATCTATCTCGTGTCGGACGCAGGCGAGGACCGGACGATCGCTCACCGCGAAAATTGTCTATGTAGGCGGCATGCGACTACAGAAATTTCTGAGGAACGCTGCTGATCGCGGCGTAGATTCCGAAGCAAAGTCCGCCGACCGCAGCGGCAGCGGGTGGAGCCTCGGGGAAGATCATCATGGCCAAAATCGGACCTGCCACGAGCCCTACTGCAACAACCGAGTAGCCAAAGGGATGCGTGCGCACTTCATGCACCAGCTTCTCTTTGAACGTCTTAGGCTTCGCCTGCTCATCGGATTCTTCGGTCATGAAGTCCTCCATCTTCGGCCTCAAGCGCGGGCTCGCACGGAATTCCGGAATAGATCCAGTCTAGTTCCCGCCAACCATGTGCGTCATGCAGCCGCCGGTCAAGAGGCGATACGGCCAGTCAGCCGCAGTACAATCGGCTGCGACCGGCAGTTCCACCGGAAAATCCACGCCAAAGCGGCCTAAGGCAATCTAAAGCGGACTAACGCTCGATCGCTGCGACAATTCGCCCCGCCAGATCCGCGAGCACAGCATCGTGCGCCGCAACCACAGCTTCATTCGAGTCGCTCGCGAGGGCAATCGACTCGTCCATCGCATAGAGCTCCGCAGGAGTCTCGCTGCCCGTTCGAACCATCGCCCAACGAATCCTGACCCGAAGCGTCTGGCCATCCACAACGACCAGATCGTCGATATGAAGCCGCACCTTCACATCAAAGGGAAACGGTGCCTTCGCAGGATGAGTGCTCACGCGAGCCGAGCCCGTCTGTCGCGCGACTTCGAGTTCGAGTCCGCGCAGGAAATTTTTCTCGAATCCGCCTAGCCACCTCGTGAACTCATCGAGTTCGACCTGGCCACTGGCCCGGAGGCGCGCGTGCTGCGGGCGATCTAGATAGGCGGGAAGCCGTACAGGACCGATCAAAATAGAAACAGCACTGCCCGAATCGAGAGAGGCGTCCGGCACGGCTCCGGAACCGAGAATAAAATGTTCAACCGCGGGACTTCGGCCGAGACATCCGACGGATGATGCGGCGGTCAGCGCAACGACGAAAACTAACATTGATGCTCGAAACCCGAGACCCAACGAGCCTCTGTTTGCACGACGCGTTTTGAGTTGGCGAATCATTCGGTCTTCCCCCTGAGCAGCTCTTCCGGATGTTCTTCGAGCCGCTCCGCGAGCAACCGTAGAGATTCGGCTGCGCCCGCGAGATCAACGACCAGTGTTTCCAGTTCCTGCGCCATCGCAGAATCCGGTGCGATCAGTGCATCGGCCGAGGCCAACGTCGACTCGAGCTTCTCGAGGGAAGCCGTCATAGTCGGCAACAGATCCGTATTCGCCGACGCGGTGAGGGCCTCAACCGAAACCAAGGTTTCCGCAAGACTCGCGAAGACACGGTCGAGATTCTCCCCGATCGATTCGATCGGAAGTTTATCGATGCGATCAACAATGCGCGTCACGCGCTCCGTGATGGCATCAAGCCCACCCGAGACCGTCGGCAGCACCGGGTAGCCGCGACCGAATTGAATTTCCGCAGGCTTTGCACCCTCAACGAAATCGAAGGCGACCGCCTTCTGACCCGTGATAATGTTATTCGTCGCTAGTCGCGCACGGAAGCCTCGCGCGACCATGCTCTTAATCACGCTCGCCTGATTGACTTTGATGTCACGGCCCGTCATGCCGAGTCGCTCCGGCTCGATTTCAATGACCACCGGAATACGAAACTCATTCGTATCGAGATCGAGTTCGATGTCGACGTCTAGGACCTCCCCCAACTTGATCCCGCGAAACTCGACCGGCGAACCGGGTACCAGGCCCGATACGGAGTCCTCGAAAAAGAGCAGATAGCGGCTCTTACGCGAATAACGTGGTTGCCGCGTGGCCTGCTTGTTCGGATAGAGCTCGAAGATCATGTTCTCCGTAACATCTTGCGCGACAGTGACCGTGGCCGGCGTTTCAAAAGCAATACCGCCGACCAGCATGGACATCAGTGAAGGCGTGTCGATCTGGACACCCTCTGCAGTGACCACGGCATCTAGGCCGGAGGCATTCCAGAAGCGGGTCGTGGAGCGAACCCGATCATCATGCGGCGCTTCGACAAAGACCTGGACGTTGACCGACTCTCCTGCTTCGTCGAGTTCGTAGCCGGCGATCTGTCCAACATTTAGCCATCGGTAATAGACCGGCGAGCCGACGTCCACGGAGCCCAATTCCTGAGCGCGCAGATGAAAGAGTGTGCCGGGCTTGTCCGAGCGAACGACCGGCGCTTTCTCAAGGCCTTCGAAAATTCGAGTCCGCTTTCCGTCACTCGAAGGATCGACAGCCAGGTAGGCGCCGGAGAGCAGCGTATCGACACCCGAGATCTCGGCGGCAGAGACCTCGGCACGAACGACCCAGAAGCGCGTCTCGTCGGTAATAAAGCCCGAGAGTTCCTTCGCCATACTCGCTGTGACCCGAACCCGCGAAAGGTCCTCGTTCAGCTCAACCGTCTCGACGACGCCGACATCAACTTCTTTGTACTTCAGCTTTGTTTGGCCGGCGACGATGCCGTCGGCGCTCTCGAAGACGATCGTGATCTGCGGGCCCTGTTCCGACCAAGCCCAGTAGGCGAGGTAGAGACCGACCACCGCTGCGATCAGCGGGATCAGCCAAACAATTGAAGGACGTGCTTTCTCACGAACAATCGCGCTAGGCGCCGCGCCGCCGCTCTTGCCCACTTCATCATTCGCCATCTTCGTCTCCTGCCCCTTCTTCCACGTCGGTCAACATCTGATCCCAGATCAAACGAGGATCGAAACTCTCTGCAGCGAACATGGTCAATACCACTACCGCACCAAAAAATAAGGCCCCCAGCTTCGCTTCAACCGACGCCAGCGACCCGAGGTTAACCAGCGCGACTAGGATCGTCACTACATACACATCGACCATCGACCATCGACCGACCGCTTCAACGACCCGATAGAGTCGCGCACGATCACGAGGGCGCCACTGGCTGCCTCGCTGAACCGACAGCGCCAAAGACCCGAGGGCCACAATTTTTAGCACCGGCACGACCACGCTGGCCACGAAGACGATCAACGCAAGTGGCCACATCCCGTGTACGAAGAGGTAGACCACGCCTGAAAGGATCGTATCGGCTTGCGGCCGCCCGAGCGTCGTCACTTCCATGACGGGATAGATATTCGCCGGCACATAACAAATGACCGCAGCGATCAGCAACGACCACGTACGGGAGAGACTATTCGGCTTACGGCGATGAATCGCAGTGCGACATCGCGGGCATCCCAGTCCATGAATCGGCCCCAACGGCACGGAGACGACCAACTCGCAGGTATGACACTGCGCATAGGGGCCTGCAGGGGCTGTCGTTGCAGCGCTCATTTGAGGTCCCCGATTCTGCGCCAAACGATTTCAGCATCCAAGAACGATGCCGCGCCAGCGAGGGTGGGGATCAAGAGGCCGAACGCCCAAAGCGCAATTCCGGGGATGATGTCGGCCATGTCGGCCAATTTCACGACCGCAACGAAAATCCCGATCAAGAACACTTCCATCATGCTCCACGGACGGAATCGCTCGACCTCTCGAAACGCGATAACGGCACCGGGAAGAGCACGGCCGAAATGCAGCGGCGCAAGCACGTACAAAAGGAGGCCGATCTCAAGCGCCGGGGCGACGATCGTCGTCATGAAAACGAGTGCGGCCACCGCATAACGTCCCTGTTCCCAAAGCGCAACCGAGCCGGAAACGAGCGTCGTCTGGGTGATCTGTCCCTGCATCTCGAATGAAAGGAAGGGGTAGGCGTTTGCGACAACGAAAAGAATCGCGGCGGCGGTGATGAGCGCGAGAGTGTATTCGACGGTCTGGCGTTGGCGACGGAAGAGCGTCCCGCCGCATCGCATACAAACCGCCGCACCCCCATCCGGGACGTCGGGTTCATCGCAGACCGCATCACAATGGTGGCATCCGATTACCGGCACCGACGCTTCCTTCTCTTCGTGCTCTTCATAAGCGTGACGGGTCTTCCATTCGGCTCATGGGCGAGAGCACACGATACTGAACTCAGCTCAAGGGGAAGGGGTCTGGGATGAAAGAGGGTGTATGCCCACGGATTAAATCCGAATTCCCTGAGAGATAAACTCGCAGCCCCTATTCGACATGCGCCGAACGCGACAGAATGGCGGGCGGGGGCAGGAGATGTTCTATGACGCAGACATTTAGCGCGGCGCTTGATCCCAAGGTCGCACGGGAGGAAGGCCAGCCGGCTGCACTCTATCTCCTAATATCATCGAATTCGGCGTCGCGGGAAAATTAGCGAGTTCCCCCACGAAACACCTCGATCCGGGCCGCCTTGCGCTGCCACCGATCACTGAGCCAGGGAATCAGGCCTTCTCGCGAAGAAGGCACCGTCTCAAGAGGAATGCGATCGATCACAACGTCGACCGTCTTTACGCGCCCCGACAGGAATAGCCAAAACGAAGCCTCCTCTGGGTAGGCGAGCGTCACGTCCAACAGAATATCCGCGTCCTCCGCGAGCGCTTCGCGAATCGACGCCAAGCCGCCAACCCGAGGCGGCAGGAGCGTTCGGTACGGAGACGACATGGACTCACGCTTCTCTTCGCTAAAGCGGGTCCCCTCCGCAAAGACCATCATCGCGGCAGGATGTTCTCGCACCGCATCGCAGGCAGCATCCAGCGCCTCGGCATCCATGCGCCTTCGAGTCGCTTCATCCATGGCGCCTTTCGTACCTCGCCTAAGGGCCGGAAAGTCGAATGCCCAGAAGATGACTCCGAAGATCGGGATAAAGACGAGCTCTCGTTTGCTCAGAAACTTAAGCAAGGGCCCATCTAGTGAGATCACGCTCTGCAGAATCAGAATGTCGGACCAGGACGCATGGTTCGACAGAACGATGCAAACCTCATCCTTCGCAACGCCTGCCTCCGGACGGTCCCAAGAAATTCCCATCACACCCCGAAGCCACAGATCATTGATCCGAACTGCGGCGCGATAGACGAGGGCAAGTAACGAATCGATCCCTCCGCGAAACGGCGGCAACAGAAATTTTGCCGATCCAAGCACAACGAGAAGCAGCACCCAGATCGCAAGATTCAGAGTAAT
>JASDVF010000062.1:0-13756 GCA_041440805.1 Myxococcota bacterium | reverse complement strand
AGTGGCCGGTTCTCGCGAATAATGGCCGCGTCGTATTCCTCGCGGAGAGCGCAAGCCGCCTGGAACGACGGCTCATCAAACGATGGGCTGAAAGCCGGCGACCGGAAGACGTGAGCGCAGACCGGGCTGAGCTCGTCATGCTCCCGCCCTCGCGGAGACGGGGCCGAAGACGACTCGGTCCCGAACTCGAAGCGACCCTGGCAGGGGGCGGCGACCCCTTGATGGCTCCGCTGCGAGTCATTTGGCAAGGGCCTTTGCATGAGGGCAAACGATCTTCAAGCGCGCTCAGCCTACTCACGTTAGGCGACCCGCGAGATCCAAATTGGTTGAGGCAAGCCTGGGTACTCAAGCGAGATCCCAGCCGATGCCTGATCGTGGCCGGCGAGCCTGCAACCGCATCAGATCTCCGCGCGCGATGGACAGAAGCGGCGGGAACCGAACCGAGTGAGACCTCGGGCTTCGCGGATTTCGTGGCACAGAAGGCCACCCTCGCTCTTGAGCGCGCGGAGAGAAAGATTCGCGGTGCGCGGTACAAAGTCCCACGGCTGGTACACGAACAAATCCTTGGGCGCCCCAGTTTCCGCGGCGGCCTAGCACGCCTTGTCAGTGAGCAGCGCGCCGAAGGCAAGAGCGATGCCTCCATCCAAGCGCTCTCTTCCGAGGCGCTGAGCGATCTGAAAGAAATCGCGGCGACGCATAGCCCTCTCGTGATCGATCTCGTGATCGGCTTGATCCGGTGGTTCTATACGCGGGGCTATGACGAAGAACTCGTCTATAACGCCGAACGTATGAAGGGCATCGCAGCCCTCGAAGAGCGACATCCCGTCGTCTTCCTGCCGACCCATAAACACAATCTCGATCATCTCGTGCTGCAATACATCCTGCACGAGCGAGGCCTACCCCCTAATCACACGGCCGGCGGCATCAACATGAACTTCTTCCCGCTCGGGCAACTCGTCCGTCGAGCGGGCGTCTTCTTTATCCGTCGCACCTTCCGCGATGACCCGGTCTACAAACACGTTCTCGCGCATTACATCGACTACTTGATCGAGAAACGCTTCCCCCTCGAGTGGTACATCGAAGGCGGGCGATCGCGCTCTGGAAAGCTCCTTCCCCCCCGTTACGGCCTACTCGCCAACGTCGTAGACGCCTATCGCCGCGGCAAGAGTGACGACGTCTATCTCGTGCCCGTGTCGATTGCCTATGACCAAATCCAGGGCCTCGGCAGCTACGTGAAAGAGCAGCGCGGCGGCGAAAAGCAGACCGAGGGCTTCGGCTGGCTAGTCAGCGTGATCCGTCAGATGAAGCGGCGATACGGGAAAATTCACATCGCTTTCGGCGAACCGCTCTCACTTAAGGAACAGCTTGGCGCCGCTGCACGCCAATCCGAACACGTCGCGAGCTTCGATCTCGAGAAGCTCGCCTTCGAAGTCTGCGTACGGATCAATCATGCGACGCCGATTACTCCGATTTCTCTCGTCACACTTGCACTGCTAGGCACGACGGGCCAAGCACTGACCGTGGCCGAGACCCGAAGGTCGCTCTCTAATTTACTCGAGAACGTACGCGTGCGGAAATTGCCAACGACCGCCGACCTCGATCATCTTGCAGGCGACGAGGGCGTGCGGTTCACCCTCGAAGCGCTCGTCGAGAACGATGTCGTCACCCGCTTCGACGAAGGGCGAGAGCCCGTTTACGGAATCGCCGACGACCAGCAACTCTCCGCCGCCTACTATCGAAATACGGTCGTGCACTTCTTTATCACGGGCGCGATCGCTGAACTCTCACTGATTCATGCCACGGAAGGCGAAAGAAACGAATTCCTTCCGCGCTTCTGGGACGAAGTCATGCGCATGCGTGATCTCTTCAAATTCGAGTTCTTCTTCCCTGAAAAGGAAGCCTTCCGAGAAGAAGTGCGTGAATCCCTGGATCTGAATCATCGCAATTGGGAACAGCGAATCGAGAATTACGAACTCGACCCAGACGAAATGATTCGACGATCGCGCCCCTATCTCTCACATCGTGTCCTACGCCCCTTCCTCGAGAGCTACCGCGTAGTCGCCGATCAGCTCGCCACCCTGCCGCCTTCCGAGCCCTTCGAGGAAAAGCGCTTCCTCAAAGCCTGCCTCGGGCTGGGGCGGCAATACGAACTACAAAAGCGAATTCACGCCTCTGATTCCGTATCAAAGGCACTTTTTCAAACTGCCCTCAAACTCGCGAAGAATCGTGACCTGCTCGGTGAAGGAGACGAATCACTGGCACAGGCCAGACTCGCCTTCGCAGACGAGATCGTGGATGCCGTGCGACGCGCCGACGTCATCGTCGCGCTTGCGGCGGGTCGCCGCGCACGACTGCTCACCTAACTCCAGCCAATCCTCTAGGAGAACACCATGTCCGAAGAAGCCCTCCAGCTCATCCAGGACCGCATCGAGATCGAAGAACTAATGCATCTCTACGCCGAAATGGTCGATCAGCGCGAGTGGACGCAAATGGATCGCATCTTCGCCCTCGAAGCGACGATTGACTACGCCTCAACCGGTGGCCAAAGCGGACCCTTCCGTGAAACACTGGCCTGGCTCGGCCGCGCCCTAGAGAGCTGGCCGATCAACCTGCACTTCATCACCAACCTGGTCATTGAGGTCGATGGCGACACCGCTCGATCCAGATGTTATTTCCATGCGCCTATGGGGCGGAACGCACCGGACGGTGGCCAGTACATCATTACCAACGCGGGTCGCTACCACGACAAGCTCGTCCGTACAGCGGACGGCTGGCGAATCGTCGAACGCTTCTGCGACCAAACGATCATGCAGGGCAACTTGCCAGAAGGCTACGAAATTCCCAGTTAGGAGTAGGCGTAGATGTAGGCGCGGGCGCGGGCGCGGACCGACACGGCCTAGTCGATAAAGGCCGCGCGGTACTCTTTGAAGGCCTCTTTGATGCCTTCTTCCGTGAGCCCGTACTGCGCAAGCGTGTACTCGTGCGGCGGGCGCTTGTCCCGAGGATTATCCGTGCGCCACTGTTCCATACCCGCGCGCGCGGCATCAGACATTTCGATGCCGAAGGTGTTATAAGCGCGCTCGAGTTCGGCGATCGGGTCCTTCATGGCATTTCTAAAATCGATGTCGACGAATCGGCCCGCAGCATTGGTCTCACGCGAAGCCATCGCCCGCTTCGTGCCCCAAGCCAGGCGCTCCTGCCATTGCTGTCCCGCCGCAGCAGCCTCGTCTTCATCACTGTAAAGCGACCACATCGCGTTATTCATGGATGCGGCGGACGGAACGGTATCCACGGGATCGCGATGCGTCTGAATCACGCAGGCGCCGGGGAAGACTTTAAAGACCGTGTCGATATAGCCGAGATGATTCGGCGTCTTAAGGACCCACCGTTCGCGGACGTTGCCCCGCTGGCGCTTCTGCCACTGCAGCGACTGCAGCAACTTCCGAAGGTATTCATAGGCCGGCGTCCAGTCCTGTTCGTTCAACCAGCGTCGGTAGCTCGGAATATTTGTGAAGGCCTCGGGCACGTGAGACATGAAGGTGTGCTCGAGGAGCATGATCTCTTCGTCAGGGGCCTGGGCATCCCAAGGATGAATCGAGGCTTGCCTTGGATCGGCTTCGAGGATCGCCGCGACTTCGGCTTCGGCGATCGGGATGCGCGGGTCCGGAACGTTCCAATCGGTCTTCGAATGGGGCGCGGGGAAACGCGTCTCCCACCACATGCACGCGTGGTTGCGTGGGTCGCTGGCGATGATCCGCTGCAACATGGTCGTCCCAGTTCGCATCTGCCCGATCACCACGAGAGGAGCGACGATCTCTTCTTCAAGGATCTCCGGATGACGCGAGATCTCGTCCTGAATCCGCAGTCTCGTCTCGAGACTCTCGAGGACTCGGGCGCGCATAATGATGCGGCCTAGATCGTTTAGCGGCGCTTCTTCGCGGAGGGACGCGAGCAGCATCCCAAGCGCGGGTCGGAATTCATCAGGCCCAAAATCCGAGAGCCCCGAGTTCGACTGTGCATCTGCGAGTAACTGAGCCTCTTCGAATGCCGCCTGATTCTCTGCCGAACCTCTACTCATCACACCCTCTTTTCGCGCTTGGTCTGTGGAAGACCGACCGGCCAGCGAGTGAATCGCCAGCGATCGATCGGGCTGGCGAGCGTAGGCAGTCCCGGCGGCCGCTTCAATCTCATCCGAAGGAGGATTCCACCCGGTAAAAGCCCGACCGGCATCCCCCGCAACCCGGCACCACTTATGCCAGAATGAACACCCGGACCTCGTCTTCTCGCGCGGCAAGTCCGCAGGAGCACTCCATGTCCCCCGCCAGCCCCCAGGGCACAAATCAGAACTCGCCTTCCACCGCAGACACTGCGGGGGCAGAAGGCGAATCCATGACACTCCGAACCGAGAAGGTCGTGCGATGGGTCGTGGAGAACTTGGGCGGACGGGTGACTCACGTCGATCCCCAGGCACGCTGGCGCCCCGTCTGGTTTATCGAGGTCGAACGCGACGGACCGGACGGAGCTGAGAAGCTTGAACTCTGTGTTCGCGGCGACCGACTCGATTGCCGCCACGGCTTCTCCCTCGAAAACGAAATGAAGCTGCAGACTCTCCTGCACGAGCACGGCATCCCCGTCGCTAAGGTCTACGGCTGGTGCGATGACCCGCGCGCTTACGTGATGGACCGCATCGACGGCGTCGAACATTTCCAGCAAACCGACGACGCAACCCGCGACCAAGTCATGCAGCACTACATGGAAATCCTCGCGGACATCCATCGTCTGGACCCGGCGCCGTTCACTGCTGCCGGGCTGCTCCGCGCGGACTCGCCCGCCAAGTCGGGGCGAATCGGAATCGATACCTACGAAGCCGCCTATCGCGACGTTAAGAAACGTCCGGACCCCTTCCTTGAATTCTGCCTCGGTTGGATCAAGCGAAACCCGGTCGGCGGCGACGTCCGCGAAACCGTGATCGTCTGGGACTCGGGTCAGCTGATGCACAAGAACGGACGCGTCGAAGCCGTCATCGATTTGGAGATCGGTCATATCGGCGATCCCATGATGGATCTCGCCGGCTTCCGCATGCGAACGAGCGTGCTTGGGTTTGGCGACTTCGAAAAGCTCTACGAACATTACGCAGCACACGGGGGCCAGACTGTTGACCGCCGCGCCATCCAGTACCACCACTTCTGTTTCACGCTGAGCAATCAGCTCGCATTTCACGACGCGCTTGCTGAGCCGCCCCCCGGCTCCGACTACATGACGAATATGCAGTGGTGCGCGGAAACCAATATTTACGCCATGGAAGCGCTTGGCGAGATCCTCGATATCGAACTCGAGGAGGTCCCTACCCCTGAAACTCGAGTTTCCACCGGAGCCGTGGCTCAGGATCACCTCGTCAATTGGCTGCGCAATTTCGACGCGCCTGACGACTACACCCAGCATCAGTTCCGCACATTCTTTCGGGTCGCGCGACATCTCGCGCGGACGGACGAAATCGGTGCGGCGGTCGACGAAGCGAACCTGGATGATCTCGAAGCTCTGTTAGGCACGCGACCGGCGACATGGCAAGAAGGTGACGCGGCCCTCGAACGTTTCGTGCTTGAAGATGAGGGACGGCATGATGTCGAACTCATCCGGCTCTTCCACAAGCGCTGCACCCGCTATCTAATGCTCTGTGGCCCCTACGGCTCAGCCATCGCCCACCACAACCCGATCCCCGATTTCCGCGTCGACTGACGCGCCAGGAGTTTTCCCTTTTGTCCGATGCGTCTGCCTTGCCCGATCTGAAGTCCTACGAGCACATCACCGTCGAGATCGACGGACACGTCGCGGTGCTAACCCTCGATGAGCCTAAGAAGTTGAACGCCATGGATACGGCCATGCTCGACGAGATGCTCGAGGCGATCTGCTCGCTCAACAAAAATCCGGAAATCCGCGTCGGTATCCTCGCCGCAAACGGCAAGAGCTTCTGCGCCGGCGCCGACCTCCGCGCCAAACTCGACGAAGGCCGCACCACCGCAGATCATCTCCAGCAGGACCATCGCCCCGTGCTCATGGCGATCGCCAATGCCCCCATGCCCTGGATCAGCGCCGTCCAAGGCGCCGCCGCCGGTATCGGCAGCGCGTATGCCATGAACTGCGACCTCACGATCATGGCCGAAGGCGCCTACATCTATCAGGCCTTCGCCGCGATCGGCCTCGTGCCCGACGGCGGTGCGACGTGGCATCTCGTGAACACGATCGGCCGCAAGCGGGCCTACGAAATCATCGCGACGGGCGAGAAACTCTCTGCCGAGCGCTGCCTCGAATGGGGCCTCTGCAACCGTGTCGTCGCGCCGGAACGGCTTATGGACGAGGCACGCGAATGGGCCAAGACCCTCGCCGGCCGCGCCCCCCTCGCCCTCCGCTATGCCAAGGACGCCGTCCGAACCGCGGCTACCAGCGATCTTGGCAGCACGATCGATCGGGAAACCGAGCTGCAGATGCTCTGCACCGAGAGCGAAGACGCGCTGGAAGGGATCAAGGCGTTCATCCACCGCCGAGATCCGGTCTTCAAGGGGCGATAGTCGACCAGCCCTTTAGCGAACGCGTTCCCAAATAGGTAAACGTCTGTATTTGCTGACTTATCAGACGCTTTCGGCCCGCCAGGCCCCTACTTCCTAGGGGCAGCCAACAACATCACGAACCGCTTCCTGCTTTGGACGCTCTGGACCGCAGGGATCACCTTGCTTCCGCCGGCGTGTACCAAATGGGCGAGGTGTAGGCGCGCTCCTGGTGCTGAACCGTCATGCCGGCGATCGACTTCCCATAGCGCACCGCATCGATCGCATTCCAGCGCGGGGTCGGCACTTCGAGCACACGCAAGTAGTAGAACGCGAGCGCCTTTGGATCGAATTCGGGATCGGTCCAAACAACGGCGATTTCTGATTGCCCGGCGACATCATCCTCTGCCACGTGCGCATCAAAGACCTTCTCCTGCGCTTCGCCGTTTGCGTCAACCCAGCCCTTAACCACCTGCGCACGCTGAAGCGGCGCCGTCTCCGGATCCCGCGAAGCCAAGATTAAGAAGCTCGGCATTTGCTTTTCGTCAGGGCGAGGGCCGGCTCGAAGCGACAGATCCGACCCCATAGGCACTCCCTTCACGTAGCCTGCGCGCGCCGGATCACTCGACTGCGCATCGACTTCCGCGAAGCGCCAGCCGCCGAAGAAGCGAACGCCGATTCGCGGCCCAGTAGTCGAATAGACCTCGCCCCGACGCATCGCATCGAAGATCGCTTCCCGACTATTCTCCTTGGCCCAGACTCCGGCATAACCCGCCGCTGCCTGTTCCCAATTCATGGTCGGCTTGGCATCGTTCCCGATCGGTCGAATAAAGGGCCCTTCCGCGCGATTACTCCCGGGCGGCATATTCGCCGTCTTGCCCCAGTAGTTGTCCTCGTCCGCGGTCGCGAGGGAAGTATGCGAGTCGGTGCTCCCGATCATCGCGAAGCGAAACGGGTTCACCCCGATCTGTGCTTGCAGCAGGAGTCCGTTCTTAAGGGCTGCCCGCGCATAACTTCCCGGGTGCATCGCAGAAGTCGTCTTCTCAATCCCAAAAATATTCGTCTCGTCCCATCGCTCGTAGTCCGCGAATTCATCATCCGGCGACAAGAATGGGTGCGTTTCGCTGTCCCCCTTGATCTGCGTCACCTCCACGACAGGCTCATAACGCGCACGCGCCGTCGCGTGCGCTGCGTCGATCGGGTTCCCGTCCGAATCCTCGACGGCGAACATGCGTCCGTTACTCAGGTTCGAGTTATGCGGAATCGCAAATGCTTCGCCGCCCGTCTTTGCTTCATACTCCGCAAGGAAGTCCCAGAGCCTTTCCGGCGCATCACTATGTACCGAAGAGAAAGGAAGGATTTGCTTGGTCTTGTTAGGCCCGTCTCGAAACAAGACATTGCGATGAAGATTATTGCCGCCCGGCGTCGAGCCCCACTCGTAGCCCACGATCGTTGTGAAACGACCCGGCTCGTTCATGCGTTCGGCGATATCGATCACTTCATCCCAAACGAGCCTTTGCAGGTTTTTATCCTCGGCCATGGGATCGCCGTTTAAGAGCTGATTTAGCGCATTGATATCCTCCGGTCCGAAGATCGGGTTCTCGACCATCAACCGCTTGACTTTACGCGCCGTTTCCGAGCCGGAGACCGCGGGATGCTCCTCCCTAATCATCTTGAATATGCCCATGTACTCGGCGTGATCGGAAACGACAAGAAAGTCGAGGGGGCGAGATAACTTGGCAAACGTGCCCGCATCTGTCCGTATCCGCTCGCCCTTCGCAAAACGGTACGCGACTTCCGGCCCAAGACTGAAGTTGTTGAAGAGATTCGCGTCGAGGGAGTAAGCGGAATGGACGTGGGTATCGCCCCAAAAGAGTTCCGGAAGTTCATCGGCCGCCAACGAACGAGACGCCGCGGCCAAAGATGCCGTGGCCAGAACGATCATGAAGAAAACAATCGAGCGGAGGGGATACTGCATCGGATTCTCCTGCCGCCTGGGTGGGAAGGGATCGCAGGCGGGACCTGGAGGCTAGGGAGTTCTCCTCCGAATGCGCAAGCGCGAGATCCTCTAGGCGATGGCGTAGACTCGACAGCTACATCGATCCACCCACCAGCGGCGACATGTGAGGAGACAAGCGATGACGATCCAGAATGGTGTGGGCTTCAAGACGTTGCTGGCGGAGGCAAATGCAGACGTCGACACGATCACGATCGAGACGCTCCAGCAATCGATCGGCGACGACACAATCGTCGTGATCGATCTCCGCGACATCCGCGAACTACAGCGCGAAGGGCACCTCCCGGGCGCCGTGCACATGCCCCGCGGCATGCTCGAATTCTGGGTCGATCCCGATAGTCCCTACGCGCGACCAATTTTCCAAGAAGACAAACGCTTCGTCTTCTATTGCGCTTCTGCCTGGCGCTCGGCCCTCGCTTGCCAAGTCGCGGGGCGCCTCGGGCTGCAAAACGCAAGCCACCTCGAAGGCGGCTTCACTGGCTGGAAAGAAGCTGGGGGCGAAGTCGTGGCGTACAAGAAGAGGTCGAAATAGGCCCACTCGCCAAGCTCCAAGGCGTCGGTACTGTTGCGCGCTCGAAGCTCTTCAGGCTGACCCAGTCACTTCCGCGGCGAGTGGGCTGTAAAGTTGCCCATCATCGAGCCCGAAAACCTGACTTGAAGCGCCTCTATTCCAGCACCCTAAGCGGAGTCTCGATGCCCGACATTTCCGGAAAAGGTCGATACCGCCGCTGGATGAGTCTCCTGCTGCCCTTCACACGGGCCGAATTTCCAGGATGGGGTCGCCTGCTTCGAGCCGCTGGCGTGATGGTTCCCATTTGGGAGACAAGCTGGGACGGCGCAGCCGCACGGCGCTCTCGCGGAAAGCTACACGGATACGAGATGACGCTGCATATGGACGATTGGTCCGAGCGGCTCACCTATTTCCTGGGTCGATACTACGAGCTCGCCGTCCAGGAAACCCTTCTTTCCGTCCTCCGCCCAGGCGATCGATTTGTAGACGTCGGCGCAAATATTGGGATGATTTCCCTGGTTGGGGCGGCCGCTGTCGGACGTTCCGGTTGTGTCGACAGCTTCGAGCCCAATCCCAGCGCACGAAAGAGACTTTCTGCCCATCTCGAAGCCAACGACATCAAGCACGCAACGATTCATCCCGTAGGACTGAGTGACAAGGCGGCGAAGCTCACTCTCAACCTAACGTCGTCCCACTCCGGGACGGCAACGCTCGCCGCTGTCGACGACGAGCAAGTCGTCGAATCAGTCGAGGTCGACGTCGTGCGGGGCGAGGATATTTTGCTCGCGGATACGCGCCCGGTTCGCGCGATTAAGATCGATGTAGAGGGCTTCGAACTGCCCGCATTGAGGGGCTTGCGGGGCCTACTTGAACGAGATCGACCCTTTCTAATCACCGAGTTCACGCCCGAGACGATGAGCGACCCCGCCGCCGAATTCGCGGCGCTCGTCGCACTGCTCGCACCCATGGGTTACCGAGCCTTCGGCTTGGCCACTCGCCGTCGCGGCCTGAAACACCGAACGCATCTAGTGACGCTCTCCCAGGAGTCGCCCCCGGAAGGTCACCCGGAACTCCTCTGGTGTAGCGAGGCCGCGCTCGAAGATTCCGGCCTAAGCCGGCCCGAATGAATGTGGCGTGCGCGAGAAGACGGTCATACCCCTTCGCGCACGTTACGCGCCAAACAGCGCATCCATTTATTCATTTCGCGTCTACTTGTTCACTAAGGCTCCACCACTCCATTTGGGCGGTGGTTAGAGGTGGCGAAGCCAGTCTATCCTTTACGGGATAAGACGAGATTCAAACTAACTCCGATCGGATACCGTGCAGTGACCGGATCGGACAGATTGGGTGATCCGATCCGCCAAATGCTCAGCGCTCGCACAGCCGCGCCGGCCTCGCCCATCGCACCGGCCAGAGAAACCGCAGCCAGGACGAGAGACTCCCAGATTCCAAACTCTGGAAAGAGCCATAGGCAACGGCCCGCTCCCTAAAGGAAAGGGAGCGGAAGGCCAATCCCGAGAAGTCGCGCAGGTAAGCTTGCCGAAGCGCGCAGGCTCTATAAATCGATCCGCAAAGCGTCTCTGAATAACACGAGGATGAGCGCGAGTTCGCCTAGCGCTTCCCTCGGATCAAGCGACCTGGCCGAGCACCTGTCGTCTCGCCATCGCGGAAGGTGATCTCCCCGGCGCAGAGCGTAAATTTAATGCCCTTCGCTCTCTGCACAATCCGCGATGCCCCTGTCGGGAGGTCATCTATGACTTCGGGAAGTTGGAGTTCGACCTCATCCAAGTCGATCACGTTGACATCGGCGCGCTTGCCGACTTCGATCGTTCCTCGGTCGCCCAACCCGTAGAGATCCGCGCCTTCTTTACTCATCATCTTCACGGCTTCTTCGATGCCGATCTTCGCGCCACGGGTCCGGTCACGAACCCAATGCTGCAGAACAAAGGCCGGCCAACTCGCATCACAGATCATGCTGCAGTGTGCGCCGCCGTCGCCCAACCCTAAGACGCTGATCTCATCCCGCATCATGGTTTCGACCGCGTCCAAATTGCCTTCCGCATAACCACTGAAGAAAACCGCTAACACCCGCGTCTTGCCATCCGTCGACTGTTCGGCGAGGTCGACCATCGTGTCGTAGATCAACTCCATCGGGTCGACGCCCGAAGCCTCTGCTCGAGCCCCAATCGAATCCGCCACTTCGGGCTCGAAGACGACGCCTTTCTCCATGGCGAAAGTGCTGTGCAGCGCCGGTCCGAGAATCATCATGCTCGGATTATTCTCCGTCGCGGCCGTTAGGATCGCCTCGCGGTTCAATGGATCGCGCAACGCCGCGATCCGATCCTCGTGTGGCTCGCTTGGAATGGCTTGATAGGCCTCGGTATAGGAAAATGGATTAAACGTATCGAGGGAAAGCATGAGCCCCGACCCACGACTCAACACCTGGGGAACAACCTTGGCCCCCTTCGCGAAGGCGGCATGGCATTTGGCCATGACCTCACGCCATTCGTCGGGATAGGGATGATTCTGTGGCGCCGAGAAAGTCACGGTCGCGCCTGTCGCCAAACTGATCTCCGTATAGAGATCGACTTCGCGCGGAATCGCGCCCGCTTCTTCATTGCCGGCACCTGCTGGAACGACCTGTAGAATCTCCCCGCCACCGTCCACAACAGCCTGCGCCATTCTTGTTAGTTCTTCCGCAGGAGCGAAGGTGCCGGGGACCGGATCTCCGTGAATGCTCGTATGCCCGGGAAGCCGATTCGTTGAGAAAGCGAGCGCTCCGGCCTCCACAGCTTCCTTAACGAGCGCTGCCATCTGGTCCAGATCTTCTGCGGTCGCCGGTTCTTGATCCGCGCCCCGCTTTCCCATCACGTAAACCCGCAGCGCGCCGTGAGGAATCTGAGTCGCGATGTCCAAAGTTCGCGGCAGTTTATCTAAGGCATCCAAGTATTCGGGAAAGCTCTCCCAATCCCACTTAATGCCCTCGTGCAAAGCTGTCCCGGGGATGTCTTCGACGCCTTCCATCAACTCGATCAACCAGCCACGCTCATCGGCCTTAGCCGGCGCGAAACCTACTCCGCAATTCCCCATAACAACGGTCGTCACGCCGTGCCAAGAAGAGGGTGTCAGAATCGGATCCCACGTCACTTGGCCATCGTAGTGCGTGTGCACATCGACGAAGCCAGGCGTCAGGAGCAAACCCTTCGCATCAATCACCTCCACCCCATCCGAAGCAATTTGTCCCGGCTCCTCAATCGCGGCGATCTTTCCCGCTTCAACTAAGACATCCGCTAGGCGAGCGGGCGCCCCCGTACCATCGACGAGGTTCGCGTTCTGGATCAATATATTGCTCATGGTCGAGTCACTCCGAAGCCGTTCACTAGAGTAAGTGGGCGAAGAGAACGATAGAGCTTCAAACGGAAAACGGCGAAGGCTCTTCCGGAGTTTGGGTTCATCGCTGCATCTGACGTCACCTCGCTTACGTCCGTTCGGAAATTGACGCACTCGCCGAGCCCAAACGGGATGAGCATCTCGTTCCTTCGTACTAAGGTTCTACTCACGATCGAACTCGGGGAACCGATTTCGAAGGGAGATCAAGAGCTTGGCCGATACGATGCGCGCATTCCGCATGACCCAATGGCAATCGCCCCCCGAACTCGTTGAGATCGACGTTCCCGAACCGGGGCCCGGCGAAGTCCGAATCAAAGTTGCAGGCAATGGCCTTTGCCAAAGTGATCTGCACATGCCGGAACTCCCCGCCACCATGGAGCAGTTCATGGGATGGAAAATGCCCTTCACCCTCGGGCACGAAATCGGCGGCTGGATCGATCGCCTCGGCCCGGGCGTCGACGGCTATAAAGAAGGCACTCCCGTCGCTCTCGTGTCTACGCGCTCTTGTGGTGCATGCCTCGAATGCGATGCGGGCTACGACAACGCCTGCGAAATGAACCAGCGCGGTCGCGGGTACGGCATGAACGGCGGAATCGCCGATTACATCGTGCTCGAAAGCACTCGCCCCCTAATTCCTCTCGGAAAGCTCGACCCAAAAATTGCTGGCCCGCTCACGGATGCTGGCACGACTTCCTATCACGGCGTGCGACGGGTGCAGGAGAAGCTGACCAAGGGCAGAACGGCACTCCTGATTGGCGCGGGAGGACTCGGCGGCTTCGCGATTCAGTACATCAAGATTCTGACCGGCGCGCGACTCATTGTGGCGGACATCGCGCAGGACAAGCTGGCCCGCGCAAAGGAGATGGGCGCGGATGAATGTCTCGATTCCAATCGCGAGGATCTTGCGGGCGAGATCATGAAACTAACAGAGGGCCGCGGCTGCGATGCGGTGCTCGACTTCGTTGGCAACGACGCAACGATCGCCACGAGCATCAACGTCCTGGCCAAGCTCGCAACCTATGCCGTAATCGGCGCGGGACAAGGCAAGCTCGAGATGCCGCTCATGGCCGCGATCGCCGGAAAGAACGCTTCGATCATTTCGTTCATAGGCGGGACCGATGCGGACACTCGCGCCGCCATCTCCCTCGGCGACCAGGGACTCCTCCGCAACGACGTAGAGTTTTTCGACATCACGGATTCAAACAAAGCCTTCGAACGGCTCGCGGCAGGCAAGATGGTCGGCCGCGGGATCATCGTCCCCTAACCAAGCTCCAAGCCGGACTACACGCGGAAGCG
>JASDVF010000061.1:57281-66596 GCA_041440805.1 Myxococcota bacterium | reverse complement strand
GGCTGGGACGCCTAGACCATCCGGATGCGCGGTTCTCGGGCGTGCTTGATGAGGGATTCGCGGTCGTCGCCATCCTGGGGATGAACTCCGTAGCCGAAGGCTAGGCCTATGCGAACCGGTTGGTTGAGAGACTCGTTCTTCGAGACCTCATCCGCGACGGCGCGGGCGAGTTCAAAAACTCGTTCTCCCGGCGTGCGGCCGGGCTCGGGCATGAGGACTGCGAATTCGTCGCGATCGATGCGAGCGAGTACGTCGAATTCTCGCAGATGGGTCTGTAGGGATTCAGCGAGAAGAGCGATGACGCGACCGACATGAGCCGCACCGGCCTCGGCCGTCAGTTCGGCGCGGTTCTCGAGTTTGCAGACGCAGAGGGCCAGGGCATTTTCGCGTCCTGCGGCACGCGCGATTTCTTCCGAGAGCCGCTTGCCGAGATAGTTGTCGTTGGGGAGCCCGGTTTCTTCGTCGAAGTTCCGGTTCAGGCGGTTCTCGCGGTGGGAGAGTGCGTGGTCGAGCGCGCGCTCGACGTACGAAATAAAGCGCCCGAAGACCTGCAAATCTTCATCATCGAAACGGCTCCCAAAGAACCGATCCAGAGCGACCTTGTCATAAACCGCGAGGGTGCCGACCACTTCACCGTTTCGTTTGATCGGCGCACTGAGTACCGAACGCATTTCGTCGACGAACTCGCCGAGCTTAGGGTCGAGGCTTGCGTCTTGTATGAGATGGGGCGCGCGTCGTCCGATGGCGTCGACGGTCACTGCCTTATCGAGCCGGAAGAGGGCTTCCTGCGCGTCGCCATCAGCGGCTCCGAAATAGGAGCGAATTGAATAACGTCGCGTCGTAGGGTCTTGCAGGCGCAAGATGGCGTGATCACCTTCAAGGATCATTGACGCCGAAGACGTGGCGAGGCGTGCGACCTCGTTAGGTTCCTTGCAAGAGAGCATCCGGATGGAGGTCTCATTGATGGTGTTGACGCGTTCGGCCTGGGTGGCCATGCGCGCTTCTTTGTTGCTGCGCGCGATGGTGTCGGCCGCTGCCGCAGCTATTTCTTGCCAGGATTCGAGGGTTCCACGATTCTGTTCGGAAGTCGCGCCGGCCTGGAGCGATAGAAGGCCGACCAGTTGCTTGCCCGCTATCAAAGGAAGCGCGGCGTAGCCGATACGTCCGTCTTCGTACCGCAGAAGAGCAGGTCTTTGATGCCGAACTGCGTCGCCATCCACACCGGCTCCCGTCGGAAGGCGATACTCGCCGCCGAAACCGCCGCCCTCGAGGGACGTTGCGACCATGCGGAGTCCGCCATCCGCTTCTCGCAAATAGAGGTGGGCGATGCCTTGGCCAGCTCGTTCCGCGACGAAGCGGCAGAATTCTTCGAGGCGGTCAGTCAGGATCGCTGCGCCGCGGAGGATGCGCTGCACCTCGCGAACGGCGTCGTAGCGAGCAGCCTGGCTACGGAGGCTCTCGTGCTCTTGTGCGCGGGCAATGATCTGCGCGTCGAGGGACGCGAGCTGCTCCATGAAGGCGAGGTCGTCGTCGGAGAAAACATCGGCGCGGTGTGAATGATGGACGTTGATGACGCCTAGCACCTTGCCATGATGAATCATGGGGACGCAGAGCGCAGACTCGACGTCAACGCGCTCGCGGAGTAGATCGTAGCTTGCGCCATCCGCTCGCCCGCGAAGATGGACCGGTCGACCTTCGGCGGCGACGCGTCCAGAGATACCCTGTCCGAGCTCGACGCGAATCTTCGGCCACAACTCGGGTTCGACGCCCTGTGCGACTCGAATGCGAAGCACGTTTGCGCGGGGATCGAGGAGCATAAGGCTTCCGCCTTCAGCGCCAGTGACCCCGACTGCGATCTCAAGCATGCGCTCGAAGAGTTCGTCCGCTGAGACGGTCATGTCGACAGACTCGACGACCTCATGCAGCGCTTGCAGGAGTTCCGCTTTGCGATCCCTAGGCGCAACGCCATAACCCCAAAGTAGCCGGGCGGTGAGCGGCGTGACAGCCTGAATGGCGGCGCGTGGCCCGGCCGGCACGTGACTCGCGAAGTCGCCGCGCGCATCGATGATTGCATCGAATTCAGTTTCGGCGAAAAAAGCAGCTTCGTCGTCGAGCAGAAGCGGAGCGACGTGATGGGCGAGGGCGGTCCCTATGGCGCGCGCCCGTTCGAGAGCGCTCGCGACGGAGTCGTCAAAGATGCGCAGCACCTCGACGTCCGGATTGCCCGACAGCAGGCGCAGGAGTCGAAGCGACTCCTCCGAGGCGCCCCAAATGCCGAGACGACGGCGCATTAGTCGTCCGACCCGGCATCGGATACATCGGATACATCGGATGCGATTAGTGAATCGAGCCGCAGTGAAAGGACGACGCTGCGTGACGCGCCGGATTCATCTCCGAGCACTAGCGGTAAACGGACGCCGCCGTCCGCTTCGACGGTCGCTCGGCCTGCTGAGACGATGCGGAGTTCACCGAGAGAGTTCGTGGGTTTCTCGGCTTGCTCGTCGGTCGCCGACCAAACGTCCATGTCGTCGTTCGCGAGGTCGATTTCGATGGCGCCTAATGTCTGGAAGTCCTCCTGTTCGCCCTCTGCTAAGATGGCGGATTCGAAGAGTTCCGCAGTCGATATGGCTTCGAATGCTTCGGCTTCGAACGCGGATTCGTCAGGCTCGTCCTCCGCGATAGAGACCGCTTCGAGCATCTCGTCGGAGAGTTCTGCTTCGATCGGGTCGCCGAGCACTTCACCCACTTCGAGGGGCGTTAGTTCTGGGACTTCTAGATCCTCGGCAGGGGTCGCAAGCGCCTCGGTCGGCGGGGACGGCGGATCGATCGGTGCCGCCGGGGTGGCCGCGCCTACCGCTGCGGCAGCAGCAACCGCCGGGTCGATCTCCTGACTTGCGCCACGTCGAGCGCGCACGACGTGCTTTGAAATTGTAGTCAGCGTCGGAAGGATGCCATGGCCTGTCGTGGCGATGGATTCAAAGACGGCGCACTGCTCAAGGCTGATACGGCGATGCAGGTCTTCGATAGCGAAGGGGTCTGCGATATCGCGCTTGTTGTACTGGAGCACGACCGGGAAGGTGTCGAGAGTTCGGCCATAGGCTTCGAGTGATGCCCGGAGTTCCGCGATACTTTCGAAGTTGTCTTCGATCCGTCCTGGGGAGCAATCGAGCACGAGTACGATCCCGTCGACCTCGTCGAGCAGCTGCTTGCGCGTCATGACCTGAGTGGATGCACCGGGCACCGCGATTAACTCGAGCTGCGTTCCGACACTTCCGACTTCGCCTAGCGTGATCGAGAGTGATTCGAAAAAGACTGTCGGGTCGAGGCGCGTGGCTTCGCGTCGCAAGTCGCCTCGCAGGTCTTCGCGAAGCTTCGCGTGAATGGTTTCGAGGGTCGTGGTCTTGCCCGAGCCTTCGAGCCCCCAGAGCAGGATGCGCGCGTTCACGTCAGCCATCAGATTTTCCCCTTCCTGTCCAGGAGTCGCCGGGCGTGGGCGCTGATATTGCTCGCGACTTCTCGGCTCTTCATGAGTCCTCGCAGATCCTTGTCCTGCAGATAGTTGATGAACTTAAGCGCTTGCGGCTGTGGAGTCTTTGGGTTCGTCACCAGCGCGTACTTGACCTGGTAGTTCTTAGTCCAGTCTCGGTTGCTAGCGATGATGCGCAACAACTCTTCGCCGATCGAGCGGTTCTGTGCGAATCCGATGACTTCTGTTTCAGTCAGCTTGGGACTGCCGAGCACGGAAGCGGAGACGATTCTATTACGATCCTTGATCAGCATCGCCCGGGCTTCCTTGCCACCCATTCGCGTAAGCTTGACCTTTTGCATGACGGTCATGTTTTGCACGGCCGCGTAGAGACTAATCTTAACGTCTTTGTCTTCTTCATCGGACTCGCGATCCTGCACGAGCAGCTTCGCGACATCCGCCATGTCTTCGCCGAGCAACTCGAGCACGGCGGCTTCCGCCTCGGCCTCGCCAAGCTCGTCGTCGGCCTCTTCGACATCGCGTTCTTCGAGGCCGAGGAAGGTCAGGATTCGCTCGATCACGGCGCGTCCGGTCAGCGGGTTGGCACCAAGCGCGTCGACGATGTCCTCGGTGCGCATCATACGCTCTTGATTCTGGCTGATGATGTCGACCAGGCGGCTATGGGGCAGGGTCGCCAACCAAGCGATGGTTTGATCATCCGTCGCGTTATTCAATGCGAGGGCTTCGCAGCGAGCCTCGTTTTCTTGGTGGACACGGGCCATGAAGGAGAGCAGGGCCGGATGGGTCGGGCCACTCAGAACGGTCGAAAGGATGTGCGCCGGCAGATTCTCGAGACTCTGTCGGGCGGTCTCTTTGACCGAAGCCTCGGGATCGTTTGCGAGCACGAAAAGGACGGTGGCCAGTTCGACGGGCTCAAGGGGCAGCGCGCCGCGAGCGGCCATTTGGCGTGCCTCGATAGGTGTGTCGCGACGGGCATATTTCTCCGCCTGCGCCGACAGCTTGAGCTTCACCTTCTGGCTTCCGCTTGACTCGCTCAACGTGCGTTTCCCCGTCTTCGGTCCGTTTCCGGCCGAAGCTTCCAAAGGCCACCCCTTCCCCAAAGCCTGTGCTTTCGGGGCAATTGCGGTGAAATATCTCGCACAGTGCATCGGCCAGGCAAGAAGGGGACTTGATGGCGGGGTGTTCACCCCTATGACGGGGGAGATGAGGGCCACCTGGGTGACACTCAGGCGCGGGCTCAGCCTTCGCCGCGGTTCTTTTCGAAGAGGATCCGGAGCCCATCGAGGGTCAGGAAGGGAGCGACCTGGCCGATTCCTTCACTTTCTTCGGCAATCAGCCTCGCCAATCCGCCTGTCGCGATCACCTTTGCATCCGCGCCGAGTTCTCCGCGAATTCGCTCGATCATAGAGTCGACGAGCCCCGCGTAGCCGTAGAGCAGGCCGGATTGCAGCGCGCCGGTGGTGGTTCGACCAATGACGGATTTCGGGCGCGCGATTTCAACGCGGTGGAGCTTGGAGGCTCGTTCGAAGAGCGCCTCCATCGAGATGTGGATCCCGGGACAGATGACGCCGCCCAGGTATTCGCCTAGGTGAGAGATGCAATCGAAGGTCGTTGCAGTTCCGAAATCGACCGCGATGATCGGCCCGCCGTAGAGCTCGAAGGCGGCGACTGCGTTGACGATGCGGTCCGCGCCGACCTCGTGGGGATTTTCGTAGCGGACGGGCATTCCGGTTTTCATTCCGGGGCCGACGATCGACGGCGGGTTCCCAAAGAGTTTCGTGGAGACGCGCTCCCAGATCGGCACCACCGGCGGCACAACGCTCGACAGGATCACATCCGTAATCTCATTGGTCTTACGGCCCTCCGTCGCGAAGAGCGACGACAGCGTAATGACGAGCTCGTCCGAGGTCTGCTCGCGATGGGTCGAGACCCGCCAGTGATGGCTGAGGGTCGACTGTCCGTTTTGATAATCGTAGACGCCGAGGGCCACATTGGTGTTTCCGACGTCGATGACGAGTAGAACGGGCTCGCTCACAGGGTTCCTCTCTTGGGGCTCCGGCCGATCGGCGGGGGCATGTCCGGGGCATTGCCCGCGACTACAGGCGGTCTGGCGCTGGGTTTAGCGGTGGGTGTGTACGGAGGTATATCGGTCGACCTGTAGCTGGGGCTATAGACATAGTTCGGCAGGTAAACAGGCGGACGAGATCATGGCGCGTCCGGGGGTGGCTTCGCCAGCGTGACGTCGCCAGCCATGACACGAACGATTTCACCGGCCCGGGGGCCTTCGGTGATTTCGACTTCCAAGGCGCCGCCCGGGGCGATGCCGAGGGCGCGCCCATCGATTCGCTGACCACCGATCTCCTCGACACCTACCGGCTGACCCGTCATTCGAAAGAAGGACTCGAATCGAGGCCGGACGGCGTCGAATCCGCCGGCCGCGTGGAGGTTGAGTTGGGCCTCGAGTCGCTCGAAGAGACAGCGCGCAAAGTCAGCGCGGTCGACCGGATGCCCGAGCTCGCTTGCCAGGCTAGTAGCGAGCGGGCGGAACTCCTCGGGGAAGGTCTCTCGGTCGACGTTGAGATTCACGCCGATGCCCAGAATCGCGAAGGCGATCCGGGTGCCCTCGGCGCTGCTTTCCATCAGGATTCCGGAGGTTTTGCGCCGTCGGATCAGCACGTCATTAGGCCATTTGATTTCGACGGATTCTTCATCGCCGAGAAACTTTGCGACGCTCTCAGCGACCGCGACGGCGGCCCCAAGGATTAGGGTCGGTGTATCTGCAATCGAGCACGTCGGACGTAACAGCGTCGAGGAATAGATGTTCTGGTGCGCTGGTGAGTAGAAGGCGCGGCCTAGGCGCCCACGACCGGCGCTCTGCGCTTCGGCGATCACGACGGTGCCGGCGGGAGCGCCTTCGCGGCCAAGGTCGAATGCGACGCGGTTCGTTGAGTCCGTGTCTTCGAGGTGCTCGATGTTCTGTGCGACCCATCGCGTGTCGAGGCCGTTCTGTACTTCGTCGGCGTAGAGCCGGTCGGGCACGCCGCACAGCGTGTAGCCGTCCCCGCGTTCGCCTTCGATTTCATAGCCGCGCTTGCGCAACGCGCCGACATGCTTCCATACCTGGGCCCGAGAGACGCCGAGCGTCTCCGAGAGCGCCTCCCCGGACATCGCTTCGCTTCCGGCTGCGCGGAGGGCTGCGAGGATCGCGCTGGACCCGATGGTCGCATCGCTCATGCTGATGCCGACTCGCTAGGCGCTTCGTCCTGGTCGCCGTCTTCGAGATCAATTTCGAGTGCAACGTCTGCGGACATCACCGAATGGGTGAGGGCGCCCATGGAAATTCGAGCGACCCCCGTTTCGGCATACGCGCGAAGATTGCCTTCGTGGATTCCGCCAGACGCTTCGAGTACGACGTTCTTCGAGTGGCGTTCGACGATCTTCGCGATGGTTTCCGGCGTCATATTGTCGAGCAGGAGGAAATTGCATCCGAGTTCGATCGCGCGGTCCGCAGCAGCCTCACTCTCTACTTCGATCTGGACGGGCAAGCCCTCGGGCGAGTTTTGAACAGCGCGGACGACGGCGAGGTCGAGACTGCCCGCCGCCGCGATGTGATTATCCTTTACGAGGAGTGCGTCGTAGAGGCCGATTCGATGATTCAATCCGCCGCCTACAGCCACCGCGTATTTTTCAAGCAAACGCCAGCCGGGGGTCGTCTTCCGGGTGTCGACCAAGTCGACTGAGAGGTCGGAGACGAGATCGACGAGGCGTTGGCTCTGGCTTGCTATGCCGCAGAGCCGGCCCATGAAATTGAGTGCGGTCCGTTCGCCGGTCAGGATTGATGCATAACGTCCGTGAATTCGAAGCAGCGGTTGCCCTGTCTCAGCGACGGCCCCATCTTCGATTCCGTCAATCGATTCAACGACGAGGTCGGGATCCACGCGACGAAAGACTTCTCGCGCGATAGGCAGACCACACACGACCATCGTTTGACGTGCCTCGATCCGGCCTCGACCCTGTCGAGCGGCATCGATCACGACGTCGCTGGTAACGTCTCCAGGACCCACATCTTCGGCGAGAGCGAGATCGAGGAGCGCGGACCAATCGGAGACGGGGGGGGCGCTCGGTGCGGCTTGGGATCGGTCGGACACGCGGGGACTCCGTATAAGGTTGCTAGCCGCGGATGGGCTGCAACGGGGCCCGGAGTCTATCGCAGGCGGGCGTTTCAACCCGCCCGCATCCAATTCGTCCGCGACTGTCTAAGGAGAACGCGAGGAACGCTGCTCTGCGCCTACTCGTCGTCGCCCTTCATCTTACGGATCTCTTCGCGGACGAGGGTCTCGGCCATCTCGGGAATGACTTCCCAGGCGATCTGCTCTACGCGACCCATGACCTGCTTGACGATTGATTCCGACAGGTCGGAGAAGGCTTCCCAGGCGACTTTTTCGAGGGTCTCCTGAATGCGCTGTTCCATCATCGGGGTGAGATCTGGGACCGAATGCTCACGCGCTTCGGGTCCAGCCTGTCCGCCGAGTCCGTCTATCGCGCCGGTCTCGGCGCCGAAGTCAGAGCCGATGGCAAATTCGTCGTCAGACACGGCGTGGATCAATTCAGGGGCAGCTGCGAGCTCGTTCGTCGAATAAGTCTCTGCTTGTTCGAGGTCTACCTCGAAGGCCTCTGCGCCTTCCCTATATGCACTGAGTCCAACCGAGAGGTCGTCGTTGAGGAGATCATGGTCGATGTCGAGATCGCCTGCCGATGCGAAGGCGTTCGGCACATCAAGCTCATCGAGCGGCGAGCCAGTGGTGAGGTCATCGAATAGCGAAGCGCTGCCCATGATCGAGTCGTCGGCCGCTGCATTCTGCGGGGCAGCTGGCTGCGGCGGTGAATAGGACTGCGGAAGCTCGGGCACCTCAACGAGCGCTTCGAGTTCCGGGATCGGAGTGGCGGCGAGGCTGCCGTCTGCTCCAGCAATAGTGTCCTCGGCCTGAGTGAGGTTCGTTTCCGGAGCCGTCGCCAGTTCACTTGAGGACACGTCGTAGCCAGCCCCGATCGGGTCCGGCGCATCATGGCCGGTGGGCGTAGGGTCGGCCGGCGCGGCCGAGAGAATCTGTGACTCGGAGATGTCCATCAAGGAGGAGAAGGAGTCCTCCAAGGAGGCCGAGGATACGCTGGCCGTTGCCGAGACATCGAATGCGAAATCGATTTCGTCAGACGCGGTGTGCGTCGGCGCGAGGCCCAAAGGATCCGTCTCCACGATCGTCGATTCAGAGGCGGCGATCGCGCTAGGCGTGAAAGGATCGGCGCTCGGGTACTGACCGTGTGCAAAGCCAGAGTCGGCCGGGGCTGCATCGATTAGGGGTGGCCCCGCGAGGGCTTCGTCGAGGTTGGCGACGATCGTCGCGTCGGCGGCAAGATCACCCAGCGCATCCAAAGCGCTGACACCAGCGTGGCTGCCAGAGTCATTGAATACGGGGCTGTTGGCGATTTCGAAGTCCTGATCGATATCTGCTAAAGGAGCGTGAAAGGTCAAATCATCGAAGCTGTCCGTCGCAGCGAAGGGATCCGCAAGCAGATCATGAAGGTTCGAAGACGTCGTCGCATTGATGTCGTCGTTTGCGACGAGAATCGTTGCGTCGCCGTCCAGTCCGCCCGCATCGAGCGCGCTGTCGAGGTCGACCGCGGTAGCTGGCGAAATTGGCGAGGGCGCAAGCAAGGAGCTGCCCAGTGAAGCCAACGGATCGCCGTCGGCCGCCGAATCAGGCGTCACGTTCAACGAGGATTCGGAAAGGGGGTTTGTTAGCGGTGCGCCCGACAGCGGTGCGCCCGAC
>JASDVF010000061.1:31664-57181 GCA_041440805.1 Myxococcota bacterium | reverse complement strand
GGTGCGCCCGACGTAGGTGCGCCCAACGTAGAAGATGCCTCGGCATTCGCCGCGGACATCGATTGTCCAAGGACGATCGAGCTGCCCTGGGTATCGAGCAGATCGTTGGCGCCATCGCCGGGTGGGCCGAAGAACTCCGAAGCCGTCTCTTCATTCACATCGTCAATGCCAACCGCTACGGAGGGCGTCACGTCGAGGGGGGTCTCGTCGCCGAAGGAAAGATCGTCGGCGAGCGGGGTTATGCCGCTGTCGAAGAGATCGTTTGAGGAGGAGGTTACATCCTCAATCGCACCGGGGATCGAGGCGCTCAAGTCGTGGCCAATCGGCGCGACGATCGTCTGTTCTGCACCTACGCTCGCAGCAGGCACTGCCACTTCGACGAGTGCATTCATAACAGCTTTCACGCGCTCGACGAGCGCTTGCGCTTCGAAGGGCTTCGTGATTTGTCCGTTCGCACCAACCGCGGCCGCCCGAGCTTCGTCGAAGGCCTCGAACGTGCCCGTCAGCAATAGCACTGGCGTGTGTGCGAGATCGGCGTCTTGTTTGATGGCTTCGCAGACTTCGTAGCCGCTGAGACCTGGCATCACGACGTCGGCGAGAATCACATCGGGGCGCAGATCACGCGCCATCGTAACGGCGTCATCCCCGTTATCAGTCGATATGATTTCGATATTCTCATTGGCGAACGAAAGGCCAACGAGTTTCTGAATGACGACCGAATCATCGGCCAACAAGAGCTTTTTGGACATTAAGGCCCCCCCTTCGGGTCGTGACGACCCGATCCAGCGCCGAGCGTACCGCTGGATGGGCTTATCGTCTCGAACTTGAGCATGATTGACTGGTTTTTTGCGTAGGAATGAGGGAAACCCTGGTGACTCAGACCGCTAAGCCGCCGGAGAACCCCTCCGATCGGAAAATCAGAGAGGTCCGCCTGATGCCGGCCTCAGGAGAGCTGAATGCTGCTGCGATCCGCCGCCAGCACCCATGTCGGGATGAAGCGACAATCGAACGAGGACCGGTACGCCATAGTGCCCGATCTCGGTCTCTATCTCGTTGCCGACGGGATGGGCGGACATAAAGCCGGGCAGGTCGCCAGTCACCTGGCAGCTGAGGGCTCCATCCGAGCCATCGAAGCGCTCCAGGGCGCCTCCGTCAGCCTCGCTGAGCGGCTGCGCCACGCCGTAGCCTGCGCAAATCGAGAAATATTCAGGGCGGCTCAGGCGAAGCCCGAACTCTCCGGCATGGGCACCACCTTCGTCGGAATGCTCTTTGGGGGGGACCGCCTGGCGCTCGCCCACGTCGGGGACAGCCGCGCCTATCTGCTCCGGCAGGGGCGTTTGCACAGTCTGACCGACGACCACTCGGTCGTCGGCGAACTTTTGCGGCGCCACGAAATTTCCGAAGCCGACGCGGCTCAGCATCCGCACAGACACGTTCTCACCCGAGCCCTCGGCACCCGACCACGGACGGAACCCGACCTCGCGGAAATGACGCCACAGGAAGGCGACGTCTTCATCATGTGCAGCGATGGCCTGACTGGCTTCGTTGATGACAAAGAGATCACAGAGCACCTGATGTCCGAGCCGGACCTCGAAGCTGCGGCAGCGGCGCTTGTCGACACCGCTAACCGCGCCGGCGGCCAAGACAACATCACCGTCCTGCTAGTCCGCTACGAAAAAGAGGCATAGAACTGGGACGGAGGCTGGATGGGCGGCGCTGGGGGATGGGCGGTTCTGCTAGGCGTTCCGCTCAAGCTCAGGTGGGTGGGGCAGGCGAGTGCTATGCGATCGCTTTTACTTTTAGACTGAGGACAGCGAGCGGGCCGCACGGCCGCACCTTGGCACAGCCCAAAACAACCCCGGTCCCGTGCTCAGGTATCCAGTATGCCCTTGAGCTTGGACCGAAGGCGCATGACGGCTTTCGTGTGGATTTGGCAGACGCGGGATTCGGTGATGCCGAGAATGCCGCCGATCTCTTTCATGTTGAGATCTTCGTAATAGTAGAGTGAGATCACGAGGCGTTCTTTTTCGGGAAGAGAGCCGATCGTGTCCGAGATGACGTGCTTCGTCTCCATGTGCTTGAAGGAGGCGAAGGGGTTCTCGGAGTGCACGTCTTCGATGATGTCGGCAAACGTGCCGGCGCGGTCGCCATCGGAGTTGGTGCCGCGAATTTCCTCGAGGTTCACGATGGAGATGCCGCGAACCTGATTGATGAGGACGTGGAACTTGTCGAGCTCGAGGCCTAGGGAGTCAGCGACTTCTTCTTCCTTGGCCTGGCGGCCGAGGCGCTGTTCTACTTCGCTGTAGGCGCGTTCGAGCTTGCGTCCTTTTTGGCGAACGCTGCGCGGCACCCAGTCGAGGGACCTCAGCTGGTCGAGGATCGCACCCTTGATACGAAACTCGGCGTATGTTTTGAATTTGCAGTTTTTGGAGTGATCGTATTTTTCGATCGCATCCATCAGGCCGATGACGCCCGTGTTATGCAAGTCGTCGAGATCGATATGCGACGGTAGGCGAACGGCGATTCGATTTACGATGTACCGGACGAGGGGCGTATGCTCTAGGACGATGTATTCACGGAGGTCCGGTGGGATGCCATCGAACTCTTCTCGTGCGTCCTTCATGAGGACTTCGGTCTCGACTCGTTCTTCCACTTTTTCCGTCATGTGTCCGCCCTATGGGGTGCATTCCGTGCGTTCGGAATTCCCCTGTACGCATTCGCTGCGCGAGGTGCCTGCTACATCGCTACGATTCCGTTGCCATGTGAAGCACGGGACGTGCCAAGCGCTGGGACTTTCTCGGGAAAACGCCGGAATTTTTGCGGAATTTGAACTCTCGCTCAAATCGTGGATTCAAAATTGTTCTTGGTTCACTGGCAGTTGCGGGTGCATTCGCGTACGCGTGAGTTGCTCAATAAAGTACGCGAATACTGCCAACTTTGGAGGCGGCGCGGGCAAGCCATCGGCAGAAGCGTCAAGGTTTCGACACTGCTGTCTACTCCGAATTGAAAATTGGTTCCGATCGGAACGACAGGATCTCTATTTGCGATGCGACTGAAATCGCCATGAGGCCGCGATTCGTCGGCTAGGCGACTGGGCCATTCGCCCTCGTTAGTCGTCTGCGTTGGGCGGCTCAAGACCACGCTTCTTGATCTTCTCGATCAGCGTCGTGCGATTCAGCCCGAGCAGGCCGGCCGCGCGGTTCTTGTTCCAATGGGTGTGTTCGAGCGCTTGCTCGATGAGCTCAGTTTCGAAGCGACCGACGACCGCGTTGAAATCGAGGCCCGTTGAGGGGACACGGGGCGCCCAGGCTTGGACTGTGGGTTCGTCGCGTATCTGTAGCGGGAGGTCCTCGACTTCTATGTCCCCCTCGCCGACGAGAATTGTTAGGCGTTCGGCCATGTTCTCGAGCTCGCGAATATTTCCCGGCCAGTCGTAGTCCATGAGTAGTTGCATGGCTTCATCGGTGACGCCTTGAACCCTCGAATCACGTTCCTGTCGCGCGAAATCGAGGAAATGGTGCATGAGGAGCGGCAGGTCCTCGATGCGCTCACGGAGTGAGGGCACTTCGATGGGCAAAACATTTAGGCGGTAAAAGAGGTCTTCGCGAAAGCCGCCGCTCTTGATGAGTGCAGGAAGGTTTTGATGTGTCGCGGCAATGACGCGTACGTCGACCTTCTGTGTTTTAGAGGAGCCGACCGGTTCGAACGTCCGTTCTTGCAGGACGCGCAACAGCTTGACCTGGAGATTCGGGCTCATGTCGCCGATTTCGTCGAGGAATATAGTGCCGCCGTGGGCGAGGGCGAAGCGGCCCTGCCTATGGGCGACTGCGTTCGTGAACGCACCCTTAACATGGCCGAAGAGCTCTGATTCGAGGAGTTCTTCGGGGATCGCGCCGCAGTTGACGGTGATCAAAGGGCACTCGGCCCGGCGACTGTTGTAGTGGAGCGCACGGGCGACGAGCTCCTTGCCGGTTCCGCTTTCGCCCGTGATCAACACGGTGCTCTCCGTGTCCGCGACCTTTTCTACGATGGACAGCGTTCTGCCGAGGCTTTGACTCTTGCCGATGATGCTGTCGAATTTATGGCGTGACTTGAGCTGATGATGCAGCTGGCGATTCTCAGACTTCAGCCGGCCATGGGCGATGGCGTTGTCGACGAGTCCGCGTACGACATCAAGCCGCTCTTGCTCGAAGGGCTTCTCTAGATACCAGAACGCACCCGCTTGCAGCGCTTCGACGGATTTCTCCGGCGTGTTGTAGCCCGTCATAACGATGCACGGGAGGTCGGGCTCCAGCTCATGCAGCTGGCGAACGAGCTCCAAGCCGTTGATACCCGGCATTTGGATATCGCACAGCACGAGGTCGATACGCTGGGAGCTGGCGACACGGAGCGCTTCGCTGGCATCAGCGGCCATCGCGACTTGATATCCCGTTCGCAGCAGAATCCGCTCGAGGGCGCGTCGATAGAGTTCTTCGTCGTCGACGACGAGAATGGTCGATTGAGGTGAAGTCGATTGGGACTGCAGGATAGACTCCGCGTCGCGGAGGGGGCGCCCCGAGTGTAAGGGATGGTGGGCCTTCTTTCACCCAGTGACTATGGGATCGTCGCTGCGAAGCGTCCGCGATGCTCAGACGCGGCGGATCAGCTAAGGTGATCGGCCCCCACGCAGGATGAGTGCGCCCCAAGCGGCGTCTCATCGGAGAATCCTGCAGGTTGGCGGAACGAAGCGAATCAAATCGCGACAGGGGGCTCCCTGGGCGTTCGAATATTGGGGACTTCCCGGCTTTCGTCGGAGAGGATGTCCTTGGGCCGTCTTCTCATTCGGGCGCTCACGCAAACTCTCATTTGGGCATCATCCGAATCGTTGTGGTTGCTCCTGGGCGAGATGCTCTCGGGGGTGCGGCAGCCATGGCCGTCGAGACCACTGCGGCACTAGCGCGCTTGGGAGATCCAGTGGAGCTGGTGCGCGCGCAAGATGTGGAAGAGCTGCGGCCACTGACCGTCGATCCATCGATCGACCTTGTTCTCTTTGATCGGCTCGACTCGGCGGACGCCGCGGAAATGCTGGCAGCGATTCCCGACGATGGGCCGCCATCGATCGTCGTTGTAGATGGGGCATCCGAGTCAGAGGCGCTTGAAGCGTTTCGGGCGGGTGCTTCGGACTGTGTTCATTTCGGGCCTGAATATGAAAACGTATTGCCGGTCGTGTTGCTTGAGCTTGTGCGACGTTGGCGTAGCGATCGCCAAAGGCAGGTTTCGGAGCGGAGGATTCGCTGGCTCGAAGACCTTTATGCGGGCATCATTTCTGAAATGCCTGCCGGTCTAGTAGTGACGGATCTGGATGGTTTGATCGTGACCGAAAACCCTGAATTTACGAGGCTCTTCCCCTCGCAGGCCGCGAACGGCCTAGTTGAGTTTTTGGCGGCACGACTACCCGCTGGCATCATGGACGCCGTGATGCGCATGGAACGAGCCGAGTCTCTGCCTGCCGATTCGGCGCAAGAGGTCGCCGCCGCGGCTGCGCGTGAATTCGATGCGTTAGTCGCGCGGGGCGTGGGGCTCGATATTGAAGGCGCTACGCCGGTGGCGTCTCTCCCGCCCGGCCTAACGCATATTCAAGAACTCGTGCGCATCGGCGATTCCGAAGAGGACGCTCGCGCATTCGAAATCCGTCATCGACGCTTGGATGAGCAGGGCCGCTCGCTGCTTGTGATTTCGGACGTCACCGAAAGTGAATGGCTATCCGATCGCCTCGAATCCTTGCGTCGTGACACGCGAGATATCATCGAGAATATCAACAGTGCTCTGATCGTTGTCGACCTGAACGGGCGTATTAGTTTCGCGAATCCCGCCGCCGAGCGAATCTTAGGTGGGCGCAACGGCGATCTCGGTGGGCGCCAAATCGATGATTGGTTTGCGCCCTCTCTCGAGACCGCGAATCCAATTAAGGCGTGCCTGTTGGATGGCGATCGCAGTCGAGGTGCTGAGACGCTCCTGCAGCGCGGGGATGGAAAGTGGATCCCGGTCGGGATTTCTTGTTCGCCTCGGCTTGATGGGACGGGTCGTCCACGAGGCGTGGTTGCGGTGTTCCAAGATCTCTCAGAGATCAAGGAACTCGAACTGCAGGTTCGGCAAGCAGAGAAAATGGCGTCGATCGGACAGTTGGCGGCGGGCGTGGCTCACGAGGTGAATAACCCGATGGGCTTCATTCATGCGAATCTGTATCAGATGTCGGAGTATTTGAGCGATCTAGACAAGTACTTCGAAGCGTCGGTTCGGTTGCAGGAGGCGGCGCTCGAAGGGGATTTGGAGATCGTGCGTGCAGCGGCGGAAGATGTCCGAATGGTGGCGCGGGAAATTGATCTCGACTTCGTGCGAAACGACTTCCAGAAAGCTTTGATGGAATCAGGCGAAGGTGCCGAACGGATTCGGCATATCGTGAAGGATCTGCGTGACTTCTCGCGGCCCGATCCGCCTGCACGAAGCCCCGCCGACGTGAACCAGGCAATCGATTCCACTGCCAATATCGTTTACACGATGATGAAAAATTCGGTCGTGATCGAGAAGGACTATCACGATCTACCGAAGATCGATGCCTACCCGATGCAGCTGAAGCAAGTCTTCATGAACTTGCTCGTCAACGCGCATCAGGCGATTGAGGCACGGGAAGAATCCGAGCTAGGGATTATTCGAATCGAGACCGAGGAGATCGGTGACGAGATCGTCGTGCGTATTTCGGATACCGGAATCGGAATTCCGGTAGAAGTCCAGAGCCGTATCTTCGAGCCCTTCTTCACTACGAAGCCTGTAGGTGCCGGGACGGGGCTCGGCCTATCGACCTCGTTCAATATCATTGAGCGGCACGGTGGGCGGATCGTCGTCGAGAGCGAAGTCGGACGTGGAAGTCTCTTCGAAGTTTGGCTGCCTGTGTCTGGACCAAGGGACAACGCTGCCGGATCGAGTGACGAGGAGGGCTACGGAGTTGCGAGCGGTGACGCCTCATTAAAGGGTGACGCCTCATTAAGCGGCGATGCCTCATTAAAGGGTGAGGCCTCACGGAGCGGAGCGATATGAACGACCCGCCCGTTGTCTTGCTCGTCGATGATGAGCCTCGGATTCTTTCGGCCCTACGCCGGACGTTGCGCCGCGAAGGGCTCGCCCTTGAGGAGGCGAGTAATGGGTCGATCGCGCTCGACCGGATCGGCGAAAGCCCGTCGGTCGACTTGGTGATTAGCGATCAGAAGATGCCGGGGCTCTCCGGAGTCGAACTGCTGGCGCGCATCAGGAAAGCGTCGCCCAGCACGCGGCGGATTCTGCTCAGCGGCTGGACGGCCGAGATTCCTTCGGGGGAACTCAGTCGCGCGGCTCCAGCCTTTGTACTCGCGAAGCCATGGGACGATGCCGGACTCAAGGCGTCGATTCATAGCGCGCTCTACGATGAAGATAGAACTGTCTAGTGCGATAAGGGCCTGAGGGTGAGCACGAGGCAGGCACTTCATGCGTCCGCCGCTATCGCCTGTTAGGCGAAGGTTTATTTAGGCAGCCTGCGTAGGTATTCGAGATCCGTCGACTGTGTGTTCTTGGCGCCAATGATCAGGACCCGGAAGCGGCGCGTCTTGCCCTTGGCGTAGTAAATCCGCCCTTTGCCTGCGAATCCGAGTTCGAAAATCTGGATTCCGTCCGGAAGACCGCCGACCTTTCGCCGGACAGAGACATTGTCCGCCTCATCGGCCAGTCGCTTGATCGCCTCTTCAGCTTTGAGCTTGAGGGCCTCGTCTCCAAGGCTTGCGAGATCGTCGATCGCGCGGTCATCGATTTCAATCGTTTTGTAGAGCACGCGGAAGCGCCGCGCGGTGCGATCGGATTCCTTAGACCTTGCCTTGCCCGAGACACGTGACGCTTTTTTAAGGTCCTGCTCGAGTTCATCGATCGCCGCGTCCTTGGTCTCTAGATCGCCGGAGACTTCCTCGAGTAGGTCTTCCAAGGCGCGGACCTCTTCCGCCAACTCAACCGCACGGTCGGCTCGGCCGCGTAGGCCTTCTTCTTTGTGCGCCAATTGTCCGAGCTGTGATTGAAGGGCCTCGCGCTCGCGTTGGAGCACTTCGATCTCATCGCTCTGCTCTCGTTCAAGGGGCTCAACTTGTGATAGGCGCGAGCGGGTGGCTTGGAGTTCGGATTCGATTTCCGCAGCACGATAGGCAGCCGTGTTTCGGCTATCGAGGGCATCGCCCAGGCGCTCGGCTTCGCGACCCATGACACGGCGATTCGAGACGTAGGCCGTCAACAGAAGGACAGATGAGAATCCGATGAGAATCAAGTTTGAGACCAAGGCGTTATGCGGGAGCGTGGCCGTTACATTTGCTGTGGCCGGCAGGTAGTCCATCCATTCGCCTAGGACTTCAGTCGGTTGGGTAGCTTGGGGCGGGAGCAGCTCGCCGTATCCGTCGACGTAGAGCCACGTCCTTCCGTCTTGGGCGAGGACGAGGGTCGTGACCCGAAGGCCGCCCCATCTCACCCATGCGGACGCGGGGACCGCCTCGCCAATTCGTTCAGCGATTTGGTCGCGGACCGGGCGATCGAAGCTCGCAATACTGATGGCTCGATCGACCCGCGCTTGAAACTCGGTATCGAGGAGATATTCCGCGACGCGGACCGTGAAGAGATAGGCAAAGAGCAGGGCGAAGAGCCCGATATAAAAGGTCGAAAAGGCGCCGAAGCGATCACGGGCGCCGAGTGCCTCGGGGTCCGCAACTCTGTTCGTTTCGTCGCCACCGCCCGCACGGGAATACTCCGCGGCGGGTAGTTCCGGTGGGCGAATCTGTTCTTCGGTATCGGCGTCAGGCATTCTGATTATTGTAACGCCTAGTCGACAGATCGGGGCCCAGCAAGCGCGCAAGGCTTGCCAGACACCGCTAACGTCTGCGCCCATGCGTGTTGTGGACCTCGACCGAGACATGAGCGACGTGATCCCGACTGGGATGTCGCCCGATAGTGAATTTCTGTTTGCCCGGATGACCGAGGCGACACTGGACGCGACCTGTGCGGACCCGGGGCGATTGATCTTGGATGTCGCGAGCGGCGTGGGGCAGGACTCGGTGCAGCTTGCTCGGGGGGGCGCGAGGGTCGTCGGCGCGGAGCCGTCGGCGAGAATGACGGCGATGGCCGTGGCCTTCGAGGAAATGAATCGTGAAGAGGGGCAAGTCAGCCCTGAATGGGTGAGTGGCTGGGCCGATTCATTGCCCTTCGCGAAAGACTCGTTTGACGCCTCGTTCTGTAAGGGCGCGATGGACCATTTTGATGATCCGGAGAGCGCGATTGCTGAAATGGCGCGGGTGACGAAGCGCGACGGTCGCGTCGTACTCGCGATCGCGAACTTCGACTCGCTGGCATGCCGAGTGACGCGCGCAATCGATGCCTTCCGTGAAGATTGGCTAGGTTGGCCTGCCATGCGCGGGCGGCGCGGATACGACACGCCTAGCGATCATTTCACGCGCTACGAAGTTGACCTCATGCGGGAGCAGGCTTCTCGTCACGTCGACATAGAGCTCGTTGAAGGTGTTTCGATCGGTTGGGGCATGCCGGGCTGGGCGTGGCTCGCGTGCAGGCTTCCTCGTCCAGTGGCCTTCGCGCTACTGCGCGGCCTGGACGGACTCGCGCGTCAGTTCCCGCGGCTTTCCGACGTCATCGTGATCGTTGGGCGACCCCGCCGCGACCGCGCTACCAGCTCCTGATAGACCTCAGCTGTGGCTGCGGCGACGCGAGGCCAAGAAAGCGTCTCGACGACACGTTCTCGCCCGCGCTTAGCCATAAGAGCCCTCGCTTCGGTGTTCTCAAGGAGTGTCCGGACGCCGGCGGCAATCGATTCCGGATCGTCGCGCTCCGCCAAGACACCGCCCTCAGTGAGCTGCATGACCTCAGTCAGCGCGCCAGCCCGGGTGGCGACGACGGGTGTGCCGCAAGCCATCGCCTCGACTGCTGGCAAGCCGAATCCCTCGTAGCGAGAGGGCACAACGACGACAGATGCGGCGCGGTAGAGCCTGACGAGTTCATCCGATTCGACGCGCCCGGTCAAAGTTAGGCGATCCAGGACGCCGACCTCGCGCGCCCAGTTCCGCACTTGATTGTCGGGGCTGTTGTCGTCGACCAATGTCAGCGTCACATGCTTGGGCAGCTTCGCGAGCGCGTGAATCAGGGTGCGAATCCCTTTATTGGGATCCGTCGAACGCCCCACGCAGAGCAGACTGTTCTCTTGCTTCTCGACCTGTGGGTCAGGCGAGAAGAGTTCGACGTCGAGGCCGTTTCGCACGTTCCGCAAACGGTCGGGACGGATGCCGAAGTCTTGGACAATCTGGCGACCGCTCACTTCGGACGACGTGAACACCGTATCAAGACGCCGCGCTACGAAGGCCTGCATCCCGATGGGGTAGAATTTCATCGTCCCGACTGCGTCTTTGAACGTTTCGTCGCGAACGAAAGAAGCACGGCGATCGACCGTAAGCGGATGATGGACCGTCGTTACGACTGGAAGCCCAAGGGCTTTCAGGCCTAACAGGCCGTAGCCCAGGCACTGGACATCATGAACGATGTCGAATTGTTGGCCTGCGCGAAGCAGCTCGGACATCCGGCGAAAGGCGCGGACGCTGAATGCGAAGGGCTCGGGAAGGAAGCCAATTCGGCTGGCCGCCAGTTCATAAAAATTGAGAGGCGAAAGCGTCTGAAGCGGGTTGTCCTTGGGCACGATCTGGTCGGTCTGATCCAGCACCCATTTTGCCCAGAATTGCTGGTTAGGGAGTTCGTCGACGGAGGCCCAGGGCATTTCGTCGGGATAAGGCGGGCCGACGAGCACGTGGACTTCGTGGCCCATGCGCACCATTTCGCGCGCCAGGAACCAGAGGTAAATCCCTTGGCCACCGGAGTTCATGTTTCCGCGATAGGCGACGAACGCGATCCGCAGCTTACGTCGGCCGGAGCCGAGGGAGCCAGCAGATACATTGGATGTGTTAGGTAATGAGTCGGCGATCACGCGACGCGCGCCCTTAGGCCGCGGCGGAGAGCGCGTCGTTCCCGCGCGAGTCGCTCTGGATCGCCGGGGTCGCGCGCTTTTCGCCGTAGAGAATGATGCTCTTTGGGCAAACGAAGTTGAGCCACTTCTCAAGACGCGCCATCGCAGGAGAGCCCGTCGCTCGGATCAGAAACTCTCGGTACGCCCGAACGAGGGCACTGTCATCGGCGTCGGGAAGATGCATCGCGCTCCGCAGCACCCAATAGGGCGTGTGAAGTCCGTGTGCGAAGCCACAACCCACGGCATCGAAGCCTGCTGCTGCCATGCCTTCCGCGAGGTCACGGGGCTTGAAGATGCGGATATGACCCCCGGGACTCTCGAAATATTCGTCTCCGAGCCGCAAGTAGAGATGTTCGCTCGTCGCCGTGGGAATCGTGATCGCAACCTTGGCGCCGGGTTTGGCAACTCGAAAGAGCTCCGCCACCGCACCGCGGTAATCGTGCACGTGTTCCATGACTTCGGAACAAATGATTCGATCAAAGCTCGCGTCGGCAAAGGGCAGATGAAAGGCATCCCCCTGAAGCATGGCGCCCATGCGACCGAGCTCTTCGCCCCGCGCGCGCAAATTCTTAGACGCTTCGCGCATCGAATCGAAGTCGAGGTCAAGGCCAACGACGGTCGCACCGCGATAGATCGAACCGAAGCAGTGGCGGCCTTCTCCGCAACCTGCGTCTAGCAGCCGGTGACCCGGCTGAATATCAAGCCGCTCGAGATCGACTGTGAGCAGCATGGATCACCTCCTCGAAGACATCGACCATCTGCTCAGCAGCCTGGTCCCATTGGAACAGTTTTTCTACACGCGCACGGGCTGCTTTGCCCATGCGTTCAGTTTCTATGGGGTCCTTGAGAATTTCCCACATCGCGTCGGCCATCGCCTTCGCATCACGCTGAGGAACCAGTCGTCCAGCGTGGCCATCCGTGCCAACGACTTCCGGCAGTGCGCCTGCAGCGTTCGCGATGACAGAGAGTCCGCAAGCCATCGCTTCACTCGCCGGGAAGCCAAAGCCTTCGAAGAAGGACGGCACCAGCGCGACCTTGGCGCTCGAATACTGCGCGACGAGCTCGGGGACCGTGAGCATGCGATCAATGATCGTGACGCGGTCCTGCAAGCCGTATTGCTTGATGAGTCGCGGCACGAGCCCGTGAGCAGGGATGCGTCCGTCCACGATCTTGAGGGTGACGTGATCGGGCAACATAGACAGCGCCTCGAACATCGTGCCGATGCCCTTCTTGCGATCCTCAGTACGCCCCACGAAGAGTAGGTCCGCTTCCTTCTCCACATCCATGGGATGGAAGATGTCGGTGTCCGTACCGTTGTAGACGACCGAGATGTTCTTCTGCGGGATCTTGAAATACTTCTCGATCGCTTCGCGGGAGGCCTCCGAGACCGTGACGATCTTGGAAAGCCGCGGTGCGACGGTCTCCTGCATCATCAAGGGGAAGTAGAGCGTTCGTTCGACGCGCTTTTTAAGCGAGGGGTCGATCGTGAAATCCGCTTCGCGGTCGATGTGCAGGGGATGATGGATCACCGACACGACGGGCACGCCCATCGCCTGGATACCTAACAGTCCCCAGGACAAGGATTGATTGTCGAAGACAACATCGAAGCGGTACCGCTTCTGGATCTCCCGCCACTGGCGCATTAGGCGGAAGCCGAAGGTCTGCATTTCCGGGAAGACACCGAAGCGTGAAACGCCGAGCTCCCAAAGAGAAAGCGGACGAAGCAGCGAGAATGGGTCCTCGGGATTAACAGCGTCCGCCGTTGTTTGGCCGAAGACGTTGTCGTTCGGAATCTCGTGCAGCGGGATGCCGTCTTCGAGTTCCGGGTAGGGCGGGCCAGCGAATACGTGGACGTCATGTCCCGCACGCTTCCATTCGCGGGCCAGATAGGCCGCGTAGATTCCCTGACCGCCGCAAAACATGTTGCCGCGGTAGGTGAGCAAGGCGATTCGCATGGGGGCTCCGATGAGGCGCTGAAGAAGGGGGGCGCCGACCGAGAAATCTCTAAGACGAGGGGCGAAAAGCAGGGCGTCCCGCTCGTGCACTCCTAGATCGTGTTCGCCTGCGCGAACGGTCGTTCGGAATTAGGCCGCGTCGGTGGCGACGGCAGGCTTCTCCGACTCGCTGTCGCTCGAAGTCTCGACAACATCAGTCGCGAGGACCTCAGGCGAAGCATCGGCTTCGACTTGAATCGTGGCGATCGTGTACCCGACCCAGGCGACCAAGCCGAGGGCGAAGAGCGTCACGATGGCGACGGGAATGGCGAGCGCCAGATAGCTTCCGTTCAGGATGCCGACGACGAAAAGAAGGGCAGCGACGCCGGCAGCACCGGTGATCGCCCAGCCTTGATTGCGAGAGGTCTCGTTCATGGGGGGCCTCGAAGATTAGAGCGGGGATAAGAAGAGTGGAGCGGGATCAAGTCAGGTGACTGGCGCTCGCCCCAGGACGGGGGAACGGCCAGCTCAACGCGTGAGCCGGGGGCCCAGAGCGCGCCGGAGTATTCCGGATTCCCTTTTTCTGTCAAGCGGTTGCGCGTCTGGCGCGAATGGAGGCGCGGCGCACTGGAGAGCGCATTGGGAGGATGCTCACGACACCTTCGGATCACAAAACAAGCCGACCCGAGGGGTGCGATTCGGCCGCCTCGGCCTAGACTCCCGGCTATGCGGGTGGTGGGATTGATGTCTGGGACGTCGGCGGATGGAATCGATGCGGCGCTGGTCGAATGGCCAGCTACGGGCGAGGCACGCCCGTTCAAGTTGCTTGCCTACCAAGAGACCCCGCATTCCGAGGCGCTTCAGGCCGCGATTCATCGCCTGGCGGCGGGTGAGCTACCCGGCCAAGCCGTGCTCGAGGAGCAGATTCGGCTGGATCGGGTGCTCGGCGACGCCTTTGCTGACGCGGTGCTGCCCTTGGTGGCTGAAGCAGGGGTTCCACTGGACTCGATCGACGGCGTGGCCTCTCACGGGCAGACGATTGCGCATCATCCCCAGCGGGGCGGCACGCTTCAGATCGGGTGTCCGGCGAGGATCGCAGAGCGGCTCGAGCGGCCGGTGATCGCGGATTTTAGGCGACGGGACTGCGCGATGGACGGGGAAGGGGCGCCGCTCGCGCCCTTCTTTCATCACGCTGTATTTTCGGATCCAGATGAATCTCGCGGCGTGCTCAACCTCGGGGGCATTGCAAATCTGACCTGGCTTCCGCGCGGTGGGCGGCCGGACGAGGTGATGGCCTTCGACGTGGGGCCTGCCAATTCGCTGATTGATGGCGTGGTCGCGCTGGATTCGGAGGGAAGAGAACGCTTCGATCGAGACGGAGATCGCGCTCGCGCAGGATCCGTGGTGGACGCGTACCTCAAGGAGATCCTGGCGGATCCCTATCTTGAGAGACGGCCTCCCAAGTCGACGGGGCGCGAGCGATACGGCGCGGCCCAGGCTCGCGCTTGGCTGGATCGAGCTCGCAAGGATGGCGTTTCGACACGGGACCTCGTTGCCACGCTCGTTGCCGGGAGTGTCAATGCGATTGCTGCCGCATGGACCGGGATGCAGTCACTTGGTGAAGCCCAGCGTGGCCGTTTGTTAGTCGGTGGCGGCGGCGCCCGGAATTCGTTCGTAATGTCTTCACTGGCCGACGCCTTGCCCGGCGTTCGCGTCGAAACGATGGACGCGGCGGGTGTGCCAGCAGATGCGGCGGAGGCGATGGCTTTTTCTTTGCTAGGGCGCAATACGCTACTCGGGATTCCGAACCAGCTGCCACAATGCACAGGCGTCTCGCGTGCTGCCATACTCGGCGTCGTTCACGGCGCCGAATGGATTCGTCGCTAGGCTGACCGGACAGCGCGAGTCCTGTTTGCGCTGCGGCGATGCGGCTCAAAGTGAGAGCTATTAGGGCATCGGCTGACGTACACCGCTTGCGCGAGATCTAGAGCTTAACAGCCATTCCATCGTCAGCAGTTTCGATTTCGATTTGCCCGCGCTCCTTCGCCATGTCTTCGCCGAGATGGGTGAGGATTAGACGGCCGCAATCGAGGTCGTCGCGGTGTTCGCGAAGTTCTTCAAGGCTCAGGTGGAAGTCGAGCTCTTTACGGTGCAGCGTGCATTCGCAGATAAAGAGATCGCTCTCCGCTACCTGCGCAGGGAGACCGTCGAACCAGCCAGTATCGCCAGAGTAAGCGATCTGTTCTTTGCCAAGGCGGACGCGGTAGCCGTGGGGATGGGCCTCGGGCTGATGTTGGGTGGCGAAGGCGGAGACCTCCGCCGGGCCGACTTCGAGCGTCTCGTCGGCGTGAATTTCGCGGTAGTGAATCGGAAAGGTCCACTGTCGGCCGGTCAGGTGGTGACCCATCGCGCTCGCGAGTGCATGCACGCGCGCTTCGATCTCCGGCGGACCCACGATCTCGATCGCGTGCTTGCGGCGATCCGTATACATAGAGGCGTAGAGAAAAGCCGGGATGCCGCCGAAATGATCGCCGTGGAAATGTGAAACAAGAATGACGTCGACTTCGTCCCGTGCGAGCCCGAGCTGCGAGAGGCCCGTATTCGTCGTAGCACCGCAGTCGAGCAGCATGCCGCCACGCTCACCGCGAGCAAAGATCGCGGACTGCCGTCTGCCACCCGCGCCGAACGCGTCACTGGTTCCTACGAATACGACTTCGCTCACTGGGCGCTTCCAATCACTGATCTGCTCCGGCTACTCTCCGGCTTTCGTATGGCTCCGGGGCAGGTGTGAAACGCACCTCCCGCGTATACACCGTCACTCCCTCGGAAGCCTGCGGGTAGTTTTTCGCCGTCCCAAACCACGCAGCGTTCGAGTTCGACATCGCCGGGCAAGCTGGCCGCCCCCGCGACTACATAGCCCGTAGCCAGTCCACCGGGTGTGACTTCGCCGCCCCATGCCGTGACCGATCCGCCTAGCGAGGGTAAATGTGGCGGGGCGAGGTTTGCCTCCAAATATTCCGCAGGCGTACCGACGGGTTCCCAGACGCTGTCAGATTCCGAAAGGATCTCGGCGCCGAGTGTAAGTCCTTCGGATGCAACCCGTGGTGCGAGCCAGTCACGCAGATCTTCGAACGCTTCACCCGCCGGGCTCGGGAAATGATCGAGTGCGTCACGCCGGAAGAATCGAAGGCTCGTAAAGAGGCCGCGCCTCACTTCTTTGGCTGCGTCGCTTTCGTCTTCGGGCTCGTCGAGGATTCGTTTGCCTATCCGTGTGACGCGTTGGGCTGCGTCGAGACCGACCGTACCGAAGTGCTCGCCGCGGATGTCGTCTCGGAGAATGAGTGTCACGTCACGCCCGCTGGTTCGGTGGCGCGTGAGAAGGTCTGTTAGGTCGCAATCGAGCAACATATCACCGGCCATCACGAGGCAATCAGCGGTGCCGCGCAAGAACTCTGACGCACGCTCGATTCCGCCACCGGTTCCGAGCGGCGAGGGTTCCTCGGACCATTCGATCGAGAGAGATTCTGGATGGTCGGCTTCGACCGCTTCAAGAATCGAGTCGGGATGATGATGGAGGTTGATCAGGACTTCACGTACACCGTGGGCCGCGAGCAGCTCGAGGAGCAGGCTTATGACGGGCCGACCGCAGACGGGGAGCGCGGGCTTGGCGCGGTAATTCGTCAGAGGACGCATACGGGTACCGAGACCGGCGGCGAGGATCATCGCTCGGATCGGTGCTGCGTTTTCACTCTGCCCCATCATCTCTGTTCGCTCTCCCGGCGTTCCGTATCGGAACGACTCTCGTCACTCTTTCGGACACTCTTTCCGGCGCTCTCGCCTGGACCCTGGTGAGGACTATCGGCCGATTCAACGGCCACTGTAAGGGCCTGAATCACAGAGGTGAGTGCCCGAGCCCCCGGAAACGTGCTTCCGCGCCGTTCGGCGACGGCTGAGATCAGGGAAAAGGCGCGGGGAAGCTCTTTCCAGCGCCGCCCGTCGCCTCGCCGCAGGCCCGCGTGGATCACATGGGAGACGTCCTTGCAGACCCGCGCGAGCATCAGCGCATCGAAGCGCTCTTCAAATATTGCGCGATCCGGGGCGCTGGGGAGACGTGTGCGGGTGTGTTCCGCCAGTGCTGCAATTTCCTCTGGGCCGAGCTCGACCTGCATGTCGCAGAGGAGACAGACCAGGTCGTATTCGGGCGGTGCCAGAAAGGCGCCCTGCACGTCGATCATGACAAGGCGAGGCTCGGGGCGCGGCGTTCCGGATGAAAAGGATGCCCCGGGCGAAGGGGGTGAGGCGGCCGAAGAGACGGACAGATGCAGGTTCTCCGCCTTGAAGTCGCGGTGACTCAAAGCGAGCGGAGCCGCGTCGGTGATCCCGTGGATATGGTCGAAGAGTGCCGTTGTCTGGGCGATTTCTTCCTCGGTCGCGGGCCGACCGAGCAACAAAGGGAGGGTCCAGTGGAGCCATTTCCACGACTTCGTGTCGAGGAGCGCGCGATCGTAGACGCGTGCGAAGGCGGGGATCTCGTTAGGCTCGGCATGGAGAGACTGCAGCCGCGTGATGAGGTCGCAAGCTTCGAGGTATCGCTCGCGCCGCTCGGGAGAGGCGACATCCAGCAGCGTTTGGTCTCCGAGATCCTCGATGAGGTCGAGGCCTGCGACCGCGTCGTGAAACGCGCTTTTAGGTACCGGAAGACCCGCTTCCTCAAGAAATGTTCGCACGGGCTCAAGCGCCGGTTCCGGAAGCCACTGCGGCGGCTCGGGCTCGGGCTTGGCGTGTCGAACCCTCTGAGCGTCCGCCGGATCAGCTTCGAGCCGTGCGATTAATCGACTCGGCGCACCTGTCTCAAACTCGATTCGATAAAAGCGGCGCGTGCCGAGTCCGGCCGGGAGGTTTTCGATCGAGCGGGGCGTGCGGGAGAGGTGTTTCTCGCAAACGTTTCGAAGACGCAGGGCATCGACTTCGCTGATCTCGATCTCTTTCTTAATGTCGTCTGTTTTCTTTTCCACCACTCGAGAATCGCCTAGCCGAAGAAGAAGTGGCAGGCGGCGACGGCGCCGAAGAATCCGGCGAGGTCGCCCGCGAGACAGGCGAAGAGGGCATGGCGTCCGTCGACGACGCCGGCGGCGCCTAAATAGACGGCGAGCACGTAGAAAGTGGTCTCCGTCGATCCCATGAGGGTGCTGGTCAGCATTCCGATAAAAGAGTCCGGGCCGTGAGCGGTGAGGATCTCACTCATGACGCCCAGCGCGCCGCTGCCCGAGAGCGGCCGGATCAGGGCCATCGGTAGAACTTCTCCGGGGACGCCAATCAAGCTGGTTAGGGGGTCGATGTAGCTGATCACGTAGTCCAAGGCACCGGATGCGCGGAACATGGCGACGGCCACAAGGATGACAACGAGGTAGGGGACGATCGTGACGGCCACGCTCAGCGCGTCGCGGCCGCCAGCGACCATGGCGTCGTAAACGCGAACTCGGTTGGCAAAGCCATAGAGGAGCACGGCGAGCAGAAGCGCCGGGAGCGCCCACATCTGGAGGACGCTGCGAAGTGCGAAGACGAAGCCCGCTTCGTCGAAGGCCGTGAAGAAAGCGCGACCGATCAAGCCGATCGTGAGGAGCGCGCATAGCACGACGAAACCACGCCGCGCCTGGGCAAGGATTTCGGATTCCGGGGGGAGGCTCGGGGCCGCTGTGTCGGCGGTGTCTATCGCCGGCTCCTCAGGGCCGTCGCTACGCACGGCGCCCGGGTCGCCGGGAAGCTCCGGTCGATGTCGGAAGACGGGGATGCGACCTAACAGATAGTAGGCGGACATCGCGGTTGTTGTGGAACAGATCGTGGCGAATAGGGTAGGCATCCAAATTGCCCAGGGATCGCTCGAATTGGCTGCCGCGCGAACGCCTATCGTGCCCAGGGGCGGGAGCAGTGTGACGGCCGACGCATTGATTGCCAGAAAGAGCACCATCGCGTTCGAGGCAGATCCGGAGTGCCGATTGAGCTTGGCGAGTTCGTTCATCGCCTTCAGGCCAAAGGGCGTCGCCGCGTTGCCCATGCCGAGCACATTCGACGCGATATTCATGACCATGGCACTCAGCGCGGGGTGGTCGCTGGGGATCTCGGGGAACAGGCGTCGGGTCACTGGGGTCAGCCAGCGTGCGATGACGTCCCGAAGACCGGCTTCGAAGGCGATGCGCATCAGGCCGAGGAAAAAGACCATGACGCCGACCAGCCCGATTACGAGCTGCACCGCCGATTTAGCGCTCACAAAAATCGAATCTACGACCGCTTTTAGATCTTCAGGTCCGCCCAGCGCAGCCACAAAAAGTGCACTGGCGACGAGCAGAAACCAGATGGCATTGAGCATAGGACCCCCCGATCCTGAGTACCGAGCGATTCCTCCCGAACCGCCGCGATTGCTACGGCGCAGGCTCCCCGATAACGTCGGTGGCGTCAAGCGCGCAGGCGTTCCCCCCGACAAGTGAATAGAAGCTCGGCGAAGGTTCGTCGGCTGGAAATCGTGAGGCGATCGCCTCGCGAGATCGATTCCGCGAGCTCGTGCTCGCGCTACTCGTGGTGGAGGCCCTCATCTTGCGCGGAACCGTGCTGCTTATTTCGCTCCTGATTCCGCTTTGGATCTCGGCGCCCGTTTCTGAGGCTCGAGCGGTCGAAGCCGCGTCTTCTAATGCGTCATCTAATGCGTCTTCTATGGCGAAGCGGCTGGATCGCCTGATTGCTCGGAAGCCCTTGGCGAAAGGGTTCGTTGGGATGCTCGTCGTCCGGGCTTCCGACGGTGCAACGGTCTATTCCCGCGGCGCGGATCGACCGCTGATTCCCGCCTCGAATCAGAAGATTCTGACCGCGGTCGCGAGTCTTTCGCGCTTCGGTCCGAGCCACCGCTTTGCGACCCGAATCTGGTCGAACGCGGCGCCGGACACGAACGGGCTCGTCGATCAGCTCTTGGTTGAAGGAGGAGGCGATCCCGCCATGAACTCCGAGGACTGGTGGCGGCTCGCGGCCGACTTGCGACGCGAAGGCTTGCGCGGCGTGCGTGGGAATCTTTGGGTCGATGACTCGCGCTTCGAAGCGCCGGGTTGGCACCCGAGTTGGGGGCGGATCTCAGCCCGCGCCTATCATGCACCGGTCGGCGCCTTGACGGCGAACTACGGAACCTTCTTCGTCTCGATTTGGCCGGGGACGACAGAAGGCGCTTCGGTTCTCGTTGATATCGATCCGCCGGTCGACTACTTGCGGGTTCAGAGCCATGCGAGGACGGCCAGTCGTAAAGCTCGCCGCAGGCTTTCCGTAGATCGGGCAAAGTCGAGTGGACCGGATGCGCTTTCTGAAGAGGTGGTTCGCGTGGACGGAATCGCGCGCGTCGGGGATGGCGTCGACCGGTTCCCGCGCAGCGTTCTCGATCCAGGACTTTACGCAGGCTCTTTGCTTGCTCATCAGCTCGGTGCGAACGATGTGATCGTTACCGGAAGCGTAGTGCGCGGGACTCGAGCGGATACGAATGGCGGTTCCTGGGTATCCATTATGGATCGCCCTGGAAGGGCTGTCTCGGAAGTGGTCGCGCTGTGTATGAAGTACAGCAATAACTCGATCGCGGAGTCGCTGGTCAAGAACCTCGGCGCCTGGGAAGGCGCAGCCCTCGATGGCGATCCCGCGCGACAGGGGAATTGGACGAGTGGGATCAAGGCGATGCGCGCGCAGCTAGGCGCAATCGGAGTGAACTTGGGCGATGCGAATCTGGTCGATGGATCCGGGCTTTCGGTGCAGAACCGAATCACGCCGCGAGCCTTCGTGAATGCGCTGACTGTGGCTCGGGAGTCCTTCGAGTTCGGGCCGGAGTTCGTTGCGGCGATGCCTATTGCCGAGGTCGACGGGACGCTCGAAAAACGGATGCGCGGTAGTAAAGGGCGCGTCAGGGCGAAGACGGGATTACTCTCCGACGCAAAAGTGACGGCGCTCTCAGGCTATGCGGAGCGCGCCGACGGAGAAGTGCTGATTTTCTCGATTCTCGTGAATGGTCATAGCGGCGGAAGCGCTGGGGCCATGGACGCCGTGGATGAACTCGCAGCGACTCTGCTCAATACGTCTCTCGGTGCATCGGCAAACTAGCGCGAAGTATAGGCGTTATGCGCGCGTGCTAGGAGCGGGTCGAGGCGATCGCGGTGTAGCGGTCGACTGCTGAACGAACCTGTTCGATATACCGTGACGGAACGGTTGCACCGCGACGAATACGTCGGTCGATGCGACCGGGGCCCCAGTTGTAAGCGGCGAGGGCGGTATCGACGTTTCCGTCGTAGCGGTCGGCGAGCTCGCGCAAATACGCCGTGCCTAGACGTACATTGATGAAGGGATCGAAGAGCGTGTCGGATCCCTTCCATTCGACGCCATGCTTGTCGGCCAGCTCCCTGCCCGTCGCGGGTAGGAGCTGCATGAGCCCCATTGCGCCGACGTGCGACTCGGCGAGATGGTATCCAGCGCTTTCGACTTCGATGACTGCCATAACGAGGTCTGGTTCGATTTTAAAACGTCGCGCTTCATCGACGATTTGCTGCGCCAGTAGCTTGCGCTCGCGTAAAGGAAGGCCTGTATGGCGGACAGCGAATCGTTCGAGAATTTGAGCGACGACAACATCATCGTCCAGCTTTCTAAGCTCGCTTGCGGCCAGCGGATAGGCATCGCCCGATAGAGCAGCATTGCCAAACTGTGGGCCTGCCGGGGCCGCCGCAGTGTCCGTCGCAAGCTCGGCCGGATTCTCGGCGGAGTTGAGCGATGCACCAATCACAGCGCATGCCAGCAGGAGTATCAGTGTTAGGCGCTCCATCTCAGGCGACACCTGACCATGGCGCGATGCCGATGCGAGAGATCGCGCCGAGATTGTTGATGACTGCGTAACCGGTGGCCATCGTGATAACGGCGAGCAGTCCGACCTTGACGGAACGATCGAAAACAGGGGTCGTCAACAGGAAGAAGACGGCTCCCAGCGTGATGAACGAGTCTATGAACAGGCCGGCGTTGAGCCCCGCCCAGCCAAATAGCCATTCGGCTACGGGATTTGCCTCAACGACGTCCCAACCTTGGATGGGCTCCTGCAAGCATAGATACGTGGTCCAGTGATCGGCACACGTCAGCAGTATTGTGGTGATGGCGAATAAACGCAGCATGCTTTGGTTTCCCGACCCGAGATCGAAACCGGGGCGAGACGCTTTGGCCCGCCGCAGTACGAGAGACCTAAGAGCAAGAGTTGTGCCTGTTTACGCGAGGGGCGTGCATTCGCCAGCGCGACCGAGCTGCTCCGCCGACCGTTGCCGGTCTATTTGGGCGGAGTGCCGAAGGAGGGTGGAAGTGAATTTCCCTCTTTCGGACAATTTGACGGACCGCCGGGTACTCGTCGATACGCAACTCTCGCAGCGGACCGGCGAGCCGCCGGCAGCACAAATGCACGCCGCAGCACGAGTGTGCTGAATGCTGCCTAGCGTGCCCTGCGCATGCGCCCCTTACCGAAGAGAAGCCAGTCGAGTGAGACGTTTTCTTTCGTGCAGAGCGTGATCAGGAAGTCAGTGTGGGGCGTCGTGCCGTTTTCGTACCGGTTCACATTCTGCTGGAACACGCCCAGGTCGCGCGCGAATTGGCGCTGCGAACGATCGCCACGCACTTCGGCGAGGCGTTCCGGGAGCTTCTTTTTGATCCGCTTGATCGCGGCACTCGACATAAATCTGAGTCCTTATGTGTCGGGCCGAAGTAGTGACTTCGGGTGACACCATGATGTGTATTTAGTGCTGGTTCGGATGTGAGCCGCGCGCATTCTATAGACGCGCTTCGAGCCGATCAACCCTATTCTGCGAGCCGTGCGTTTGATAGGGCAGCGACGCAACTGTCAGAGATATGTGATCTCGGATTCGGACCCTAATGAGTCGATCCGCAACGAAAACGATCCCTCGTGATCGGTTTCCGGCCCGCATAGGGGGCATCGAATGCTTCGGCGCGCGATGATTCCGGGGATGTTTGGAATCGGGGAGTGTTGCGAGTTTGCGGATCATTGCTGGGCGACTGCGCGGAAGAGAATTGGGAAAGGTGCCGGACGGTGTTCGTCCGACGACCGACCGGGTACGTGAGTCGCTTTTTTCTTCGTTAGGAGATCTCGAGGGGATCTCGGTTCTCGATCTATTCGCGGGAACCGGTGCGCTCGGTCTCGAAGCCTATTCCCGTGGGGCTGAACGTGTCGTGTTCGTCGAACGATCAAAGCGCGTCGCCCGCGCGCTTAGAAAGCGGCTCGAGTCATTCGACCTGGCAGAGGGTTCGGGATTGCGGATCGTCGAAGCGGAGGCCCAGAAGGCCATTCGCCGACTGGAGTCGGACGCCGAAGCGCGCTTCGATCTCGTTTTTCTTGATCCTCCCTATCTGGAGGGTGAATCTGAAACGCATCGCGAGCCGACCTTAGAGGCACTTTTTTCGAGTTCGCTCCTGAATCCGCGCGCGACGGTGGTCGTGGAGGGGCCGACACGCCATCCTCTTGCCCCGTTGCCCGGAATCCGGGTGCTGGATGAACGACGCTACGGCGACACTCTGTTGACGTGGCTTGAATCAGCGACCGATGACCCGGAGTAACGACTATGGCGGATCCCACGTCGAAGCATCGACTGGCCCTGTTTCCCGCGAGTTTTGACCCGATTACGAACGGTCACCTGGATCTGATTGAGAGATGTCGTGCGCTCTTCGATCAAACAGTGATCGCGGTGGCCAGAAACGTCTCCAAGAGCGCGACGTTCAATGCGGATGAGCGGATGGAGATTCTTCAGTCTGTGACGGCCGGCATGGAAGATGTGTCGGTTCAGGTCTTCGACGGCCTGGTGGTTCATCACGCCGAGGAGATCGGCGCGAGCGCAATCATCCGCGGGCTAAGAGCGATCGCCGATTTCGAGTACGAGTTCGAAATGGCCCTCATGAACAACCATCTGGCTCCGAACGTCGAGATTCTCTTCTTCATGACGAGCCAGGAATATATGTACGTCAGCTCCTCGCGGCTCAAGGAATTGGTCCGATTCGGGGCCAGCGTGGACGAATTCGTCCCTGCCATCGTGGCGGAGGCCCTCAAGCGAAAGCTGGGCTAGCCCGACTGAATTGACGCCCCGCCGGGCAAGCGGGTACTCTGTACCCGTGTCGCCCAGGCTAGGGCAATTCAACGGAGGATCGATCGGAATGGAACGCCGCCGCATCCTACTCGCCATTTCCGGAGGCATCGCCGCTTATAAGGCGCCGGAGCTCGTACGAACCTTGCGTCGCGCGGGGCATGAAGTCCGCTGCGCGATGACCCCAGAAGCTGCGCGCTTCGTCTCGTCGCTGGCTTTGCAGGCGGTGAGCGGGGAAACCGTCCGTAGCGATCTCTTTGACGCAGGCGAAGAAGGCGAGATCGATCATATCGGTCTGGCCGACTGGGCTGACCTGATTGTCGTGGCTCCGTGTACAGCGAATCTTCTCGCCAAAATGGCTCATGGCCTCGCCGACGATCTGGTCACCGCTGTTTTGCTCGCGACCAAGGCGCCGGTACTCGTTGCGCCCGCGATGAACGTGAATATGTGGAGTCATCCAGCGACTCAGGCGAATCTCGATATTCTGCGAGGACGTGGGATCCGGTTCGTTGGACCCGACTCAGGTGAACTCGCCTGTGGCTGGGAAGGTCTCGGGCGTATGAGTGATCCCGGCGTGATCGCCGAAGCCGCTGCGATTGAACTTGTCCCCGAAACCTTGGCGGGACAGGTCGTGCTGGTGACGGCCGGTGGGACGGCGGAACCGATCGACGCGGTCCGGTCTGTGACCAACCGGTCCTCGGGCAAGATGGGCTTTGCGATCGCATCGGAGGCCGCACGACGCGGCGCGGACGTGGTGCTGGTTGCGGGCGTCACGAGTCTTGCGACGCCTCACGGTGTCCGTCGGGTGAATGTGCAGTCGGCCCTCGAGATGCGTGACGCTGTGCTTGCGGAATTCGAAGCGGCTTCGATCGTAGTGAAGGCCGCGGCTGTGGCGGATTTCCGGCCGATCGAAGTCTCCGATCGAAAGATCAAGAAAGAGCAGCTCGACGACGGCGCTTCCATGACCCTTGAGCTCGTGCAGAATCCAGACATCCTGCAGGAAATTTGTTCACGAAAAGAAAATCGGACCATCGTGGGGTTCGCCGCGGAGAGCCACGACGTCGTCGCCGCTGCTCAGCGCAAGCTTGCACGCAAAGGCTGTGATCTGATCGTCGCGAACGACATTTCCCGTGTAGATGCGGGTTTCGAAGTTGACGAGAATGCGGTGCTCTTTGTTTGGCCCAGTGGTGAAGTCGAGGAGCTTCCACTTCTCCCCAAGACGGGGGTGGCCGCGCAGCTCTTCGACCGGATCGAAAAATTGCGCGACGCAGGGGACTCTTGATAAAATGATATGGCGGGCCGAGGCGTACGGCACGCCGTGCCAAACACGACACCAAAGACCACACCTATCAGCACGACACACGAGAGGTTTAATGCGAG
>JASDVF010000061.1:3830-31564 GCA_041440805.1 Myxococcota bacterium | reverse complement strand
TATTCCTTTGTTCTTCTGGCCGGCGTCGCGTCTTCTGCCGTCGCCGGCGATCTCTTCGTCGTTCGCATCGATGGCTCGATCAATCCTGCCAGCGCCGACTATCTGATGAGCGGAATCGCCCAAGCCGAGGCGGCGGGCGCGTCTGCCGTGCTGATCGAACTCGATACGCCGGGTGGTTTGGTCTCTTCGACTCAAGACATCATCCAGGCCATGCTCAACTCGACCGTGCCGACGATCGTGTTCGTGACCCCTCGTGGTGCGACAGCGACCTCGGCGGGAACCTTCATCACGCTCGCGGCCAACGTCGCAGCCATGATGCCAGGCACGAGTATCGGAGCGGCGCATCCGGTCAGTCTCTTCGGCGGCGCCCCACCGCCAGCCCAGGACGAAGAGGTTGAGGGCGCGACGGACGGCGCGGGGAAAGACGTCGTCACCCAGAAGATGGAGAATTATCTAGCCGCTTACGTCGAGTCGATCGCCAAGCAGCGATCACGCAACGTCGAGTGGGCGAAAGACGCCGTGATCAATTCCGTTGCCGTCACTGCAGAAGAAGCTCTCGAGCTGAATGTGATCGACTTCGTGGTCAATAGCCGAGAGGAACTCCTCACAGCGCTCGAAGGCCGCGTGGTCGAGTTGAACGGCGAAGAAGCGACGATGTCGCTTGCGGGCTCGAAGGAAGTGGTGATCGAGAAGACGCTGCTCCAGGCCATCTTCGATTTTCTTTCTGATCCCAATGTCGCGACGATCTTGCTCGCGATCGGTGCGATCGGGCTCTACATGGAGTTTCAAAGCCCCGGTTTGATCGTGCCTGGGGCGGTCGGCGTCTCAGCTTTGATTTTGCTGGGCTTTGCGCTTCAAATTCTTCCGTTTTCCTGGGCGGGCATGCTCTTCATGTTGATCGGGATCGGATTGTTGATTGCCGAACTCTTCGTTGTGTCCTTCGGCTTACTCTTTGCCGCGGGAATTGGGTGCTTTCTGATTGGCGGCACGATGATTTTTGATCGGCCTGAGGTATCGGATTTGACGGTCGACTTTTGGCAAGTGCTCTTCCCGCTGACGGTCGCATTGTCGATCTTTGGGGCAGTGATTGCGTACACTCTTGGGCGTACGATGTTCGCGCAGCAAACGGTCGGAGTGGAGGAAATGGTTGGCCTCGTCGGTCGATGTGAGTCTCCTATCCCGGCTGCGGGCGGAGACGATCTGGCTGAGCGCGGTAAAGTCTTTGTGCGAGGCGAATATTGGAATTGCACGTCGGACGAAGCGATCGCGACAGGACAGCCGGTTGAGATCCTTGAAGTTCGCGGGCTCACGCTTCGTGTGAAGAAAGCAGGGAGCGGGGCGTAGGTCTCGTTTAGCTCTAGCCTTATTAGTTCACAGTTCGATTCTGGTCTCGTATTGCTCTAATCGCCTCGCATGCCCTCGAAGGGGAAAAACCGTGATCGCCACTCTCATATTCGTTGTCGCCCTCGCCGTATTTATGCTGATGGGCGTGCGGATTCTGCCCGAATACGAGCGCGGCGTCGTCTTCCGCTTCGGACGTTATGTCGGTGTTCGGGATGCGGGACTACGCTTCATCATCCCTGGCGTCGATCGGATGGTGCGCATAGGCCTCCGCGAGATCGTGATGGACGTGCCCGCGCAGGAAGTCATCACCCTCGACAATGTTTCGGTGAAGGTGAACGCGGTTCTCTACTTCCGCGTGCTGCATCCGGAGAAGGCAGTGATCCAGGTCGAGAACTATCTATACGGTACGTCGCAGTTGGCGCAGACGACTCTGCGAAGTGTCTGTGGTCAGGCCGAATTAGACACACTGCTTGCGGATCGCGAGCGCATCAACTTGCAGCTCCAGGAAATTATCGACCTACAGACGGAACCTTGGGGCGTAAAGGTCCGAAGTGTCGAACTCAAGCAGATCGATCTACCGCAGGACATGCAACGCGTGATGGCTAAACAGGCCGAGGCCGAGCGCGACAAGCGCGCCAAGGTCACGCTTGCCGAGGGTGAATTGCAAGCTTCCCAACGCCTGGCGGATGCCGCTCGGACCCTGTCCAGCGAGCCGGCGGGTATTCAGCTTCGCTATCTCCAGACTCTCGCGGAAATTGCGGGCAACGGAAATAATTCGACGACGATCTTTCCCGTGCCGATTGATCTCATCGGCCCGTTCGTTGATCACTTTTTGAAAAAAGATCCAGAAGAAACGAAGTCCGGTGGGAGTGGAGCGAAGACCGTCCCGGAGAACGTTGGCGGAGACGCATAGTTGGCCAAGAAGGGCGGGAAGAAGGATGCGGCGACTGAAGCAGGGCGCGGCGCCACCGGAAGAATTGTAAATTACTTGGTGCTGTTCGCCTCGATCGCCGTGTTGGGCGCTTGGGCGTGGCAGGGCGTTTACAACTTGAAGCCGGGCGAAGCCGCGGTCATTCTGCGCTTCGGCGCGTTTGATCGGATCCAGCTGACGGAAGGTCTGGCGTTCCACCTGCCGCCGCCGCTTGAGTCTCATCACGTCGTGAATACGGGGCAGGAGCGATCTGAGTCGTTCGGCGCTCGCCAGACGCGCACGACGGAAGGCACGCCCGCGGACGCCGAGGAAGCGGAGATCTCTCGTAAGATCGAGCGCGATGCGATCCAAACGGCGGACAACAATATCGTCAACGTGTCGTATGAGCTGCAGTACAAGGTCGGCGATGCGTATGCGTTCCGGTTCTCGATGGCGGACCCGGCGGCGATTTTGCACGACGCGACCGAAGCGGCCATGCGAAGTGTCGTGGGTAAGAGGACGATCGATGCGGTTTTGTCCCAAGATCGAAGCGCGATTCAATCCGAAGCGCAGGAAGTGCTTGAGGGACTTCTGCTTTCATACGTGCAAGAAGTCGGACACGAATCGGCCTTCAAGGTCGGCCGGATTAATCTCAAGGGCCAGGCTCCTGACGAAGTGCGAGAGGCTTTCGCTGATGTCGTAAGCGCGGGGCAGGACGAGAAGCGGTCGAGCCTCGAAGCGACCGGTGACGCGCGCGAAATTATGCAGGTCGCTCAATCTGAAGCCGCGGAGCTGCGGGAGCAGGCTGCAGCCTTTAAGCGCTCGAAGATTATCGAAGCGAAAGGCGAAGCGACTCGTTTCGAAGCACTGCTAGTTGAATACAGGCTTGCGCCGGAGGTGACGCGCCAGCGTCTCTATCTCGAAACAATGGAAGAGATTTTGCCGGGCGTGGAGAAGATGGTTGTGGAGCCGAATACGGTGAACATGCTTCCAATGCTTCCGCTGGGCGGGCAGCGTTCGCCGGTTGGAGGTACACGATGAGGTTCTTTTCAATTCTTCTCGTGTTAGGGGCGACGATCGTCGGATTGCTTTGGGCCGCTCAGTACGACTATGGGCCGGTCGTAATTAATCAGGCAGACGAGTATCGCCTGGTGCTGAGATTGGGTGTGCCCCAGCCGGAGTTGATCGAGCCTGGCATTGCGATGACGAAGGAGTTCTTCGGATTCGAATTGCCGGTTCGAATTCCGTTTATTCGACTTCCTTTGATCGATGAGGTGCTGGTCTTCGACAAGAAGATTCAATATCTCAACGGGGCCGCGACCGAGATCGAAATTGCGGGCAACGAGCGGATTATCGTCGACTACTACGCGCTTTGGAAAATTGAATCGCCACTGCTCTTCCGTCGAAGTTTTCCCGGTGGGACGGACCAGGCACGAAATCTGATCCAGCGCGCAGTCGGAGCTCAGGTGGGCGATGGGATCGGTAATTTGACCATGTCCGAGTTGCTCTCACGCGCCGAGATTCTCGAGACGCTCAACGAAAAGGTGACCGAAGAACTCTCCTCGAACGGGGTACGCGTGATCGACGTGCGCATCAATCGAACAGAGCTTCCGCTTCCGACAGAGAAGGCCACCTTCGAGCAGATGCGCGAACAGCGGCGTGCTATTTCGCGAGAGAAGCGAGCGATCGGTGAACGGGAGGCTCGGGAAATTCGAGCCCGCGCGGATCGTGATGCACGCGAACTCGTGGCACAGGCACGAGCGGACGGTGAAGTTCTTCGAGGGGAGGGCGACGCTGAAGCGGCTGGTATTTATGCAGCGGCGTACGGCGCGGACATCGAATTCTATTCCTTCGTTCGCAGCCTAGAGGCCTATCGCAAGACGCTGGGCGAGAATACGACGCTTGTTGTTTCGCCCGATCACGAGTTCTTTAAGTTTCTGGATCCCTCGAACGCGGCAACGCCCGAATCACCTGGGACTGGAGCTGGAATCTGAACCAACTTCGGGTCTAGGGCGGTGGGGCTAGGGCCGCCGAAAGAGGAGGAGCCCTCCCGCGCTAATACTGAACGTGGCCATTACGATCCACGGAGCGATGCCTACGGAAATCAGCTCTTGTTGGGCGAGGGTTTGGCCGGCGCTCTCCGCAACGAAGTAGAGCGCCAGGGTGACGACGCCTGCGATCGCTGGGCCTGCGATTCGCCCGCGCTCGTCGACGCGAAGGGCAAAGGGCACCGCGAGCCAGGCGAAGATGAGTACCAGCCAAGGGCTTGCGAGGCGCTCGTGATAGCGGCCTTGGATCTGGCGTAGCTCCGTCGGCGCTTCCGTGGGGTGACCTGCGAGGTATCGGCGGAGATCCCAGATCGGGAGCATTTTCGGGTCCGCACCGCGCAGCACATCTGCGTCGAGGGATGCAAAATCGAGTTCGAGTGGCGCACCGAAGCTGGTTTCCGGCTCGCTTCCCGGGTCGCGCGGATCGAATTCCCAGACCCGCGCCGAGCCCATCTGCCAAAGTCCGTCCTCTTGGACCTGAACCTTGTCGGCGTAAATCACACGCGTCACGGCCCCGCTTGCCGCTCGCTCGAAGATTTCGACATCGAAGAGACTGCGGGTATCGGGATCGCTGCGGCCGACACGAGTGATCGCGAGGCCCCGGTGGATCCAAAAGGCCTCTCGGCCGAAGTCGATTTCCGTTTCGACCGCCGGATCTTCGCCGCTCCAAATTTGCTCTGCTTGGAGAATCACCGTTTCGTGGAGAACAGCGGTCGCAAGCGATAGGATCAGGGCCGCAGTCAGGACGGGCAGGACGATCCTAATCGGCCGCACGCCCCCGGCTTCGACGGCCAGAATCTCCATCGCCCGTCCCGCAGTCGCGAGAGCGACGAATACGGCGAGGAAACTGGCGATGGGAATCACGTCCGCCAAATAATACGAAGTTAGACGCAGTCCGAGATAGCGAAGAGTGTCGACCACCCCTCCGGCGGCGTCTGGTCCAGCATCCGACCTGACAAAGGTCGCCACATCGTCCAAATTAAGAACGAGCTCGATCGTCGCCAGCACAAGAAATGCGGCGGCCAGCACCATCGCAAAGAGGCCGAGGAACCGAGACACGAAGTAGACTGACAGGATCCGCAAGGTGAGTAAGTCTAGCAGCTGCGCACTGCCCACCAGGCGGGTCATGAATAGGCGCCTCACAATAAGCCGCCTCACTAACCGCTTCACCCTCGCGTACGGAGAATTCGTTGGAAATCTTTCGGGGCATCGCCGAACTAGGACGTCGCTTTACGCGACCGGTCCTCACAATCGGAAATTTCGACGGCGTCCATCGCGGGCATCAGGCGATCCTTTCCCAGGTGATCGACCGAGCCGCTGCGCTCGAGGGCGAATCCGTTCTCTACACCTTCGAGCCTCATCCACGGCGGGTGCTTCAGCCAGGCGCCGGCTTGCGCCTGCTCGAGACATTCGACCAGAGAATGGAGTCTCTGGAAAGGCTTGGCTTAGACGCGGTCATCGCAGAACCCTTCGATCTCACGTTCGCCAAGATGACCCCTGAGCATTTCATCGAGCACAATATCCACGAGCGGATCGCGCCCGCCGAAGTGTACGTCGGCTACGACTTCCACTTCGGTCGTGACCGGGAAGGCTCGATGCGGATGCTTACGGAACGCGGCCCCCATCTAGGGTTCTCCGTTACGGTGATCTCGGAAGTTTCCGTCGAGGGGCGAGACGTGAACTCGACCCGGATTCGTGAGCTGCTGGGCCAGGGCGAGGTCGAAGAGGCTGCGAAACTGCTGGGACGGTCTTTTGTCGCTCGAGGCGTGGTTACCGAAGGCGATAAGCGCGGGCGGACGATTGGCTTCCCGACCGCGAATCTTGCCCCTGAAACAGAGATCCTCCCCGCGCCCGGCGTCTACTACGGGCGGCTCCGGTGTCTGCGCGGCGGCGGCGACGCCGAGGGAAAGGTGCTCCGGGTTGTGACGAACGTGGGATACAGACCGACCTTCCGCGATGGTCGTGATTTGGTGGCCGAAGCCCACGTGATCGACTGGTCCGGCGACCTCTACGGCGTCGAAATCGATCTGAGCTTCGAGGGGCGGCTGCGCGGTGAGCAGCGATTCGAATCTGTCGATGCGCTGCGAGAACAGATCGGCCGCGACGTCGATGAAGCCCGCGTGGCGCTCTCGCGTTAGCGGCGCCGAGGCCTGATCGTCGCTGGCTAAGCGGCTCTTCAAGGCCAGAATTCTCATCCCATCAAGCACTTACGCCTTCGGCTGCGCGTAATTGTGCCAGGCCTGATGGATGCGGGGCACGGTCGACTCCGCTTCCACGGCGGCGTTCGCGCTGGGATGTATCCCCGGTCACTTCCTCTCGGTCGCAACCCTTCGAGTGCGGCGAGCGAAGGTTCAAGTCCCCTGGTTCGCACGCCGATAACTCAGCGAGATTGCGTTCGTTTTGCTTCGCGCAGGACGGACGCCACGCGACCCGGAAAGCCTTTTGAATCGCTGAAAAGCGAGTGAAAAGGTTCTCGGGCGAGGGGGACCATTGAACGAGCGCATCGGAGAGCTGCTGGTCAAAGAGAATCTGCTCTCATCAGAGCAGTTGCTCAAGGCCCGCGAAGAAGCAGCGACCATGGGCAAGCGCCTTGGCGCGCAGATCACTGCGCTCGGCTTCATGGACGAGAACGAACTCACGGAGTTCGTCGCCAAACAATACGGCGTGCCGTCCATCAACCTCGAGGATTTTCAGATCGAGCCGGAAGTGCTCGCGCTGATCCCTGAAAACGTCGCCAACAAGCACAGCGTCGTCCCGGTCAATCGCGCGGGGTCGACCCTGATCCTCGCGACTGCGGATCCGTCGAACATCTTCGCCCTCGACGATATTAAGTTTCTTACCGGCTACAACATTCAGCCGGTCGTCGCGTCGGAAGACGCGATCCGAAAAGCGATCGAGACCTACTACGCCGAGCCCGAGGAAGACATCCTCGACGACGTGATGGCAGGCTTCAATGATGATGGCATCGACTTTGTTTCCGGTGAAGAAGAAGAAGACGCCGAGGGTCTGGCGAAAGATGCGGAAGACGCCCCGGTCGTCAAACTCGTCAACCTGATTCTCACCGACGCCATCAAGAAGACCGCGTCGGATATTCATATCGAGCCCTACGAGAAGTACTTTCGCGTTCGCTACCGAATTGATGGAGTGCTCTACGAAGTCATGAAGCCGCCGCTCAAGCTCAAGAACGCGCTCACCTCGCGCGTCAAGATCATGAGTGAACTCGATATCGCCGAGCGCCGCTTGCCCCAGGATGGTCGTATTAAGCTGAAGATGGGCAAGGGCCGCGAGATGGACTTTCGTGTGTCCGTCCTGCCGACACTCTTTGGTGAGAAGATCGTTCTGCGTCTCCTCGACAAGAGCAACCTGCAGCTCGACATGACGAAGCTCGGCTTCGAGCAGAGCCAGCTCGACGACTTCAAGGAATGCATCCACCAGCCCTTCGGAATGGTGCTCGTTACGGGCCCGACCGGTTCTGGCAAAACGACGACGCTCTACTCGGCGCTCTCCGAGTTGAACCAAACGAGCGAGAACCTCTCCACCGCGGAAGATCCCGTCGAGTTCAACTTGGGCGGCATCAACCAGGTGCAGATGCATGAAGACATCGGTCTGAACTTCGCCGCCGCGCTTCGTTCGTTCCTTCGTCAGGATCCCGACATCATCATGGTTGGTGAGATTCGCGACTTTGAAACCGCTGAGATCTCGGTCAAGGCCGCACTCACGGGCCATATGGTCCTCTCGACCCTCCATACAAATGATGCGCCGTCGACGATCAATCGTCTCCTTAACATGGGCATCGAACCCTTCCTCGTGTCCTCCGCCGTCAACTGCATCGTCGCTCAGCGTCTCGCGCGCCGAATTTGCGCGGAGTGCGTCGCGGACGATCTGGAAGTCGATATGGAGCAGGTGTCCTCTGCTGGGCTGACGGACGAGGAAATTAAGGGGTACAAGGCTCGTAAGGGCCAGGGATGCGGGGCTTGCTCGGATACAGGATTCAGGGGCCGAGTGGCTATCTACGAGGTCATGGTCATGACCGACTCACTCAAAGAATTCGTGCTGAACGGAGCTTCGGGTGCAGAAATTAAGCGCGAAGCAATTCGTGGCGGCATGGTCACGCTCCGCCGCAGTGCGCTGAACATGATGCTCGAAGGCATTACGACGATCTCGGAAGTCTACCGAGTGAGTGCTGCAGACTCGTCCTAGTCCGGATTGGCGTCATTTTTTTTCGGCGAATGTGTTTCGCCGTTGCTGGTTAAAGAAGAGAGGAATTCGTCTTGGCGAATATGCATCAACTCCTGAAGGCGATGATTGAGAAGGGGGCTTCGGACCTTCACATCACTACAGGATCTCCGCCGCAGCTCCGTATCGACGGCAAGTTGCACCCCCTCAAGATGCCTCCGCTTTCGCCTCAAGAGACGAAGCAGCTGTGTTATTCCGTTCTGACGGACGCGCAGAAGCATCGATTTGAAGACACGAACGAACTCGACCTCTCGTTCTCGGTCCAGAAGCTCTCGCGTTTTCGAGGGAACGTCTTCGTGCAGCGCGGCAACGTCGCGGGCGCATTTCGTGCGATTCCCTTCAAGATTCTCAGCTTTGAAGAACTCGGCGTTCCGCCGATCGTTGCCGAACTCGCGAAGAAGCCGCGCGGGCTGATCCTCGTGACCGGTCCTACGGGTTCCGGTAAGTCCACGACCCTCGCGTCGATCATGGACAGCATTAACCGCGAACGGAACGAGCATATCGTGACGATCGAGGACCCGATCGAATATCTGCACCCGCATAAGGGCTGCATCGTGAATCAGCGCGAGATCGGATCCGACAGTGCTTCATTCAAGGACGCCCTGAAATACATCCTGCGTCAGGATCCAGATATCGTTCTAATTGGCGAGCTGCGAGATCTCGAAACCATCGAGGCGGCGCTAACGGTCGCGGAGACGGGCCATCTCGCCTTCGCCACTCTGCATACGAATTCGGCCATTCAAACCATCAACCGAATCGTCGACGTTTTTCCGCCGTATCAGCAATCGCAGATTAGGCAGCAACTTTCCTTCGTTTTGGAAGCGGTCATGTGCCAGACGCTTTTGCCTCGGGCTAATGGTCCGGGCCGTGCGCTCGCACTCGAAGTGATGGTGCCTAACGCGGCAATTCGCGCGCTGATGCGAGACGACAAGATTCATCAGATCTACTCAGCGATGCAGATGGGCCAAGGGAAGTCTGGGATGCAGACAATGAATCAGTCTCTGGCGTCTCTTGTGCAGCGGCGCATCGTCGATCCCGAACTCGCAAAGGGACGGAGCCCTGATATCGACGAGCTAGAGCAGTTGATCAATCGAGGTCCCGAGGCCCTGGGTGGCGTGGGCGGCCGACGCTCTTCCTGAGCATGGATATCGAAGAATGCGCGGCACTTGATGCAGCCGCTTCGTAGGAGACTGAACGATGCCGATCTATAATTGGAACGCGAAGAATCGCGGCGGCGATAAGAAGTCGGGCGAGTTAGAGGCCTCATCGGCCGAAGCCGTATCGCTTCATCTTAAGAACATGGGACTCCTCCCGGACAAGGTGAAGGAAAAGCCGAAGGACCTGGCGGAGATCTTCCCGTTCTTGGCACCGAAGGTCACGATCAACGACCTCGTGATTTTTACCCGTCAGTTTGCCGTGATGGTCGACGCGGGGCTGCCGCTAGTGCAGTGCCTTCAAATCCTCACGGACCAGCAGGTCAACATCACATTCAAGCTCGTACTTCGGCAAGTTCGGTCGGATGTTGAGTCGGGCAGCACGTTTGCAGATGCCTTGGCGAAGCATCCGAAGGTCTTTGATGATCTCTTCGTGAACCTCGTCGCGGCTGGCGAAGTCGGCGGTATTCTCGATACGATCTTGAATCGTTTGGCGGTTCAGCTCGAGAAGCAAGAGAAGCTTCGAAAGCAGCTGAAGGGCGCCATGGTTTATCCCGCCACGGTCTCGGTCATCGCATTCGCTTGTATCGTGCTTCTACTTGTTAAGGTCATTCCCGTCTTCGAGCAGATGTTCGCCGACTTCGGCGGCACGTTGCCGGGCCCGACACAGATGGTCATCGCTCTGTCCGAGTGGTTGCAGGCCTACCTCATTTATATGCTCAGCGGGATATTCGCGTTCGTGACGGTCTTTGGACAGGCTCGAATGCGGAGCAAGGCCTTCCACTTCCAGACCGATATGCTGGCGCTCAAGCTTCCGGTTTTCGGCAACATCATCAAGAAGGTCGCCGTCGCACGCTTCACGCGAACCCTCGGGACGATGATTTCCTCGGGTGTTCCAATTCTCGATGGGCTCGACATCGTCGCGAAGACCGCGGGCAACATGGTCATCGAGGATGAGCTTCAGACGACTCGCTCCGCGATTTCTGAGGGCAAGACGATTGCGGAGCCGCTTCAAGGCTCGAAGATCTTCCCCAGCATGATGGTTCAGATGGTCTCGGTGGGTGAAGAGACGGGATCCATGGAAGTGATGCTCACGAAGATTGCTGACTTCTATGATGACGAAGTCGACGGTGCCGTTGCGGGTCTGACGGCCATGCTTGAGCCGATCATGATGGTCTTCATGGGTGGCTCGATCGGTACGATCTTGATCGCCATGTATCTGCCGATCTTCACGATCGCCGACACGATCACCTGATCGGTTTGCGCCCAACGGGCGAGACGAAAGGGAGTCGAACGTGAGTCTGGCGGGCGCGACCAGAATCGACGTGAACACCGCACCGATCTAGGCTGATTGCTCGGGGCGAGGCTGGTACTGGGTATGCTCGCGAATTCACTGTCTGCTGAGCTTCGCAGAGCAGGCGCAGCCGTGTCGCGGATGCTGTTGGTCGTCCGCTGGATGAACTCATTCCTGGCACCACGGCGATCGCGGCTGAGCGTAGTGGCAAGAGATGTCTGGTCAAATCCGTGGGCCGCGACCGATTGCCGTATTGCAACGAGCGCGGTGACGATCTTTTCTTGGGCATGTCCGCTTCGGGTCTGATCGATGCGGACGAAGGCGTCGGCGGTGAACCTCTCTGCGCTGATCGAAGAGGTCGCAGAGATTTTCCGGTCACAGTCCCAATTTGAGGGATCTTCGAGCATTGAGCTGGACCTCGACCCCAAAGTCATCATGATGGCGGATCCCGATCAGCTGAAGGCGGTTGTCTGGAATCTCTGGAACAACGCTATGGAGTCGATGAAGCAGGGCTCAGGGCCCGAAGCCGGGTGTCTTTCCGCCCGAGTGCTCAGCGCGCCCAAGGATGCAGCTCAAGCGCAACTGGGTTTGGGCCGTAAAGGAGAGGGTGGGGGGTCGGCTTCAGGCGGATCCGCGCGCGGACATGCCGTGCTTGAAATTGAAGATACCGGCTGCGGGATCCCTGAAGCGGTTCAAGAACAGATCTTTGAACCCTTCTATACGACGAAGCGAGACGGGACAGGGTTGGGCCTAGCAACCGTGCAGAGACTGGTAGAACAACAAGGTGGCTCGATTCAGGTATCGAGTCTCGAGGGCGTCGGTACCACGTTCCGAGTGCGACTGATGCTTGCGGAGGGAAATCATGGCATCGCCTAAGGCGCGGCTCCTCGTCGTTGACGATGAACAGAGTATGCGCGAGTTCCTTGAGAGCTTTTTGCGTCGTGAAGGCTATGACGTCTCAACGGCAGCGGATGTTGATACGGCGCTCTCCTATCTAGAATCCGACGAAATCGATCTGGTGATCACCGACATGCAAATGCCGGAGAAGACGGGACTCGACCTTATTCTAGAAGCGCGTGAACTTTCGCCGGAAACGGCGATGGTTATGATCACCGGATTTGGGACAACCGACAGCGCGATCTCTGCCATGCGCGAAGGCGCATACGACTATCTGACGAAGCCGTTCAAGGTAGACGAACTGCGCATCGTGATCGAGAAGGCGCTCGAGAAGAAGCTCCTTTCGAATGAAAACCGCCGGCTCAAAGAAGAGCTTCGCAGCCAATCGCGCAGCCGGAATATCATCGGGCATAGCCGCGTGATGCAGGAGGTCTACGAGCTCATCGGCCAAGTCGCTGAAACGAAGACGAACGTGCTTGTCTACGGAGAGAGCGGAACCGGTAAAGAACTCGTGGCTCGGGCGATTCACGATCAGAGTCCTCGATCTGGGAAACCCTTCGTCGCGATCAACTGCGGTGCGATTCCTGAGAACCTGATTGAGAGCGAACTTTTTGGGCATGTGAAAGGCGCCTTTACGGGCGCGCTTCAGAACAAAGATGGCCTATTCGAAGCGGCGACCGGTGGGACGCTCTTTCTCGATGAGATCGGGGAATTGTCACATCCCTTGCAGGTTAAGCTGCTGCGCGCGCTTCAGGAGAAAAGCATTAGGCGAGTCGGGGACACCGCAGATCGGAAGATTGATGTGCGGATCGTTTCGGCGACGAATCGACGCCTTGAAGATGAGGTCGCTGCCGGACGTTTCCGCGAGGATGTCTACTACCGGCTGAACGTGATCCAACTGACGCTACCGCCGCTACGCGATCGCCCCGAAGATATTCCGCTACTGGCCCAGCATTTCATTCGGCGGTTTGCTGACGAGATCGGCAAAGAGGTTGAAGGGATGGACGGTGAGGCCTTTGATATGTTGTCGACCTATGGCTTCCCGGGGAATGTTCGCGAACTCGAAAATTTGATTGAGCGCGCGGTGGCACTCGCGCGTGGGCCCGTGATCGGGACGGCTCTGCTCCCGCCGACCGTGACAGCCAATCCGTCCACTGGGCCGATATCTCGTATTGATGACGAAGGCGTTGATCTGGAAGCGCTCGTGGCGACCTACGAGCGATCCTTGCTCTCAGAAGCCCTGTCGAAGACAGGTGGTATCAAGAAGAAGGCCGCGCGTCTTCTCGGAATTTCCTTTCGCTCGTTCCGTTACCGACTCGAGAAGCTCGGGCTCGAGGACGCGACGCGAGGGGACTGAAGGTGCGGTTCCGTCAGGGTGCACAGGCGGAGGTGCTGCTTTCACTGGCTCTCGTGATGGTGACTGGGACCGGGCTACTCGCCGCCTTGTTTCTGGAGATTGACCAAGCGCGAGTCGAGCGGCTGCATGGCTTGCTAAGCCGTGGCTTCGTCGCAAGCGTTGGCGATTCATCTCTCGGACGGGGCCCGGATGAGCAGGGTCTATGGTGGACCGTTGATCCACTTGGACGAGCGACGGGTCTGAATGCGTCGACAGCTCAGATCGACCCTGAGACTTTGGCATTAGGCCTGGAAGCATTTGCTTACACGAAACCGATCGTGTTGTCCGGTGCGCCTTGGTCACCCATTCGGTTTGCCGTGTTAAATCATCATGGGCCCGGTGCGGTCGTCGGAAGAATCGATGCACCGGTCTCGGGCTTCATTCTTGCTGTCTTACTCGTCACGGACGTGCTCATCTTCGGACTCTTTGGGGTCTCGCTATTGCAGCGTCGCGTGTCAGGCCCACTGCATAGGTTAGCCACGCGCGTTCGGGAGATTGGCCAGGGCGATCTCCCCGCGTCGGTAGCCATCGAGGGCGTGGGCGAGATCGAAGCGCTCGGTTCCGCCTTCAACGAGATGCAGGCAGCGCTGGCTTCACGTACGGGGGCTCTTGAGAAAGCGGTAGTCGACCTTCGATCCGCGAATTCGAGTCTCATCCAAGCCCGCGCAGGTCTCGACCGCGCGGAGAGGCTCGCGATGGTGGGAAGCCTTGCGGCGGGGGTGGCTCATGAAGTCGGGAATCCGATGGGAGCGATGCTCGCGTTTCTGGACGTGGCGAGTCGAGACGAAGGGTTAGGCGAGGACGGTCGAAAGTGTCTGGCGAAGGCGAGTGAGCAGGGCGAGCGGGTGCGCATCATCCTTCGCCAACTTCTAGATTTTTCCCGTCCGCCGCAGGTACAGCACGTCGCGATCTCTCTCGACGCGATTGCCCGACAGGCGGTCGAGCTCATTTCCGCGCAGCGAGACTATGCTGATATTGAATTTGCGGTGGACTCTCCGACAGATCTTCCTCTCGCCATGGGTGACGCGAGCTTGGTTTCCCAGATCCTGTTGAACCTCGCTATGAACGCGGCTTCGGAATTGACCGAGACGAACGAACGGCGAATTCGATTCGAGTTGAGCGTCTCGGCGCGTCGGGGTCGGACGGGCGAGGACATGACCGTGGCTGCAGGCTTACGTCCCGATGCCGTGGTGTGTCGCGTGCTCGATAGCGGCGCTGGCGTGGATCCAGATGTGCGTGAGCGAGTCTTCGACCCCTTCTTTACGACGAAGTCACCCGGAGCGGGAACGGGCTTGGGCCTCGCGAATTCCAGACGCTTTGCGGAGGAGATGGACGGCGATGTCGAACTCGAAGACGCTGTGTGTGAGCTCGGAGGAGCCGCTTTCAGGCTCGTCCTCCCGATTCAAGGGCGCTCTCCAGGATGCATTGCGAAGACCGCCCCCCGAGAAGCAGAAGTCCGTGAGCCGAACGCAATAGGCTGACTCAGGCGCGCGCAAACAGGGCTTAGTCGCGAATGCCGTATTCCTTGAGTTTGTAGAGCAATGCGCGATGGCTGATTTCGAGAAGCTTCGCAGCATGGGTTCGATTGCCGCCAGTCGTAGCGAGCGCTCGGCGAATGAATTTTGCTTCGAAGCCTTGGCGAGCTCGCTTCAGACAAAAGTCTTCGTCGTCGGCGGCGACTATATCGTCCGGCCCGTCCGAGGCGTTCTTCGCGGCAATGACCACAGACGGAAGGGCGCTGGCCTCGATGGCATCGCCGTCGCTGAGAATAACGGCGCGCTCGATCAGATTTTCGAGTTCCCGAACATTTCCGGGCCACCGGTAGGCGACAAGTTGTTCGAGAGCGTCATCCGCAACGCGACGAACATTCTTTCCCAGCTGCTGACGAAAGCTCGACAGAAAGTGATCCACGAGAAGCGGGATGTCCTCCCGGCGCTCGCGGAGAGGCGGGACTTCTAGTCGAACCACGTTGAGGCGATAAAAGAGATCTTCCCTAAAACGCCCCGTTTCGATTTCCTTATCGAGGTCCCGTGCCGTCGCGGCAATGACGCGCACATCGATTTTGGTCGACTTTGTATCTCCGACCGGGCGGATCTCTTCTTCCTGAATGGCCCGTAGGAGCTTCACCTGGAGCGCTGTCGGCATTTCGGCGATTTCGTCGAGGAAGAGGGTGCCTTCGTGGGCTTCGGTGAATAGGCCGCGATGAGCGCGGTTGGCCCCTGTGAAGGCGCCCTTCGCATGCCCGAAGAGTTCGCTTTCGAGTAGGTTCTCGGGGATCGCCGCGCAATTCACCGCGACGAACGGAGCTTCTCGACGCGGAGACTGTGCATGGATCGCACGAGCGATGACTTCCTTGCCCGTGCCGCTTTCGCCGGTCACCAGAACTGTGGACTTGTAGCCCGCCGTGCGGTCGAGCATCTCGAGTAGATCAATCATCCCGTCTGAGGCGGCGACAATCGCGCGATCGCCCAGAGACCTCGACATCTCACGTTGCAAGAGTTCGTTCTTGTGGCGCAGCTGCTCGCGCTCGTGGGCTTTTCTGATCGTGAGTCGGAGCTCGGAAGACTGAAAAGGCTTCGCTAGATAGTCGTATGCGCCACGTTTAATTGCTTCTACGGCAAGATCTTCGGTGCCATGTGCAGACATAATGATGATCGGAATGCCCGGCAGAAGTCGTGAAAGTTGTGGCAAAAGGTCGAAACCATCGATCCCGGGCATGCGCAAATCGCATAATACGAGGTCCGCGCCCGCATTTTCTAGGGTGGCTAGAGCGGCCTCTCCGCAATGTGCAGTACGGACCGTATAGCCCTCTGCCGAAAGGAGCATCTCCAGGCTTTCTCTGAAGGCGTCGTTGTCATCAATGATTAGGATTCGGTCGAACATAAGCTTCTTTTCGGTCGCAGGGCGCCAGGTCTGAAATTTTTTGCGCGCTGGGAATTACCTACGGCCCTCACGTTCGGTTTCAGGGATCTGCGATCGAGTTGCACTCGGATCAGATGTGATCCGCCGCACAAGGAAGCGGCGTCGAGGTGCCTCAAGTCCCTGAAAGAGCAGTCCGATAGGCCAATTGTGGGACCCGACGGCAGTGACTCGGGTCTCGGAGGATGAACGGTGGCCATTAATCAGGTTCAGAGGTTCAGAGAGAATCTCATGATGAGCAAAGCAGAACTCGCGCGGAAAGCAGGTCTTTCCACGCTGACAATTGATCGTGTTGAAGCGGGACGACCGTGTCGCCTCGACACCAAGCGCAAGGTTTTACTGGCGTTGAGTCTCAAGGTCTCTGACAAGGACCGTGTGTTCAACGCCATCGATGCTTCGGGAATGCTCGGGAGCTCGTCCAACGCGAGTCTTTCGGGTCCCCGGCAATAAGAACGCGAAGGGAATCCTCGGGATGAAGTTTTCGCTACCGAGCTTCGGAAAGGCAAGTCTAGTCGGACTCGACATTGGTTCGAGCTCCGTTAAGGCAGTCGAAATTGCGACCAAGAGTAGGGATAAGGGCTTTGAGCTCCGCTCCCTCGGTCAGGCTCCGCTCGCCTCAGATGCGATCGTGCAGGGCGCATTTCTTAATTCGAGCGCGATCGTCGATGCTATTCGCGAAGCGGTCGATGATGGAAAGATCAGCGGCAAGGATGTCGCTGCTTCGGTCTCAGGTCACAGCGTGATTGTTAAGCGGATCAATCTCCCGCAGATGTCACGCGAAGAACTCGAAGATCAGATCCAGTGGGAAGCCGAGCAGTACATTCCCTTCGATGTCAATGAAGTGAATCTTGACTTTCAGATCCTCGACTCCAACGAAGAAGAGGGACAGATGGATGTCCTTCTCGTCGCGGCCAAAAAGGATCTGATCGACGACTACGTTCAGGTAATCACGGAAGCAGGTCTGAATCCGGTTGCGATTGACATCGCAGGCTTCGCGGTTCAGAACGCGTACGAAGTGAACTACGAGCAGGATCCGGAAGCGGTGACGGCTCTCGTGAACATTGGAGCGCAGGTCGTCAATATTAACGTCCTGCGAAACGGTGTCCCGGCGTTTTCTCGCGACATCATGACCGGCGGCGCGCAGTACACCGAAGAGATTCAAAAGGCTCTATCAATTTCCTTCGAGGAAGCTGAGCGAATCAAGGTGGGCGGCACGCCCGGTGATGACGGCCTGGTTCAGGACGTTATCCCGCAGGAAGTCGAACAGGCGATGCGCAGTGTCTCGGACACGGTGATCGGTGAAATCTCGCGATCTCTCGACTTCTTCGCCGCGACCTCCGTAGATGCACGGATTAGCAAGGTCCTGCTCTCTGGCGGTGGTTCGAAGATCTCGGGCTTCGAAAATGCGTTCGCTGAGCGCACGGGACTTGAAACCAGCACGATGAATCCGTTGGCACACATGCTGCCTGGCAAGGTATTCGAGGCTGCGTATCTCGAGGCGATGGCGCCGCTTATGGCGGTCGCGATCGGACTGGCTGCGAGGAGAATCGACGGATGATGATGAAAATCAACCTGCTGCCGCATCGTGAAGCGCGGCGCGCAGCAGATCTTAGAGAGACGGTTGCCGTCCTCCTGTTAGGCCTAATCGTAATCTGTGGCGGCGTCTTCTTCGTCGACAAGGGCGTGAAGAGCGATCTGGCTATGGCCGAGGCGAATGTGACTCAGCTCCAAGCGGACATCGATCGCTACAAGCCGCAGCAGAAGCTCGTCGAGAGTTTTAAGAAGCAGAAGAAGCAGCTCCAGAACAAGCTTGACATCATCGGCAGCCTCGAGGCTGCACGGAATGGCCCGGTACGTGTTCTGGATGAGCTGACTGCCCAGGTTCCCGATCGTCTTTGGCTGACGGCCATCATGACGAAGGGTAAGGGAATCAAGCTCGAGGGGCAGAGTCTGGATACGGGGGTTGTCGCAGACTTTCTTCGTGGCCTGAACTCTTCGCCTTACTTCACCAACGTGGATCTCGACAAGACGGCGGGCGGCAAAATCGTCGACGGTATTCGTCTTGTTAGTTTCGAGATTCGCGCGGACATGCAGACGCCGGTCGCCAAGGCCGACGATGCAAAGTCCTGAGCGGGAGGAAGCATGGCTCTAGAACTCAACATTGATTTCGACGAGAAGCTCGAGCAGCTCGCCAATATCCCCAAGGCTGTCCGGCTTGGAGTGGTCTCGGTTTTGCTTGTCGCGATCGTCGGGGGCTACTGGACGATGTCTTACCAGCCGGCGCAAGAACAGCGGGCAGAGCTCGTGGTGAAGTCTCAGGAACTCCAGCGAAATCTAAATAACGCGCGCTCGGTCGCCAATAACGTACCCGGCTTCGAAGCCGAGGTCGCAGGTCTCGAGCGTGATCTACATCTCGCTCTCAAGCAGCTCCCGAACCGAAAACAGTTCGAAGATCTGCTGCAGGACATCAGCACGGCGGGCAAGAAGGTGGGCGTTCAGATCAAATCGATCGATCGCGAAAAGGAAGTCCGACGTGACTTCTACGCGGAAGTCCCCTTCAAGCTGGAGATCGAAGGCAGCTATCACGACCTAGCTCGGTTTTTCGAGATGGTCGCGTCGTTGCCTCGAATCGTGAATGTAGGCGCGATGAACATCAAGGTGGACCGGGAGTCGATGACCGCGACGACACTTCAAGTGACGGGCATGGCCACGACCTTCCGATTCCTCAGTGATGAGGCCTGATTGATGAGTGTGCGAGCCGAGGAGCGGGGAGCTGTGAGGATTTTAAGAGAGGTCTTTGTACTTCTTCTGTCACTGTCATTGGTCGCTATGACCACGGGCTGCGCCGAGGAAGAGGAAGACTTGGGGAAGCCGGGTGTGGCGGAATATGAGGCGGAGCGCCAAGCGCTCGCAAATCGTAAGAAGCCGAACGCGACTGCGAAGAAGCAGGCGGCGGCTAAGAACAACTCGCCGAAGGTGGGCGCTAGCGGCTCAGGGTATGCCGCGGGCGATCGGGACTATTTCTATGATCCGCGAAACAAGCGCGATCCGTTCCGATCGATTCGGTACATGAACGCGAATAAGGAAGAAAAAGACTTTGGGCCGTTGGGTGATTTCGAGCTGGGACAGCTCGAACTCTCCGCGGTGATCTGGGATGCGGGCAATCCGCGTGCATTGATCCTTGATCCAGGAGGCCGCTCGTACATTGTGCAAGAGGGTTCCGCGATCGGGAAGAACAACGGTCAGGTGATTCACATCGGCGACAATCTCATCTTAGTCAAAGAAACCTACGAGAACTTCGCAGGGGAACGGACGACGAAGGATGTGGAGTTGCGGATTCGTTTGAGCCAGGGAGGGTGAGCTCGATGATCAATCCGAAGAACGGATGGATTGGAATAATGATCCAGAGCGCAGTGGCAACGTTAGTTTTCGCCGCTGTTGCGATGGGCTGTGCGACGCCGGAGGCGCCCAGTGGGGCAACGGCTAGCCCGGTGGTCCAGACGATCGGGGAAGTGTCAGTGACGCGAGACGGGGACGACAGTGTCGTCTGGTTTGCGGGACTGATTGATCCGACCTTCTCGGTCACGACGCCTGGGGATGAAACCCTTGTCGTTATTGATCTCGTCGGTGTCGGGAAGCCTGACGCCGAGAGCCTGATGGGCGCGGTACGAGATGAAGACCAGCAGGTCGCTGTCTATGATGGCGTTGTGGACTTGGTGACGGTCTCGACCTTCGAAGAAGCGGGTGAAGCTCCGCTGACGCGAATCGAGATTGTGATGTCGGATGCTGGGAGGGCTCAGGTCGAAGCGATCTTGGGTGGTCTCGAAATTCGCGTCATCCCGGGAGTTGCATCCTTGTGGGATGTCGATGTGTCGCAGAACTGGGAAAGCGAGGCCGTCAACGACGCGCCCGTAACCGAGTCCTGGCAGGCAGTCGGAGATGATGCCGACACGAATGAGGTCGTGTTTCCGCTGAGTGTCGAGGAGGCGCCCATCGTGGTTGTCGAACCGCCGCCGGCTGCAATGCAGCTGGTGAGAGTGACGGCGAAGGTCACCGAGGCCGGCGTGCTCATCGGGCTGGAAGCGGACGGAGCCATTAATGCTCTCGAAGCGTTTACGCTCAAAGATCCCGCGCGGCTTGTTGTCGACTTTCCCGGCCTCACCGTAGGGGAGGGTGCCCAGGGCATAAGCGTGCAGTCTGCTTACGTGAGCGGTGTTCGGATTGGCGCGCATGAAGGCAAAGTACGCATCGTCGTAGACGGCGGGACCGCGGCTAACGACTTCTCCGGTCGCCAGGTCATGCCCGGAACGACGGGACTTTGGATCTCGATTGGCGGCGGTGACGCACTCGCTCAGGCAATGACGGATGCCCTCTCGGCTTCCGAAGACGCGTGGATCGAAAGTGCTGCACCGATTGCGGTCGACTCGGTCGAAGAGGGAATGATTGTTACCGAGGCTGCGGATCTCGTACTGGACACGAACGAGGGCTTTGCCCCGACGGTCGCCGCCTTCGACACCGAGCCCACGCACGAGGACGTTGCCGAACTGGTCGTCGAGGAAGTCGCTGTCATCGAAGAGGTGCCGCTCGCGATGGAGGCATTCGGGCTCACTGAGGTCTACGGACTTCACTACAATCGCACGCATGGACTCGATCGCACGGCAATTCTCGCGGATGAGTCGGTTGAGTACATCATGACGTCGCCGGATGCGACGACGCTGGTCGTGAGCATCACGAACGCACGCATTAGTGAGGAAGCGTCTGATCGCATCTTCCCGATGGCGGGCGGTCCGGTGTCTCTGATCCATGCGTTCCAGCAGCCTGAGGTCTCGGTTCCCGAGGTCCGCGTGGTCTTCACGCGAGCCCCTAATCAGGAGCCGGTCGTTAGTCGTCGTGGGTCGATGCTCTTCGTGGACTTCCAGGACGAAGGTGTCGCTGCAGCAGCGCCGCCGGCTTTCCCGAATGCGGGTGCCGACGACGAAGCGCAGATGAACGTGGCGGTGCCTGCGCCGGCATCTACTCCTGCAGGCCTTCCGTATGAACCTCCGGTTGAAATGGATGTTGCTATGCCGATGGCTGATGCGGCCGCCGCACTAGGCTCTGCTCCGGCCGCGATAGATACGGCGATGGCGCCTGTTCCGGTTGCGGCCGGCTTGGGTACACCGCTTCCGGGATTCGAATCGGATCCTTCGCTTGCGGCCATGTCTGTGGCTGACCCGGCTAACATGTGGGACGTTCCGGTCGCTGCTTCGGCGGCTCCGGCAGCGGTTGAAGTTCCTGCGGCGATCGAGGTGCTCGAAGAGGGCGGATTGATCGACGGCAAGGAATACCGTGGTCGACGCGTCTCGCTCGACTTCAAGGATGTTGCTATCTCCGACGTGCTCCGCTTGATTGCTGAGGTCAGTGACCTCAACATCATCGCGGGCGACGAAGTGTCGGGCAACGTAACCATCCGCCTCGTAGAGGTTCCCTGGGACCAGGCACTCGACGTCATCTTGATGACAAAGGGTCTGGGCTTCGTGCGGGTCGGCAATGTCCTGCGCATCGCACCCTCGGATGTTCTCAAGGCTGAGGAAGAGGTTCGACTCCAGGAACGACGTAACAAGGAGAAGCTCGAGGATCTTGAGGTAAAGCTCTTGCCCGTCAATTACGCAGCGGTCAAGGACACCGAAGGCCTTGTGAAGCGACTCCTTTCGGCTCGTGGCACGGTGAATATCGACGAGCGCACTAACACCCTCATCATCAAGGACATTAGCTCCGTGATTGACGAGGCGAGTGCACTCATCGCGGCCATCGATACACAGACGCCGCAGGTCATGATTGAAGCGAAGATCGTCGAGGCCAACCTCGACTTCTCACGCGAGCTTGGCTCAGTGTGGGGAATTCAGACGAATCAGTTTACCAACGCGTTTGATCCCGATACGCCGCGAACCGATCTCGGCAGCGAGGATCTGACCTTCATCGACAACAACAGCCTGGCCTTCGCCAACCCGATCACCGCCGTCCCGACTGGACTGGCCACGGTGGGTGCCTTGATCCTTGATCAAGACTTCCGAGTGGACGCCCAGATTCAGGCAGCGGAATCGACTGGTGATGGCAAGGTGGTTTCGAGTCCACGCATCGTGACCCTCGACAACAAGGAAGCCAAGATCGAACAAGGTGTGTCGATCCCCTTCCAGACTTTCGAAGGTGGCGACGCCAAGCTCGAGTTCATAGACGCTGTCCTGTCTCTCATCGTGACGCCGCACATCACGGCAGACGAGAGCATCATCATGGAGATCCAAGTGACGCGGAACGCGCCGGACTCAACTGTCCCGACGCCGACCGGTTCACCGGCCATCGCCAAGAACGTTGCCGAGACGGAAACCCTCGTGAAGGACGGCCAGACGTTGGTCCTTGGTGGCATCTACACGATCACCAAGTCGAAGACGTCCAGTCGAATTCCCTACCTGCACCGGATTCCGGTCATTGGGAATGCCTTTAAGAGCAACAGCGTGACCGACTCGCGCAAGGAACTGTTGGTCTTCGTGACGCCGCGCATCGTGCGGCTGCCGGAGATGTCCAACAACTAGTAGACGGAAGATCTGAATACCGAGGTCCAGTGATGCCTCGATCAGGAATTCCCGGAAGACGGGGGGAGCTTGCTCCCCCCGTTTTTCTATACTGGAGCTCGTGTCGAGAATCAGCGTAGTCAAAACGAGGCCCCTTTATCTCGTGGGGATGATGGGAGCAGGGAAATCGACCGTCGGCCCAAGGCTGGCGGCACGGCTCGGACGCGCGTTCATCGACACCGATCATGAAATCGAGCGCCGCGCCGGGCGTAAAATCCCGGACATTTTCGAGGCCGAGGGCGAAGCCCATTTTCGTGCGCTCGAAGTCGAGGCGATCGAGATTGCCTCTTCCAATGCCGCGGTGATTGCACTTGGTGGAGGCGCGATTGCTCAGCCGGGTATGGCCGAGAGATTATCGAAACAAGGGCTGGTAGTCTGGTTGAAAGCCGATGCCAGCGTGTTGCTTGAACGGATCGGAAGCGGCGCGAGTCGCCCGCTCCTAGCCGGCCTCGACCGGAATGCACAACTCGATAAGCTGCAAGCGCTGAGCGAAGAGCGACGCCCTGCATACGAACAGGCGGAAATCGTCGCCGATGCGAGTCGCGCGGCTGACGCCATAGTGGATGAAATCGTCGCGGCACTGCACGCGCGCTGAATCAATGAGTTGGGCTCGCGAGGGCCGAGAGAGGATTGCGTCGAGATATGACGGCGAGGAAGTCCACGAAGAAGAAGCCTGCAAAGCCCGCCGCCCGCAAGGCGCGCGCTCGACTCACGGGGGGAGGGCGCGCGCGAGCCACCGTGTCCGTCGATCTTGGCGAGCGCAGCTACGGAATTGAGATTGGTGAGGATTGGCTCGAGACGATCGGTCGTCGTGCAGCCGCGCGTCTAGATGTTGAAAAGGTTGCTCTGGTTACGGTTTCGAGTGTTTCGCGGCGTTATGCGCCTGCGCTCACACGAGGACTCCAAGCGGCTGGCGTTCGTGTGCGGAAGGTCATCGTTCCCGATGGCGATGCGAATAAGAACTTGAACGAGCTCGGAAAGCTCTATGACGCCTTTCTTGATCACGGGCTCGACCGTGGTTCTGCGGTTGTGACCTTGGGCGGGGGGGTTGCTGGAGATCTCGGAGGCTTTGCGGCGGCAACTTTTCTTCGAGGGATTCCCTTTGTGCAGGTCCCGACGACCGTATTGGCGATGGTCGATGCATCAATTGGTGGAAAGACAGGCATTAATCTCCCGCAAGGAAAGAATCTCGCCGGCGCGTTTCATCAACCGCGAGGTGTCTATCTCGACACGGCGACGCTTCGTTCGCTTCCCGCGCGTGAGCGTGCAGCGGGATTCGCAGAGCTCATCAAGGCGGCCGTCATTTGGGATGCGGACTTTTTTGATTGGCTTGAACCGCGTGTCGAGTCGTTCCTGGCACTTGATCCGAAGGTCGTGATCCCGGCGCTCAAGCGCGCCTGTGCGATCAAGGCCGAAGTCGTTGAGCGCGACGAACGAGAGGGCGGTTTGCGCCGGCTTTTGAATTTCGGCCATACCTTGGCCCACGCGATCGAGAAGCACGCTCGCTATCGCGGAATCCTTCACGGCGAGGCGGTCGCGATTGGGATGGCATTCGCTGCGGAACGAAGTGAAGCGCTGGGGTTTGCCCCCGCCGGCACGAGTGAGCGGTTGATTGCGGTGCTCGAGCGAGCGGGCTTGCCTACAAGGGCCCCTAATCGCCCACGATCTGCTTACCTATCTGCCATTGCCGTCGATAAGAAGAAGCAAGGCGGCAAGATTCATTTCGTTGTACTCGACGGAATTGGATCCTCAAGCACAGCGGCGCTCGAACCCCGGGATATCCTCCCGCCAGGTTGGAAAGCCTAGTCGCCTAATAGTTGGAATTTGGAAACCTGATGCGCCGTACCTGAGGGGGGCCGGACGTGGATCTTGAAGTCTCAAGATGGACCCGACGCGAACGTCTCGAACGGATTGCGTCCGCAGAACGCGACCGGCGCGCCGGACGCAGGGATCTCGCCGTGGCGACACTCGGCGACGGCCCTGAGTGGTCGGCTCGCGTCGTTTTAGCGCTGATTCATCTTCCCGAAGAGGAAGGCTCGGATGCGCGTAGCATTCTCGAGGCGACCCTCGACGACTGGGCCGCGGAATCTGGGCTCGAAGCTCTGTCCGGTGTCGAGGTGACGGAAGCAGTCGTGGTGGCGGAAACGCCTGACGTTTCGCCGCCCGCTGAGGCGGTGGCGTTCCTTGAGCCCATGGAAGCGGCCGGCAATACATCCGATATCCCCGACGTGGCCGATGTACTCGCGGAACCCATTCAATTCGACGAACTCGAGCGCGCTTTTGCCGAGGCGGAAGCGCAGACCGATGAGATGCACGACGTGAACACCGTCGCCGCGCGCGTCCTGATGGACGAGCCGATCGGACTCGCGGAGCTTTCGGGGGATGCCTTCGAAGAGATCGCCACCGCCTCGACACCCTTAGCTACATTGGAGGGCATATCGGCAACGGATGATGCTTTGACGGCGGCGACTGTTTGGCCGACTTCCTATGACGTCGATCCTACTGAGTCAGATGACATTGCATCTGTCGCGGATTACGCCGAAGATCTTGCGGACGAAGTGATCAAACAGGGCCGTCCGTCGGGTGCGATCGTGATCGGCACGCTCGAACGATGGCTAACTAACATCGGAACTACCAAAACGGGGAGGGCGCAACGTGACTTTTGAGCGCATTCTTCAAACGATCGTCGACGAGTGTGGGGGAGGCTTTTCGGTCGCTCTGATGGGACTCGACGGTATTGCGATTACCCAGGTGGGTGCGAGCCAAGGCATCGCTTCTGATGACCCGCTTTCGGGCGATGTGACTCTCGCCGGGATCGAATTCGGCCGCATCCTGGCTGACATGACGAAGGCCTCTGATGCCCTCGGTACGGGCCAGATGCGCGAAACCATGATCGCCCTCGATAGTGTGACATTGCTCTTTCAGGCCGTGGACGATGACCTTGTCGTGGTGCTGGCGCTTCACCCAGATGGCAATTTGGGCAAGGCGCGCTACCTCATTCGCCGCAGCCTGGTGGACCTTCGCGCCGAGCTCTAGGGAATTCGTCCCCATGAGATCCCGGTTCATAAGGTCATTTCATAAGGCCCGTTCATAAGGCCCGTTCATAAGGCAAAGGCGCCGGAGAAAATCGTCGTGTCCGATCAAGCTACTCGCATCCTTGTCCTCCATGGGCCCAACCTGAATCTACTCGGGCGACGTGAGCCTGAGATCTACGGTCACCAGACCCTCGCGGACATCGACGGCATGCTCGAAGCCGCCGCCAAGGAATTGGGGGTCGCGATCGATACCTTCCAGTCCAACCACGAAGGCGAGCTGATCGACCGGATTCAGCAGGCGATGGCCGGTGAGAGCGGCGAGGCCGATGGGATCGTGATCAATCCAGGCGGCTTCACCCACACGAGCGTGGCGCTGCGAGACGCGCTGGCCGGAGTCTCTCTGCCGATCGTCGAGGTGCATCTCTCGAACGTCTTCGCTCGTGAGGCTTTCCGCAAGGAATCCTATGTCTCGCCGATTGCACTGGGCGTTATCTCTGGACTGGGCGCGCGCGGATATCGTTTCGCGCTTGAGGCGCTGGCAGGGCATCTGTCTTCCTAAGAGACCGCTGCTGCTCGGTCCTAGATGCTGGCGACGGGCTCTGTGTGCGCGCCTAGATCCGCTGACATTCGCAAACACCATGAATTCGTGAGCGCCGAGCGGCTACCCCGAAGGGAAGTTAGATGAGCGTCCCCCGATCCCCACGGTTGTGCCTCAAGAGGGCCGTCGGGCGGCCGATACGAGTAGCTGTGGACGTCTTCGCCCGGCTTAGTCGGAGCGTGGTTCGTTTCCGTTCCGCTCTGCCGTGCTGAGGTTTCATTGGCGCTCAATAAACGAAAAACATTAGAAGCCGCACGCAAGTACGCCCAAAAAGGCGCGAAGGCGAAGGCCCTGAGGGAGTACAACAAACTCCTGAAGGAAGGCGCCCGTGATACGAAACTTCTGCTCGAGGTGGGCGATGCATACCGTCGCTGGGGCCAGAACGAAGACGCGATCGCCCAATACGGGAAGGTCGCCGATCAGTACCGACAGGATGGTTTTGACGCGCGCGCTGTGGCGGTGTTCAAGCAGATCCTAAATCTCGATCCCAAAAAATATCCCGCCTACGTGTCGCTCTCCGAGTTGTATCAAAGGATGGGCCTGGATTCCGAAGCCGTCGGTGCACTGCAGACCGCGGCCGATGGCTATCACAAGGAAGGCCGTAAGGCCGAAGCGCTTGATCTGCTTCGCCAGATGGCAGCACTCGATCCGACTAACACGACGAGTCGATTGAAGGTCGCCGAGCTGCTCCGCCAAGAAGGCATGGAGAGCGAGGCCGTCGACGAGTACCGCGCAGTGATAGAGGAACTCGAAGGGCAGCAGGATCGCTATCTGCTCGTGACGGTGCTCGAACGACTTCTTGAAGTAAAGCCGGACAACATCGATGCGCTTACGCGCCTCGTCCGCTGCTTCATTGAAACCAGCGAATTCCAGCGCGCCGACCCCCTCGCGGTCCGCGCGCTTAATGTGAAAGCGGACATTCCGCAGTACGAGCTTCTGATGGATCTCTACGTCCAGATGGGGGATGAGGCAAAGCTCGCGGACGCGACACGTGGCCTAGCAGCCGTGTATCGAGATCGCGGCGATGATGAACGCGCTCGCGAACTCACGCAAAGACTACCCGTCGACGAACTCGGTTCGAGCTCACGCCTCGCCGTAGACGTCTCGGAAGTTTATGAGCCGGATCTCGGTGAAGACGAGCTGCTCGAAGACGACGATGATTTCCTGTCCCTAGACGGGGACGACAGCGATCTTGGCGCCGCGAGTGACGCACTCGACTTCTCGCTTACGACAGATGATACGCCGGCGCTAAAACTCGACAGCGAAGAGGAGGCAGATTCTCTTGATCTAGGCAA
>JASDVF010000061.1:0-3730 GCA_041440805.1 Myxococcota bacterium | reverse complement strand
GCCGAGCTTCCGCTCCCGGAAGGCGAACCCGATCAGCTCTTGGCCGAAGCCAGTGTCTATCTTCGCTACGGCAAGCGCGATCAGGCCATCGCGAGACTCAAGGGAATTCTCGCGCAGGTCTCGGACCATCGCGCCGCTCTCGAAAAGCTTGGTGAAGCCTACGTCGATGATGGTCAGACTTCGGAAGCGGTCGCAGTTTGGATGCGAGCTGCAAAGCAAATGATCGCTAGCGGAGACGCCGAGGCGCTCTCCGCATTGAAGGACCGGATCTCAACGCTGGATCCCGCAGTAGCGGCCCAGTTGGGGGAGTTCGCTGCCGTAGGTGCGCCTAGCACGACGAATGAAGCACCCTCGATGGTGGAACTCGACTTGGATATCGAGATCGATCTAGACGACGCCATAGCGCCCGGGGCAGGCGACGATGCGTCGGATGCGCTCGGCTTCGGCGCGGAAACCGACGACTTCGAGATCGAACTCGATGATGAATCGATCACCTTTGGTGATCCGCCCGTCAACGAGACACCCGAGGCCGAAAATACATCTGCTGCCAGCGAGAAGACTGCTGATCCCACGACACCTGATTTTGGGGACGGTGCGGAATTCGAGTTCGAAGTCGGCGACGATGGACTCTCGCTCTATGAAGAAACGGACACCGGCGACGATGTTTGCGTGGGATTCGATTCCGAAAGTGAAGGGCTGACCGAGCCTTCCACGGGATCGAGTGCCGGACAGAGCACGACAACCGCCGCCTGTATCAGTGAAGAACTGGAAGAGGCCGAGTTCTATATCGCGCAGTTGATGTACGACGAGGCCGAGAGATTGCTTAAGCGCATCCTCGACGTGGTTCCGAGTCATCCCACAGCGCTCCTTCGCATGGGCGAAGTGGCCGCGGCACGTAGCGGCGAACCCGACGAGGCCGTTAGCCAGGCGCAAAGCGGCTCATCCGCCGAACGCACGACCGTTTTCGAAGTTTCCACGCGCTTCGATGATGAAGACACGCTTTTTGCCACGTCGAGTTGCGTCGTCGATGACGACGAGATGAGCGGTTTCGACATTGATGTCGACGTGGACTTCAGTGAAGACGAGGACACGGTCGCCGTGGAAGAGGCGCCGGGACTCGAACTGGACGATGTCGAGATTGATTTCGATGACGATGTCACAGCTGATGAGATCGCCGGAGAGGCGGAAGAAGCCGAGGCTTCCAAGCTTGAAGTTGCCGCGGAGCCGACACCCGAGCCCATCGAAGTCGAGAAGGCCTCCGATATTGATCCTGCTGTCGCGGAGGTCGCTGCATCGGAACCCGCTCCGATGGATGCGGGGGAGAGCTTCGATCTACGCGAAGCGCTCGCAGATGTACTGACTGAATACGACGGCTCCACGGCGGCTCCAAGAGCCGACTCGGGCTTCTTGTCGACGGTCGAAGATGGTTTCGAATCGATCTTCTCCGACTTCAAGAAGGGCGTGAGCGCCACGCTCGAAGTGGGCGATTTCGATACTCGCTATGACTTGGGCATCGCCTATCGCGAAATGGGTTTATTCGAAGACGCGATTGGTGAATTCCGAGTCTGTCTCGAAAGCCCGACACGTCGTTTCGACAGTGCCTACCTAATGGGACTCTGTGCGAGGGATCTCGGTCGCTTCGCGGATTCCGTGAATCATCTCAAGCAGGCACTGGCCTTGCCGGACCTGTCCGAAGAACGAATGGCGGGCGTGTACTTCGATCTATCGATCGCGGAAGAGCTTGCGGGCAACCTTGATCGTGCGTGTTCGAGCGTGCGACGCGTCATCGAACTTGAAGCCGACTTCCCCGGAGCGGCCGCCCGACTCACAGCGCTGGAATCTGGCGCAGCCGCAACCCCCGAACTCGGAGAACCGGGTGAGGTGTTCGAGTCCTTCGATGACCTCTTCGAAGACGACGAGGATGATGCGGACTCAGATGGGGCAGTTGCTGAAAGCATCACGGTTGAAACCTTCGAGTCCTTTGATGATCTCGTGAGCGAGGCGGAAGCCGTACCTGATGATGTCGAGTTAGGTCGGGCACCGAAGGCGAAAGCCGAGGTCGTCGAAGGGAATGAGAGAACGAAGACCGTCCCTCGGAAGCGCGGTCGAAAAAAGATTTCCTTCGTCTGATCTCAGGAACAGACGAAACTAGCAAGGCTCAGAATCCCCCCCCGTCCCGATTCCTTCCACTACGTACACAAGCATGAGGCATCATCGTGGAACATCTCCAGCACTTCGGACTCACTCTGGATCCCTTCAGTAACGAGCCTGACCTGCGCTTCTATTTCGAGAGCGCGAGTCATAAAGATGCCCAGCGGCGCGTCGAGCGCGGACTGCGACAGCATAAGGGGCTAACGCTTCTTATTGGCGAAGGCGGGATGGGCAAGACGCTTCTTGCGCGGCGCATTCTCGAATTACTCGAAGAGGAAGTCTTTGAAGCGACGCTTCTCGTTATGCTCCCCGGGGCAGCAGACGCGACGGGCATTCTTCAGCGCTTTGCACGTCAGCTCGGTTGCGAAGAGCCTGCGGTCGATCGTGCAGGACTGCTAGGTCAGATTTACGAGCTTCTCGCGATCGTGCGAGAAGACGGGCGACATGCTGTCCTGATGGTCGATGACGCTCAGATCATGACGCCGGATGTGTTTGCAGAACTCTCTGGGTTGCTGAACCTCGAGTACGAAGACCGCCGTCTCATCTCCATGCTATTCGTCGGCTCACCCGAGCTCGACAAGCTGGTGCAGAACGATCCAAGTATTATGCCTCGCGTCGACGTGCGCGTTCGCCTGCAGCCGCTCGATATGGATAACGGCACGGCCTACATGCAACATCGTATGGCCGCCGTGAAGGGCAGTCCGGAGATTGTGCCGTCCGCCGCTATGGACGCACTGCACAAGTTTGGTCGCGGTCGCCCGCGTCTGCTGAACACGCTCGCGGACAACGCGCTCTTCGAGGCCTATCTCACCGGCCGAACTTCGATCGACCCGTCGGATGTCGAACGCGCCGCCGCTGATCTAGGCATCGGCCCCGACCCCGGCACGACCTACAGCCAGCTGTCGGCTGCACCGGTTCCCTCGGCACCCGGATTCTCCCGCGTGCCTGCGGATCCAATCGTGCCGAAGATCGCGCCGCCCGCACTCGACTTGGACGAACCGGTTGCCGACTTTGACTTGTCGCCGGATTTCTCAGCGCCACTGGCACCTGTCACCCTCGATTTGGATGCCGGCCTCGAAGCCGCTCTCGGTGACTTTGACCAGGCCGCAGCCGCAGCGATGCTTACGCCAATTGGTGAAGTCTTCGAAGCACCCGCCGCCCAGGCAGAGACCGAGTTCCTGGAGTTCGCGCTTGAGCTGCCGAGTCGTGAGCAATTCGGTGAAGTCCTAGAACTCGGCGCCGACATAATGCTCGAATCAGAGCTGCTCGAAGAGGGCGACTTCCTCGTTGCTGAAGGAGAGCTTGCACCTCTTGAGCTGGGCGAAGCGAATCAGCTCGAAGACGCGTTCGTGGAGCTGATCGAGGAGTAGGCGCGCGGACGAGCCCTTGGGCCAGTACTACCATTCCCTCTGGCGTTCAACGATCCCCACTGCTCGTCTGTGACGAGGCCAAAGCCGCTCGATGCATCGGCGGATCTGCTAGGGTCGGTCGCGGACGCGCGAGTAGCTCAGCTGGTAGAGCATTAGCTTCCCAAGCTAAGGGTCGCCGGTTCGAACCCGGTCTCGCGCTCCAACATATT
>JASDVF010000060.1:173802-176673 GCA_041440805.1 Myxococcota bacterium | reverse complement strand
AAATCGTCCCGAAACGGGGCAATTACGCCTCGACCGGAACCTGATTGTCATATCGGTACTTACAGGTGGGTGCAGAGAACGCTGCTTAAAACTCCTATCCTCCTGTTCATTCTTTTCAAGGAAGTTCATTTCCGCCGAATTAGGGCGGGGCCGTTTCTGTTTCATGCGTGAACAAAAGGGCGTGGCATCCGTTGACATCGCCGCAGTTAAGGCCGCAACGGGTACTGCTGCTTGTACCCCAGCTGGAGGCACATGGGACGGGGTCGCCGGTGCCTGCGCCGCGGCTTACAACTATGTACTCAGACAGAAGAGTTAGGAGCGATTGCGGCGACGCCCTTTCCCCGCGAGTCCTGCTAGCCCGAGACCTAGGAGGAGAGCGGTGGAGGGCTCGGGAACGACCGCGACATTGGTGTCGACAGTGAAACTTTGAATAGCCGCGCCAGTCACTAGATTATCGAATGAGAACCGGAGCTCATCTATCGGCACGCCAGAGAAATTGAACGAGGAGACAAACTCGGTTACGAATTCGCCAGTATTCTTAAAAACGTCTACGGCTTTCAGGACACCGTTAACGAACCCCTGGAATTGAATACCCAAGAGTGTTGTGCCTTGAATTCTAACGAAAGACGTCAACGTAAGGCCATCTAGGGTGAAAAGCCCACCGCCAACCTTCGTGAATACGAATTCGGAGACAGGAACCAAGTTCTCCTCTTGGAGGGTCAATAGGCCAAATTGGGGAAGAAACCCGAAAGTGCCCGCGTTGGTCTGGGACACATTGAATCCGTCCTGCGCTACCGAGGTAATCCCAGTTCCGACGTTGGCGGAGTAATCCACCGTTAACGCGAAAGCGGAGCTCGAAGCGAGCGAAATACACGAGATCAGAAGTAGAGCCAGCATGCGCATGAGTGTGTGTTATTACCATCGGATTTGACTAGAAAAAGTCGTTAGATCGCGCACGTTACTATAGTTAAGGCGTGCTTGTGTGGGTTTTGTTGCCCGAAACGGGCAATTACGCCTCGACCGGAACCTGATTGTCATATCGGTGCTTACAGGTGGTGCAGAGAACGCTGCTTAAAACTCCTATCCTCATCCTCTTGGAGATTCAGGAGTCCCCACGGGTCAGAGCACTACCCACGCCCGGGCGCACGGGCGACCCAAGGGAGGTGCAAGAAGCCCAGCAGGCCCGGGAAGGCCCTCGGCCTTCCCACGGCCTAGCCCGGTGCTAGCTCGTTCCGAGAGCCAGCTCTGCATTGACGCGCAATCGCCCCGCCTCTTCGAGCTGTCGGCGGTAGTCCGTCAGCCATCGGTCGATGATCTGATTCTGCTTTTGGTCGAGTACCTGAGAGCGTCGCTCTTCGCGAGTCGCGTCGAGGGCTTCTTCGTCGAGCGCGGTCCGCTCGAGCACCTGAATTAGGGTCTGCCGACCGGCCACGTCATAGACTTCCGGGCTGCTCACGCCGGCATCCAGCGAGAAGGCCGCGGTGAGTAGTTGCGGTGCTACACCGAGTCCGGGCACGAAGCCGTCGGGCCGGCGCTTGAGGCCCGCTGGACGCTCGAGGGTCAAGCCCACCTGTCGAACGGCATCTTCTAGAGACTGACCCCCCATAACGGCCTCAGCGATCTGTGTCGCGCGCTCTTCCGAGAGTGCCTGCGCGCGGTCGGATTCAGCTCCTTCGCGGGCGAGAACTAGACGCGATCCATCCCAGGTCGCCGTGGTGGCTTCGAGCCTCTCTTCTACCCGGACGAGATGAAAGCCGTATTCGGAACGAACCGCTTCCGAGAGTCCGCCTGCTTCCAGAGAAAAGGCCGCGTCATCGATCGCTGGGGCGTTATCCCCCTGCTCGAAGGTTCCAAGGTCGCCTCCGAGCGCCGCTGTTGCGACATCATCGGAAACCGTTTCGGCTACGGCCGTGAATTCTTCGCCGGCTTCGATGCGCACGCGGGCTTCATCAACCTTTGTGCGGGCAGCTGCGACTTCCTCTTCGTCAGCATCCGAGGCTACCCGGACCAGAATATGTCGAGCGCGGACACGTTCGGGCGTCGCCATATTAGGCGCTCGTTCGTTGAAAGTGGCCCGAAGAGCCGTCTCGTTTGCTTCCGCCCAGGCCTCGACGTCTTCGTCGGAAACGGTCTCGCCTTCCGGCAGATTGGTGCCGTCTATCGCCACGTAGGCGATCCGGACCTCCTCCTGTTCGAAGCGGGACAGAAGGTCAATTTCCGCATCAGATACAGTGGTTTGCGCCGCGAGGACCTGGATCAGCTTTTGGCCGAGCAGGGAGCGCGTAAAGCTTCGGATGAAGGAACGCTGAGTGCCGTACTCGCTCTCGGCGAAGTTATTGAACGCGATCGGGCTGAACTTGCCTTCCGAGTCGATGAAGCTGGGGCTCGTCTGAACGACTCGCCGGACCTCGTCGGTCGTGACGTGTAAGCCGAGATCCTCAGCCGCCGCCGCAAGGACAACGCTGTTGATCATGGCCGATAATGCCTGTGCATCGACGTAGCGATTGGCGCCGACTTGGTCGTACGCCTCCCCAAGCTGTTGTCGCAGTTGGTTCTCCGTCAGTCGCTGCTGTCGGCTGAAGTCGCGCGAGGTGAGTTTGATCTCATCCAGCTCGACAATGGAGCTACCCGTGGGGCCAGCCGGGCCTAAGCCGCCGCCGCCGCTACCGAAGAAGAAGATGAAGACGACGCCGATCGACGCGACGAAGATGAGCGTGAGCCATCGCTGGCCTTTTCGGAACGAATCGAGCAATGCGGACCTCAGTGATCCTATGAAGGATCGTGATGGGCAAACCCGTGAAGAAAGTCGGGGAGGGCGGAGCTTACGAGACTCATCCGATTCGAGCCAAGTCGATCGACAACGAATCGCTC
>JASDVF010000060.1:166733-173702 GCA_041440805.1 Myxococcota bacterium | reverse complement strand
CGGGGACTCTGCCCCGGATAAATCGGCCAATCCGAGCGATTTGAGCAAACTGCGCGTGGTCCCCAGGCCACGGAACAGGAGTGGGATTTTGATCATCGACACCATCCTTGGTTGGTTTTCGAACGATCTGGCGATCGACCTCGGTACGGCGAACACGCTGGTCTACGTAAAGGGCCGCGGCATCGTCGTTTCCGAACCGTCTGTCGTTGCTATTTCCCGTGACGCGCGCGGTCCGGACAGAGTCCGCGCAGTCGGCAAGGCCGCCAAGGAGATGTTAGGCCGAACCCCCGGCCACATCGTCGCTATCCGCCCGCTCCGCGAAGGCGTCATCGCAGACTTCGATATCACCGAAGCCATGCTTCGTTATTTCATTCGTCGCGTGCACGACCGCCGCACCATGGTTCGTCCGCGCATCGTGATCGCGGTGCCCTCGGGCATCACGGAAGTTGAAAAGCGCGCGGTGCGTGAGAGCGCGATGCTCGCTGGCGCACGCGAAGTCTTTTTGATCGAAGAGCCGATGGCGGCCGCGATCGGCGCGGGACTTCCGGTGACTGAACCCTCGGGCAACATGATTATCGACATCGGTGGCGGCACGACGGAAGTCGCCGTTATCTCACTGTCCGGCGTTGTTTACTCGAACTCGGTTCGGGTCGGCGGCGACAAGATGGATGAAGCGATCATCAACTACGTGAAGCGCAAGTACAACTTGCTGATCGGTGAACGCTCGGCCGAGAACATCAAGATCCGAATCGGGACCGCGTATCCGATGGACGAGATTGAGTCGATGGAAGTGAAGGGCCGCGACCTCGTGTTAGGCGTACCTAAGACGCTTGAAATTAAGAGCGAAGAAATCCGCGAGGCGCTTGCCGAGCCGGTGAACGCAATTGTCGAAGCCGTGAAGATGGCCCTTGAAAAAACGCCCCCGGAGCTCTCCGCGGATATCGTCGACAAGGGGATCGTTCTGGTCGGCGGCGGCTCCATGCTCAAGAACCTCGACGTTCTGTTGCGCGAGACTACGGGACTGCCCGTCATGCTCGCCGAAGACCCGCTTACGGCTGTGGCGATCGGGACGGGTCGATGTCTCGACGAAATAGGCCTTCTTAAGGAAGTTACGATCCGATCCTCGGTTTCCTAGGTCAGAAGTCAGGCGTCATGCTCGAAGTCGCGCCCCAAACGTGATTTAGCCAGATTGCATGAACTGAAATCATGAACCGGTTCCCTCGCTCCCCCCGAGCGGAGCCACACCCGGCGAGTCTCTCGCCACGAAGGAAATAAGGGCGGCAGGCGCCGCAGATTCGACAGCCTCAGGCAGGAGTTCTTCTTCGCGTGATGCCCTTTGGGCCTCAGGCGATTGGGGGCGATAAAAGTGATGCTGAAGAAGATGCGTCGGGGCCGCAGCCCGCGGATAAGCTCATGGGGGATGTTGTTAGGCGGCTGCTTGCGCCACTCGTTGTAGTGGGGCTGATCTTGTTGACCATCGGGTCGATGGTTGTGGACCGCCGCGCGCTTGCCGAGGGCGGTCGCGACCTGCCCTGGTGGCAGGGGGCGCTACTCGAGATCACGGCACCTGTTGAACGCATCGTGTCGGCCCCCGTTGGTGGCGTCCAGTGGTTCTACGCGAACTACGTCGATCTGATCGGCGTGCGCACGGAGAATCGTCGGCTGACGAGCCGCATCGCCGAGATCGAAGCGGAGAACTTGCAGTTCCGCGAAGCCCTCGTCGCGAGTGGGCATCTCGGCCGTGTCGCTTCGATGCGCGACGAAATCGAAATCCCCATGTTGCCCGCGGAAGTCGTTGGACTCGATGTGGCGCCCTGGTTCCGATCGGTTCTAGTGGATCGCGGTTCCGAGCATGGGGTCGAGCCGGGACATCCCGTGATCACCCACGAAGGCGTGGTCGGCGTCGTAACCGCGACCTCCGGACATGCGGCCAAGACGATGTTGCTGCTAGATCGACAAAGCGCTGTTGACGCCTTGGTCCAGCGTAGTCGCGCGCGCGGCGTGATCCGCGGAATCGGGCGAGACCGGCTCGAGTTTGAATTTGTCGTGCGTGGCGCAGATGTCCTCGCGGGCGACGAAGTTGTGACCTCGGGACTAGGCGGGATCTATCCGAAGGGCCTGCGACTAGGGCGCGTCTCGGAACTCCGCGAAGCGGGCGGCCGCCTAACGAGAATCGCCGTGATCGAACCTGCTGTCGACCTCGGTCAGATCGAGCAAGTCTTCGTGATGCTTCGTCGCGGGCCGCAGATGGATCTTTTGTACCGACCGAATCGACCGGAAGAGGATCTTAACGGTCCTGCGTCCGTGAGCAGTCCGCCGCCACTCGACGTCGGCGAAGCTGCGGAAGCTAACGCGACGGAGACGCCGCAATGAAGTCCTCCCTCGCGGTCTTCGCGCTCGGGATTGCGGCTCTGATCGTGCAGGGCGCACTCGCGCGCACGCTCTCCCCACCCTGGTGTCCCGATTTTGCTTGGCTCATTGTCGTTGGTGTTGGACTCCGCTGGCCAACGTTCCTCTCTGGCATCTTCTTGGCCGTCGGTCTCGGTTACGCGATGGACCTGCTCTCGGGCTCGCTCATGGGACAGCACGCGCTGCTTCGGATTCTGACCTTCCTGGCCGCAGCGCTGGCTGCACGTCAGATCGATCTATCAGGCGGCTTGCCGGTCGGCATTTTCGTATTCGCGATGACGATCTTGAACGGCGTTCTCACCCTGATGATGTTGTCATTCTTTGTGGGTGCGCCTTGGCCGGGGATGGAAGTCGCTGGCGTCGCACTCGCACACGGCTTCGTGAATGTGCTGGCGGCAGGACCGATGATCCGGCTGGTTGAGCGCGTGCTCGGTCGTTTCTCGGATGAAGAAGTTGGGCGTCGCGCGCCGCTGTCCCTGGGCTTTGATCGGGCGGGGCTCGTATGAACAAACCCTTCGGAGAAACGCGACTCTCTCAGCACGGCGACGGGCCAGGAGATATTAGGCTGTGGCCGGTTGCTCTGATTATCTTGGGAATCTTCGGTGTTTTTGCCTTCCGGCTTTTTCATTTGCAAATTCTCCAAGGAGAGAATCTCGCGAGCCGCTCTCAGGCTAACTACGTGCGGACCGTGCGGCTCGAGGCGCAGCGTGGCGCGATCGTGGACCGCGAGGGGCGGACGATTGCTGCGAGCCGGCTTGCCTATGACGTCGATGTGATTCCGCATGAAGTGCGAAATCCGTGGCGGACTTACTCGGTGTTAGGTGCAATTCTTGGTCGCGATCCGGAAGAGCTGTCGGAGCGGGTCGGTCAGCCGCGGGGCCGAAGACGATTTCAGTCGGTCACCCTCGCGAAGGACGTCTCTGAAGAGTTGCGTGCCCAAGTGGCATCCTATCGGTATGCGATGCCGGGCGTAGAACTCGTGCGTCAGCCACTACGCGACTACGTCTACGACGGTATGGCCGCGCAGCTTCTTGGACGAATCGGCGAGATCGGAACGAGAGAGCTCGCCAAGGAAGCCTATGCCGACTACCGCTCCGGCGAGAGGATCGGGAAGACGGGACTCGAGGCGACGAACGAGCAGCATCTGCGTGGGCGCGCGGGTGGCGAAAACTTGGTCGTGGATGTCGCTGGGCGCGAGATCGATAAGATCGACATGATCGAGCCGACTCCCGGCGGACGGCTCGTGTTAAGTCTCGATTTGGATTTGCAGCGCGTCGCGGAGGATGCCTTCCGAGTGCCTGCGCCGGATCCGCCGCTCCTCGACGAAAACGGCGAACCCAAGCCACCGCCGGTGGACTACATGGGCGCTTTTGTGGCGATGGATCCGCGAAACGGCGACGTGCTCGCACTTGTCTCTGCGCCGTCGTACAACGCGAACGCATTCGCGGGCGGTGTAGACACTGAAACTTGGCGCGACCTGAATAACGACAATTGGCGCCCTCTGCGCAATCGTGCGATCGCTGGCGTCTATCCGCCGGGGTCGACGTACAAGGCTGTCGTGGCGGCTGCTGGCCTTGCTGAAGGCGTGATCGACGCGACGACGGTCGTTACATGCCCCGGGCATTTTCGGCTAGGGCGGCGCACCTACCGATGTTGGAAGCGGGGCGGGCATGGCCCTGTGGATCTAGAGAAGGCGCTTGCGGGATCCTGCGATGTCTATTTCTACGAGCTCGGGAAGACGCTCGGTGTCGAGACCTTGGCACGCTATGCGAGGTTATTCGGTCTGGGCCGCACGACGGGCATTCCGGTTCGTGGAGAAGTAGGCGGTCTCGTGCCCACTCCCGAATGGAAAATGCGGACGCGTGGAGAGCGCTGGATCGACGGCGAAACGATTTCGCTTTCGATCGGGCAGGGTGCCAACCTAACGACCCCGATCCAGCTGGCCGTGGCCTACAGCGTGATCGCGAATGGCGGCGATGTCGTCGAGCCGCGAATCGTCCTGCGGCGCGAAACCTGGGACGGCGAAGTGATCTCGGAAGAGCCCTCTATTATTCGTGAGAGGGGTGTGATCGCGCCTGCGATTCTCGAACTTGTTACAAAGGGGCTCTTAGCAGTCGTTCGGCCGGGTGGCACAGGCCGCCGCGCTGCGGTTCCTGGAATTAACGTCGCCGGCAAGTCCGGAACAACACAGGTAGTGAGTCTCGATTTGATCGAAGGCCTCGAGCCAGAAGATGTCCCCGTCAAATATCGGGACCACGCACTATTTGCGGCCTTCGCTCCGGTCGAAGCACCGGAGATCGTTGTTGTGGCGGTGGTCGAACATGCGGGCTTTGGGGGCGGCGCCGTCGCCGCACCGATGGCTCAAAAGGTCCTCGCCGAGTATTTCCGAAAGAAGGAAGAGCGCGTGCCTAGCGAATTCGCCGCAATCATGATCCGCCCGCCGGGCGAGGCGGGGGGTAGTACTTCGCTCTTCGTAGGTGCGTTGGACGAGAACGCGCTGCACGCCGGAGCCTTCGGAACGCAGGGTCTGCGATGAGCGCACTGCGTGTCGACCGAAGCCGCAGTCAGCATTTTGATTGGGTGTTCGCGGCGTTAGTTTTTGTCCTCATGGCGATGGGCCTCGTTAATCTCGTTTCCGCCGCAGCATCAGGCGTCGAGGGCGGTTCCGACATCGTCAGCCGGCAGATGATGGTGATGGGCCTCGGTGTATTCGTGATGGGCATCGTCATCGTGGTCGACTACCGACACTACGATCGCTTCGCCTATTTCCTCTACGCCGGCTGCATGGCGCTTCTTCTCCTGACACTTGCGGTCGCGGAAGAGACTCGCGGTGCGCGTGCTTGGCTCTTTTCGGGCCGCTTCCAGCCTTCTGAACTCTCGAAGATCGGGATGGTCATAGCCCTCGCGCATTATTTCAATCGAACCCCGCCGTCGTCTATTGAAAGGCTGCGCGATCTCCTGGTACCTGCCTTGATCGTTGCGATCCCTGTGGGCCTAATTGTTCTGCAAAAGGATCTCGGTGTTGCTGTCCTGACTCTGTTGATCGGCCTAACGCTTTTGCCTCTCGTTAACGTGCCTTTGCGGGCGTGGTTCGGCATGGCGTTGTTTGGGGCTGCCGCGCTTGCGGCGCTCTGGCAATACGGTCTCAAGGGCTACCAGCAGGAGCGCATCCTCGGCTTCCTTGACCCGTCGCGCGATCCGCTCTCTTCGGGCTATCAGCAGATGCAGTCAAAGATCGCGGTCGGTTCGGGTGGACTCTTCGGTACTGGCTGGCAGGAAGGGACACAAACCCAGCTGCGATTTCTTCCAACCCAACACACGGACTTCGTATTCTCAGTCTTGGCAGAAGAATGGGGCTTCGTCGGTTCGTTGATGACGCTTGGCGTATACGCGGCGATGTTGTTTTGGGGGTTGTTAATCGCGCGAAATTCCAAGGATGCTTTCGGCGCGGTGCTCGCGATCGGGCTCGTCGGAACGCTGCTGTGGCCCGCGGCGATTAACGTGGCCATGGTGATAGGCCTCGCGCCCGTGATCGGCGTACCCATGCCACTCTTTTCCTACGGCGGGTCGGCGCTACTCAGCGCGGCGATTTCGATTGGGCTGCTGCTGAATATTTCGATGCGCCGGTATGTCTTCTAGAACGGGGCCGGTAGCCCCGCTCTAGATTTGAGCATCACGAGTCGACCCTAGAATTCGCTCCAGAAGATCGTCTGCGTTGTGGCCGTGTCGACGACACAGTCACTCTTGTAGAAACCGACTGTGGCGCCGCGCGAGATCGCAGCACGCGCTTCCGTGTCGCTCTCGCAATTGGGAGGGAGTGAAGGTCGCCCGTTCTGCATGGTTGCCTTCGGCGTTGAAGAGGGTGAGGTTGTTGGTCTTCGCGACGCCGAAGATAGTAGACTGAGAATCGAAAGCGCTGGCAGGCATGCCGTTGGTTGAACTGAGATCTTAGAAGGTACCTGTTAGGTCTGCGATCGTCCCAGTGTCGAAGTTGCAGACGAGGTCGGCGGTCCACACAAACGAAAAACGCGGCACAGAGTTTTCACTCTGCACCGCGCTGTTATTCGAGGCGGTTCCAGGCTTCTCTTCGTCGCGACCGGTTCTAGGAACTGCGCTACGCGAGAGGATACTCGGAACGTCTTTGGACTTTTAGAGTACGCCCTCAACCAGTTCTTGAAAGTCACCCTTCGGGCGAGCGCCGCTCAGCTGGCTCACGACCTGGCCATCCTTGAACATCAGGATGGTCGGGATCGACCGGATGCCGTAGGTGCCGGGGGTCTGGGGCGACTCGTCGATATTGATCTTGACGACCTTGAGCTTGTCGCCGTTGTCGTCTGCGATTTCTTTGATGATCGGAGCGATCGCTTTACACGGTCCGCACCATTCCGCCCAGAAGTCGACGAGCACGGGGGTTGCGGACTTGAGGACCTCGCTCTCGAAGGTCGCGTCGGTCACATCGCTGATTTCGGCCATTTCGATTCTCCGTCTTTCATTGAGTGCGCCCCTCGTGGTTGAGGAGTCGCGGTCTATACCCATACGGGGCGCGCTGGGTCAGGTTTC
>JASDVF010000060.1:164995-166633 GCA_041440805.1 Myxococcota bacterium | reverse complement strand
GCAAGCCTGCGGACCCGACGTGAACTTCGAAATCCGAACTTCCGGCGTGTCAGCAGGGCAAACCCTGTCGATCTTGGTGCAGGCGCGCCAATATAGCAGCCTAGGTCCGGCCCGATCTCCCCGAAAACTCGGATGAGAGCGATCCTGACCCCCGCTGGATCGGAATGATCTGAGGAGCGCTTCGTGACCCGCCGCACGCCCAAGATCGATCGTACGCGCGTTCGGACCCAGCCGGCCCGCAGGCGCACTAGTAAGGTGAAAACTCTCGACGAGGCGAAACCCCTGCCCGAGGGTGCCAGCGTCTTGGAGCTGCTTGAGTCGCTGCCGGATTTGTTGGGGGGCGCGGATCTGAATGCGGCGATCGATGCCTGGGCTACGGCTTGGCAAAAGGATCGGCTCGTGCTCTTTGGGTTCGGTGCCCATCTGATCAAGGTCGGACTCGCACCGATCGTGGTCGACCTGATGGAGCGGGGCGCCATTGGTGGATTGATGATGAACGGCGCCGGCTGCGTGCACGATCTCGAACTCGCCATGATGGGTCGGACGAGCGAGGACGTTGGGCCCGCGCTCGACGACGGCAGTTTCGGAATGGCGAAAGAGACGGCGGAGCGCTTGAACTTTGCAATCAATTTGGGCCGTGATGACGGCTTAGGGATGGGTGCCGCGATCGGACGTGACATCTTCGAATCGAATGATCGCTATGCGGCGCGATCCGTTCTCGCGACGGCGTGGCGACTCGAAATCCCAGTCACTGTGCACGCAGCCATAGGGACGGATATCCATCATATGCACCCGTCTGCGGACGGCGCGGCGATCGGGGAGACGAGCTACCGAGACTTCGAAAAGCTTGCGTCCTTAGTCGCAGGGCTCCAGGGCGGCGTTCTTTTGAACGTGGGTTCCGCTGTGATCCTCCCCGAAGTCTTCTTGAAGGCGCTCGCTCTGGCTCGGAATCTTGGACACCGCGTGGATCGAATAACAACAGTGAACTGTGATTTTATTAGGCAGTACCGACCCCAAACCAATATCGTCGATCGACCGACGAGACTCGCCGGGCGCGGGCTGTCGCTGATCGGGCAGCATGAAGTGCTGATTCCACTGATGGCGGCAGGTGTGGTCGATCGTTATGCGGCGCTGTCGAAACGTCCAGCACGCAGCCCCGCGACGAAGAGCGCGCCACGTAAGAAAGCCGCTTCACGACGGCGTAAGGGAGCCCCAAAGAAATGACTCGCATCGTATTGCTAGAAGGCGACATCACCGACGAGTCCGTCGATGCGATCGTGAATGCAGCGAATAGCGACCTCATTCTCGGCTCGGGCGTGGCTGGGGCGATTCTCGCGAAGGGCGGGCCATCGATTGCCGCGGAATGTGAGGCTCACGGGCCGATCGACGTGGGCGCCGCCGCGATCACGGGCGCGGGGGGCCTGTCCGCGCGCTTCGTGATTCATGCGGCCGGCATGCCCTGGGGCGGCCAGGTCAGCGAGGAGAGCCTTAAATCGACGCTTCGGGCGAGCCTTGAGTTGGCTGAAGAAAACGAATGTCGCACGATTGCGATCCCGGCGATCGGGGGCGGAGTGGGGGGCCTCTCGTTGCAGACTTGTGCGGAGATCTCCTTGGCCGAGGCCCGGCGTTATGTGGAGG
>JASDVF010000060.1:148015-164895 GCA_041440805.1 Myxococcota bacterium | reverse complement strand
GACGGATCCGTCTTTGCGCCCTTTAAACCCCTCGTACCGCATTTAGCCCCGTCACCCCCGTTTTCGAATCACTCTCGCTCGATCCCGAGGACACTCTTGTACGCACTCCAATACATGGCCGCGGCGCTCTACCTCGCCACTGGTGTAGCTGCAGTGCTCGGACTCGCGTTGCCGGCACCGAAGGTGCTGCGCGAGGCACGGTGGGGACTCCTGCTCGGAGCCGTGGTGCAGTTTGCCGCCTTCGCGACGCTGCATCGGCTCGAACCGGCGCCTTCGCTGACGGATCTCGGCTACGCGGTCGCCGTGATGTCCTGGTTGGCCGTCCTCTTCACGCTCTTATTGCTGGCGCGAATCCGTTTGCCTGGCTTTGTGACCCCGGTCGCGTTTGTCGCTTTCCTCGCAACGTTCGGGGCCACGCTCCACCGCCCAGACGTGATCGCGGAGCAAACAGGAACCACGATTCCCCACGCTCATGTCTTGCTTGCAAGTGCCGGCCTAGCGGCGCTCGGTGTTGCGGGACTCGCTGGCTTCTTTTTTCTAATGGAACATCGCGCGCTCAAGCAAAGGCGATCCGTTGCGCGTCGCGTCGCGATGCCTTCTCTCGAAGCCCTCGACCGCGTGAATCGCGTTGCACTTTCATTGGGCTTTCCGCTTCTCTCGCTCGGCGTAATCACTGGAGCGCTCTGGCTAGACGCACGCAGTGGCTCGCTCTGGAGTGGCAGCCTGCACGAGACGTGGATGCTGATCGCCTGGCTGATCTATTTCGGGCTGGTCGTGCTTCGTTTTGCCGGGAAGCAGGGCGCACGCCAAGCAGCCGCGAGTGCGGTCGCAGGATTCGCTTTCTTGCTATTCGCGGTGCTCGGCGCAGGCGTGGTGTCATGAGGGGGCGAATATGAAAATCGTCCTACTCGGCATGAATCATCGAACGGCTCCCGTTGATGTGCGCGAACGCTTTGCGGCGGATGAGCCGGATGTACTTCTCCGAAAGCTGGTGGACCGGCCGGAGATTGCAGAAGCGACGCTCCTTTCGACCTGCAATCGAGTTGAAGTCGTGGTGGCGACAGAGAATCCCGATGCCGCGAAGCATGTGCTCTATGAGTTTTTTGCGCGAGACCTGGCAAACGGGGAGGGACCTACCGCAGGCGCGCTCGAGGAAGTGACCTATCTCCGGCAGGGGCGAGAGGCCGTCGAGCACGTCTTTAGGGTCGCTTCGTCAATCGACTCTATGGTTGTAGGCGAGCCGCAAATCCTCGGTCAGGTCAAAGACGCCTATCGCGAAGCGACCGAGGCGGGCGTCGCTGGAGCAGTGCTCTCACGTCTCTTTCAAAGGGCCTTCGCGACGGCCAAGCGCGTCAAGAACGAAACGGGGATCGCGCAGCGCCCCGTATCCGTGGCTCGGGTCGCGGTGGACCTAGCTAAACAAATTTTCGAGACGCTCGAAGACAAGAGTGCGCTCTTGATCGGCGCGGGTGACATGATCGAAGCCGCTTTGGTTGCGCTTCACGATCATGGATTAGGTGAGCGAAAAGTCGCGAATCGCACCGTCGCAAATGCTGAGGCGCTCGCGGAGCGTTTCGGGGGCACTGCACATGGCCTCGATGAACTCGACCGTCTTTTGCCCGACAGCGACATCGTTCTGACATGTGTTGGTGGTGACGCGCCGCTTCTTACGCGAAAGCGCATCAAACGAAGCCTCAGCGGCCGCCGCGGCCGTCCGCTCTTTTTGATCGATATTGGCGTTCCTCGAAATGTTGATCCCGCAGTTCACGAGCTCGATAATGCCTATTTATACGATCTCGACGACTTGCAAGAAGTTGCCGCGGCGAATGTAAAAGAACGCCGCCGGGAATCCGAGCGTGCCGAGCGCATCGTCTACGAAGAGCGCGAGCAATTCGAAGGTTGGATGGTGGCGCTTCAGGCTGTGCCGACGATTCGCAATCTTCGCGATCGCGCGGAGTCGATTCGGAGCGGCGAAATTGACCGCTTCGCCGGACGGCTGCGACTCGAGGGCGGGCAGAATGAAGTCTTGGAACAGCTGACACGTTCGATCGTGAATAAATTGATGCATTCACCGATCGCGCGACTACGAGATGAAACGGACCGCGAAGCGGGCCTGATTCGGCTCGAAGAAGCGCGCAGGCTCTTTGGTCTCGACGCCGCCTCTGATTCGGATCGGGATGCTTCACGAGCCCGACTGGACGATTCTGAAAACGCGTTAGGCAAATCTGCCGACACGGAATCTACCGAAAATGTTGCGCAGGCGAGCCCGCGCTTAGAGGAGCCAAACGATTGAGTTCTCCTTCTGAACTCTTACGCATCGCCACCCGCGGTAGCGACCTTGCCCTAACGCAGACCAAGCATATCGCCGTGCGTCTCGAACGAGAGCTCGGCGTAGTGACGGAGCTCGTTGTACTGCGCACGACCGGCGACCGAATTCAGGATCGCTCGCTCGCTAAAATCGGCGGCAAGGGGCTCTTCGTGAAAGAGATCGAGGAAGCGCTCCTCGACGGTCGCGCGGATGTCGCCGTGCATAGTGCGAAGGATGTGCCGGCGAAGATTGCTCCGGGCTGCGTGATTGCAGCCCACCCTGAGCGCGAAGATCCTCGCGACGCGCTTTGCTGTCGCGTGCGAGGCACGGGCCTTGACGATTTGCCGGAAGGCGCGCGAGTCGGAACGGGGAGCACGCGGCGGATGGCGCTCTTGCGGGGCTATCGATCGGATCTCGAACTCGTGCCACTGCGTGGGAACGTGCCGACGCGGCTCGGCCGACTTCAAGGCGAAGATGCGCTTGATGCAGTGATTCTGGCCTGCGCGGGGCTTGATCGCCTTGGGCTCGGCGAAGCGATCGATGAGCGGATTCCGCCGGAAACGATGTTGCCTTCTGTGGGCCAGGGGCTGCTTGCCCTCGAGACCCGAGACGGCGATATCTGGCATAAGCGGATCGCGGCGCTTGAATCGTACGAGATCGGCGTTGTCGCTCGTGCGGAGCGAGCATTCCAAGTGACGTTAGGTGGCGACTGCAGTGTGCCACTTGCGGGCTTTGCGGAGCGGCAAGCCAACGGCCAGCTTCGCTTTCGCGGTTTGGTTTCGAGTCTCGATGGCCGTGAGGTTGTGCGGGCGGAAGAAACCGCAGACGAATCCGAAGCGGTGGCTCTCGGAACGCGGGTTGCCGAGCGCGTACTCAGAGAGGGCGGTCGCGCGATTCTTGATGCGCTCGCGGAATCGGGTGCCCTCGCGGCGGATACCGATGGCTAGTCGCGGCCGCGTTGTACTCGTAGGCGCTGGGCCCGGTGACCCGGATTTAATCACGGTTCGCGGTGCTAAGGCGCTCTCGCGTGCGGATGTAGTGCTCTATGACCAGCTCGCGACGGGCGACCTACTCGATCTCGCCCCCGCGCGAGCGGAGAGAATCAACGTAGGAAAGCGTGGGCACGAAGAACCCACGCGCACCCAAGAAGAAATTAATGCGCTGATCGTCGAGCATGCGCTCGCGGGTCGCGTCGTGGTTCGTTTAAAAGGGGGCGACCCCTTCGTGTTCGGGCGCGGCGGCGAAGAAGTGAGCGCCTGTGCCGAGGCGGGGATTCCCTTCGAGATTGTGCCCGGCATAACGTCAGCGATCGCCGTGCCCTGCTACGCCGGGATTCCTGTAACGGACCGGCGATATGCCGCGTCCTTTGCTGTCGTCACGGGGCACAAGGATCCAAGTCGACCCGCGGAGCAGACGCGATGGCGGGAACTCGGGTCGGCGGTGGATACGCTGATCGTGCTGATGGGCATGCGGAACTTGTCGAAGCTCGTGGCGGAGATCATGGCGGGCGGAAAGTCTCCGGACACGCCGGCAGCCGCCGTGATGCATGGCACGCTGCCCGAGCAACGCACTTGCGTGTCGACGCTCGGCGGTCTTTGTGAAGCGGTCGAATTGGCCGGGATAGGTGCACCCTCCGCGATCATCATTGGGGATGTCGTCTCGCTTCGCGAAGGGCTTTCCTGGTGGGAGCGGCGGCCGATGTTTGGTCAGTCGGTTCTCGTGACGCGCGCGACGGAACAGTCGGCGGAGATTGCGGGGGCGCTTCGTGCAGTCGGTGCGATCCCGGTGATTCATCCGATGATCGAGTTAGCGCCGATCGAAGGCGGCGAGGAAATCGCGGCGGTTGAGACCGCGATCGCCGCGCTGCAAAGTTATTCGTCGATCGTCTTCACGAGTTCGAACGCAGTTCGGTTCTTCGTTCGTGCCTGCGGCGGGGAAACGGGTCCCGAGTCGGACGCGCCGGACTTAGCCCCGCGTGCCCGCGTGTTCTGTATCGGCGATGCTACAGCCCGGGCGGCTCTCGATGCGGGCTTGCCTGTACATTTGATCGCTTCCGGGCGGAGCGATGCGGAGGCGCTTCTTGCACAGCTACTTCCGGTGCTATCGCCGGACGGAGAACGCGTGCTGATCCCGCGCTCTCGCATAGGTCGAACGGTGATCGCAGAGGGGCTTCGTCGCGCGGGCGTCTCAGTCGACTCGATTGCCTTCTACGAGAACCGTAGGCCGGAGATCGATACGGCCTTGCTTCGGGAGCAGCTCCTCTCAGGTGAACTCTCAGCGCTCACCTTTACGAGCCCTTCGACCGTAGATCATTTCCTAGAGAGCTTGGATGAGGAGAGTCGTCGTGCGGCAGGAAAATGTATGATCGCGGCGATCGGGCGTACGACAGCAAGGCGACTCGAAGCGCGGGGTCTCCCGGCGACGGTCGTGGCGGCAAAGCCGGACGTACCCTCTCTTGTTGAAGCATTGAGCGAGGCTGCAGCGGATGAGTAGCTAGGCGACCCGGCACTCGTGCTAGGTGACCACAGTTTGACCTCGACCCCTACGAATTAAGTCAGGCGCGATTTGGTTGAGCTCGATTCGAAGACCAGAAAAGCGCGACGAGAAATACGAAAGAGGAGATATCGCATGGGATTCCCCGTGACGCGAATGCGCCGACTGCGACGCACCGAAACCTTGCGCAGTATGGTGCGTGAAACACGGATTGCGCGAGAAGACTTGATCTTGCCGCTCTTCGTGGTGGAAGGCTCCGGCGTGCGCGAGCCGATCAGCTCCATGCCCGGCGTCCATCGCTTCTCGGTGGATCAAGTCGTGATCGAAGCCGAGCGCGTTCGCGATCTAGGCGTGCCGGCTATCATCCTTTTCGGGATTCCCGACACGAAAGATGCGCGCGGAAGCGGGGCCGACGAAGCCGACGGCATTGTTCAGCGTGCCTCCCGAGCGATCGTCGACGGCGTTCCCGACCTCGTCGTGATCACCGACGTTTGCCTCTGCGAGTACACGGATCACGGCCACTGCGGCACGCTCGACGGTCACGAGATCCAAAACGACGCGTCCCTTGAGCGCCTGGCTGCAACCGCAGTCTCTCATGCGCGAGCGGGTGCGAGCATCATCGCTCCCTCTGACATGATGGACGGTCGGGTCGGCGCAATCCGCGCAGCCCTAGATGCCGAAGGCTTCGATCAGGTCGCGATCATGTCCTACGCGGCTAAGTACGCGAGCGCCTTCTACGGTCCCTTCCGTGAAGCGGCCGAGAGCACGCCCGAATTTGGCGACCGTCGTGGCTATCAAATGGATCCACCGAATCGCCGCGAAGCGATGCGCGAGATGCGGCTCGACTTGGAAGAGGGTGCCGATATGTTGATGGTGAAGCCGGCGATGGCTTACCTCGACATCTTGGCCGACGCGCGTCGGGAGTTTGAAGTGCCGCTGGCCGCCTATCAAGTGTCCGGCGAGTACTCGATGATCAAGGCCGCTGGCGAACGCGGATGGATCGATGCCGATCGGGCCATGGAAGAGGCGATCGTGTCGATTAAGCGTGCTGGGGCCGACATGATTTTGACCTACGCCGCGGCGGATATCGCCGAGAAGCTCTGAGGAGAAGCCCGTGTCTATTCGCTACAAGGTCGTCGAAATCGGCATGGTCACCGATGAAGAGGTCGAGAAGACCCTGAATCACTGGAGCGCCGAAGGCTGGACCTTCGACACCATGCAATTCGCTATGCGCGACTCTTCAAAGCGTCCGAGCATGGCGTTCGTCACGTTCACGCGGAACGAGGAAGACTGAGACGCTGCAGTCGCCGTTGCGCGGGATCTTTGACTAGACCGCCGCGACCGATGGCCAAATTTCCTTCGCCAAATATTCAAGCGAGCGAATGAGCGCGTCTTCTTTGAGGCCGCGCAGTTGCGGCCGCGTGACTAATAGGTCGATTCCGAGCCGCTGCCGCTCGAGGGTTAGGCGCTCGCGCACTTCGTCCGGCGTGCCTATGACAGCCCGCGCCTCGAGTGGCGCGTCCATCGCCTCGCTGACCGCCTTCGGCATGCCTTTACGTCGGCCACTCATTTCGGAGAGGAGCGCATTGCGCGCGGCTTCAATTTCGTCCGCTGACTCCGAGACGAAGACGGTCCGCATGACCAATGAGAGTGCGGGCTTTGCTGGATTGGGGAGGCCCGCTCTGTGTCGTTCCTGATTGTCGAAGATCTGATCGAAGGTTTCGACGGGCGAGGCGAGGTAGGGGAGGTTGCGCCGCGCCGATTGTGCGAGACCTTTGGGGCCGAAGGCCGCGACTGCGAGCGGAGGGTGCGGACGCTGAAGCGTTTGAAGTGCGCTGGGCGTCGACCGTCCGTTGTGTTCCGACCAGAGTGCGAGCATCCGGTCGAGGGCATCGTCGAACCGGTCGCGCTTCTCGGCGGGCGGTACGCCGAAAGCTTCGAGCATCGGCTTTTGGAAGCCGCGCCCGAGTCCAATCAAAAGCCGGCCCCCAGAGATTTGATCGAGGGTGGCGATCTCAGCGGCGATTTTTTCCGCTGGGTGGAGCGGTAGTAGGAGCGACGTTGTGCCCAGCCGAATCCGCTTCGTTCGCGCGGCGTAGCCCGCCAGTTCGAGTAACGGCGACGGGCAGACGCCGGGCTGGAAATGCATTTCGGGTAGCCAGACGGAGTGGATTCCGAGGGACTCGCCGAGGTCGATCCAAGTGCGGTGGGTTTCGGCTTGTGCGGTGCCATGGGTGCCGCCCAGGGACATGCCCAGGCTGGGGGTCTCGAGCCCCCAGATCCGCCGGGCTTCGTCTCCGGAGAAGGGGCTCGGGGCGGGGCGGCTGGAAGTCGCTTCGTCAGAGTCAGGCACGTCCGCACGGTATCGCAGCTGAGAGTGCGTACAGGGCATCGATAAATACAACCAGTGTTACAAAATCGGACAATTGCGGACCAATTTGCCGCACCCACGGGGATTCTCTACCCTCTTACTCTGTGCACCCCCCTAAGGTCTTTACCTTCGGGGCGGATCAGCCGATCCTGCGGGTACACTTGTTCCCTGGATTGCGGGTTCAGCCCACGGGCGACCCCGTGAGATCTCCGAGCGGACACCTCTTTTCGAGAGGCCGCTTTTATGAGGATTCCGAGGGGAAACGGAGAGAAATGAAATGATCGAGACGATTCTGGTAGCTACGGATGGTTCGGACGACGCGAGCGCAGCGGAGCAGACCGCTATGGGACTCGCATCCCGTTTGGGCGCTCGGCTTTCGGCAGTTTCGGTTTTGGATGACCGACTGGTGAGGTCTCCCTCCAATGATGGTTTGGCCCTACCGCCATTCCCGGAAGCCGATCTGAATGCCTACCACCGCGCCCGCGCCGAAGCAGTCGCGCGCCGTTTCGCCGACCGCGCTCGCGGAGAAGGCATCGAAGCGACCTGCGATGTTCTGCAGGGCGCGCCCGACGATCGGATCGTCGACAAAATTCAGGAAGCGGATCTTCTTTTGATTGGGCGGACAGGAACCCTGTCTGGCAATCGCGGCTCGCTGATCGGTGCGACGGTTGACTCGATCCTTCGCAAGACGAACAAGCCGACGATTCTCGTGCCTTCGGGTGCGCCGCTGACAGGACCTTTGGTCCTTGGCTTCGACGGATCTCCGGGATCGCGTATTGCAGCGAAGCTGGCAGTGACCCTGGCGAATGGATTGAACGAGGCGGTCCACGTCTTTGTCGACTCGAAGGATAAGGGGCGCGCTGTTGCTCGCTTCGATGAGGTCCGGCAGTTGGTGGGGGGGCTCTCGGTTCCGGTGCGCGAAACGTCTTCGACGTTGGGCCGTCCGGACGTGAAGATGGTGGATACGGCCAGAGAAGCGCGCGCGAGCCTGATCGTGATGGGTGCCTACGGTCGCAACCGGATCACGGACTACTTCCTGGGCAGCAACGCCGCCTCCGTCGCGCGCATGTCTCCCGTTTCCGTTCTTCTCGCGCGATAGAACGTGCCGCGTACCCCGAGGCCGATTCGACTCTCGGAACTCGCCGCATTCCTCGAGGTTCCTCTCGACAGCGAAGGAACGGTCGAAATCGCGGGCTTTGCATCGCTCATGGAGGCGAAGCGCGACGAGCTTGTTTTCGTTCGCGATCCCTCGCTTGCTCTGATGCTCGAAGCGTCTGCGGCTGAGATCGTTCTTGCGCCGCACGGTGTTGACGTCGGGCAAAGAGCGGTGCTGCGCAGCGATCAGCCCGCCCATGATTTCTCGCGCCTCATGGAAGCCTTTGCTCCGCGCTGGCGCCCGGCGAACGGGATCGCCGACGGTGCGCATGTCGATGCGACCGCCGTCATTGACGCGACGGCCTGCGTTGAAGCGGGGGCTCGGGTAGGGCCCCATTGCCGGGTCGGGGCTCGCACGGTGATCGCTGCGAATGCGACCTTGATCGCGAATGTCGAAGTCGGCGACGACGGCTGGATTCATTCGAACGTAGTGTTGCGCGAAGACTCTCTAGTCGGAGATCGAGTTGTCTTGCAGCCCGGCGTCGTGATCGGCGGAGATGGTTTTGGGTATGTGCCGGACGCTGCGGGGCGGCCGACGGCGATGGCGCATCGCGGCCGCGTGGTGCTCGAAGACGATGTCGAGATCGGGGCGAATACGACCGTTGATCGCGCGACCCTCGACGAGACCCGCATCCGCCGTGGCGCCAAGATCGACAATCACGTCCAGATCGCACACAACTGCGATATCGGCGAAGACGTGCTCATCGTCGCGCAATGCGGCCTCTCAGGCGGCACGATCGTCGGCGACCGCGCGATTCTGATGGCTCGCTGCGGCACGAAGGGGCATCTGCGAATCGGCGCAGGGGCGTTTATAGGGGCGAATACCGGCGTGCTTCGCGACGTCCCCGATGGGGCCAAAATGTTCGGGATGCCCGCGCAGGAAGAGCGAGGGTGGCATCGCATGGTCGCTTCCCTGAAGCGCCTTCCCGAGCTGCTTAAACGCGTCCGCAGGCTCGAGCGGATTCTTGACGCCAAGAATCCCGAGGACGACTGAACTCGAGTGGTTCAATTGTGGGTTGTGTCTGATGGGATTGTTGTGGCTGGCGGTTTGACCGCTTCCGCGGGAGACTCCGGCGGTCCATTGCCCCGGAGCCCCCCCCGCCCATGTCCGACCCGACCGACTCTCTCGATAACTCCCCTGGTGCCAAGGCGCCGGGGCGTTCGCTCGCGAAACTTCGCGCCGCCCTTTCTGCCGCGAACTCGGATGAGGAGCTGCAGCTTCTTATCAAGGAAGTCGGCGAGGATCCGAGGATTGGCGCGCAGCAGCTCGCGGACCGCGCTCGCCGCTTGATTCAGGCCCGCGCTGCCGAGCGAAACCGCATGGCGGATCTGCTCTTCTTGCGCGACGAGCTCGTCGAGGGCGGTGTTCGCGGGATCGCAGGGATCGATGAAGTGGGTGTCGGCCCGCTGGCGGGATCTGTTGTCGCTGCGGCGGTGATTCTGCCAGAGGACTTTGTTCTTGAGGGCCTCAACGATTCGAAGAAGGTGCCAAAGGCCCGCCGAGAGCGGCTTGCGGCGGAGATTCGTGAGGTCGCAATCGGGATCGGGATCGGAGAACTCACGTCGGAAGAAATCGACCAGCGCGGGATTTACCAGGCTGCGCTCGAAGCGATGCGTCGGGCGGTCGCAAGCCTTTCCCGGGTGGCCGAGGTAGGGCACTTGTTAGTGGATGCGCGCACGGTCCCGGGAGTCGATCTGCCGCAAACGTCGATCATCAGGGGCGACTCAAAAGACGCCAGTATTGCCGCGGCATCGATCGTGGCAAAGGTCTATCGCGACGCGCAAATGGCTACGTTAGGTGTGCGCTATCCGGCGTACGGATTTGAACGACATATGGGATACGGCACAGCGGAGCATGTTGCCGCGCTAAAGGAACACGGCCCTTGCCCGATCCACCGGCGATCCTTCGCGCCGGTCGAAGAAGCTGAGCGGCTCCATGGGGGCGCGCGGGAGTCATGAGTGATGACGATACGCCTAACGACTCTGTTGCTGGAGGAGTCGATTCGCAGGCGAGCGGTGGCGCGCCCGCACCGCTCCGTATGCGATCGACCCCAGAAGATTTTCGCGTCATAGAGGAGCCTCTCTATCCCGCGATCGGAGAAGGCAAGCACACATTCATCTTGATCGAAAAACGCGGCCGAACGACGGAACAGGTCGCGGGAGATCTTTCTCGGGAAAGCGGTGTCTCGGGTCGAGACGTCGGTTACGCCGGTCGGAAGGATCGCCATGCCGTTACGCAGCAATGGTTCTCGCTTGAAGGCGTCGACCCCGAGCGCGCCCTTGAGTTCGAGTTGGAAGACGCAAAGGTGCTCGAGGCCATTCGTCATGATCACAAAATTCGGACGGGCCATTTACTGGCGAACCGCTTCGATATCGTCCTGCGTGGCGATGTGCCTCTCGATGTTGATGCGTACAGAGAGCGCGCAGCGGAATTAATTCGGCGAGGGCTGCCTAATAGATACGGGGATCAGCGTTTCGGTCGCGATGGCGACAACGCTGAGAAAGCACGGGAGCTTCTGGCGGGCGGGCGGCCGCCGCGGGATCGGCGGAAGGCGCGCTTCCTCGTTTCAGCGCTTCAGTCGGAAGTCTTCAATGCCGTACTCGAAGCTCGAGAAGGTGCGCATGACAAAGTGATGTTAGGGGATATCGCTCGGGTAGAAGAGAGCGGCGGGCTCTTTTGGGTCGACGATGTCGAGACGGATTTGAAGCGTGCTGCGGAGTTCGAAATCAGCGCGACTGGGCCGATTTTCGGAACCAAAGTGCGCGCACCGCGTGATGAAACGCTGGCACTTGAAATGAGCATCTACGAACAGTTTGGCATTCCGGCGCCAGAGGACCTGTCGCTACCGCGCGGCATTAAGGCAAAAGGGACACGGCGCCCCTTACGCATTCGGCCTCAGGATCTCGAGATTGAACCCGTGGACGAGGGAACCGGTCTGCGAGTGCAGGTCGCTTTGCCTTCAGGGAGCTATGTGACCGTGCTTCTCGACGCGCTGGTCGGTGAGGTGGAAGATGTTATGAGAGTGAAACGATTTTCTGCCGAGCCACCTGCTCCGGATGTATCCTGAACCTCGCACTGGCCGAAACTTTTGTTTCCAGGCCAAATCAGGGAGACCGAAAATATGAAGATCGCTTCCTCTGTGACTGAGCTGATCGGCGGCACGCCTTTGGTGAGGCTCAATCGCGTCGTCGGAGATTGTCACGCCACGATCCTCGGAAAGCTCGAATCCGCCAACCCCGGAAATAGTGTGAAGGACCGGATCGGGCTGGCGATGATCGAGGCCGCCGAAAAGGCGGGAGATCTCGTGCCTGGTCAATCGACGATCGTAGAGCCGACCTCCGGCAACACAGGGATCGCGCTGGCCCTTGTTGCGGCCACGAAGGGTTATCCTTGTGTGATTATTATGCCCGACACCATGAGTCCTGAACGCCGCGCGACGATGCGTGCTTTCGGCGCCAAGATCATTTTGACCGATGGCGCGAAGGGGATGCGGGGCGCAGTTGAGCGTGCGACAGAAGTGGCGAGTCAAATCGAGAATGCCTTCATGCCGCAGCAATTTCGGAATCCTGCGAATCCCGAAATGCATTTCAATACGACGGCCAGGGAACTATGGGACGACACCGACGGCATGATCGATGCGCTCGTTGCAGGCGTCGGGACCGGCGGCACGATTACGGGCGTCGCACGCTACATCAAGCCGAAGAAGGCCAGTTTTCGCGCGATCGCGGTTGAGCCCGAGGACAGCCCGGTCCTGTCCGGCGGCGCCCCTGGCCCGCATAGAATTCAGGGCATAGGGCCTGGCTTCGTGCCGGATGTGCTCGAGATATCTATTCTCGATGGTGTTGTTAAGGTGTCGAATGACTCGGCGGTTTCGATGGCGCGCCGGCTGGCGGCGGAAGAGGGACTGTTAGTTGGGATCTCCGCTGGAGCGAATGTTCAGGCAGCGATCGATTATGGATCGCGGCCGGAGAATAAAGGCAAGACGATCGTGACGATTCTGTGTGATTTCGGCGAGCGCTATATTCAGACCGTTCTCTTCGATGCGTTTCGCTATGAAGGCAGCGACTCGATCGACTAGCGATGACGTCGCCTCCGACTGATATGAGTCTTCGCTATCCCGGCGCGATTGTGCGTACTTTTGGTGATCTTTCTCCACGGATCGATCCTTCGGCGTGGATCGCTCCAGGTGCCACGGTTGTCGGGGATGTTGAGATCGGCGCCGACTCGAGCGTGTTCTACGGCTCGGTCCTGCGCGGCGACGTCCACCACATTCGAATTGGGGAGCGGACGAACATTCAAGACCAGGCGACCTTGCATGTGACTGAGGGGCGCTTTCCTACACTGCTAGGGGACGACATTACGGTCGGTCATGGGGCGGTGGTGCACGGTTGTTGTGTTAAAAGCGGCGCATTGATCGGCATCGGGTCCGTGATACTAGATGGCGCGCAGATCGGTGAGAACGCACTCGTCGCCGCCGGAGCAGTCGTGCGTCCAGGCCAGGTCGTCGAATCCGGGATGCTGGTCGCAGGAATCCCCGCGAAGCCGATCCGGCAACTTTCAGACGACGAGGTCGAGCTTCAGAGAGCGCGGACTTTTCGCTACGTCGAGACGGCCCGTGGGCATGCCGCTTCTAGAGACGTCGAATAGATCGTTTCCGAAAATGCGAGATTCTAGAATCGGGGCTAGGAGGCGCCTCATCTGGCGCTCGCGCCGCACATGAGGTGCACCTCGTCTGGTTTTTTGCCCGACTTGCCTTGAATTATTCCCGGATGACGAGACAATGCGTCCATGTCACGAGATCAAAAAAAGGCTGAGAGTCGTCGGCGGATACTTGAAGCCGCCCGGGATGTCTTTTTCCGCGACGGATTCATGCGTGCGAATCTCGACGAAATAGCTGAGAAAGCCGGCGTCGCCAAGGGGACGCTGTACCGATATTTCGAGAGCAAGGCCGATCTCTACGTTGCGGTCCTGACTAACAATCATTCGATCTTTCAGGATCTAATGGTGCAGGCTGGCGAGCAGGGCGACACGGCACTTGAACGTATGCGCTCGATCGCCAAGTTCTATTTCGATCACTGGCTGAATCACCCGGACTATTTCCAGATCTTCTGGGCCGTCGATAACGAGAGCGTGATCGGCGATCTGCCGAGAGACGTGATCGAGAAGATCGCGGGTTTTTGGGAAGTGAATCTTGAGGTGACCCACAGCGTGCTGGTCTTCGGCGTCGAGAACGGCGAGTTCGTTGAGTGCGACACGTGGGAGGTCGCAACGATTCTGTGGTCGGTTGCGAATAGCTTGATCGAATCAGACAACACGAAGGCGCGGCGCCAGATTCGTCGTCGCCCCCTCGAGCCGCTCTACATGCATGCCGTCGACACGATCGTGCGTGGCATTCTGGTGGACCCGACTCGGGTCGAGCTCGCCAAGCCAAGCGAGCCGAGGAAAAGCACGCTCGTCAAAATGAGTTGAAGGTCAGGCCCCGCGGTAGCTTTTTGTGGCTGCCCGACTCATGAGCCGCCAAACCGAGGACAAGCCAGACCTCGACTGATGGCACTCGCTCAATCGGTGTAAGCTCGCCGGGTGACTGCCTCCTCCGACCTAAAACGACTCGTTGTGATCGATGGCGCGAACGCCATCTATCGCGCTTTCTTTGCGATCCCGAACCTGCGTGCGCCCGATGGGACGCCGACGAATGCCGCGTACGGTTTCGTCACGATGCTGACGAAAGTGCTGCGCGAAGAACGGCCGACTCATGTGGCCGTCGCGAACGATCCGAAGGGCGGGAGCTTTCGGAAGCGGCTCTATCCCGAGTACAAGGCGGGGCGCGACAAGCAGCCCGAAGATTTGACCGTTCAGTTTCCTATGGTCGCTGAGCTTTGTGCAGCTTTCGGTGTGCCTATGGTCGAGGTCGCGGATTTTGAAGCGGACGATGTGATCGCGACGCTCGTCGAGACGGCGCCGGCGGGATCCGAAGTCTGCATCATCTCGACGGACAAAGATCTGATGCAGCTCATACGTCCGGGCGTGGTGCTACTCGATAGCGGCAAGGGTCGACGAGTTGACGAAGCGGCGGTCGAGGCGCGCTTCGGTGTGCCGGTCGCTCAGCTGCTCGATATGCGCTCGTTAGTTGGAGACCCGAGCGACAATATTCCCGGCGTGAAGGGAATCGGCGAGAAGGGTGCAGCGAAGCTGATCCTGGAATACGGAACGCTGGACGCTTTGATCGCGGCGGCGGATGACATCAAGGCGAAGAAGGCGCGTGAAGGTCTGCAGCAGCACGCGGACGATGCCCGCCTTTCGAAGGAGTTGTCGACTCTTCGCGGAGACGTTCCCATCGACCCGGGCTGGGCTGGTCTCGAAGTGACTGCGCCCAATACGGAGTTGCTGCGGGAGCTGTATACGAAGCTCGGGTTTACCCGTTTGCTCGATACCTTGGACGCGCCCGCCGAAGGTGCGGAGGAGCGAGTTGCTGAAGGAACGAGCACGGATGTCGCGGTCGCCTGCATCACGGATGATGCCGATCTCGCCCCGCTGGGCAAGACGCTTGCAAAGGCGGGCCGCATAACACTCCACCCTGTGATCGAGGGGGGCACTGCTGTGTCGCGTCGCTTGCTCGGGCTCGCGATTGCCGTAGAGGACAGTGCGGCGAGCTACCTGATGGTAGCGGGGGAAGGGCTTCTCGATCGCGAAGGCGTCTCCGAGAAGGGCGTCACGACGTTTCTTGCGCAGCTCTTCGAAGCGGATAACGCGCCGAGCTGGATCGGTTTCGATACGAAGAATGTTCAGAGCCTGTTCGCGGAGCGCGATTATGTATTGCCTCTGCCGGCGATCGATATCGAGATCGCCGCGCATATGTTGGATTCGACCGGCGCACATCAACTGCCGCCCCTCGCGATCGAATACCTTGGCCGCTCGTTGCGGTCCTGGGAGGATATTGCGGGACGGGGTGCCAAGGCCAAGACCGTTCAAGACTTGGGCGTCGAGCTGGTATCACAGTGGGCGGGCGAGCAGGCGGCGAGCGTCTTCGCATTGTCCGGGGTGATGGAAGATCGCTTAGCAAAGGATGAACTCACACCGCTCTTCGCTGATGTCGAGTTGCCGCTTACTGCGGTGTTGTCGCGGATGGAGCGCGCGGGCGTTCTAATCGACGAAGGACATCTCTCGCACCTTTCTGCCGAATATGAGAAGGAGCTCGCTGTCCTCGAGAAGGAAATCCATGAACTCGCGGGCGAAGAGTTTCTGGTGAGCAGTCCAAAGCAGCTGCAGGTCATCCTCTTCGAGAAGCTCGGGCTGCCGATTCTCAAGAAGACGAAGACGGGATATTCGACCGCCGAGAACGTGCTCGAACAGCTCACGGAACATCATGCTTTGCCGGGGAAGATTCTGGCCTGGCGAAAACTGTCGAAGTTGAAGAGCACGTACATCGATGCACTCCCGCCTTTGGTGAACGAACGAACAGGGCGCATTCATCCGAGCTTCCATCAGCTCGGTGCGGCGACCGGGCGGTTGTCCGCCTCAAACCCGAACGTTCAAAATATTCCAATCCGTGGGAGCGAAGGCGCGCGGATTCGTGAGGCATTCATTCCCGCCGACGGTCGGGTGTTGGTCTCCGCGGATTATTCCCAGGTCGAATTGCGCATCGTTGCGCATTACTCGGGCGACACGTCATTGATCGAGGCATTCCGGGACGGAGACGATATCCATCGCCGCACGGCCGCAGAAGTTGCCGGTATTCCCCAAGAGGAAGTCACCGACGATCAGCGCGCCCGCGCGAAGGCCGTGAATTTCGGGATCATCTACGGCTCGTCAGCCTTCGGCTTGTCCCAGCAGCTGGGAATCGCCGCGGGAGAGGCCCAGGAGACGATCGACGCCTATTTTACTCGGTACGAGGGTGTTCGGCGCTTTCTGGACGAAACGACCGCCCAGGCGAAGGAGGACGGTTTCGTGCGGACCTGGATGGGCCGGCGGCGGTACTTCCCAGACCTTGGCTCGCGGAACCGAATGCTGCGGCAGGCGGCGGAGCGGATGGCCACGAATACGGTGATTCAGGGGACGGCCGCAGATTTGATCAAGAAGGCGATGGTGGACGTGGACCGAGGGCTGGTCGAGAGAGGCCTCGCGGCGACGATGATCCTCCAGGTCCACGATGAACTGGTCTTTGAGACGAGCGAAGCAGAGCGTGAGGCGCTGTCAGCACTCGTTCGAGAGAAAATGGAAGGGGTCGCAGAGCTGTCGGTCCCACTGACCGTCGACCTTGGTGTCGGCCAGAATTGGCGCGAAGCACATTGAGAACCTGAAGGAGGCCCGAAGGGATCCTTCCTAGGCGACTTTCGCGGCGATTTAGGTCAATAAACGGCGAGCTGAGAAAAAAGCGCTGCCGATCTCAAAATACCGTGACACTTGTTCCGGCCCGGGCGCACTTCATTAGTACAGAAGCCGAATTCCCCTTCCCAGGGATACCCGGGACACCAACGAGGTGTTCCGGGTTTATTCGTTTTAGGGCCCGACTTCATTCGGCTCTGAAGTACGCGCGCAGTCCGGTGGATTCGGTC
>JASDVF010000060.1:142736-147915 GCA_041440805.1 Myxococcota bacterium | reverse complement strand
TAGGGCCCGACTTCATTCGGCTCTGAAGTACGCGCGCAGTCCGGTGGATTCGGTCATGCGGCGCGAACTCTGAAAGCTCGCACCCACTCCCCAGGCGACTCTCGCGGCGATTTAGGTCAATAAACGGCGAGCTGAGAAAAAGCGCTGCCGATCTCAAAATATCGTGACACTTGTTCCGGCTGGGTCGCACTTCATAAGTACAGAAGCCGAATTCCCCTTCCCAGGGATACCCGGGACACCAACGAGGTGTTCCGGGTTTATTCGTTTTAGGGCCCGACTTCATTCGGCTCTGAAGTACGCGCGCAGTCCGGTGGATTCGGTCGTGCGGCGCGAACTCTGAAAGCTCGCACTGCGTCGTTGTAGGCGGCTCCTGGCCGCAACGCTGCGCATCAAACGACCCTAGCAACCCGAATGGGATCTATCCGGAAACGCTGAGTTTCCGGGTAGCCTCTCGCGAGAGTTCGGATTACGAGAGAAGTTTCGTTTTAGCGACGGCGTATTCTTCTTCGGTCAGTACACCCTGCGCCATCAATTGGTTCAACTTGCTGAGTTGGTCTGCAAGCGCGTCGCCAGACTGAACTTCAACGGGGAAAGAGACGTCCGTCGTGACGACGAGATCGTATTTGTTGTCCCCTATTTCGATCGCATTGGCCGCATGACCCGCGCCCGAATCGGTATATTCCGAGGCGATCCGAGCGGCTTGCTCCGCGTCCGCATCAGACTCGTTGAGCGAGCTCAATGCGCCGCCGCGTTTGGCAGCCAGGCGTTCGGCCCGGGCGTGAGCGTACCCATTTTTGCGCAGTGTCGGATTGAGTCGCCCCTCCACTTTCTTTTCGGCTTTCGCCATCGCCTGATTGTTCGTGCGAATGAATTTTAAGGCCCCGATGCAAAAGAGCAGAAACGCGGGAAAGAAAGTCATCGGCGGAAGCGCTTCGGTCGTCGTGCCGAGAAAGGCTGCGATCGAAACGCCCATCAGGAGCAGGCCGGAAATTCGGGGATCGGACATCGACATCGTTCCTTGAGGGAGTGGTGAAGTCGCCCCGTTACGTGTACGGGCGTCACATTTGATCGTCCTGACAGGGGCTTTCTCTTGAGGCCGAATAGGTGGATTCTGAATTTACGGCCCCGCGGGGCCCGCTTGCGAATCAAAAGGAAATCGAGGTTTCAAAGAAAACTCTAAAAAATCGGCGATTCGTTGCCCGATTCCTGCGGCCGCTTCGCCTTCAAGAGAGAGAGCGGGGAAATCAGCCCCGCATTAGGAATCTGGAGAGGAGAATCCGATGACTGCAACACAGCCCAACCCCGCTGCCCCGAGCCCGTCCCTCTTACAGAACACTGGATCCGAGGCCGCCGTGCTTTCTTTCGCGACGGGTCGACCGGTGGATCCGGCCGTCGCCGAGCGACGCCGGCAGGACCGGGAATTGGTGAATCAAATTCTGGCCGGTGAGCCGGATGCGTTCACGCATCTTTATCAGCTCTACTCGCAGCGCATCTACCGCTTCGCCGTGAAGCGACTGGGCGATCCGACGGAATCCGAGGACGTCGTTCAGGATACGTTCCTCGAGGTCCACAAATGTCTCGGGTCTTGGGAAGGCCGTTCCGCGCTGCTGACTTGGATGTTCGGAATCGCTCATCATCAGCTTTGTCGCCGATTCCGAAAGAAGACGCCGATCGGGATTCCGATGGAGCAGCTCGAAGCGCGTCCTCCGGTTGCCCCGGAAGCGCCGGTCGATCGTCGCGTCGAAGCGGCACGTATCTTGGAAGTCTGCGCCGACGTGCTGGACGAGGATGTCTCTGACGCACAGCGCGACATCTTTGATCGGTACTACGGCGATAGTCGACCGACCAAGAAAATTGCTGCAGAGCTCGGGAAGTCGAATCAGGCGATCAAGATCAGCCTCTTCCGCACCCGCCGCGCCATGGAAGCGCGACTCGAAGAACTCGGCATGCAGCAGATCGCTTAGGCCGGGATCTTCGGCTGCTGCCTTAGATAGAGGCGTAGAGAGAGCTGCAGACAGAGGCGTCGGTAGAGAAGCGTCAAAAGAAGAGCAGATAAGGGAAGAGGGCCCGTTGGGACGCTAGGCGGCGAGGATCACCGCGAGGCGTTCACGCGCCAGCGCCCAATCGTTTTTGACCGTGCGCTCGGCGACTTTGACCTCAGCGGCAATCTCGGGAATCGTGAGGCCGCCGAAAACCTTGAGCGTCACGACGAGAGCAGCACGCTCATGCTCCGCCGCAAAAAGTTCGAGCGCACGCTCGGCGATCTGAAAACCTTCGTCGTCCGCCTGGACACTGGGGAACACGGATTCGTCGAGTTCTTGTTTTATGGCGCCGCCGCCTCGCTTGTCCGCGCGATGGCTGCGCGCATGATCGATCAAGACGTGGCGCATAATGCCCGAGGCGACATTGTAGAAATGGGAACGGTCTTCCCATTCATGCGCCATGCGTGTCGAGAGACGCACGAACGCCTCGTTTACGACCGCAGTCGCGGAAAGCGTGTGGTCGCTGCGTTCGTTGCGAACGAGACTCGCGGCGCGTCGGCGCAGCTCCGGATACACGATCTCCCAGAGTCGATCCGCCACGTGTGCGTCTTCGCCCGCCACGCGCAGGAGGCCGGTGACTTCGCCGGTACCAATCGTTTCGTCGGACATGACGAGCGAGTGTAGGCGATTGGCGAGGTGGAGCCTGCCTATAGAATCCCTGCCGACTACGCTTCGGCGGATTGGGCCCGAGCGGCTTCGGCGAAGAGGCGTGCAGGGATTTCAGGGCGCGCTCTGGGGACCGAGGCGAGGCGCAAATTCTCTTCGACATGGGCCCCCTCACGCATGCCGACGACAACAGATGTGATGTTCGCGGTACTCCGCGCGAATTGGAGGGCTGCGAGGGCTTGGCCTGGCGCATCGGGAAAGGCCTGCTGCACGAAGGTCGGAACTTGGCCAACGAGTCGCCCGCCATAGAGCGGCGCACTCGCGAAGACGGCCGTTCCGGTATCCCGCAAGCTGTCGAGGATCGCGCGGCTATGTCCGTCCGGGCCGAGCTGGCTTTCGAGCGCGACGCCTTCGCCCATAGCTAAGCCGTAGGGCAATTGGATCGCACGGAGGTGATGGTCGGCCTGGCCGACGTCGAGGGCAGCTTCGAAGATCTCGACGATGCCCAAGTGGTTTCGATCACTGTCAGGGACGAGAAAGCCTTCCCAGGTTGCTAGGCCGTAGGCGCCGATCCATCCGCGCTCAACGGCTTCTTCGAGAGCAGCGAAGGCCGCCTCAAGCGCAGTACGAAAGCCGTCCACGCCGAGGCCTTTAATCTGGAGCTCGGGTTCTTGAATGAGATAGTAGTCGATCGTCTCGAGGCCGAGGTTGCGGCGGCTGCGCTGGACTTGGTCGAGCAGGAAGCCGGGAGCGATCGAGTGGCCGCGGTGGATGTCGTCAAGGGACACGATGCCGGAGTCGATATAGGTCGAGTAGAGATCGCGCTGGGCGGAGGTGTAGTCGTGGGCGCGGTCGGGATCCGGTGTCATGGCGCCGCCCTTTGTGACGACGACGATCTCGTCTCTCGCGGCGCGTCCTTCGCGAATGGCTCGGCGAAGCGCGTGGCCAACGGCTCGTTCGCTCGTTTGGTAGCGATCCGAGAGCGCCGTGTTGAAGACGTTCGTCCCTTCCTCGAGCAGGTCGCCTACGACGCTTCGATAGAGCAAGTCGTCGACACCGCCGGGATCGCCGCGGAGCGTGCCGAGGGCGATGGAGGAAAGCCAGAGATCGTCGGGCCGCGCGAAATGATCCGGCGCGGCGAGTCGTCCCGCGTCTTCAAGGCGTTTCGCCAAGCGATCGGCAAAGCGGCGGGTGCCAACACGGGTAGCGCGTCCCGGGAGCAATTCGGTGGCGTCGGGAACGGGAGGAGTCATGGCTCTGGGAACCTACCGTGCGCGACGGTCTCCGCCTAGGGTGCAAAGCAGGCGAGGCGCGAATGTCTATAATGCCGCCGGTTCGCGCCCTCCCGCAATTTCTCGGGCGTGGCGGGGCAACGGAGGGAAACCCGGCATGGCCATCCTGAACGATCTCTTTTCCATCGAAGGCAAAGTTGCCTTGGTGACAGGCGGCGGCAGCGGAATCGGGTGGATGATCGCCGAAGGGTACGCTCGCGCTGGCGCGAAGGTCTATATCGCCTCACGGAAGAAGGCCGAGCTAGACGCACGCATCGCAGAGCTGGGGGATGCCGGTGATGTTACTCCGATCGTCGCAGACCTTTCTAAGGACGAAGGCTGCCAGGGATTGGGCGATGAGATCGAAGCGCGCGAGAACGGCAAGCTCGACATCCTCGTGAACAACGCCGGCGCGAATTGGGGCGAGCCCTACGAAGAGTTTCCGGAAGCGGCGTGGGATCGCGTGCTCAACGTGAACGTAAAGGGCGTCTTTCAGCTGACGCGCCGCCTCACCTCTGCGCTCGCCGCGGCGGGAACCCACGAAGATCCCTCGCGCGTGATCAACATCGGCTCGATCGACGGGCTCACGGTCCCCGTCCTCGAGACGTACGCCTATTCGGCCAGTAAGGCCGCAGTCCATCACTTGACGCGAGTGCTGGCGCGCAAGCTCGCTCCGAAGCACATCACGGTGAACGCGATCGCGCCCGGTCCTTTTCAGAGCCGCATGATGAAGGCGACCCTCGAAAGCCTGGGGGATAAGGTGGCGGAGCTGAGCCCGCTCAAGCGAATAGGTAGCGCTGAGGACATAGCGGGGACGACGATCTATCTGGCATCCCGTGCGGGGGCGTACACCAACGCGACGGTGATCCCCGTCGACGGTGGGATCTCGGGCGTTCGGTAAGTCGATATGGGTCGGATCCACTACCCGGAATGTGACGTCGAGGTGGCCGCCTTCGGTGATACGGATGCGTTTGCTTGTGACGACGCGGAGGTCTGGATCGACGGCGACATGATCCTGGTGTCGTATTTCGATGACGACGGGATTGTTGTCTTGGAAGGGACGCGCGAAGGCGAGAATGGCTGGCAGTTCCGCGCGCGGAGCCGCCCTCGACGAGCATTCCTCGCGCCGATGGCCGAAACTCCAGAGATCCTGAGCGGAGAGATCGACGAGCAGGGCGAAACCGCGACCTGGCGACTCTCTTTAGGTGAGCCGGCGGCGCTTGTTTGATGGGCTGGCGGCGCTGGTTTGATGAGCCGGCG
>JASDVF010000060.1:110061-142636 GCA_041440805.1 Myxococcota bacterium | reverse complement strand
GTGAGCCGGCGGCGCTTGTTTGATGGGCTGGCGGCGCTGGTTTGATGAGCCGGCGACTCTGGTTTGATGAGCTGGCGGCGCTGGTTTGATGAGCTGGCGGTGCTGACTTGCAGAGCGGGAAGCCTGAAATCGTCCGGGCGACTCGGCCGCGCTCACGTTTGTGAGCGCCGCCATCAAGAGCGCCCCGACTTCCGATACAAAGTTGAGACATTGCCGGAAAAACCACGGTCCTTTGACCGCCGCGACCTCTGAGAAAGAAACCAAATGTCCGAAGAACCTCTGATTGCCGTCTTCGTCGACTATGAAAACCTTGCACTGGGTGCGCGGGATTCAAAGTGGCGGACGCTGAACATCGACCTGATTCTGAAACGCCTCCTCGAAAAGGGGCGGCTTGTTTATAAGCGCGCCTACTGCGACTGGAGCCAATACCAAACCGACGTGCGTGACTTTCACTTGCGAGGGATCGAGTTGATCGATATCCCGCGGTCGAAAATGAGCGGTAAGAACAGTGCTGATATCCGAATGGTCGTGGATGCCCTCGACCTTTGTTATTCGAAGGAGCACATCGAAATTTTCGCGCTCCTCACCGGCGACAGTGACTTCTCGCCGCTGGCCTCGAAGCTGAAGGAAAACGATAAGCGCGTGATCGGCTGCGGTGTGAAGAACTCGACCTCGGGTCTCTTGATGGGCAGCTGCGACGAGTTCATCTACTACGACGATCTCGCCAAGGCGGCCGACATGCAGGCCGGTAAGCGCGCCGAAAAACAGGAGCGCAAGAACAAGCCTGGCGGCGCAGCGAAGAAGAAGGCGGCAAAGACCAAGGCCGCGGCCAAGCCGAGCAGCTCACGCGAACCGCTCACGCTCGCAGAGGCCGATGCCGAAGCGAGTGCAAACGCAAATGCGAACGCAACCGCGAGTACGACCGCGAATACAGACGAGCCGGATGCCATCGATCTGATGCTAGAGATCGTCGAGAGTCTTTCGAAGGACTACGACGCGGTCTGGGGATCGATGATCAAACAGGCTTTGCGGCGTGTGCATCCCGACTTCAACGAAGCGAGCGCCGGGTACCGGAACTTTGCTGAGCTCTTGAAGGACGCCGAAAAAGAGGGCTGCGTGCGGCTCGAATACGATGAGCGCCGCGGTAACTACAAGGTCGATCTGATCGACGAATAGTGATGTGCGGCCTGGTCTCGCTTAGAGGCTAGGCCGCCCGCGATTGCCGGCGGCGGGAACGTCCTGTCCGTCCCTTGCGGCGCAGATTGCTCGTGAACGCGAGTGTCATCGCGCCGAGTCCCGACATGAGCCCGAAGCCTGGCTCGGGCGCTTCGATCAACTGCGTCGGATGCAGGCAGCCGGGGTCGTTCGGGAAATCGAAGAGCGTGTCCATATCATCGTCGAGTCCGTTGTCGCATTCAGTCGCGGCTCCGCGTTCGCTTATGTCCGCGGGATCTGTGCAGCCGCCGTCGCCCAGATCGATGGTGCCGTCGTTGTCGTCGTCGAGCTCGTTGTCGCACTCGAGCGTTAGCTCGCGCTCACTCGTATCGTTGAGACTCGAACAGCCGGGATCCGCGGGATAGTCGGTTAGTCCGTCTCCGTCATCGTCGAGTCCGTCGTCGCAGTCCGGTTGATCGATTACGCCGAGGATGTCGTTTCGGTACTCGAAGAGATCGACGATGAGTCCGCCATTGCCGTAGAGCGATGTCGAGGCCGGTTGGTCTTGGAATGTCGCGCGGGCGAAGAGGATGCCGACGAGTTCCGCACTGGGGCCGCTGCCTGTGAAGGCTGCGCCGCCTGAATCGCCGGTGACGATATCGGCTTCGTGCTGCCCCGGAGGTCCGCCTTGAATCTCGTCGAAATGGGTCCAAAACGCATGGGTATTGAGCGAGACGTTATTAGTGAGGCCGATCTGGTTTGTGCCCCAGCGAATCGTTCGACCCGGTGCCCAGCTCCAACCGTCAATGCCCATCCACTGTGTTGCAGTGCCGCGATCTCGACCGTTCCCGATCAGCGTGACCTGTGTGTTGAGGCTCGGTGCGTTGTTCGCGATCAGCAGGTCAGGAAGAGGGGGAAGCGTGGCGAGCTTGAAGGCAAGTAGGTCGGCGAAGGTGAGATCCGTGTTTTGGAAGCGAATGCTCGAACCTGCGATCGGTTGATAAGTCACGCCGCCTAATGTGATGGGGTTCTCGCCCACGTGATTGGCGGTGAGGACCCAGCCGTTTCGAACGTAGACCCCGCTCAACCCGTTCACGTCACCGACGTTGGCGAAGCCAGGGTCGGCAGAGGGAGGCGTGGTGTTGCCGCTGCCGTCGCCAGTCGAGATTAGCGTGGCCATCGCTGTGGGGGCCGCCAGGAGTGCTGCGAGGCAGAGGGCCGCAAGCGCAACGGATCCGCGCAGGCGAAGCGAGCGGAGGCGTGGAGATCGAGGAGATGGTGCCAGCAATATTTGCATCAGCGGAAAAGGATCCTGAGGGAGCTTCGGGGGGGGGCGGCGAACGTGCGTATTCTACCATGATGAGCTGTGAGAATGGAGTCCGGTTCGAGCTCCGAGTTCTATTCGCGTCCCGAGGCGGCCTCAGGCGTAGGCAGCCCAATGATCGCACGGCAATGACCCTCAAAATGCGCACGGACTTCAGCTGTTCGAGTGCTCTTGGACTCGATTTCTCGTAGCCCGGCGGCAGCCGTGAGGCCTCGCTTAGCTGCAGCAGACAGGTCGGGGTTGGCGCCGATGCGCGCCTCGAGCAAGCCCCGAAGGGCTGTCTCTCGAAATGTCTCGTCAGTTTGCCTGACGGTATCGATCAGAATTTCGAGGGTTCGAGCGTATTCGCCATGAACGGACAATAGGACTCCTAGCGACCGGGCCGCGGGGTTCTCATCGGCGCCCGACTAGGGCTGCGCGCCAGAGGTGTCCGCGGCGGGTGCAGCGGAAAGGATGCCTTGTTCTTCGCCCGCGGGCGACCGGGACGACGCCTCGCTTGGTGCAGGGCTCGAATTAAGTAAGGCCGCGGGTGCGTCAGCCTTGATAGGGGCTTCGGAGTTCGACGGCGATGCGACGGGCTGAGCCGCGGGCTTGGCAGCCGCTGCCGCAGTTTGGTCACGCAACGACTCGTATCGCTTGCGCCAGGTACTCGCGCTCGCATTGGCGTCTTTGCGCTTTCGCTCGGCGCGCTTCAAGTCCTTCTCCGCTTGAGCAAGGGCCGTTCCGGCCTTGTCGAGCTCGCGTTCAATTTGCTTGAACGAGTCGGGGTCGACTCGGATTTTTTCCTGCGATCGCAGCTTCGTGACTTCCGCCTCGAGCTTCATGTTCTCAAGGTTGCGCGCGTCGATGCGCTCCTCGAGCTCATCCACCTTCCACGTCAATGCGCCGTGGAGCGGGCGATAGGAATACCCGAAGGAGAGGACTCCGCCGAGCATGAAAAGGCCCGCGCCGATCAAGACGGTACGGAGCCATGGCGGCATCGGGATGGCGACGTTCATGCTCCCTCCATCGGCCAGTTCCTCCTGATTCTACAGTTCCGGTTCAGTTTCTCGGCTGACCGCTATGTGGGGGCTGGGCTAGCTTCGTATCGATTGTGGACGCGAGGTCGGGCCAAGTGTGACCAAATGCCCTCGTTCACACGTTCGGAGAATCGATGTCACTCGCTGCGACCTACCCGTACTACCTGGCCAACGAGCCCGTTGCCCCCAATCACGACCTCGAAGTGCTCGACAAATATTCCGGGGAAGTCGCGACCCGGGTGGCCCTGGCAGACGATGCGGCCATTGACCGCGCGATCCAGGCGGCCGTTGAGGCCACTGAGCCGATGGCCCGAATGGCGGCCTATGAGCGGCAAGCCGTGCTCGATCATTGCGTCCTCCGTTTTAAGGAACGCTTCGAAGAACTCGCCGACGCGCTGTGCATCGAGGCGGGCAAGCCGATCAAGGATGCGCGCGGCGAAGTCGGGCGATTGATCGACACCTTCCGAATCGCCTCGGAAGAATCCGTGCGAATCGGCGGCGAAGTGATGCCCCTCGATATTAGTCCGCGAGCGCGTGGCTACAGCGGTCAGTGGAAGCGCGTCCCGATCGGGCCGTGCTCTTTCATCTCGCCCTTCAACTTCCCGCTCAACCTAGCGGCGCATAAGGTTGCGCCCGCTCTCGCGGTGGGTTGCCCTTTTGTGCTGAAGCCCGCGAGTCTCACGCCGATTGGTGCCCTCGTGATTGGCGAGGTGCTCGCGGAAACAGATCTGCCGAAGGGCGCGTTCTCGATTCTTCCTTGCTCCCGAGAAGGCGCGAATCGCTTCACGGAAGACGATCGCCTCAAGCTGCTTTCCTTTACCGGTTCGCCTGGCGTCGGTTGGGCTCTCAAGGCGCGGGCGGGCAAGAAGCCGGTCGTGCTCGAACTCGGCGGAAACGCGGCGGTGATCGTCGATGAGGATGCGGACCTCGAGGACGCTATTGAGCGGATTGTTTTCGGCGCGTTCTATCAGAGTGGCCAGAGCTGTATTGGTGTTCAGCGAATCATCGTGCACGAAAGTCTCTACGAGCGCTTCCGGGATCAGCTCGTCGAAAAGACCAAGGCCTTGAAGATGGGGGACCCGAAGGACGAATCAACTTTCATCGGCCCTATGATCTCTGAAAAAGAAGCGACGCGTCTGCATGGATGGATCGAGTCCGCAGTTTCCGCGGGCGCAAACTTGTTATGTGGTGGGAAGCGTGAAGGGGCGATGCTCGAGGCGACTCTGCTCGACAACGTGACGGCGGGGGCGGACGTGATTTGTCAGGAGGCCTTTGGTCCGGTTGCGGTTTTGTCGACCTTTGATGACTTCGATCAGGCTCTCGAGCAGGTCAATGATTCGGTCTTCGGCTTGCAGGCGGGCATCTTTACGCGGGATATATACAAGGCACACAAGGCCTGGGACACTCTTGAGGTCGGCGGGGTCGTGATTGGCGACGTGCCGTCTTGGCGAGTTGACCATATGCCCTACGGCGGCGTTAAAGAGAGCGGGCTCGGCCGAGAAGGCGTGAAGTTCGCGATTGAGGACATGACCGAAGTGCGGATGATGGTGCTGCGAACGCCGGGGGCTTGAATGCGGTCTCTCGGTTGATCGAGATGCAACGCCTGCGATCGATGTTCCATGTCCGCATCCGGAGGCTGCGCAGGGGACGCATGCGCCAAGTCCCGTCATATAGTTAAGGCTATTGAGGAAGTCGCCTCACCGCCAATGCCTTGGCCGCATGGGCCACGTGATCTCCCATGAAACTCGCGATAAAGAAGTAGCTGTGGTCGTAGCCGTCTTGCATGCGCAGGTTAAGCGCTTGGCCCGAAGCCGCGCACGCGCGCTCGAAGATCTCAGGCTTGAGTTGCTCCTCGAGAAAGCCGTCCGCGCTTCCCTGGTCGATCAAAATTTCATGTGGATGCGGCGCCGCCTCGACCAGCAGCGATGCATCGTAGTCGGACCAAGTCGATCGGTTCTCGCCGAGATAGCGTGACAGCGCCTTGTCGCCCCAAGGACATCGCGTGGGGGATACGATCGGAGCGAAGGCCGATATCGAGGCATAACGTTCTGGATTTCGCAGGCCGATGACGAGCGCGCCATGACCGCCCATCGAATGCCCAGTGATCGACGCGCGTGCGACATCGATCGGTTGTGTCTGCGAGAGCAGGGCAGGGAGTTCCTCGGTGACGTACGCGTACATGCGGTAGTGATCGCGAAAGGGAGACTCCGTGGCGTTGACGTAGAAGCCTGCGCCGCTTCCGAAGTCCCAATCATCGTGCTCCCCGGGAAGCTCGAGTCCGCGCGGGCTCGTGTCCGGTGCGACGAGGGCAATGCCGGCTTCGGCGGCGTACCGCTGGGCGCCGCCCTTGGCCGTCACGTTTTCTTCGGTGCAAGTCAGGCCTGACAGGAAGTAGAGGACCGGGACGGGGCCGTGATCAGCGGCGGGCGGTAGGAACACCGAGACATTCATGTCGGTCCCAGTTTCTGTGGAGGCGTGCCGAATCGTCTTCTGTACGCCTCCGAAGCTTCGCGTTTCGCTGACCGTCTCCATCCCGCTCTCCTGATCTCCGCCCTCAATTGGGCTGTCGCGCGGGTTTAGCCTTCCGAACCGCTCGCGTCCATTCGTTGCACTCTTCGTTTTCCATCGAATTCTGGAGCGATGAAGAAAGGATTGAGTTCGGAAGTCGAATCTTCGAGTGACTCCAAAAGAATGCCGCGATAGGGTACGGACGTGTCCCGCCTCTCCCACAAACTTCGCGCACTCGTTTCGTGTGGATTGCTCGCCAGCTATCTAGCGGCAGCGTTCCTCGACTGCGAGCCGATTCGCCCGGCGATGGGGACGGGGCATGCCGCGCCGATGGCGCAGGACGAGCCCGCCGCGAATGAGACTGGGCATTCCCATGGCGAGGATCATGCTTCAGGCGATCGCACTGCCGATGAACACGCTCATGGCGCTTCGCACGCCGGGGATCATGCTGACGAAACGACGGTCGCGGCGCGCCGAGGCGTGGCCGAGTTGAAGCCCACGTGCGGCTGCGGCTGCGACGAATCGCGGTCACGGATCGGTGGGAACGTGAGTCGGTTGGGATCGGTTATTCCAGGGGTCGAGGTCGCACGACTCTCCGAACTAATTCCTGTCCATCGTGCGATGGAGCGAGAATTCTCTTTGCCTAACGTATTTCGTGAAATCGATCCCGTCCCCATCTAATCCTCTACGACTGATGGAGGAAACGTCTCGTCGCTAAGATTCGTCGCGGCGTGGACTGATGAGCGGACGTGCGAACCGCATGCCGCACCGGAATTTCGTGCGCGAGTCGATTGATTCGACGCGCTGCGGATATTGGATCGAGCTCGGCGACGGACTTGGAAGACGGTTGTTACACCTGTCTCCGGTGCGGACGTCGGTCTCGTAGAGGATAGATATGCATTCAGAAATGGCGCGGAGCGGGCTTCAGCTCGCTTTGCTGATGTTGATTTGGATTGTCTCGATGCCGCTTCAGGCGAGCGCCCAGGGTGGCGCATATCAGGAGAAGCATGGAACGGAGCACGCAGAGGGCCCCGGGGCCCACGCTCCGATTGGGGTGATGGGCGACCACACTCATGAACGCCATGAGATTATGCTCTCCTATCGCTACATGCGAATGCGAATGGGCGGCATGCGTGACGGGGATGATCGCGTTTCCGCAAGTTCGGTGTTGGGAGATTATATTGTCTCTCCCACGAGTATGGATATGGATATGCACATGTTTGGCGCGATGGTCGCACCGACGGATGGCGTGACTTTGATGCTGATGGTGCCGATCGTAGAACTAGAGATGAACCATCGTGCTCGCACCGGCGCTCGATTTACGACCTATGCCGACGGGGTCGGAGACGTTACGGCTGCTGCATTGATCGATCTTTGGGAGGTGGAGGGGCACCAGGTACATGGGCAGATCGGTATTAGTTTTCCGACCGGCTCAATCTCCGAGAGCGATCGAACGCCACTCTCCATGGGGAATCGCGTGCGACTTCCTTATCCGATGCAGTTGGGGAGCGGGACTTACGATTTTCTTCCCGGCCTAACATACACCGGCTACGAGAACGCGTGGTCGTGGGGCGCTCAGGCGAAGGGCCAAATTCGCCTGAATGAAAACCACGCGCAGTATCGGCAGGGGAATGAATACCTGGTGACGGCGTGGGGCGGCTACACGATCAATGAGTGGGTGTCGGTGAGTGCACGTCTCGAATGGCAGCAGCAGCTGAACTACCGAGGTCGGGATGCAAGTATCGCGACGGTGGCGATGGGTACTCCCATCATACCCACCGCGGATACCGGTCGACGTGCCTTCCAGCGGCTAGATGTGCTTGCCGGCGTGAATTTCCAGCTGCCCTCGGGCCCGCTCGATGGCGTGCGCTTCGCCATCGAAGCCGGGTTGCCGACATACCAACATCTCGACGGCCCCGGTCTCGAGACCGATTGGATCACGACCGTGGGCGTGCAGTACGCTTTCGAGTGAGCCAGCAAATCCGATAGGCGAGGGGAGCGGGTTCCGCTCCTCTCGTTCGTCGGATGGCTAAGCTCTTAAGCTCTATGAGAAGGGGCGACTAACGCATTCGATCTAGGGCGTAGGGTTGAGTGGGGGGAGCGAAGTTACGCTGGAGGTCTCCGTCGTTCTTCGCTTGAAGCGTTACGCCAAGACCCAGCCCGTCGCCAGCGACCGTTTGAGGCGTACTCACGATCGAGGTCGTGGGAACAGAGGGGCTGCTAGCGGCCTTGGGCTTACGTGCTTTTTCGGCGACCCCTTCCGGGGTCGGTCGATCCACGAGTCGCTCGCCTTCGGGCTGTAGGTCGTACTCGATGAGATCGACGGAAAGCATGAGCGTTCCGAGCAGAAGCGGAATCCCGAGGAAGGGGCCGGCTGTACGGGCGCGGCGCTTCTGGCGTAGAGAGCGACGGCGCTGCTTGCGCTCTTCTGGGGATCCGGGTCGATCGGTCGTCGTGGATGCCGGCATAGGTGTTCCCTCTCTTGTTACGAAGCAGCCGGATATCCGACCGTCCTTCGCGACATCGGGCCGATTCCGGACACGCATGAGGGGAAAAAGAGGGACGAGTATGGCCTTGCCGCCGAGTTGCCGATCCGATGCAGGGGCAGCCCTAATTGAGTCGCCAATGGCAGTCAGGCGGCCTGCTGAGCTGGGGACCTTAGGCTGGGAGGGCGTGGACCTGATCCGGGCGGACCGCGAGCGATACGGGGTCGCCGGGGCGGAGCCGGCGGGCGAGCCCGCGTCCAGAGAGAAGATGAGTTGTGAAGCGTCGGTCGTGCACCCGTAGCGTCGCGACTGTGGCGAGCCCATCGGATATAAGGCTCTCGACAACGGCCTTGCCGATCGATTCGCCATCCCCGCGACCGACATCGAGTTTGAGATGCTCAGGGCGGATACCGATCCAGGCTTCTTGTTCTTGATTGAGCTCCGCTGTCGTCGGAACTTCAAAGCCTGGCTCGATTTGAATCCATGAGACACCGCCTGCTTGGCGGCAGACTCGACCCGAAGCAAGGTTCGTCATGCCGACAGTACGGGCGATGTCCTGGGTGTTTGGGCGCAACAGGACTTCGTCGCGGAGGCCGTGTTGGGCCAACCTGCCCGGGGCAAGGACGGCAATTCGGTCGGCCAACAGGAGCGCGCGGCGCAAATCGTGAGTCACCATGGCGACCGCCACGTTCGTATCCTCGATTGCTTGCTGTAGATCTAGAGAGAGAATTCGTTGTCCCTCGGCATCGAGATCATCGAAGGGCTCGTCGAGCAGCAAAACCTCGGGTTCGAGCACAAATGCGCGGGCGAGGGCGAGGCGGCGCAGTTCGCCGCCCGACAGAGTGCGGGCGTCGTGGGAAGCTAGGGCCTGGATGTCAAAACGGTCGAGTGCACGCGTGACCCGCTGTCGCTTCACTTCTTCCGGGATGCCTTTGCCGAGGAGTGCGGCCCGGACATTCATCTCGGCGGATCCTGAAAGCGCGGCCGGGCGCTGAAAGACGAGAGTGACGGGGCCATCGCCGCCGCGGATCACATCTTTGGCGACGCTTCGTTCGAGCCCCGCGAGCGCACGCAACAAGGTGCTCTTGCCGGCGCCGTTCGGCCCAAGGATGACAAGGACCTCACCCGCATGAAGGTCGAGATGGTCGACGCCGAGCGAGAAGGCATCTTTGCCTCGTCCGCGGCGCACGTGAAGGTTGTGCGCGGAGAGGGCGATTGACGGAGGTTGGGTGTCTTCGGTCATCGCTTGCGACCGCTTTGCTGCAGCCAGGTCAAGAGTCCGGCAAGGAGAAGCAAGTTGCCGAAGAGGACGGTGGCCTGGCTCATGGCGATCTCATATTCGCCCATGCTCGTATGCATCATAATGGCCGTTGTGAGAACGCGCGTCTCGCCTGCGATGTTGCCTCCGACCATGTTGACGGCGCCGACCTCGGAGAGAATCCCGCCTAACGCGGCGATGACCGCGGCAAGCAGGCCCATTCGGATCTCTCGGATGAGTAGCCAGATCCGCCAATGCCGTGGGATACCTAGGGTGCGGACTTGAAGCTCCCATTCATCATCGAGGGAGCCGACAGCCGCGAGGGTGAGGCCAATCACGAGGGGAAGCGCGATTGCCGTGGAAGTAATGATCATGGCATAGGGTGTGTAAAGGAGGTTCCAGCCGCCCAGGGGCCCACTTCGGGCGAGCAAGATAGAGCCGATCAGGCCGACGACGACGGGGGGCGCGCCCATGCCGGCATTGACTGAGGAGACGAGCAGTCCCCGGGACATGAATTGGCTCGAGCCGAGCAGGATGCCGATCGGAACTCCGCCTAGCAGCGCGAGCAAGAGTGCGGACCCACAAACCCAAAGGGTGCGGAGCGTAATCTCCACAAGGGTCTGAAGTTCGGGGTCTAACACGCGGCGCGCTACTTCGACACGGGCGACGGTGGCGACGCGGGAGCGTCGTCAGCGAGATGAAGAGGTGTGAAGAGCGTACGGCCGAACTTGTCGAGGCCGAAAGCACCGATCGCTCGCTGCGTCTTCTTTGCGAGGAGGAAGCGTTCGAGTTCCTCGGCTTCGCTCGTGTGCAGGGGGCGTTCGAAGCGCGAGCTGTCGAGCTGAAGGATCGAGTAGATGTTCCGTAGAGAAGGCCCAGGCTTCGAAAGGACTTCAAGGTCGACTCGCTTGTGGAACGCCAGAAAGGTGCCGATATCGCTGAGGATATAGTGGCGACGTTCACCGGCGACTTGGAGCGAGAGGCCCATGCCTGTGCCGGTTCGCACGAGCCGATCGCGGTCTGCTTCGGGGTCTAGCCCGGCTGCGTGGAAGAGCGCCTTTTCTCGCTTGTGTGTACCCGAATCGTCGGAGCGGCTGACCCAGCCAGCGCCAGCGGCGTCGATACGGCGGATCGCGTCTTCGGGTGAGATTGCGGCGGAGATCTTGGCGGGATCTTTTGCCGGTCCGGCGATCACGAAGAAGTTCTCCATGAAGGGCGTGCGCCGAGTGGCTATGCCTTCGTCGACGAGGACTTGTTCGCTTGCGGGTGCGTGGGTGAGGAGGAGGTCGGCATTGCCTTCGCGGCCCATGCGGAGCGCGGCACCGGTGCCGACTGCGATCACGCGGACACGGATGCCGGTCGCCTCGGTGAACTCGGGGAGCAGCGCGTCGAGCAGCCCCGAGTCACGCACGCTCGTTGTCGTTGCAAGGATCATGGACCGCTTGTCCGCGGCTCCGCTGGGGAGCGTGAGCAGCGCGGCGAGAGCAAAGGTGATGAGCGCAGTGGTCGGGAGTGTTCGGCGGAGGGCGAGCATCTAGGTGTCTGGCTTTTCCTTGGATGGGCGGGGCTTAGGGTGGTGGCGCGGGAGCTTAGGTCACGCCGGGAGGTCCGCCATTCGACCCGGATTCGCGCGGTATTTAAATTTTCATAATCGGGTAGTAAATAGTCGATTGAGTACTTAGAACGCCTAATTATGGTCTTTGTCAGCGGAGCCGGGGGGATCGAGACTCGTGCTGCCCATCACCGTGATGCCCTGGCAGGTCCCCGCGTAATTTGGCGGGTCTGAGGAGATGTTCTGGCGGCGCGGCTTTCTAGCGGGGGATTTTCCGCGCAGGAGGCTCCGTACGCCTAGCGTCCGGTGTACTTCGGATCTCGCTTTTCCATGAACGACACGATGGACTCGCGGAAGTCATCGGTCTGGAAGAGTTGCATGAGCTCCGCCATGACGTTTGAGGTGTTGGCCTCAAAGGTCGAATCGAGTCCCTGTCGCATCGTTCGCTTGGTTGCGGCCATGGCGAGAGGTGGGTTTCCGGCGAGCTCCTTCGCCCAAGACATGGCTTCGTCGAGAAGCTCGTCATGAGGGATAATGCGATTTGCTAGGCCGAGGCGTTCGATGTCCGCGGATTCTAAGATGCGTCCGAGAAGCGAGATTTCGCAGGCCTTATGCCAGCCGACGAGACGGGGAAGAAGCCAAGTGCCGCCGCTTTCGGGGAGGACACTGCGGCGAATCGGCGGGACGAAGCGCGCGCGATCGGAGGCGAGGACGAAGTCGCAGCCGAGGGCTAGATCCATCCCGTATCCAGCGGCGGCGCCATTGAGCGCACAGACGATCGGTGTGTCCATTCGGCGCATAACGAAGGGTGGGTGCTCGTTGATCTTAAAGCCCTTAGACGAGCCCGAAACGTCGGTCTCGCCAGAGGAAACATCCTTGAGGTCGAGGCCTGAGCAGAACGCCCGACCGTTTCCGGTCAGCAGAATCGCGCGGACGTCGTAGTCGTGTTCCGCTTTGAGAAAGATCTCAGAGAGCATGGTGATGGTTTGGCCGCCGATCGAGTTCATACGATCCGGACGGTTGAACGTCACCTTGAGGACGTGGCCGATTCGTTCAGTCAGGACATCCTGGGTGGCTTCAGCTGATTTGTCGGTGTTGGACATGATCGTTCTCCTGGCGGCGGATGCCTAAGGTTAAAAAGGGTCGAATAGGGCGGGCGAAGATGGCTAGCGCCAAATTAGTTGAGGCGTTCAAAGCGAAGAATGTAGTTGTCGTCGAGGCCGTCGATCTCGATGTTGTCGGTAAAGCGGAAGCCCGCGGCTTCGATCTCGGCTTGAAAGACCTCGCGGGCTGCGCGCACGTGCTTGTAGATGAAATCGTTGGTGACGCCTTCGATGCGGTGGAATTCGATGACCACGAGAGATCCGCCGGGACGGATCGCGGCGTGAAGGCTGGCGAGAGAGGCTTCCGGCGTCTCAAAGTGATGATAGACATCGCAGACGAAGGCGAGATCCGTCGAAGCTTCCTCGAGCTCGACCGAGGCAGTTGTTCCTTCGACGACATAAAACTGACCTAGGCCGCGCGAGATCTTTTCTTTACGTAGGTGGTCGATAAATCCTGGGGAAATTTCGACGCCAAAGACCTGGCCTGTGCGGCCAACGGCTTCCGCAAAGAGGAAGCTAAAGAAACCCGTTCCGGCACCAATGTCCGCGACGGCGTCTCCGGGTGTTAGGTTGAGGGCTTCTACGATTTCGAATCGCTTGGCGTAGACGCCTCGAGATTCCCCCTCGAATCGGTCTTTGTACCGATCGACATCCATATCCTCTGAGAGGAAATTATCATTGATGCCGTCCGGGAGGTCGTTTGGCCGAGCCGCATCCGGCTTTGCGCAAGCTGCACTGATCAGGGTGATGAGGCCGAGAGTGGCTGCGATGAGGGCCGTTCGAGAAGTGATGAGCCGAAACATATTGATCCTCTTCGGAAATGCGAGAGCGCTCGGGGTGGATCGGCGCGCCAGTTGAGTAACGTCGCAGCGCCCTAGAGGCGCATGTTCAGCAGAGAGGACTCTGGCACAGCTTGGTGCCAAGGACTCGGTCGTCGAGTTTCGGTGGTTCCCCTCGACTCTCCCCCTCCGCGATTAGCACGCGGCGTTGCGGCAGAGTACCGCTCGATCTGCTTCCATCGAGCGCGGGCCGAACGTGCAGCGCCGCTCCTGCCGCCCAATCCCCGCGCGGCGAGGACCAGATTTGGGTTTCTACGAGAACCACATCTTGCCGCGAATCATCGACTCCGCCTGCTCGACTAAACCGATCTTGAAGCAGCGTGAGAAGATCGTGCCCCAGGCGAAAGGGCGTGTTCTCGAAGTGGGTATGGGCTCCGCGATCAATCTGCCCTTCTATAATCCGGACAATGTCGAGATGGTCTGGGGACTCGAGCCCTCGGAAGGGATGAGGCTTAAAGCCGCACCGCGACTTCTGCAGGCACCCTTTCCCGTCGAATGGTTAGGACTGCCAGGCGAAGAAATTCCGCTCGATGACAATGCGGCGGACACGGTCTTGTTGACGTTTACGCTTTGCACGATTCCCGATTTCGCCAAGGCACTCGAGCAGATGCGGCGCGTGCTGAAGCCGGGTGGAAAGCTTCTATTCTCAGAGCACGGAGCCGCCCCGGATGAAGACGTACGCAAGTGGCAGGATCGCGTGAACCCAGTTTGGAAGATCTTCGCGGGCGGCTGCAACATCAATCGTGACGTGCCGCGACTGCTCGAAGAGTCGGGCTTCAAGATCGAATCGCTCGACACGATGTACTTGCCGGGCACGCCTAGGGTCGCGGCTTTCCAGTACTGGGGCGTCGCCAGCGAGCGTTAGGCTCGCCGGGCCGATCCGCCCGGAGCGGTGTCTAAGCGATTAGGTCCAAAGCGCGAGGGCGCTCATAGAGGCGATGCCAGAAGTGAGTATGCACCATTTCGCGAAGCGTCCTCCCTGCGCGGGGAATTCGTCGCGCAGAATGTCGAAGGTCGCGACGTAGATGAAGGTGCCGGCGGCGATCGAGAGAAAGCTGGCTTCCAGTATGGCGCCGAGGTCGCCTTCGACGTTTTCGCCGAGCAGTGCGCCGAGCAGACCGCCGAGCGGGGTTGCTGAAGCAAAGAGGATCACGAGCGTCCAGGCCTGCCTAGCAGGGAGAGCGCTTCGGGCGAGAGAGACACCAAGGGCGAAGCCGGCCGCGGATTTGTGCGCGACGATCGCGAGCGAAATGACGAGGGCACGAGAGAGGTCGGGCTCGGCGCCAAGGGCAAGCCCAGCGAGCAAGGCGTGAATCGAGAGCGCCGTCAGCACAGCGTATGCAGAGAGCGCTTCAGGGCTATCCGCGTGCGCGTCATGAAGGTTGGTTTCGGCGATTCGCGCAAACCGCTCTCCGGAGGGCGCGTGAACTTCTTCGTGGGCATGTTCGGGCAAGAGCACGTGCTCGACGAGCAACATGAATGCGAAGGCAAAGCCCGCAAGCGCGAAGGCCATGGGATAGTCGTAGCCGAGCGTGATCCATGTGCGATTCGCGTCGGGCAGCATATGGACGAGGCCCGCCGCCAGGAACACTCCGGCGGCAAAGGCATTGCCCCATCCGAGGAGGTGCTCGTGGGTTGAGCTTCCTCGCCGAAGGAGCGGGATGGCTGCTCCGATCGCGCCGGCGACCAGAATCGTGATGAGCAGGGCGAGCTTAACTCCAATCACGCTATGCCTCTATTTGGGGAACTAAGGGTTAGTTGAAAGATGGGTCGAACAGGAAGTACGGCGCAACGAAGTGTTAGAGGACGTCTTGTCGAAGTAGCGAGATGCCTTGGCTGGCGGCGGCGTCATTGCTCTCGGCGAGGACACGAATCGCGGCCTCGTCGAAGCGCGTTTCATCGTATACAGCGACGATGACTTGATCGCCTCGTTCAAGGAACGTCGTCTCTCCATACTCCGTATAGCGAGTTGCGCCGATACTGATCAATGCCTGCGCCGGGCGTCCCGCGACGGCTAGCCACTCGGAGATGTTTTCGAGCGGGCCCTCATCGACTTGGTCGTTTAGTTTGACGACGAGCCAAGCGAGAAGCTGCTCGTACATGTAGCTATAGCTGGCGGCGGATGAATCGACGCCGTAGGCGGCGACTTTACCGTTTCGCTTGAGGAAGGACGCGATTCGGCACCGATCGAGAATGCCGCCCTTCGAGAACTGATCGATCTCGATCGATTGGGCGGAGGTCCCCTTCGTGTCTGCGCCCCAGTTCTTCTTTTCGCTGATCTTCTTCGCGCCCTCACGTCGAATGGAACAATCGTTGTGGGCCATCGCCTGCTTAGGCGTGACCGACGTTACGCGGTCGCCATCCCATTCGAGGTCGCATAACAAGGCGATCTCAGGCTCCGGTTGATGGTTCTCATCATCTGATCCGAGTCGAACGCGGTCCGCGGAAATCGGAAAGGTGTGAAGGAAATGGTCACCGTCCGCTGGGACATAGAAAGGAAAGACGCCCTTCGGTGCATTCGGATCCTCAATGACGAGATCCTTGAAGTCGCTGGCTTCGCCGGCTTGTTCGAGATGGCCCGTGAAGTTGCCGGCGACGCCGAGACCGATCACGTTCTTGAAGTTAGGGATGCTACTCACGGGGGCGGGCTCCTGGTTCAGATGCATTCGATTCATTGAAGCTATAGATCCGGCGTGAGATGGAGCGATTGGCTCGGGCCGTTTTGGCACATGGGGCCGCGACCTAAGCGCTCAGGGAATCGTGCCGGGTAAGAGTCGGGCGGCGGATTCTAGCAGGGGATTTCGCTTCGCCGGTTTAGCTGCCGGCGGCAATGAATCGAATGCCGGCAGCCAAAACCCAGTGCCGGTGTTCTCGAACCAAGCGCCTGCGGCCAAGGATTAGGGGCCCGCTGCGAAGAATTCAGCGCCTGCGCCCAAGAATCAGGAGCCTGGGGCCAAGAATCGCGTGGCGATCGTCGCGTGGAGAGCCGCGCCGAGGGCCATGGCATCCTCGTCGAGCATCATTTGGCTCGAATGACAGGGCGCCGGTTCCTTCGTGCCCGGAGGACGGACGCCGAGCAGGACCATGGCGCCTGGCGTGCGCTTTAGAACGTAGGAGAAGTCCTCCGCGCCCATGACCGGTTGGGGGAGGGCGAGTACGGACTGGTCGCCTAGGAGATCACGAATCGTGTCGCTCGCGAAGGCTTCGAAGGCCGTGTCGTTTACGACGACGGGATAGCCGCTCTGAATTTCGATGATCGCTTCGGCGCCGTGCGCCTTGGCGATCCCTTCGGCAACTCGCGGCAAACCTTCAAGGAGCCGTGCACGCGTTCGATCCGAAAGCGCCCGCATTGTTCCTGCGAGCTGAACCGAGTTGGCGATGACGTTATTCGCTGTTCCTGCATGGATTTGGGACACCGTAAGTACGCCCGGATCCGTCGCGGGAATCTGTCGCGTGACGAAACTCTGGAGTGCGGACACGATCTCGCAGGCGATCGGAATCGGATCTATGCAGTCATGCGGCATGGAGGCGTGACCGCCGCGTCCCTTGACCTCAATTTCGAAATCATCGAAGGAGGCCATGATCGCTCCGGGCTTCGTGCCGACCATGCCGGTTGGGATTTGTGGTGCGACGTGAATTGCGAAGGCGCCGTCGGTTTCGGGCATGCCTTCCTCGAGCATCACCTCCGCGCCGCCATAACATTCTTCCCCGGGCTGAAACATAAAGACGACATCGCCCGCAAGCGTGTCACGCGCGCCCGCAATAATTCGCGCCGCTCCCGCCAGCATGGAGACATGTGCATCGTGACCGCATGCATGCATCCTGTTTTCGTGCCGGCTGGCGAAGGGAAGCCCCGTTTCTTCGGGCATAGGGAGCGCGTCCATATCTCCGCGCAAGAGTATGCTTCGGCCCGGGCGGGCTCCGCGAAGCGTGGCGACAATCCCGCTCGTCTTTTTGTGGAGATCGATCTCGAGATCAAGATCCGCCAGATCGTCGAGGATCTTCTTCCGCGTTGCGGGCGTGTCGAGGCCGAGTTCCGGCTCCTCGTGGATGCGTCGGCGCAAATCGACGAGGCGCGGTTGCAGCCCCCTCGCCGTATCGAGCAGTGTTTTGGAGTCGGGAGTCGTCGACATGAGGGACCTCATTCGGGTTTCTAGGGCGCGGCGACTGCCTTACCCTCGGACGCTCATCATACCACCCAGTTGCCGCGTTCCCGGCTCACTTGACTGAACAGGAGTTTCTGATGGACCTCATGGCCCCCCCCGAATCGATCCACATTGGTGCCGATGATCTGCCTTTCGTCGATCTTGGCGATGGCTCGAAGCTGAAAGTCTTGCAGGTCAAGCGCGGCGAAAACCTCTGGATCATCGAGAACATCTTCCAAGCCGGCTATGAGGTGATGCGTCATCGTCACACCGGCCCGGTTTTCGGCTACACGACCTCCGGCGCTTGGAAGTACAAGGAGTACGACTACGTAAATCGCGCGGGTTCTTTTCTCTATGAGCCCGCTGGATCAGTGCATACGCTCCAATGTGTCGAGGACGATACGCGCGTCTGGTTTCACATGTACGGCGCAAATGTCAATCTCGATGAAAACGACAACATCGTCAGCGTCATCGATGCGTCGACTACACTCGCGTTCTACATAGAAGCGTGCAAGCAGGCGGGGCACGGCGAGCCCAACGTGTTAGTCGAGTAGCGAATCGTGGGGGTCTAGCTCTTCTGTGTCCGCCCGCGTTCGCGGACGGCGGCGAAGGCCGCACTCGCGCCCTGCTGAGGCTTCATCTGCTTGATCTGTTCTATAGACCGCGTCGATTCGAGCTCTATGCCATCCGCGAAGGTGGCAGCGAAGCCGTCGTCGATCAGCGCTTTCATCGAGGGCAGCATATGTGGCATCAATCCGAGCATGTCTTTGGCGATCTGGCGCGCAGCCGGCATTAGTTCTTCGTCAGGCACGACATGTCCGACGAAGCCCCAAGCTGCTGCGTCGGCCGCGGAGATGAAATTGCCCGTGAGCGACACGTACTTCGCTCGGTATATCCCGATGGCGCGTGAGAGGCGCTGGGAGAGGCCCGCGCCGGGCAGAACGCCTACTCGCCCATGGGTATCCGCGAAGCGAGCGTTCTCGCCCGCGATTAACACATCGCAAGCCAGCGCAATTTCGAAGCCACCCGTAATTGCGGGGCCATTCACCGCACCGACGATTGGCTTCGGGCAGGCGTCGATAGCGACCCAGCAGTTAGGTGTGTCTCTCGCTTCAGGGTTGTCGCTGAGCGTTCCGAATTCCTTAAGGTCGACGCCGGCACAGAATGCATCCCCGGCGCCGGTCAACAGGATTACGCGGACTGCATCATCCTGGGTCGCGCCGGAGAAGGCGGCGTAGAGATCCCGCTGGAGGGCGACCGATAAAGCGTTCTTAGCATGGGGTCGATTCATCGTGATCGTCGCAATGCCATCCGCGACTTCATAGAGAACGGTTGATCCGGGGGCTTCGTTCATGGGCTGACTTCCTGGGCTATGTCCGAACGACCCGAGCTAAAGCGCTTGTGTCGGCGTCGTCCGGGTTTCGGGTCATTAATGAATAGGATAACTCTAGCTCGGTGACCCGCGACGACGCAGGGAGCCTTACGCTGGGTGAAGTTGACGTTTGAGGTGGCGCTCGGGATGGAGGCGAAGATGAAGGCAGAGATGAAGACGGAAACCGGACGGCTCGATTTACTTCAGATCACGTTGGTCGTCGAAGACCTTGTGGAGACGGAAGAAGCGTTCGTGAAAACGCTCGGGCTCGAGGTGGCGTTCCGCGATCCGAGTGTCGATCTCTGGGGACTCGAGAATATCGTTCTGCCTATGGGGACGACCTTTATCGAGATTCTCAGCCCGAAGCGCGCAGACACGCCTGGCGGCCGACATCTTGCCCGACAGGGCGGAGACGGGGGCTATATGGTGATCCTGCAGACCCGCGATCTGGCACCGTGGCGCGAGCGGATCGGAGAGCTTGACCTGCGCATCGCTTTCGAGGCCAATACGCGAGATGAAGAGCACGGTCAGCATTGGGCCGGGATTCATCTTCACCCTCGCGACACCGGCGGCATGATGATCTCTCTCGACTGCCCGGATCCTCCAGATAGCTGGGCGGGCGCGGGCCCTGAATGGCGTGACCATATTCGTCAGGACGTCGTCAAAGGTTTGCTAGGTATCGAGCTAAAGAGCCCTGATCCGGAGAGGCTGGCCGCACGATGGGCCGAAGTGCTCAAGAGGTCCGTCGATCGAGAGGGCGAAAAGCTTCGTGTGGCACTCGATCAGGGCGTGGTCGAGTTTGTCGCGTGTGGGCAAGATGAAATCGAAGGACTTTCTGCGATCACGCTCGAGGCGTCAGATCGCGGCCGCGTCGGTGAAAAAATGAAGTTAGGCGGTGTCGAGTTCCAGCTTGCATAACGCATTCGAGCGTGAAGCCTAGAGCTTGACCTTCATCCCGATCAGGAGTCGCTATCACCCGACGTAGCGGAGCCGTCTGCTAGGCCGATTTCGAAGAGGACTTCGTCGAGTCGGTCAGCCGCGGAGATCGCGCTTACGCGTTGTGGTCGATCGGGCGTGACGCAGCTAGCGATAGGACTGAGGATCGTGCTCGGCGTTGGGTGGCAGAACTGCACGACGGAGAGTCGGCTGCCGGTTTGGTTCGGGTCGGCGACGACGCGGTGGATTCCGGTGGGCAGGGCACCGTTTGAGAGATGTTCGAGCATCATGCCCGTGTTCAGAACTGCGTGACGGGGAGGTGGCGCGACGTCGATCCAGCCCTCTACCGTTTTTACCTGAAGGCCCGGTGCGGTCGCGCGGGGGAGTGCTGTGACGAGATTGATATCGCCGTGCTCCGCGGCCCATACATGCCCGGCGCCCGGCGCTTCTTGCATGGGTGGGTAGTGAACGGCCCGGGTTAGCGTCGCGCCATAGCGAACCATGTCGTCGAAGAAGCGCTCGTGCGCGCCGAGCCCTGTCGCGACGATCTGGAGGAAGCGCCTCTGGAGCTCTGCTATTTGGCGATGGAAGTGCATCAGCTTTTCGGAGATGCCCGGCAATTCTGTTTCGGGGAAGACGGGCTCGCCGTAGCGGTCGGGGAAACGTTCGCCGAGGGGGTGTCCGGCGGGGGCCGCTTCGCCCCAATTGAGATGTTCTTTCCAGTCTGCTGCATCGCTGCTTGCAGCTTTCTCGACGAGTAGTCCCGTATAACCGCGCTGTCCCCGAGAACCAGGAACTGCCGACTTTTGCTTCGCTTCGGTCGGAAGGCCGAAGAACGTTTCGAGCTGGGCATAACACGCGTCGAGTTCCGCCTCGTCGAGATCATGCTCGACGTAGACGAAGCCGGTTGCGAGGCTACGCATCACCCCGTCGACGATGGCGCTTCTGCGGCGGGCGTCGCCAGACTCGAAGCCTATGAGATCGACGTCGAGGATGCTGTCCACGCTCTACTCGCCTAACCGCGGCGGAGCAGGGTGCCGGTGCCTAGACCGCCACCGCAGCACATCGTGACGAGGGCGTGTTCCTTGTCCGCACGTATGAGTTCGTGAATGGCCTTCGTGAGCAGTACTGCGCCGGTTCCGCCCAGCGGATGCCCCAGGGCGATTGCGCCGCCGTTCGGGTTCACCGTCGCCATGTCGGCTTCGAGCTCCTTGGCCCAAGCGAGCACGACCGAAGCGAAGGCTTCGTTGATTTCGGTGACGTCGATGTCGCTAATCGACAGCTTGTTGTTCGCGAGGAGCTTCTGGGTCGCTGGAATCGGGCCCGTCAGCATGAGCACGGGGTCTGAGCCGACCAGGCACGTGTCGACGATCGTTGCCTTCACTTCGAGTCCTAGGGCATCCGCTCGGTCGCGAGACATCATCAGGACTGCCGCTGCGCCGTCCGTGATTTGGGAGGAAGTACCGGCGCTATGCACGCCGTCGGGCATGTTAGTGCGTAGGCCGCCGAGGATTTCGAGGGTCGTTTCGCGAAGGCCGCCGTCGCGCGTTACGTGATGGGTCTCGCTCGTGGGCTTGCCGTCTTTAAAGCCAACCGGGGCGTCCATGGAAACGATCTGCGAGTCGAAACGGTTGTCAGCCCATGCCGCGGCGGCGAGATCCTGGGAGCGCTTCCCGAAGGCGTCGGTGTCGTCCCGCGTGATGCCCCATTTCTTGGCGATTCGTTCGGCACCGTCGAACTGGCTCGTGAACTCGAAGTGCTCCCAGTACCGCTTGTTGACCGGCTTGCCGACGATCGGGTCCTTAGGAACGGTCGAGCCCATAGGCACCTGGCTCATGGCTTCGACGCCGCAGCCAATGGCGGAGTCGACGACGCCAGAAGCGACGAGGGCGTAGGCGAGGTTCGTGGCCTGCTGCGACGAGCCGCACTGGGTGTCGACGGTCGTCGAGGCAACTTCAAGCGGGAGGCCCTGGGAGAGCCATGCGTTTCGCGTCACGTTCATAGTCTGCATACCGACTTGACCGACGCAGCCGCCGATGACCTGGCCAACTTCCTTGGGGTCGATGCCTGCTCGCTGGATCACTGCACCCTGGACTGCACCGAGCATCTCGGTGGCATGGGAGGCAGCGAGCTGACCGTTTCGCTTGCCAAGCGGGGTTCGGGCGGCTTCTACGATGACGACTTCACGCATAAGGATGGCCTTTCGGTTGTTGTCTTTCGACGTTCGAGATTGAGGAGTAAGCGGGCAAGTCGGTCACGTCCGAAGACGACGCCTAGGAGGCTCGCTATGAGAATGAGTAGGCGGCGGTAGTGGTCGCGGCGCGCGCCTACGGTACGAGACGAGAGCTCCGCTAGCCAACTTTCGCGGAGACGCCGCGTTCACTCCTGCCCGGGCATCCTAAAACCAACAACAGGGCTTTCCTCCCAGCCGTAGCGGATCGCGCGGGCGGAAAGGCGCGTCCCCGGCGAGACGGTAAAGGGCTCGACGTAGGGGCGGAAGGGGCTGCGGTCGATCGAGAGTTCGATGGATGCGCCCTCGTCTGGGGCGGAGAGGGATATGCGGCCGTCGCCTGCGGCGAAGACCGGGCGCCTCGTGACGGGCTGTTCGCCCCCGGGCCAATACCGTTCTCGGAGCTCACTCTCTGGGATGGCTCCGAGGTCCGAAATGCGGGCGTCGAAGTCGGCGTAGGCCGCACGCAAGCGTTCTCGGATCGCCACGTGTTGCGGAGATGCGATCAAGTTGTTGATCTCAAAGGGGTCCTGATCGAGGTCATAGAGCTGCTCCTCGCCTGGTCCCTTGAAGAACCGACCTTCGATGTCCGTTAGTTCACCGGCCTCGAAAGCCGCACGCCAAGCGCGCATCCCAGCCTGGTTCTCCCGGAAATCGCTCAGATTGCTGCTGGCCAGATTCGGATGATAGCTCCGGATATATTTGTACCGCTCGTCGCGAACGGCTCTTTGTCGGTCGAGTGCGTCATCGATCCGGTCGCGCGACGCGTACACATACTCGCGCTCTGCGACCTGCGTATCGAGGAAATTACGGCCGTGCGCTCCGGGAGTTTCGGCCACTCCGGCGAGGGCGAGAATTGTTGACGTGAGGTCGACGAAACTAATCATCCGAGAATCCAAGGTCCCCGGTATTATGCCTTTCGGCCGCAACGACTCGGGCCAGCGAATGATCATAGGAACCCGAATACCGCTCTCGAAGAGCTCGCGTTTAGCGCGGGGAAGTCCGTCGCCGTGATCCGTTGTCCAGATCACGATCGTTCCGCCGGCGAGGCCGTCTTGTTCGAGTCGCTCCAAGATGGCAGCGACCTGCGCGTCCATGATTTGAATGTTGTCGTATTGGCGCGCGAGGTCGGCTCGCAGTTCGGGTAGGTCTGGGTAGTAGGGCGGCAAGTCGACCTTTGCGGGGTCAGTCGCAATAACGTTTTCCGTCAAACCGTTTCTCATATTCGCCTGTACGAGTTGCATCACGAAATGAAAGAGGCCGCGGGGCCAGGTTCCCAAAGGAGCGAAGATGCCGCTTTCATGGGTGACCATGAAGTTGATCATGCCGAAGAAGGGCTGGTCGCCGTCGCGGTCCGCCCATTGCCTGTCGTTGTCCTCGGCATCCCAAATAGAGGAGGGGCCGGTGCCGGAGCGCACACCGCTGAATTGGTAGTCGAGTTTGCCGTGTTGGTAGGTGAAGTAGCCGGCGCGGCGAAGGAGCTCAGGGAAGGCCTTTGCTTCGGGAGGAGGAACCGCGAGGTATTCGCCAAGGGGGCCGTCCGAAGTCCGCATGTGCTGCGTGCCCGTCGAATTTTGGTGACGGCCTAGCATTAAGGCAGCGCGACTGGGCGCACAGACGCCGGCGGTCGTGAATACATTCGGGTATCGCACTCCCTGTTCTGCAAGTCGATCGATCGCTGGGGTTCGGGCGATGGGATCCCCGAAGGAGCCGATGCGCGGGGAGAGGTCCTCTGCCATTAGCAGAAGGATGTTGGGCTGCGCCGCGTTCGCGGAAAAAGATGCGACGATCGAGAGGCCTAGCGTGAAGAGGGCGACTGCCTGCAAAGATCTAGCCAATGGGGCGTTCCTTCTCGAGCGTCGATGCATCGAATTCGTTGAAGAAGAGCTTTGTGTCGACGGAGGCGCGGGGCGGTCGACCATGTTTTCCGAGAGGCCAACCGATCGGGATTAACACGGCGCTCGGAATATTCTCGGGCAGTCCGATCATGCGATCACATTCCTCGCCGAACGCGCGGTGGAGCGTGGTGAAGGACGCGCCGAGCCCGACTGCCCGACAGGCGAGGAGAACGTTCTGTGCGCAGGGGTAGATGGCTTGGAGCTGAGCTTCGTTGCGACGAGTAAAGCCAGCGATAAAGAGATGGACGGGCGCTTCGTGGAGATGCTCGGCCAAATAAAGGGAGGCGCGCATATTGCGCAGGAGGCGGGGGGCGAAGTTCTCGCGCTCTCCGCGCTCGATGGCGGGGCCAATATACTTTTGGAAAATGGGGCGATAGCGATCTGCGATCCAGCGCCTCTTCTCCGCATCGTCGACGGCCACGAACATCCACGGCTGCCGATTTCCGCCTGAGGGTGCGAATGTGCCGGCTTCGCAGACCTTTCGAATCAGGGACCGTGGCACGGGGTCTGGTTTCAGACGACGGATGGCCCGCGCTGTCCTGAGGCCTTCTAGAAGAGGGAGCTCTTCGCCGATCGCGTCGATGTCGATATCGCTCGTGGGAGATTCATCGGAAGGGGAGAGCGTCATTCAGATTTTCTCTTTTCGGATTCGTGCGCCGCGGGGCTGCGGCTGGCGGCATACTGCCCTGCCCCGCGCGGTTGGGGCGTCCACGCTCCGATGATAGCAAGACGCGAGATCCACTTTCGCCGCTATCTTCCCGCGCCCACAGAGCCTGGTGCCCCATCTTGATCGGGTCCGCGCCGGCAGGAGGAACCCGTTCATGGTCTCGGAAATTTTCGACCCCGCCCGATGGCAGGAGGTCCCCGGCTTCGGGTTCAAGGACATCACCTATCATAGGGCCGTCGACCAGGGCACGGTGCGAATTGCCTTCAACCGCCCCGAAATCCGCAACGCCTTCCGGCCGCAGACCGTTGATGAACTGGATCGCGCGCTCGATCACGCGCGGATGACGACGGACGTGGGCGTGATTCTGTTGACGGGCAATGGCCCTTCAGCGAAGGATGGCGGATGGGCTTTTTGTAGTGGCGGTGATCAGCGGATCCGCGGACGCGACGGTTACAAATATGCGGAAGGTGAGACCGCGGGTTCGATCGATCCCGGCCGGACCGGACGTCTGCATATTCTTGAGGTTCAAAGGCAGATCCGCTTCATGCCTAAAATCGTGATCGCCGTAGTGCCCGGCTTCGCCGTCGGCGGCGGGCACAGCCTCCACGTAACCTGTGACCTAACACTGGCCAGCGAGGAGCACGCGGTATTCAAGCAGACGGATACGGACGTGGCGAGCTTCGATGGCGGGTATGGCTCGGCCTATCTTGCGAAGCAGGTCGGTCAGAAATTCGCGCGGGAGATCTTCTTCCTGGGCAAGAGTTATACCGCCGAACAGGCCCATCAGATGGGGATGGTGAACGCGGTTGTGCCGCATGCCGAACTCGAATCGACGGCGCTCGAATGGGCCGCGGAGATCAATACCAAGAGCCCGACTGCCCAGCGCATGGCGAAATTTGCACTGAACCTGGTGGATGATGGATTGGTGGGACAGCAGATCTTTGCGGGTGAGGCGACACGTCTGGCGTATATGACGGATGAAGCGGAAGAGGGGCGCGACGCCTTTCTTGAAAAGCGCGATCGGGACTTCTCGAAGTTTCCCTGGCACTTTTAGTTTTCGCGCGCGGGAGCGCGAGGACAGGGCCAGGGGGATGTGCTCTCAGCCGAAAGCGGGGATTCCCGTCTGTGCGCGACCGAGAATCAAGGCGTGGATATCGTGAGTGCCTTCATACGTGTTCACAGTCTCGAGGTTGACGAGATGGCGCATGACGTGGAACTCGTCGGAGATGCCGTTTCCGCCGTGCATATCCCGCGCGACTCGGGCGATGTTGAGCGACTTACCACAATTATTTCTCTTGAGAAGTGAGATATTTTCCGGGGCGAGTCGGCCTTCGTCCATTAAGCGTCCCGCGCGCAGGCACGCTTGTAGGCCGAGCGTGATCTCCGTTTGCATGTCGGCGAGCTTGAGCTGAACCAGCTGGTTCGCGGCGAGGGGACGCCCGAACTGTTCGCGATCGAGGGTGTATTGCCGGGAAGCATGCCAGCAAAATTCAGCCGCACCCATGGAGCCCCAGGCGATTCCGAAGCGTGCCTTGTTAAGGCAACCGAAGGGGCCGCCGAGGCCGCTCACTTCCGGGAAGAGGTTTTCTTCGGGGACGAAGACATTGTCCATCACGATCTCGCCCGTGATCGACGCGCGCAAAGACATCTTGCCTTCGATTTTCGGGAAGCTGAGGCCGTCCATCCCCTTCTCGACAAGGAAGCCCCGAATGTCGCCATCGAGCTTTGCCCAGACAACGCCGACGTCTGCGATCGGACTATTCGTGATCCATGTCTTGCTGCCGGTCAGCAAGTAGCCACCGTCTTTTCGTTCCGCGCGGGACCGCATGCCGCCGGGGTCAGAGCCGTGGTCGGGCTCAGTGAGTCCGAAGCAGCCGATGAGCTCGCCCGTTGCTAGGCCGGGCAGCCACTTCATGCGCTGCTCCTCCGTCCCGTAAGCAAATATCGGATGCATCACTAGAGAAGACTGCACGCTCATTGCGGAGCGGTAGCCCGAGTCGACTCGCTCCACTTCGCGAGCGATGAGTCCATAGGCGACGTGGGAAACTTCAGCGCCGCCGTATTTGGCGGGCAGCGTCGCCCCGAGGAAACCGAGCGCCCCCATCTCATCCATGATTTCGCGATCGAAGCGTTCTTCGCGGGAGGCCGTCAGGACGCGGGGCATAAGCTTGTCCTGTGCGTAGTCGCGGGCGCTATCGCGGATCAGGCGTTCTTCGTCGGTGAGTTGCTCGTCGAGCAGAAGAGGGTCGGACCAATCGAAACCGGGCTTGCCTGCCATGGATTAAGAGTCTCCTGGGTGAGGTTGTCGGGGCTCGCGGTCCAAGGATCCGGCCCGAAAGGTCGTTTCCGACGGCGGACGAGGCGTTTCTTTAGCACTTACGCGAGGTTGCCGCCCCGCGCCAAGCGCGCCAAGGTGTGACCATGCGTATATCTCTGTGGTTGATTTTACTCCCTTTCGCCCTGCTTCTCGCAGCGCCTGGGACAGCTTGGTCCGCAGCGCCCGAGATCGGAAAGCCGGCGCCGGATTTCCGCTTCGTTGGCGTTCCCGCAGGCGAAACTTCGGTTGCCGAAGGCGAGCATCGGCTCGCGGACTACGTCGGCGAAAGTGCTCGCAAGAAAGGCGTCGTCGTCGCCTGGTTCCCGAAAGCTTTCACTCCTGGTTGAACGACTGAACTTGCCGCGCTGCGTGACAGTGCCGAACAGCTTGCCGAGTTCGATGTCGAGATTCTTTATGTCAGCTTGGATACGCCAGAGAAGAACGCAGAGTTTGCCGCATCGATGGAAGCGCAAACACTCGTGCTGAGTGATCCCGAGGGAGCGACCGCGAAACGCTGGGGCGTGCTCGGCTTCGGCGGTCTCTATTCGAACCGTTGGACGTTCTATATTGACGGTGCAGGCATTCTTCGTGATATCGACCGAGACGTTCACCCTGAAACTGCCGGGCAAGACATCATCAATCGATTGACCGAACTCAATTTCCCGCGTCTCTCAAGCCGCGTGCCGAGCGCGAACTAACAGTATGCGTGTTCGCATCGACCCTGAGCGCCCCGCACCGAGGAAACTCGCGCCGGCGGTGGATGCGTTGCGCCGTGATAAAGTCATATTGATCCCGACGGACACGGGTTATGCCTTCGCTTGTGCACTTTCGAGCCGCAAGGGAATTGGCGGCGTTCGTAGTTTGAAGGGGCACGACGAGCGATCAAAAAAACCGTTGTCCATGCTCGTGAATGCGCTCTCGGATTTCGGGCACTACGCCATTATGGGAACGAGTGTGTTTCGAACGGTGCGTCGAATCTTGCCCGGGGCCTACACCGTCATCCTTGAGGCGAGTGCCGAAGTGCCGCGGGATATGCGAAATCGTTTCGGCGAAATCGGGCTTCGGATGCCCGACGCGCCATTATGTCGCATGTTGGTCGAGGAACTCGGGGAGCCCGTTGTCGTAGGCTCCCTAACTCCTGGCGACGATGAACCTGCTCTTGAAGACCCTGACGAGTTCGAGCGCTTCTACCGCGGCCGCGTCGACGTAGTGGTAGATGGAGGTCATCTGTGGCCCGAGCCCTCCACAATCCTCCAAGCCGGTGACAATGAGCTTGCGGTGACACGCGTCGGAAAGGGACCCGTCCCCGGAAACTGAGTCCTTTTGCCAAGCGACTTGACCCGAGGCACGTGTGTATGGGACTGTTCGCCTAACCCCCAGCAGAGGTCGTTGTCATGGAGCAGCTCAGCGGACTCGACGCCGCCTTCATCAATTTTGAGACGCGCACGGCGCCCACGCATATTAGTGGCCTCAATATTTATGATCAGTCGACGGCCCCCGGCGGACTCGTCACGTTCAAGGGGATTCTTGGGAATATCAAATCGCGTCTTCATCTCGCGCGATGTTTCCGGCAGAAAATCGTCCGCGTCCCATTTGGCCTTGACCATCCCTATTGGATCGAAGATCCCGACTTTGATCTCGAGTTTCACGTCCGGCACATAGCCCTCCCGAAGCCCGGGGATTGGCGACAGCTCTGCATCCAGGCCGCGCGGCTTCATGCCCGCCCGCTGGATCTAGGCAAGCCACTTTGGGAGATGTACGTGATCGAAGGCCTCGACGAGGTCGAAGGGTTGCCGGCGGGTTGTTTCGCTGTCTTGACGAAAATCCATCACGCCGCGATCGATGGCGTCTCGGGTGTTGAGATGACGGCAGCGACTCACGACCTTGAAGTCGACGGCAAGCCCAAGCCTCCGGCCGAGCCTTGGGTTCCGGAGTCCGAGCCCTCGGTCCTGGAACTCGCGATTCGGAGCACGGTCAATAACGTGCAGCAGCCTTTCCGCTTCGCACGCATTCTGAGTGAAGCCGCTCCGCCCGCGATCCAGGCCTATCTCGAAAACTCGTTTAATAAGGGCGATGATGACGATGCGCCGGCGGAGGTGCCGCGAACTCGCTTCAACGGAACGGTCTCGCCTCATCGCGTCTTCGAAGCAACCTCCTTTCCGCTCGCCGACATTAAGCAGATCAGGAAGCGCGTTGAGGGCTGCACGGTCAATGATGTTATTTTGGCCATCGTCGGCGGATCGATGCGGCGATACCTAGAGCATCACCGCGAGTTGCCGTTCGAAACCCTCTCTGCCTTTGCACCGATTTCGACGCGGACTCCGGACCAAGTTGGCACAGCGGGGAATCAGGTCTCGGGCATGTTTGTCGCGCTTCATAGTGACGAGGCGGATCCGGTTACACGGCTGGAGCGGGTCTACCGCACGACGCAGAGTTCGAAGGAACTGACGCAGGCGGTCGGTGCGCGGTCGATGACCGACGTGACGCAGACGATGCCGGGGGCGATGGCAGGGCTCGCCGGACGTTTGGTTGCGCGGACGGGGCTAATGAGTCGACTCACGCCGGTTGCGCATACGGTGGTAACAAATATTCCTGGGCCGCAGGTTCCGCTTTACTTCACCGGCGCCAAGATGGTTGCAACCTTCGCGATGGGGCTGCCTATGGAAGGGATTGGCCTCTTCCATGCCGTGCTGAGTTATAACGGCGATATCACCGTTTCGATCACGGGCTGCCGCAAACAGATGCCGGACCCGAGCTTCTACGCCGAGTGCATCGAAGCGTCGTTCCGCGAGCTGCGAGAAGCGGCCGTTTCCTGAGCAGCGGTCGCATGCTTAGGTGAGCGCGCCGAGTTCGCGAAGTCGTGCGCGTTCTGCCTTTGGCATGTCGAGTTCGTCGAGAACGCTCTCGGAGTCTGCGGCGTAGAGCGGCGCAGGCGCGGTCGTCGGCTCCTGCGTCTGCGAAAAGCGAGCGGCCGGGCGAACCCGCCGGTAGCGGCCATAGACGGGATGCGTCGCCTCGATCAGCGTACCGTTATGCGTAATCTGCGGATCGACGAGGACGTCCTCGAGGCCAAGCACCGGGGCGGCAGGGACTTCGTGCTCCACCATTTTGTCATAGGCCTCGGCTGTCTTGAGCTTCGCGAGGCCATTTGCGACGGCTTCCGCCCGAATCGCAGTGTTCTCATCGGAGATCATTTCGACACCGCGCTGTTTCGGGTCGTCCGCCAACTCATCGCGGCCGACAGCGCGCAAGCTTCCGCGCATCTGGCCCGCCGTGCCCGCCCAGATGATGATCTGGCCGTCGGCCGTCGGCATCAGCTGGTAGCGCTCGCCTGGCACGACATAATTCTCAACATCGTCCCCTACGAGCGAATGCCGAAGCATCCCGTCCGGCCAGAAGAAGGCGAGACCAACGTCGAGCATCGACACTCGAATGTGTTGTCCCGGAGCGCCGCGTTCGCGTGCAAAAAGCGCCGCGGTAATCGCCTGCGCGAGAGTATAAGAGGTGGCCTTATCGACTAGGGCATTGCGGACGAGATCTGGAACTGGGATCTCGGGATTGATCTGCGCTCCGACATAGCCTGTTAGGGTTTGAAAAATCGGGTCGTAGCCTCGTCGATCAGCGTAAGGGCCGTCGTCGCCGAAACCCGTGATCGTGGCGTAGACGATGTTCGGATTGATTTTGCGAAGATCTTCTTCGGCGACCTTGAGCCGTTCCGCCGCCCCAGGTCTCCAGTTCTGTACAAAGACGTCCGCATCTTTAACGAGATCATAAAGGATCGCTAGGCCCTCTTCGCTCTTTAGATTCAGTCCGATCGAGCGCTTGCCGTGGTTGCAATTCAGGTAGAGCGAAGCCATGCCGGCGCGGTAGTTTGCGAGCTGGCGGCTCTCTTCGCCGTAGCGCGGTGGCTCGACCTTGATCACGTCTGCGCCTTGTTCCGCGAGTACCATGACGCCTAGGGGGGCGGAGATGACTTCGCTGACTTCGATGATCCGAATACCTTGAAGGGGGCCGGGCATGGGGCTGGGACTCCTAGGAGTGGCGAGGGGAGCGGCGACGAAGGGTGCGTTCGAGCGACCGCACCCGATTTAGGCCCCATTCTATGCCAAGCACGCGTGGGTTGCGTGGCCAAGCTGGGACCCTGCGAGCGCCGGCGTCAGATTTATGGAGGAGGGCGGACTATCTTCGCGACATGCAATCTCATCCCCGTCGCTCAGATTCGTTAAGCCACTTCCTATTTGTAGCCTTCGCGATCGGTGGCGTGGCGATTTCGTCGGGCTGTCAATCGATGTCCCTCGGAGTGAATGCGGCGGACGCATTTGACGCGGCGACAGAGGACCCGGTCATTTTCGATCACGAAGCCCCGCCAATCATCTTCGACGGGTTCTTTATGAACGAAGGCTCGAAGCTCAACACGATCATATACGAGGCGCAGGGTGCCGGTCCGCATCCGACAGTGGTGTTGCTACATGGTTTTCCCGGCTTCGAGAAGAACCTCGACTTGGCTCAGTCCATTCGACGCGCGGGTTGGAATGTCGTGTTCTTTCATTACCGCGGCAGCTGGGGCAGCGGCGGCGACTTTTCATTCGCCCACGTGATCGAAGATGTGGGCGTAGTTGTCGAAGCGATCGTCGAGCCGAGTTATGCGGCCGCCCACCGAATCGATCCCGAACGAATCGCCCTAGTAGGGCATAGCATGGGCGGCTTCGCAGCCTTGATCTCCGGCGCCGAACTCGGCCAGATCTATTGTGTTGCCTCGCTGGCTGGCGCGAATATGGGCGGACTAGTTAAGGCGGCCGCGCAGGCAGGTGGCGGCGCTGAACAAATGGCGGCGAGCTTGGATAGCTGGTCGGGGCCGATCGTGGGCCCCGGTGGTGCGGCTTTGGTGGCGGAGGCGATGGACGGGGCGGACCGCTTCGATACGCTTCGGGGGGTGCCGCAGCTCGCGGGTAAATCGATGTTGCTCGTAGCGGGGCGGCTGGATGACGTGACCCCGATTGCGTTTCATCACGATCCGCTGGTCGAAGCCTTGGAAGCCGAGGGTGCTGCGCGTCTTCGGACAAAGATCTTCGAGAATGGGGATCACTCATTTTCGGGGCAGCGCATCGCACTCTCCCGAACCGTGATCGACTGGCTCGAAGGAGACTGCACACAGGCTCCTTAATCGCTGCTTAGTCGCTGCTTAGTCGCTTCTCCGTCGCTTCTCGGTCGTAGGGTAGGGGCTGTAGGCCGTGGGGGAGGCCGGCGATTCGGCGCACGTGCGCTCAGCACGCGGCGCCCGCGCAGAGATTAGGAAGACGAACGGCACCCCTTCGTTAATATGGGTTTAAAACACTACACTTTATTCAATAGAGCAAGGTGGGCTCGGGCATCTCCCCCAGACCTTTGGTGACGTGGGCACCCCGCGCAGGATCCTGACGGCCGAGAATGCAGAAGACCTCGATAGCAGTGATTTGCCCTTTGGCGGACGCAGGGGCGCCGACTTCATGGCCGCATTTCAATGGTCAGTGACGATTGGTGGCGGCGGATTCCAGTCATTTCTCACGCAGTTCGGCAGTGATGCGGCGCTCGAAGCCCCCTCAGTGAATACGGTCCCGGAGCCTGGCCCAGTGCTCCTCGCGGGTCTCGACCTGATGGGCTTGTCCCTGGTAGGCCGCGGGCGCGATTAAATTTCGGGCTCGTTCTTGGCTCCGCTGTATTTCGGAGCCCGCCGACCCCATTCCTACGGAAAACCGGATTTCGGGCGCACTGAGTCGCGCCAGTCGC
>JASDVF010000060.1:20636-109961 GCA_041440805.1 Myxococcota bacterium | reverse complement strand
CGACCCCATTCCTACGGAAAACCGGATTTCGGGCGCACTGAGTCGCGCCAGTCGCGCTAAGGTGCGCGCCGAAAGGCGGTCCACACGTATGAATATGCAGATCCAGGGGAAAATTCACGCCACAATGGAAGCGGAGCAGGTGACCCAACGCTTTCGCAAGCGAGAGTTCGTGCTCGAGCTCGAGGGTGAGTCCCGCTATCCGCAATACGTGATGTTCCAGCTGACGGGCGATCGCTGCGACGGCCTTGACGGCTTTGCGAAGGGCGACGAGGTGAAGGTCGAGTTCAGTCTGCGCGGCCGTGAGTGGACGAGCCCCAAGGGCGAGGTCCGCTACTTCAATAGTCTCGAGACCTGGTCGGTCGACCGCGTAGGCGATTCCTCAGAGACAGGCCCAGGCCCAGGCCCAGGTTCGAGCTCGGGCTCGGGCTCGGGCCCATCCGAGTCGAGCGGAATGTTCGCCGACGGCTCGCCTCCGCCGACGGACGAAGACGATATTCCGTTCTAGATCGCTTGGTGTTAGTCGCCCGGCGGGACGTAGATCTCGCAGGCGTACTTGTGGCCGCCACTGATGACGAGCATGCGGCCAAGCGCCATATATTGCCCGATTAGCAGGCCGATCTCGGCAATCTCCGCGTCGCTAAAGTGTTCACGGAGCTCGCCCAAGAACGCCTGGTCTACCGTGCGGAAATCAGACGCCATCTTTTCCGCATAACGGACCGCTAGGCCGTCGCGCGGTTCGAGCTTACGCTCTGCTTCGGGCAGATGGATCTGCGCAATCGTCTCTTCATCGAGTCCTTGACGCGTCGCCGACGCGTAGCGTGCGAACAGTCAAGTGTCGCAGCCATTGAGCGCGGCAATCTTGAGTCGCGCGAGCTCCTTGACCCGGGGCGGGGCCACCCCCTCGGTATGCGCAGGTCGGAAAAAGTCGAAGAAGCGTTCGAATAGATCCGGCAAGAGGCCGGTCATGTCGATGCCGGCACGTTCCGGTTCGGTCGTATCCGTCGATGCTTGTTCTTCTGAACTCATGGGAGCTCCTCAGTTCTGCCGTCGCGTGACGCTCGGCTTCTGGAGTTGAAACGCTAGCGCGAACCGAGTTCGGAACGCCCGTGCAGAGGCATCTCGCTGACCTAGACTCGCTCGACGCCAATTCCCATGAGAATCGGCGCAGAGAGGGTTCGCTGATGTCGATCGAGGTTAGTTCCACCACTGAAGGCGCGGCGAACGCGTCTTCGCCTGGACCCTTTCTAGGTTGGCGGATGGTGGGTGTGGCCTTCGTGGCACAGTTCATCTCAACGGGGGTCGTGCTCTCGATCGTCGGGAATTTTTCTGGGCCGATCAGCGAAGAATTCGGCGTCCCGCAGACGATGATCGGGATCGCACCCGGGGTTTCAATTCTTGTCATGGGGATTGCTGGGCCCTTTGTGGGGCGGGCACTAGATGGCGGGCACGCAAGACGGCTCATGGCGACCGGGGCGCTACTCACGGGGCTCGGCTTGATTCTCTTGTCTAGGACCCATGAATTTTGGTTGCTCGGTGTGATCCATGTTTCGCTCGTTTCGACCGGTGCCGCGCTCTTCGGTGCGATGCCCTCTATGGCGCTCGTGACCAATTGGTTCGTGAGGCAACAAGGTTTCGCTCTTGGGCTTGCGGTCGCGGGTGCCACGCTCGCGAGCTTTCCGGCGCCCGCCGCGGCCGAGTGGATGATCATAAATTACGATTGGCGAACAGCGCTTTTTGCTTTCGGCGTGTTCACGTTAGTCGCTGGCGTTCCTGCTTTTGCGACCCTCGTCATTGGCCGCCCTGAATTTGTGGGGCAGAGGCCCGATGGGGATGATTTGTCTGAGGTCGCGCATGCGCCCAAGGACAATGAAGCTTCGCAGGATGTGCCAGGAACGCTTGCGGTCGGTGTTCTAGCGAGGGATTCGAGGCTCTGGCTCGCGGCGGTTGGCTTTGGGCTTGTGATGTCTTCGCCGGTCGTATTGATTGCCCTGTTGATTCCGTACGGTAAGGAACTTGGGTTCAGCGGGAAGGATGCGGCGTACTTCTTTGCCGCCATGACCCCGTTCTCTCTGCTCGGGAAGCTAGTTCTTGGGCGGCTAGCAGACAGAGCCCCGCTGAAGCCGATCATCGCATTCGTTGTTCTGCTCAATATTGCATGCTGGGGAATTCTCTCAATGGAGCCGGGGTTCACGCTCTTTTTGATAGGCGGCGCGATCTACGGTCTTGGGATCGGTGGCGCGGCGCCAGTTCACGGCGTGCTCTTGGCGAGGCTTTTCGGCCGAGCGAATTATGGCCGCGTGAGCGGTCTCGGGGGGATGGCGGCGATTCCTTTGCTCGTGCTCGCGAACTTTGCGAGCCAGGCAATGTTAGGTGCTACGGGGTCGTACCAGATGACCTTTGGTATGCAGGCCGGACTCCTAGTGGTTGGTGGCATCCTGCTTGCCTCCGTTCGGATTCCCGATAGCGATGTGAGTGTCGTGAGTGACGATGCCGCGCTAGAGGCCTAGGCAATCTTCGTGCGTTCGCGCGTCTACTGCGCAGGCGTCGTGGGTTCCGCAGGCGCCGCAGGCGATTCGGGGCGATACCAGATCGGTGAACTCCAGGCGCGTTCCTGGATCGACTTCGTGATCTCGTCCTCGCAGCAATACTCGTAGCCCTCACGCATGGTGGACGGATCGTCGCAGGAGATGCCCGTGTCGATGCAGGCCCATTGCGTCCATCGACAGCTCGGTGTCTCGCGCAGTCGCGCATAATAGAAGGCGGGCTGCTTTGCATCAAAGGCCGGGTCGCTCCAGACCGTGCAGAGGTTTTTACTGCCGGGTGCCGTCGGTTCGCAGGTCAGGGGGTCGACGTCGGCGGCGCTGTCACCGCCCACGACTTTGAGAACGACTTCCTTAGTCTCACCGTCTTCAACCCAGCCTTTTACGATTTCGATCTGATCCAGGTCACCTCCATTCGGGTGGGGGTCGCGGGTTGCGGCGACCACGAAGCGCGGGGCTCCCGCACTATCCGGGCGGGTGCGAAGAGCACTGCCCATAGGAACGCCAAGTGCGTAGCCCTTCGCGGCGAGTTCGGGGTCATCACAGAGACTCGGCTCGAAATCCCAACCGCCAAAGAGGCGAAGTTCCGGTCGCGTGCCACTCGTGGCGTAAGTCTCTCGCTGATCCATGGCGGCATAGATCGAATCTCTAGAGTTTTCTTCCGCCCAAACGACGGCTAGGCCGCCGGGGTTAAGCGTTGCGATATCGGGCAGGCCGGGGACGTCGAAAACTTTGTTCCCGGGTTTGCCAGCGCCGCCGTGCCCGGGATGGCCGCGTTCCGCGACGAGGCCGGGAGTGCCAAGATGGGTATCGGTACTGCCGATTTGGCCGAAGGCGAAGGGGTTCACGCCGAGGCTGCTCTCGAGAGCGAGGCCGCGCTTAAGGGCATCTCGCGAGAAATTCACGGCTTCGACCGGGTCGCCGCTGGTCGCGAATGTGTTAGGCGCTTTTTCGAAGCCGCAGCCTTCATCATTCACGCCTGGGTAGAATGCGCACTCCGATTCGCCCTTGTGTTGGATCATCTCGACCAGCCTGTCGTAGCGTGCCCGTATAGGCGCTTCTTCTGCGGAAATTTCCTCTCTCGACCCCGCTGCCTCGGCCGAGGTGAAGGCCGAGCCGCTGCTCCAATTCGAGTTGTGGGGAATCGTGATGACTTCGCAGCCAGGCTTCCCGTCGCGGCACTTCTCATCGAGGCCTCGCCACAAGTTGATCGCGTCGATTCCGCTTTCCATTACGCTGATCGGAAGATCGGGCACGTTTTCGTTGCGGAAGACGACGTTGCGATGGAGATGACCGCCCGTGTTGACAGCGCCGGTCCATTCATAGGCCACGAGGCTCGTGAACTCGCAGGAGGCGCTTCGGTCGTAGGCTTCTTCGGCGGCGGTCTGGTGTTCTTTCCAGACGATGCCAGCGGCGTCGTAGCAGAGCTTTGCGTCTTCTCCGCAGAAACCCCATCGCGAACCGAGCATCGAATAGCGTCCATTGAACACGAAGAACGATACGCGGGGGAAGCTGCGATACATGCGACAGGCAAGCGAGCCGTAGCCTTCCGCGTCTTGCGTGTTGCAGATATGCACTTCGCCGATTTGCTCGGCGTGATCGGTGACGGCGGCGAAGTCGAGGGGGCGGGCGAGCTGGACGCGCCGCATGGGACGACCGTCTTCGGTGTAGGGCTGAATGCCGAGGGATTCGCCGCGGGCGAAGAGGTAGGCCTCTCGCGGCGAAATTCGAGTGTCCTGGGTCGAGGCGTCTTGTGAGCGGGCGGTGTGCACATGTAAGTCGCCGAAGAGAGGTCGCTTGGTGTGGACATAGTCCGTGCAAGGCTCGCGCTCTTCCGTGACGTCGAAGGGACGTACGACCTTCGCAGCCACGGCTTCCGGTTCAGCCGGGAGAGCTAGGGCTGCGCTGGATGCCAGGCATAGGAAGACTGCCGAGCCTGCGACGATCGTCTTGAAGAGGCGGCGAGGGCGAATGGGGTTCATGTCGTTCTCCATGGAATCATTTTTTCGCGGAGGAAGCGTGTTGGAGTTTCGGGGACGTTGATCGCGTGAGTTTGCGAGCTGTGACTAGCTGCGGCTCGAAACTTCGTACCAAATTGGCGAGGTCCAGAGTCGTTCCTGGATGGTCTGTGCGACCTCTGGGTCGTTACAGCTGGCGTTCTTGCTGCCCTCAGGCTGCTCGAGGCATTGAATCGTGGACCATCGGCAGCTCGGGTTTTCGAGCACGCGCGCGTAGTAGACGGCATTGGTCTCGGGATCGAAGTCGGGATCGGTCCAGACTTCGCACAAGTTGTTATGCCCGACGCCTCGCGGCTGGCAGGTGCCGAGGTCGACGGTTGCCTCATTCGCCCCGCCCGCCACGTCGTAGACGGCCTGATGGAATTCGCCGTCATCACCAACCCAGCCCTTGACGATCTGGGCGCGCTGGAGGAGGCCGCCTGGATGCTCGGGAGTGCCGATGTCGCGCATGGCCGAGACGACGAATTTGGGCGCTTGGCCTTCGCTCGTTTGTTCGGGCATGTCGCCGCCCATCGAGACGCCGCCGGCGTATCCTCGGGAGACGAGCTCGGGATCGCCGCAAAGATCATCCGGATAGTCCCAGCCGCCGAAGAAGCGCGCCGTAATGCGTGGGCCGCTCGTGCCGAAGGTCTCACGCCGCTTCATGGCATCGAAGATCGAGTCCCGCGAGTTCTCCTCCGCCCAGACTCCGGCGATCCCGCCGGGATTGGAGTTAAGCGTATTTGTTGCGGTGACAGGGCTATTGCCGGGATCGAGTCGCGTCTCCGGTGTCGCGTCGGAGCTGCCACTCCAGCCCTGATAGGAATACTCTTCGACATCGCCGGGGTTCGCGTTATGTGCGTCCGTAGCGCCAACGATCCCAAGCTTGAAGGGGTTTACGCCGATACGAGCCTTCTCACGAAATCCTTCGAGCAGCGCATAACGGATATAGTCCTTTCGCGACACGCAGCCCATATCGAGTAGCGCGCCGAAGCCGGCGCCGTCGAGTCCGCAGTCTTCGACCTCGGGGCCACGCCATTCCTCGTAGTCACAGAATTCGTCCGTTCCGCCAATCACACTGGCGAAACCATTTCGGCATTCCGAGTCGCCCTTGATCTGCGTGATCTCGGCGAGGCGCTCGATATCACGTCGCAGAGTGGCGCGGGCGCGCTGGACTTCAAGAGGAAGGTCCTTGCCCGTGATCGCGAACATGTTGCCGTTCGAGAGATTTGAATTATGGGGAAGGGTGAGAACATCGCAGCCGATTCCGGCATCGAGGCATTGCTCGCGCAGCGCCTCGAAGAGATCGTCGATATCAGGCGTGTCGATCCAGGCGATCGGGGATACCGGCACATTGGCATTTCGGAAGATTACGTTGTGATGGATCTTCGCGAGGCGTGGCGTCGCCGTGTATTCGTACGCGTGGAGCGTCGTGAAGCGACATCCGGCCGAGCGGTCGTAGTGACGTTCCGCCGCTTCTTGTTGTTCTTCCCAAACCGTCTTCATGGAGGACAAGCATTCCATGTAGCCCTGGTCACCGCAGAGGGCTGAGCTCCGCGAAGGCATTTCCCGCGCGATGTCGATGGCGTCGGAGAGCGCCGACATTTGGGCGCCGAACTCGCCTAACGGACCGGGGGCAATCGCAACGTCCCCTCTGAAAAGTTTGCAAGCCTCCGAGTCGTATCGGGAGGAGCCGGGCCGCGTGCAGAGCGCGACTTCACCTTGAAACGATGCATGATCGGTGAGGGCTGCGAAGTCGATCGGACGCTCAAGCCGAGCCGGTCGGGTGGGCGCGCCCGCATCATTGAGCGGCGGTAGGAAAGTCTCTTCTCCCTTCGCGAATGCGAACACTTCGTCGGGGCCGTTTCGGACGTCCCAGAGCCAGGCATCCATAGAGAGCGAGGAGTGGACATGAAGTTCACCCCAGAGCGCTTGGCGGTTAAGGTCGCGGTCGGCGCAGGGGGCGCGGTCTTCGGTGTAGGGGAGACCCGAGGGCGACAGGGCACGTTCTGTGGGGCCTGCTGGGGCGGTCGCCCCTGTATCCATCGCGTCGGTGTTGCCCGTCGCTGTTGGAGTCGTTGGCGTGCATCCAAGTACTGATGCCAGCAAGAGAACGTAGAACCAGCCGTGTCGCGTTCGGAAATGATGCATCAAAAACCCTCCTTCGAAGTATGCGGACGCTAGCCCAGTGATGCGCCTAGACTAGGAGGAGCTGACCTGAACAAGCGAGGAGATTCCATGTCCGATTCGACACTTCAAAGCCTGCTCGACCGAGACGCTATCCGAGACGTCCTGTCGCGGTATTGCCGTGGTCTTGACCGAATGGACCGCCCACTGGCAGATACGGTCTGGCATCCCGAAGGCACGGCGCTCTACGAGGGAATCTTCGAAGGGACCGGCGCAGGCTTCCTCGATTGGGTTTGGGAAGCCCACGCAAACATGGATCGCCATTCCCACCAGATTACGAACGTGTTGATCGAGCTTGATGGCGATCGCGCGACGAGTGAAGCGTACGTGACGGTTGTGCTTTGGACGCGTCCCGACGCAGACCGGAAGCAGCTGGAGCTCGTCGGTCGCGGTCGCTACCTGGATCGATGGGAGCGGCGAGCTGGCGAGTGGGGAATCGTTCACCGACTCCATTTGCTCGACATGTCGAGCGCCTTCCCACTGGGGCGTGCGGACGTGAGCTTCGGCAGTCGGCGGGATCCGAAGGATCTTTCCTACGAGTTTTTTTTGGCATAGCAGCTGCTGGACGACACCGAACCACCCAACAGACTGGCTACTTCACTTCGATTCGGACCGGAAACTTCTCGAGATAGAAATCGAAGGCCTTTCGGAGTTCGGCAGGGTCGGCTCCGAAATCATTTCGAACGTCGTAGACGACCTGTCCGTCTTTGCCGCGGGGGTGGGCGTCGATGTATGCAGCAATCTGTGCCCTTGCGTCATCGGTCATGGGCAAGCCAGCGACCTCGTAGATCTTCTCGACCGTCGCAACATCATTGGCCATGAATTCGTGAAAGAGCACATCGACCGTTCGGTCCGCGGGCAGTAAGTGCCGGTCGCGAACGGAGGCCTGAAGCAGCTTCTGTACTCGGTCGTGCCAGTATTCGAGATACCACTTCGGATCCGTCGTGCGGTAACTCGTCCTCGAGCTGTAGGCCATCATAGTGGAGGCGGATTGAATCACGGAGACCGGATCGCGGTGCGTCACAACGACCGTCGCATCCGGGAACGTCGACATCAGAGGACCGATCTGTTCGAGATGCTGCGGGCATTTCAGGATCCAGCGCTCACGCGGCTTCGTCCACTGCAGGATTTTGAGACCGGTGAGCAGCGCGCCTTGATAGTGGGGCGTCTGGTCGTGCGCGAGATAGTAGTCACGCCATTTCGGAGCGCGGGCGATCCATTCGAGATTGTAGCTTGTGAAGTCTGGAAGTAGAAACTCCAGCTCTTCGTGAATATGATCGGGCTCCATAGGATGCATCGCCGCGATGAGCGGTGAACTCGTGCGCATTTGATCCCAGATCGCATTGCAGCGGTGCCAGCGCGGATCGACTCCATCACCCCCGGGCTTCTCGGCGGGATCGGGGACGGGCTCTTGTCCCTCCCAAAGCGGCATCGATCGCAAACGCTCGTCGGAGGCGATGAGGTTCACGAGATGCGTGGTGCCCGAGCGCGGAAGTCCCATGACGATGATCGGACGTTCGATTTTGACATCATGAATTTCGGGATGGCGCATGAGAAGATCGTTGGTGCGAAGCCTGGTTTTCGCATAACGAACGCAGTCGTTGTACAGGATCATACGGCCGAGATTCGTGCGATTATCATCCGCATTCATTTCGTCGAACCAAATTCCGAGCCGTTCTTTCCAGTCGTCGGGCCCCCAGCAATTAAGCCCGGTCGCTTCCTCAGCGTCGGCCTGGACTCGGGCCACGGAGAGCTCAATGTCGAGGGTGTCGGCGTAGTCGATGCCAGCCTGCTGGATCTGGGTCAGGACGGGGTTGGCTAGATCTTCGATACGGATTTTCTCTCCGGCCACGCTTTTTCTCCCTCAATCATTCCTGCTATTCGGCGAATCGCCGGAGAACGAGGCTAGCCTCTCCTGCAGCCTGTGTGCAGGGGGGATGCAGGCACGCGGTCCGCCGGCAAGATGCGACCCCGCTGGGCTCGTGCGGGTACTCAGTGATATGTGGGAGTCTCGGAGAGGCCCCGCGAAGAGTGACTTTTTGGAGGCTGCGGCAAGAATGCCGAATCTAGATCCGATGATTGCTGATGCCCATCGCAAACGGATGCATGCTGCCGGCATGCCGGAAATTGCGATCCGTTCCTTTTTGCGGACGCTGAGATTCGTTCGCGAAGGCGGCGAGACGATGATCCATGAGTCGTCGATCGATCCGGTTGATGCGCTGCCGCATGCTGATGGGCTCGCAGACTTCGAAGGCCTCGGTCGCGAGGCGGCCCGCCACGCAGTCGTGATTAAGCTGAATGGGGGACTCGGCACGTCGATGGGACTTCATGGGCCCAAGAGTCTACTGCCGGTTCGCTCGGGACTCACGTTCCTCGATCTAATCGCACGGCAAGTGTTATGGCTGCGATCAAGGGAGTCCGTCGAGCTTCCGCTCATGCTGATGAATAGTTTTCGAACGCGCGAGCCGTCGCTCGAAGCACTCGCTCAGTATCCGGAGCTTGCGACTTCGCTCCCCCTCGATTTCCTTCAGCACCGGGTTCCGCGGATCAATATTGAAGACGGCATGCCAGTCGAGTGGCCCTCCGCTCCGGAACTTGAGTGGTGCCCGCCTGGACATGGTGACCTTTATGCGGCTCTGCAGAGCAGTGGCCAATTAGGCCGGCTTCGCGAGCAAGGCATTCGTTATGCGTTCGTGTCGAATGCGGACAACCTGGGCGGCGCTCTAGATCTTTCGATTCTAGGCTGGTTCGCAGCACGTGAGATTCCCTTCGCGATGGAAGTTGCGGAACGGACGCTTGCGGACAAAAAGGGTGGGCATCTCGCGCGTCGCGGTAGCCAGTTCATTCTTCGAGAGAGTGCGCAATGCCCGGCGGAGGATTTGTTGTCCTTCCAGGACATCGAGCGCCATCACTATTTCAATACGAATAACCTCTGGATCGATCTAGACGCGCTCGCTGAGCGTATTGACGCCTCGCCGGATGGGATTCCGCTGCCAGTCATCCAGAACATGAAGACCGTCGAGCCGGACGTGGACGATGGTCCGCGATGTCTGCAACTTGAGACTGCTATGGGTGCTGCGATCGAGTGTTTCGAGGGGGCAGAGGCGATCTGCGTTTCTCGGGATCGTTTCGCGCCGGTTAAGACGACGAATGATCTGCTCGGGCTCTGGTCCGACGCATTCGAACTTACGGACGATGCACGCTTGGTTGCGGCGCATCCCGAATTGCAACAAAAACTTGAGATCGATCTGGATCCCCGTTTCTACCGCAATGTCGAACAGCTGCAGGATCGCTTCCCGGATGGCGCGCCTTCCTTAGTGAAGTGCAGTCGTCTTTCGATCCGCGGTGATCACCGCTTTGGAGCGGGCGTCTCGGCGCTGGGCGATGTTCAGCTCGTAAATGAGAGTGCTGGCCAGATAGAGATTTCTGCGGGCTCTGTGTTGGAGGAGCGGCGTTAGGCGTCAATCCGGCTCATCGTTGCGGCAATGGCGTAGATCGTGCGCAAAGAGTACGCCCCCCCCTTTTGAGGCTCACGAAAGAAGCGACTCCGGTACCTCGACGATCTTCGCACGAAGCCATTCGCCGAGGCTCTTGGCCTGGCCGTCTTGGCGAGTCGCGGCCGCTACCCCTTCTTCGAGAATGCCGTGCACGACGAAATTGAGACTACGCAAGTTAGGTAGGCGATGTCGATCGACTTGGAATTGTGCGACTTCGGGGAGAAGCTCCTTGAGACGCTCCGTTGTCAGTGTTTCGTCGAGCCAGGCCCAGGCCGCATCGTCTCGCGTGAAAACGCCGAGATTCGCGTTCCCACCTTTATCTCCGGATCGGGCGCCAACGACAGCGCCAATCGGCGCGCGGGAGGTCGGCCCGCTTGGCGCAGCCGAGCTCGGTCCCGGTCGCGCGGTTACGTTCGTCGGGGCGTAGGGGATCACGCTATCGATCTGATGTGTATCGCCGCCCCAAAAGGCGACCTCTTGCGGGACGGCGCTCGCCGAGATGCGAGCCGGTTCAAAGATTCCGAAGGATCGGCCGGCAGAAGGGCCGCCGCCGATTCCGAAATAGCCGGGGATCGAGGCGAGGGCGAGTTCCGTGACGGCATTCGAGAACGCGCGCCCGACCTTGGCGGGATCGGAGTCCTTGACGGCGATATGCCAGATGGCGATCGCCTCTTCGTTCGACGCGGGATCTTCTTTGTCCGTTCGCAGAACCCGAGTGGTGACTTGTTCGTAGTCTGCAGGCGCGTACGGGCAGGCTCGCCAGAATGCATCTTCCACGACCTTGGCCTTCGCTTCGATGTCCAGACCTGTTAGGCACACCCGCATGTCATTTCGGTAGCCGCCGTCGCGGTTCAGGCAGACCTTCAAAGTTTCGGGAGGCGCCTCGCCCTGGACGCCTGAAACGCGAACTCGGTTGGGCGCCAGTTCTTCGAGCACAATTGTGTCGAAGCGCGTCGTGACGTCCGGGCCGTAATAGTGGGGGCCACCGATTTCATAGAGTGCCTGCGACGTCACTGTTCCAATCGAGACGAGTCCTCCGGTGCCGTCGTCGTGCTTGCCGATGATGCAGGAGCCGTCTTCGGCGACCTCTGCGAAGGGGAATCCAATATGCTCGATTCTAGGGACTTCTTGAAAGAAGGAGTAATTTCCGCCGGTGACTTGGCTGCTGCATTCAATTAGATGGCCAGCGACGACACCGCCCGCGAGCGCATCAAAATCGGTGCGGCTCCATCCGTGATGCCAAGCGGCGGGGCCACAGACGATTGCAGCGTCGGTGGCGCGGCCCGTGATGACGATATCCGCATCGCGCTCAAGAGCATCGACGATCCCCCAGCAGCCGAGATACGCATTCGCAGTCATGAAGCGGCTGGCATCTTTAATGGGCTCATCGGAATCGAATTGCAAAAGTTGATTATTGGCGATGAACTCATCGATATTCGGCATTAGGTCATCGCCGCGAACGAAGGCGATTTTCGGATTGAGACCCAGGCGCTGCGCAATTTCGTGAACCGCTTCGGCGCAGCCTTCCGGGTCGAGACCGCCGGCATTCGAGACAACACGGACACCCTTGTCGAGGCAACTCCCCATGACCTCTTCCATCTGTCCGACGAACGTGCGCGCATAGCCTCCGTTGGGTCGCTTTGCCCGAGTCTTCGCCAGGATCAGCATTGTAAGCTCGGCGAGCCAATCGCCCGTTAGCACATCAATCGGTCCGCCTTCGACCATCTCGCGGGCGCCGCTCGCTCGGTCTCCAAAAAATCCCGAACAGTTTGCAATCCGAATCGGATCGGCCATCAGCTTTTCCCCAGTCCTCGACTCGCCATCGTTTTCGAGGCGTTTGTTAGTCGTCTGCGTCTCGCTATAATTTGTGTCTACGACCATGATCTATGCCATGTTTTTGGCTTGCTCGTCTACTCACTCAGCGAGGTCGATGAGGAACTCCGTGACCGCGCCGGCCGCCGGTGCTCACATGGGTGTTCCATCTCCATCTCCATGTCGTCGGCTTCGACGGAATAGCCGACCGCAACACAAGCCCCGTCAGTCAGTTGACACGTTCGTAACAGCTCTGGTAACACCATTCAACTCGAATTGCCGACCGACGAAGCCGTCGATCGTATGCGAAGACGGAGTTTTAGATGGCAGAGCAAGCGAATGGTGAGACTGTACGGACTTCGCTCTCCAAGGGCGTGCTGACGATTACCCTCGCCGATCACGACAACCGCAACGCGCTTGGCGCTGCGCTTGTGAAGGGCGTTGGAGACGCGATCGACCGTGCGAACGCCGATGATGATATTCGTGTGGTCGTGCTGACGAACGAAGGCACGACCTGGTGTGCCGGAGCAAATTTGAAAGAGCAGTCTGCGCGAAACGAGTCGGGAGCTGCGACGACCCTCGGCGACTTCCCTTCTCTGTTGACAAAGATTCAGACGTCGCCGACTCCGGTCATCGGTCGGATCGAGGGGCACGTCGTGGGTGGTGGCAACGGATTGGCTGCGGTTTGTGATATCGCAATCGCTCGCGATGACGTGAAGTTTGGTTTTACCGAAGTGCGTCTTGGTGTGAGCCCCGCGATCATCTCCGTCGTGTGCCTTCCTAAGATGCGAAGCGGGGAGGCAATGGAAGCCTTCCTGCGTGGAAACCGTTTTCCGGCGTCGAAGGCGGCAGAATATGGACTGATTAGTCGCGCGGTATCCGCGGATGAACTCGATGCCGCGATCGACGAGGTCGTCGCAGATCTGCGAAAGGGTGGACCTAACGCATTGGGAGTTGCGAAGCGCCTCATCTATGAGGTGCCCCGCATGGAGCCTGCAGCCGCCATGGAATGGGCAGCAAAATTATCTGCGGAATGTTTCGCGAGCGACGAAGCGCGTGAGGGAATGCGTGCGTTTATCGAGAAGCGCGACGCCGAATGGAATCGACGCTCGGAGTAGGACGCCACTACAGTACTCTGCTCGCCCTGCACGGACTGAAGTACCGACTCAATGAATTCAGAGGAGCAATTAGATGAAGATCGATTCAGGACTCATGGGCGTGGCCGACTTGGCGAACGTGCCGGCCCGAGCAAGAGAGCTCGAAGCACAAGGATATGACGGGATGGTTACGGCGGAGATCGCGAACGACCCCTTCCTGCCCTTGGCGCTCGCCGCGGAGCACACGGAGCGGATCGAGCTGATGACATCGATCGCTGTCGCCTTCGCAAGGAACCCAATGGTTCTCGCGAATATCGGCAATGACCTGCAGGCTCTGTCGAAGGGGCGCTTCGTGCTCGGTCTAGGCTCACAGATCAAGCCTCATATCACAAAGCGATTCAGCCAAGAATGGTCGAGGCCCGCGGCGAGGATGCGCGAATTTGTAATGGCGATGCGCGCGATTTGGGATTGCTGGTACGAGGGCGAAAAGCTGAATTTTCGCGGCGACTTCTACACGCATACTTTGATGACGCCCATGTTCACGCCGACCAATAATTCGTTTGGTCCGCCGAAGGTCATCGTGGCCGCGGTCGGGCCGAAGATGACGGAAGTCTGCGGCGAGGTCGCAGATGGCATGCTCATTCATGCCTTCACGACCGAGAAGTACGTGCGCGAAGTCTCTATGCCCGCACTTAAGGCCGGGCTCGCGACGTCTGGTCGCGACCGTAATGCGCTCGAACTCTGCTACCCCGCATTCCTTGTGACGGGGAACGATGAGCGGGAATGGGAAACGATGCGTCGCTCGACCGCGAAGCAGCTTGCGTTCTACGGTTCGACGCCGGCCTACAAGGGCGTTCTCGACGTTCATGGCTGGGGTGAGTTGCAGACTGAACTGAACCGTCTGTCTAAGCGCGGCGAATGGGATGAGATGGGAAACTTGATCACGGACGATGTCATTGACGCGTTCGCGATTGTGGCTGAACCGGACAAGGTTGCGGATGCCCTGCACGCGAGATGGGGTGGTCTCGTCGATCGCGTGCTTTGTGGCTTTGACTTTGTCGCAGAAGCCGATCGGCCCGCCTTTATGGAAGCGCTGCGCGGACGTTAGGTGTCGCGCGAGGAGAGTCTCCACCATGGCCCTACCCATCAGTATCGACTTGCGTGAAGAGGCGCAGGAGTTTCACAATTTCCTGACGACGCTTCGGCCCGACGATTGGGAGCGCGAAACGCTCTTTATGAAGTGGTCTCCTTGGGATGTCGTGGCACACCTTCATTTTTTCGACGAGGTCTCTCTTCGGTCTCTTGGAGGGGAAGAGACTTTTGCGCCGGCTCGCAAAGCGCTGATCAAGACCATGTCAGAGGGCAAGACAACCAAGGATATGCAGCTCGAGGCTTTCGAGGGTGTTGGGGCAGAAGAGCTGCTCGATCGGTGGATCAAGGGGTGTGTTTCGCTCTGCGAGAAGTTGGGCGAATGCAATCCGAAAGCGCGGCTGCCTTGGTTCGGCCCAGATATGGGCGCGCAAATGTTTACGACTGCGCGATATATGGAGACATGGTCTCACGCCCAGGCGGTTTACGACATGATGGGCAAGTCGCGCACGCATACGGATCGCATTCAGAATGTCGTGGCCATCGGAGTCAGAACCTTTGGATGGACCTTCGTTAACCGAAAACTCGAAGTCCCAGGGCCGCCACCGCACGTTAGGCTCGCTGCCCCTTCAGGTACGATCTGGGAATACAACGCGCCGGAGGGCGATGCTGAATCGGCAAGCGACATAGAATTGATCGAGGGGACGGCGGTCGATTTTTGTTTAACCGTGGCACAGGTTCGCAACGTCAAGGATACGGAGTTGTCGGTCCGCGGTGACGTGGCGAATCAATGGATGGACATCGCGCAGTGCTTCGCGGGAGGACCCGTTGATCCCCCTGCTCCGGGATACCGATTAGGTAGGTAGCTAGGCGTAGGGATATTTAGATTCTCCCCGATGTGGCTTATTGGTGGTCCTGGGCACTCGTTGCAGCGCGAACCGTGTGGAATATGTTTGAATCGAACTGAATGAGGAGGGTCCGTTGATGGACCTCAAGTATGACGAGCGGTACGACGCCTTCCGCCATGAGATCCGCTCTTTTCTAGAAGCGCACGGGGGCAGTCGACCACGGGGCAATATCGTCCACGGTGACCGCGATACTCTGGTATGCCGGGCATGCCTTTGATGCGATTCCTGAGGAAGCGCCGGTTCTGGCCTGTCATGTGTTGGCGCACGTCTCTGAGATTGGACGCGAGATCGCAAGCGTCTCGACCCAGGTCCATGGCGGAATCGGTTGGACCGATGAGCAGAATCTTCATTTCTGGTACAAGCGAATCTCGAGCGCGCGGCACCTTCTAGGGGGCCCGGAAAGTCTGCGCGAAACGGCCGCAAGTCTGCAATCCTTCGGCCTCGCATCTTAGCCGGCGCCGAACGCGTTCAGCCGGCAGGGGGTGCTAACTATTTATACGGAATGAGTTGACGCCGAGGGCTTCGACTCTGTCTGGGGGAGACCTAACCGATGAGTCTGAAATTTTCTGTGCAGCTTCCGACCGATCGCGTGGACAACCTCGCCGAGTTCGGAACGGCGGAGGCAATTACTGAGGTCGCGCGGGCTGCGGAAGCGGCGGGATACGATGCGGCATTTGTTACCGAGCATCCCTTTCCGACGGATGCATGGCTCGGCACGGGCGGACATCACGCACTCGACCCCTTCGTCTCGCTCGCGATTGCTGCGTCGGCGACTAGCGACCTCCTTCTTCACACGAATATTCTCGTCCTGGGCTATCGAAATCCGTTTCTGACAGCGAAGGCGGTTGCGAGTCTCGACGCTGTCTCGGGCGGGCGGGTCATCGTGGGCTTCGGTGCCGGCTACCTTGAAGGCGAGTTCGATGCGCTCGGTGCGGACTTCGCGAATCGCAATGATGTGTCGGATGACGCACTCGTCGCGATGAAGGCTGCGTGGTCCGGAGAGTCCGTCGAGATGTCTCGCTCGGGGTTTCACGCAGCAGGGAATACGATGCTTCCCACTCCGATTCAGAAGCCGCACCCACCGATTTGGATCGGTGGGAATAGTCCGCGTGCGATTCGGCGCAGTGTTGATTTCGCGCAGGGTTGGAGTCCCTTTCCCCTGCCGGCGGCCGGAGCCGGGCGGACGCGGACCGCCGCGATCGAGAACGTCGACGATCTCGCCACGGGCATTACGAGAATGAAGGAATACGCGGAAAAACGGGGACGGGTCGAACCTCTAGATGTGAACTTCGTCCCTTTCGGGCTGCATATGAATACGCGTAAGGTGCCGAGCGAAGAGGCATTGCACGAGCAATTTGGCCAACTCGAAGAGGCCGGGGTGACGTGGGTGACCATGGGGCTTCCGACTAAGAACCGGGGCGAATATCTAGACTTGCTCTCGGGTTTTGCAGAGACTTTTCTCGCAGGGCGTTAGTTCTCATTTGCGTTGCGCGGCCGCCTGAGAAAAAAAGGCCGCAAACTTCAAGCGCCTTCGTTATTTAGGGTGTCGTTGGAATCGCCAAATGGCAGTTTCGACAATGGAATGCCGTGATAATGTCCGTCCGCCGAATTCGGCAATCCGCGAAAGTGGATTTTTGGCCGGCGATCAATCCTTGAGTTGAACAACCAACCTAAATGTGAAACCGCGAGATCAAGGAAGGAGGGAAGGGGAACAGATGAAGCGAGCCCTGATTCTATTCGTCTCCCTATATGCCGTTTGGCTGCTCCTCTCCGGTCATTATACGACGGCGCTGATGATCTACGGTGCGCTGTCCTGCGCGATGGTCGTGGCCATCGTTCGTCATCTAGGGATCCTCGACGATGAAGCGCTGCCGGTTCATCTAGGCGCGCGATATCTGGTCTATATCCCGTGGCTGATGAAAGAGATCGTCGTTTCGAATCTTGCAGTCGCGAAGGTCATTATGAGCCCGTCCCTGCCGATCCATCCGCGGATTGTACGAGTGACCGGAACTCAGAGGACGGCGACAGGCCAGGTGATCTACGCGAATTCCATCACGCTGACACCTGGGACCGTGACCCTCGATGTACGCGGGGACAAGTTTCTCGTACATGCGCTGACTTCTGAATCGGCGCAGGGGCTGCTATCGGGCGAGATGGACGAACGTGTTACACGACTGGAAGGGGAGAGCGGGGCATGAATATGTTCGTCGTTGCCACGCTCGGCGTGCTCATCACTATGGTGTTCGCGCTCGTTCGCGCGTTTCTCGGGCCGACGGTCTATGACCGGGTCCTCGCCGCGAATATGTTCGGCACTAAAACCGTATTGCTGATCGCCGTCGCCGGATTTCTAACGGGGCGTCCCGAATGGCTCGACCTCGCCATCCTTTACGCGCTGATGAATTTCACTGGAATGATTGCGCTCCTTCGCTTCAGTAAATTCGCGAATCTCGCGAGCGACGAGCAACTTAAGTGATGGAAGGCCTACGCGAAATCGCTGTCTGGGTGTGCCTCCTGATGGGCTGTGGGTTTAGCATCATCGGTGGCATCGGCATGATCCGCATGCCCGACTTCTATACCCGCAGCCACGCGGCGAGTATCACCGACACGTTGGGCGCAGCGCTGATCCTGCTCGGACTCGGGCTGCATAGCGGACTCAACCTCGTGACGGTCAAGCTCTTCCTGATCTTCCTATTTCTGTACCTAACGAGCCCGACAGCGGCGCATGCCCTTGTGAAGGCCGCGTATTCAAAGGGGCTTGATGCTCCGGACGTAGAAGAAGCGACTGGCGCGGCCCTGGCGATTCGCAAAGAGGCACTCGCTGCAGCCCAACGCGGAGAGGGCGGCTGATGGGTGAACAAGCCTTAGGCGCCGCGATTGAAGCCATTCTTTTCGTCTTTATGATCGCGCTTGCGATCTGTATCGCCCGACTTCGGAGCCTGTTTGCCGCGGCGATGCTCTTCGGGATCTTCAGTTTGCTGGCAGCCGGCATGCAAACCATGATGGACGCCGTTGATGTGGCGTTCACGGAAGCGGCGGTCGGTGCCGGAATTTCGACCGTACTTTTCTTGGGTGCGCTCGGCCTCACGACCTCCGAAGAAACTCGCCCGGTCCATCATCGGTTGACGGGGTTGCTCGTTGTGACCGCCACCGGTTGTTTGCTCGCCTACGGCACTCTCGATATGCCCGCGTACGGCGATCCAAACGCGCCGATCCATCGCCATGTTGCGCCCCACTATCTAATCGATTCGACTACCGAAGTGGGGATCCCCAATGTCGTCACCTCGGTGCTGGCGAGCTACCGCGGCTACGACACCTTTGGAGAAACGACGGTCGTTTTAACAGCGGCTGTGGGTGCGATTCTGTTGCTCGGAGGAAGCGCCGTCATTCGGACGCGTGAAGATGACGAGCCGGTCGGCGACGCCACCGACTCGAACGAAGAGGAGAGTTCCTCTTGAGCGATCTCCTTGAAGAAATCTTGGAAGGGCCGGATACGACGCCGATCAAGATGCGCGTCCGCGAGACGATCGTCCTGCGCATCGTGGGCAAGGCCCTCGTTCCGTTCATCCTTCTGTTTGGGCTTTACGTCCAGTTTCACGGTGATTACGGGCCAGGTGGAGGCTTTCAGGCCGGGGTAATTTTTGCAGCGGGGCTGATTCTGCATGCCTTGATTTTTGGCCTCGACGCGTTGCGCGATAAGATTCCGCCGATCGTGGTGGAGATTGGGATTGCGCTAGGCGCATTGCTCTACGGCGGTGTTGGGCTCGTTTCGATGATGCTGGGGGGCGAGTTCCTTAACTACGGTGTGTTCGATGGCCATGACCCTGCTCACGGACAGCATCTCGGCATTCTGTTAGTGGAACTGGGTGTTGGGATCACGGTGGCCTTCGTGATGGTCGCGATTTTCTACTCCTTTGCGGGGAGGTCACGCCAGTAATGCTGGATGTCCTAGGCCATCTCGGTACGCATTGGAATTATCTCGGCTGCATTACGCTGATGATGATCGGTCTCTATATTGCGATCTCGCGAGGGAACCTCGTAAAGAAGATCATGGGCGTGAATATCTTTCAGGCCAGTGTGATCTTGCTCTACGTTTCGATGGGGAAGATCACCGGCGGCACGGCTCCGATCTTGATCGAAGGCCGCACCGACATCATCTACTCGAATCCGATTCCGCACGTCCTTATGCTGACGGCGATCGTGGTTGGCGTGGCGAGTACGGCGCTCGGACTCGCGCTCGTGGTTCGACTGAACGAGGCTTATGGCACGGTCGAAGAGGACGAGATCGTCGCCCTCGACCGGGCTGAAGACGAACGTGCCCTTTTGACGGACGCACGCGAAGATGCAATTGATGGGGGTGTCGTATGACTGACGCCGCTACGACGCATCATGTTGCGCAGTCAGGGCTGTCGCTAATGGATCATCTTCCGGCGCTCCAGGTCTTGTTGCCGCTGATGGGCGCGCCGCTCTGCTTCCTACTCCGGAAGGAAGCGATTGTCAGCGCCTTCACTGTTGCGATCAGCTTTGCGTGTCTTGCAATCTCGATGACCCTGCTCGGGGAAGTTCGCGGCGGCGAGGTCATCGTTTATGAGTTCGGCGGATGGCCGCGTCCTTTCGGGATCGAATACCGAGTCGATATCACGAACGCTTTCGTGATGGTGGTGGTCTCGCTCGTGGCTTCCGTCGTCTTTGCAGCCGGGCCGGGACAAGCTCGCCGCGCAATTCCTGCCGGTCGCGAGTACCTCTTCTATTCGGCGGCTTTACTTTGCCTAACGGGCCTCCTTGGCGTCACGATCACGGGTGACGTCTTTAACGTCTTTGTTTTTATGGAAATTTCTTCGCTCTCCTCCTACATCCTGATCGCGCTCGGGCGCGAGCGCCGTGCCTTAATGGCCGCGTTCACGTACCTGATCATGGGCACGATCGGGGCGACGTTCCTGCTGATTGGCATCGGTCTGATGTATCAGATGACGGGCACGCTCAACATGGTCGATATGGCCGAGCGACTGCAGGATGTGAATGATACCCGGACGATTCGGGTGGCCGTCGCCTTTGTGGTCGTCGGGATCAGCACGAAGCTCGCAGTCTTCCCGCTGCATCAATGGCTCCCTAACGCGTATAGCGAAGCGCCGCCCCTCGTATCGGCCTTCCTCGCCGCGACCGCGACCAAGGTCGCCTACTACCTCCTACTTAGATTTAGCCTCGGGATTTTCGGCGCTGCGCTCGTTTTCGACCGTATAGGCATCGACACTCTACTGATGCCACTCTCGGTCCTTGCCATGTTCGTCGGCTCGATTGCGGCGATTTATCAGACCGACTTCAAGCGCGTTCTGGCCTACTCGAGCATCGCGCAAATTGGCTACATGACCCTCGGCTTCTCTCTCGCCTCGGAAGCGGGCGTGGCTGCGGGTTTGATCCACGTCTTCAATCACGCCCTCATGAAGGGCTCTCTCTTCCTCGTCGCTGCTTGCATCACCTGGCGAATGGGATCGACCAAGGTCGATGTCATGCGTGGCCTCGGGCAGCGCATGCCGCTGACGATGGCGGCGTTTGTCGTGGCCGGCCTAGCTCTCGTGGGTGTTCCCGGAACCGCGGGCTTCGTCAGCAAGTGGGCGCTCGTTACAGCAGCGCTCGAGCAGGATTCACTCTTCCTCGCCTTCCTGATCATGGGGAGTTCGATCTTGGCCGTGGTCTATATCTGGCGCCTCGTGGAAGTGATTTATTTTCAGGAGCCCGACGGAACCGTCGAAAAGCGAGACGCTCCGCTTCGGATGCTGATCCCGACTTGGATCCTTGCAGGGATGACAATCTACTTCGGACTCTTCTCGGGCTTCTCGGTCGAAGTCGCGGAAGCGGCGGCAAGTCAGCTCTTTGCGGGCCTCGGCACGGCGGTCTACTAGGCGATGACGGCCGAAACACAGACGACTGTGCTCATCGTCTCGCTGCTGCTGCCCTTGGTCGGCGCCGCCGGTGTTCAGGTGCTGGGTCGTTTCGTGAGCGACAACGCACGGGACGTTTGGACAATCGTAATCGGGCTCGCGACCTTCTCGCAGGTCATCCGTCTGATAGAGCCGGTGATGGCGGGTGCTCGACCCTCGCTGGATCTGCCTAACTGGATGGCTGGGCTCGGTCTCGGCTTCGAAGTTGAACCACTCGGCCTTCTGTTTGCACTCGTCGCCTCAGGCTTGTGGATTCTGACTTCGGTTTACGGCTTCGGCTACATGCGCGGTCATCACGAAAAGAATCAGACTCGCTTCTTTACGTGTTTCGCCCTCGCGATTTCTGCGGCCCTCGGCATTGCCTTCGCTGGTGACCTCGTCACGCTTTTCCTCTTCTACGAGATCCTCACGTTCTCGACCTTCCCGCTTGTGACGCACGCAGGAACAGAAGCGGCCATAAAGGCCGGCCGCCTCTATTTAGGGATCCTCGTTTCGACCTCGGTTCTCTTCCTCTTGTTGGCGATTCTTTGGACGTCGACTCTGGCGGACACTCTTCAGTTTACGCCCGGTGGAATTCTCGACGGGCGGATCGAAGGACATTCGGCCGTCCTGCTGCTGATGCTCTTTGCGTACGGTGTTGGGAAGGCTGCTCTGATGCCCTTCCATCGCTGGCTTCCCGCCGCGATGGTCGCGCCGACACCGGTCTCGGCCTTGCTTCATGCCGTCGCCGTTGTGAAGGCAGGCGTGTTCTCGGTCCTTAAGATCGCGGTCTACGTCTTCGGCATCGACATGCTGGCTAAGGATGGCCTCTCCGACGTGTTGATGTGGGTCGCTGCGATTACGATCCTCGCGGCGTCGATTAAGGCGCTGTCTCTCGACAACTTAAAGGCGCGACTCGCGTATTCCACGATCAGCCAACTCTCCTACATCGTTCTGGGAGCGGCGCTCGCAACTTCGGCAGCGGCGATGGGAGCCGGTCTCCACATCCTGATGCACGCGCTCGGGAAGATCACGCTCTTCTTCGTCGCCGGTGCAGTCTATGTGGTCACACACAAGACCGAGGTCAGTCAGCTCGATGGGATCGGCCGCAAGATGCCGTTCACGTTCGGGGCCTTCTGTATCGCTTCGTTGAGTATTATTGGCCTCCCGCCGCTGGGTGGCGCCTGGAGTAAATGGTTTCTCGTGAGTGGGGCCTTTGAGTCCGGTGAGTACTTGATGGGCGCGGTCTTCATGGTGAGTTCGTTGCTGTCGATCGGCTACCTCATGCCGATCGTGGTTCGCGCCTTCTTTAGGCCTCTGCCCGAGGGCGAAGACGACAGCGTGACGGATGCGCCCTTGCTCATGTTGATTCCGATTTGTACGACGGCGCTGCTGTGCTTCGTCGCCTTTTTCTATACCGACGCGGTCTATGACCTACTCGCACCGGCCTTCGGCCTCAACTAACGAGGGGAATGGGAATGTCTCACGACGCACACGAACATCCTTCCCCGCCGCCAGGCGAGCCGGACTACTGGCTCGATCAACCGGCGAATATCAATCTTCTGGTCAAAATTCTGATTGCAGCCTGTGTGATCGTGGTTGGCGCGGATTTCTTCTATCACAAGCATGGCCATTTCGGCTTCCAGGAATGGTTCGCCTTCGACGCGGTGTTCGGGTTCGCGGCGTATGTCGGGCTCGTAAACGCAGCCAAGCTATTGCGCAAGATCATCATGCGCGACGAAACCTACTACGACCGGCCCGCCGACCGACTTGCGGATGAACCGACAGGCGACGCGCAGGAAGACCAGCATGACTGAGTCGATCGCTGCGCTCTTCCAGGGTTGGCCTCCGGGACTGCTGCTCGTTGTTGCTGCGGTTCCTGTCTCGATGCTGCCGCATAAGATCAGCCAAGTGGCGATGCTCATGCTGCCGGTGATCGGACTCGCGCATCTCATCGGGATGCCCGAAGAGTTTAGGCACACGATTGAGCTCTTCGACTTTACGCTCGAAGTGACCCGGATCGATCGCCTTTCCTACGTCTTCGGGATCGTCTTCCATATCGCAGCGTTCATCGGTGTCCTGTACGCCGCTCATCAAAGAGATCGCTTGCAAGCGGCGTCTGCTTTGATCTATGCAGGGGCTGCGATCGCGGCTGTGTTCGCCGGCGACCTGATCACGCTCTTTGTTTGGTGGGAACTTACGGCGGTCTCATCCGTCTTCCTGATCTGGGCGAGCCGAACGGAATCCGCGCTCGCTGCAGGCCTGCGCTATCTGATTATTCAGGTTTTGTCCGGGCTCTTGCTGTTGGCTGGCGCGATCGCGCTCTATGGTGAATCGGGCTCGCTGACCTTCGAGCATATCGGTCTCGAATCCTTTGGTGGCGTGCTCGTCTTCCTCGCCTTCGGTATTAAGGCTTGCTTCCCGCTGCTGCACGGCTGGATGAAAGATGCCTACCCCGAAGCGACGGTGACCGGCACGGTTTTCCTCTCGGGCTTTACGACCAAGCTCGCGATCTACGCCCTCGCGCGAGGCTACGCCGGAACCGATATCCTGATTCCGATCGGTTTCGTGATGACGGCCTTTCCGATCTTCTTTGCGGTGATCGAGAATGATCTGCGTAGGGTCCTCGCCTACAGCCTGAATAACCAGCTCGGCTTCATGGTCGTGGGCATAGGCATCGGAACCGAACTCGCGCTCAACGGCACCGTGGCCCATGTCTTCGCCCATGTGATTTATAAGGCGCTGCTCTTTATGTCGATGGGCGCGGTCTTGTACCGTGTTGGGACAGTCAAAGCGTCAGAACTCGGCGGCCTCTACAAGTCGATGCCTTGGACTGCGTTCTTCTGCATCATCGGCTCGCTCTCGATCTCTGGCTTCCCCTTGACCTCGGGCTTTATCTCTAAGTCGATGGTGATCTCCGCTGCGAACGCGGAGGACCTGCTGCTGGCCTCGGTCGTTTTGCTCTTTGCGTCGGCGGGTGTGCTTGATCATTCCGGGATCAAAATCCCCTTCTTCTCGTTCTTCGCCCACGATTCGGGGAAGCGGGTCGAAGAAGCGCCCCTTAATATGCGCGCGGCGATGGCGATCGCGGCTGTACTTTGTATCGGCGTCGGCGTTTATCCCGCGCCGCTCTACTCGATCTTGCCGTACCCGGTTGACTACGTGCCGTACACGATGACCCATGTGTTCACCGTGCTTCAGCTCCTGTTATTTGCGGCACTCGGCTTCGTTTTCCTCTGGAAGATGGGCTGGTATCCGCCGGAACTTCGCAGCATCGTCTTGGATGTGGACTGGATCTGGCGCCGATTCCTGCCCCAAGCCTGGTCCGGCATCGCGGAGGGTTGGCTAATCGGTCAGCGGGCATTCCTTCGGACAGCCGACGGGATGCGCTTACGCGTGCTCGACTTGACGTCCGCGCATCTCAGTCCATGGTCAAGGCTCGGGGAGCCCTGGCCGACGGGGCAGACCGCAATGTGGGCGGCGGCCTTGCTGCTCGCTTATCTCTGGCTGTCGCTCTAAAGGGTCATGACATCGATCCGACATCAGGGGCTGCGCAAGAAGCGCAGAGCGCATGGCATCCTCTTTCCGAGGCGCCCGATGCCTCGGCCTAACGATGCTACGCGGCGATTGAGTGAAGGCAGGAAGGAAGGTTAAAAGACGGTGCCAAAGAGTCGACCCACGAGACTCGTGAGGCCCATCGCGATCGCTCCCCAGATTGTGACGCGCATCGCTCCGGCGGTGAGATTCGCTCCACCGGCCTGAGCGCCAAGGCCGCCGAGGATCGCGAGCGCGACCAGCGACACCAGGGAAACGCTGATCATGAGGTGCGCGGAGGGGACGAGCACCAAAACGATGAGCGGGATTGCTGCGCCTAGTGCGAAGGTGGAAGCAGAGGCGAGGGCGGCTTGGACGGGGTTCGCCGCCATTGTGTCAAAAATGCCGAGTTCGTCGCGCGCGTGGGCTTCAAGCGCGTCATGCGCCATCAACTGCTCGGCAACGCGCTCGGCAGTGTCAAGGTCGAGGCCTCGCGCGGTATAGATTTGCGTTAGCTCTTCGAGTTCCATTTCCGGATCCTCTTCGAGTTCTGCGCGTTCTCGGTCGAGATCCGCTTCCACTGCGTCCTTCTGTGTGTGAACGGAGACGTATTCGCCGGCCGCCATCGACATCGCGCCGGCAACCAACCCCGCGACACCCGCGGTGAGGACGCCTGTGTGCCCAGCATCCGCAGCGGCAACGCCGAGTACGAGGCTCGCCGTTGAAACAATTCCGTCATTCGCACCAAGCACGGCTGCTCGGAGCCAGGGGACTCGGTGGCTGCGGTGAAGTTCGTCTTGATCCATCGGGGCCCCATTGCTCGTTACGTTCATTTTGAGAATAGCTTCCAAGACCAAGCATGCCTCTAGCGGGCATCGCTTGGGTGAGGTCTCATTGAACCCGACTGAACAGATCACCAATGAAGGAGAGAATGCTCGATATGCCGGACCTGCTTTACGAAAAACGCGATGGAATCGCCACGATCACTTTGAACCGTCCGGAACGAAGGAATGCATTCAGCCCCGAATCGATCATTCGGCTGGCTGAGGCTTGGATCGACTATCGCGACGACGATGATATGCGGGTTGCGATCCTTACCGGCGCAGGCGACAAGGCCTTTTGCGCCGGCGGCGATCTGGGAACGCTATTGCCGCTCTTTACCGGCGCGAAGAAGCCCGAAGACGAGTGGAGCGAGAAGCTGATGGGCGACTTGGGACACTACATGTCGACCGCGCTCCTGCGGCCCTTTGAGCTCTACAAGCCGATCATCTCGGCAGTGAATGGTTTTGCTCTGGCAGGAGGTTGTGAACTCCTGCAGGCCACGGATATTCGCATTGCCTCGACGAACGCGTCTTTCGGGCTCACCGAAACCCAGCGCGGACTCGTTCCCGGCGCGGGCTCCATGGTGCGGCTGCCACGGCAGATTCCGTACTGCAAGGCCATGGAGATTTTGATGACGGGCGATGCGATTTCAGCCGAAGACGCGCTCTCGATTGGATTTATTAACGATGTCGTTCCGCCTGATCGACTGTTGCCACGCGCTATGGAATTCGCGGACCGCTTGAAGCGGAATGCTCCGGTCGCCGTGGCGGCGATCAAAGAAGCCGTGCTTCGTACGAGCGGGGTGCCCCTTGAAGAAGCGTACGGGATCGAAGCGGAGATCTCGGCACGAGTGACGCAGACCGAAGATGCGCGAGAGGGCCCGCGGGCATTTATGGAAAAGCGTGAGCCCGTCTTCACGGGACGTTAGTCGAACTCAATAGGGAGGATATCTGATTATGCTGGGACCGATCGAATGTGTGAAGCGTGTCGTAGAGTGTGACAACGGGCGGGATGCCGAGGGCTACCGCGAGATTCTTCACGAGGACTATTTGTCCTACGTGCATGGCAAGCCGCAGAACTCAGGCAGGGACGTCGAAGTCGCCGCTCTCGCAGCCTGGTGGGACGCGACGAGCGATGTCCATCTCGAGATACTCGAAATTGGAGAGACCGATGGTCTCGTTACGCTGCGATACACACTGACCGGAACGAATGATGGCGACTTTTTCGGGCGCCCCGCCAGCGGCAAGAAATTTCACGTCGAGAACTGCACGCTTCTGCGGGTCGAGAACGGCCGCGTGAAGGAGACGTACCGCTATTCAGATACGCTTGGGCTGATGACGCAGCTTGGGCTGATGCCGGGCGGCGACTAACGAAAAAATCTCTCGGTTGACCAGCTTCTAGTGAATGGGGGCAGGGCTGGATGCGCGAAGGGCACGGGTGTGAGTCATTCGTCCGTGAGTGCGAGGGCCTGAACGAGCGCCGGAACGATCGGCAGGTCGCCGCTTCCCGGTGGCATGAACTGCTGCTGCATGACGACGAGAGCGATCCCCGTCGAGGGACTCACCCAAAAATGTGTGCCGTAGGCGCCGCTCCACGAGAAGTCGCCGGTACGAGTCGTCCTCGTCGTCTTTTCTTGATCTGCGACAACGGCGACGCCTAACCCGAAGCCGAGGCCTTCTATTCCCGCGTTCGCGAGCACGCCGGATTCGATCTCGAACGTCTGCATCCGCTCGACCGATGCCTTCTTGAGAATGCGAATGCCGTCGTAAACGCCATCGTTCCATAACATCAGTGCGAAGCGCATATAGTCGGGGGCGGTCGACACTAATCCAGAACCGCCGGGCGTCCAGTCGTGCGGAATATGCGTCTGATCGGCGGGCACAAGGTCTCCGTCATCATCTAAAACATACATCTTGGCCAGCGGCTCGTTCTCGGGCAGGTCCTTGTAGTAGGTCGTCGCGCCCATGCCGAGGCGCTTAAAGATGCGCACTTCAAGAAAACGTTCGAGGGGTTGGCCGGAGGCAATCTCGACGATGCGCGCGGCGACGTCCATCGAGTTGCCGTAGCGCCATTCCGTGCCGGGCTCGAAGAAGAGGGGCAGGGCGGGCAGTCGTTCGATCCGCTCCGTGAGTGAGCCCTCTCCGTGATAGATCCCTTCTTTTTGCCACCGCTTAGCTAACGAAGACTTGTCCATGCCGGGGCCTATGCCGGAGGTGAAGGAGAGCACGTGCCGCAGAAGGATGGGGTTTTCGGGCGGGTGTGTTCCTGAGACATTTCCCTGCGCGTCGAACTCCGCAATCTCGACCGAGGAAAAGCTGGGGAGGTATTTAGTGATCGGGTCGTCGAGATCGAGGATGCCTTCCTCGACAAGAATCATCGCGGCGACGGCAATCACGGGTTTGGTCATGGAGGCGATCTGGAAGCGCGTCTCCATGGTCATGGGGAGTTCCGCTTCGACGTCCTGGTGGCCGACGGAGGCGCTGTGAATCAAGTGGCCATTGCGTGCGACGAGCACGACGAATCCCGAGCGAGCGCCTTGCCAATCGACACGCCCTTCGAGAACGCGATTGATCGCCCAAGTTCGCCATCCGGGAAGTGCCTCCGGCGCGGGAATATCAGCCCGAGCGGCAGGCAGGTTGGAGGGAGGCGTCGTATCGGCACTGCACCCGCCGAGCAGGACGGAAAGGCCCAGGGCGATCGCAGTGAGCGTCGAATTCGTACCGTGCATTGGATCTCCAAATCACTCATTCGAGCGTGTTTCGCCCGCGTGGGGTTCCCCTATGTTCCGTGGATCAACGCCGCGCGCAACCGCACGGAAGAAGGAGTCCTGCATGACACCGAACACCCCGATCTATCGACGTCCTTTGGATTTTGGGCTGGTTCTGTTTTTCAGCATCTCGGTGCTCTACGGATTTTTGTTCAGCCTACCCGAAGGGTTGGGAGTGCCGGTCTCGGCGGATAGTCCATGGCCGCCACTGCAGATGCTCCATGAATGGGCGGTTGCAGAAGAGCCGGCTCATTTGGATCCGCCTCCGAACCTGATTGCTGCGACGCTCTTTGACGGATTCTTTCAGGCGCCGGCTCTGCTCTTCGTGATGATCGGCCTGATCCGGTTGCGGCCATGGCTCAGGCCGCTCGGTCTGATCTACGCCGGAGCTGCTGTTACGAATATGTTCTTCTATTTTGTGCAGACGTTCTTAGGTCCCCATCCGCCGCCGAACACCGCCTACTATCTCGTGTTCAATTTGCCGTGGATGATCGCGCCCGCCATTTTGGGCGCACGCGTGCTCTTCGCGAAGGATCTCGACGCCTAGCAGATTTCGCCAGGGCCTGGGCCGAGGTACCCGTCTAAGCTCGGGGGCCCGGGGGCCCGGTGATGACCCGGTGAAAGCCCGGCTAAGACAGCGCGCCTGCTGCGGCCATCTCTGAAATTTCGTCGTCGGAATATCCCAGGATATCCTTCATGACTTCGAAGGTGTGCTCGCCGATGAGGGGACCTGCGGTGGTCGGGCGACTCGGTGTTTTGGAGAACGTCGTGACCGGCCCATCGAAGAGACTCTTACCGAAGCCCGCGTGATTGAGCTCGACGAAGAAGTTTCGGGCCGCGAGCTGTGGATCGGTGTGATAGTCCAAGGAGCGCAGAGGTACGTACGCTGGAACGCCGGCCTGCCTAAGCGCATCCGCCACATCGAAGCATTTCTGCGTAGATGCCCACTCCGAAACGATCGCATCAATTTCGTCGCGCAGGGCGATTCGAGCATCGATCGAGTCGAGTTCACTCCCCCCGAGTGCGGCCAGCCCTGGAATGGCGCCGCATAGCGCTTGCCATTGTTCAGAAGTGCGCGTCTCGAGAGCGACGAATCGTTCGGTCTCGCTCGTACGGTAAACCCCATGCGGGCATCCGCGTTCAGACGCCGATCCGGGGCGCTCGAGGAGTCGGCCTGTGGCTTGATAGTCGAGGATCGCGGGGTTGAGGTGATGAATCGCCGCTTCGATCTGTGAGATGTCGATGACCTGGCCTTCACCGGTCTGGTCTCTATGATGAAGGGCTGCACAAAGAGCGGAGAGCGCATAACGCGGAGAGATGAAGTCGGTGTACGCTCCCCAGGGCGAGACCGGCTTGCGGTCGGGCCAGCCGGTGATCGCAGTGAACCCACCTAGAGCGGAGCCATGGATTCCGAAACCCGTATGCTTTCGCTCGGGGCCGGTCTGGCCGCGCATGCAGCTGTAAAGCATGACGATGTCCGGCTTGATTTTGCGGAGCTGCTCGTAGCCGAGGCCGATTCGTTCCGCGGTGCCCGGGGTGAAGTTCTCGACGACAACGTCGGCCCACTCGACCATCTTATGCGCCACGGCGAGGCCTTCGGGCTTGGTGAAATCGATGGCGATGCCGAGCTTGCTTTGATTCATGTTGGCGGCGGCGTGGCCCGTCGTCGTTCCGGGATCACCGATCCACGGCGGAATAAACCGGAGCGTGTCTATGCGGCTTTCGGTTTCGACGCGTAAGACCGTGGCGCCAAGATTGGCTAGGTCCTTTGAGATCAAGGGCCCCGCAGCGATCCACGAAAAGTCCGCGACTTTGAGGCCTTCGAAGGCTTGGGTGCGCGGCGTGGGGGAGGAGACGGTCGGGGCGAGTGGTTTGCGGTCGAGGGAATCGACGAGCGCCTGGTCCTGGCCAAGGGTCGGAGCGGGGCGGTCGTATTCGATCGGCGTTCCAGAAAGCCGTGCGAAAGGACCGGGCTGCTTTTCTCCGTCCACGTCGACCCAGAAATCTCGCGCGAGAAGCTGGGGATCTGCGAGAAGATCAGGAGCCAAGTTGATGGGCGAGATCAACCATTTCTGCCGAACCGCTTCCGTTTGAATCTCGGCCTTCGTCATAGAGTGCATCTTGGCCTTGAACTGGGAGATCGCGCGGAGCGCAGTCTCTAGCGACAGCGTTCCGTCCTGGAGCTGTTGGATCCAGGTCATCCAATCGATTTCCATCAGGTCCGCGTCGAGCTCTCCCTGCTCGCCGATCCAGTTCATGCAGGCGTTGAATCCGAAGGCGCCTTGAGCACCTAACACGAGAACAATCGCGATGTAGCCGTCCTTGCAGGCTTCGATCACGGGCAGGTCTAGGCCGGGGAAAACAGGCATCGATCCCGTACGCTGAGAACGGTCATCACCACTCTGCGGCATATTCTGTCCCGCCGCGGCATAGCCCGTGAGGTTCATCAGGCTCCAAAGGACGGCAGCCTGAATCGATGCATCGAGGTGCTGTCCCTCTCCTGAACGGTTGCGCGAGTACAGCGCCATTAAGACGTCTGCGGCGGCTTGAGTGGCACCGAGATGCGCCGTTTCGGGAAGGCCGACGGGAATCGGAACGCGGTTGCCGTCTCCGGTCGCATTCAGGAATCCACCAGACGCCGCGATCGTTAGGTCCGTCGCGGGCAGTTTCGCATGAGGGCCCGTCTGGCCGAAGGGCGAGACCGATACGTAAAGCAGCATGGGGTTTCGCGCATGCAGCGCATCGAAGCCGAGGCCCTTGGCTTCCATCTCACCGGGTGTGAACGATTCGATCAAGATGTCGGCGGTGTCGACGAGTGCGAGGAGTTGGTCGCGATCGCTCGTGACATCGATGTCGAGTACGACACTTTTTTTGCCGAGACCGAAGGCGCGCCAGAAGAGCGACTGCTCGGGATCATCCCCCGCGCCTTGCGGTCGAGGGTTTTCCTGGGTGGGCGTCGTGGCGAAGGGCGGCGCGAAGCGCGCGTCGCAGCCTCCCGGCGGTTCGACCTTGATCACTTCTGCTCCGAGGTCGGCCAGAATGCGACCGGTTGCTTCGGCGAGTGAGGTGCTGAGGTCGAGAACACGGATTCCGTCGAGGGCGCGACTCATGGGCTTTTCCTTGTTTGGGTAATCGTTGAACGAGGTGGTAGGGAGCATCGACCAAAAGAGTAGTCGAAGGTGTAGTAGAGGGTAGGGACGAGAACGCCCGCGTCGGCACTCATTTTACAGAGACCGCGCGGGCGTTTCGTCGAATAGATTGCTCAGAAGGTCTTAAGCAGGGCGAAGCTCGTTCAGCTCGCGCGTATTGTCGCGGAGAATCCGCAGCTGCTGCGAGTCATCGAACTTCTCGAGTTCCTTCACGTAAGCAAGCGGCGTCGGCATGCCCTCGATATGCGGCCAATCCGAGCCGAAGATGACCCGGTCTGAACCCATATGCTCTTCGACCTCGTAAACGTCGTCTTCCCAGAAGGGGTTGATCCAAACGTGCTCCTTGAAGAGCAGGCCCGGATCTTCCTTGTAGTAGTTGGCCATCGCGAGTCGGTCGCGCGATTGCTTGAGCTTTCGGAAGAGGTCGGGCAGGAATTCTGCACCGTTTTCGATCGAGGCGATGCGCACGCCGGGATGGCGCTCGAAGAGCCGCTCGAAGGCACACGTGATGAGGAAGTCGTAGGCCGCTCGCTCGATGTTGAAGTGCTTGATGTTGGGCGACATGGCCGAGCCTGCAGCATCCGCCGTGAAGCCGTCCCGCACGTAGCCGTGTGTTGTGTAGCCAGAGTCGCCGGCGTGGATGACTACGGTGATCCCCGATTCGGAGACGCGCGCCCAGAAAGGGTCGTGGCGCGGATCGGCAGGGGAAAAGGTGCCGTGCTGTGTGTGTATCGCGGAGGGGCGCATGCAGACGACGCGTGCGCCTTGCGCGAGAGCCCATTCGAGTTCGCTGCATGCGAAGTCGACGTCGGTCAATGTGATATAGGGCGCCGCGAAAATGCGGTTTTGATGGGCGACACCCCAATCCTCGTTCAGCCATCGGTTGAAGCCGTGGAAGAGCGTCTTGACCGCTTCCGTGTCGTTCTTGATCAGCTCTTCGTAGAGCACGCCGAGGGTCGGGAAGAGCCACATCGCTTCGATGCCCTGCTCATCCATTTTGGCGATGCGTGCATCGTTGTTGATGTAGTAGTCGGGAAGCGGCTCGCGTTCGCGGAGCGCCGCCATCATGTCGGTGCCGTTCGGGTTGCCACGGAGGAAGTCGGAGATGGCTCCGGGCATCGCGATCGGATTCCAGGTCGGGTTCTTTACGGCATGCGCGAGCTTGCCGCCGACGACGTGATGCTTGCGGCCTTCAATTTCGGCCCACTGAACGCAGCGTGCCTGCATGTTCTTCGGAACGTGGCGCGTGAACGCGTCGAGCGCTTCGTAATAGTGATTGTCGGCATCGAAGGGCGTGTAGCCGAGTTCCTGGGCTACGGGATTGTCGGTCTTCATGATGGGGCTCCTGCTGGTCTGGACGCGATCCGAACGATCGTTCGGCGCAGCTGAAACAATAGCGCCCGTGCGCTGCGGTGGGAGGCATAGAGGCGGCAGAATTTGGGTCGATGGCGTGGCCTGAGGCGATCAGGGCGATCTGAGAAGCCGCGGCGGCGTAGGCAACTCGGATCACCACCAGAACGGGTTCGCACACTTCGCCCTGGGCCGTCATTCTTCTTACAGAATCGTGGCTAGCCGCCCTGGAGGAAATATGGAAAAACTGATCATCGACGCGCGCCTCAACGAGTACACGATGCGCGATCCCAATCCGAACGTGCCCTATTCGCCGGCGGAGATTGGGGCGGATGCTGCCGCGTGTCGAGAAGCTGGGGCGTCGATCGTTCACTACCACGCGCGCGATCCGGAATCGGGGGCGGCGTCAAATGACACGGAACTCTACAAGGCGGCGGCGCGCGAAATCCGTTCTCGTTGTGATGCGATCATCATGCCGACGCTTGGTGCGAGTACTGTAGTGGAGCTCGACGATCGTATTGGGCATATCGAAGCGATGGCCGAGGACGACGCGACTCGCGCGGATCTGGTTCCCCTCGACCTCGCGAGTATTTCTCTTCCGATCTGGCCTGAGGGGGCGGACCGCGTGTTAGGGGATGATCTCGTCTACTACAATTCGGTCGGGACGTTGAAGGCGCTTGCTGCGAGAGCGGATGCCGTTGGCGCGAAGCCTATGACCGCGATTTGGAATATCGCGTCGCTCAGGTTGCTCGAGGCGTTTTGCAAAACAGGCGTATTGCCTAATACGGTCTTCGCGGAACTCTTTACGACCGAAGGTGGTTTGATCGCGGGTCATCCAGGAACGCCGCGAGGGCTTCAAGCTTTGATCGATTTCGTGCCAGCGAGCGTGGACTGTGTCTGGGCTGCCGCGTGCTTCGGCGCGAATGCTCTGCCGCTCGCTGAAATGGCCATCGAGCAGGGCGGGCATGTGGCGATCGGGCTGGGGGACTATGCCTATCCGGAGCTCGGGCACGGAAAGCCTGCGACAAATGCGGATGTCATTCGCGAGGTCGTGGCGATGGCGAGTCGGCATGGACGTGAAATTGCAACGCCGGACGAGGTGCGGGAGCGGCTGGGGCTTTGCTGACTGCTGGGACGGACGAGTCCCGAAGGATGTCTCACGAAGAGTTGTTTTCTAGAACAGCGGTCGGGTAGCCTTCTAATATTCACCCCCCCCTACATTGAAACAGATGACCGAGGGCCTCACGTGCAAGATCCGCAATCCCCGAACGGCGCGGGAGACGATTCGAGCGAAGCGCCCGAGATTCGGAACGCTCTCGAGATTTCGATTCGACTTGGAGCGATCGCTTTTCTCGTCGGTTGGTGCTTGCTGATCATCGCGCCTTTTCTAGGGATCGTCATTTGGTCCCTGATTATCGCGATCGCGGTCGATGAACCCTTCGAGTGGCTCTGCGAAAAACTCGGCGGTCGACGCTCGCTCGCGGCGCTCATCTCGGTGACTGCGGTACTTCTTGGGCTTTTCGTTCCGACGGTGATCTTCTCCGAAACGATGATTTCTGGTGGGCAGGACGTCGCGCAGCAGCTAAAAGCCGGAACGATTAATGTGCCGACGCCTAATGAATCGATTCGGGAAATCCCCTTTGTCGGGCAGAAAGTTTTCGACGGTTGGATCGCGGCCAACGAGAATCTCGGACAGGCCCTGTCGCGCTTCTCGCCGCAGCTGAAGGCTGCGAGCAGCCAGTTGTTGCGAATTGTAGGAAGTGTCGGTGCTGGTGTGTTGCAATTGATCGCTTCGATATTGATCGCTGGCGTGATGTTAGTGCGCGCGAAAACTCGCCGTGAAACCATTCAGAGATTCGGCTATCGCATGGCAGGAGAGGCCCGCGGTTCGGAGCTCGTGGAGCTCGCCAATGGCACAATTCGAGGCGTCGTTCAGGGCATTGTCGGCGTGGCCGCATTGCAGTCGCTGCTCGCAGGCGCAGGCTTTGTTGTGGCTGGAATTTCGGGCGCAGGGCTCTGGGCGCTCTTAGTTCTAATCGCGGCGGTGGTCCAGCTCCCCGTATTAGTTGTGATGGCGATTCCGATTGTGATCGCGTTTACGACCCTGTCAAAGGGAGCTGCGATCGCTCTTCTCGCTTGGTGTGTTTTCGTTGGCGGAGTCGACAACGTGCTTAAGCCAATCCTCTTCGGGCGAGGAGCCAAGGTCCCGTCCCTTGTCATCTTCATGGGCGCAATCGGCGGCATGCTGACCATGGGGATCATCGGTCTCTTCCTGGGAGCGGCGGTTCTCGCCCTAGGCTTCGAATTATTTATGGCATGGCTCGACGAATCGTCGGAGGACGCACCCGCCGCGAGCGGCGCCTAGATAGGAGCGTGTTCATGCCCTTTGCTTCACTCCGCGGACTCGATTTCTATTATGAGCAAGCCGGTTCAGGACCTCGCTTGCTCTTCGTTAATGGAACGGGTGGTGATCTGCGCCAACAGCCGAGATTTATAGAGGGTCCTCTCGCGCAGGCTTTCGAAATTGTGGCCCACGATCAAAGAGGGCTCGGGCAGAGTGCAAAGCCGGATATTCCGTATACGATGGCGGACTATGCAGACGACGCGGCGGCACTTCTTGATCACGTGGGCTGGGAGCGGGCTCACGTGTTAGGCGTTTCGTTTGGGGGCATGGTCGCTCAGGAGTTCGCTTTGCGGCATCCTGAGCGAGTTGACAGGCTCGTGCTTGCTTGCACGTCGAGCGGAGGGAAAGGAAATGCGTCCTACCCTTTGCATGAACTCGCGCAGCCCGGGACCGAGGATTACCTGGCCAGAATCATTGCCATCGGAGATACCCGGTGGGAAGAAAGAAAAGGCGGCGCCGGAGACTCGCTCTTCGGGAAGATCATCGAGTTCATGAAGGATCGACAGGGCATCCCTGGCGATGATGAAGATCCCGAGATTAAGGCCCGTGGTGGACGGCTCCAGCTCGAAGCGCGGATCGGCCACGACACATGGGACCGACTGGCGCAGATCGAAGCGCGTACGCTCCTTGTCGGTGGGCGGTACGATGGAATCGCGCCGCCGGTCAATATGGAAAATCTCGAATCGCGAATTCCGAATGCGACGCTCGAGTTCTTCGAGGGGGGGCACGGATTCTTGCTTGAAGACCGAAAGGCCTATCCGCGAATCATTGAGTTTCTAGGTGCCGGCTGAACGAGCTTCTCGCTCAAGCGAGGGGGGCGCCGAGCCAGACCTCGAAGGAAGTCTCAAAACTATCTTCCCCGGATGTGAGAAAGACGAGGCCGTCGCTCAGGGTGACAGACCAGTGCAGCTGTCGATCAGTGACTCCGGCAAGCGCCGCGAGGAAATCCTCGTCGACTCGAGCAACGGATAGGTTTGACGGTGCATCGAGTGTCTCTATTTGCGCCGCGCGCCATCGGTCGAGGCCTTCGCCAAACGCGAAGAGCGTCGCGCGTCCGGAGTGACGGGCGGCTTTGATCAGGCGCTTGCCATCGGGTTGTCCGACCTCAATCCAATGGGCGGCTCGACCATCGCCCTCGCGAAGCCATAAGGCAGGCTCGTCCGTTGCGGAGACCCCACGCCCAAACTCAAGGCCCGGTTCGTAGAGCAACGCATACGCGAGGACGCGGACAAGCGTGCGTTCATGGGTCTCGGAGGGATGGCGAGCGACCGTAATCGTACGCTCCTCATAGACGTCTCGATCGACGAGGGAGAGACTGAGTTGGGCTTTGTAGATGGTTGCACCGCGAGCCATGGCGCGAGCCTCGCTCAGGGGGGCGAGTCAGGTCAAGCGGTTAACCGTCGGTCGAGCCCGTTTGAGCGAGGCCCGTAGGAAGCGACCGCCGGGCTTGATAGGCTTCCGCCATCCAATCAACGAGGGGATTAACAATGGCCGAGACCGAAATGGGAATGGGCGAGCACACGAAAGATTCAAAGGCTGAGCCCATCGCGAGCAGACCTCGAGGTCGGTGGGTCGGCGCGGTGCTGGCGGTGGTGTTCGCCTCCACGCCTTTTGCTCCCGCCGTCGCAGACGCCGAGACGACTTCGCTGGAAATCGCCGAGCGTCTCGCTGGAGCGATTCGTTTTGAGACCGTGAGCTACGAAGACGCAGCGGATTTTCGTGGCGAACCCTTTGACGCTCTCGAAGGCTATTTGCGCGAGACCTATCCACGGGTCTTTCGCGAGTTGCGTCTTGAGAAGGTGAACGGATACACGCTGCTATTTGAATGGAAGGGGAGCGATGAGACTCTCCCGCCGGGCCTCTTCATGTCTCATACCGATGTCGTGCCGGTCTCCGAGGCCGCGGCGGAAGCTTGGACAGAGCATCCCTACGGCGGACTGATCAAGGACGGATACGTCTGGGGCCGAGGGACGCTCGACGTAAAGACGGGTGTGATCCTTTGGCTTGAGGCAGTTGAAGCGCTGCTCGAAGAAGGCGTTCAGCCGACTCGCACGATCTATCTATCCTTTGGTCATGACGAAGAGATTGGCGGGGGCGAAGGGGCGAAGGCAGTGGCCGCACTCTTCGCAGAACGCGGCATTCATCTCGGCTTCCTTTTCGACGAAGGCGGCATGATCTTCAAAGACTTCCCGCTCGTGCCCGGCAAGATCGTGGCCACCGTGGTGACTGCAGAGAAGGCGCACTTCACGGTTGTTCTTAAGGCCCGCGGCGTGAGCGGTCATTCTTCAATGCCGCCAAAGCACACGGCCATCGGGAAGCTCTCTCGCGCGATCACGCGAGTCGAGAATAATCCGATGCCTGCGCGAATCTCGCTTCCTGTCCGCGAGATGATGGAAGCGGCCGCACCCTATCTGCCCTTCGCACAGCGCTTCGCCATGACTAATCTTTGGCTGATGGGAGGCACCGTAAAGCGGAGCTTCCTAAAGAGCGATTTGAACGCCGCGTTAGTTCGTACGACCTTTGCGGCGACACTGATTGAAGGCGGCATCAAAGAGAACGTGATCCCGGAACTCGCGAAGGCGACGATTAATGTGCGCATTCTGCCGGGAGATACGCCGAAGGATGTTCTTGAGCATCTTTCGAAGGTGATCGACGATCCGGAAATCGAAATCGTTGGCGACAACTGGGGCGAGGCGGCTCCGCCGGCTTCCGCGGATGGCGACGCCTATCAGCTTGCGAAGGCGGCGGTTCTCGAAGAGATCCCCGAAGCGGTGGTGATTCCTGGCCTCGTTCCTGGTGCGACGGACACGCGACATTTCGTGGGTATCGCCGATGAGATCCTGCGCTTCGTTCCTATGCATGTTGGAATGGAGCAAGTCGGTGGAGCGCACGGGCGCGATGAGCGGATTGCTGTGGAGCCACTGGCTCGGTCGCGAGCAATTGCGATTGGGATGGTACGTCGGGCCGTCTCGGGGAATTAGACTGGGCGGTCGCCAGGCGTCGATCCAGAACGAGCGGGATACTCGGGGAAAAGACTACCCAAGCTGCGCCTAGCACTGGGGCGCGTCTAAGGTGAAAGGTCGCCCGCGATCGTCTTGCGCAGAACGTCTTCGATCTCTGCTTCCGAGCAGGGCTTCGGATTCGTTCCGAGTGACGGGTCCTGTGAAGCCATGCGGACAAGGGATGGAATTTGTTCTTCTGAGACGACGCCTTCGAGGGTTGCCGGGAGTCCCAGTCGCGCGCGGAGGTCGACGGTCCATTTGAGAACCGAGTCGAACGCCGATCGTGAGGTCGATCCCGAGGCACTCAGCCCAATCGCCTCCGCTACCCGTGGCATACGGTCTTCGATGACCGGGCGGTTGTGCACCATCACGTAGGGTTGAAAGATGGCGTTCGCGGTTCCGTGATGAAGCCCAGTGACTCCGCCTACGGGATGCGAGAGAGCGTGGATGAGGCCCAAGCCCTTTTGGAACGCGGTGGCTCCCATAGAGGCGGCCATTAAGAGATGTGTCCTCGCATCGATTCGTGAACCGTCATCGAAGGCGACTAAGAGGTTCGCCGCAATCAGGCGAAGTCCTTCGAGGGCGATTCCGTCGGCCATGGGGTGGTAGCCGGGTGCGCAGTAGGCCTCGAAGCAATGCGCCAGGGCGTCCATTCCGGTGGCGGCGGTGAGGTGGGGCGGCAATCCGAGGGTAAGTTCGGGGTCGGCGATGACGACGTCGGGCTGCATCTGGGGGTGGAAGATGATCTTTTTGTTGTGATCGCTTGGATCGACGATGACCGCGGCACGTCCGACTTCTGATCCTGTGCCTGCGGTTGTGGGGATCGCGATCGTCGTGAGGATCTTGCGGCCGTCCGCGGCTTGCCAATTATCGCCCACGTCTTCGTACTCGAGGATTTCGCCGGGGTTATCAGCAAGCAGCGCAATGCATTTCCCCGCGTCCATGGCTGAGCCTCCGCCGAGGGCGACGAGGCCGTCGGCGCGATGGCCGCGTGCCGCGAGTAACCCTGCCGAAACATGCTCGGAGGACGGATTCGCATCGATCGCAGAAAAAACTTCGACCGCGAGCCCCGCATGATTCAGCGCATCCCGAATTCCAGCGAACCACGGCAAAGCGAGAATGCCGGGGTCGGTGACGACGATGGGGCGTTCGATACCGCGTGCTTCGCAAATCGCCGCGAGTTCAGCGACTCGGCCCGCACCAATCCGGTAGTCATTAGGATAGTTGAATTGGCCCGAGGGCGAGGGCTGGGCATTAGGCGAATCCGCGCTCATGAATTTTCCCGATCGCTCAGATGATTTCGAAATAGCGGGCGAGGTCCCAATCCGAGACGGTCTTCCTGAACTCGCGATCTTCCCATTCTCTTGTTGCCGCAAAGTGCTCGACGAATGCGTCGCCGAAAGCATCACGCGCGAGAGCCGAACTGCGCAAGGCAGTCGCCGCCTCAATCAAAGAAGTAGGCAGTGGCATCGACTGGGCGCGTGGGTCTTCGTAGGCATTTCCCTCGATTGGATCATCGAGCTCAAGCTTTTCTTCGATCCCGCGTAGCCCCGACGCCAAAGCGGCTGCTTGGGCAAGGTAGGGGTTCGCGTCCGCGGGAGCGATTCGATACTCGCTGCGTTGGCCGCCGGTGCCGCCGGGGATCACGCGAATGGCGGTCGTTCGGTTTTCGATGCCCCAGCTTGAAGTCGTGGGAGCCCACATTCCTGGGACAAGGCGGCGGTAGCTGTTGATCGTCGAGCAGACCATGGAAAGGAGCTCGGGCAGGTACTTCACCTGTCCAGCAATAAAGTGGCGCATCGTTTGGCTGATGCCGTCGGGATCGTTCTCATCGAAGAATGCGTTACCGCCTGCTTCGAGATCGGCGAGGGAGATATGCAGGTGACCGCTTTGCCCGGGGTAGTCGTTGCTCCATTTGGCCATGAACGTCGCCATCAAGTCGCCTTGTTGTGCGAAGACCTTGGTGAAGGTCTTGAAGATCGCTGCGCGGTCTGCGGCATCGAGTCCCCGCGCATAACGAATCGCAGCTTCGACGACCCCCGGCCCCGTTTCCGTATGAAGGCTTTCTATTGAGCAGTGAAATGCCTCCATGGCTTCGAGGAGGTCGTGGTAGAAATCCGCATGGACCGAGTTTCGCAGCACGGAGTAGCCGAACATACCCGGGGTCACGGTCTGCAGATCCCGGTAGCCTTTTTCGCGAATGCTATGCGGTGTTTCGTCGAAGAGAAAAAACTCGTATTCGAAGGCCGCGTCGACCCCGAAGCCCATGGACTCCGCCTTGTCGATCGTGCGCGCAAGAACCGTACGAGGGCAGACGTCCGCATGCTTGCCGACGAAGCTGCCGATCAAAAGGAGCGTGTCCTCTTCAAAGGGGATGCTTCGGAGTGACGCTAGGTCGAGGCGCACGTCGGCATCGCGGTATCCGGTATGCCAGCCCGAGATTTCAACGCGCTCGTAGAGTTCGTCGTGGAGATCCCAGCCGAGCACTACATCACAAAAGCCGAGCCCGTTGTCGACGGCGCTGGAGAGCTTTTTGCGATCGACATATTTCCCGCGCAGGACGCCGTCGATATCGAAGATGCCGATCTTAAAGAAGCGGATCCCTTCGGCTTCGATCCATGCATCAAGCTCGGCTGACGAACTGACCCCAGCCGGGCCGCGGCGCGAGTTTCCGGAATTGCTTTTGGTCACGATGGGTCCTCCGCTTTCGCGTCTATTAGGGGTGCTGGCGGGGAGATGCTAGCCGTGATCCGACGAGATCCCGCGGCCTAAACATGGCCCCATGTACTCAATTAGGCCGACTGCTCGCGCAGGTGATAGCTCTTGGGCCGCGTGACCGAGCCGAAGCCCAGGCTCGAAAGCGAGCAGCCGAAGCCGGAATCTTTTACGCCGGTCCAGGCGAGGGCGGGATCGAGGTAGTCGCATCGGTTCGCGAAAACGGTCCCGGCCTCGACGTCCTCAGCAATTCGGCTCGCGCGATCAAAATCCCCGCTCCAAATGGAAGCCGTCAGTCCGAACTCGGAGTCGTTCATGAGCGCGATGCCTTCGCTCTCATTCGAGATGCGCATGATTCCGATGGCCGGGCCAAAGGTTTCCTCGTGCATCAGCGCCATAGAATGGTCGACGTTTGTGAGCACTTGCGGTGCGAGGTAACAATCGGATCGATCCGGGACATCGAAATCCGCGTCGCCTACGAGCTGCTTCGCACCGCCTGCGCAGGCCGCCGCCACTTGGTCTCGCACGAAGGCCGCGCTTTTCGAGTCGACAAGCGGCCCGAGGGTCGTTCCCTCGGCGAGCGGATCGCCGATGACGTATTGCTTCGTGAGCGCAACATATGCGTCAACGAAATCATCGAAAACTTCGCTCGCGACGTAGATCCGCTCGATTCCACAGCAGCTCTGTCCCGCGTTGTAGAACGCACCGTCGACGAGGTTCTCCGCAGCGAAGGCGACGTCCGCGTCTTCGAGAACAAGCGCCGGATCTTTGCCGCCCAGCTCCATGCCGGCGTGTATGAAATTGTCTTGGGCGAGGGCGCGGTAAATTTCGTGGCCGCCGCGCACGGAGCCAGTAAACGAGACATAGCCGAGCGCACGCGAGCCGATCAGCTGCGCCGTTGTGGCATGACTCATGGGCATCGCTTGAACGAGGCCTTCCGGTGCGCCTGCCGCGAGAAAGGCACGTTCGAATTGATCCGCGACGAGGGCCGTTTGTGAGGCGTGCTTGACAAGCACGCTATTGCCGGCGAGGACGGCGGGCACGATGACGTTGACCGCTATCGCCAGGGGGTAATTCCAGGCTGCTATGTCGAGGACTACGCCGACGGGTTCGTGTCTGATGAAGCGCCGGAAGCCGGCTTTCTTGGGAAGGATTTCATCGGCCAGGGATGCTTCGGCGATGTCGCATAGATATTCGACGCGCTCGACCATGGTGCCTTCGAACTCACCCTGCGCTTGGCTTAAAGGCTTGCCCATCATGCGGGTAATCTCTTCAGCGTTCTCCGCGCCGCGACTCGCATAGGCGGCGAGCATGGCACGGCAAAGGGCAATGCGATCTGCGATGGGGACATCTCGCCAAGCTCTTTGCGTTGCGGCGGCGAGGCTAAGGCGCCGACCGACTTCTTCGTCGTCGAGTAAGTCGAAATGGTAGGCGGTGCGTCCGTCGATGGGGCTGATGATCTCGGGCATTGGATCCTCTGCACTAGGCAAGAAATGTTAGGTCTCTCGTCAAAACTCGGAACTATCAGTTGATCAATGAAAGCTAGAGACCGTTCTTTCGGAGCTCGGGGAGCTTGCTGTGATCGACGGGTGCGAGGGTGCGGTAGTTCTCTGCGAGACAGACGGCAGTATCCAGGACGTTTCGTTCGAAGATACGCCCTAGAAAGAGCCTGTCTAAAAGGCGACCGAAAGGGCCGCCAGGCAATTCGTAGGTCATGGCGGTGTGGATTTGGCAGGCGCCTGGCTTCTGCCCCTCGCGGAACTCGTAGCGGAAATGCGCTTCCTTGAAGGGCTTCGCAGGCCCGTCGCCCTTATGCAGTCGGATCGTGATGCCCTGGCCTTCGTCCCAAACAACGACAGTTTCGTCCATGTCGCCGAACTGCTTGTGGCTCACTATGCGGCTCGCGCCAACGCCTTCCGTTTTCTCGGTCGTAATCACGGTATCGGTCAGGCCGGGGACGTAGTCGCGGGCAAGGGTGAGATCGCGGAAACGTGCCCAAGCTTCTTCGATTGGCATAGGGACAGGGGCTGCAGCTCGGACGGTTGTCGCCATTTGGACACCTCGGGTGGGACTCTTTAGGGAGTGTGGGAGAGTTGGACTTCGTAGAGGAGGGCATCGACGCAGACGACAAGCCGGTTCTTGCTCGCCGAGGATTATCGCGACTCCTGAAGGGCGCGCCAACAACAGGAGCCGCTAGCATCCGGAACCGAACATCCGCGACGCCAGATGTTGAACCTGAATCGATCGATCGGAGAAAACCATGAAGGCCATCGTCTGCAAGGAATTCGGACCGCCGGAGAAGCTCGTGCTCGAAGAAGTCGAGGAGCCCAAGGCAGGCGAAGGACAGGTTGTCATCGAGTCGCGAGCATCGACCGTGACTTTCCCCGATGCGCTGATGATCGAGGACAAATATCAGTTCAAGGCCGAGCTTCCCTACGTGCCCGGCGGCGAGGCCGCAGGGGTCATCGCGGAAGTTGGGCCGGGCGTCGAAGGGTTCGCAGTGGGCGACCGCGTGATCGGGGCGAGTGGCCTGATCGGCGGATTCCAAGAAAAGGTCGTCGCTTCCGCGAAGGCGACGCGCAAGCTCTCAAAGAACGTTGGCTTCGCCGAATCGACGGGGCTGCTCTACGCCTACGGCACCGGCTATTACGGCCTGAAATTCCGAGGTGACCTCAAACCCGGCGAGACGTTGCTGGTGTTGGGCGCCGCGGGCAACGTGGGACTCGCGGCGGTTGAACTTGGCAAGCTGATGGGCGCACGCGTCATCGCAGCGGCCTCGAGTCGAGAAAAACTTTCGGTCTGCCTCGATCGCGGTGCGGACGAAACGATCAACTATTCCGAGGAAAACCTTAAGGCCCGCGCGAAGGAGCTGACCGGCGGCAAAGGCGTCGACGTCATTTATGACTGTGTTGGCGGCGACTACGCGGAATCGGCACTCCGCGCGATTGCCTGGGAAGGTCGATTCCTCGTGATTGGCTTTACGGCCGGAATCCCGAAGCTCCCGCTGAACCTGACTCTGCTCAAGAGCTGCCAGGTCATAGGCGTCTTTTACGGTGCCATGATCGCGAAGCAGCCGGAGTTGATCGCGGAGATCACGAAGGATCTCTATGAGTTCATGGATGAGGGGAAGCTCAAGCCCTACGTCTCCGCACGTTATGCGCTCGCGGACGCGCCCCAAGCGCTGCGCGACTTGCTCGACCGAAAGGTCACGGGCAAGGTCGTGATTGAAGCGAACCGTTAACTAATCCCGCAGTACCGGTTCTAGCGTCTTCCAAACGCGCTCGGCTATCAGTGCGTGTCCCTCGGCGGTCGGGTGGATCCCGTCGGCTTGATTGAGATGCCGTCGTGCAGCTACGTCTTCCAATAGGAAGGGGATCAGCGCTGCGTCGTGGCTGCTCGCGAGGGCTGGGTAGACGGCATCGAATCGAGTGCCGTATTCCAACCCAAGATTCGGCGCGGCGCGCATGCCTGCAACGACGAGCCCTACGCCAGGATGAGTTTCACTGGCTTGCTCAAGAATCGTTTCGAGGTTCGTGCGGAGCTGCTCGACGCCCTGGCCGCGGAGCATGTCGTTCGCGCCGAGTTCGAGCACAAGAACCGAGACCGGGAGTCGCAACAGCCAAGCGAGGCGCCGCAATCCGCCGGCCGAGGTGTCGCCGCTCACGCCTGCGTTAATCACTCGATAGTCGAGCTCCGCCTCATCGATTCGGTCCTGAATGAGCGCCGGATAGGCCTGGCTCTCCTCGAGTCCGTAGCCCGCCGTAATGCTCGTGCCCAGAAATACGATCACGGGCGCGTCACGCTCCGCCCGAGCCGAGGAAGCCGCGCCGCGTGGCGAAGCGTCGGTTTCGCTCGTTGCTCCGGGTCCGCTGAGTGCTGAACCACGTCCGGATTCATTCTCGGGGCCGGCTCCACTGTCCGTGTCTCCGCACGCGGCTACGAAAAGCAAGGCCAAGACCAGCGAGATCCACAGCACGAGCCGCTCGCCGCCTGTCCGTCGCCATTTCGTGGCGCGGACGAATCCGGGAGACCCGCAATCGCGGAATGCGCCGGGACTGCCGGGGGGATAGTGTATGGGCCGCGTCGCCCGCGCCCCCCTGTTCTGAATCGGATTTCGCATCGCGTATGATCGTCGCTCGCAATCTCACGCAACGCTACTCCCGAGCCGGTGCCTCCGGTTCGGATGACACACTCACCGTCCTCGACGGCGTCGACCTAGACGTCGCGTCGGGCGAAGTCGTCGTCATTTTGGGCCCATCGGGTAGCGGGAAGACGACGCTCCTCGGGCTGCTCGCCGGACTCGACCGGCCGACGAGCGGAGAGATCGAGCTCGCCGGGGCTTCGCTTTCGACCCTCGACGAAGATGCTCGCGCGGCGCTGCGGGCGGATCGAATCGGCTTCATCTTTCAGAGCTTCCATCTGATCCCGACACTGACCGCCCTCGAGAATGTGATCGTGCCCCTCGAACTTCTCGGCCCGGACCGCGCGCCGAAGGCCGCAGAGGCCGAGGCCAAAGCGCGTGAACTGCTGACGTCGGTTGGACTCGGGAGCCGCCTCGATCACTATCCCGCTCAGCTATCGGGTGGCGAGCAACAAAGAGTCGGAATCGCCCGCGCCTTTGCAAATAAACCCGCAGTGCTCTTTGCGGACGAACCGACGGGCAATCTCGATCGGGCAACAGGAGAGGAGATCACGAATCTGCTCTTCGATCTCAATGAACAGCACGGCACGACCTTGGTCATCGTCACCCACGATCTAGAACTCAGCCGCCGCGCCCATCGCATCATTCATCTTGCCGCCGGGCGAGTCGATCGCATCGAAGTAATCTCTAAGTCGCCGGGGGCATTCTTAGGCGCTTCTTCTGGCGCTTCTTCTTCCGAACCCGCGCGTTAGGCGAGTCGAGATATCGTGAAGACGCGTTTCGTGACCAGCATGATTAGGCGAGAGCTTCGAGCTGCCGCTCGGCGATTTGGTTTCTACGGAAGCTGCATGGCGATCGGGATCGCAGTTGTCGTCTGTCTCCATTCTTTGCGCGAAGCCGTGGACGACTCCGTGAACCTCCGTTCGCGGGAGCTGTTGGGCGCCGATCTGCGACTCAGCAGCCGCGATCTCGTGGGGCCCGAGGTCCGCGTTGCGCTCGAGAGCATCGAAGCTGCGGCGCTTCAGCCGCCGACACGAGTGACGCGACTCGGATCGATGGCTTTGGCGGAGCGCTCGGAACGCAGTCGCCTCGTCGATTTGTTGGCGATCGATGGCCCTTACCCGATCTACGGCGAGATCTGGACTCGGCCTTCCCATCAATGGTCGGAATTTGGATCTGTACCCGGGCGGGTCTACGTCGATTCGACTCTGCTGATCCAGCTCGATGTCGAACCGGGAGATCATCTTCGGATCGGCAGCGAACGATTCGTGATTCATGCGGCAGTGACGAAGGCACCCGGGGCCGTTGGGATGCAGACTCAGATGGCGCCGCGCGTGTTCATGACAAAGGCGGATCTTGATCGCACAGGGCTCGTTGTCGAAGGCAGCTTGGTTTCCCATCTCTCGTATTGGAAGTTGCCGCAAGAAGTCGCGGACCCATGGATCCAAGAACACGAGTTGCTTCTCGATGATTCGCGTGTTCGCTCACAAACGGTGATTGGCTATCAGGAAGACATGTCGGAGCAATTCGGCACGCTGACTCGGTATACGGGACTCGTCGGGTTGGCGGCGCTTTTGCTCGGGAGCATTGGGGTCGCGGCGGGCGTGCGGGTCTTCGTGCGAGAGAAGCTCGACGGCGTTGCGATGCTGCGATCGATTGGGGCGAGTCCGAGCGATGTGATCGCGATCTACACGGGACTTGCAATCTGCTTGGGGATCGCAGCCGGGCTGTTAGGGATTCTATTATGCCTGCCCCTTGTGGCGGGCTTGCCGAGTCTTCTCGGCGATTTGCTCCCGGTCGAAGTCTCGATCGGCGTCGGCCCTACTGCGATTCTGACGGGGCTCGGGCTGAGTATTTGGGCGACGCTACTTTGTGCGATGGGCCCGGTACTCGATCTTGCACGTGTGGCGCCTCTGCGTGCGCTTCGCCGGGATTTTGGAACCGATGATGGGGAGCAATCCCTTGGGTCAATTTGGGCCATCGTCGCGGTCGGCATAAGCCTTTTGCTGGCTTCGGTCTGGCAGGCGGGGAACTGGCAAGTTGGCGTCTCCTTCGCATTAGGCCTGGCGGCGACGGTCGGGGTGCTGGCGCTGTCTGCGATGGGCTTGATCCGGTTGCTACGAAATCACCCGCCCCGACGTTTCGCGTATTGGGCGCGACAGGGCGTGGCGAATCTCTTTAGGCCACGCAATCACACACTCCCCACCACGATCGCAATCGGCTTCGCGCTCTTCGTCGTCGCGACGGTGCATACGGTTCAGCGAAACGTGCTCGATCAAATGGCTGTGGATGCGCGGCCTGATCGACCGAATTTTGTGCTCTTCGATGTGCAGAGGGATCAGGTTGCTGGCGTCGAGGCGCTTCTCGATCAACACGGGGCTGGGGTAACGGATAGAGCTCCTCTGATTTCAGCCAGACTGTCGGGTGTGCGCGGCACTGCGCGCAGTGAGTTCTTGGCGGATGAAGAGCTATCGCGGGAACTGCGGTGGGCGCTCCAAAGGGAATACCGACTGACCTACTCCGACGTACTTCGTGAGAGCGAAGAGATCATCGCGGGTGCCTGGTGGGAGCCGGATTCAGTCTCGGCAGACGCGGAACGCTTTCCGGTTTCGCTCGAACGTGATCTTGCGAAGTCGTTGTCCGTCGGCGTCGGAGATGCCGTGACGTTTCGGATCCAAGGCGTCGACGTCGAGACGGAAGTGGCGAGCATTCGACAAGTCGATTGGGGCCGCATGGCGACGAATTTCTTTGTTGTGTTTCCGCCTGCGGGTTTGGAAGATGCACCTCAAAGTACAGTGCTCCTCGCGCATCTCGCGGAAGAAGAGGCGAGGTCGGCGATGCAGCGAGATCTCGTCGGGCGCTTTCCGAATGTCTCGGCGCTCGATGCGACTCTGATTCTTAGGTCTCTGGATACGATGCTCGGACAGATCAGCATCGCCGTTCAGCTGCTTTCGCTCTTCACCCTCGGCACAGGGATCGCGATTCTGATCGCGGCGGGTGTGGCGGCCAGGAGCGAGCGCGTTCGGGAGGCTGTGCTCTTGCGAGTGCTCGGCGCGTCACGCCCGACCCTACGACGCATTGTTGCGACGGAGGCGATCGTTCTCGCGGGACTTGCTGCTCTGGTAGGCGCGACGCTTTCGGGTTTCGCGTCGTGGGCGGTGGTGGTTCTGGTCTTCGAGCTTCCCTTCGCTCCGCCTCTGCTTGACGTGGCTGGCTTGGCTCTTGCGACCTTCTTGATTACGGCGGTTTTCGGCGGCCTTGGCGGTGCGACAGCGGCAAACGAGTCGCCCCAAGCGGCGCTGCGTCGCGAAGCCGCCTGAACTCGTCAAAACCAGCCGGGGGGATGCGGTGCCGCCTAATCCTGCCCCGATTGGGCGACTTCAGGATCGCCATTCGGGTCGCTTACAAGCGCGCCTACAGCTTGATAGACTCGCGAGGTGGACCGCCATCGAGGCATGGGCCCCCAGGAGCCGTATTGGCCAGCAGAATCTCAGAATGGATCGCCGAAGCGGGGCGGCGGCGCGTCTTTCGAACGACAGGCGTCTATATCGTTGCCGTTTGGGGCATCTCTTCTGGCGGTGTCGATATAGCCAGCGTGCTTGGGATTCCTGAATCCGCCGTTCGAATCTTGATCTACGCGGCGCTTGGCTTCCTCCCGATCGTGGTCTTCCTAGCGTGGCGGTTCGATATCGGCCGGACCGGTGTTGTGCGAGATCCCCAGGACTTACAGGACCAAGACAGGGTTGAAGCGGAGCTCGCCGATATGCCGACGATCATGGGCGGGGGCATAGGTACCGGAGCCGTGGTCGTTCGCTGGGAAGACGCGACGGGTGAAAATGCGGCGCTCTTCTTAGACGAGTTTTATATCGGTCGCGGCACCGATTGCCGTGTTCGTTACTACGACCCCCTCGTGTCGCGCCGGCACGCGAGAGTTTTTCACGAGGAAAGCGTTTGGTACGTTGAAGATCTCGGGAGCCGAAACGGCACAGCCGTGGATGGACGAACCGTTGAGCGCGAGCCGCTCGGAGAATCGACGGAGATTCGTGTGAACGACGGCGGGCCTTTTCTTTGGATTGAGCGAGTGATACCTGGGGAGGCGACGCGCAATGCGCTGTCGAACTATCCGCCGGGCCAGCCTACTGCGCATATTCGATCGAAGACAATCGACGCCATTAAGGCGGGGCGTCCGGTTGCTTGAAAATAACAACAGTCGCTATTTGTCCGACGCGAGTCTCTCGAGCCAAATGGAATGCGCGCTCAGGAAGATCGGGCCAGTTTTCTGTCCTCTACTCATTCTATTCACCATCGAAAGCGAAACTCCGTGAGTGAAATTCTAATTACCGGTACCGGCCTTTTTACCCCGCCCGACTCGATCACAAACGAGGAACTCGTTGAGAGCCTTAGTCGTGCGAACGTGAAATGGAATGCTGAACACAAGGATGAGATCGAGAGCGGTGCCGTTGAAGAGCGGGACATGCCCTCGGTCAAGTTCATCCTGAAGGCTTCAGGCATAGGCCATCGCTACGTCATGGAAAAAACCGGGATGCTCGATCCCGATCGCCTCGCGCCGAACCTGCCCACACGGGGTGAAGACGAAATTGGGATTCAGGCCGAGATGTGCCTTCCCGCAGCGCAGGAAGCCCTGGCGCAGGCAGGCAGGACCGGCGCCGATGTGGATGCGGTGATCGTTGGCGCCTCGAATCTGCAACGCGCCTATCCCGCGGTTGCGATCGAAGTTCAGCAGGCGCTCGGTGCAGGCGGATTCGCCTATGACATGAACGTGGCATGCTCGTCGGCAACGTTTGCCCTTCAGAATGCCGTCGATGCGGTTCGTTCTGGAAGTGCGAAATGCGCACTCGTGCTCTGCCCAGAGATCACTTCGGGGCATAACAACTTTGAACTCCGAGAATTTCATTTTATCTTCGGAGATGCGTGTACTGCAGTCGTCGTGGAGTCCTCGGATACTGCGAACGCCGGCGAAGCTTGGAGCGTCCTCGGGACGAAGTTGGTCACGAAGTTTTCGAATAATATCCGCAATGATTTCGGTTTCCTGAATCGAAGCGAAGATTCCGAACGCGAACCGCACGAGCTGATGTTTCGCCAGAACGGGCGGCAGGTCTTTCGCGATGTCTGTCCGATGGTCGCCGCTCACATCAAAGAGCACGTTGAGGAGGCCGGCGAAAAGTTAGAGGATATGAAACGGTTCTGGCTGCATCAGGCGAATCTCGGCATGAATAAGCTGATCTCGAAGACGCTGTTAGGCCGGGATCCCGAGCCCGAGGAGGCGCCGGTGATTCTCGATGAGTACGCGAATACGAGTTCCGCCGGATCGGTGATTGCATTTCATAAGCACCGTGACGGTCTCGTCGCGGGCGACGCCGGAGTGCTCTGCTCCTTTGGAGCCGGCTACTCCGTAGGCAGTCTCGTGCTTCGTAAGCTGCGGGACTGAATCGCTACCGCGCCTCGAAGGCCGAAGGCGAAGATAAGCGCCGCGAAGGCAGGCCAGTAGGAAAGATCTTCGACGATACGCCCTGCGTAGGTGACGAGGTAGACGACGGCGAGAGTGAGCTGGCCGAAGCCGTGAAGCCGGCGCCATGCGCGTCCGCCGATCTTTTTGACTGCGGCATCATTCGATGTCGCGGCCATCGCAAACATCATCACGAACCCGAGGCCACCCCCGATCGTACTGAGATCAAAGCCGGCGGTTTCTGGCTCGAGGCGCGCGAGTCCGAGAATTGCGATGCCGTGGATGGTGAGTGCGACGGCGAAGGCTAGGCCGAGCGCGCGTCGCCGGGCGCGGAGCAACCGGGTGAGCGGACTCGGGCGAAGCGAGGCCAGTGGGGACGCGACGAAGCTCATGAGCCAGAGTGGGTAGGCAATTACGGCCGTGATGCGGGTCGCCGCGTGCCAGCCGAGATTGGCTGTCCCGTTCAGAGCGAGCGCGGCGCCGAAGGCGAACGTGGAAATGGCCAAGAATGTGAGAACCGCGCGCCGAGGCGAGGCGGTCCATCGAAGGCCGATCGTTGCGGAAGTGGCAGAAGACATGAGTGCTCCCAGGGCGCGGACAATCGCGGGGCGTGGGACTGGGATTAGCCCCAGGGCCCATTTCATACAACCAGTATGATTCGGTATGTTTCCGCCGCCATGGAACCCGCTCTCTGCCCCCCGAGACGCCCCCGCAAACCCAGTGAAAACCGGGACAAGCTGATTGCCGTCGCTCACGAGCTGATGGCTTCGCGGGGGTTCGCCGGAACGAGCACGGAAGCGATCGTCCGTGCCGCAGGAATTACGCGAGGCGCGCTCTACTACCAGTTTGTGGACAAACAGGACCTCTTTCGCGCGGTCTGCGACGCCCTCGTCACTCGGCTGGCGACGCAGATCTGGACCGACACGATGGCCGAGGTTGAGCGCGGCGAAGACGAGCTCAGGGTCGGTTTTCTGCGATTGCTCGATTCGTCGATGTACGACAGATCTTGTTGATGGATGGGCCGTCGGTCCTTGGGATGGATGAATGGCGGCGTTTGCAGGAGCCCTCGACCCTCGGACTTTTACGACACGCACTCGGATATCTGCTCGCAGCGGGGCGGCTGCCCGCGGAGCGTATTGAACCCCTCGCTCACCTTCTATTTGGAGCGATGACCCAAGCGGCTCTGGCGCTGGGGACCTCAATCGACCCAGATCATGCTCGGCGTGTCTATCGCGAGAGCCTCGAACTATTACTCGATGGATTGGAGCGAGGATGAATCGCGCCGAATTCGAGTGCATCGAAGGCCGATGGTCCGGGTGGGCCTTCTCTGTCGCCACCATGCTCGGCGTACTAGTGAGTACCGGAATGCCTGGCGCGTCCTTCGCGGCCGAAGATCAACTGCGATTTAGCAGCGATGGTCGCCTCGATCGATCCCTTTCGATCGGGGCCCTTCACGAGGCCTGCCCATCCCAGCAGGTCGAAGTCGACGACCCGTACCATGAAAAACGAATGCGTTATGCGGCGTGGCCCCTGCGCTGCGTGCTGGATGCGGGCTTTGCGGAGCGTGGAGGGGCCGAAGGCCTTCGAGGCAATGGGTTGTTATTGCGAGCCTTGGATGGGTATACGCGTCCAGTCGGAGGAGAGGATCTCCTAATTCCCGGCGGCTTCGTCGCGTATGGAGAACCTGAACGACTCGCGGATCCCGCGAGTATTTCGTGGTTCAGTCCGATCGATCGACGTAAAACCGATCCCGCTCCCTTCTATTTAGTGTGGACCGGCGTGGCGCAGAGCGACCCGCATGCGACTGCTTGGCCCTATCAATTGGCAGAGATTGAAGTCGCGCCATTTGAGCAGGCTTTCCCAAAGACGCGACCGACGGACCTCGTCGCGAGTGACGCGGGCTGGCGGGGCTACGCGCTCTTCCAAAAGAGCTGTGCGAGTTGCCACGCGATCAATGGGGAAGGGGGCAAAGTGGGACCCGATCTAAACGTGCCTCGTAGCATCGTCGAATATCGCCCGATCCCGGAGATTAGAGCCTATATTCGCAATCCCGAGGCGACGCGCTACACCAGCATGCCCGCGCATCCAGGGTTATCCGAGGACGACCTCGACGCGCTGATCGCCTACTTTTCCGCGATGAGCCAGCGCAAGCAGGATCCACGAAAGCAGGACGAGCCATGAGCGTGGATCGACCAGGGCTCGATATTCGCAAAGCGACGCTACGCCTGGGCGAGCTACGCCTTGCGAACGCGCGGGGCGCCTTCGATGTGCACTTCTTTCGCGATCTCGCGAATGAAACCAGCGCCATGGCGATCTCGACAGGCACCCTCGAGTTAGGGGAGCCGCTCCTCGCTCGCGTGCATTCGTCCTGCGTGACGAGTGAATGTTTGATGGGTTGTGACTGCGACTGCGCAGAACAACTCGAAGGCGCACTTGGCACGATGGCCGAAGCCGGCCGCGGTGTTGTCTTCTATCTGCTTCAAGAAGGACGAGGGGCGGGACTCACGGCGAAGGCGCGAGATCGAATGATCGTGCAAGCCAGTGAGAATCGCGTGAACACATTTGAGGCGTATAGTTCGATGGGGCTTCCAGCGGACTTGCGGAGCTATGACATCGTCGCCCCGATGAGCCGGATGTTAGGCATTCGTGCACCGATTCGGCTGTTGACTAATAACCCGGTGAAGGCCGCTGCGGTCGGCGAGGCGCTGCGAAGCGAGAAAATCGAACTCGCAGGTTTGGAGTCGATTCACGGGCCGAGTTCAGAGTTTAATCGCGACTACTTGAGCGCCAAGCAAGACTCAGGACACGATCTCGCGATTGCTGATCGTCACGCAGGAGCGCTGCCTCCCTTTCCGGTACGTGTCTTCGAGCCATTCGCGTTGCCGGGAAATGCGCGCCGCGTCGTGACCGCTTCGTATTTCCTCCCAGTCGCACTGCCTGCAGATGTGACGGATAAAGAGGGTACGACTTGGTTTCGCATGAGCGTGGTCTATGACCGCGACTCGGAACGTGAGTCGGTTTTGCTGTCTCTCGGCGACGGCACGACGGATGCGCCACTGCCCATGGAGAATACAGTCACGATGGGATTGCTGGACCGGCTCCCCTTTCTGCAAGCAGCACTAAGCGAAGAGACGGGCGAGTCGAGAGCCCAAGGACGTCCTGCACTCGCGCGGGCGCTGCTTGCGATTCGTGAGCGCGGACTCGGTGCGGTTCAGATCCATTTCGATGAGCGTGACCGGAGTGAGTGAGGGTGACAGCTCTGCAGCCTCGAGTGCGAAGGCTACCGGTAAGGAATCCGCGGCACGCGGTCGAGAGTTAGTTGCCTCGCGAATGGCGGCCGCATCTTTGGTGGTACAGAGCATCCCCTCTGAGATGTCAGTACTGAAGGCACTTCGCCACCGACTTCCCAGGATGCTAGTGGCGACCGGTATCGGCACATCAGAGGGCCATGCGCGTCACCTCGCCGAAGTCGCGACGCGATTCTGCGGGCAGCCGTCGCGTTTTGTTTCGACGGGTGCGTTAGCGGCCGCGCCTCCGCCCGGAGCCGACCGAGACTGGCTAATCGTCTTCTCCCAGGGCCTCAGCGCAAACGCGCGCTTCGCTTTGTCCCATGCCGAAGCTTGGCGCGGAGTCATTCTTGTGACGGGCCTGGGTATGGAGGCCGGCGAAGAAGTGCCGGCAGAAAAGGCGAGCTGGCTCGACGCGCTCGATCGCAGAGGGGTGGTTCGAGTCGATCTCGGCGCCGGCACGGAATACGGTGTACTGCTTCGAGTGATCGGTGCACGGGCAGGGTACGCGGTGTCTTGGAGTCTGCTGCGCAGCTTGGCTTCGATGCGTCTTGAATCTGCGCCGGCTCTCACCTTTGAAGCGGAAGCGCTGCGCGGCGCGCAGGACAACGCGGAAACGCGCGCGGACGCGATCTTCGGGCCGGACGAAAGCGTCTCTTCCTTCTTTTCCTCTGACCGGACGCTGGTCTTAGTTTCTGAAGACGGTGCGCTGGAGTTCGTGGACCAGCTTTCACTCAAGCTGGCGGAAGGCTTGTTGCGACCGCGTCCTCGAGCCGTGGACGTACTCGAATTCGCACATGGACCTTTGCAGAGCATCGCGGAGGAACCGGCTTCGATCCTCTACATAAGAGCAGCTATGCCTGGGGCCCAGGCGAGTAAGATTGCTGCGGGGCGCAAAGGTCGAGACCAAGAAGAAGAGAGCTGGCTTGCGCGGTTCCGCTCGACTTTGGACCCGGCGCGGCATTGGCTGCGGGTCGTCGATGCGACTCTGCCTTGGCCTATCGCGGCGATTGAGCTCGAAGCGATTTTCGATGTTTTCGTATTACGTGCGATCACCGAGGTCGAAACGGACCTAGTGAACTGGCCCGGGGCAGACCGGGAGGCCGCGCTCTATGGAGCAAGTCCCGACTTGCCGGACGATCATTCCGGCGCATTTTTGAATCCGCCCGCCGCCTATTCCCTTGCCGCCTCCTCGGTTGCATGGGAGTCGCGCACTTGGCCGGAGGCTGAAGCGCGGGTTGCGGCGGGTTGCCGAACGGCACTGCTAGGCCTCGGCTCGATCGAGCAGCATGGACGACACCTTCCTCTCGGCACGGATCGATGGATCGCCGAAGCGCTGTTGCAGTCGCTCGAAGAGAAGCTTGGGGATGCGGTTGCGCTCCCTGCCATCCCGGTGGGATGTGCCAGCGAGCATCTGGATTTCGCGGGGACCCTGCATATAGAACCTGCGACTCTTGAGGCCTTGCTTGTGGATTTGCTGCGGTCGCTTTCCCGTCATGGTTTTGAGCGGGCGTTTCTTTTTACCGCGCATGGTGGGAATCTCGACGCCTTGGCGGAAATGGGACCGCGACTCTGCGAGTCGGTTCTTCCGCTCACGCTCCGAATCGAGACGGACCTCCGGGTTGGGGCAATGCAGTCGCAGGTCGTCGAGGCAGAGGCACTCTCGCCACTTGCGGCGGGGCCACATGCCGGCGAGTACGAAACCAGTCTAGTCGCCCATCTACGGCCAGGGTCAATCCGCGAAGAGCACCTTGTTCCGGGACGCATGGTCGAGCCTGGTGAGGCGCAGGGCCTTTTCTACCCGAGCTTGCGACCGAATGCCGAATCTGGAGTGCTAGGCGACCCGTCTGCCGCGATTGGCGAACGCGGGCAGCGGTACCTCACAGCCTGGGTTGATCTTCTGATCTCTGGTTACCGTGCAGCGTTCCCCGAAACGCCGGCTTCGACGGAGAAGAACCCTCGGTAGGCGAAGGGTACCCAGAACGCGTAGTAGAGCTGGTTCGGCACCATGCGGATCGCCCAGCCCAGGTCGAGGTCGGCGACCGCAATGAATACGTCGGCAATGAGCCAAAGTGCGTAGTAGGCGGCGCTGTAGCCGAAGATGGACCGTATGTACGTGGTCTTCGCGTCTGCGAGTGGGTCGCCCTCGAGGGTTCGCGGAAGCCATTGCCTGGACAGTGTCACGCATAACACGAGGAACCCACTCTCGTAGATCATCCAGAGCGCTTGGCTATGGAGATCGTCTATGAGGAAGTTGAGCGTGCCGTAGATTAGACCCGTCACGACGGGGACGACGAGCGTTGTCCCCCCGGCCCAGCCGAGGTTCTGGCGCCATGTTCGTTCGGGTCGAGCAACGCCAATCGTGAGTAGGAGGACGCGGAGGTCACCGAGTAGCACGAAGAAGAACAAGATCAGGGTCGCTGCGAAAGTCCCGGAAATGGCCTGACTATTGGCGAGGGGCCCCGTACAGAGCGGGTCGAGCATGGTGGCGACGGCGAAGAAAAACGTCAGCTGCGAGACGAAGCGTGCGGCTTCTGGCACGCGTGCTCGGCTGATATCTGCTGGGACCGCGGCGCGCCACGCCAGAAAAGCCAGGGGTGCGAGCCAGAGCGCATAAAGGGATTGGAGTTCGCTGTAGTAGGCGGCATGCCAGGAAAATCCGGAATCCATCGTTAGTCCGTTCGTTTTTTTTCGGCGCAGCCGAATCTAAAGATATGTTCGAGAGCGTCGAATAAGCGGAGCCGGTCGAGGGCCGGGTTCAGCCATCCCGATGTGACGCAGTAGGAGCGGTCATGGCTTCTGTGATGCCGCGCGTGTGCGCGGGGGGTGAGCACGAGCCGTCGGCGCTGGAGCCATCGCGCGATCGCGGGAGGCTCCACGGAATGGGCCCAGCCATGGAGTTGGTTCGTTGCGACGAGAGCGAGGGTTAGGCTAGCGATCGTAACGAAGCTGAGCCGCGCGGCGAAACTAGCATCCGCCGGAACAAAGAAGAGTAGAGCGACCACGGGCAATGTTGCGAGAGCATTATTTCCGGAGACTTCGAAAAAGTCGTGCCGCGAGATGCTCTGCGGGTCGACGTGATGTGCTCGGAAGGGTGCGATCAAGAGCGGGCCGATCCAGGGGGTTTCGCTTTCAAAGAATCGATCGGCAAACCAATGTGCGGCGCCAGCGATGAAATCTGCCAAGACGTATCCGGCGAGGGGGCCGATTCCGAAGAGCAGCAGGTACTCGAGGCTTGGGGTCGCTCGGACGAATTCAGGAATGCGCGAGATCACGGCGAGGAGCCAAAGGAGAACGAAGCTCCAGACCGATAGGCGGTCGAGTCGTCTCGTGAATGCGCGGCCCGTGACCGTGTCCCGCAAGGCGGGGCTCTCGGCTTTCGCGTCGCCGATTAGGGTCGGTTCTGTGCGCTCCGCCCGGGGCTCCGGTCGGGACGCTGTGGATGATGGGATGGCTCGGGCCTGCACTCTTATCGCGTCCTAGTTGAACTCCACGTGAGTGTGCCACGGAACCCGTGACCACCAAAGTCTCGGCCCCGGGGCCCGAAACGAGATCGGGGGACCGCTTTACGCGATCCCCCGAGTCATTCCCTATGTCCTGCGCCGTGGGCGAATAGTGGTTAGGACCCTCATTTTTTCGTCCTTTGCTATCGGAACGAACGATTCTGAATCAGGTTCCGATGAAGTCGCACGCCCTTATCCGTGGTATCCGACTGTCGGTGCGCGGAATTGTCATTTCGATGCTTGTCGTGATCCCGCTTCGAATCCCGCTTCCGATTCCGCTTGTTGCGCTTTTCATGACGCTTGTGGTCGTGCTTGCGATCATGCTTCTTCCGATCGTTCCAATCATTGCGGTGACTCCGATCCCGGCGGTTCCAGTCATGGTCTCGACGGTGTCGGGCATTGTGCTTGTAGTTGTTTTGGTTCGACGAGTGACGTCGCGTGTCGCGAAGATCGTGGCGTGCATCTCGTACGATACGATCGCCTCGGCGGTCGAGTCGTCGCTCTATGCGGTCGCCCTTGCGGTCGAGCTCATAGGCAAGGTCGTAATTGCCTGTTGCCGCGGCCAATAGAGCGAATACGTCGAGGTGGGCATCGATCGCCCGACCACGCCGATCGAGTCGCCGATCGTAGTCGCGGGCATCTCGGACGTCTTCTCGCGCCTCTGCGCGGCGGGCGTCATCTCGGCGGTGATTGCGGTGGCGGTCGCCAGCTTCTGCAGCGCTCGCGATCACGAGCCCCACGATCAAGAGTCCACTCGTGACGATCAGTCGATTATTGAAAAGCTTTTTCCGTTCCATCGGATGCATTCCTCCGTCCACAACACCATCGCTGTGGGTTCGGAGAGTAAGGGCCTAGGCGACCCCAATACGTTCCGACCCACGGGGGGACTGGACGTTTTGTTGCAGGGGCATTCGTAATCGACCCTAGAAGTCGTGAAAATCGGGGAACTGGCGGAAAGAAGCGGGCCTGCTGGCGGAGTGCCATCGGAGTACCCAGCAGAGGACCCATGATCGTGGCAGCGCTCTGTGTGGCCCTAGAACGCTGCCCCGGCAGTGATCTGCGCGGCTCAGGCAGGGCCGAGGGCGGGACCAATCACGAGAGTGCCGTTGTGACCGCCGAAGCCGAAAGAATTCGAGAGCGACGGCCCCGGCGTCCATGCACGGGCTTCCTTCTGAACGACATCGATCAAAGGGAGCTCGGGATCATACGACTCGAGTCCATCTGTCGGCGGAATTAATCCGTGTTGCATGGAGAGCAATACGGCGATCGCTTCAAGCGCACCCGCGGCCCCGAGCGAATGCCCGGTGACGCCCTTGATCGATGTCACGATCGGACCCGGCGACGCGAAGAGCTGAGCAATGCCCTGGGCTTCCGCCGCATCATTGAGCGGAGTGCTAGTTCCGTGCGCGTTGATATGTGCGATCGCATCTGGTGTTAGGCCGGCATCGTCCATGGCGGCTTGCATACACCGAACCGCGCCGCGTCCCTCGGGAGCGGGCGCTGTGATGTGGTGTGCATCGGCGAGGCTGGCGGATCCTAAGATTTCGCCGAGAATATTTGCGCCCCGCGCCTCCGCGAGGCTCCACTCCTCGAGCATCAAGAGGCCCGCGCCTTCAGAGATCACGAACCCGTCGCGACCTGCGTCGAAGGGACGTGAGATGCCGGCGGGGGACATCGCTTTCATGTTGCCGAAGCCCGCCACTGCGATGCCCGACATGCCGGCTTCGCTGCCGCCTGCGATAACGGCGTCACAAAGTCCCCATTGGATCCATCGCGCCGCGGTTCCGATCGCGTGGGTGCCGGTCGCGCAGGCGGTCGAGATTGTTTCGCAGGGGCCTTGAAAGCCGTGTCGCATCGACACTGCGGCGGCGCCGGCATTGGCCATCATCATAGGCACGGTAAAGGGCGAGACGCGTCGCGCGCCCTTGTTCTCGAGCACATTGGTCTGGGCTTCGTGGGTGATGACGCCGCCGATTCCGGTTCCGACGAGGACGCCTATGCGTTCGGGGTCGGCTGTGAGCTTCCCTGCCTGTGCCACAGCTTGTAGAGAGGCTGCCACGGCGAATTGCTCGAAGCGGTCCGCTCGGCGAATCGCTTTCGGGTCGTCGTAGTAGTCCTTCGGATCGAAGTCGTGGACGCGCCGCTCTTCGGTGGGTTGGGGCGCGAGGAGTCCCTGCCAGTAGGCCTCGGTTCCGATGCCCACGGGAGAGACGACGCCGACTCCGGTGATCGCGACGCGACGTTTCTCGGTCATGCTTAAATCCTGCTTGAAGAAGCCCTGAACTACGGGGCGGGGAAAACGAGGGAACTAACGAAGGAGCCAACGAATGAACTAGAGGCGCTGAGTACGACGCCCACGATTCGCCCGTTCAGCGATCCATACTAAGAATGGGTTAGGTCTGCCAGCGAATGAGTGCGCTGCCCCAGGTCATTCCTGCACCGAAGCCGGCGAGCAATACAAGATCGCCATCTTCGAGGCGTCCCTGCTCGATCGCATCGACGAGTGCGAGTGGAATCGAGGCGCTGGAGGTGTTGCCCGTGCGATGCATCACGAGTGCGGCTTTCTCACGATCGATCCCGAGGCGGTCGCAGGCGGCCTGGATGATTCGGATATTTGCCTGGTGCGGAACCAGAAGTTTTACTTCGTCGGGTCGGACCTTCGCCTGCTCGAGGGTGCGCTTAGCGGAGTCGACCATGACGCGGACTGCGCGTTTGAATACTTCGCGTCCGTCCATCTTGATATAGCCGCCATGGTCCGCCTGGAGAATATGGCGCGCCTCGGCATCGAGTCCGAGATCCCATGCAAGCAGTTGTCCCTCGTCCGGGACCGATTCGACGACGAGTGCACCGCCGCCATCGCCGAAGAGCACGGCGGTATTGCGGTCGGTCCAGTCGGTGATGCGGGAGAGGGTTTCCGCGCCGACGACGAGAATTCTCTTCGGGCCGGTGCTGAGCATGGCGTTGGCTGTGACGAGTGCGTAGACAAAGCCCGAGCACGCCGCATTGAGGTCGAAAGCGCCTCCGCTGAGTCCGAGCTCGTGATGAACTTGGGCCGAAGTCGCGGGAACTTGCTGATCCGGTGTCGTCGTTGCCAGGATCATGAGGCCGATAGAAGCGGGGTCGACACCGGCCTGTTCGATGGCCGCACGACCCGCGCCGACGGCGAGGTCGGTCGTGGAGTCACCGACCCGGCGCTCGCGAATGCCACTTCGTTCGATAATCCACTCGTCACTCGTGTCGAGGGTCTTCTCGAGGTCGGCGTTTGTTACGACCTTATCGGGTAGGGCCGTGCCCCAACCCAAAATGCGCATTCCCATGGGCGATCCGTCTCCGAGATCCAGATCAAAAGTGCGTGCAGATGACACACCGCTGGACCCTCAGGCGCAGTTTTACCACAACCCAAACCCCACATGCAGGAGTCCTTCGGTGATTCCGTCAGTCCCTTAGGGAACTGGCGTCTGAAGTATCCGGGTGGCGTGATGCCTATCTGGTCACCACTGCCTGCTGTGAGGAGGGCTACCAGAGCGAAATCGGGTTCCGTCCTCGCGTACGTGCATGGCGATCTCGGTCTCCGCGACGTCTACGACGCATACGTCCCTGGAGCGATACACGGCGCTTGTCGAGGGTATCAGCGTCGCCCTTCTTCTCCTTCCGCTTCAGCTTGCGGTATTCGACGAAGGCATCGAAGGCTTCGATTTCGTGCTTCAAATCCTGGACGACGAGCTCAACCATGATGGCGTCATCGAGGTAGCCAAGGCCGGGGACGCGGTCGGGGATCAGATCATCCGGATCCGCGAAATACGCGAGGGCATTGAGGACGCGCTTACGATCCGCACCCTCGAGGCGCCAATCGTTGTCCTCGACCATATCGATCAGCTTGCCGAGCTGCGCGATTCGGGTGCGGACGAATTCCGGCGCCTGGGTCTCCTTGACCTCGATGAGCAGGGCTCGGGCTTCGTTGAGGACGACACCCTCATTTTCGGCGCTCTGTCCTTTGCGGACTTTCTGGAGAACCTGTCGAAAATAACGGAGGTCTTTGTCGCTGAGCTCGAAGGAGATCTTCATCATGGCGCTGAGTTTAACCAAAAATTCCAAAGTCGCGCGCTGGAAAAACCGCAGGAATCCAGGCCTGGGGGCCATAATCGGCGCAATCGCATTCTGTGCGAAGCACCGTCATGAGCCCGGCGACTAACCGGGGCGGAGAAACCCCGCCCATCTTGGAGGATGGCAGCGTAAGGCGGGACCACGCTGGCCGCTCAGGGCTGGGCGCGCCCTCGGCCAGTTGCCCGAGCGGCCTGGTTCAGCCGGCCGGGCACGTCCGCGTGCAGAGGCGGCGCTTCCCCAAGGTCGCGAACGATGGACAACAATTCTCGAACCACGTGTGGCGGGCCGATCTTGGGCCTGCTCGTAAAGTGGTTGAGGCCGACCCAAGTCATTTCGGTTTCCCCAGCGGCCGCGGCGGCGCGAACGCGGTGGTAGTAGTTCTCGCGAGTTCGGTAGCGAGTGAGGGCCTGGTCGTAGAGGTCGACGGCTTCGCGGGCTTGTGCCTTCGTTCCGATCTGGATTCGCCACAGTCCACGCATTGAGATGGCGCTTCCGTAGAGCATGTCGTCGGGGCCGATCTCAGCAAGCGCCGAATCGATCTTCGTGATTTCGTCCCATTTTTGGTCGATGCGGAGCTTCACGGCCCGGAGCACGACTTGTTCTCGCTCCGTAAACGGAATGTCCTCGGGCAGCTTCGCGAAAAAGTCGCGCGAGTAGCAGCGAATCAGGCCAGCTCGTGTCGCAGCGTTTTGTGGATCGAGTTCGAAAGCGGTGGCGAAGAGTGCGCGTGCCCGGGGAATCTGGCCCGCGTCCGCGGCCAGCCAGCCACGGGTGGCGTGCATCGTCGCGCCATCGAGTTCGGAAGCGAGTCGCGCCGCTCGTTCTCGTTCGCCATTCCACGCCATTCGTCGTAGCAGCGCCTCGACTTCGAGGCCTTCGAGTCGCGTATCATCGAGCGGCTCAAGAGACGTGAATTTTGCCTGGAGTGCTTTGTTGAGGGGCACTGCGCTGGACCCGCGAGGCAGTCGGGTTGTTGCTAGGCGATTGTGGTCATCCGTGTTGATCGGCTGGCCCTCGCCAAAAGCGCGTACGCCTTCGTCGTCGAGGGCGAGACTGGCGAGGAGGTCTTCGGTGCGGTGCACACCAGCGCGGCCGAAGTCTTGCGGCGCGGCGGCGAGTGCGATCGGTCCGGATTTCGCCAGATCGATCGGCTGATCAGATGCGACGAAGACAAGAGCAGCCGGAACGGGGCGGAAGATTTGGACGTGGGGGAATACGTCCGTCATCGCGGCGGATAGGCTGCCTAAGAGATTCGTGTCGACGAAGCCCCGGCCGATCCACTGAATGAAGATGCCACCGGGATTGAGTTTGTCGTCGACGAGTTCAAAGAACTCACGCGTGTAGAGATGCGAGGCGCCGGAAGTCCAGGGATGGGACGGCTGCGAGACAATCGCGTCGTAGGTCTTGTCGGTCAGGTGCATCGCGCCGCGAGCATCTCCGAGGCGGAGCGTGACCCGGGGATCCGCGAAGGGATCGATCTGCCGAGGCATGAGCTTATTGGCGACTACGACCTCGACTTCGAGTTCGATCACATCGATGGAGCGGACGGTTTTGGCCGTGGCTTCGAGGGTCTTGGCGCCGCCTAGGCCGATGATCAGCATTTCTTTGGTATCGGGTCTGGCGGCGGTCGGCAGGAGCGAAAGCCAAGCCGTCTCGTTGAAGCGGAGATCGGGTACGTGTTTGCGCGATACGCCTGATTCGGGAAGCCCGTTCGTCAGGAGACGCCAGCCGAGGGAATCCTCTAGGACCGTCACTGTCGCGGAGCGGCCGACACCTAAGTAGTAGAGCTCGCCGGCCATTCGAGCCCCGGACATGGCGGAATGCATGAGTAGGCCCGTCGGCTGCGGGACGCCGCCGACGATCGCGGCGAGCAGGCCGACGGCTGCAAGGCCGGCGACCACGGTGTGGCGAGGGGTTGCGAGCATGGCTGCGGTGACGGCGAGGGTCAGGCTTGTGAGGACGCCGACTAAGGCGGTGTTCTCGAGACCGAGGGCCGGCAATAGGAAGAATCCTGCGAGGATTGCACCGATGATCGAGCCCGCAGTATTCCAAGCGTAGACACGTCCGCTGACTCCGGCGGCCTCATCGGCGTCTCGGGCGAGGAGCCTAACGCCGAAGGGGAACGTTGCGCCGATGCATAACGTGACTGGTAAGAGCATTATCCCTGCGGCGGCGGCTCCGGCCGCGGGCGCTGCGGGGCTCGCGCCAACGGCATGGGCGATATCAGGCAATCGTTCGACGCTGCGGAAAGCGAGATAGCCGAATATACCGGCGCCGAGTTGTGCAAGGGCGAATCCGCGGGCAGCCGCTTCCCGGGTGGATGCAAAGCGAGAGGCGAGGGCGCTGCCGAGGGCGATGCCTAGCAAAAAACTGGAGAGCATAGATGCGAAGGCTGCCGTGCTTCCGCCTAATACATGGCCGAGCATCCGCGTCCAGAGGACTTCGTAGATGAAGGAGACGACTCCAGAGATCGTCATTGCCGGGAGGATCCAGTGGAAGCTGGTGTTGCGCACGTGAGCGTTGTTTTCGTCGGCGGGCATGCCGGCGATCCCTCGGGCGAGGGCGGCGGCTGCGAGAAAGACGACGGCGTTGCCGGCGATGCCTACGTAGACCGTCTGTCGGAGGCCGATTGCGGGCAAGAGATAGAAAGCTGCAATCAGAGTCCCGGCGATCGCGCCGAAGGTGTTCACGGCGTAGAGGATGCCGATGCGGGGGCCGACTTGGGCGTCTTCTGAAACGGCATAACGTGCCAGGAGCGGAAGGGTTGCCCCCATGAGTGCCGTGCACGGGAAGAGGACTATGAACGAACCCAAGAGATGGAAGAGCGCGGTCGAGAGGGCCATCGTTTCCGGCGGCGCGTCGAGTCCGCCAGCCACGCCAATATAGGCGGCTTGGACGGCGCGGATCATGAACGGAACGCAGAGCGCGCCGACGGCGATGCCGAGCTCGAGTAGGCCATAGGCCAGGACCGGGCGCTTCAGCCGACCGACGACACGCGAAGCGATCGCGGCCCCGCCGGCGAGCCCGCCCATATAGGCCGCGAGCACCGCGACTACGGCGAGTTCGGAAGTTCCGAAGAGGAATGCGAATTCGCGGGTCCATGCCGTTTGATAAAGCAAAGCGGCAAACCCGGAAACGAAGAAACAGACGAGCAGGAGTACAAATCGCAGATCCATGATGACCTGTCGGCATCCTCCGCCGGTAAGCCAAGCCCAGAATGATTGGACTTCACATGACGGCATGAACGTGGAGGTGGGTTTGTAGCGCGTGGCTCATCAATTCGCCGAGTTCCAACGCGGAATTGCCGATCGAATCCGGCGGGTTGCGTGTGGTCTGGGAGTCGCCGGAGGCGAGCCGGTTGCCTAGGACTCGAGCGCGACCAGTTGCATTGTGCGCGGACCGTGGGCTCCGAGCACCAGGGACTGCTCGATGTCCGCCGTCTTGGAGGGACCCGAAAGGAACCACCCAAAACGGATCTCGGCGAGGGCGATCCGTTCGTAGGCATGGTGGAGTGTCGCCACCAGTGACGAAGCAGGCACCAAAACAATCAGGTGTTCCGCAAGCAGCGCTGCGGTGCGCTCGAGCGGGGAGGCGGGGACATGCCAAACCGCACCGTTCTCCGCGACCGCAAATTCGGCGTGCAGCACGGTCACCTCGAGTGGTTCAAGATCCCGCACGGCTTTGGCGGTTGCGCCGACACCGCGTGACGTGAGGGTGCTTGGTTGTGCTGTTGAGGAAAGTTGTGATGCAGGCGGAGCCGGCGGTGAATCCGGTACATCCTTTGCGACGTAGATATGAGTGAGCTCAGCGAATTCGCGAGGCCACCGCACCGAATCAATCCATTCGCCGGAATGCGAGTGCACTAGCCGGCCGCCATTCTGCGCAAGCCGCTCCTCGAGGACCGACCATGGATTCGGCGGCATCTCGGGCCGACTTTCAGGGCGCACCGGTTCGACCGGTGGGGCTGGGTGTCGCGCAAGCGCTGCCAGAATTTGGTCACGCGCGTTCATCGCGGCCCCCTCTCGGCCTGACGCTCCCGCGCCCGCATCTGTTCGCGAAAGCTTCTTGCGGGAATGGGCGGAAGGGCGCGTGCTTCAGTCCAGGGCGAAGTTAGGCGATTGAGCCATGCAGCCGGTAGGCGCCTCGCGACCATTCGCCCCGCCTTGGTGAGGATTTCGTACGCGCGCGGATGCGCGAAGAGTCGGCTCGCGAGTCCGAAGGCAACTCGGCGGCGCGTCGGATGGTGTCCACCCTCTGCGAGATGCGCACGCCATGTCAGGAGCTGGTGATGGAGCGGGACGCGGACAGGGCAGACGTCGGTGCACGATCCGCAAAGCGTGCATGCGTGGGGAAGTTCGGCGTGGGCCTTGGGGTCGCGACTCGGTTCGAGGACCGACCCGATCGGCCCCGGAATCGTTGTGCCGTAGCTATGTCCGCCGCTGCGTCGGTAGACCGGGCAAGTGTTGAGACAAGCGCCACAGCGGATGCAGGCGAGGGCGTCGCGAAAGGCAGGCTGGGCGAGGAGGTCGCTGCGGCCGTTGTCGACGATGACGATATGCATCGCCGGGGCGGAGCTCTCTGCGTCGTCCGCTTCGCGCGGTCCACGGAAATGAGAGGTATAGGCAGAGATGGGCTGGCCGGTGGCCGATCGGGCGAGCAGCCGAAGGAAGGGCGCGAGGTCGCCGGGAGCAGGGATGATCTTCTCAAGGCCTACGCACGCGATGTGTAGGGAGGGGAGGGCAGTGCCGAGGTCTGCGTTGCCCTCGTTCGTGACGACGACGAAAGAACCTGTTTCGGCGACGGCGAAGTTGACGCCCGTAATACCCGCTTCGGCCGCGAGGAATCTTTTGCGCAGGTCTTGTCGAGCAAGGGCCGTCAGGGCGTCCGGGTCATCGAGCCCCACTGGGGCACCCATTTCCTTTTCAAAGAGCTTCCCGACTTCGGAGCGCTTCAAATGGATCGCGGGCATCACTATATGGCTGGGGGGTTCGTTTCGAAGCTGCACGATTCGTTCGCCGAGGTCGGAATCGATGATCTCGATCCCGCGCGCTTCGAGAAAGGGATTGAGCCCGCATTCTTCGGTGAGCATCGATTTGCTCTTCACAACGCGGCGAACGCCCCGTTCCTCGAGTAAATTCGCGACGATCTGGTTGTGCTCCTCCGCATCCCGCGCCCAATGCACCACGGCCCCAGCTTCGGTGGCCGCCGTCTCGAATTGGCGCCAGAGATCGGGCAGCCGGGATAGGACGTCGCGCTTGATCGTGGCCGCCTCGTCCCGGAGCGCCTCCCAATCAGGGACAGTATCTGCGGCCTCGTCCCGCTTCGCGCGGACGAACCAAAGGGATTCGTCGTGCCATTTTGTTCGACTTTCGTCGCGAACGAATTCGCGTGCGCGGTCTACGTGACCCATCAGCGAGACTCGGCGGAGGCACGGAGATCATGGCCGAGAGCACTGGCGGCAAGGATTTCGGCGATGTGAAAAATCTCGAAGGGCAGGGTTCGTCTTCGGGATAGGCCTTCCAGGTGGAGCAGGCACGAGACGTCCGTCGACGTGACGATCTCTGCCCCACCGCGCCCGTGATCCTCGAGCCGGTCGAGGCCCATGCGTGCCGAGACAGCCGCCTCTTCGACCGAGAAGGTCCCGCCGAAACCACAGCATTCATCTCGGCGGTCGAGGGAAGTGATCTCGAGCTCGGGGATCTGGCTGAGCAATTCCCTGGCCGGGTCGATTCTGGGCGCGGCTCGTGTTTCCGTCGGCGTGCCCAGCCCCAGTTCGCGCAGGCCGTGGCAGCTTGCGTGGAGGCCGACACGATGAGGAAAAGGGCGCGATAGCGGAGGGCACGCGGCCTCTTTCGTAAGGAATTCACATAGTTCGAAGGTTTTGGCGGCGACCGCCGCCGCGGCCGGGGCAGCGACTAGAGGCTCCAAGTGTCGCCGCAGCGTCGCGGCGCAGCTGCCGGAGGGCGTGACGATCGCTTCCACATTCTGGAAGGCGTCAACGAAGCGTGCCCCAAGGGCCGCGGCTCGCTTGGTTTCGCCTGCGGTCAAGAAGGGCTGGCCGCAGCAGACCACTTCCTCCTGGAAATCGACTTCGAACCCGGCGGCCGTTAAAAGGTCGAGGGTGGCGAAGCCGATTTGAGGGCGTAGCTGGTCGACGTAGCAGGGGACGAAGAGCGCGACGCGCATCTGCACTCCGGGGCATTGTGGGTATACGGCCAATCGCCGCGGGATTGCTGCGATGGCGCCAATCATAAGCCGAAGCGAGAAGCCTCGGAAGGGCGGACCACGCATGTATAGGATCGCAGCGCCCAGGTCATCCGCGGGGGCTTCGCCGCAGGGCGCCCCCGGGTCCGTCTAGGAAGCTAACTCGGCTTCAGGTTGCGAGACTCCCACTAGCGCCTCGAATTCCGGCTCCCTGCGTGCCCCCGCGCCCGCAAGAGTTCCATCTAAACCCAAAATATCGCTTGGAAAACTCGATCACCTGCGAAAGAATACGGCCGCGCCCAAGAACACTCCCAAGTGATGTCCCTATCAAAGGCCGGATTCACGGCTCATTCGGATTCGCGACAGGAGTTTCTACCCAAGATGTCCTCATTGACTTCACTGTCCCCCTCAATCCTCTGCTCTAGCGGCATTGGACATGTGAGGAAAGACGGCGGAATCATCAATGAATGGGACCCTTCGGCCGGAATCGTTCCGCGGCGCAAAGCCTGCGGAGGACAACATCTCGATTCCACTCGCTCGATTGCTCGAGCCGCCACGTCAGATTGATGCGATCACCAATAGAGGAGGACGGATCTTCGTCTCTCGAGCGGGGTCTACATTACAGACGATGCGACGCGAATATGCTGTCGAGGGCTGATTGACCAGCCAATTGAATGGGGCGCGGGATGAAGTTATCCATACTAGTGTTCGGCTCCCTCGCGCTTCGGCAATCCGAAGGGGCACGGGGCTAAGACGTATTGCCTCGATCGAATCGATCGAGGAATTAGGAAGACGATCAAAGTCGATGGGCGAACGGCATTCGCACCTAACAACCGGTTTTGATCGAAGATCAACTAGATAGTCAGTCGAATCTGGTCCGGTGGGGACCGAGGAGAATTTGCATGATGAGCTTTAGGGCGAAGACGATCGGGATCGTCAATGCCACTCACTGGGCCGCAGCGACGGTTTCCGCCGTTGCGATGACGGCGCTTTGCGTCTCGACCGCTTCTGCACAGCAGCTCGATCCTCCGATCGATGCGCGTGTAGCTGCGAACGAGGCCGGTGCCGAGTCACAGAAGCGTGTCGAAGAGATCGCTTCTGCGACCGACAGCCTGATCGCTGAGTTTCGGCTGACGAATAAGAAGATCGAATCGCTTCAGATCTTCAATCGATCACTCTCCGAGGTCATCGTTTCGCAGAACGAAGAACTCACGAGCCTCCAGCGCCAGATCGATGGCGTCGAGGAAGTCGGCCGAGCGGTGACGCCGCTGATGCTCAAGATGATCGAAGCACTCGACCAGTTCGTGAAGTTTGACGTTCCGTTCCTGGTCGACGAGCGCACGAATCGTGTCGCTGGTCTTCGCGTGCTGATGCGCCAATCGGATGTTGCTGAGCCCGAGCGCTACCGCCGCATCCTTGAGGCGTACCAGATCGAAGGCGACTACGGCCGCACGATCGACGCCCAGCCCGGCACCCTTGAGAATGCCGGCCAAAAAGTTCCCGTCGACTTCCTCCGCATCGGCCGCATCGGTCTGATGTACAGGACCCGTGACTTGGACGAATATGGCGTCTGGAATCAGAATGATCGCGAGTGGAACCTTCTTGAGAAGGGCGACTACGCGAACTGGATCGACGAAGGTCTGCGCGTTGCCAAGAAGCAGGCTGCTCCGCAGCTGATCCGCGTCCCTCTGCCCAAGGCGGCGATCGCCGGAGGAAACGGCTGATGCGATTCGCGAACCAAACGATTTCCGTAAACCCCTGTGGATTCACAGAAGGCAAGCGAATGACGATTAGAACTCTGAAGAACCTCGTTGCATCGGCCGCGCTCGTCGCGCTGCTGCCGCTGGTTGCGATAGCGCAGGAGGCGGCGGAAGAGCCGCCGGCGATGGTCATCGACGTACCGCAGGCGACTTCCGCGGATGATCTCCTCGAGAAGGTCCGTGCTGGCTTCAATGTCGAGAGCCGAGAAGATGTGGCGCGCGAAAAGCGCTTCGTCGGTGCTCGTGATGATCAGCAGCAGATGCTCGCTGATGCCCGTGGCAAGGAAGCGCGCGAAGAGGCGCGCAGCCAGGCACTTGAGAAGACTTACCAAGAGAATGAAGTCACGATCCAGGAACTGGAGGCAGCCCTCGAACAGCGCATGGGCAACCTCGGCGAGCTCTTCGGTGTGACACGGCAAATGGCTGGTGATACTCGCGGCAACGTCGAAGCCTCGATCACCACTTCGCAGTTCGGTCGTGAGCGCGTCGAGTTCCTTGAAAACTTAGGTAAGAGCAAGGAACTCCCGTCGATCGCCGAGCTCGAACGGCTCTGGGCAGAGATGCTCAACGAGATGAATGAGCAGGGCAAGATCGTCAGCTACGAGGCCGATGTCTACACGGCCACCGGGATCAACAAGCAGACGGTCACCCGCGCAGGCGTATTCACCGTCGTCGCCGACGGCGCATACCTCCTTTGGGACTCGAACGAAGGCAAGCTCCAGACGCTTTCGCGCCAGCCCCCATCACGCTTCCTCGACACCGTCGGCGAATACGAAGCCGGCGGCGAAGGCCTTACGGGTCTCGCAGTCGACCCCTCGCGCGGATCGCTGCTCGCGGTCCTCATCGAGAGTCGTGACCTGATCGAACGTCTGCCGGAAGGTGGCGCGGTTGGTTACACGGTCATCACGCTCGGCATCATGGCTGGACTCCTGGGCATCTTTAAGATGGTTCAGCTCTTCATCGTTGGCCGAAAGGTCTCCGCCCAGAAGAAGAACAGCCGCCCCGACACGACCAACCCGCTCGGTCGAATCCTGGCCGTCGCCGCGGACAACCCCGACGCGGACCGCGAACAGCTCGAGCTGATGCTCGACGAAGTCGTGCTCCGGGAATCGGGCAAGCTCGAGAGCTTCATCTGGCTCGTGCGAATCGTCTCGGTCGTCGCCCCGCTGATGGGTCTTCTTGGAACGGTTACGGGCATGATCCGGACCTTCCAGTCGATCACACTCTTCGGTGCTGGTGACCCGCGAATGATGGCTGGTGGTATTTCGGAAGCGCTCGTGACGACCATGCTTGGTCTAGTGACGGCCATTCCGCTGGTGCTGCTCCATGCTGCCCTTGCGAATAACACGAAGAAGATCGTCGACACCCTCGACGAGCAGAGCGCGGGCCTCATCGCCCAGCAGGAATAAGAGGTCTGACATATGAGTCAGATGATCCTGGACGTGCAGGCCTTCCTGGAAACAGGTGGTGGCGTACTCAACTTCATTGGTCTCATCACGATTGTGATGTGGACGCTGATGCTCGAGCGCTTCTACTACTTCTATAGGGTCTTCCCGGGCGTGGCTGACGGGGTACAGCGGGACTGGCAGGCGCGGGACGATCACTCGTCCTGGGCAGCCCACCAGATCCGTCGTCTCCGAGTCTCCGAGATGCGCATGCAACTCGAAGATGGTCTCGCCTATATCCGAGTGCTGGTCGCGCTTTGTCCTCTGCTGGGTCTTCTCGGCACGGTGACGGGCATGATCGAAGTGTTCGACGTCATGGCAATCGCCGGTTCCGGTAACGCGAAAGCGATGGCCGGTGGCGTTTCTAAGGCGACGATCCCGACGATGGCGGGCATGGTTGCTGCGCTCTCCGGTCTGATCCTTTCCGCCCGACTAGAAAACTTCGCGGCGGACGAGGGTGAGCGACTCGCAGATCGACTCGAAATCGAGCACGGAGGTGAGGACTGATGCGAAGACGTAGATCTTCAGGAATGGACGACGAGGCCGAAGTCGACCTGACGCCGATGCTCGACGTCGTCTTCATCATGCTCATCTTTTTCATCGTGACCGCCTCGTTCATCAAGGAAGTCGGGATCGATCTCAACAAGCCCGAAGGTGGCGACGCCCCTAAGACGGTGGCCGAGAACGAGAACATCCTGATTCAGATCACGAATGAAGGATTGATCTTCATCGATCGCCGCAACATCGATATTCGCGCCGTCCGCGCCAACATCGAACGGCTCCATGCTGAACGGCCGAACGGTCAGGTCGTCGTGGCTCCTGGCGCGGCTTCGGCCAACGGCATCCTCGTCGAAGTGATGGATCAAGCGAGACTTGCCGGGGTCGAAGAGATCTCACTTGCTGCGGAGGTGAACTGATGCCTCTAGTACGTTTCATAATTCCCTTCGTGCTCGCCGGATTCGTGACCTTCGGACTCTTCTACTTGATGCAGAGCCTGATCGGTGTCGAAGGCCAACTCGACGACAGTGACAAGATCAAGGTCGTCGACTTCGTGCGCGTGAAGCGCTCCGAAGAAGTCAAGAAGAAGGAACGCGAGCCCCCGAAGAAGGAGCAGATAGACGACACGCCTCCGCCGCCGGACTTCGCGATGGACCAGAACCAGAGTATGGATGGTGGTGGGATTGGCATTGGCGCCGCGGTCGATACCTCGATGGGTCTCGACACGGGTGGCGGATTCTCGATGGCCTCGGCAGATGGCGACGCCGTCCCGATGGTTCGAGTTCCGCCTCAATACCCGGAACGCGCGCTTCAGCGCGGCATTGAAGGTCGTGTGTTGATCGAGTTTACGATCAGCCGATCGGGATCCGTTAAGAATCCCAAGGTTGTCGCGTATGAGCCAAGCACCATCTTCAACAAGGCCGCGATCAAGGCCGTGAAGCAGTGGAAATACAATCCGAAGATCGTGAATGGTAAAGCGGTAGAACAGCCCGGTGTTCAAATCGCGATTCCGTTCCGGCTTGGAAACGAGAACACCTGATCAGGCGTGCACCGATGTGCGCCCGGTATGACCAGCAGCAGCTGCATCCTTGCAGAAGTTGCCTGACCTGAATTGACAGGATTGGATGATCTGATGGCCAATGCACTCCAGCCCAAGCGTTTCGCGCGTGCTCTGCACACGGCGCTCGTCGTGCTCGTTGCTTCCCTCGTGTTAGTCGGCGCAGTCGCCGAACCCGCGATGGCGCAGGTCAAGAAATTCTCCTTTGGGACGCGCAATCAGAAGAAGATGGTGAAGGTCTACACCTTGCTTCAGCTCGAAGGAACGCCCGAAGAGCAGGCTGTTGCTCTCTTAGACGCCAAAGAAATTCTTGGGAACATCAACCTGAAGCGAGCCAAGCCCTACGGTCGAGCTCGGATTCTTCAGACTCTCGGTGGCCTTGCGATTCAGGACGGCGATAACGAGAAGGCGCTTCGATATCTCAAAGAGTGTGTCGCTGAAAACGCGCTCCAGCCCGGAGATCAGCTGAAGACACTCTTCCAAGTGGGCCAGCTCCACACGATTCTCGAAGAATTCGATGAGGCCATTTTGGCCCTCGAAGAATGGTTCACACTCGTCGAGAGTCCGGCACCGTCTTCCTACTACGTGCTCTCTGTGACCTATTACCAAGCAGGTCGTGTACAAGAAGCGCTGAAGCCGGCGCAACAGGCCGTTGATCTCTCAGTCGATACGCCTCTAGAGCGCTGGTACCGCCTTCTGCTCTCACTCAACCTTGAAGCGCAAAACTACGTCGAGGCCCTAGAAATTCTCGACGACATCATCCTCAACTACCCCAAGAAGGCGTACTGGGCGCAGATGGCCGCGATCTACTCGGAGCTGGATCAGATGCCGAAGAGCCTCGCTGTGCAACAGCTCGCCAAGGGTGAGGGCTTCATCACCGAAGATCGAGACCTCACACGGATCGCTCAGATGTTCATGGTTGAGGGGCTACCACATCGCGGAGCCGAGGTCATGAAGATCGGTCTCGCAGACGGCAGTATCGAGCCGACCAAGCAGGCCTACCAGACATACTCGGACACATTGCTCCAGTCGCGCGAATGGGCGCTTGCCGCCGACCCGCTCGAGAAGGCTGCTGAGCTTAACAAGAACGGTTCCCTCTACGTACGGCTCGCTCAGGTTCACCTGCAGCTGGGCAACTGGGGGGACGCGCGCGGTTCGCTGGACAACGCCTTCGAGAAGGGCGAGCTCAACGACGAAGGCCAAGCGCATATCCTTTACGGAATCGCCGCCTTCAACGACAAGCAGTGGAACAGCGCGATTCGTGCCTTCACTCGCGCCGAACGCTTCGACGGAACTCGCGAGACCGCTGGTAAGTGGAAGGCCTATGTCGGACGCGAGAAGGCTCGGCTAGGTGTCGAGTAGGAGCGGAGTTGTCGTCGAGTAGCCTTGGCCACATCTTGCAGGCTCAGTCCGCCCATAGCTGCAAATATCTAGGACTCATTTCTAGATCGAGAACTTCACCGAACGCTCGCCCCGAAAGGCGGGCGTTCGGTCGTTTGGGCCCGCGGGGTTTCGGTTCATCGTAGGAATCCCGCGCTTCCCGGGATTCTGCCATTCCGTCGGGACGGGTTCGACGGTAAGGTTGGGCTGCCCTCTCGGGTCCGCACCCTGCGGACACCCCCCACGAGCCGAGACGAACGCGACGTCCCCGTCGCGCGTCAGCCAGGAATCCACGCACCATGTCCGATACGCCCTCGTCTGTGGTTGGGACCTCCGATCCCGAGCTTCTTGAACAGATCGAAAATACGATCCGCTTCCTTGCCGTCGACGCTGTCGAACGTGCGGGGATCGGGCATGTCGGCGCCGCGATGGCGTTGGCCGCATCGACTTTCGAACTCTGGGACAACCATCTTCGCTTCGATCCGCAGGATCCCGAATGGGCTTTGCGCGACCGCTTCGTGCTCTCCAACGGCCATGCATCGATGCTGCAGTATTCGCTGCTTCATCTGTTTGGCTATGACCTGTCGCTCGAGGATATCTCGAAGTTCCGGCAGCTCGGTTCGCGCACGCCCGGTCATCCGGAGTATGGCGAGACGGCTGGTGTTGAACTCACAACCGGTCCGTTAGGCCAGGGCTTCGCGCACGGCGTAGGCATGGCCCTCGCGGCCAAGATGACCGGCTCGCAGTTCGGCGGCGACGGTGCGGATTCGGATGCCGACCGGCCGGGACAAAACTTTGTGTACGGAATTGTCGGTGACGGCTGCTTGATGGAAGGCGTTGCCTCAGAAGCCGCTTCCTTTGCGGGACACCACGCCCTAGGCAACCTGATTTTCATCTACGACGACAACTCGATCACGATCGACGGTGGCACGAACATCACCTTCGGCGAAGACGTCCCCAAGCGTTTTGAGGCCTACGGCTGGCATGTCGTCGACTCGGTCGATGGACAGGATCGCGCTGGCTTTTCGAAGGCACTTGCTGCGGGTCGTGCCGAGACGGATCGTCCGACATTGATCGTCTTGAAGACACTCATCGGTCGCGGTGCGCCTAATTTCGAAGGACGCAACAAGGCCCACGGTGGCCCGCTCGGGGAAGACGAGACGAAGCTCGCGAAGCAGGGCCTCGGTTGGTCGACGGACGGCGATCTCATCGTGCCCGACGCAGTGCGCGATTATTGCCTAGGTCGAGGCGCTGCCAAGACCGTGGCGCGAAAGTCGAGCGACGCAAAGTTTGGCGCCTGGCGTTCTGCGAATACGGAAGCTGCGACGAAGTGGGCCGCTGCACGCGGACGCTCGCTGCCTTCGGACCTCATTGAAAAGCTCGTCGAGGATCTCGACGGCGTGAAGAACGCAACACGCAACCACTCGAAGACCGTACTTGAACGGCTCGCGACTCTCGTCCCCTTCATGACGGGCGGCTCCGCGGATCTCGCTGGTTCCGCTGCACCGCCGATCATCAAGAGCACGGGCATAGTCGGTCCAGGCGCGGGCGAAGGCGTCGATCCTTTCGCGGGTCGAAATATCCACTTTGGCGTTCGCGAACATGCGATGGGCGCGATCGCGAACGGTATAGGCCTCGACGGCACGTTCCTGCCCTACTGCGGCACGTTCATGATCTTTAGCGACTACATGCGCCCGTCGATCCGACTCGCTGCATTGCAGAAGACCCCGACGCTCTTCGTGTTCACTCACGACTCGATCTTCGTCGGCGAAGACGGCCCCACGCATCAGCCAGTCGAGCAGCTAGACAGTCTTCGCGTAATGCCCGGCATCAACGTCTTCCGCCCCGCGGACGGCGTCGAAACCGCCATGGCCTACGCCTACTACCTGGAGCAGGCCGTTACGGCAGAGCCCAAGAATCGGGCGCCGGTCCTTCTGTCGCTCACACGACAAGCATTGCCCGGCCTCGAGCGCCCGGCGAGTTTCCAGCCCAAGGATGTTTGGAAGGGCGGCTATATCGTCTCCGACCCAGCAGAGAAGGCGGATGTGGTTTTGCTTGCGACGGGCAGTGAAGTTTCGCTCGCGGTCGAAGCAGCGACGGATTTGGCGGCGGACGGGATCAAAGCCCGCGTCGTTTCGATGCCTTGCGTCGAACTCTTCCTGGAACAATCCGAAGCCGACCAGGACGCCGTGGTCCCGGACGATGGCACGCCGATCGTGGCCATCGAAGCCGGTCGAGCAGAGACCCTGCGCCGCTTTGTTGGCCGCCGGGGACTGGTGATCGGGATGGAGAGCTTCGGCGCCTCAGCGCCCTATAGCTCGCTTGCAGAGCACTTCGGATTCAATGCGAAGAACGTGGTGGCGAGAGTGAAGGCGCACGTTTAGGGCCACGTTTAGGGGCGCAGCGGGTTTCTGCTGAGTTCCGCTGGGTGGCGCTTGTTTGGCAGCCTGAGAATTTCGGGTGCTGGGGGCGGGGCGTGCGACGCCTGGTCCTCTGGACTCGTCTCGGCGCGCGGGCGGGTTGGCTGGGTGCCTCGCTTGCAAAGCTCAGCGCGCCTCGCATTTACATGCGGTCAGTCGTCGCCCGCCCCGCCCTCGGATCGAGGGCATTAGGCGGGCGTACTTGCTTAACCCGAGGAAGCTCCCTCGGATTATCCTGCTCCGCCCAACTCTCTTTTGGAGAATGGGGGACGCGCTTAAGCTCCCTCGTCGAGCGGCGGGGCGGGCGGTGTTGCGCCGCACGTTGATGTGAAGGCGCGCCAAGCTTTGCCACCGAGGCAACCAGCCCCAACGCCCGCGCGCCAAACGGCGTCGGAGGACGCAGCGCCGCCCGACCCACCGCCTGGCACAGCACCCCACCCGCGACACCTAACGACTAGTCTTCGATGACGATCGTTTCAATCGCGTCGCCGCCAGCGATTGCGTCAACGACATCTTGGCCTTCGATGACCTTGCCGAAGACGCCGTGCTTGCCGTCGAGCCACGGGGTTTCGACGTGGGTGATGAAGAACTGTGAGCCGTTGGTGTTCGGGCCTGCGTTGGCCATGGAGAGGATGCCGGGGGCGTCGTGCTTGCCCGCGAGTGCGCCGGCTTCGTCATCGAACTTGTAGCCGGGGCCGCCGGTGCCCGTACCCTGAGGACAGCCGCCCTGGATCATGAAGTCCGGGATCACGCGGTGCCAGGTCAGGCCGTTGTAGAAACCTTCGCCGACGAGCTTGGTGAAGTTACCCGTGGTTTCGGGGGCGGCGTCGGTGAAGAGCTCGACCTTGATGGCGCCCTTATTGGTGTTAAATGTGGCGGTGGACATCGGATCTCCGTTCTATTAATTCAGTTAGGTGGTGTAGAAAACATCGCGTCTTTGCTCGGCCGCGTTTCAATCAGCGATCAGAGCAAAGAGCGCGCGGAAGGGCTGGTCAAAGAGCACGTTCGATTGCACTTTCCCTATGCTTTGCTGCATCGGGGTGGGGAGTGTAACGCGAACTGGAGGGATGGATGGACATGAAGCGCTACTTCGTGGATGAATTGAAGCGCGTGTATCAGGAACGGATCGCTTCGGCGGCCCGTGCCGAGGCGACTGCCGCGGAGGGTGCGGAGCAGATTCGTTCGGAATCGACTCGGAGTGAGGACGCCAAGGCAGCCGCCATGGAAAGTCGGCTCAGCTCGGGGCATCGTCGTCGGCGCAAGCAGGCGGTGGTTGAGATGGAGACGCTGCTCGAGTTCTCTGAAAAGGGCCTGCGGCGCTTCAAGCCGACAGACCGCGTGAACATTGGCGCGATGGTCGATGTGCGAATCGAGGACGAAGCGGGTGAGGAAGAGCGGACGCTTTTCTTCCTGCCTGTGGGTGCAGGAGAAGAACTTAGCGGCCCCGGTGGCGACGGCTTCGTGGTGGTGGTCACACCCAAATCCCCGGTTGGGTCAGCCCTGATGGGCGCGAGGGCAGAGGACTCCTTCGAAATCGTGATCGATGGTCGCGATCGAGAGTGGACCGTCGTGGATCTGGGCTAGGGCCCCGGGCGGCCGCGAATTCGCTCGTGACGGGCTCTCTGGTTCCTCTGGGTTCGAAGAATTAGGACCGCAGCTGCCGCGGGTCATTCTGACGAATCCCACAGGGATAGCCTGATGCCTACCTGAGCGTATTCACAGGGAAATGCGTTCGCAATCGCACTTCCCTGTGATCCAGAAAAAAATTAGGCGTGGGAAAAATGCATCGCATAAGATAGGTCTGGAAATTATGCCCACACATACTCGGCCGGTCGTTCTCCCGGGGACGTCGTTCAGGTGAGGGCGGTCGCGGTGAGAGCCAGCGGGGTGGCCGCGTTAGGCGAAGGACGCCATCCACTCCAATAGGCTGGCCCAGGCCGGTTCTGAAGGCATGAATTACCGGTATGTTGCCCGTCCGGGGCCGAGCAGGCTCTAGCTCGCCGAAGGCTTCCATTGGGGCGGCCTCGCGACCGGACGAGCGAGAAAAAGGAACACCCATGGCAGAGCAAAGCAGCCAGGCATCCCCGCCCCCCCAAGACTTCTCAGGCCGCCGCGCTTTTGTTACAGGCGCAGGCAGTGGGATCGGCCGCGCAATCGCGATCCGCCTCGCGGCGGGTGGGGCCTCGGTGGCAGTTGTTGATCTCAACGCCGATGCGGCGACCGATGTAGCCGAGGAGATCGGCGAGCGAGCCTGCGCTTTGCACGCGGATGTTTCGGATGAGTCGGCGGTGGCGGACGTAATCGGCGAGGCGGCGAGGCTCCTTGGTGGCCTCGACGTGTTAGTCAATAACGCGGGCATCGTTTCGATTAAGCGCTTCGAGGAGATCAGTCTTGCGGACTGGGAGCGCACGTTTAGCGTGAACCTGCGCTCGATGTTTCTGACCTGTCAGGCGGCGCTCCCTCATCTCCGCGCTTCCCTTGCGGGCGCAGTGGTGAACCTCGCTTCGGTCGCAGCGAGCCGGTACACGGTTCCCCATGTGGATTATGCGGCATCGAAAGGTGGGGTGGTTTCGTTTACGCGGGATCTTGCGTTTGAGCTCGGCGGCGACGGTATTCGTGTGAATGCAGTGGCGCCGGGGCCGACGGCGACGGCGATGATGGCAAAGATTTCGGATGAACAGCTCGAGGCTGCGGGGATGCGCTTTGTGTTAGGCCGAATCGGACGCCCTGAGGATGTCGCGGAAGCGGTCGCGTTTCTCGCGTCCGACCGCGCCTCGTATATCACAGGAGCAACGCTTCCTGTCACCGGAGGGGCGGAACTCGCTACTCGCCCGTTTCGCCCGGAAGACGAATGATCTCGCGTCGAACACGGCCCTTACCCGCGGCCGATTCTATGTCTCGTAATCCCTTTCCGTCGCAGTGCTCAATATCCAGTGCCCAGCGCCCGGGAATAGGTGGCTGAGATCATCGATAGTCGTGAGACCGCGGCATCTTCGGCTTGCGCGGTCGTGGTCCCGAGCCGGAAGGCTGTTCTCCGTTCGTAGGCATTGCTGGAATGGCCCTGCGTGCTTCGCCTAGATCAAGAGGCTTGAGCTCGCGTGCGCGCACGTGGATCACTCCGTCGACGCGTTGTAGCGGTCCTGCGATTTCGAGTAGGGAGGCTTGGTGGAGCGGTACGCGAAAGCGTGCCGCTTGATCCGGGGTGAGCACGGCGTTCGATAGGCCTGTCTCGTCTTCGAGAGTGACGAAGCAGAAGCCTTTGGCGGAGCCGGGTCTTTGTCGGACTATGGCGTGTCCTGCGATTCGGACATAGGCGCCGTCCGGGGTCTCTCGCAACTGTGCAGCAGAGAGAACGCCACGTGCTTCGAGGGCAGGGCGGAGATGCCCGATCAGATGGTCTCCTGTTGTTAGGCCTGAGATTCGGTAATCCGCGAGGGTCTCTTCAATATCATCCATAGGATGGAGGGGAGAAGACGCTTCTTCGTAGAGATGTCGATCGTTAGGCCGAGAAGGATTGTTCCTTGCTGGGTCGGGCCCTGCCGTTCGCTCGCGGGTGACGCTTTGGCTCGATCTGGCAATCTCGCGGCCCGCGAAGAGCGAATTAGGGTCGCGTTCAAGCGCGGCCACTTGCCAAAGCACATCCCGTCGAGCTCCTGATGCCCCACGGAGCCGTGCGAGCGCGCCAAGTTCCGCGAGGGAGTCGAGTTCGTCACGGTTAGGCGCGACCCTCCGCACGAAATTGCCAAGATCCTGGAACCCGTCTCGCTTGCGTTCCTCAACGATCCGAGCAGCGGTTTTGCGCGCGAGCTTGCCGACCGCATCGAGTCCGATCCGAACAGCAGGGGGACCTTGTCGCCGATTCCCGTCGATCGAGCCAGTTTCGAGGTCAGCCTGTTCTCCGGAAAAGAGCACGTCGACCGGACGTACCTCGACCCCGTGCCTTTGCGCATCCTTCACGAGGGTCGCGGGACTGTAGAAGCCCATGGGCTGTGCTCGGAGGAGTCCGGCTAAGAACGCCGCGGGATGATGGCATTTGAGATAGGACGAGGCGTAGGCGATCAGTGCGAAAGAAGCTGAATGGGATTCTGGGAAACCGTAGAGCGCGAAAGACGAAATATGCAGCACGATCTGGTCTTCGGCTTCGCGGGTGAACCCCTTGCGCCGCATGCCGGACCGCAAACGCTTCTCGATTTTGACCATTCGCTCCGTCGAACGCTTGAAGCCCATCGCCCGTCGTAGCTCTTCGGCTTCGCCGCCGCTGAATCCTGCAGCGACCATGGCGATTCGTAGGAGCTGCTCCTGGAAAAGTGGAACGCCTAACGTTCTCTCGAGAATCGGACGGAGGGATTCGTGTGGGTAGACGACTGGCTCACGACCCGCCCGGCGATTCAGATAGGGATGGACCATCTGTCCCACGATTGGCCCCGGGCGAATGATCGCGATCTCGACCACAAGGTCGTAGAAGGTCTTCGGCTTGAGTCGGGGGAGCGTTGCCATCTGCGCGCGGCTTTCGATTTGGAAAACGCCGACGGTGTCCGCGCGGCGCATCATGGCGTAGGTTTTGGGGTCGTCGGGGGGGAGCTTCGCTAGGTCGACCCGCTTGCCCTCGTGCTTTCGAATGAGCGGGATCGTCTCTTCGAGTGCAGCCAACATGCCCAGCCCGAGCAGGTCGATCTTGATGATGCCCATGTCTGCGCAGTCGTCCTTGTCCCACTGGACGATTCTGCGATCGGCCATGGTGGCGGGCTCGATGGGAACGACTTCGTCGAGTCGGCCGGCGGCGATGACGATGCCGCCACTGTGCTGGCCTAGATGGCGGGGGAGGCCCTGAACAGCGCGAATGAGGTCGACCCAGTGCTGCACGTCCGGGGACTCGGGGTCGAGGCGGGCTTCCTTGAGTCTTTGTAAGAACTCGCGCTGGACTTCTTCCTGGGGATCTGTGGCCCGTTCTCTATTTTCGCCCGGCGCCTCTTTCTGCGCTTCCGCCTGATTGGCGCGTCGCTCTCCTGCGCTGCCGCGGGGCATGGCGGGGAAGTCGAGGCGCGCCACGAGCTTTGAGAGCCGGCCGATCGCCTCGGGATCCTGTCCCAGCACCTTGCCCATCTCCCGCACGGCCATCTTGATCCTGTAGGTGATTACGTTCGCGGTCATGGCGGCCCCGCTGCGTCCGTATTTTTTGAAGACGTATTGGATCACCTTCTCTCTTTGAGGTCCGGAAGGAAGGTCGATGTCGATGTCGGGCCACTCGCCGCGTTCTTCGGAGAGAAAACGTTCGAAGAGAAGCTCCATTCGGACGGGGTCGACGGCGGTGATGCCTAGGGCATAACAGACGGCGCTGTTGGCGGCGGAGCCTCGGCCCTGACAAAGAATACGCTCACGGCGAGCGAAAGAAGAGATATCTTCCACGATCAAGAAATATCCGGCGAGGTCGAGCTTCTCGATGACATTCAGTTCGTGAGCGAGCTGGCGAGGAACCCGTGCTTCAGGCTGCGCGCCATAACGCTCTCGAGCGCCTATCCGGGTCAGCTCCCGCAGTCGACTCATCTGGGTTTCCCCCGGACGCAAAGGATATTCGGGGAAGCGGTAATCGAGGTTCTCCAGGGTGAATTCGCAGCGCTCTGCGATTTCTCTCGTTCGCAAGATCCATTCCGGATGATCCCGGAAGCGCCGTACGATCTCTTCTCGAGTGTGGAGATGTCCTTCCCCGTTAGGCGGAAGGTGACGGCCTGCGGAATCAAGGGTCCTGCGTTCACGCAAGCAGATCAGTGCATCGAGCAGCCTTCGGTCTTCGGGCCGCGCGCAGCGAACGTCTCCACTTGCAACAACGGGAACGCCACAGGCTTCCGCCATAGCGACCGCACGGCGACCGGTTTGTTCGATTCGACGATCGAGAAGATGCGAGACGTCGACGGCGAGTCGGTCGCCAAAAACATCTTTGGCCCGTTCGAGCAGGCGGGGATAAAGGCGTTCGTCTCCTCGGAGTAGGACGCTCCAATGCCCGGCTTCCGCAGCGAGCTCGTCCCATTCGACGCGGATCCGACGGCGGGCGCGCGCATCCTGTGCTTCGAGCCCTTTGTCCCTGCGTGAATGGGCGAGGGTGATCATTCGACAGAGCCGCCGCCATCCCTGGGGTGACTCGCATAACAAGAGGAGCCGGTCTGGCGAGGCAAAGGGCGAAGGGGAGGGCGAAGTGTCTCCGCGGTCGGTTCGGCTTCCCGGGTGGTCGGCGGCCCCATTTGGATTCTCTGAGAGAAGCGGAGCGACGGAAAGCGTGCTGCCTACCAGAGCCCGGAGTCCCGCATCGCGGGCGGCTTTGTGAAAGCGGGGAGCTCCTGAGACGCCATCCCGATCGGCGAGGGCTAGGGTGGTATGTCCTCGGTCAGCGGCGGCCTGAATGAGGTCCTCGGGATTGCTGCAGGCCTCTAAGAAGGAAAAGGCGCTGCGAGTGCGGAGTTCGACGTAGTCATGGGGGGTGGCCATGCCTCAGTTTCGCTTTATTTTCGCCATTGATCAATCGTATACTTGGCTCATCCTTGGGGTCCTTGAAAAAGTGCGCGGATGTCTAGGCCCTCGCTGCTGAACGACTGTCTTTCTGTCTTTCTTTCTTTCCCTGTTTGTAGATTTCCGATGCTCCGTTTTCGGCCCGAGAGGCGCCTCAATCGGATTGGATCGCCGAGGCCCCATCTAATGAGTTCGTTCCGGACAGTATTGGTCGTCGATGACGAAGACCAGCTTCTTCGGCTGATGACGCGATTGATCGAGCGTACAGGGCGTCCCGTGCTTGCGGCGGCGAACGCGGCCGAGGCGCGAGCGCTATTTAAGAAGCATGTGGGCGAGATCGGTCTGGTCTTACTGGACGTGACGATGCCGGGTGGGGACGGGGCGGAGAAGTTGTTGCCGGAGTTCTCAGCAGCTCGGCCCGACCTTCAAGTCGTGGTGACGAGCGGCGATGCTATGCCCCCGAGTCTCGAGGAGGAACTCGAGCGAGTGGGTGGAAGCTTCTTGCGGAAGCCGTTCGTGCCGAAGACTTTGCTCGCGCTACTTGTGGAGAAGGCGGAGGCTTCGGAAGAGCCAGATGTCTCGAAAGACGCAGAGGCGCCGGAGGAGACGGGGGCGCTACCCGTCCCGACGGCTGTGGAGCCGAGCTGAATGGGATCGATTGTCGTGGTTGGCGGCGGGCTCGCCGGACTAGTCTGTGCAGCCCGGTTGGTTCATGCGGGCCATGATGTCGAACTCTTCGAAGCGGCGCCTTCGGTAGGTGGCCGGCTATGCCCGATCGAGACTGAACATGGATTGCTGGAGCCTGCGGTTGGCGAGATCGGCTGGGGTGACGCGAACCTGAGGGCACTCGTTGCGGCGTTAGGACTCGAGTCTGGAGGCGACACCTTCCTCGAGCGCAAGCATGGTTTGGTGTTAGGCGGTCGGCTGCATCGCCCGCCGCATCTTCGCCCACGCGAATTCCTCTTCCCTAGTCTCTCTCCTAGAATGGATCGCCCGATCGATGCAGTTTTCAGACGGCCGCCGCGATGGCGAGATCGACGGCCTCTGGTGCACGCGATCTGGGATTCGATTACGCAATCCTCCCTCGAGCCGCCGGCCTCCGTTCGGGCTTTGGATGACGTTCCTTGGCAACGCGCATCGACTCGCGCTTTTGGAACACGCTTTTGCACCACGCGACTGGCGCCGGCGCTGCTAGCGCGGACGGGAGTGGATCTTTCCGCGGAGTCCGCATCGATCGTGGTTCCCATGCTTGCGCGATTGCTCTCTGGCAAGGGGCGCTCGGTTCCACTGGCAGGTGGGCTGGTTCATCTAGTCGACACTCTCGCCGAATCGACTCGAATCAGGGTTGGGACGAAAGTTGAACAGCTTGAAGCCACGACTGAGGGCGTGCGAATTCGTTACCGCTCTGGGGGACGAGCGGGACAGGCATTGGCGGATGCGGCAGTGATCGCGCTACCCCCGAGTGAAATCCTTCGGATCTGCCCAAAACTTTCACCGGTCGAGCGAGGGCATTTCGAGTCCATCGAGCCGCGCCGCTCAATCGTCATCCATCGCCGTGTCACCGAGGACGCGTGGCTCCTTCGTGGCGTGGCGGGGGTAACCTTTGTTCCGGGCGAGCTGCCGGACATGCGTGACCTAAGAGTGTTAGGCCCACCGGCGGAGCCCTACGCTTCAGACCCTTTTTGGATTCGGATTTCTCTAGACGTCGCATCCGTTGACGAGCATTGGCATATGTCGGATCGCGATCTGATTCAGAAACTCGACGGTACTTTTCGTGGGTCTCCGCTCGGGACATTGCCCGACGGGCCGACCCGGGTTGAACGTCTGTCCGAGATTATTTCGGTTCAGGGGAGGGGTGCGCTTTCGCGCCGCGATCGTTTCCGCGCGCGAACCGAGCGTTCGCCGCGTCTTGCTTTCGCGACCAGTGCGCTTGCAACTCCGGATCTTGAAGGCCGTGTGACCGCGGGAATGCGTGCTGCGGCGGAGACTGTGGGCGAGCTTGAGCGAATCCAGGCGGCGCCTGAGCGTGTGTCCAAGGTGATGCCCAATGTTGTGTCGGACGCCGCGCCCGCCGACCGAGTGGTCTGAGCGCAACATGGCTTCTGGCTCTGGCGGTGATGCCGGTCGGTGTGTCCTGCACGCGGATATGGATGCCTTCTACGCATCTGTAGAACAAAGGGATCGTCCGGAACTTCGCGGCCGTCCGGTCGTTGTCGGAGGGGCTGGGCCGCGCGGCGTCGTCGCAGCAGCGAGTTACGAAGCGCGGGAGTTCGGCGTTTTTTCGGCGATGTCGAGTGCCGAAGCGAAGAAGCGCTGTCCGGATTTGGTCTTCGTGTCTGGCGATATGAAGCGTTATGCGACGGAGTCACGTCGCATCTTCGAAATTTTTCGTAACTATTCTCCGAAGGTTGAAGGTCTCTCATTGGATGAGGCCTTTCTCGACCTGACCGGGACCGAGCGATTGATGGGCCCTGCATGCGATATCGGCGAGCGGCTGCGGGCTGAGGTTCGTGAGGCTACGTCGCTTCCGATTTCCGTGGGGATTGGTCCGATCAAAATGGTCGCCAAGATCGCGAGTGGTGCAGCGAAGCCCGACGGCCTCCTCGAAATCCCGGCTGACGGCGTGCGGGCATTCTTGGATCCTCTTTCCGCTCGCAAAATCTGGGGGGTCGGGCCTGTGGCTGGGGAGCGGCTCGAGGGCTTCGGGTACAGGACGATTGGCGATCTTGCGCGCGCTGACGCGAAGGTTCTGCGATCTCAGTTGGGGGATTGGGGAGAGTCGATCGGGCGACTTGCTCGTGGTGAGGACGTACGCGAAGTCGAGCCACATAGAGAGGCCGTCTCGATCTCCGAAGAAAACACCTTCGATCGTGATGTCAGCGACCGCGAGACCCTTGAGCGCACGATTCTGACCCATGCCGAAGCGGTCGCGCGAAGATTGCGCAGGCAAGGCCTCTTTGCGCGGACCGTCATTCTGAAATGGCGGCTCGGGAGACGGACGAAGGCGGGGCCGCAGGGCTATCCGGCTCGCACTCGCCAGCTCACTTTGATCGAGCCGACGGATGATGGCGAAGTGATTTCGCAGGTTTCGAAGTCGCTCTTAGGCGATGCACTTGTGGAGCCGGTTAGGCTCTTAGGCGTCGGGGTGAGTGGTCTCGTGGATGAAGGCGGGGGCGCCGCACAGCTGTCGCTCTTTGATACGCCGACTGAGGCGAGCAGCCCTAAGTCGATTCAGGCGCCGCCGCGCAAGCGCGATTTGAACCGCGCACTCGACGCGTTGGCGGACCGGTTTGGGGATGATGTTGTGCGCCGCGCAAGTCAGGCGGAAGCACGTCATGCGACGTTGTCGGCGCAGTGGAAGAAGGGCAGCCGCGACGCGCACGGTCCCCATGACGATCAAGCGCATGTGGATGACGCCAATCGCGTAGACGAGGGAGAAGAATAATGAACGATAAACGATTGGCAGGGAAGCGCGTGCTCGTGGCCAATTTTGCGGCACCCGCGAATCTCGGAAAAATGGCCGTGAAGATGCGCTCTTCTTGGCTTCGGACGAGAGCGAGTTCTTCGTCGGTCAGTCGATTCCGTTCAGTGGAGGCTGGGCCCAGTAGCGAATGGCAACCGAGCCCCCCCCCGGCTGCATGTGCTTAGACCGAGTTCTGCCTAGTTTTCCCTAGACGTCCCAGCGATAGACGCGCATGGGCGGCACGTTGAGCAGCTCAAGTTGAACGTTTGCTGAGCCAAAGACCTGCTTGCCGAGGGTGTGGACCACATCGCGAAACTGATAGGCGACGAAGCGTCCAGTCGGCGAGAGGCTCTCCTTCACAGAGCGAAGAATCGAGAGGCCGAGTTCCTTGGGCATCGTCGAGAAGGGGATGCCCGAAAGTACGACATCCGGGGCGGCGAGTTCGTGCTTAACGAGAGCTTCGGGAATGTCGGCCGCGCTTCCGTGGTGCACGATCAGGCGCGGATCGTCGATCGTCTCCGTGAGCAGTTCGCAGAAGCCGGGATTTATTTCGATCGCGAGGAGCTTCGCGTCCGGTCCCATTGCCTGCAGCAAGGCCTTCGTCGTGCCGCCAGTTCCAGGTCCGAGCTCGACGATGACATTCGCGGTCGGAATCTCTGCCGTGCGCGTAATGCGTCGCTCCATCCACCGCGAACTGGGGATGATTGAACCGACTTCCTTGGGGCGTTCGAGGAAGCCCTTTAGGAACGCCATCTGATGAGCGGGCTGTGGGGACAGCGTGCTGTTCGGTTCTTGGCTGGGGGACTGCCTAATTTCGGGCAACGGACTCTCCTGGGAGATGAGGCGCAGGCACGATCTATGCGTGTGATCGCGCCGGGGCATGGGTGACGGATTCTAGTCATAGACCCCATCAACCTGCCAGCGTTTCATCTTCCAATCGAAACAGATTCTGAGAACAGATCCGTCCCTCATCTGAATGTCGTAATGATCAACAGCAAAGTGTGCAGTCTTCGACCACCAATGCCCTGTGCTTCGCCAGGGGCCGGCGGCATTCAGAATCTCACCCCTCGTAATCGCGCTGTGCAGATGGACGGGGCGGCCTTGTGTGAGGCGCACATCGGCTGGCATTGGGGGACGAAGCGCCCGCATCGTTAGTCGAGGCCCACGGCGAGGTGGCGCAGTACCCGGGAGTGTATGGCGGCCAGCGACTGGTTTCTCACGACTCTTAGGCTTCTCACGAATTTTAGGTTTCTCACGACTTGTCGCCCGTGAACGTTTCGGCGTGCCCGAAGCATTCTTTCGTGGACGAAAAGGTTTGAGCGCGAAGGCATTGGGGCGATGGTCATCAACGACCTGGGGGGTACCGATGCGATCTTCCCCGCAGATAGCTCCGAGTTCAGCGAGTGTTTCGTCGAGTGCGCTGGGGCTTGGCCCTCTAGGGATGAATAGGTCGAGTTGTTCGCGCCTGAGCGGGATGCCTTCGCAGAGCAGGCGGACGCTTTCGACCGGGGCGGGAGGTGGATTGCGCTCGAAGGCGAGGCTCAATAATCGCAGAAGGATTTGTTCATCCTGACAAGGGGATGCGACGCCAATGCGCCGAGAAAGGCGCGCGCCGTTTTCGAGTTGAAGTGCGCATCGAAGTTCAACACACCCGAGCCCGCGCAGATCGAGTCGTTCGACGAGTCGAGAGACCAGTCCGCGAAACACGAAGCCTAAGGGTTCGAGGCTCGAGAGAGGGGCTTCGAGATCTTGGCCTTCTTCGAGGGTGGTGGTGCGGGGGTGAGGGAGAGGCGGCTCTTCTTCTTCTCCGCGTGCGCGGGCGACGAGAGCGAGTAAGCCGGGGCCGAGCCTAGCGGCGAGATCCCGACGGGGGAGTCGTAGTAGATCGCGGATGCGGTGGATGCCGAAACGGGTGAGGGCTTCGGCAGTGCGGTCGTCGGGGTCGAGGAGGTCGATGGGGAGGGGCGAGAGGTAGGCGATCTCGCCATCTGGGTGGAGGATTTGCGTGGTTGCGTGTTCTTCTTGATCGGGATGGCGTGGGAAGCGAGCCGCGAGGGATAAGTGCCGGGCAGCGAGCCTTGCTACGCCTCGAGAGCCGGCGAGGCTGATAAAGCCTTTAAGCCCGGCGCGTTCGGCTCGGGCATGGAAGACCGAGGCAAAGAGAGACTCGGTCCCGTGGAGCGATTCGATCCCGCAGGCATCGACGAAAACCGCGCCTTCCGAGAGGAAGAGCCCCGACCCGCGTCCGGCGAGTTCCGCACGAGGTGCCATGGAGAGGGCAACATCGAGCAGCGTCTCCCTAGCGGTTTGTTCGAGGACCGGAGAAGCAATGCGGACCTCGATCTCGGGGCAGACCGCGCGGGCTTGGGGCAGTGTTAGTCCGGGGCGAATACTAAATTGCGTGGCTTCGGGAGAGGCGGAGATGATTTCGGCGCGTGCCCCGGGTCCGCTGGTGATCACGAGTGGGCGTCCTGCGAGTTCGGGGCTTGCGCGCAGCTCGGCATACAAGGGGAGGTCGGGGACTAATAAGCAAGCGATTCGCATAGCTATTCGCATACCTGTTCGCATGGATCTTCGTGTGGGTAGGAGTTCTCGGTTCGAAGAAGTAGGAGCGTTTCTCCGTTAGGCCGACTGCGATGGCGGCGAAGGACGGCACGGGTTTCGATGGTTTCGAGTAGGTGGGGTGGTCCGCCGAAATGTGTGGCGTGGATTTGCATCTCGAGGACGAGTTCGGCTCGGGAGCCGGTGGAAGCCTCACTCGAAAGGGCCACGAGCGCTGTTCGGGTCCCCGCGGCGAGTCTGGCCAAACGCAACCAAGTCACATCTTTGACGTGCATAGTCGGGGCGCGTCGCGTCTGCTGAGCGCTCTGCCTAGAACCAGCTCCGCGTCCCTGCGGTATGGCGCGCACGGCCTGCGCTCTCTTACCAGATGAGGTGCGCGGCCTCGAGCGGCGCTGCGCTTGGGAATGAGAGAGCTGGGGCCTAAATAGATCGAAGACGACGAGTTCGAAACCCTCGGTCCGCATCACGCGTTCGCAGCACCTGAGCGCTTCATCTTCGCTTCGAGCCCGAATCCAAAGCAACTGTTCGAGATCGCTCGCGTCGCTTCCGCGATCTTTGAGCGCTGTGAGTGCGGCCTCGGGCGCGAACGCATCCGCCAAATCAATCCAGGCCGCGAGGCCCCCTCGAGAAAGCGTTTCGCTCACCAAGCCCAAGGCGAGAGAAGTGCGGCCGGCACTCAGCCCTGAGCGCCGAGAAGGCCCTGAGCTTTGAGAAGGCCCTGAGCTTTGGGGCAGCCTTGAGCCCTGAG
>JASDVF010000060.1:9720-20536 GCA_041440805.1 Myxococcota bacterium | reverse complement strand
ACAGAGCAGCCGTTTCCAACGACTCCGATGCGCCGCAGATCTCGCTCAGGCGGCCGTTCGGGAAACCACCTCCAAGGCACGCGTCGAGCTCCGCAAAGCCAGTCGGGTGAAAGCGCGCACCGGGGGCGGCATCGGCAGCCTCTCTCGAGGTGCCGCGTTGAATTTGGGAGCCAAGGTCGACGAGCAGGGCCTGGAGGGCTTCGCTTGGGAGCTTTCTTGGGGGATGGGAAGCGAGGCGATCTACGGGACCACTTGCCCGACCGACGGGAGAGTCGGAGGGGGGCATCGCTTCACTTTCGCCCTTTGTTCGCCTTTGTCAATGACGAAAACCGAGACGAAAGAAAGAACCCAAGCACCTTGGTGAGAGGCGCCTCGATAAGAGCCTCGTTTAAGCGGCGCCTTCTGAGGCGATCCAAGTACGCCCGTCTTCGATCCGGACACGGCCCGCAGCAATCAACTCGATCGCTTCCAGCACGAGCTTCCGCTCGAGGGCTTGGACACGTCCGGCGAGGCTATCCGGCGTGTCGTCGTCCAAAACTTCGACGGTTTGCTGCAGCAGGATCGGGCCTTCGTCGTAGCCTTCGGTCACGAAATGAACCGTCGCGCCCGTGAGCTTCACGCCCTTTTTGAGGACCGCCTCATGAACATGATGTCCGTAAAAACCCTTTCCGGAGAACGCGGGGATCAAAGACGGATGGACGTTCAGAACACGGCCTTCGTAGCGCTCGCGTAATTCGAAAGGGGACATGAAGCCGAGCAAGCAAACGAGGTCCGGGGCATAGGGTTCGAGTGCAGCATGCAGGGCGTCGTTGAATTCAACGACGTCGGCATGGTCACGTCGCGGGACAGCGATCGCAGGAATACTGCGCTTCTCGGCGCGCTCTAACCCGAAGGCGCTCTTATTAGAAGCGAGGACGCAAACGACTTCGGCGGGGAGTCCCTGATCGATGTGATCGAAAAGGTTTTCGAGACTCGTGCCACTGCCTGAAAGCAGGACGGCGATCCGCAGCTTTGGCCGCATTCCGATGTTAGGTAATTGGATGTTAGGCGTTTGTGGAAGCCCTGCCATTAGCCGAAGAGGTTCTCGTAGATCTCGCGCGACGCGGGCGAGCGATTGAGCGAATAGATGTGGATTCCGGGCGCGCCGCGGTCTAGTAGTTCGCGGCACTGATCCGTGGCCCAGCGCACGCCGAGCGCATACGTCGCGTCGTCGTCGCCTTCGACGCGGTCGAGTTCAGCTTCAAGCTCCGGCGGGAAAGCGGTGCCGTTTACGCCCGCCATGCGGCGGATGCCTGCGACGGTCGCGATCGGCATGATGCCCGGTACGATCGGAACATTGATGCCCGCTTCGCGTGAGCGTTGTTCGAAGTCGAAGAACCTCTCGTTGTCGAGGAAGAGATTACTCACGAGGAAGTCGCTGCCCGCATCGACTTTACGCTTCAGGTGAATCATGTCTGTTGCAGCGTCCGGCGCCTCCGGGTGCACTTCCGGGGAGCAGGCGGCGCCGATCGTGAAGCCGCCGCGGTTGACTATGTATTCAACGAGTTCGTTGGCGTACTGGAATGCTTCAGGCGGGTTCACGAAGTCGGGGTCGTCCTTCGGGGGATCGCCGCGAAGGGCGAGGACATCCGTAATGCCACCGGCTTCCAGCCGATTAAGGATCGTGCCGACTTGCTCCGGGCGATAACCGGTGCAGGGGAGATGGCACATGGTGACGAGTCCAAGCTCCTTAGTGATTTCAACTGTCAGGTCGACCGTCTTCTCGCGAGTGGTGCCGCCGGCACCCATCGTCACCGAGACGAAGCCCGGCGAGAGCTGCTTGAGCTCCTTGATCGTCTTGAATAGGCTGCGGTAGCCCGCATCCGTTTTCGGCGGAAAGAACTCGTAGGAGATGACCGGCCCGTTGGCGGCCGCGTAGATTTCAGAAATGCCCATGGCAGCCAGCGTAGCATCACGATTCCGGTTCCCGAGCCCGAAGGTCGAGTGGGCCCCGTTGACGCCTCCCGAGCCAGCAGCGAGACTGCGGGGCGCCGATGGAGCCCCACCCGCCGCTCTGAATAGATTGGGGCGCGGGCCCGGCGCGGCCGCGCGATTCGCGCTGCGCCTTTCCTTACCCCTCGGCCCAGGAGAATAGATTATGTCCGTGTTGGTGACCGGATCCGTTGCTGTCGATCACATCATGGTATTCGAGGACCATTTCAAGAATCACTTCGTGGCTGACAAGCTCGATAAATTGAACGTGGCCTTCCATGTGCCTTCGATGGCTAAGAAGTACGGCGGGACAGGCGCGAATATCGCGTACAACCTCTGCCGACTTGGCCTCGACCCGATCCTGCTCGCAGCAGTCGGCTCCGACCTCGGTCTCTATGCGGACTGGATGGACAAGAGTGGCGTTCGGCGCGACAACCTGCGCGTGATCGACGATGAATACACGGCGGCCTGCTTTATTACGACCGATGCGGCCAACAACCAGATCATCTCGTTTCATCCGGGCGCCATGGATCGGGCGCACGAAGCGAAGATCTCCGATGTCACGGAAGATTATTCCGTCGGGATCGTTTCGCCTAACGGCCGGCAGGCGATGATCGACTATGCCCGCGACCTCAAGGCAAAGGGCGTGCTGACCGTCGTTGATCCCGGCCAGGGACTTCCGATCTTGGACAAAGACGATCTGCTGACGGCGCTCACGGGCGCAGCGATCTACATCGTCAACGAATACGAATGGGAGATGACCCGAGAGAAGACGGGGCTCGACGAGGATGGCATCGCGGATCTCGTGGGTGCCCTGATCGTGACGCGCGGAGAAGAGGGGTCGCTGCTTCGGCGCGGCGGACTCGATGCGGGTCTTATGATCGAGAACGATCGTAGTGAGATCGCGCCGGTTAAGGCGGCAGTAGTCGTCGATCCGACGGGCTGTGGGGATTCCTATCGCGCAGGGCTGCTCTACGGAATCGCGAACGGCCTATCTCTCGAAACGGCAACGAAGCTTGCCAGCCTGATGGGTGCTCTTAATGTCGCGCGCAGCGGTCCGCAGGGAATCGAACTCGACCATGCAGCGATCCGCGAGCAGTATCAGAAGGCATACGGCGAAGGCTTCTAGCCGCGAGGGGCGCGTATGGGGCAGGCTGGATTTGACGTCGTCGTGATTGGCGCGGGCGTGATCGGTTTATCGATCGCGGCCCGTCTCGCGTCGGATCGCCGCTCTGTGCTGATCCTCGAACGAGATTCAGGGTTCGCCCGCGGCATAACAAGTCGAAATAGTGAAGTGATTCACGCGGGGATCTATTATCCGGCGGGCTCGCTGAAGGCGACGAGCTGCGTCGAAGGGAGAGCCCAGCTCTATGCCTGGTGCGAGGCGCGTGGCGTTCCGCATCGCCGGCTTGGGAAATTGATCGTCGCGAGCGACGAGGATGAGATTTCGACCCTCGACGACCTACTCGCGCGCGGCGAAGCAAATGGCGTGAGCGGTCTTCGGTTGCTCGACGCCGATGCCGTGGCAAGGCTAGAACCCGCCGTTCGGGCCAAGGCAGCACTCGAGTCCTCGGAGACTGGAATCGTCGATGCCTACGAGCTCTGTTTGTCACTCCTTGCGGCGGCGGAGGCTCGGGGCGCTGTACTGGCACTGGAGCGCGAAGTCGTTGGGCTTGAGCAGGCAGCTGTTGGTTGGCGTATTGAAGTTTCGGCGCCCTCTGGAAGCGAGGTGATCGAGGCTTCGTGCGTGATTGATGCCGCAGGGCTCGCGGCAGACCACATCGCATCCCTCGCCGGAATCGACGTCGACGCTGCAGGCTGGAGGCAGCACCCGTGCAAGGGCGACTATTTCGTCGTCGCACCCGGTACAGGCAAGCGGGGCGGACTGCCAAGCCGCTTGATCTATCCCGTCCCTCAGCAAGCGGGCCTAGGCATTCACGCGACCTTGGACATGGCCGGACGGATTCGTTTCGGCCCCGACGTAGAATACGTTTCGGATGCGGATGTGAGTATCGACCCGGCTAAGGGCTCGGCGTTCTCAGCTGCGGCTTCGCGCTACCTGCCGTCCCTCACGGGTGTGCCTCTCGTGCCGGACTATGCGGGGATTCGGCCGAAGCTTGCTGCAAAGGGAGAGGCGTTCCGGGATTTCGTGGTTGAGGAAGCTTCGTCGTTAGGCGCACCAGGGTTGATCGCCTGCGTAGGCATTGAATCTCCGGGACTGACTGCCGCGTTGGCCCTCGCTGCGCGTGTTGAGACGCTTCTAACCTAACGGGCGATCCAGAGGACCGAGCAGCCCATGTTGTCGCCGGCCTTCTGGTCGACGTGCGAGCGCATCGCGACTTCGACCACTTCGCGACAGGTATCAACCGCCCGTCGGTCTACGGGGGTATCTTGTGCGGCCCGACTCACGGCTTTAAAGACGGCTTGGGCAGGATCCGGCAAACCGATTCCGGGCTCCGACAAGCCATCGGTCGCAAGCACGACGGCTTGTAAGCCCTCGAGGCTGCGCACGCCGATCTTCGCGTATTGCTCAAGCAGTTCCGGTTTGGCTTCTTCGTACCCAAGAAAGGGCGTGAATTTCTGATCGGGATCGTGGCCACCGAGATCCGTTGCGAACCCGGTATCGACGGCAAAAACGTGACTATCTCCAACGGATAGGCTGAGCAGCAAGTCGTCAGCGGGGCGCACAAGGGAGACGACGAAGGTTGTCGGGGCGGGCGGAAGCTGATTGCGCCCTGCGGCTTCTAGGATCGCGCGGTTGCTTTCTAGCAGGGCTTCGATTCCGATCGCGCGCCAATCGGCTTCGCTTGTCGCCGGAGTGGTTGCAGCCGTCCAGTCACTCGCAAAGCCATCGAGAATGGCTTCGACGGCGGCTTCGGAACCGAGCTCGCCGTGGTGGCCGTCCGCCGCGATGACGACTTGGCCGCCATCGCCGACAGCGAAGGCAACACAATCCTCGTTCGGGTCGGTATGCGAATAGGTTTTGCGAGTACCGCCTCGAGACAGCGCGATTGCCGCCTCGTCGATGCCTTCGAGTTCAAGGCGACCGATCTGTTGATGATCGCGACCACGGAGGAAGGCTGTACGCATAGTGGGCGGAGTCTCTCCGTTGCAAAACATTTAGGGCGCCGCACCGCACGCTAGAATACGAAATGGAAACCATCGCGGTGTGAGTCGCGAACGTAGGGAAAAGCGGATCGCGAGGGAATGGGCTCGCTTTCCGGGGGCGGCCTTCGATATCGTAGGGGACACCTACCGCCGCGCACACTCAAGCGTCTGCCGGCACTCGACCGACACTAATCGAATACTCAACCAAGAGCAGGCAAGGGAGCGCCGAATGGGGATGGCGACGGGTTCCGGAACCGAGTTGGCCTTCGCGATTGCGCACGAGGTGGGCAATCACCTGGGCGGGATTCGCTTGCAAGCGCATCTTGTGGATGAAGATTTGGATGTACGGGAGCTCGCCGCAGCATCGATTCTGATCGATGGCCTCGCGGGGCGCTCGGGACCGCTGCTGGCGTTGCTTCGACCGCTCCTATCCGATGATTGGAAGCCGGCGGGCAACTCGACGTGGGCGCATATTCTTGGGCGCGTCCAAAAGCAGATCGAAGACGAGGGAACCGGCGGGACGCGCTTTGCAGTTGAACTCGGCGAGCCTGCGAGCGGGAATCCCGGCGCCGATGTTGACCTGATGCCGGATCACGAATGGCTTCATCCGCTGCTCACGGCGCTTGCCGAGGCGACGATCGCCCATGTGGGGCGAGGGCGCTTCGTCACGTTTCGTCTGGCAGCGGGGATGAGCGAGAACACACTCTGGGTCGAGGATAATGGCGAAGCCGAGGATGTGGGCGCTGGGGCGGCAGCCCGTGGGCGTCCTTTAGTCGTAGGAATCGCTCGCAATCTCGTGGGACGTATCGGCGGACGAGTCAACGCGATTCGTGCGGAAAGCGAGACGCGCATCGGACTCATTTTTCCGAGCTAATACTTGTCCTGGGTGGCACGGGATCATGACTGCCCGCGTGGCGCAGCCGAGCGCGATCCCGGGTACTACTCCGGGTACTGCGCTGTGTACTACTTCGGGTAGTACACCAGGTACGATGCCGGATGTTATGCCGCGAGCTTTGAATTCATCTGTCGCGCCTTGGGCCGAATGACATTCTCCGGTGGCTCGCGGACATCCCAGATCAGGCCAACTGCTCGGAACACGCGCAGTACGTAGTACGTCACATCGATCTCCCACCAGAAAAACCCTTGGCGTGCGGACGCCATGTAGTGGTGGTGGTTGTTATGCCAGCCTTCGCCGAGGGTGAGTAGGGCGAGCCAGAGGTTGTTGCGGCTGTCGTCTCCCGTGTCGTATCGCTGGCTGCCCCATCTGTGGGAGAGGGAGTTGATCGAGTACGTGGAGTGCCAGAGCAGGACCGTCGAAATGCAGAAGCCCCAGACGAGCCCAGCTAGGCCGTCGACCGCATAACAGAAGAGCGCCAGGGTAATCGGGGCGACGATGTGCCACCGGTTGAGCCAGGCGAGTTCGGGGTAGGCCGCGAAATCCCGGATACGATCGATCTCGGTCTCCTCGAATTTTCCGGAGAAAATCCAGCGGTAATGGCTCCACCAGAAACCGAGGCGCGGAGAGTGGGGGTCGCCTTCTTGGTCGGAGTATCGATGGTGACGTCGATGGCCGCCGGCCCACCAAAGGGGCCCCTTCTGGACGGCGGCGCAGCCGAGAAAGGCCAGAAAGAATTGGAAGGCGCGGCTTGTCTTAAAAGCCTTGTGGGCGAAATAGCGGTGGTAGCCGCCGGTAATTCCGAAGAGCCGGAGCCAAAAGAGGCTCATGCAGAGCACTATTTCGAAAGTGCCTAAGCCGGTGTAGAGGGCGAGGAGGCAGCCCGCGTGGATCCCCCAGTAGATTACGGCCGGGACGTTGCCGAGCTGATGCCAGAGGCCTTCGGTGCGGACTGGGCCCGCTTCCCGGGGGGGCGAGGTCGTTCCAGCGTGCGCTGAGGCGGAGTTGGGGGCCAGAGCGGGGTCGCTCATGAGTGTGTGTCTCCCGGGTGTGCATCACGTTGTTGGGGGCAGCAATAGCCTACGAAGGGAATCGGTAAGGAGCCCGACAAGAGCTGTGAAAGTTCGGTCAAAACGGGCTTTCCCCTTCAGCTGCGCTACTTTGCGCGCGCTTCGAGCCATTGGTGATGCGGGACCGAGCCCTCGGTCTGCCCCTCTTGGCCTTCGAATCGCCTGATCCCACGCCTCACCCAGCTCCCCACCCCCGAACATCCTCCACTCATCCTCCCGAGACTTCCCTTCGCCGGACGACTTTCGATCCGAGCGTGAGGTTTCGGCCAGGGTGTCGTGCACGAGCGAGATCCATCCATGTCTGAGAAGCACTTCCGCCAGGACCTCCGAAACGTTGCGATCATTGCCCACGTCGACCATGGGAAGACCACCCTCGTCGACGGCCTTCTGCGCGCCTGCGGTGCATTCCGAGAGAGTGCGGCCGTTCAGGATCGCGTGATGGACTCGGGTGATATCGAAAAAGAGCGAGGCATTACGATCCAATCGAAGACCACGGCCGTTGACTACGAAGGCGTGCGCATCCAGCTCGTCGATACGCCCGGCCATGCCGACTTCGGGGGCGAGGTTGAGCGCGTCCTCGGAATGGCGGATACCGCGCTGTTGTTATGCGATGCCTATGAAGGCGTTATGCCTCAGACGCGCTTCGTGCTGCGCAAGGCTCTGCTCCACGGCCTTCGCCCGATCCTGGTCGTGAATAAGATCGATCGCGCGGAAGAGCGTGCCGAAGAAGTCGTGACTGAAGTGTTCGACCTCCTCGTCGAGCTCGGTGCCAATGATACGCAGCTCGACTTCCCCGTGATCTACGCTTCGGCGAAGAACGGGGTCGCGACGACTGAATACGGCGGCGAGATGAAAGATCTCATCCCCGTTCTCGATACGATCATTCGCGACGCGCCGCCGCCGGAAGTCGATGAGGATGGGCCGTTGCAGTTCCAGGCCGTGACCCTCGGTTACGACGCCTTTGTAGGACGCCTCGTGATCGGTCGTGTTGTGCGCGGCAAGATGACGCGCGGCTCCACGGTGATTCGCGTTAAGGAAGACGGGTCCACCGACCAATTCCGCATCACGAAGCTCTTCGGAACGGTCGGTACAGACCGCGTAGACATCGAAGAAGCGCGTGCAGGCGATATTGTGATCGTCGCAGGCGTCGACAACATCGATGTTGGTGACACGGTTTGCGAGCCGGGCAAGCCTGAGGCGCTACCGCGAATCGCGATCGATCCGCCGACGATTCGAGTGCATCTCTCCGTGAATAACTCGCCCTTCGCCGGCCGAGACGGCAAGTTCGTTACGAGCCGGCAGATTGGCCAGCGTCTCGAGCGCGAAGGGATGTCTAACATCTCGGTCGTAATCGAGCCGACGGATAAGCAGGACACGTTCGCGGTCTCTGGCCGGGGCGAGCTTCAACTCGCCGTCTTGATCGAGACGCTTCGTCGCGAAGGCTTCGAGTTCTCGGTTTCGCGACCGGAGATCATTCTCCAGGAAATCGACGGCAAGAAATGTGAGCCGGTCGAAGAAGTGGTGGCCGATGTTCCCGAGAGCGCAGCGGGCTCCGTGATGGAAAAGCTTGCACAGCGTAAGGGTCGGATGGACGCGATGGAGAAGCTGGGCGACCGCGTTCAGATGAGCTTCACCGTTCCTTCACGGGGGCTCTTCGGTTACCGCAGCGAGTTCCTGACGGACACACGCGGCGAGGGCATGCTCTACCGAACCGTCCAAGGCTTCGAGCCCTATGCGGGTGATCTTCCGGGACGTGGTGTCGGACCTTTGGTTTGTACTGATATGGGCCGCACGACGCCGCACTCGATCTTCAAGATTCAGGAGCGCGCGCAGCTCTTTGTTCCGACGGGCGTAGATGTCTACGAAGGACAGATCGTTGGCGAGAATCGACGCGTAGGCGATCTCAATGTCAACCTGACACGAGCCAAGAAGCTCGACAATATGCGCGCCTCGGGCAAAGACGATGCAGTCATCATCACGCCCCATCGCCAGCTTTCCATCGAAGAAGCTCTCGGCTGGATCGAGGATGATGAGCTCCTCGAAGTCACACCCAAAGAGCTTCGGCTGCGCAAGCGTCAGCTGAGCCAGTCACTGCGAAAGCGCTAGAGCAACACGACGAAGCACGATTAGGGCGGACTAGGGCGGAGACAGTTATGTCCCTCGAGCTGGAGGTAGAAGAACGAGAGCGCTACGCGAAGGAAGGTTTCTTCGTGCGCGAGTCGGTTTTCGGGCCCGAGGATCTCGTGAGCTTTCGTGCGGCTGCTGAGCGAGTCGCTAAAGCCGCCGAACACGCGGCGCTCGAGAAGGCGATGGCGATTGCTGCAGCGAACGCTGCTGACGGCGACGACTACCGGATCGACGGCAATCGCTATGTCGAGGCGGCTAACGCGACGGTTCAGTTTGAGCATGCCTCGGATTCGAAAGCAATTCGGGTCATCGAGCCCTTCGTGCACCTCGATCCCGTCTTTGATGCTTTCGTAGAAGATCCTCGCTTGATCGTTCCGCTTTGCGGCGTGCTCGATTCAGATCGCGTCGCGCTCTGGACGGACAAGATCAACATGAAGCGCCCTCGCGAAGGTTCGGGCTTCAGGTGGCATCAAGATTCTCCGTATTGGAGCCACGTCTGTGGGCATTGCGACAAGCTGCCTAACGTGATGATTACGCTTGATGATGCGGATCGCGAGAACGGCTGCTTTCGGCTGATTCCGGGTAGCCACAAGGATGGCTTCCTGCCCGGCCTGGACGACGGGACTGCATTAGGTCCGCTCTTCACGAACCCGAATTCCTTCGATGAAGATTCGCAGTGGTACGCCGAGGTTCCCGCAGGCAGCCTTGTGGTATTCAGCGCACACACCGTGCACGGCAGCGAACCGAACCGCTCCGACCGCGACCGCCGCGCAATCGTGCTGACCTATCAGCCGCCGGACGAGCCCATGTTCAAGCGAGACGGCGTGCGGAATTTCTCGAAGTTCGCTTAACGCCGCATGTAGGCTCGGGTGTCGGCTGCCGGGGCTCGAAGTCTTGAAGGAGTCGTAGGTGTAGTGGCGCCGGTGAGGTGGTCTCCGAAGGACTATGCCGGGGTCGGCACGTTGAGCGCCGTGATTAAGCCCAGGCCGACGAGGAGCACCGCGAATTCTGTAGCGGTTCGCCGGTCGCCTTCTGCGGGTGCCTCCGAGCTAAAGATGCGGAATGCCCCGACTGCCGCGATGGCCAAGTAGAGTCCCTCATCAAAGAAGAGCCCGCAGGTTCCGGCGAGGACGACGAAGATCCATCGGTCGAGCTTGGAGAGCGCTCGGAAGCCGCGGCTGCCATCTAACTGCCAGATCGGAACCAAGTTAAAGAGATTGATCCAAGCACCCACACTGGCGATCGCCGCAAGTAGGGGGTAGCCGGTCGCGTAGTAGGCGGCCGCGACGAGAGCGGCGCATCCGAGGCCGTAGATCGGTCCTGCGAGTCCAACCCGTGCATCTTCTTTCGCGGTTTGCGGATAGGTCTCCATGCGCACAACCGCGCCGAATCCGGGAATGAACATCGGAGCCGAGGCCGGTATCCCGAAGCGGCGAAGTGCAGCCACATGGCCCATCTCGTGCACATAGATCGAGAGGACTACGCCGAGCGCAAACTGCCAGCCCCAAATCGTCCAGTACACGCCGAGCGAGACCAGCATCGAAAGCAGCGTCGACGCCTTACCCAGGCCTAATAGAAGAAGCTTTGCCTTCGTCGCAACAAAGACGAGGATGAATTTGAACTTCCAGAGGAGGAGTCCGACCCC
>JASDVF010000060.1:6415-9620 GCA_041440805.1 Myxococcota bacterium | reverse complement strand
GTGGTCGAGGGATTGTCCGGGTAGGCCGGGCCAGTCGAGTAGTCGACTCCCCCATCGACGCGCGTGGAAGACGACGACGAGGTCGCGGCAGAAGTACTCGCATCAAGCCCTTCGCCGCGATCGACCGCATCGCTCAGTCGGGTTGTCCGCGCAGAGAGCCGCGTGTGCTGTTGTGTTCCCGCCGGCAGGAGCGTTAAGGCTTCGCGCAGGCCCATCAGGGCCGCCCGCAGGTCACCTGCTTCCTCGTAGGATTTAGCCTCTCGGGTCAAGTGCGTTAGGCGGTCCTTGTGGACGAGGCGATGACACGAAGGGCAGACGAGGAAATTCGACGGCAGCTCGGTTCCGCATTCACATCGCCAAGCTGGGGGCGCATTCCCGCGAGGATCTTCGGAGCTCATCGCGCGAGCCCTGTACCTGTCCCGATTCGGAACGGGCCGCCCCATATGACTTCACGTTTCGCTGTCATGTTGAAGGCTTGGTAGAGGCCAAAGCCGATGATCAGGAGACCGATTAGATTCTTGAAGCCGCCGAGGAAAGGGATCGTGAAGGAGACCGCGATTGCGGTCGCGTAGATAATGGCTTTGTTGACGCCTGTCCCCTCGGCGCGGCGATTCGCTTCTTCGATTGCGGCGAGCGGGTCATTCATGGCGGCTTCCGATGCTTCGCCGTACACGACGACGGAAGCCTGTTCCTCGAGCCATTGCTGTTCGATCGCTGGGGCAACCATCGGGACGTAGGTGAAGACGATGGCTGTGTAGGTGAGAGCGACGGCCATTATTTGGTAGGGCCAGCCGCCCGTGCCGCGACTTCCCATCGTGATCGCTACGCCGACGATCCAGCCGACGGCGATCGCGATCAGACCGATCTCAAATCCTGTGAATTCCGTGACGACCATCCACAGAACGCTGGCGACGGCTGCTGCGACGAGTCCCAGGCCGAGCGCGCCAAGAAAGCGGGTGATCGCGGAACCTGGCGGTCCGGCAGCACGAACAGGGGCTTCGCAAGAAGTGCAGACGAACTGGTTGTTCCTCGTGAAGTACGCGTCATGAATTGCGCGACCGCAGGCGACGCAACCCATTCCGACGGGGCCTGTGGAGGCAGCTCCCGGGTCCGCTTGCGCGACCTGGCCTTCGGGTGCTTCGAATTCGGCACGCTCGAAATCCAAATCGTCTTGATCGTCGCTACTCACTGAGTTCCCCTCATCCAGGTTGGATGTTAGGGCGAGGGTACTCAATTGGACTCGACCTGTCTGGTGCGGGAGTCGAAGTTGGGGTGAGCGTGCGCGTGGGCCGATTGTGCGTGGATGCAAGCACGGAAGCGCTTACGAGCCTTCGACCACTCGGTTGCCCAGAGGCTGGACGTCTCGGGCATTCCCAGCCTCGAGCAGAAGCAATCGAACGACTTGCTCCGCAGAGACGGCGGGGTGTTCGGCGAGGATCAGCCACTGAATGCCCTCGTCGTAGGGGGGTAGCGCTGATGCGCGATGAGATGTTCCGACGGCGTGTGGAAGTGAAGCTGAACGAGGCGGTAGTGCTTGCCATCGAATTAGACTTCGTTGCGCGGATCGTATTGCAGCTCGATCGTGTGATCGCGGTGGATCGGGTGCGCGGAGTGGATGAATCATGATTGGACATGGGGGGAGTCTATTGTTTAGAGGTCTCGGAGCGAAGCCTTCGAAAATTCTGCCTGCAGTTCGGCGTAGCTCTTCGCTACGGGGAACTGCGGGAATTCGTCGATGACGTTCTGCGGCGGGCAAAATAGAATGCCGGCATTTGCTTCCGAGAGCATGGTCACATCGTTGTAGGAATCGCCCGTCGCGATCGTGCGGTACTTGAGCGAATGAAACGCTTTCACCGAAGCGCGCTTGGGATCGGGCTGACGGATTTTGTAGTCCGTGATCATGCCGGCGTTGTCGACCTCGAGCTTGTGACAGAGAATCGTCGGCCAGCCAAGCTTGCGCATGAAGGGCTCGGCGAACTCGTAGAACGTGTCCGACAGGATCACGACCTGGAAGCGCTCGCGCAGCCAGTCGAGTGCCTCGCCCGCACCGGGCAGCGGGTCCATGCCGTCGATCACTTCCTGGATGTCATGAATCCCGAGCTTGTGCTCACGCAGGATCGCGAGGCGCTGAGTCATCAGCTCGTCGTAATCCGGGATATCCCGTGTCGTCGCCTTAAGGGCGTCGATACCGGTGCGTTCAGCGAAGTTGATCCAGACTTCGGGGATCAACACCCCTTCTAGGTCGAGGCAGGCAATTTCCATGGCTGTGGGTTTAGCAATCCGAGGGCGATTGCGCTCCAGATTCCCCGCCGGCCACTCGATTCGGTACGTTCGGGACGTCTACCCCCCCATTTGGCTTCACTAAATCGGCGAGAACATCTCGAGACCGTCGCTCGTGTGCCGCGCGAATCAGCGAGCAAAAGGGAGAGCAGGTGGATCCGATCGAAGCGTTCGTGCTGGGACTCGTACAGGGCTTTACTGAGTTCTTCCCCGTCTCGAGCTCCGGCCATCTGTCGATCTTCCAGGCGCTCTTCGGAGGCAGGGAAGAGGGCGGACTGCTCTTCGAGGTCGGGCTTCATGTGGCGACCCTCTTCGCGATCGCCTTCTTCTATCGCGTGCGAATCGCGGAGCTCATCGCGGGCTTCTTTAAGCGCGATGCCGAGACGCTCGAATATATTGGCAAGCTCGCTGTCGCGACGCTGCCCGCAGTCGTGATCGGACTCGGAGCGAAGGACTTCATAGAGGCGCAGTTCTCGAATCCCGTTCTCGTGGGGATCGCGCTACTCGTGACCGGCTGCATAGTGATGAGCACACGATGGACGGCGCCTAAGGCTGTGGCCTTGATGCCTACTTGGGGAGCCGCATTGTTGATCGGCTGCGCCCAGGCCTTCGCGATCCTCCCCGGGATCTCTCGCAGCGGATCGACCGTCGCCATGGCACTCTTGTTAGGCGTAGCTCCCTTGGCCGCGGCCGAGTTTGCGTTTTTGATGGGGATCATCGCGATCGCCGGTGCGGCAGTGTTGATGATCCCAGATCTGCAGGGCGCCGATACGGCTGCCCTCGCCGACCTTGCGATCGGGGGGGCGGCGGCATTGGTCTCGGGCTTGGTCGCGATCTGGCTCTTCGTTCGGATGCTCGACCGCAGTCTCTTTCATCACTGGGCCTGGTATTGCTGGGCTGCTGGTGGGGCGTTCCTGCTTTGGAC
>JASDVF010000060.1:4629-6315 GCA_041440805.1 Myxococcota bacterium | reverse complement strand
CCCTGAAAAGCAGAACGCCCCCTCTCGAAGTGAGAGGGGGCGTTCTTGTTTCGTGCTATCCGGATCCGTGATCGATCTCGCCCTAGGGCTCGAGGATCGGGTGCAGGCGCTGGGCCGGCTGGGTCTCGCGGAGCTTCTTGAGTGCACGCGCTTCGAGCTGTCGGACACGCTCCCTTGAAAGACCGAGGGACTGACCAATCTGCTCGAGGGTGTGCTCCTCTTCGCCGCCAAGGCCGTAACGAAGGCGCAGGATCAGCTGCTCACGCGGGGTGAGGCTGCCGATCAATGAGCCAACGCCCATGCGCATTCGGTCGTCATCGATTCCGCCGTCGGGTCGGGATGCAGCCGCGTCGGGGACGAAGTCCTCGAGTCGCTTCTCCGTACCGGCCACGTTGCTCTCAAGGCTGATCGCCTCACGAGAAAGACGGTCGAGGGCTTCGAGCGAATCCGTATCCGTTCCCAGCGCCGGAGCGAGCTCCGCCGGGGTGGGCTCACGACCGAGCTTGCCCGTGAGTTCCGCCTTCACGCGCTGGCTTCGCTGAAGCCGATCGTGAACGTGGGAGGGAAGACGAATCGTACGCGAATGGTTCTGGATCGCGCGGACGAGTGCCTGTCGGATCCACCAAACCGCGTAGGTCGAGAACTTGAAGCCGCGGCGATGGTCGAACTTCTCGACCGCGCGGATCAGGCCCAAGTTGCCTTCCTGGATGAGGTCGGGGAACGACAGACCCAGGTTTCGGTAATCCTTCGCGATTGCGACAACGAGTTTAAGGTTGTGCTCGATGAAGCGGTTCTTGACGGTCGACATCTGGTCATGCGCGTCTTCGACGGCATTCGTCAGCTCGATCATCCGCTTCTTCTCAACGCCCGCCTCGTACTCGAGCTCAGTGAGCTTCTTCGTACGCTTACGTGCGCGCCGCATCTCGGAGTGGAGACCGAGGGCCTTTTCACGAAGTTCGTGCAGGAGGGCGAGGCTGAGCTGCGCCGAGTGCATTTCCTTGTGGACCTTTTCGTCGATCTTCTCAAGAGGCCCACAGTATTCGAGGCCGCTCTTGTCGATCTTCTTTTCACGATCGAGGAGCTGCGCGCGCAGCTTCTTCACGGCGCGCTCAACGCGAGCCGCAATCTCGCCGGTCTCTTCGTCACCGACCGACTCGGAAAGCTTCGCACCCGTATGGGACAGCGCGCGCAGCGCATCCCATCGCGAGACGACGTGCTTGGCCGAGATCGGAATGGCGTAGAGGGAATCGCGAAGAGACGCAGTCGCCGCTTCGAGATCCTTGGCGAGCACGACTTCTTCCTCGCGCTTAAGCGTTCGAGTGCCACCGATTTCCTGGAAATAGGATTCGAGCGGTCGCCGTTCACGACCGGGGTCGAGTTCCTCAGCGGAAACGACCGCAGTCGCGCCCATGCTCGGGTTGCCGTCCTTGTCGAGTTCCTTGACTGCCTTCTTGCTCTTGGCATCCTTCGGAGCGTCAGCCTTAGCATCCGTCTCCGTGGCGGCAGCAACGACTTCCACGACTTCGGTCTCTGCAGCCTTGGCTTCAGGAGCCTTCTTCGTGGTGGTTGCCTTCGACTCGGGCTTGGCCTCTGCCTTCGCAGCGGCCGACTTCTTAGGCGCAGCCTTGGCATTAGGCGCAGCCTTGGCATTAGGCGCAGCCTTGGCATTAGGCGCAGCCTTGGCAT
>JASDVF010000060.1:0-4529 GCA_041440805.1 Myxococcota bacterium | reverse complement strand
TTAGGCGCAGCCTTGGCATTAGGCGCAGCCTTGGCATTAGGCGCAGCCTTGGCATTAGACGCAGCCTTGGCTGCGGGCTTCGCCGCCGCCTTAGTTGTGGCCTTGGCCACGGGCTTAGCCGTAGCTTTGGCCGCAGCCTTCTTAGGTGCGGTCTTGGCAGGGGGTTTGGTCGCGGTCTTTGCGGCCGTTTTGGCAGTGGCTTTCGCGGGCGCCTTGGCAGGAGCCTTTGCGGCCGCCTTTGCCTTGGTCTTCGCGGGTGCCTTGGCCGCCGGTTTGGCTGCTGTCTTCTTTTTGGGAGTCGTCAAAACTGTGATCCTCTCGTGTCCCCGCCGTCCGCTGGATGCCTCCAGTTTTCAGCTCCGGTGCGGCTCTCAATAGAGATGCCACCCAGGGGGCATGTTTTGTCACTTTAGTCGATTGAGCAGGCGCGAAATGTCGATTTGGTAATGAGTCGCTCGTTGGATGACGCTTTGTGCATTTTCGAACGTGGCCGGTGCCCAGTTGGGTGGAACGCGATCGCACGTCGAGAGTTAAAGAGCCTTCTTCGGATTAGACGGCTTACTTGTTTCCTGCGTTCGCAGCCGCGCGGTCGGTGTGGTCGCGCCGGGTTTGCATTGCGCCGGGAAAGCCGGGTCGGCCATTGGCCGGGACTCGCTTGTGAGGAACTGATCCGCCGATCGGCCCACTCTTTCAAGCATCTTCATTTCGCCTGATAATGATTGAATTTCACCTATTTAGCCAGCGAATTTTCTACTCAGCGGCCGGTCGTTTTCGTTCGAACTTCGAAGCGGGGCATTCTCCCCCTCCCCGAAATCTTCTGTTTCGTGTTTCTGGGGTCTTTTCTCAATCTTTGCAATTAGTGCGACTGAATCGGATTTCCACCTGAATCAATGTGGTCCTCTCATCGGATATGTGGCGAAGCCCTCAGTGATTTGGAGTCCGCGGAGTCAATTTTGGCGATTTAGTTGCCGGTGATTTGCACATCTGGCCAGTGAACACGCAGAGAACACGCAACAGTTCAGTCGGTAGACGTCGCGACGGGGTCGAAACGCACAGAATGAGAATGATGTGTGATCTAGGAGGCGATGAGGTTTAGAGGCCGGGATTGCGGCTGCGGTTCCGGATGAGTGCCGGCTTCGCTGCGGATTCTCGCCTAGAAGGGCCAGAGCATTGGGATCGCGGTCAACCCGACCGCTGCCGCGATCGCGTCGAGAGGCAATCCGACGCGTAGGAAATCGCGGAAGCGATAGCCGCCGGCGCCGTAGACGATCAAATGCGTCTGGTAGCTGATCGGGAAGGCGAAGGCGCAGGCTGAGGCGATCGCCACGGTCATGATGAAGGGAGCCGAGGCGACTCCCAGCTGTTCCGAGGCAGCGAGTGCGATCGGGAACATGATGGCGACCGCTGCATTGTGATGGAGCGTCTCGGCCATCACAACGCAGAGTGCATAGATGACGACTAGGGTGGCCATCGGCCCGAACTCGCCGACGCTGCCCACGAGGCCGGCAGCAACGAAATTGGCGGCACCGGATTGCGAGATTGCATTTGCGATGCCGAGACTACAGCCGATGGTGATCAGCACGGACCAGTCCACGGCCTCTCTTGCCTGACTCGGCGTAATGCAGCGCGTCCCGATCAGCGCCGCGACGGTCACGAATGCAGCGATCGAGATATGGATCCCGCCGAGAGCGACGGCCAAGACCATCGCAACCAGGATGCCGAGCGAAACCCGGGCCCGTTCAAAGTTAGGCTTTCTGGCTCCAGCGAGTTCGCTTGCTAGATAGAAGTCGCGGCTATTGCGATGCAGACGCATGAATTCCGGCGCGCATTGCATGAGCAGCGTATCGCCCGGGCGCAGCTGGATATCGCCGATTTTGCCCTGGAGGCGCTCTGCGTTGCGATGCACGGCTATGACCACGGCGTCATAGACCGAGCGGAAATTCGACTGTTTCACTGTCTGCCCGATCAAGGGCGATGACGCGGAGACGACCGCCTCGACCATGGGGCGATTGCGCCCGCCGGGAAGGCTCGTGAGCAGTTCGGATTTCGCGGCGGGCTCGAGGCCGCGGGTTCGCTGGAGGTCGATGATCGTCGACACGACGCCGGCAAAGACCAGGATATCGCCGCTCTCGAGGAGCTGATCCGGGGATACCGGCGTGATGACTCGGCTGCCGCGGTCGACCTCGACCAGGAAGAGTCCCGGCAAGTTGCGCAGGTTCGCCTCTTCGACGGTCTGTCCGTGAAGCGGGCTGTCCTCGGTCACACGCATCGCGGCGGTGTATTCACGGGTTCGGTCGTCGAGCTCTTCCGGGGCGTCCATTCGATTGGGAAGCCGTGAGGGCGCGATGAAGATTAAATAGAGGAGGCCGGCGGCGGCGATCATGATGCCGACGGGGGCGGGCTCAAAAAACCGCCAGGGCGGAAGCCCGGCTTGGTCGACGAGGCCGACGATGGTGAGGATCGTGCTCGTGCCGATCACCGTGGTGACGCTGCCGAGAATCGAGGCATAGGAGAGCGGTATGAGGAATTTCGATGCAGCGGTTTGGTTTCGCCGCGCCCAGTCGATCACGGTCGGCGTCATCATGGCGACGATCGGAGCGTTGTTAAGGAAAGCTGAGAGCGCAGCGACCGGAATGGTCATGCGGACCATCGAGCGTCTCGTGCCAGCGAAGCGGCCGAGCACGCGTCCCAAGGTCATTTCGAGGGCGCCGGTTTCTCGCAGCGCGGCGGATACTATAAAGAGGGCGCCTATTGCGGCGACGACGGGATTGGCGAATCCCGAGAAGGTATCGACCGGGCTGAGGATGCCGGTGGCCCCGAAGCAGATGAGTGTCCCCATTAATACGAGGTCAGGCGCCGCGAGTTCGCGGACCATGGCCGTCAGCGCGAGCGCGACGAGGGCGAGCGTGAAGATGATCTGCCAATCCATCGGTGGCGGACGATACCCTATTCATGTGCTCCGGAGCCCGTGTCTTGCGGCGGCTTTGATCGGCGGGGTCAGCATTCGTGTTGCTTTCTAGGGTGCAGGCGCGCGGAAATGGGTCACACTCCTGCCGTTATGACGCAATCGGTCCGTACCTTCAGCGAGCGCGAGTTCTATCTCGCGGAGTTTCGAGGCCGCTCGATCGGAATCGCCTGGCCCGCCGACGTGTCGGCTTCTGAACGCGCCGAGGTCGAGCCTCTCGTGGATGTCATCAAGGAACTGACCGCCAACGGCTCGCGTGTCGTCCTGCTGAGTCCCAGCCGTGCACTCTTTTCGGCGGTTGGTATTTCGGCAGCGACGGAGGCCTCGGATTCCGGTTTCGCGCCAGCCCTTTGGCGGGATCTGCGTGACCGCGGATGCGGTGGCCTGTTAATCGCGGAAGAGCGATTCGAAGAAGAGTGCCGCCGGATCGCGCTCACCCTACGGCTCGCGAAGGTCGTTTGGGTGCAGTCGTCGCCGCCGGTCGAGAGGCTAGGTGACGACGCGCGCGTGTCGGTCATCGACCTTGCTCATTTGGAGCCGCTGCTTGCGCGCAATGCCGGCGAGGACGAATCGCTTACGCGACGCCGCGTGCGCCCGGGCTGTGCGGGCCTGCTCGCGGCTATCCGCGACATGATTGAGGGCGGTATTCCTTCGGTGAACGTCTGTGCGCCAGGGCAGCTCGCCGAGGAACTCTTCACGTATGCGGGCGCGGGGACGTTCTTTACCCGCGATCGTTATGCAGAGGTTAGGCCGCTTGCGATTGATGACTACGATTTCGCGAACGATCTGATCGAGCGGGGCGAAGTGGATGGCTTCCTGGCGCCACGGGATCGGAAGGCACGGGATTCCGTGCTGGCCCATGGGGTCGGCGTGTTTATCGAAGGGCGCTATTTGGCCGGAATCGGGGCCATCCTGCCGCATACAGGCGCGAACGCCGCTGAGCTGGTGTCACTCTTCGCGTTGACTCGCTATGTCGGCGAGGGCGCGGGTGCGCAGATCGTACGTTATGCGATCGAACAGTCACGAGCGGCCGGGCTCGATTATCTATTTAGCTGTACCACGTCGGAACGTGTCGAAGGGTTCTTCGAGCGTCACGGCTTTGAGCGCGTGGATCCGTCCCAGGTCCCCCTTGAAAAATGGGATGCCTACGATCCGGAGCGGCGCGCGCACGTACGCTGTTTGCGAATCAATCTGGTCGATTGAATCGCAGTTGCGTACGTGCGCGGACTCCGATGTCCGTCGAAGCGCTCTGGGGATGACCCGAAGGCTTCCTCCCAGAGGTCCGAATTCAACCGAAGTCGAATCCGGAGCGGCCTATAAGCCGGGTTTTGTTCCCTCTCCCCGTTGCCGGGTGAGGGTGAAGATCATTCCTCTAGGCCGACCATTGCTAGTCGGCTCAAGCACTCTCACCCGGACACCGCGCCAAGACTTGCGTCTTGGTGATCGGGCGGACAGCCCTAAACGATGTCCCTATTCGAGCTTGCTCCGGGAGGGGCTTGCCTCGCCGCCGGTCACCCGGCTGTCGCGCGTGGGCTCTTACCCCACGATTTCAACCTTACCTGTG
>JASDVF010000059.1:53607-68471 GCA_041440805.1 Myxococcota bacterium | reverse complement strand
AACCGCTCGTCAGGATGAACTCCATTGTTATGCCATGCCATGATGGTGTTGTAGGCGACGCCAAGCCTCATGGGATCTCGGCCGGTGTGAAGCGCGGCCCTCGTCGGAGAGCAAATCGGGGTTGTGTAGAAGCGTTCGAATTCGAGGCCTTCTCGGGCGAGAGCGTCTAGGGAGGGCGTTTCGATTGGGCCGCCTCGGAAGCCTGGATCAGCCCAACCGAGATCATCCGCCACAAACACGATGACGTTTGGGCGTGTCTCAGGAAGTTCAGCATGGGATGCCGTTGTAAGGGCAAGAATGAATGCCGCAATCGCGAGACCAGCCAGGTGAAGAGCGTGTCTAGATAGTGTTGGGGTTGAAGACATCAGATTCCTTTTTAGAGGCATTGCCGGTCTGTGATCAAAGTGTCGAAGGTGGCAGAGGATACGCGCTTTCAATCGGGCAGCCTTGAGCAGGTGGCCCTCTTGAAATACCAAGTCAACCATGTTGACTTCGAGTCGTTTGAGGGCCAATTTGGGGCACGCGCCGTGCGACGGATCGGGAAGGGACTTCTCTCGGGAATCCGAAGAAGCTTCACAAGCCCGTGATGGAGCTGCGACTTTTTGGATAGCCTCGTGGGGTTCCGCTGTACGGTCTAGAGACACTTCGTGGGGCCCAACAAGATTGCGAGGTGCGTTGCTGGTGCTTGATAAGCCGTGCGTGCTCAGAACTAACAACAAAGGAGTTGGATTCTCGATGACGAAAACGAACGACCCAAAAGTGGGAGCGGCACAGAAGGAACTGCGCTCCGCTTTCGACGCCCTAATCGCCGATCTTCAGGCGGCGCGGGATACCATCGACGATCCGCAGTTCTTTCCACCGGCTGCGACCGAGCGCGTCCTCGCCGAAGGCTACCGCTATCTCGCGGGCTTTGTGCACCACGGGATCGAACGTGCGTTCCATGAAGACCCTGATTTCCCCGCCTTTCGAAATGCGCTCTCGATGTTCAATAAGTCGACGATCGAAAACTCGGATGCGATCTATTTCTATTCACCGATCGATGGCAGCAAGACCTATCGCGTGACCGGTCGCGCAGAAGACTCTGGCCATTGGCGCGGGGAGCCGCGCAAGGACTCTGGCCCGACGGCGCCTCAATATATGATCTTCGAAGTGGCGAGTGGGCCTATGGCGGGTGATACCGGCGATATGCGTGAACTCACGCCGGGGACGCGCACCGGCTTCGGAACGCTGGATTCGTCCTCGCTTCGCGTGGAATCCGATGGATCTTTCGAATTAATTCTCGGCCCCGAACGCCCGGATGGCTACGAAGGGGATTTTATCTGTACGCGGAAGCCGCCGAGTCGCCGCAATCCCGAAGGCGGCGATCGTCTGGCAGATTATGTCAGCGGCCGTCAACTCTTCTATGACTGGGAGAACGAGGAGCCGGTTCACCTAACGATCGAATGCCTCGATACGGCAGGAATGCATCCGCCGGCGCTGACTCCTGAAAAAGCCGCAGCGAATATGCGTCGAATGGGCGGGATTATTCGTGGACAGATGCGCTTCTGGCTCGAGTTCTATGACGTCGTGCTCAACTGCAATCAAACCCACGAAGATGACGGCCGTCCCTACTTTATGCCGATCAATGCATATAATCAGCCTAACGGTGCCTCTGCGGATACCGGCGGCGGGATGAGCACTAATATATACGCAGGCGGAATCTATAGCCTTGCCGAGGGCGAAGCCTTCCTAATCGAAGCAACCTTCACAGGAGAGCCCGTCTACACAAGCATGCACCTTAGCAATATGTGGGGTGAGTCCCCGGATTATGCGAACCATCAGAGCAGCCTGAACGACCATCAGATGTATATGGGCGAAGACGGGGTCCAGCGCTGGGTTGTTGCGCATAACGATCCCGGCATCATGAACTGGATCGATACGACCGGGCTGCCCCTGGGATATCTATCGCATAGATGGGCCTACTCGGAGCTCCCCGATAAGGAGAACTGGCCGACGATCACCGGCAAGGTGATTCGCTTCGACGAGATCCAGGATGCGTTTCCGAAGGATCAGCCGCGGGTAAGCCCAGCGGAACGCAGTGACACGATTCGTACTCGACAGCGCCACGTCCAGAAGCGTTACCGCGTCTTCTAGGTAAATGGTTTGGTCGTGATTTTTCGGAGGCACGAAAGAAATAAAGGAGGCGAGCGATGTGCAAGGGCCTCTTCAGGATCAATTCGAAAGTCGCACTCTCGCTGATCGACTTGAAGGTACGGTCGTTGGAGGTGAGGTCACGGAAATCTTGAAGGGGTTCGTCGAGTCGCGTGACTTCCTCTTTCTGTCGACTGTAACTGCAGTTGGCGCGTCGACCGCCTCGTACTAGGCGGCGATAACGGAGAAGCCTATGCCCGCATTCGAATTTGATTCACTGGCCGATCTTTGGCTTCGCGTCTTCGCGATCGTGGCCGGCGCGTCGATCCTGTCGACGGGGATCGGTATCGCGTTCGAACGGACCTTGGGCGATCGAGTTCGGATTTGGTCGGTTGGAATTCGTGACGGCCAGCTTCGGCACGAGATCAAGAGCTATGTGGTTTTTGTTCTTCTCCTAACCACGTGCGCGTCGCTTTGGCTTTCGGCAGGACTCGTCTCATTTGGCGCGACCGGCGCGGCGCAGGCGGCTCTGACCTTCGCTGTCTTGTGGACAGCTTTCGAGATCTACTACTACGGGTTGCATCGCGCGCTCCATTCGAAAGTGCTCTACCGATTTCATGCCCACCATCACGAGTCCCACGTGACCACATCTTGGACGGGGCAATCTCTGGGCCTTGTGGAGGGACTTGGCTGGATCGCGGGGCTACTCATTCCGCCGGCACTGATGAGCCTTGTGGCCGAGGTGAGCGTGACCGGCTGCTTGATCTACTTCTTCGCAAACACCTTCGTCAATCTCGTGGGTCACGCGAATATTGAGCTCAGCCCGATCTCGGCGCGCGCCTTGACATGGTTCAATCACCCTTGGGTCTATCACGCGTTACATCATGCGCGATTCAAGAAGCACTACTCCTTCGCAAGCACATTCATGGATCGGCTCTTCGGAACCGAATGGGACGACTGGCAGCAGCTTCATAGTCGCATTATTCGAGGACAGCCAATGTCTCGGCTAAACGAACGAGGTACCGATCATTCGGCCTAGTCTGTTGCCATGCCGCATGAACGAGCTGTGCTATCACGACTAGCGAAGCCGTCGCGGCGACGTGTCTCCCCGCGAAGTCAAGGCGGATGCGAGTGCGCCGGTAGGAGATTGGAATGGCGGGAGTGCCAAATTTTTCGCCCTTCATCACATGTGCGGTCACCGGATCGGGTTCGACGGAGAATCGATCGCCGCACGTACCGCGATCACCTGAAGCCATTGCGAATGCAGCGATCGAGGCGGCGAAAGCCGGCGCGGCAATCGTCCATTGCCATGTTCGTGAGCCCACGACGGGTGCCCCAAGTCGTCGTCCTGAACTCTACCGGGAGGTCGTTGAGCGGATTCGGGATTCCGAAACCGACGTGGTGATTAACCTGACGGCGGGGATGGGTGGAGACCTTGTATTCGGTCCGCCGGAAACGCCGTTGCCTTTCGACGCTGATAAATCCGACATGGTGGGCGCTTCCGAACGCGTGGCACACCTCGCGGAATGCTTGCCGGAGATCGGGACCCTCGATTGCGGCACGATGAATTTCGCTGAAGCCGACTACGTGATGACCAATACGCCGGGGATGCTACGGCGAATGGCCCAGATGATGACGGACATGGGTGTTCGCCCAGAGATCGAAGTCTTCGATACAGGGCATCTTTGGTTTGCGAAGCAGCTCGTCCGCGAAGGAATTATTGAAGACCCCGTCATGCTCCAGATGTGTATGGGGATTCCCTGGGGCGCGCCTGATGACATGACTACGTTCATGGCGATGGTGAATAACACCCCCCCCGAGTGGATCTTTTCGGCTTTTTCGATTGGTCGCAGTCAAATGCCCTTTGTCGCAGCAGCGATTCTGGCAGGGGGGAATATCCGAGTGGGTCTCGAAGATAATTTGTGGCTCGGTGCAGGCGAACTCGCGACAAACGCGCAGCTCGTCGAAAAAGCGGCCACGATCGCGAGCAATATGGGTGCCTCCTTAATGACGCCCGATGAAGTTCGTGAGCGACTCAAATTGACAAAACGCGCACCGGCGACGCACTAGGGAATACGATGCATATGCCTTTGGTGAAGCAAGCGGCCGTGATTGGCTGTGGCGTGATTGGAGCGGGCTGGGTCGCTCGGTTGATCGAAAACGGCGTGCACGTCCGCGCTTTCGATCCGGCGGACGATGTGTCGTCGAAGCTCGACGCGGTTCTTCTCAATAGTCGTCACGCCTACCAGGAGCTGACGAACGCGCCGCGACACGAGGAAGGGCAGGTTGAGATCGCTTCTTCTGTTGCGGAGGCGGTCCGCGATGCGGGAGTGATTATCGAGGCCGTCCCGGAGCGTCTAGATGTTAAGCGCGCCGCCTATGAAGAAATTGAAGCCTCTGCCTTGTCTGATGCGATCGTCGCCTCGTCAACATCGGGAATCATGCCGTCGATCCTTCAGGAACAGATGCGGAATCCGGAGCGGTTCCTGGTCACGCACCCGTTCAACCCGGTCTACTTGATTCCGCTTGTGGAGTTGGTGGCTGGTAAGCAGACCGATCCACAGACGATCGAGCGTGCGCGTCTGCTCTTTGACTCATTCGGGATGCACCCGCTTCACGTCCGCAAAGAGATCGAAGGCTTTATCGCGGATCGCCTGCTCGAAGCAGTCTGGCGCGAGGCCCTATGGCTGGTGAACGACGGTATCGCGACGACGGGCGAGATCGATGATGCCGTTCGATTCGGCTTCGGGCTGCGTTATGCGCAGATGGGCATCTTCGATACCTATCGAATGGCGGGTGGTGAGGCTGGCATGCGTCACTTTATTGCGCAGTTTGGCCCATGTCTTAAATGGCCTTGGACGAAGCTGATGGACGTTCCGGAGCTCACACCTGAACTCATCGACCTGATCGCCGACCAATCGGACGATCAGTCCGGCCATCTCACTCACGCGGAGATGGAACGGCTTCGGGATGACAACTTGGTGGCCCTCGTTCAGGCCCTTAAGACAAAAGGATTCGGAGCAGGAGAGACGCTCGCGCGCTACGAACGGATGCTGGAGTCTCGGAATCAGACGTAAAACTGAGAGAACCATTTTCGGTGGAGAGCGATCGGCCCATCACCATCGCATAACACCGGGTTCTCGCGGTAGATCTTGTCTCGCCAGATCGGGATGTCGTCTTTGACGCCATTCGCGAAACTGAAGAGAAGTGTCTTGCCCATGTCGTCCTGTTCAAGGCTCTTCGTTAGGAGAATAGACCACCTGAGAATCGTTCGATCTTCTTCGACCGGAGTGGTGACGTTGTAGAGCAGGAACTCGCCGGTCACGCCCGGCTTGAAGCCCGCGACATTCTTTGCCCATACTGAAGCTAGGCCGGGACCCTGGGACTCTCGGATCGTCAAATACTCGGTCGCAGATTCGACTTCGCCCTGTGTGAAGTTCTCGCTGGTTAGGAAAGTCTGAACCGTCTTTTTGAGTGGCCCGTCAATTGTGGCTTCGGCTTCCCGCATAGCAGGCATGCCGTGCAGGTATTGGAAATGAGCCGTATCGACGTCGTTCTCCGAGATCTCCTGTGAGCAGGTTGGCAGGTCATGCTCGTAGTAGTGCACCTCGCCCCACTGATCTTGGTCGGTCTCGAGCCCTGACATCGCCGGTGGATCGAAATACGGGTCCTTCCCTTCCGGGTGGTGCCAGCCCAAGATCATGCCGTTGATCTCCTGAACCGGAATCGTCTCGGCGACTGCACGGGCAGGGATCTTCTTTGCATAAGGGATCTCCGTGCATTGCCCTTCCGTTCCCCATTTCCAGTGATGGAAGGGGCAGCGCAAAGATTCCCCGACGACGGTTCCCTGGTTGAGCGGCGCACCCAAATGGGGACAGTAGTTTTCGAGGGCTACTGCCGTGCCGGACTCGGTGCGAAAGATCACGAGGTCGCGCCCGCAGAAGCGGACTTTCTTCACTTCCGAAGCGGCCAACTCGTGTGAAAAAGAAAGACCGAACCAGCCGTGGGGAATCGGAAAGGGGAATGCGCTCATGCTGCTGCTCCAAATCGACGTGGGACTTACGTTCGTTCCGCTCGTGGGGAATGCGAGAGGAGAGCTGTGAATTTAGCGGGTGACCTATCGGGTTCCCGGATCGAATGCCCCGAGGCCCAGGTTCTCGCGAAGCGTCTCGGCTTCGTACTCGTCCCGAAACAGGCCGCGCTCCACAAGAATCGGCACGACTTCATTGATGAACTCTGTCATGCCGGTCGGCAATACGGGGCAGTCAAGCATGAAGCCGTCAGCGGCCCCCGCTTCGAACCACGTTTGCATGTTGTCAGCGATTTTGGTCGCTGTTCCGATGAAGGCATGTCGGGGGGTGGTCGTGCCTAGCGCGACTTCTCGCAGAGTGAGGCCGGCTTTCTTGGCGTATTTTTTGATGCCGTCGGTCGTACTCTGCCACCCGCCGCGCCCTCGGTCGCCGAGGTCTGGAAAAGGCGCGTCGAGGTCGTAGCTCGACCAATCAATGTCATCGAAGAAGCGACCAAGATAGGCGAGGGCGACATCGATGTTGACGAGGTCGCCTATCGCGCGGAATTTGTCTTCGGCTTCTTGGTGAGTCCGTCCTACGACGGGGCCGATTCCTTGCAGGATGAGAATGTCGCCTTGCCGGCGGCCGCTCTTGATGGCGCGCTCATGCAAGTTGGTGCGGAATCGCGTTGCGCTTCCGATCTCGGGCTGGACGGCAAAGATGGCGTCCGCGCGGCTTGCTGCGAAATCGCGTCCCGCCTCGGATGCGCCCGCTTGAAAGAGCACGGGTTGACCTTGGCGAGAGTGAATTAGGTTGAGCGGTCCGGCGACTGAGAAAAATTCGCCCTCGTGATTAAGCGCGTGCAGTTTGTTTGGATCGATGAATTGCCCGCGTTCTTTGTCACGAAGAAATGCGTCGTTCTCCCATGAACGCCAAAGGCCTTCGGTCACATCGACGAACTCATTCGCCATGCGGTAACGCACATCATGGTCGGGGTGATCCGGTTCGACCCCTGCTTTGCCGTAGTTGGCAGCCGTTCCGGCGAGCGGCGACGTCACTATATTCCAACCCGCGCGACCCTCGGAGAGTAGGTCGATCGTGCCGAACTGACGGGCGACGGTGAAGGGCTCGGAGTAGGTCGTGGAAAGCGTTGCGACGAGGCCTATATGACTTGTTGCGGGGGCAAGCGCGGCGAGGAGAGTGAGCGGTTCGAAGCGTGTCAGGAAATTTGGATGGGATTTTTCGGAGATGTAGAGGCCATCGCCGAAGAAGACGAAGTCGAGCTTCGCGGCTTCGGCCTGGCGCGTCATCTCAAGGTAGTGGCCGAGGTTGACCGCACCATCGGGGACGGACTGTGGATGGCGCCAAGAACCCATGTTGCTGCCCGTGCCGGACAGAAAGGTCCCGATTCTCATCTTTTTGCTGGCAGTCGATTGCATGATTGGGGAGTTCTTTCACATCCGAACCGGAGCGCCGAGGAGCGGCGTCTTCGTGTTACTCGGACGCTAGAAGGGTTACGACTTCTTGGGACATGACCGCGATGTTGTCCTTTGCTTCCGAACAGATCCGGGTCATCGTGATATATCCGTGGGGCACGGCGGGCTGATGGATATGGCGCACTTCGACGCCCTGCTTTTCCATGAGTTGCGCGTACTCAGTTCCTTCGTCGCTTAGCAAGTCGAATCCAGCGGCAACGACGATCGCGTGTGGCAGCCCTTCGAACGAGAATGATTTGCGTAACGCGAAGGTATCACCCCGTTTTGGGGGCTGCTCTAGAACTCTCCCAGCGAGGCCCGTAAACGGGACCCGCGAAGGACGGGGAGAGGAATTTAGGCGCGGCTTGAAGCGGCCAGCTCCCTTAGGAGCTCCCGCGTCGATTCGCGCTCAGCTGGATTCGTTCCGATCTCACATGCGCCGAAATCCGTTACGCCGGCAACCGCGAGCCCGGCAATTCGGTCGGTCACTTCGTCTCGAGAACCTATGATCCCGAGGTCCGCAGGTTGGCTCACGCCTTCGCGTTCGAGCATGGCACGATACGAAGGAAGCTTCGCGTACATAGCGCCGATCTCACTGAGAGATGCGCGAACGGCTTCCGGATTTTTCGACACGCAGATGGGAAGCGTCGCGACGATGCGTGGCGATGGACGACCGGCGGTCGCCGCGGCTTTCGCAATGGTGGGCACAATATGCGAGGCGATCGTTTTCGGACCTACCCACGCAAGCGTCGTCCCTGTGGTACGGCTTCCCGCGAGGCGAAGTGCTTGGGGGCCGAGCGCCGCCACGAGAATATCAGGAGGCGAATCGGACTTCGCAAGCAAGCGAGCTTTGCATGCAACGGTTTCGCCGTGAAAATCTACTTCGCCTTGAGAGAAGAGCGGGCCTAATACGGACAGATATTCTCGCAGGTGTCGAATGGGCTTGTCGTCTTGGAGGCCCAGTGGCTCCATCATGCTCTGATGAGAGAGGCCGATCCCGAGAGTTAACTTCGACCGCACGGCCGCGTTCGTGGTGAGAGCTTGGCCTGCGAGGGCCATGGGATGGCGCGGATAAGTCGGAACAATGGCGGTTCCGAGTTCCATGGATTCGATCGACTGTCCGATCACCGCAAGGATCGTGAGGGCATCGATGCCACCGGAGGGAAGCTCTGGCACCCAATAACTCGCGAAGCCTTCCGCTTCGGCGGCGACGGCGTGATCGATATATGCCGAGACTGAGCCCCGGGGAGTCTGTCCCGTTGCGTTGATTCCGATCTTCATCTTAAGGTCCTCTGTTGATGATCATCGGGGGCATTGATTCCGGGCCCGGCCCTGGCTTTCGGCGTATTAGTCCGACCGGCCTCGCAGGAAAGCTTCAGCATGCTCGCCGACCGGCCATGGCTGCAACTCGCGCATGGGCGCCATCACCGTTGTTCCTTGATCGACGAGTCCGGTCTTCGCGTCATGGATTTCCCATTTCATTGTGCCACCAAAGAGCGGCTGCGACTCGACGGAGACGACTCGAAGCTCGCCTTCTTCGAATTCACATTGCGGCTGGATGGACTTAAGCAGGTGCTTCCCATTTAGATGGCCGTCGCCGAAATTCCATCCAAGGATCTGGCCACCGATGACTTCACCCTCGTGCCGCTCGTAGTTTTCGAGGTTATCGACGGCTCGCGGAAGCGCCTCAAACATGGGCCGTCCCTGGAGATGCATGAAGCGCATGGCCATGGACATAGCGAGGGTGGTTTCGACCGTGCCCTCGGGAGCGTCCTCAGGCATCACCCCTTCGAGCTGTTCTTGAAGCGTGCCCGAAGCCAATTTTAGCTTCTTGATCTTCTCGACGGAATCGCCGCGGAAAAACCAAATGTTGTAGGCCCAGTTCCCTGCGTAGTACCGCATAGACATCAGAAACGAGACATGCTGCGGGAAGAAGTTCCCGACGAGCTGCTGGACCACGAGGGTTAGGACTAGGAATGCTACGAGGCCCGGCATAACGGCGAGTGCGGTCACACTCGCTCCGGGATTGAAGACGAAGAGGAAGAAGCCGCCGTAAACCATGACAATGTTCCACTCAATGGGCATGCCGGCGGGGCAGTTGAAAGCGATGTAGCCGTGGAATGACAACGCCAAACACATGACGAGGAGAGTTAAAAGTGGGTCGGGGCTCAGCAGTAGGAGTATCGGGATCGAGTACTCCGTGAGCGTTCCCATGTGGGACATCCACGTTGCCATCTTGGAGGGGCGGAGATCATCCGGGAAGGAGATGAATAGATATTTCTTGAGGAAGCTCGGGAAGAAGGGCCCGTTATTCATCATGAACATGATGACGTAGGGGAAGTGGTGGTTGACCTTCGACGTCGCGGCCCAGAACCAAACTGCGCACCAAACCATCTTGCAGGCAGAGATCCAAAGGGCATCGCCGCTTGCGACCGTGAGGCAGACGAGTGCGACGTAGTAGTGCTCGGAGCGAGCGGCCAGGAAAAGCGTCTTATCTGTTAGTCCCATCAAGGGAATGAGGATGAAGCTCGGCATCAGGAGGGCGGGGGTGATCTCCGGCTGGACGAGGGCATATAGAAGGCAGAGTTGATTGGCGGCGTAGAGACCGACGTCAAAGTAGGAGCGCGTGTTCCCGCCGAAGATGGGAATGCCAGCAAAGAGCGGAAGCTTCGTTGTTCCTGGACGCAGGAAGTGTCGGAAGCCGAGGGTCATGGGGCTAATGCGCGAACTCATGGGGCCCCATGAGCAGCCGAAGCCGCAGAGCTCATAGAAGATCGCCCAGGCGAGGGCTTTCTGGAACGCGACGCCCATGAACGCCCACTCAAGCGGCGAGCCGAATCCGGGGTAGCCGGCGGAGAACGAAACGAAGAATGCCCAACCGCCTATGAACCCGAAGAGATATTTGGCCCAGTACATCGCGATCAATGCAGGGCTGTTCGGGTTGATCTGGGACGCCCAGGTCCTACAGACGAGTCGAACTCGCTCAGGAAAATTCGCGGAGAGAATTGCGTCGTTGTCGTAGGGTGGGTGATCGGGATTCGCTGTCGTCATATGATTAGATGGGTAGCACTCAGAACTCGCGAGCGGAGGCAATCATGTCCGAAGGATTCTTGAACAGGTATGGGCCTTGGGCCCTTGTAACGGGCGCAGCGGAGGGACTCGGCGCCGAGTTCGCCTCGCAGATCGCGGCAAAGGGTCTCGGCGTTCTTTTAGTTGACGTTCAGCTGGAAAAGGCGACGAAACATGCAGCTGATCTGGCCCAGCGCTTTGGGGTCGAGACACGGGCCATCGAATGCGATCTGTCGAAGAGCGATTTCCTCGATGGACTACGCGAGAAGACCGATTCCTTTGAGATCGGTCTTCTGATCTGCTCCGCTGGGATCGGTACGACGGGTCCCTTTCTAGATACGCCGATCGATGCCATGAAGCGCGCGGTTCAGGTGAATGCCGTGGCGACGCTTGATTTGTGTTATGCGCTAGCGCCGGCCATGGTCGAAAGAGGGAAGGGCGGCATTATGCTTCTCGCCTCGAACTCCGCTTACGCCGGGACTCCCTACGTTGCCGCATATGCAGCGACGAAAGCATTCGACTTGTCGTTAGGCGAAGCGCTTTGGTACGAATTGGCCCCGCACGGCGTCGATGCAATGGCGTTTTCACCAATGGGCACCAATACACCTGGCTTGCGGCGCGGAATGCCGGCGATCAAGAAAGGTGATGTTGTTGAGGGCATCATGACCCCTGAAGATGCCGTGGTCATGGCGCTTGGGGCCCTGGGGAAGACTTCGAGCCTTCGCGCAGACTTTCCGGATGCCGGCAATGCAGCCCGTGAGGCGGCGATTAACAGGGCCGGGGATGCCTTGAAATCCCAGGCGCGGTATACCGGCAATTCATGAGCCCAAGGCGCGAAACGGACGAAGCCGCCTGACGACCCGCCTACAATTTGGGACGGACCAGTGCTAGGTCCAACAAGCCCGCCGCACTTAGCAGCATGAAGCCGAGGAGCACTCTCGGGTCGGCTAGATTGATTTCGGTCTCGACCGGGTAGGCGAAGGTCTTTTCGAGAGCCGCGACCTTGAATGCGTGTCGTTCTTTCGTTGCGGGGATCGTGATGATCTCCATGAACGTACGGCGGCTGCGATACCGAAAGAACGCTCCCATATCCCAAGTGTCCGCATTCCCTAGCCCATCGACGCCCACAAGGTCGATGGCAGTATGAATTGCGTTGCCCATCATGGCCGGATGACAGCCGCGCTTGAATAGCTCCCTAAACATGTGCTCCATGTAGCGGTCCATGAGCTGGGTCGCGGATTCACCGGGCGCGGCACCGGGCACGTCGGGGGGGTTCTCGGCGTAGTCAATCGCGTTTAGCATGAAGAACTGACGGCCACTGTCGTTCTCCATGAATTGCCTAATACGCGCGACCGACGCGGGCGGTCGACCCTGCTCCGTAAGCGTCGCTGCGTAGTGGTCGATTTCCGTTTTGCGCAGAGGGCCACCAAAATCGGTGTACCAGCCCATGAAAGTCAGATAGAGGAGGGCGGGGAGGCCCCAGGTAAAGGCGCGTCGTAGGCTCATTAGATTGCATGTCCTTGTTTGCGCGAAGGAGTCGGAGCGTTCGTGGAAGTAGACATAATATTGGCATTTTTGGTGCCAAAAGAAATTCCGAGCCGCCGCGCGGAGTGAAATTACTCTGCTGCGGCATTCCTGTTCCGAACGATCACGTTCGGCCCTCCCCCCGACGGACAGCTGCGCCGTTCAATCGATGCTTCGATCGGCCAGAGGATCGAGCGAGCTCTGCGGTGGAATAGGAGGAGGTTGGCGCAGCGCAGTTTTCCGGTTGGGCAGCTGTGAGCTGGACGCTGTCGCGACGGCCTCCGAGTAAGCGAAGCCGCCGCGACGAACTATCTCGGCTCGGGTCGACTGCGGCTAACTGAAGTCGTTCTTGATCGCTTCGGCGATATCTTCGGGCGAGACTTGCGGCGCGAAGCGTCGAAGAACTTGGCCATCCCGGCCCACTAGGAACTTGGTGAAGTTCCAGGCGATGTCTTCGTTTCCGTCGTCATCCGCGTTGCCTGATTTCAGGAACTGGTAGACGGGACTGACTCCGTCCCCGTTGACGTCGATCTTTGAGAACATGGGGAACGATGCCTCGTATTTCGAGGTCGCGAATTCGAGAATCTCCGCGTCGGTTCCGGGCTCCTGCGCACCAAATTGGTTGCAGGGAAAAGCGAGCACACTGAGTTGATCAGATTCTTCGTGAAGGGTACGCAGACCTGCGTACTGACCGGTGAGTCCTCAAGCACTTGCGACGTTGACGACTAGGCAGAGCTGCCCTTCGAACTGCGAAAGGCGAGTGGGTTCACCCGTGATCGACTGGGCTTCGAGATCATGAAAGTTAGGCATAGAGTCTCCTTTTGGATGAGGTTCGGGAAAGCCTAGCCCGGTCAGCGGGCATAACGCGAGGGGCAGGCGCGTAAGGGGTTGAGACTTCTCTAGGACCTGTACATTCGTGCTCGAAGCGCGCGCTCTCGAGCCGCCCGCCAGGAGATCAAGCATGCCGAACCTTGAACGCTACGACCGCGCCTCAGACCTTGTCTCCGCTCAACTACGTGAACATCAGTCGCCTTCTGGTATTAAAGTTAGGTGCGAATGGAGTGCTTCCGGTCGTAGAAACCGTAGAGCAGGTGTTGCCTGCCCACGGCCTAGCAGCAGCGTCATCGGAATCGGTTGCGAAGGGACGGGTTCTCTACAACATCTACTGCGCAGTCTGTCACGGAGGCGACGTGATCAGCGGCGGGATCGTTCCCGACCTGCGGTACCGCGTCGGCGGGCTTGATGATGCATGGCAGTCGATCGTGTATGACGGAGTACTCACCGCAAGCGGGATGCCTGCTTGGAAAGAATTCATCACCCGCGAAGAGGCGGACGACATAAAGGCCTATGTCGCACACGAAGCAACCCTCGGGCTCGCCCGGGGAGAGCGCCGGCTGATCAAGAAGTAGCATCGCTCGGAATAGTGAAGACGAGGGGCTGAGCATCCGCCTTTTTCATCCGTGTGATGAGCGCCTGCATACTTGTGGATCGTGGGAGCTGTGCCGATAGACTAAGGTCTCAATCGGGGCGGGTCTGACAAATATGGCTACATCGATACTTGACGCATTTAGACTCGACGGCAAGGTGGCGATCGTCACCGGTTCCGGTCGCGGGATCGGCGAGGAGACCGCTCGGGCATTCGCCGAAGTAGGTGCACGCGTAGTTTGCGTCGCGCGAAGCGCTGACCAAATCGAAGATACGGTTGCGGCGATTGAAGCTCAGGGTGGTGAAGGCCTGGCGGTCGCGTGCGATCTCACCGAAGCCGGATCTGCGGATGAAGTTGTTGCCCGTGCCGTTGAACGATTTGGCGCGGTCGATATTCTTGTGAATAACGCAGGGGGCGGTGGGCATGTCCCGACGAAGTACGCCACGGATGAGCATTTTGAGGCCGGGCTCTCTCTAAATTTCCGCGCTCCCTTCTACCTAACGCGCGCAGCCCGGCCCCATCTTCGTGAAGGGGGAGGAGTGGTTCTAAATATCTCCTCGGGCTATTCGCGCGCGGCGAATATCGGCTCGATCCCCTATGGAGGAGCGAAGGCGGCGCTTGAGCAAATGACGCGAATGATGGCCATGGAGTACGCACCGGAGATCCGCGTGAATGCGATCCGAGTTGGCGCCGTGACGACTGAGAACATGAAGCAAAACCTGCTCGCGGCTATGCCGGGAATCGGCGAGAAGCTCTCGAATTGGACACCGCTTGGGCGACTCGGGGAACCACGGGATATCGCGCTAGCCGCGCTCTATCTCTGTTCGCCGGCGAGTGATTATGTAACGGCGCGTATCCTGCCCGTGGATGGCGGCGTCGTTTTGGAGCGGTCGGCTATGGAGCTGATCGAGCGGGCGGAGCGGTTAGCCAAGGGTTGATCAAGAGCAGGAGCTGTCGGTGGAAGAAAATACGCTGTTTCACGAAGGGCTCGATGTCCCGCCGGTTCTCCTCACCAACCGCAGCTACGCGATTCTTAACGCGGAGCTTCATAGGACCGGTGCGGCGCCTAGTAAGTAAGCGGAGAAGCTCTTCGACCTAAGTAATCCGAATCTCGAATTCGCAACGCTGGCGCAGGGCATGGGCGTACCATCGGCTCGCGTCGAAGATGCAGAGTCACTGTGTCGCGAACTTGAGGCTTCGTATTCCGAGCCCGGGCCGCGGCTGATCGAG
>JASDVF010000059.1:31573-53507 GCA_041440805.1 Myxococcota bacterium | reverse complement strand
CTAGCTCGCTGAGAATGGACCGAACTCGCTGACGCTCTTGTTTAGGATCACGGATTAACTACTGCGCTGGTCTTTGCCGAATAGCGGTCGCTAGCAGGCCGTGAACAGGTACTCTGCGTGACTCGCAACTCGGGGGTCGCCATACCCCTTCTGAAATGGATCTTGCCGATGCTCCTGCCCTCTGACAAAAGTGTACGACGCTCCGCTCGACCCAGTAAGCGAGCCTCCGCGATCGCGGACTTGATCGAGGCAGATCTGATGGCGCGCGGCTGGCCGGTCGGAGAAGTGATCGGCACCTTCGCGGAGTTGATCGATCACTACGGTGTTAGTCGTGCTGTCGTGCGAGAGGCGATCGGTCTTCTCGAACACAAAATGGTCGTAGAGATGCGGCATGGCCCCGGCGGCGGCGTCGAGGTTCGTGCGCCCATTGGGGAAGCCGTAGTCGGCGCGATCAGCTCCTATTTTGACTATACGGGCGTCACGAACGTGGAACTCTCCGAGATGCGCAGGCTTCTGATGGGGCTTGCTGCACGGCTCGCGGCGAAGCGTATCGACGAAGCTGGGGTGGAGCGGTTGCGCTCAGTCGCCGATCGAGCGCGGAAGCTAGAGTCGAGTAGCCCCGCTGCGATGATCCAGACCCTTGAAGTATTCTCCGTGATTGCGGAGCTCTCCGAGAATCCGGCGATCCCACTCTTATGGTCCGCTTTGATCCAGCGTGTCGCGGCGGGGCTCGTGGGTGGCTTTGGAGTGCCCTCTGCACGTCGCGAAGTGATGGCCGCGCAACACTTAGAGATCATTAATGCGATCGTGGCAGGAGATGCAAGCCTCGCCGAAGCCAGGATGATGGGTTTTCTCGAGGCGACCTATCAGGATGTTGCGGTCCCGGCGGAGCGAGCTGCGCTGGATGAAGCGGAAGCCGCCGAAGATATTCAAGCAGCGATCATGGAACTCGGTATCTCGATGCCTGGGCTTGGACGCGATCGCAGGAAGAAGTTGCCGGCCCGCGTCGTTCGCCAACTCATGCATGAGATCCATGATAAGGAGCTCAAGCCCGGGGATGTTCTTGGGATGGAGCGCGACTTGCTCGAGCGGATCGGCGTCAGCAGGAGCGTGTTTCGCGAAGCCGTTCGGATCATCGAGTTCTACGGACTCGCGGAGATGCGGCGAGGCCCAAAGGGCGGCCTAACAGTACGTGAGCCCGATTCGGTTCGGATCGAAGAAACCATCATCACGTATCTGGAGTACATGGGAATCGAGCGTGATCATTTGCTCGAGATTCGTATCGCCCTCGAACTCATGAATGTAGAATGGACAATCGCTCGGGCGGGGGACAAGCTCGAAGTGTTGAATGAAATCGTCGCTGCTGAGCAATTCGACGGAAAAGCGAGCCGCCAATTCGCGCTACACCAGATGCTCTCCGAGCTCTCGGGCAACCGGGCGTCGCAGCTTTTGTCGAATGTGCTTTCGAAGCAGCTCGATCGTTTCGTGGCGCGACCCGAAAATCATAGGAATCGCACGCCTGAGGGGTTGGCTGATCTCTCCTCGCGGGCCCATGACGAGCACCTGCGAATCGTAGAGGCGATTCTGGCTGGTGATGTTGGACTTGCCAGTCACCGCATGCTGCGCCATCTCGAGATCGTCGATTCCGAGCTGGACGCCCTCGATCCCCGCGGAATCGCCGGCTAAGCGATTCACGGATGGTTCGGCCGCCTTTCACTAAAGCCGCGCCTGAAGCGGGGGTGATCACTGCCGCGGGCTCTACTGCGATCACCATCCGGCTCACTCATCGGTTAGTCAGCGAGTTCCATGAGGACCTGACCCCATTTGTCTAGGGTCTCGTTCGTGGCCACGATGTGTTGTCCCGATCCGATGACGTCGCGGAAGGCACGCTGGATTGGGCTGTCGAGATGGAGGGCACCTGCGCCGGCATAGGGAAAGAGCTGGGTGCAGGCCTTGACGACTGTCTCCGTTGCCCAGCCCAGCGCCGCTTCGACTCGGGCCACGTCAGGACCGGCAAGCGGGGCATCGGTTTCGATTGCGATCGCCTCGGCTAAATCGAGCTCGTCGATTAGGTAGGCACGGGCTGCGCGAAGCGTCGCGTCGGTTCGTCCGAGTTCCTGCTGAAATGCGCCGCGCTCACCCACGGTCGCCGGATCTAGGACTCGTTTCTTACCCTTGGCGAGCTTCGCGATCTCGTCGACCAGACGCTGTGCGACGCCTAACGTAAAACCAAAGTTTTCACCGCCAACGTAGGCGCGGTATCCTAGCTTTCCGTACATGACACCGCCGCGCTGTTGAACGAAGGGGTTGAATGTCATCTCTTCTGGGACGAAGACATCCTCCACCGTGACGTCAACACTGCCGGTTCCCTGGAGCGCGGCGACATGCCAATTGTCGTGGAGTGTGACTTCGCTCGTGGGGATGATCACGCCGAGAGGACCCGGCGGGTCTGGGCAAATCGATGCGAGGAATATGTAGTCTGCGCAGGTGACGCCGCTCGCGTAGGACCAGCGGCCGGTTAGGCGGTAGCCACCTTCTACGGGCTCACTGCGTCCTGTTGGCGCGGAGACCGCGGCCATGAGCGGTACGGGATGAGCCGTGAAGATCTTCTCGAGGGCCTCTTCGCTTGCATTGGACCCAATGATACCAAGAGATCCATTTTGATTGAAGGCAAGCCAGGCGGCTGTCGGATTCACGTATGCGAGGCGCGCAAAGAAATCGATCTGATCGGAGGGGCATAGCTCGCAGCCGCCCACGTCATGCGGGAGTTTGGCGAGCGGAATCTTCGACTGGCGCATGAGGTCGGCGAGCGCCGCAGTCGGCCGCCGTTCGATTTCACACTTCCGAGCCTCTGCTTCGAATTCAGGAGCAAGCGCATCGAATGCGTCAGTGATTTCCTGGACAGATATTGGGGTGCGGGAAGCGAGGAATTCTGATCCGGACATGTGAGTCTCCTTGGTACGCGAGGGGCTGGCCTTCGCATCAATCTAGATGTCAAACTGTTAGTCGGTTGCGAAATTGATGGTCCGCAACATGCTTGCCTTCACCCGCTCTCGAAAGGCGTCTTCGTCTCCTGGCTCGACTTCGGCAATCCTTAGCAAGTGGTCTTCAAAGGCAAACCACCCGAGCTGCATAGCTGCTTGCGCGGCGAAACCTGCGCGGAGCTCGAGGTCGTCCGCATCGGGATTTACCTCACGGAGGTGCCGGAGGACGCGTCGCGGAACCGAGATCTCGTCGTCGAGATCAACGGTCGTTACGAGATCTGCGTCCCCGTCCATGACCGACTGACAGAGGGCTCGGAAGTAGGTGCGATTTTCCGTGAGTGAGAGCGGTGGCGGAAAAGCGCCGCCTCCCGAGAGCTCAAGTGAGTGGTCGAAGTGTTGTCTTGCGAGGTGCCGCATGGCCGCCTCGAGTAAACCGCGCTTACCGCCAAAATAGTGATGGACCTGGCCATGGTTCACGCCGGCTCGTTCTGCCAAGTCGCGAACCGAGAGGCTTTTGGGGCCGACCTCCCCAAGCATTTCGGCGGCCGCCGCGATCAGGGCAGATTTGACGGCGTCGCTCCCTTTGGCTCGGGAGGGAGATGGGGTTCCGGGAGCTTCTACTGCGCTCATGATTCGACTTGGCCTCAGTAATCTGTTCTGCGAGAGATTATCATGACTAGACAAGTGTCTAAGAATATTTTACACACATGACTAGATTGAGGCAAGGCAGAACATGTTGATCTGCCGGCCCTCAAAGATCCGGAGGATTCCACTCATGGCTCTTCATCGCTTGCTCGGTATCGATCTCGGCGTGCCCGCCCCGCAGATTCTCGACGACTTCTACCAGGACATCGGATTCGTCGGAGGCGATCACTGCTGGGGGCCAAAAGAAGCGCCCGACCAGATTCGCGTGCAGGAAGCCCCCTACCGCCAGCTGCTTGAGATGCGCCTTGCGTGTCACAGCGAACAGGACATGAGTGAGATCGGCGGCCGACTGGAAGGGATCGGGATTAAGCACTCTATGCGTGACGGAAAGCTCATCGTTCCCGATCCGGTCAACAAGTTCACCGTAACGATTGAGCCGCGCGAAGTAGAAGACGTTCCGGAACCCGAGCCCCGCTTGGTCAACCGGCCGACATCCGATCGGCGGAAACGTGTTTTGGTACTTGCGTGATCCCGCTGGAAATTACTTCGAGCAATTCGCCGACATGGATTGCATCGAAGATGACGAGGCATGGGAGATCTTGGATTGGAATCCCCCGGGCTGGTCACTCTGGAGTAGCGAGGGTCAACCCGAAGTCTTCTTCAAGCCGACCGACATGGCCGAAATCATAGAGGGCTACACTAAATACCATGGCTAGGGCGCTTCAATTAAGACCCTTGAGGGAGAATCGGATGTCCTGGGTGTTGTGGGTGCTGGGCTTAGCGGTATTGATTGCTGTGGGCCTTTGGGTGATCGAAAGCCGCAAGCGCCAAACGCATCCGGTTCCGCCCGGGTATCAGGCTGATAAAGAATTCCCACACGAGCAGGAATTTGAGCTCTATCACAATGCTCTCTCCCTCTGTTCTATGAAAACGCGCGTTTGTATGGCGGAGCTTCAGATTCCTTACAAGAGCCATCACATCGATCTGATCGAGACCAGTTGCTACGAGAATATTCGGCCGGACTTTCTGAAAGTGAATCCAGGGGGGACGGTCCCCGTTCTTTTGCATAACGGGCATCCTATCTACGAGTCCCACGAGCAGATTCGTTATGCGGCGGGTTTTACGCCGGAAGGCATTTCCTCTCTGGTGCCGGAGGATGAGGGACTGCGTGCCGAGATGGAGGAGTGGATCGATCTCTCTTCTTTGACTAACCCGCTCGAAGAGCCGGGGAAGTCGGCGGGCAACTCGATTCCTGGGCAGACTTTGCCGCTTTTCTGCACGATGGTCGAGAAAATCCCGATCGTGCGAATCTTTGAGGGCTTTCTCTTTCACTTCGACAAGTTCCGCCCTTTTCTTTTTACCATGCTCAAGATCGGTGGCATAGAAAACCTTCACAGGATTCCACCGATCAAGAAGGTGATCGAACAATCCAGGGGCTACCTCTACGGATTTCTCGATCGCTTCGAAGCGAGGCTTGAGAAGAATGGCGGGCCTTGGTTGTTAGGTGATCAATATACGCTCGCCGACGTGAGTTGGTTGGTGATTTTTGAGCGGATGCGTCAAGCGTCCTGCGAAAATGTCTTTCTTGATCCCGCGGATCGTCCGCTTACTGCTGCTTACTGGGACCGCCTCAAGGCACGACCTGCCTATGCTGAGGCGATCCTTGGGCATTCGCATCCAATCGTCGAGTACGGCCGCGAGAGAATCGCGCGGGCGAAAGCCGCGAATCCGGACGTGCGTAAACTCCTTGAGGGGGCCTGAGTGTCGCTAAATGTTTTCGTTTCCATCTGCCGGCGCCCAGGACTGTCGGCAGTCTTGTTGTGGGTGGCCACGGGGAGAGCGCCCGGGCACATCCATTTTGCAGCTGCTCATGGATCCCGATCTTTTCGACTGGCCTGAGAATCGAGAACCTTGGACTGACTTGCTCATCAGCGAGCCAGCGCAGCAGCTAATTACTGACTGCGTGCAAGTGTGGTCGTGCGGTGTAGGCGCGGCCTAGTCCGTTAGGTGGTCTGGCCTATTCGCCCCGACATTTGTTCGTAGCGTCATTCTATTGAGGAGTTATTCATGGACTTAGGAATTCGCGGCCGAAAGGCCATTGTCTGCGCGTCGAGTCAGGGCTTGGGTCGGGCCTGCGCGGAGTCGCTTGCCCGCGAAGGCGTATCGCTCGTTGTGAATGGTCGGAACCAAGAGAAGCTTGAAGCGACGGCCTCTGAGATCGCGAAAGAGAGCGGGGTGAGCGTGACGCCCGTTGTTGCGGATCTCAATATTCAAGCGGAACGGGAACGGCTTATCGCGGCTTGTCCCGATGCGGATATTCTCTTGAATAACAATGCAGGGCCGCCGCCTGGCCGCTTCGAAGACTGGGACCATGCCCAGTGGCTCGCGGCGTTAGAGGCCAATCTGCTTGCGCCTGCGATGATGATTCGTGGCTTGCTGCCAGGCATGAAAGAGCGCGGCTTCGGGCGAATCGTGAATATCACGAGTGCGATGGTGAAGACGCCGAAGGGGCCTATGGCGCTCTCTACCACTGCGCGCACGGGCCTCACGGCACTTTGTAAATCGATCTCTGCGGATGCCGTGAAGCACAACGTCACGATTAACAATCTGCTCCCCGAGCGGATTGATACCCCCCGCCAGGAGCAGATGGCGCAGTTTGTGATGAAGGTCGCGGATATTTCCTACGAGGAGGCGCGCGCACAACAGGTGGCGAGTATCGCGGCGGGGCGCTTGGGACTTCCTGGCGAGTTCGCCGACGCATGCGCGTTTCTTTGCAGCGCCCAGGCGGGATTTATTTCGGGACAGAATTTGCAGATCGATGGTGGGTCGTACGAAGGGTTGATTTGAGGGGAGCGCTCTAGCGCCCCTCGATTTTCATCCTTCAGCCGGGCGCATATGCATGAGTGCGTCTCGGACCGCACGGCATACGAGGACGTCGTTCTGGTTGAACGCACGATGCTCAAAGGTGACGACGCCTTGTGTTGGGCGTGACTTGGACTCGCGACGATTCTTCACTTCGGTTTCGACGCGAATCGTGTCGCCATGAAAGAGCGGCGCGGGGAAGACGGTTTCTTGGAAGCCAAGGTTCGCAACCGTAGTGCCGAGCGTCGTTTCGTGAACGCTGATGCCTATGACAACGGCGATCGTCAGCATCGAGTTCACAAGGGGTTGCCCGAATTCCGTCTCGTTCTTCGCATAGTCGAAGTCGAGATGAAGCCACGCAGGGTTCATCGTCATCGTCGTGAACGAAACGTTGTCGGATTCCGTGAGTGTCCGGCGGATGGCATGTTGAATCACGAGTCCCGGTTCGAGCTCTTCGAACCATTTTCCTGTGTATGGCCTTGTCATGAGGTGTGTCCTTAGTTGGGTGATTCGAGGAACGAGCGGTCGGGATTAGTACTAGGCGTCCGCTAGGGCTAGTACTCTGCGCGCCTGCGCGGCGAGAGGTTCATCCACCATTTGCCCTTCGAAGTCGATCGCGCCGAGTCCTGCAGCAGACGCCTGGTCGTATGCTGCAAGCAATCGTCTAGCAAATTCGATCTCAAAGGCGGTCGGGACAAAGGCTAGGTTTGCGAGTTCGGCTTGCCGCGGGTGGATGCAGAGTTTTCCGTGATAGCCGATCGCACGCGCTTCCCGGGCTTCTTCGTTGAAGCGCTCATCGTCGCGAAAGTCCGCGACGATCTGGTCGATGATCGTGACGCCGGCGAGCCGCGCGGCGAGAGCGACGGTCGATCGCGCGTGCGCGACTTCGGTGCCCACGCGCGTGCGGAAGCCGCCCATGTCGGCGATGAAATCTTCTGCGCCGAAATAGCCCGCTACGACTCGCGGGTGAGCAAGTAGGACCCGCGAGTCAGCCACGCCAAGCGCTGTTTCGATTCCGGCCAGAACGCCGATTTTTGAATGCCCTGCATCGTCCAGTGCATTCGAGACGTGGTCGAGCTGCTCGGTTGTTTCGACCTTGGGGACAACGACCCCCGCCAAGCCGTCGACGAGCCCTTCTGCTATGTCGCGTTCGAACCAGGGGGACGCGACGGAGTTGACCCGCACGAAGACTTGTTGCTCGGCACCGAGAATTCCTGGAACGACCGACTGGATATTCGCGCGCGCCTCATCTTTCAAGTTAGGCGGAGTCGCATCTTCGCAGTCGACGACGACGCCGTCGGCCGCACGCTCAGGCAGTCTCTTAATGAAGTCGGGTCGGACCGCCGGAGCGAAAAGGAGAGAGCGCAAGCGTCTCACAGGCTTTGGCCGCTGTGCGGATAATTCGGTCATTTTGCTCCTATCTGTTTCGGAAGGGGACCGAAGCCCGTGGACTGCTATGCGTCGGTACCTGCTCCGACGACTGCGGCTACACAGAAGCTCGAAACCGCGTCGATCAGGCGATCCTGGTTTTTGGTGCCACGTGTGCTTGGCGCGATGGGTCCGACGAGTGCTTCCGTGAAGGCGCCGACGATACATGCCGCACTGGCGTCGACGTCTTGCTCCGGGAATTCATGGTTTGCGATCCCCGTTCGAATGATCCGTTTGAAGACTTCCCCGAACTGCTTGCGGCAGAGCATTCTAGCCGCGTCTACGTCCGCTTCGGTCGGTTCCGCGATGAAGGCGTAGGCCAAGTTCGGCCCGCGTAGCGCGCGTCTAACAAAGGACGCGACGGCATTTCGGAGTCGGTCGCGAGCACTTCCGGGCCCTTCGATGATTTGATCAAGAATGAGAATCTCATGGTCGACTGCGGCGTTCAGTACATCGACAAAGAGATCCGCTTTGGATGGGAAGTAGCGGTAGAGCGCGCCCGTAGACAGTCCCGCCTCGGTCGCGACGGTTCCCATGCGCGCTTCACGTAGGCCGCCCTTGGAGACCAGTTTACGTGCGGCCCCGAGGATTCGTTCGCGGTTGGCGGCGAGCCTTTGCTGCATCTTTTCTGATCTTTGATACGCCATCGAGTCTTTCGTTAGGCAAAATAGTGAATCAGCCTTCACTTTTTTGGAAGTCTCGGATAGACTGGCTGGACTTTCAACCCCGGGAGCACCTGGCATGGATATACCTTCCCTCGATTTTGATCTAGGTGAAGATGTTGAGCTTCTTAGACATACCGTTCGCGAGTTTGCGGCAAATGAGATTGCTCCCCTGGCCGAGGCGGTCGACCGCGATAGTCAGTTCCCAAACGAACTTTGGCCACGCCTCGGAGAACTCGGCGTATTAGGTCTGACCGTCGAAGAGCAGTTTGGGGGCGTTGATCTGGGCTATCTCGCCCACGTCGTCGCGGTGGAAGAGATTTCACGTGCTTCGCCGTCGATTGGGTTGTCCTACGGCGCACATTCGAATCTTTGCGTGAATCAGTTGGCGAAGAACGGAACGCAGGCGCAGAAGGAGAAGTTTCTGCCGCCCCTCGTCCGCGGCGAGCATATAGGTGCGCTCGCCATGTCCGAGACGAGCTCGGGGTCGGATGTTGTTTCGCTCAAGCTTCGAGCAGAGAAGAAGGGCGATCGCTTCGTCTTGAACGGGACAAAAATGTGGATCACCAACGGTCCGGATGCGCATACGCTGATTGTCTATGCGAAGACCGATGTAGATGCCGGTTCCAAAGGGATCACCGCATTTATCGTTGAGCGCGACTTCCCAGGCTTTTCCTCACCGCAGAAGCTGGACAAGTTAGGGATGCGCGGATCGAACACGAGCGAACTGCTCTTCGAGGACTGCGAAGTTCCCGCCGAGAATGTCTTAGGTAAAGTCGGCGGAGGGGTACGAGTCCTCATGTCGGGACTCGACTATGAGCGCCTCGTGCTTGCTGGCGGTCCCCTGGGCATAATGGCCGCGTGCCTTGATGCCGTCATTCCCTACGTCCACGAACGCAAGCAATTCGGTCAGGCGATCGGCGAGTTTCAATTGATGCAGGGCAAGTTGGCCGACATGTATGTCGGCTTTAATGCCTGCCGCGCGTATGTCTATGCGGTCGCGAAGGCATGCGACCGGGGGCAGACGACCCGCAAGGATGCCGCGGGCGCCATTCTCTACGCTTCGGAGAAGGCGACGTGGATGGCTGGCCAATCGATTCAGGCGTTAGGCGGAAACGGTTACATCAACGAGTATTCAGTGGGGCGTCTCTGGCGTGATGCCAAGCTCTATGAAATCGGCGCAGGCACGTCCGAGATTCGACGGATGTTGATCGGGCGCGAACTCTTTTCGGAGACGGAGTAGGCAGTATGCAGATCATCGATTCGACTCTAGACACTCGTTCTGATGACTTCCGAGCGAACTCGGAATCCATGAATGCGCTCGTCGCGGATCTCCGAGCGAAGACCGCGCAAGTGGCTGCTGGGGCTTCGGAGGCGGCGCGGGCAAAGCATGTGGCTCGTGGGAAGCTCTTGCCGCGTGACCGTGTGAATGCGTTGATCGATCCGGGAACGCCATTTCTCGAAATCGCGCCCCTTGCTGCTCTGGGAATCTATGACGACGGGGCCCCGAGTGCAGGAATCATCACGGGGATCGGTCGAGTTAGCGGCGTTGAGTGCATCATTGTTGCGAACGACGCGACGGTAAAGGGGGGCACATACTTTCCTCTCACTGTGAAGAAGCATCTTCGAGCGCAAGAGATCGCTGCGCAGAACCGGTTGCCCTGCATCTATCTGGTCGATTCGGGGGGCGGCTTTTTGCCTCTGCAGGATGAACTCTTTCCGGACCGCGAGCACTTCGGTCGGATCTTCTACAACCAGGCCAATCTCTCCGCTGCGGGAATCCCGCAAATTGCATGCGTGATGGGCTCGTGTACGGCAGGCGGAGCTTATGTGCCTGCTATGTCGGATGAGACGATCATCGTAAAAGGAGAGGGAACAATCTTTTTGGGCGGTCCTCCGCTCGTGAAAGCGGCGACGGGCGAGGATGTCACAGCCGAAGAGTTAGGCGGAGCCGACGTCCATACCCGCTTATCGGGCGTCGCTGATCATTTCGCAGAGAACGATCATGATGCGCTGGCACGGGTGCGTGAGATCGTCGGGAATCTGAATTGGCGAAAGCTAGGCCAGACCGAAATGGCTCCCGCCGAGATGCCTCGCTACGACGCTCGTGAAGTCTATGGGGCGGTCCCGACCGATTCGAAGAAACCCTTCGATGCCCGTGAAGTGATCGCGCGGGTTGTCGACGGAAGTCGCTTTGATGAATTTAAGGCACGCTTCGGGGCAACTTTGCTGTGCGGGTTCGCGCGGATTAACGGTCACCCTGTAGGTATCCTCGCGAATAACGGAATTCTCTTCTCGGAGTCGGCATCCAAGGGCGCTCATTTCATTGAGCTATGCACGAAGCGGAAGATTCCGCTGGTGTTCCTTCAGAACATCACGGGATTTATGGTCGGCAAGAAATACGAGAACGAGGGCATCGCGCGCCACGGTGCGAAGCTGGTGATGGCTGTCGCCTGCGCGAAGGTGCCGAAGTTTACGGTGGTGATCGGTGGCTCCTTTGGTGCCGGAAACTACGGAATGTGCGGCCGCGCCTACTCGCCTCGGTTCCTGTGGATGTGGCCTAATGCCAGGATTTCGGTCATGGGCGGAGAACAAGCGGCGAGTGTGCTCGCCCGCGTAAAGCGCGATGGAATAGAAGCGCGCGGTGGGTCGTGGTCTGAAGCTGAGGAAGAATCCTTTAAGGATCCGCTCCGTAAGCAATATGAAGATCAAGGTCATCCCTACTACGCGACGGCTCGTATCTGGGATGACGGCATTATTGATCCCGCCGAGACGCGCAACGTACTCGCGCTCGGCTTGTCCGTCTCCCTTAACGCACCCATTGAAGACACCGATTTCGGTGTCTTCCGAATGTGAGTCCGCAGTGAGTCTTGATCAGTTTCAAAAAGTTTTGGTGGCTAATCGCGGGGAGATCGCCTGCCGCGTATTCGCGACGTGCGCGCGACTCGGGATTCGAACCGTGGCCGTTTACTCCGAAGCGGACCGCGATACGCGGCACGTCCGAATGGCTGACGAGGCTCACTTGATTGGGGGGCCGGCTGCTCGAGATAGCTACCTCCGTGCCGACCGCATCATAGAAGTGGCAAAGCAGGCGGGGGTGCAAGCGATCCACCCCGGGTATGGGTTCCTGTCAGAGAACGCCGAATTCGCTGAAGCTTGCACGCAGGCCGGCATTGCCTTTATAGGCCCGCCGACCGAGGCCATTCGTGTTATGGGATCCAAGTCAGCCGCGAAGACGCTGATGGAAGGTGCTGGGGTGCCTCTCGTCCCCGGCTATCACGGAGACGACCAGAGCCTAACGCGGCTTGCGGAGGCATCCGAGGAGATCGGGTATCCCGTAATGATCAAGGCGACTGCTGGCGGTGGCGGCAAGGGAATGCGAATCGTGCGGGCGGCGGAGGACTTCGCCTCCGCGCTCGAATCTTGTCGTCGGGAGTCGAAGGCTTCGTTCGGCGATGACCGAGTGCTAGTCGAACGCTATCTCGAACATCCGCGCCATATTGAGATCCAAGTCTTTGCCGACGAGCAAGGGAATGTCGTCCATCTCTTCGAGCGAGACTGCTCGGTCCAGCGTCGACACCAAAAGGTTCTTGAGGAAGCGCCGGCGCCAGGATTGCCTGCTTCGCAGCGCGAGGCGATGGGAAAGACAGCCATCGAAGCGGCCCGAGCCGTTGGCTACGTCGGCGCGGGTACGGTTGAGTTCATCGTTGCCTCGGACGGGCAGTTCTACTTCATGGAGATGAACACGCGCCTCCAGGTCGAGCACCCGGTGACCGAGATGATCACGGGGCAAGACCTCGTCGAGTGGCAGCTGCGGGTCGCAGCGAATGAGCCGCTTCCCTTGGCGCAGAACGAGTTGTCGATTCGGGGCCATGCGCTTGAAGCACGAATCTACGCAGAGGACCCCGAGCGAGACTTTATTCCGTCGACCGGACGGCTCCGTAGTCTTCGCTACCCCGAAGCATCAAGCCAGGTTCGAATCGACACGGGAGTTGAGGAGGGGGACGAGATTAGTCCTCACTATGACCCCATGATCGCGAAGCTCATTGTTTGGGATGAGACGCGCGACGCGGCTCTGCGCCGAATGCGCAGAGTTTTGCGAGACACGCGGATTGTTGGCGTTTCGAGCAACGTCGAATTGTTGTTCCGTCTCGTCTCTCACGAGCGGTTTGCAAGGGGTGAGTTCGATACCGGACTGATCGAGGACGACGAAGAACGTCTCTTGGCTCCGAGCGAAGGCCCTTCGGTTCGCGCTCGGCTCTGCGGCGCGCTTGCGATCTTGCTTTCGGACGCGTCCGCGGTCGCTTCGCCAAAAAATGAGCCGGACTCCCCGTGGAGCAAGTTGGGTGCTTGGCGGTTGAATGGCGTCGCGCAAAGAGAGATCACGTTGAAGGCCGGGGAAGAGGCGTCGAAGATCTCTGTCGAATACGGTGAAGCGGAATTCAGCGTCTCATTAGAAGACGAGGAAGTCACCTATGCGATTCAAGGTGAACTCAATTCCGACGGACGGCTCGATGCCAACATCGATGGCCACCAAATTTCTGCGTGGGTTGTCCGCGACGAAGATTTTCTCCATCTCTTTTTGGAGGACGAGTCCTGTCGGCTTGAAGTCGTGGATCCGCTTCGAACGTCGAGCCGGCAAGTCGACGCATTAGGCGGACTGCATGCGCCCATGCCCGGGACGGTTCTTTCGTTTTTGGTCGAGCCGGGGACGGAAGTCGAGCAAGGCACTCCGCTCCTCATTATTGAGGCCATGAAGATGGAACACACGGTTAAGGCTCCATCGGCGGGCCGCGTGAACGGCTTCAAATACGCAGTCGGAGATCAAGTCGGAGACGGAGCAGAGCTCGTCGACTTCGTTTCGACAGAGTGAAGATCGGCTCCGAACCCGAACGCTTTTGTTAGAGACCCGAGAGGATCTGTTGTGGATCAGCCCAATGTTCTTTGGAACCCGTCTTCTGGCCAGATCGCCGCGAGCCAGATGGCGTCGTTCCTGGCGACTGTGAACGGGGTGCGTTCTGGATTGCCGCCGCTTGATGGATATCCTGCGTTGTATCAGTGGTCGATCGATTACCGCGAGATGTTCTGGTCTCTTTGGCTTCGGGAGTCGGGGCTAGCGACATCCGGTAGTGCAGAGCCCGTCGAATTGGAATCGCCGCCCACGCTAGGCGCGCGCTTCTTTCCCAATCTCACTCTGAACTTTGCGCAGAACTTGCTGCGCTACCGAGATGACCGGCCTGCGCTCGTATCGGTGAGCGAGACTCGCGACAGGACCACGACGACTTATGCCGAACTCTATGACCAGGTGCATCGCTTACGTTCGACCCTCGAGGGGCTTGGGGTAGTGCCTGGTGATCGTGTGGCCGGGGTGCTGCCTAATATCTCTGAAGCGGTCGTGGCCATGCTCGCCGCGACGAGTCTCGGCGCCGTATGGTCGTCTTGCTCGCCAGATTTTGGGACCCGTGGCGTGCTTGAGCGCTTCGCTCAGATTGAGCCTCGCGTGCTCTTCGTGACCAACGGCTATACCTACGGAGGCAAGACATTCTCGTGCATGGAAAAGGTCGAGGAGATCGTGAGCGCGCTTCCGGACCTAACGCGCGTCGTGATGGTTTCCTATTGCTCTTCAATCGGGTCAAAACTCTCTGCGGAAACACAGTGCATGAGTTGGGAGGAAGCCCTCTCGATGGACGGGCACGTCGATGGCGATATAGATATTGAGTTCGCCGCGCTCCCCTTTAATCACCCTCTCTATATCCTGTTCAGCTCCGGCACGACCGGTGTCCCTAAATGCATAGTCCACGGCGCTGGGGGGACGCTTCTGCAACACAGCAAAGAGCTGATGCTGCATTCCGATCTGCGGCGTGAAGACAATATGCTCTTCTTTACGACCTGCGGCTGGATGATGTGGAATTGGATGGTCTCGTCGCTCTTTGTAGGCGCCACTCTGACTCTCTTTGACGGATCCCCTGGCCATCCGAGTGCCGGCCGGCTTTGGGAAGTCGTGTCCGAAGAAGGCGTCACGCATTTCGGGACGAGCCCCAAGTACTTGGGTACGTGCCGCGGAGTTGTTAGCCCCGGATCCGCACACGACCTAACTCGCCTCCGTGTCATTTTTTCCACCGGCGCGCCGCTCCTGGCCGAGGATTTCGATTGGATCTACGCGGATGTGAAGCAGGACGTTCTTCTCGCATCGATCAGCGGAGGGACGGACATCGTCTCTTGCTTCATGCTAGGCAATCCCATGCTTCCCGTGATTCGCGGAGAGATTCAAGCGTTTGGGCTTGGCATGGATGTCGCGGCGTACGGGGATGACAATCAACCCGTCGTGGGAGAGAAGGGGGAGCTGGTCTGCCGATCGTATTTCCCCTCGATGCCTGTCAAGTTTTGGAATGACGAAGGCGACGTTCGCTACGAGGAGGCCTACTACCGAGAGGGGGGCTCGACGTGGTACCACGGCGACTATGTGGCGATCACGGAATCTCAGGGGAAATGCGGTGGCATCGAGGTGCTAGGCCGATCGGATGCCACCCTCAATCCTGGAGGCATTCGCATTGGGACGGCAGAAATTTACGGATTGGTCGAGACGCTTCCTTGGATAGAAGACAGTCTTGTAGTCGGACAGCCTTGGGAAGGCGATGTCCGAGTGGTGCTCTTCGTACAGCTGGCCGCAGGGGAAGTACTGGACGATGAGCGCGCGGCCGAACTGCGCTTGGCGATTCGCTCGGGGGCTACGCCGCGGCATGTGCCGGAGAAGATCCTTTCGGCACAAGAAATCCCGTATACCCGCTCGGGCAAGAAGGTTGAGATAGCGGTACGTGAGATCATCTCCGGCTCCGAGCCTCGAAACAAAGAGGCGCTCGCGAACCCCGAGGCGCTCGACTATTTCCGAAATCGGGATGAACTCTCGAGCTGAGCCGGAATTTTGATCTAACTAGGAAGCGCGGGGCTGGGGTCGCTCGCACGCTTGAGGCCTAACGCAACTGCACTATATGGGCAGGATGCGGTCACAGTATTCGTAGGATATTAGCCAGCGAGGCGAGGAAGAGGCTCGTTAGTCGATTTTGGGGAGATCGCTGAATAGGCTCATGGCGAGCACCAACAGAAGCATCATGGAGGCGCTCACGAAGAACGTTTCACCCAGCCCGACTTCTGAAATGATGAAGCCGGAGGCGAATGCACCAATGGGGCCGCCCCCCGTAAAGCCGAGCTGGTAGGCGGCTAGGACGCGCCCGCGATAGGCGGAGGGCGCGTGTTGTTGGAAGATCGTGCGGCTGCCATTGATGAAAATTGCGCCGCCGAGGCCCCAACCGAATGTGGCTAGGGCGAAGCCCCAAAACGGGAGCCCCGAGCCGAGCGAGGCTTGAAGCACCGCGGCGCAGGCCAACGCTATGAGCATCGATCGTCCCTTGTGGCGGAGCCCAAATTTCCGCAGAACGAGCGAGCCTGAAATTGTCCCGAGCGGGAAGAGCGTCATGGCCAAAGCGAGCTGATCGACGCCGCCTCCGTACTCGTCGCGAATGATGAGTGGAAGGACGACGGAGAAGGGGCCTATGAAGAAGATGCCAACCGCGAATACGGCGATCAGGCTTCCGCGGAGTTCCCACGTCCTGCCCACGATCGCGAGTCCTTCTTGCATTCCCGCGAGAGTTTCTCGCCAGTCGGGAGAGGGTGTTAGGGGTGTTCCGGATTTTTTCGGGCCTGATCGACTGGATTCCAGCACGTCGGACTGGTCTTGGCTTGGTGTGAACCCCGCAAAGATGGCGCCACTCGCTAGAACGAGAGCATGGATCACGAGGGCAACAGGACTACCGATAATGCGCGCAAGTCCCGCGACCACCGAGCCAACGGCTTGGCAGCCGAACTGCACTGCGGTCATCCCCGAGATGGCGCTCATTAAGTCGTCGCCAGCGACGCGGGCAAGAAGTGCCTCGCGTGCGGGATTAGCGAAGGCCGTGAGCGTTCCCATTGAGAGGGCAAACGCGATAACGATTGGGATTGAAAGTGCTTCGTGCGAGGCCGCGTAGGCGAGTGCCAAGACAGGTAGAGGGGCCAGTAGATGAATCGCGATCAGCAGTCGCCGTGGATCGAATCGATCGGCAATTGCACCGCCGATCATCAATAGGAATAGGCTCGGGAGCATGCTGGCGGTTTGCGCCGTCCCAACCCAACGACTCTCCGCTTCCAGCTCACCAACGAGGATCCAGGCGAAGAGCACGCCCTGCATCCCGAACGCGCCGAACCAACTGCCTACGTTCGCGGTGAACCAGCGATAGCCGGTGGTGCTCTTTGGCTGCGTGGAAGTCTTGCCGGCTGAGGAAAGGTCGCTGTGCTGAGGTTTGGCGGTGGGGTGATTCGAGGTCGGCTCTTTGGACACGGCGAGAGCCTATCGGTTTGAAGGATCGACGCTCGGAGCCTCGTATGGTGCTGGTCTCATCAGGCCACTATCGTGCTCCACCGCTCACGATTCGGGCGGCATGCTTTGAGGAGATGAGATGTTCGATTTGACTGGAAGACACGCGCTTGTGACCGGCGCAGGGCAGGGGATTGGTGCTGGTATCGCGCGGCACCTCTCGCAGCAGGGCGCACGCGTTGTAGTGAATGACTTCTTTGAAGAGCGCGCCCAGGCGACGGTCGCTTCGATTATCGAAGCAGGCGGAGAGGCGAGCGCACTTGCTTTCGATGTCACGGATCGCGATGCGGTTGTTGAAAACCTGCGACCGCTCGAGCTCGATATCGTCGTAAATAATGCGGGCAACGCAGGCGCGCGGATGATGCAGCCGTCGCCGTTTCGCGACATGGATCCCGAGGCCTGGGGGGCGCCGATCGACGTGAATTTAGGTGGCGTGATGAATACGACCCACGCGGTCTTGAAGGGGATGTGTGATCGTGGCTTCGGCCGCTTGATCACGATTTCTTCCGGCGCCGGCTCTGTTGGTCTTGCGATTGGCGTGGCGCCCTACGGTGCGGGGAAGGCCGGCGCGACTTCATTTATGCGGCACATGGCAGTTGAGAATGCGTCTCTTGGTGTGACCGCGAACTCCCTGGCGCTTGGCCTAATGGAGATGACGGACGTGAGCGATCCGGCCCTCGTGGCAAAGCTTGCGAAGACCGTTCCTTGTGGTCGGCTTGGCACGGGAGATGACCTCGGGCCGGCGGTTATCTGGCTTGCATCCAATGAAGCGTCCTGGGTGACGGGGCAGACGATTCATGTGAATGGTGGCAGCGTCACGACCTGAAGCCGCCGCCGGGTAGCGGAACAGGAGCGCGGTGCGGCATACGAGCGACGAGCAACCCGAAAAGTGCTGTCGGAGGTGGAATGAGGTCGACTGACGGTCGGTAGAGTAGATGTTGGGACTGGGGGCGACTCTGTATATAGTTCGGCATACGCGCCGGATGATCGCCGCTGCGTTGGGACCACGAAACCCGAAAGCTTGAAAACAGGAGCAGTTGATGAATTGTCCGAAATGTGAAGCGGCCATGGAAGAGAAGAATCTGCGAACGCTTGAGGGACTGGTCACCTACGACCAATGCTCAGGCTGCGAGGGATTGTGGTTCGATTCGGGCGAAGCTGAAAAGCTCAAGAACACTTGGCGTCCCGACTTTATTGACACGGGCGATGCCGAGGCCGGCAAAGAATTCAACGAGATGCGCGACGTCAAATGCCCTCGCTGCCAAAAGCAGATGGACAAAATCTCGGATCCGAAGCAGAAGCATATCCAGCTCGAGGCTTGCTTGGAGCACGGCGTGTTTATGGATGCCGGCGAGTTCCGCGATTACAAAAACGAAACCCTGATGGACGTTTGGCGCGGAGCGCTGGCCCTGCTCAAGGGGTAGTGATCCGCCGTTGTTTGAGCGATCAGCCGCGCCGGCGAGGCATCGCGGAGTGCTCGCCCGATCCTTTGTGCAGTTCTTCGCGCAGTTCTTCGCGCAATCCTTCGCGCAAAGAGTCGTGCATATGCAATTCGGCCTTCTAAGCCGGGAGAGACGTTGATCGTTTCTTGGTTAGCAGCAGGCAGAGCATCTGCGCGACCGGCCACAAAGAATCGAAATTATCGAGCCAGCCAGGCCCTATGGCGGGCTCGCCGCGATATACTCCCGCGGCGCCGATCTGGAGATGACATGCCCAACCACGCCACACGAGTCTATGGGGGCATCACGGAGATGCTCTCGACCGAAGAGAATCCCACGCCAATTGTTAGGCTGAATCGTGTTGTGCCGCATAAGCGGGCCAAAATTTACGCGAAGCTCGAATGGTATAACCCGTTTGGGTCCGTCAAGGATCGCGTGGCGGAGAACCTACTTCGGGACGCCGATGAAAAGGGGCTGCTGTCCGAAGGGCAGCAGTTAGTCGAGCCGACGAGCGGTAACACCGGCATGGGGCTCGCAATGCTGGCCAACGCCAAGGGCTACACCCTCACCACTCCCCTATCCAACAAGATCCCGGCTGAGAAGCGCGTCATGCTTCGCATGTTTGGGACGAACGTTGAAGAGTTAGACGACGATTTGTGACCGGCCCCTGGGTCCCCGGAGGGGGCCATCGCACGGGCAATGGAGTTGGGCGCGCGGCCCGAGTTCTACATGCCCAACCAATACGAGAACGAAGCGAACCTCGAAGCGCACATTCGGACGACGGGTCCTGAAATCTGGCGCCAAACGGAAGGCAAGATCACGCACTTCGTCGCGGGTCTCGGTACCTGTGGAACGATCACGGGTAATGGCCGATACCTCAAGAGCAAGAATCCAGATGTTAAGGTGATTGGCGTGCACCCCTCAGAAGGGCACGATATTCCGGGTGTGCGTTCCATAAAGCAGCTCGGACTCACGAAACTCTTCTTGCCTAACGAATACGACGCGCTCATAGAAGTCAGCGACGAAGAAGCCTTCGACATGTGCCTCCGCCTCAATCGCGAGGAGAGTATTATTGCCGGGCCGAGTTCGGCCATGGCCTTGATGGGTGCGATCAAGCTCGTCGAAGACGATCCGGACGCGGTTGTCGTGATCATCTTCCCCGACAATGCTTTCAAATATGCCTCCACCTTTGAGCGGCACTTCCCTGAAGTGCGTTCCGCCTTCCCGACCGAAAGCGCGAGCGGTGAGCCGAGCAAAAACGACAAGCTCTTCACGACGCTGATTGAGAATTCTCGAAATACGCATAACACCTGCGAAACGGAGGATCTTCGGTCGCGCCTAGAAGGCGACGCACCGCCCTTTGTGATCGACGTTCGTATGGAAGAGCTCTATGCAGGTAAGCACGTCACGGGCGCGCATAATATTCCTGTCGAGGAGTTAGCTGACCGCGAGAAGGAGCTTCCGGAAGATCGCGATCATCCGATCGTGACTGTCTGCACCCGGGGCAATCTTTCGCTTCAGGGCCTGCTGGTCTTGCAGTCTCTCGGCTATCGAAACGTGCGGAGTATGAACGGTGGCACGGTCGCATGGGCGGAGCAGGGACTTCCGACGAACGACTAGTACGCGGATCGAGTGGTGTTAGCGGCAAATCGGTAAGACTCGGTCGAGGAGAACGACCTTGAATTTATCCGGGATCGCTTCCCGAACGTTGTAGAGCGCGACGTGGGGTGCATACAGAAGGGCTGGTCGGCGTTTTTGCTTTGAATCGTCTGGCATCCAGAGGATCGGCCCAGAGCGAGTGCCCAGAGCAGCTACTCCGACGTCAGGATCGTTTGGTTGCGGGATACACGATGGCCGCTGGCGCCGCTCGCCGGCTTGATAATCCGCTTGGCGTGATCCTGGCAGCAGCGAATTATGCGAACCAGTTTAAAATGAATCCTGCTTTCGGTGAACTCGCGGGGGATTCCCGGGACGCAATCGAAGAGGAAGCCAAACGAAGCGGGCGTATCCTCAGATCTCAGTTGGCTTCGATCGGCAGCACGCGTCCCTCATGAATTGTTCCTAGGACTCGGATGTCCCCGATCGTTAGAGGGTCCACAGTCAATGGGTTCTCTGCGAGAACTGTGAGGTTCGCGAGTTTACCAGGCTTGAGGCTGCCAACTTCCTTCTCTAGGCGGAGGGAGTAGGCGGCGTCGAGGGTCACGGCACGCAGGGCCTGTTCGGCTGTGAGGCGCTGACTCGGGCCGGCGAGGTTTCCGCCCACTGTTATTCGGTTGACTGCGCTGGACATGAGGAGGAGCGGTTTTCCGGGCGCCATCGGCATGTCCGCGTGAAGCGAGATGGAGATGCCCGCGCGGACCGCTTCGCCGAGACGGACCATCTCTTGAGCGCGCTCGGGGCCGATACCGACTTCGCTGTAGCGGTCCGCCAAAACGGTCGTGTAGAAAGGGTTCGCACTGACTAATGCGTTTAACGTGGCAATTCTCTCGACCTGATCGGAGCGGGAGAAACCGAAGTGAACGATGACGGTTCGGTGGTCTGAGCGGGGGTTCCGCTCCATATTGGCTTCGAGCACATCAAGGACGAGATCGAGCCCCGCGTCGCCGTTCTGGTGGACGTGGATCTGATATTCGGCGTCCCAGTAGATTTGGAAGGCCCGTTCGAACTCTTCGGGCTGCATAAGCCACTCGCCCTTATGTCCGTCGAGATAGCCGTCTCTCATCATCATGAGCTGGCTGAACATCGCGCCATCCGCGAAGAGCTTCACCTGCTTGGGTAGGAACCGTGTGAATCCCTTGGCGGTCGCGACTTGTGCTTCGGTTGCCGGGATGACTTCGTCGTCCGGTCGCCCTATCGCCAATGACTTTCCGTCGGCAATATAGTGAAGCCGAAAGGGCGTCGAAGGGTCGCCTAATACATGGTTCTGCGCCGCCATCAAAGACGGCGCAACCATTCCGCCGGGCTCGGCGACGAGGGTGCTTCCGGCTGCGTGCCAGTAGTCTCGGGCGCGCCCAAGGGCAGGGAGATAGCGCTCGGGTGCGAGCATGTTAGGGAAGAAGGCCGGGACAACAGCGAAAGAACCCTGCTCCCAGAAATGTCCTCGCGCGAGATCGGTCTGGGCACGCGCGTGTTCAGGGAGTTGATCGATTAGCGCTTGGTCGATCCCAAAGAAGTCGAGTGCGCGGGTGTTGAAAAAGACTTCGTGCATAGAACGCTGTAGGACGACGATCGGGACGGTCTCACTCATCTCATCGAGGACACTGCGGGACAAGTCGCCGTGGAAGAGCTGGTGGTAGCCCCAGGTGTAAAAGACTTCGTCGGTTCCGGCGTGTGCGTCGGCATGGCTATCGACGAGCGCTTTGACCTTTCGTCGATAGTCGGCCTCATCCGTCGCCCGTGGCCTCGTTTTGCCCGGTAGGTCCCAGTCTTCGATGGAGACGATCTCGACGATCATAGCGATTGCTGTGAGCCAGGTGTGCTCGTGTTGATTGATCAAGCCGGGGA
>JASDVF010000059.1:20183-31473 GCA_041440805.1 Myxococcota bacterium | reverse complement strand
ACGGGGCTCCTTAGGTCGACCCCGACCAAAGGGCGAATCACAGTTTCGGATGTATACGGCGGAAGGCCGTAGTCGGTTACTGCGATGTTGAGCGGAAGTCGCAAAAGTTTTTCCTTAATTTTTCCCTATTCGCGTCTGCGAGGGCAAAGCTCGTGAGGGAACCGGCTGCATCGTTCGGGATCGCTAAGCGCGTCGGAGACTACCTACCGCTCCTTCGTCGTCGCTTGGCCTCACTAAGCTGAGACCCCACGTTCTTCGAAGACCTTCCGTGCCAGGATCAATCCATCGATCGCTTTCGGGAATCCGCCGTAGGCCACCATGGTGATCATCACTTCCTGAATTTCGACCGGAGTGAGTCCGTGGTTGAGCGCGCCGCCGATATGAATTTCGAGTTCGTGCTTCATGTTGAGGGCGGTAAGGGCGGAGATCACGATTAGGCTGCGGTCTCGGCGCGAGAGTTGCGGCCTCGACCATACGTCGCCAAAGGCGTAGTCCATGACAAGTGCGCCCATATCTCCCTGGCTCTCCAGAATCATGGCCTCTGTGGTTGCAAGATCGAGATTGGGGTCGCCGATCAAGGTCGACAGGACATCGAGTCCAGCGGCGCGGCGCTTCTTGTCGTCTAGGATGATTGCTTCGGCGCGTGGCACCTCGCGGGTCTCCGTACCTTCGCGTTCGGCAATGACGATATCGACTATGCCCGAGGCGGAGAGACAGAAGGGCATTCCAATATAGGGGGCGAGCTGCACAAGGATCTCGTCGACCTCGTCAATGGTTAGGCCATGGTTGAGTCCGCCGCGTATGTGTTGTTTGAGTTCGGTCTCGCGGGCCATTGCCGTCAGCGAAGAGATGACGATCACGCTTCGATCGCGGCGTGAGATCTGCGTGCGTGCCCAAATTTCACCGGCGGCCGTAAGATGCGTCAAGCTGCCGAGCGCTCCGCGCGTTTCGAAGAAGTCGGCGATTCCTTGTCCTGCTTCCTTTGATCCAGCAATCGTGGAAAAGCAGTCGAGCCCGCGCGCTTCGCGTGTGTCTTGGGCGGTCATTGGAACTCCTTTGATGGGCGATCGATCGGGCTCTAGCTTGCCCGATCAACTCATAGGTAGCGACGAAACGTCCGCCGCGAACGGATCGGATTCTTTCTCAGGGATCACTCAGAATTATTGAGCGCTAGGAGTGGTTCGGCAAGTTCCCGCACCAGAATAGGAAGGCGCTTTGGTCGGCATCACAGCGTGTTGAATCCGGGAATGAAGCAACCTGCGCTCGCGCCTCCGTCGACAGGAAGATCGATTCCAGTGCAGTGGCTGCTGGCATCGCCGGCGAGGAACATGACCGCATCGACGATGCTTTCGACAGGCACGGAGCCTGGAATCCCGCGGTTCTCGCCATAGGCGATCGTCTCGTCCATGAAACCCTTGAGCTTGTCCATCCAAGGCCCGTACATCTCGGGGTTGCCGCCGGCTGGGCAGACGGTGTTCACGCGAATGCCATCCCGACCGACTTCGAGGGCCGCGGCTTTGGCCAGTCCGCGCAATCCGAACTTGGAGGCACAGTAGGCCGTTAGGCCGTTCATGGCAGCGAGGGAGTCGAGTGAGCCCACGTTGACGATCGAGCCCACGCCCTGTTCGCGCATGGCAGCTAGGACCGCGCGAATTCCTAGGAATGGGCCGAGTGTGTTGACTTCGAGCAGCTTGCGGAAGTCGGCCTCAGAGGTGTTTTCGATCGCGCCTTGATGAAGGACTCCGGCGTTATTGACGAGGATGTCGATTCGCCCGTGTGTGTCGAGAGTGCGTTCGACTAGCGCCGACCACTGGGCTCCGTCGGTAACATCGTGATGTACGAAGGAGGCCGACTCGCCGATTCGATTCGCCGTCTCTTCTCCTGCCTCGTCGAGAAGGTCGCTGAGGATGACACGAGCACCTTCCTGACACAGCCTAGCCGCGACGGCTGCACCTGTTCCGCGCGCGGCACCGGTTACGATCGCCACCTTACTATCGAATCCACTCATCGTTCCGCTCTCCAATCCATCAGTTTTGGGGGCGCGCGAACCGCGCGACTCCCTTCGATCCTCGCACGTCGAGACGGTCGGTGACAAGCTTGCTATGAGGTGTTTTTTAGTGGCGCTTGACGCATTGACGCTAGGCGCATTTACGAGAGTGGTTCCGAGCACGGGACCATGGCGTTCGCTCAGGACATTTGGCGCCCCGTTGTCCGGAAAACCAAGCTCGATCGCTCGACGATTTCGGTTCGGTCGGTCCCCAGATTAAATATGCCGCCGAGATCGTTCGGAGAGAGAGGCCTCATTAAACGGTGACGCTTAGCACTTCTTATAGTCGGCATCAGTTTCACGGTTGGCTGCTTGGACGCAGCCCCGCCCTCGCCGGAAGCGATCCGAATTTGTGCGATCAACTTTGAACAACAAGGGGATGCTGCCGTCGCACGATCTCGAAGGCCAGAGAACCGCTGAATTTCGAGAGCGCCGCAATCGTCGATATGGCTGGGTGCCTAGCAGATTCTCCCCAAGCTCTGTCGAGGAAATGGGCTTCCGGTTCTAGGTCTGTACGGTCGTGTATACGCCCGATTCTAGAATCGGGACACGTGGCGGCCTATCGCCACAACGCCTAGTTTTGCAATCACGGGCGGCGTCTCTTTTCTCGCTGCCGGTGGATGGCAGCTAATGCACGGACTGGCGTTGCACTCCGCGCGGCACCAGCGGGTCACCGCCTCTCCTCGCTCGGCTCCGGCCGGCCGCAATCGCTGAACTAGTTTCGGCCCCTATACGATCAAGGAAGCGAGTCCATCGTGTTTGAATTCGAAAAGAAGGCCAGCTACGTCATGCCGGCGCATTTTGGCCCGCGGCCCATGAACCCCAAAGCGAGTGGATGGTATCGCGACGTTACGTCGATGGTCCTCTCCTATCGGACCGACCGAGACGCTTTGGCGAAGTATCTTCCGGCGCCTTTCGAAGTCGGAGAGGAAGCGATTATTTCGGTCTTCTATGCGCGTAACCGCCAAGTCGATTGGCTGGCAGGTCATGGCTACAACATGATCGCTGTGAATGCATCCGTCGTATTCAACGGCGAGAAGGATCAACTCAAGGGACAGTACACACTTGTTATGTGGGAGAACCTGGCAGACCCGATCCTTACGGGACGCGAACTGCAGGGGATTCCCAAGGTGTACGCCGATATTCCCGATCACAGTGTGATTGCCGGCGATTGGAGTGCGAGCGCTAGTCATTTTGGCCACAAAATTGTGGACATGTCGGTCAGCAATCTACGTGACGCGACGGAGGAAGAGATCAAGGCGGGTGAAGATGAGCAGGCCGAGGATGTTCCCATGGCCTGGCGTTACTTGCCGGGCGTGAGCGGCTTCGGGCGAACGACGAGCGAGCCGACGGTTTATCCGTCGCAGAACGAGTTCACGTCCATTCGGGTGGGCGAAGGTTCGATCAACTGGCACGAGCTGACCTGGGAGCAGAATCCGACGCAATTCCATATTGCCAATGCCCTCGCAGGTCTCCCGATTCTCGAGCAGAAGCCTGCTCTCGTGACGGAGGGATCGACGAACCTCATCTTGTTTGACCAATTGCCGCGGGCGATTTCGTGATGTTATCTGCGAGCGGAGGGTTTCGAGCATGACGATCGAAGAAGTGAAGACCGTCCTCTATATAGGTGCGGGAACGATGGGGTCAGCGAACTCGCTGGTTGCTGCGATCGCCGGATACGAGGTCATCCTCCACGATGCTCGCGAAGAGAATCTCGCCTCCGTCGGGGAACGCCATGATGGTGCCGCCGGTTTTTTGGTTCAGACGGGATTTTGTACAGCAGGAGCAGCGAGCGAGGCTCGTGGTCGCGTTACGCTGGAACCGGACCTAGCAAAGGCTGTGGCAAAGACCGACCTGGTGAGCGAATCCGTCTTCGAAGACCGGGCGCTCAAGCGCGAGATTCATGCGAATTTGGATTCGCTCTGCCCAAGCAATACAATTCTTACGACTAACACCTCGAGCTTACTCGTGTCAGATCTCGAAGATGCCGTCGGCCGCGGAGACCGCTTTGCGGCTTTGCACTCTCATCTAGGCGCATTGCTCGTCGACATAGTTGGTGGACCTCGAACGTCGCCCGAGACAATCGATATCCTGCGTCGCTACGTTGTGAGCCTCGGCGCCGTTCCTCTTGTCATGAAGAAGGAATATCCGGGCTACGTATTTAACGCGATGAATGGCCCGGTCCTTCGAGCGGCCGCTGGACTTTTGCTTGATGAGCATGCGAGCTTCGAAGAGGTGGATCGTGCGTGGATGATCGATAGGCAGGCGCCTCTAGGTCCCTTCGGCATGATGGATCTCTTTGGCCTCGATCTCATGCTCGACAGTTGGAAGCACCCGTCCCCCGACCCACAGCGCGAGTCTTTTAGAGAGCGCGTTGTTCCGTTCCTCACGAGGTATCTCGAGAGTGGAAAGGTTGGCCTCAAGGCGGGCCGTGGCTTCTACGACTACGCGGCCCCTAGTTTTCGCGAGCCAGGGTTTTTGGAAGCCGAGCCGGTCTCAGGAATTGCCTCCGACGCACTTCATACAGTCTTGCTGCGTAGCGCGATCGTGCTCGCAGCGAAGGGAGTGGCGACGAGGGAGGATATCGATCTCGCTTGGAGGACGGCGAGCAGCTTGCGGCAGGGGCCTTTTGAGATTCTCGCGGAGATGGGCTTCGACGGGCTCCGCGCCATCCTTGAGCGTGAAGTTGTCGCAGGACGGCTTTCATCGGAGCAGGCTGATCGGACGCTGGCCTCGCTTCTAGAGCTCCGCGACTGAGTCTCTTGGATCCCGTAGCTCGTGGGAGTGTTAGGGATGCCCTATCCGTCGGTGCGAAGATCTAGCCCGAAGAGCTTCTCGAACGCGTCGTAATACGCATTGTCGTCAGTCTCGGCACCAAGCTGGACCCAATCCTCGTCTGATATCTGTGCGCGGCCTTCGGTCATTTCTGTACCGGCCCAAGCGCAGGGGTATCTAAGCAGCCGTTTGGGATCTTCGAGTGAGAAAACGATCGTATCGGCGACAGATTCGGAAGTGGCATTTGCCAGCGCACCTTTCTCATGAAACTGCATCATGCGCCGGTAGGCCGACTCGTAGTGCGTCGGGGAGGGGTAGTCAGCGTTCTTGGCGAGAATCGCTGTCCGCGTCACACCAGGCTCGATCACGATTACGCGCACGTTATGCGGGGCCATTTCTTGGGCGAGATTCTCGCTGAGACATTCGAGCGCCCACTTCGAAGAGGCATAGATCGGCTGGCCGATCCCGGCGACGCGTCCCATGACTGAACTCACGTTGACGATCGTGCCGGCGCGGCGCTCTCGCATCCTAGGGAGCACGGCCTGAATGCAACGCAATACGCCCCAGTAGTTCGTTTCGAAGACCTGCTTAGCCGAATCGATCTCCACGTCTTCAACCGCGGCATTCCAAGCGATTCCCGCATTGTTGACGAGAACGTCGATGGGTGCGATTCGAAGGAAGCAATTTTTGACCGACTCTTCGTCTGTGACGTCGAGTTTGACGGGTTCGATATTGTCTTGGACGCCCGCCGCGGACGCGAGAGCGAGTAGCTTTCTACTCTTAGCGAGGTCGCGCATTGCGGCAAAGACATGATGACCCGCCTGGGCAAAGCGGACGGCCGCGGCTCGGCCAATTCCTGAATTGGCACCTGTGATCAAAACGTTCTGCATGAATTTCCTTCAAAGAGTGTCAAATAGAGTCGGCGGCTCTGCCGCCGGGAGACCCTTAGCCCGTCACGTCAAGAAGTATCCACGCGTGCAAATCTGGCTCAAGGGCGACGCTTGGTCTCGGCCTCTTTCTGGCCCTCGCTCACCTCTGCCCAAAAGCGTGATCGGGCCTTCTCAGTTCGCCGCTCGGTTGCGCCTCGATTCAAAAGACGCCAGAGGCGTTGCAACGATCGACTCAGATCTTCCCACATATCCGTTTCCTTCCAATCGTATGCGCCGCGGCGTGAAGCTTGGAACTTCATCTCCGCGGCAGCCTATCTATGGACTCGGGTTCGTAGCGTGCTCTTGAGGAGGATCGGCGCACCGCGGTGATCGGGAGGACATCTAAAGCGAGTTCGTGATCACGCTAAGAGAGCGGTGCCATCTCTGATCCCCTCGGCTGCCTAGGGAAGCTGAGGAGTTGTCTGCTCGTGGTGCATCAATTGCAAAGTTTATCAAACAGGAAGATAATTTGCTTGGTATGTCAAGCATGAGGCCGTACCTTGAGTTCTTACTCGCGCGCCGCTTAAGAGCAGATAGGGACTATCACGCATGGCATCAGAGACGGACGATCTTCTTGAGCAGGGGAGGGAGCGACTCGCTCAGGTGGGTGGCCCTCGCGGGTTGATCGTTCCCGCCATACTCGCGCTAGCCGCGCTCTGCGCATGGACGAGCTTTTATACGGTTCCGAGTGACTCCGTCGCTGTCGTTCAGCGTTTCGGTCGCTACCTCAAAGAGGTTCAGCCCGGACTGCAGTTCAAGCTGCCCCTCGGCGTTGACGTGATCACTATCCTTCCGGTGAAGCGACAACTCAAGCAGGAGTTCGGCTTCACGACGCCTGGCGCAAGAGATCCCTATCAGGGGTCGCGTCGACACAACGGCAAGCAAGAGACGCAGATGGTGACGGGGGACCTAAACGCGGCGCTCGTCGAGTGGGTGGTTCAATATCGTATTTCGGAGCCGGTGAAATATCTCTTCGAGGTTCGCGAGCCTGCTGAGACGCTTCGCTACGTGTCCGAATCTGTTATGCGTGAAGTCGTTGGTGATCGAACTGTAGATGAGGTGATCACGATCGGGCGACAAGAGATTGAGTCGGAGGCCCTGACGAAGATGCAGGCGCTTGCGACCAAGTACGCGATGGGCATCAGCATCGACCAGGTCCAGCTGAAGAACATCAACCCGCCCGAGCCTGTCCAGGAATCATTCAACGAGGTGAACCAGGCGCAGCAGGAAAAAGAGAAGCTGATCAATGAAGCCCGTCGCGACTACAACAAGGTGATCCCACTGGCGGAGGGCGAGAAGGATCAGCGAATCCGGGAGGCCGATGGCTATCGGTTGAAGCGAATCAACGAGGCGGAAGGTGACGTCGCTCGCTTTAGCGACTTGTTTGCGGAATACAAAAAAGCCCCCGAGGTCACGCGTCGCCGCATCTATGTTGAAACCCTACAAAGCGTTCTGCCTAGCATTCGCAACAAGGTGATCATCGACGAAGGGACGCGCAATCTTCTGCCGCTTTTGAACCTCGACCCACGTAAGGGAGAAAAGTCATGAAGGAAAGCACCCGCCTCGCAGCTGCATTGATCCTTGGGCTACTCGCCTATGCGGCGATGAACTCGATCTACGTCGTCAACGAAGTCCAGCAGGTGATTATCACGCAATTTGGCAAGCCAGTAGGGGCCCCCGTTACGACCGCTGGCTTGAAGCTCAAAATTCCATTCATCCAGGAAATCAATCCGATCGACAGTCGAGTGCTCGAATGGGACGGCCGACCCTCGGATATGCCCACGAAGGACAAGCTCTACATCTCAGTGGATCTCTTCGCCCGCTGGCGAATTACCGATCCTCTCCAGTACTTCCTGCGCATGCGCGACGAGCGCAGCGCTCTATCGCGGCTGGATGACATACTGGGAAGTGAGACACGAAACGCCGTCGCCAAACATGAACTCATTGAGATCATTCGGACGACCAAGGATCGCGTGCCGCTTCGCGACACTCTGCTCGGCGAATCGGGCCAGGATGAAGACATGGGGTTGCTCGTTCCGATTCAGAAAGGCCGCAAGCGCGTAGAACAAGAGATCTTCGCGGCGGCGGCGGAAAAGGTTCTCGTCTTCGGTATCGAGCTCCTCGACATCCGATTCAAGCGCATCAACTACAACGAAAGCGTACGACCGAAGATCTACGACCGGATGATTTCCGAACGACGACAGATCGCCGAACGCTTCCTTTCGGAAGGCAACGGAGAAGCGGCGCGAATTCGAGGAAACCGGGTGCGAGATCTGAATAAGATCCAATCGGAGGCATACCGTGAAGTGGAAGAGATTCGCGGCCAGGCCGATGCGAAGGCCGCTGAAGTGTACTCCGCGGCGTACAACCAGAGTTCGGCGGCCGTTGAGTTCTATGAATTCACACGCACGATGCAGTCTTACGAATCCATTCTCTCAAGCGAAACTACACTGGTTCTCTCGACGAATAGCGACCTCTTCAAATTCTTAAACGGGATGTCTCCCGGTACGAATTGATGATTGCGCGCAAAAAGGCAGTGGCGACGAAGGCTCGGAGGTCCGGCTTTGTGGCGAAGCCCAGCGAGCTGGGCGTCGTGCTGTCGGATCTGCGAAAGGCCAAGGGTTTTTCTCTCCGAGAAGTCGAGCAAGGCACAGGGAATGCTGTCTCGAACGCATACCTGAGTCAGCTCGAAAACGGCAAGATCAAGAAGCCCTCGCCGAACGTCCTTCACAGCCTGGCCGAGGTCTATGTTGTTCCTTACGAGACACTGATGGAGAAGGCCGGTTACCTGCTGCCACCCCAGGGCAAAAAAGTCGGCCGGCGCAGACGGTTGGCGGCTTTCGCGATCGACGACCTCACGGCCGAAGAAGAGGAGGAGCTCCTGAAGTATCTGGCGTTCCTTCGCTCCCGGAAATCTCCTTCTTAGGTCGGTCACGCCTTAAGCTTTTTGCAACTCCCGATCGAGGAAGGGCGAAATCATGGCTCGCAGCTGCGCGTTGTAGTTGAGCTGGAGTCGACGGGCGGATTCAATCTCTGGCATTTTTCGGCCGCCCCGGCTCTGCTAGGCCGCCTCGATTTCAACCGGGATCCCGTTTGCGATATGCGTGCCGCTCGGGACGTCGAGAGGCATCTCGTCAGTGAGTTGATTTGCATTGACGCCGGGTTGCTTGACTGCGGCGACGCCGAGTTGGGAACCGGGGCGAGTATGCCCGAAGCCGTGAGGAAGGCTCACGACGCCGGGCATCATTTCGGAGCTGACCTGGGCTTCGGCGATGACTTCGCCCGAGCGGGAGCGGACGCGCGCTTTGCCGCCGTTTTCGATGCCGAGGCGAAGCGCGTCATCAGGAGACATGAGCAGGGTGCATCGGCTCTTGCCCTTGGCGAGGACTGGGACGTTATGCAGCCAGGAGTTCATGTTGCGCACCTGCCGTCGGCCGATCAGAACCATGCGGTCCGCGCGGGAGCGGTCTTCGAGGGCGGCATGTAGTCGCGGAAGATCTGCAGTGATATACGGATGCGCCAAGGGAAGGCGGCCGTTTGCAGTCTTGAGCGCCTCGGGGAGTCGCGGCTTGAGTGGGCCGAGGTCGACGGGGCCCTCGACTTCCATCAGCTTCGCGAGGGATAGGCCCTCTTTGTTCGGATCGAAATGATCACCGTAGGGTCCACTCCTGAGTTGGAGATCCAAGATTCGGAAGGGGCCGATCTCGTCTCCGATGGCGGCGAGGATCGTCTCGCGGGAAACGCCTTCGCACAGAGCACCCGGCGCCGTGATCTTTTCAATCAGCGCGTCGAGCGCTTCGGCATCGACCTCTTGGATGGTCTTTCCGTTGATCCGCGCTGCGAGTTCGAGCAGGACCTGCCAATGGTCGAGGAGGCCGGCTTCGGGCTCGAAGATCGGCGGCGAATAGCGAGCGTAGTTGTGGGAGCTCGTTCGCGTGTAGACGAGGTCGTAGTTCCCGCGCTCCGCATGTACGCGGGTTGGCAAGATCAGGTCGGCATTACTGGTGGTTTCGTTCAGATAGATGTCGACCGAAACCATAAAGTCGAGTTCGTTCGTCGCAGCCGCCAGGCGATTCCCGTTAGGGGCGGAAAGAACGGGATTTGCAGCAACCGTGACGAGGCCGCGCATTCGCTGGTCGCCGGCCTGGGCTTCTTCTATCTCCTCGGCCATTGTGCCGGCCGGCAGCTGCCCATCTACGAGAGGGAGCTGCCGCGCGATTGTTTTCCAGAGTCCAACGGGCATCTCTGGGTTTTGACGCCCTGGTTCTGTATCGCCCGTTGCCGGTCGCGGAAACATCATGCAGCCGACTTCGTCAAAATGACCCGTTAGGATCGCGACGACGTCGAGCAGCCAGCTCGCGAGGGTGCCAAATTCCTGGGTACAGGTGCCTATTCGGCCATAGAGCGCCGCTCGCGGCGTCGTCGCATAAGCACGCGCGAGTTCGCGGATGACGTCAGCGTCCATCCCGGTCGCCGCTGCGACCACTTCTGGCGTGAAGGGCGCGACTAATTCCTTTACTTCGGAGACGCCGTCCGTGAACTCGGCGAAGCGCCCGAGGGCAACGAGGTCTTCTTCGAAGATGACTTGGCACATAGCTGCCAAGAAGTAGGCGTCGCTGCCTGGCTTAATGAAGTAGTGATCGTTCGCTATGTCTGCGGTCTCGGATTTGCGCGGATCAATGACGACGACGCGGCCGCCGCGTTCGCTCACAGCGCGAATGGCCTTCTTCGCGTTAGGCGTTCCCATCAAGCTGCCTTGGGAGGCCAGCGGATTTCCGCCCATGCAGATGAAGAGATCCGTTCTGTGGATATCGGGGATTACGTACATCTCGCCATCGCCGATCATTCGGGTGAGCGAGACTTGCTTCGGGAATTGGTCCATCGTGGCCGAGGAGAACATCCGCGGGGTCTGGAAGGTCATGATGAAATGCGTCGTGTAGAGCAGGGCGCCAACATCATGCCCGGTCGGCTCGCCGACGAATAGGCCGACGGCATGGGTGCCATGGGCCTCCTGGATCGCACGGAGCTTGTTCGCTGCTAGGTCGAGGGCTTCGTCCCAGCCGAGTTCCTCCCAAGTGCCGTCGTTGAGCTTGCGAATCGGTCGGTGGAGGCGATCCGGATCTTCGTACACACCTTTTATGGCATAGGCCTTCGGGCACAAGTAGCCGCGGCTTCTGAAGTCGTCAGGGTCGCCCTCGATCCGCTCAATCGATTTCGCTTCTTTGTCGACATAGATGCGGAGGCCACAGGAGGCTTCGCAAATCGGACAAGAGCGGAGGACGAGCTCGGTTTTGGCCTTGGATGGAGCTTCTGAGGATGCGGTCATGTGGGAACCTTCTTTTGCTGAGGACGTGACTTACTTTAGGCGCTCCGGCGCGGTTTGGGGGTACGATCAAAGACCAGTCGCGTTCATCTCGAAGGTGCGGAAAGAGTGCGTGGACTCGCACGACAAAATCAGTCACGGCTTTTCGCCCGCGATACTCGCCATAGGTCACATCGTGAAATTCGACGTCTTCGGTCAGGCCCTCGGGCCAGATCG
>JASDVF010000059.1:13614-20083 GCA_041440805.1 Myxococcota bacterium | reverse complement strand
TTGGGCATACGATTGGAGCTAGTCTCAGTCAACGATGTTTACTTGGCGCGATCGGTTGACTATCCAACCGCATGCCTAGGATGAATTCATCGCAACGATGATCTGCTTCGCCGCCTTTGTTGAAGCACGTTATGCGAACCGATCGATTCTATCGGTCGACAAAAGGACCCCAGCATGATTCTGAAAGATAAGACGATCCTCGTTTCGGGTGTAGGTCCGGGACTCGGCAGTGAAATTGCTCGGCGAGTCCTGCGCGATGGTGGCCAACTCGTCATAGGTGCCCGGAACGGCGAAAAGCTCGAAACCATCGCCAAAGAGCTCGACCCGACCGGCGAGCGAGTGCTGGCGCATCCCTTTGACATTACGGATGAGGAAGCTTGCCAGTCGATTGTGGCGGCAGCAGAAGAACGCTTCGGGCGACTCGACGGGCTTGCGCAAGTCGCAGCCGCCGAGCCGATGGGTGATCTCGCGAGCACGCCGGCGAGCGACTTCATACAGGCGACCGAAGTGAACGTTGTCGGATCGGTGCAGTTGATTCGCGCGTGCGCGCCGGCTTTCGAGCGCGTTGGGGGCGGCGCAGTCGTTCTCATCGGTTCGCAATCGACGGATCATCCGCCGCCGTCACCGCAGCTTGCCTATTCAGCCTCCAAGGCCGCGCTTCGCTCTGTCGCGATTCATCTCGCGGCTGAGCTTGGCCCGAAGAAGATCCGCGTCAACTCCGTGATCCCCACTTGGATGTGGGGACCGCCGGTCCAGGGCTACGTCACCTGGCAGGCCAAAAAGCGTGGGATTTCGGAAGACGAGATTCTCGCCGAACTCAAGGCGCTCTTCCCGTTGGGAGAGGTGCCGGAAGACGGAGATGTTGCCGAGTCCGTCGTGCTCTTTCTTTCTGACCGGATGAAGATGGTGACCGGCCAGTTCCTCCGCGTGGATGGCGGTCAAAGGATGACGCTTTAGGGAGGCGTCAAAAAATGGTGCCTAAGGGGGCGCAGATGTTCAGCCGCGCGGCGCGCGCTATTCGAAGCGCCGCCCGGCCGGCCCATTCGGATTATGTTCGAGTAGCTCGATCACATTGCCGAAGGGGTCCCGACCATATGCGAAGCGCGACGGACTTGCGCCGAAGAGCGGCGCGTTAAAGACGACGCCTGCCTCTTCGAGCATCTTTCGGTCCGCGTCTGGCTCATCGCTCGCGACCGCAATATGCGTGAGGCCCGTCTGATTCACCGGACGCGCGGGATCTCCTTCGAGCGCGGTGTCGAACTCGAAAAGCTCTAGGAAGCTCCCTCCCTTTTGGATCATCCGAACCTTGCAGCCGGCGTCATCCAGGCCGAACGCTCGTGCAAGGACATCAATGCCGGCGGGCAGGGTCGCTTCGCTACAGACCGTGAAGCCAAGGACGTCGCAATAGAAATCGAGTCCTGCTTGCATGTTAGGGACTGCGATCGCTGCGTGGTGGACGCCGAGAATCATGGCTTCGGGTGCTCCTTGCAATACGAGCGGCCGTGCCCCAACGACTTCGTGGCAAAGCGGCTGGCATGGTTCTCTGATAGTCCTCGTTGGTCGGCGGCGAGTCAATCGTCGGGCTCGGGATGTTGATGCCGGAAGATTGACTCTGGCCTCGTCGAAGATGTTCGCTGCCGACCCGCTCGGCTGTCTACGAGACCAAGCCGGTCGCTGCGTCCCGCGGGACGAGTGTGTTGAGCGGAACGATTCGGACGATTGCAGTCAATGACGGAAAATCGTCGCTGGTCGGCGGCGCTTTTCGTGGCTCAGGGCGAAGCCGAGACGGAGCGGGCGTCAGCGGGACGTCGGAATCCTCCCCAAAATTCGCTGAATTCGAGGCGGAAGCCTGCCCGCGAATCGACTAGAGTTCGAGGCTTCAGAGGAGAAGTATCTATGACCGAGAAAATGTTTAACCGCTACAAGGTGATCGACGTCGACACCCATATCACCGAGCCGGCCGGAGTCTGGACGGATCGCGTCGCTAGTAAATGGGGCAACAAGGTTCCCCACATTCGCCGGATCGAAGGCCGCGACATGTGGTTCATCGGCGATACGCCTGCTGGCGGTCCCGGCTTCTATACGATGGCCGGACATGATGACACGTACCCTAACGTCCCTATGGGATACGACGATATTCCGAAAGCTTCCTTTGATGCTGATGCGCGACTCGCGCTGATGGACGAAGAGGACATTCATGGGATGGTTCTCTATCCGAACCTCGGTGGCTTCGGTTCGGGCGGCTTCCTTCGCCTCGAAGAACCGGCGCTTATGCTCGAATGTGTGCAGGCCTACAACGACTTTCTCGTCGACTGGTCAAGCGCCGATTCGAACCGACTGCTTCCCGTGATGGCACTGCCGTTCTGGGACGTCGAAGAATCGGTTAAGGAGATTCAGCGATCCGCTGCGAAGGGACATCGCGCCGTGTTATTCGGTAGCCGCCCGGAGTCGTTCGGAGCCCCGCCGCTTGCACACACCTACTGGGATCCGGTTTGGGCAGCGACGCAGGATGCGGGCCTCTCGGTCAGCTTCCACATCGGCGCCGGCGACATCAGCGACATCACGAACGATGCGTCGAACATGGGTACGAAGGCCAACTTCTCCCGTGGCGGCTCGTTGGCATTGCTCGACAATCAGAACTGCCTTGCGAGCCTTCTGTTCGGCGGCGTCTGCGCACGATTTCCGAAGCTCGACTTTGTATCGGTTGAGAGTGGCGTGGGATGGTTGGTGTGCGTCCTCGAGATGTTCGACTGGCAGTGGAAGAACGGCGGCGTGAGGAAGGAGCACCCGGAGTACGACTTGCTTCCCTCCGAGTACTTCAAGCGCCAGATCTACGGCTCGTTCTGGTTCGAGAAGGCTGGCGTGAATGCTGCGCTCGAAGCCTTCCCCGACAACCTCATGTGGGAGACCGACTATCCGCATCCCACGAGCCAGTACCCCAGCCCGAATAGCTGCGCGGTGCGCCCGGCGGACTACGCGGAAGATACGCTTGCCGGCGTCTCGGAAGAGATCGTAAAAAAGGTGCTCCAGGATACACCCGCGCGACTCTACGGGGTTGAGCTTTAGGCCTCGTGCAGGCTGCGATGGATGGATATCAGCGTGATCGGTATTCGGGCGCGGCGCGACTAGAAGCTTTCTCAATCCGCCATGTGATTGTCTTTGCATGGCGGATTGAGGCTTCATGACGACTGGTTCGAGATCTGCCTTCCCAACGACTTCGTGGCACATCGGATCTAATCAAAGAAGTGCTAGGCAGAGCCGTTCTGCAACACGCCCCCAAGCGCATCGCCAACGCGATCGACTTCGTTCGGGTCGATTGATGTCGGGATCAGTAGGAGCTCGTTGGCGCCTGTGTCGGCGATCGACGAAACGAGATCACGAAACGCCTCGGCGGATCCGCGAAACCCCGCATGTGCGATCATTCCCTCTCGCGCTGCCGGGTCGATCCAGTTGAAGTAACGCGTTAGGTGAGTCGAAACTTGTTCGTCCGCCTGGTCTCCGATCGCGAACCAGAGTGCCGTGTTCAACTCGGGAGGCTCTTCGCGCCCCGCCTCTTTCCAGGCCTGGCGCGCCAAGTCGAAGGACGCGGATACTTCGCGTGGGCTTGCGGACATGGTCATGCCGCTGATGCCGTCCGCCCATTTTGCAGCGTTCGCTGTGGCCTTCGGTCCCATGGCCCCGGAAAGGATACAAGGCCCGCCTTCTTGAAGGGGGAAGGGCTCGACCGGTCGGAGCGTGTCGGGGACAACAATTTCACCACGCCAGACGCGTCGCATTGTTTCGACGTGCGATTCAAGTACAGCGATGCGCTTCTGGCTAAGATCGACTCCCGTCGCCCGGTAGTCCTCGCCTCGTCCGCCGGTCCCGACGCCCACTGTTAGTCGACCTTCGCTCAATACATCGACCGTGGCCAACTGTTTCGCCGTGAGTACCGGATCGTGCATCGGTAGAATGAGCACGGTCGTCACGAGTTGGACTCGTTCCGTTAGGACCGCACAAGCGCCGAGGGTCGTCATCAGCTCTGGGTTTGGGAAACAGATCCGCTCTCCTAGGGCGAGGCTGCTGAAGGGCCCCGCCTCGATCCGCTTGACCCACTCAATCAGGATATTTCGACTCCAGCCGGGCTCAGTGACGGGGAGGGTCATGCCGAGCTTCATGGGGACTCCGGGATGTCTTTTTAGTGGGATGCTCGGCCGATTCGAGAGGCCGGGGCTTGGAATGTGACGGCTTAGAACGTCACGATCGCGATTCAATTTCGCAGAGCGGCCGTCAGACTGCCAGTCTCTTCGGGCCTCGTGCTATCCACCTCATCTCGGATTAGCGTTGCACCCCGCTCGGCGTCGCCACTCTCAAGCGTGCCGCCCAACTCACCCCTGGAGTCCCATGACCGCCATTAATGAAGTGACCGACCTCCGAATCGAAGGCGACGTCGCCATCGTCACGCTCAACTCGCCGCCCGTAAACGCCCTTTCCGCGAATGTCCGAACGGGACTGCTCGAGGGGGTCACCGCGGCGGAGGCAAACGCCGATGCGCGGTCGATCGTGCTTATTTGCGAAGGCCGAACCTTTATAGCGGGCGCGGATATCACTGAGTTTGGTGGCAAGGGTCCCGCCGGTGCGTCACTCACGGATGTTCAGTCTGCTATGCAGAACGCGAGCAAACCTGTTATTGCTGCGATCCACGGAACGGCGTTAGGCGGTGGCCTTGAGGTGGCGCTCTGCGCTCACTTTCGCGTCGCAGTCCCGTCCGCCCGCTGCGGGCTTCCCGAAGTCAATCTCGGACTCCTGCCCGGCGCCGGTGGTACGCAGCGCCTTCCGCGGATCGTGGGTGTCGAAACTGCGCTCGAGATGATGACGAGCGGTCGGCATGTTCCCGCTGCTGAGTCTCTTGAACTTGGACTGATCGACGAACTGGTGGAAGAGGGCGCACTCCTCGAAGGTGCAATCGCATTCGCGCACAGAGTCGTCGAGGAAGGCCGCCCGCTTCGCAAGGTTGACGAGTCAAATGAAAAAGTCGAGGCGGCACGTGGGAAGCCTGAAATCTTTGAGAAGTTCCGCGCCGGAATTGCGCGCAAGACGCGTGGGTTCCTCGCCCCCGAATATAATGTTCGTTGTATCGAAGCTGCGGTGAATGAGCCCTTTGCTGAAGGACTTAAGACCGAAGGCCGACTCTTTATGGAATTGGTGACCGGCGAACAATCCGCTGCGCAGCGTTATTCGTTCTTCGCTGAGCGCGAGGTCTGGAAGATCCCGGATGTGCCACGCGACACGCCGAAGCTTCCGATCGAGAGCATCGGCATAGTAGGTGCCGGCACAATGGGTGGCGGGATCGCGATGAACTTCGCGAATATCGGCCTTCCTGTGATCCTCATCGAGCGTGACCAAGCAGCGCTCGATAAGGGGCTGGCCGTTGTGCGAGCGAACTACGAACGCAGCGCCAAGCGTGGCCGGCTGACGGCCGACGATGTTGAAACCCGGATGGGGCTTCTTAGTGGATCGACTTCGATCGAAGACCTCGCTTCGTGCGACTTGGTGATCGAAGCCGTTTTCGAAAATATGGCTGTGAAGAAGGAGATCTTTGCGGACTTCGATCGGGTATTGAAGCCGGGCGCGATCCTTGCGACGAACACATCTGCTCTCAATATTGATGAAATCGCGAGTGCGACCAAGCGCCCTGAATCGGTGATTGGCCTTCACTTCTTCAGCCCCGCCAACGTGATGCGCCTCGTCGAAGTCGTGCGCGCGGATCACACGTCTAATGAAGTCATCGCTACGTCGATGGCGCTTGCGAAGCGCATCGGCAAGATGGCGGCTCTCGTAGGCGTCTGCCGTGGCTTCGTCGGGAATCGTATTCTCGCGCCGCGACAGATGCAGGCCAATGATCTGCTGCTTGAGGGCGCTATGCCCTGGGATGTCGATCGTGTGCTCTTTGACTTCGGCTTTCCGATGGGGCCCTTCGCCATGAGCGATCTCGCTGGACTAGATATCGGTTGGAGTAAGGAAACGTCTAAGGGAGAAACCCTGCGCGACGTGTTATGCGAAATGGACCGACGTGGCCAAAAGAACGGTCGTGGCTTCTACGACTACGCGGCGGACCGAAGCTCTTCGCCGTCTCCGGAAGTCGAGAAGGTCATTCTCGATTTCGCGGCCCGTAGTGGAAAGGCGCCTCGCAAAGTTTCGGACGAAGAAATTCTTGAACGATGTGTGTTCCCGATGATCAATGAAGGCTTCAAGATCCTGGCCGAGGGCAAGGCGATTCGTGCCTCAGACATCGACGTGATCTGGGTCAACGGTTACGGCTGGCCGGTCTACCGCGGCGGCCCGATGTTCTATGCGGAGCAGGTCGGGCTCGCGAACGTCCTCGAGAAGCTCAAGCAATTCGAGAAAGATTTCGGGGAAGCCTTCGCGCCGGCGCCTCTTCTCGAACAAGCGGTTGCCGAAGGAAAGAGCTGTCGGGAGCTTGGCTTCT
>JASDVF010000059.1:0-13514 GCA_041440805.1 Myxococcota bacterium | reverse complement strand
TTAGTGTTGCGGCGTACATTGGAAGCAAGGCGCCGGTTGATTGTCGCCGCAAGCTGCTCGTTCGCAGACGCCGAGAGGGCCTTTGGCAAGCTCGCATTGAACGCCCACCTCTATGCATGCCGGTACCGGAGGCGGCGAGAATAGCTGCGCATCACAGGCTAGGAGTCCGGTCGCCACAAGCACGAGCGCGGTACTGATTGTCATTCTCCGCATAGGCATCGCTTTCGAATTATGGGTGTCTCGCCCTCGCGGAGCGGTTGGGCGGAAGCCCGAGTCAGCGCGTCGGAATCTGTACTATGCATTGGTGCTGCCGAAGTTTTGATTCGCCATAGAGACGAACCGGTTTGCTGAGATGAATAGAGACCAGAGAACCGCCGTTTCTCTGGTCCGATTAGGCGCCCAGTTTTGGGAACCGCTCGCTCGCGCAGGCTACTCCTTGACCACAAGGTGATCGCGGAGTTCGTTGACGTCATCCTCGGCAATTGGAAAATTTGGCGTTAGGAGCTCGCCGCATCGCTGGATGGCTTGGGTCATACCGTCGGCGAGATCGCCGCGCTTAACACCCTGTATCATTAGGTCGACTAACTCCTGCCAGACTTCCGCGTCGACTTTCTCGGCGATAGCATGGTCGGCCAATACGACGGCGCGGTGCTCCATCAGGGACACATATAAGAGGATTCCTGTGTTCCCCTCGGTCTGCCCGACTCCGTGCTCGAAGAACTCGACCTCTGCGCGCATTTCAACCTGTTGGATTTGATCAATCTGAGGAGTGAGCAGGCGCTGGGTGATGTCGAGTCTTGAGAGCACGACCGCTAGTCCGAAGGCGAGCGTCCAGCTCGCGCAGAGCCACATCCAATGCGGCCCGCCGAATCTTTCGAGATAGACGGGGAGATCACTGAGTAAGACGCCTAATAGGAGCAGCGAAAAAGCAAGCAGCGGGACGTGCCCGATCGTCGAAGACCTTCTCACGAGAACCGGAACGATCTCTCCCGAAGTGCGCGACTCGGCATCTGCGATCGCGGTTTCGATTCGCTCGGCACCGTCAGCGCCAAGGAGGCTATGTGCCCAGTTGGGAAGTTCTTGCATCACCATCCTCCTGAAGCTCCGCCGCCGCTGAAACCGCCGCCACCACCCGAAAAACCACCGAATCCGCCCCCGCCCCCGCCAAAGCCACCCATACTTCCTCGGCTGTGACGTCCAGCGCTCCCCATCAACAAGAGTGGCAGGACTCCCGTTCGCATAGAGAAGACGAGCAGCATCATGATCCCATACAAAATGATCTGACCGATACTCCGCTCTTGTTGCTTGCGCGTTCGGGGGTTTCGTAATTGTCCTTCGAGGTAGGCCGTGAGATCGATATCAGGATCAGTGATTCGGGCGATCTGAAAGACACCCATCACGACTCCGCCATCGATGTCGCCCTCGCGAAAGAGCGGTGTGATGCCTTCGTCGATGATGCGCTTGGAATAGGCGTCGGTGAGCGAGCCCTCGAGGCCTTGTCCGACTTCGATCCGAATTTTGCGTTCGCTCGCCGCGACTAACAGCAGCACGCCGTTGTCGGCCTCCTTGCTGCCGAGCTTCCAGGCCTCTGCGACTTGGATCGAAGCTTGTTCGATCGTGAGTCCCGCAAGATCGGGGACAGTCAGCACCGCGAGCTGCGTCCCGCTGGCCTTCCGCAGGTGCTGCAAGGCGGACTCGAGCCGGTCGGTGGTCGCCGCGGATAAAATTCCGGCGCGGTCTGTGACCGCCGAGCGAAGTGGCGGGATTTCGAAGTCGGCCGCGGTTGCGCTCGTTGCCAGAAGTAGGACCAGCGCCAGGGCTCGAGCTAGACGACCCACCCTGTTCATTTAGAACTGGACCTCGGGCGTCTGTTCGACCGCTTTTTGCTCCGCTTCGTCGAGCGCCCATTGGGCCATCTTCTCATGGTGATAGAAGAGGCTGTTGGTCAAGCTCGAGGGGGGAACGGTGACGAGATCATTGAATTGCTTGATTGATTCGATGTGGCGCTGGCGTGCGATCGTGATGCGATTCTCGGTTCCTTCAAGCTGGGCTTGGAGCTCCCTGAAGTTCCGGTCGGCCTTGAGATCCGGATAGCGCTCGGAGACAACCATTAGGCGACCAAGCGCCTGGCTGAGCCCTCCTTGAGCTTGCTGGAACTTTTGAATCTGTTCCGGCGAGGAGTTCGAGGGGTCGATCTTTACGCTAGTCGCGCTGGCCCGAGCGTTGACCACCGCCTCGAGCGTTTCCTTTTCGTGGCTCGCATAGCCCTTGACCGTATTTACAAGATTGGGGATCAGATCCGCGCGGCGTTTGTATTGATTCGTGACTTCCGCCACGCTCGCTTCGACCTGGTTTAGCGCTTTCGGAATCGACTGGACTCCGCAGCCTGCGAGACCCGATAGAAAGAAGAGGGCGACAAAGAGCCCCGTGGTTTTGAGTGCGAGCGAAGGCCGCATGATGTTCCCCTCGTGGATAAATCGACAGATCGATGTCGCGTTCGTGGGGATGCTAGCAGGGTGTCTTCGAGAACTGATGAATATGCGGTTGGATAGGTACCTTGGCGGGATCGCAGCCCCTGACTTGGTTCTATCCAAGAGGAAAAAGTAGATGACCCTTCCGCCAGCGTATGACCCCGCCACCGTATTCGCTCCCGAGAACGAGCCCGCAGCTGCACGCCCGCGCGTCTTCATAGCGCCCCAGCGGTACGTCCAGGGAGAGGGCGTGCTGGACAATGTGGGTCGCTATCTCCGCCTACTAAACGTCCAGCATGTTGGGATCTTGATGAGTGCAAGAGGCCAGTCATCTGAAGGTCCTCGCGTCCGTCAGAGTCTTGCGTTTGAAAATATCGCATCGACCGTCTGCGACTTTAACGGCGAGTGCAGTCTCGAGGAAATTGAGGCCCATCGTGATGCACTCGCGGATCGTGTCGACTGCCTGATCGCGGTGGGTGGGGGGAAGTGCGTCGATGCGGGCAAGTCGATCGCTTTCCGATTGGGAATCCCGGTTGTGATCGTCCCGACGCTTGCCTCGAACGATGCGCCGTGTTCGGCCCTGTCGGTTCTCTACGAACCATCCGGCATTTACGCCGGCGTCGAATTTTATCCGCAGAGCCCAGCACTCGTTGTGGTCGATACGGGACTCGTCGCGGCGGCGCCCGAACGCTTTCTCGTCGCGGGTATGGGCGACGCGATGGCGACTTGGTACGAGGCGCGCGCCTGCCTAACGAACCCGAATGGCGTCAATGGAGTCGCCGCACGTCCGACGATCGCATCCTATGCGCTGGGGGAGGCCTGCGCGCATACGCTGTTTGACGAAGGTGTGTGCGCGAGTGCGGCAGTTCGCGGCCAGGTGGTCGATGAATCGCTCGAGAAGATTGTCGAGGCCAACACGCTTCTCAGCGGTCTTGGATTCGAGAGCGGCGGTATCGCCGTCGCCCACGGAATCGCGCAAGCCTGCACTGCTCTATCGCGCGTTAAAGAGCGCTACCTGCACGGTGAAATGGTTGCGATTGGCACGCTGGTTCAGCTCGCGCTCGAATCTCGTCGTGAGGAAGTCCAGAGAGTTGCTCGGTTCTTCGTGTCGGTCGGGCTGCCCGCGAACTTGGAGCAGCTTTCGCTTGACGTCGCGGATGCAAACGACATGAACACCCTGATAGAGGGCACTATGGATTGGCCCTACACGCCGAATATGCCCTTCGTAGTGGACGCCGGAATGGTTCGGGATGCGCTCGTTGAATTCGATAAGATCGGAACATCGGTGATCGGCGGACTTGGCGATGAAACCTATCGCCGCTTACATCTTGATTCGTCGTGACTTGAATGAGTCGACTAGGGTTCTTGGTAGTCTGGATGTACCCGGGGTCGGCAGCTCTCGATCAATCCGGTTCATCTGCCGAGTCCTCGTAGTAGTAGATTCCGATCATCGCGCGCCGTCGATCGGGGATCTCCGTTTCGCCTTGGACATCACGGTCGTGACGAGACATATCGGAATTGAGCTCTTCCAGCAGCTTCTGACCTTTGCGGCTGAGCATCCTGCGGAGCTCTGGGAGGTACTCAGCGGGGAGGTTGTCGTAGGCGACCTTGCGTTGGTAGAAGGACGTGTCGGTCTCGGGATCAAGATTGTGCTCAATCGCGTTCACCAAATCGGCAACGTCGGTACCCAGAATGTCGAGCTTGGCGTCTTCGTCTGCTTTTGGGATATAGGCGCGCTGGACTAGGCGAAGTCGACCATCACGGAGCGAGTCGACCGCTCCTACTCGAGTGAGCTCCTCGAGCACGGTATTGGGCGTGACATCACCGCTGTGTTCCGTGACTAACGAGGAAAAACTTGGTCCTGAGTCGTTTGCGAAGGGGAGGGAAGCAGGTCCGCCACGCCCGTCGCGGTATTTTTTGTCGCCCACCCATGCGGAGACGACCCGAGCGGCGCGATTGATTCGCCGCCGCGTTCCCTTCTTTGGGGGCAAGACCTCCGCTTGGGCAAGGCGGCTCGCCTCTTTACGAGTCAGCCCGGTGACGACCGCGATTCTGGAGATCGAGGGCCGCCCTCCAGGAACAGAGAAGTCCGACTGTGCGGTCTTCACGAAGGCCTGCTTAACGAGCTCCGCGAATTGGCCATGAGCGATCCCGCGCTTCAGCGCGATGCGAATCACGGGCCGAAGGAGCATGACAATCGATTTTTCGAGAGCCGAGCCGCCGGAGTCGGCCATAGTGCCTTCTTTCGGTACGCTTGCGAGACAAGCGGGTTCGAGGGGTTGGAGTTGCAAACAGTTTCTAATAATGGGGTTCGATCTGGTTTGGAGTTTATCGGAACATGGGAAAATAATCCCAACACGAATGTGCAAAAATTCTGTTTAACGCCCTCTCGGCGAGGGTTTGCAGCCGACATGCACGAACCTGAGGCGTGTCTGGCGTGTAATTACACCCAGGTACGTGCCGGTGGACAAGATGCTTGAGGCGAATGGCTTGACGGGTCCTGCACAAATTGTGGCCAGTGACGTCTTCGCGGCGTCGAGACGCGGAAGTGCCATGCGTTCATCATTAGCCAAACGGGCTCGTCGGACCGGCGCGGTGTTTTTCTGTTTGATGAATGCCCTCGTCGCATGTGTTGACGAAGCGACGCCGCAGGAGGAAGGCCTTCGCGACTTTCCGCTGGCTGTCTACAAGCTTCACAAAAAGCCCGAAGCGCGACGGAAGCTACCGAGGAAGCTCCAGGAGATTTCGGGCTTGGCCGTCGCCTCGGATGGGCGCCTTCTCGCGCACGATGACGAGAGAGGAATCGTTTACGAACTGAATGTAGACGAGGGGAAGATCTCTAAGAGATTCTTCTTGGGTCGTGAAGTTGTTAGCGCCGATTTCGAGGGAATTGCGGTTGCGGAGGGCGCGATCTATCTGGTCACGAGTGGCGGTACCTTGTACGAAATGCGCGAAGGGGTGGACGAGGAACATGTCGACTACCGGATACGAGACAGCGGAATCGGTGACAGGTGCGAAGTCGAAGGCCTCGAATTCGATCCGTTGGACCGTGTACTGCTCCTTGCATGTAAGACGGCGCGGGGCAGAGAGCTAAAGAATTCCGTTGTCATTTTCAGATGGTCGTTAGTTGATGAGCAACTGGCGACCCCGCCGTACATTCGGGTCGCTGAGAAAAAGTTTCGAAAATACCTGCCCACGAAGGGGTTTCATCCATCGGGAATCGCGCGGCATCCTGTGAGCGGGAACTACTTTATTCTCTCGGGACGGGACCACGCGGTTTTGGAGATCACCCCAAGTGGATCCCCCGTTGGAGGGACTCAGTTGAAGAGTGGAAGGCACGAGCAAGCGGAGGGCATCGCGATCGGTGTTGGCGTCGTGGCAGATTTCGACGTTGTGATTAGCGACGAAGGTGACGACGGAAGAGCCCGATTGGCACGGTACCGCGCTCGGACGCGCGATGTTCGAGAAGTCGAAAAGCCCATTGTTCGAGCGGGTGAGACTCGGTCCGAATCGCAATAGGCGAGCCACGGACGACCGCGGGTTTTCCCAGCGTGTTCGTCAGATTCTACCGCTCACGCTAGAGAGCCGAGCCGGGCTGCCGGTCTCGGCCGAAGACGAATTCCCGAAGCCCTCTTCTCATTTTGAGTGAGCTCAAGGGCGCTGGGGCGACTCACATCGGCCAGATGCGCTTCCAAGTGGACTTCTAGGACGACAGATTCGCTCAGTTGGATTCGTAGATCGGTGCGATGCCGAACTCTCGCCGGACGTCATCAATGGGCTGGTCCCAGCGTCGTTCCCAATATGCCGCCAGGATCGACTTGGCGTCGCGGCCACTTTGGTACGCCTTTCTTGTTTCTTTCGAAAGGCAGGACCAGCGGCCCTCTAGCATCATGTGCTTAATCGAGCCGAGTCCGATAATCACTGTGGAGTAGGGGAGGCCGGTCTGCGCGATACTGAAGCAGTGCACCAGAACTTCTTCGTGTCCCTCGGTGCCGACGCCGACGAGCGTATGCCACAGGTCATGGCATTGTCGCAGGCGACTCATTAAATAGGATTCGGCGTCTCCTGAGGTGTACGGTGTGGGTTGTCGAAGCGCATCGAGACTCAATGCGTTCGCGTCGAGAAAACGAGCGAATTCGAATCCGAGTGATCCACTCGACAGGCCACGTAAGGTATCGAGCAACTCATCGCGGAAGTCTGCGCGGTCAGCGAGGAGATCGCCGGCCTCATCAGAATCAAAGAGGCCGCTCGTGACCCAATACTTAAGCTGCGCCTGCGCGAGGATTTCCTCGGCCACGACAATTTCATCCGTTCGAGACGAGTCCTTGAGTGTCCGGAACAGAGCTTGGCCTGCCCGTTTGAGCAGCGGAAGTGGAATGGAATCGAGATGAATCGGTGCTGCCGACATGTCTGAGATGTCCCCCTGAGCCTTAGCTTCCGAACGGTGCTGAAGGCTTGTACTTCACGAGTTTCGCTTCATCGAGTTCGACGCCCAAGCCCGGTCGATCAGGGAGTAGTAGGTCGCCATCCTCCCATTCAAACGGCTCGACGAGAATTTCGTCGAAGAAGAGCCCCGACTTGAAGATGCTTTCTTGAATCAGAAAGTTCGGAATGCAGGCGTCTAGCTGGAGCGCAGCCGCAGTGATGAGCGGTCCTCCCCACACGTGCGGCGCCATCAGCACATAGTGCGCTTCTGCCAGAGAGGCGATCTGCTTTCCGGCTGTAATCCCGCCGCAGCTTCCGAGATCGGGCTGCGCGAAATGACACGCGCCGACCGCGAAGAGTCTCTGGAAATCGTGGACGTAGGCGAGTCGTTCACCTGTTGCGATCGGAATCGTTGTGCTCGCTGCTATGCGGGCCATCTCGTCTGCGTTTTCAGGTGGACAGGGCTCTTCGAGCCAGAGGGGGTCAAACTTTTCTAGGCGTGCAGCCAGGCGACGAGAAACGGAAGGGGTGATTTGTCCGTGCGTGCCGATGATGATGTCGGCCTCGTTACCTACCTCTTCGCGAATCGCCTCGATCGTGCGCTCGGCATGATCGTATTCTTTCATGCTGATCTCCCATGGCCCGATTGGCTGCGTTCCGGGAAGTTGGTATTTCAGCGGGTCGAGCTTAATACCTGTGAAACCATGGTCGACGATCTTGCGAGCGTTCTCGGCGACCTTCTTAGGATTCTCGCTCCAGTCGGCGGCGGCGTCTTCGAGGTTACCTTCGAAGTCCGGGTCCATGATGTAGGAATAGGTTCTTATGCGATCGCGATATCGACCGCCGAGTAGGTCGCAGATGGGCGCCTCGTAGACCTTTCCGCAAATGTCCCACATGGCCATGTCGAACGCGCTTATTAGGCCGCCCGCAAAATAGTCGCTGTGCTGCGATGAGAACCCGGCGTACATCAGCTTGTTGAGCATGTCTCGATTCGTCGGGTCCTGTCCGAGCAGGTAGCGGTTGAAGAGTCCCTCGACGAGCTGCTCGAAGGCGCCGTCCATGCCGTACAGACTGAAGAGAACCGCCGTCTCCCCCCAGCCGACATGCCCCGAGTCGGTCTCCAGCTTCACGAAGTACCAGTAGTAGCCGCCGAGATTGGGGGGCGGCGTTGCGACGATAAATGCGGTGGCTCGGATCAGTTTCATGGAGGCGCTCCTGTCCACAGGGGGGGATCGAGGCTCATAATGCTTGTGTTGGGGCATCCGCGCGATGATGTCTAAGACGAGCGGTTGACATTTCGCGACACCTTTAGGCGCGATAGTGTTCGCGAGTTGCCATTTCTGGTGCTGCGAGCTGCCGGTCGAAGAGGAGACCTTGCCATGTCAGAGCAATTCGTCGGAGCAGCCTGGGTCGATTCGCTGCTTGCTGCGATGGAGAGTATTGGTCTCGACGTAGAAGCTCTCGTGGTCGGTTTGCCGGGCCTTTCGACCTCCCGACTCGAAGGCAGGCAGAGGATCGACATCGGCTCGGCACGCCGGCTCTATCACCGGGCGGATCATGTCGCAGACGATCCGCTGCTCGGGCTGCGGCTAGGCGAGCGAATCGACGATGGGGCGATCGGATTCCTGGGAGTCCTGATGTGGCATGGCGCCAATCTTCACCAGGTCCTCGATGACATAGCGACCTATCAATGGGCAATCAGCGAGAATGGTGGCTTCGAGCGACACGTTGAAGATAGCCGCGAAGGGGGAGAGAGACTGCACGTGTACGAGTACGTGCCAGTACCTAACACGATCCCCGCGAATCGACATCAAATCATGACAGTCGTGAGCAGCGTAATCAGGAGCGTTCGTCGAATCACCCGAGGCGCCGTAGACGTCACAGCCCTGCGGATTCCGAGTTCATTGGATGCGAAGAAGATTGGACGGCATCTTGGATGCGCCGTGGAGGCGTCTGCGCAGAATGTCGCGATCGCATTCCGCGAACGAGACGTCGAACACCCGATTGCCCATCGTGATGCCAAGCTCTACGAGCTGACCAAAGAGTACGCGTCAGCTCTTCACCAAAGGACACACCGGCGACGCACTTTGGTGGAAGAGATCAAGACGTGTGTCCGCGACAACGGATTCGTGTCCGCGACGCTTGCTGTGGTCGAGTCGGAGATGGGGCTACATAGGCGAATCCTGCAAAGAATGTTGGCCGACGAGAGCACGTCCTTCCGGGAGTTAAAGGAAGAGGTCGTACGTGATGAAGCCGTGCGACGACTCCTCCTTGCAGACACCAAGGTCGCGTTGATCGCTACCGACCTTGGCTACTCCGAACCCAGCGCGTTTCATCGGGCGTTTCAGAACTGGTTCGGCATCACACCCGGCCGCTTCAATCGATCGGACTTCTATACGCTCTGATGGGCGAGCTCGGCTCTTTGACTTGTTCTTTTCGATGTGGAGAAGGGGCCGGGCGTAGCCTCAATCGTTAGAAAGCGATCAGGCCGTGGTGATTCTTTTGCCCAACCCCGTTCCCAAGATCTCTGCGGCCTCGTCGACCATTTCTTCTAGGATTTCAGCCGCGGGACGTCGCTTTGTCAACATTCCCGCAGTCTGGCCCGCAGCATTCATCAAGAGTTCCTGACGTCCCGCTTCCCGAATTGAGTGCGTTAGGTCTCGGATAAGGACTCCCTGCGCGCCCATCGGAAGCGCGGCCATACCTTCGCGTTCCCAGGCTTCGATGAGGGGATTCGAAACATTGCGCATGGTCTTACCGCTGTAGAGTCTCGTCACGATCGTGTCTTCGGCTGCCGCAGCCAGGATGCGGTCCTTTTGCAAATCGGGTTGGTTCGCCTCGTTGGAAACGAGAAACGCCGTTCCGCACCACGCTGCCTCCGCTCCGATGGCAAGGACACCGGCTAAGGCTCGACCCCCCGCGATCCCACCCGCAGCGATGACGGGGGTAGGCGCCGCGGCGTCCATGACTTGGGGCAGGAGAGCGAGGGTTCCTATTCGGCCGGTGTGCCCGCCTGCTTCGGTGCCCTGAGCGACTACGTAGTCCGCGCCGTCCGCTGCCACTTGCTGGGCCGCGCGTACCGTCCCGACCAAGGACAGGATCGTTACACCGTTGGCCTTTAGCTCCGCGGCGAAGGGGCCGGGAGTGCCTAAGCCTGACGCGAAAACCGGAACGCCTTCTTCTATGATCACTTCGACCTGCGAGCCCGCCCAGCTCTTACCCGGTTCAATCCAGGAGCCCATGACTTCTTCGTCGCCTGGCGCTTCTTTGAGGTCGATTTCAAGGTCTCGCGCGATTCGTTCAATGGCGTCAAGGTATTCCTTGGGCAGCTTGTCGCGCCTGGGGGCGGATGGGACTGCTTCGCGTCCCTTCGGAAAGAGGAAGTTAGGTGAGAGGAGCAGGTCCACTCCAAAAGGTTTGTCCGTCAGGGACTTAATCTTTCGTATCTCATTGCGGAGTTGCTCGGGTGAGTACGCGACTCCGCCTAATACGCCGAGCCCGCCTGCATTGGACACCGCCGCGACGAGTTCGCCAGTGGCTACTGGATCCCCGGTCCCCGCCACGGGCCCCATGCCTGCCAAAATGACCGGGTACTCGATTCCTACGCGATCACAGAATTCGGTTCGAAGGGTAGGGCGGGTCATTTTGGATTTCCTTTTTTTGGGGGTCGTTTGTGATCGCGGCGTGCCTGTTTCGGCCGACTACACATAGGTCTCAGACAGTAGATTCTAAGTGCTCCGCGAGAAACTGCACGACCCTCTCTGACTGGAGGGCCTTTACGCATCACCCGACCGGGCAAACGCCGGGGCGGATATTGGAGCCCTGAGTGGCACGAGTGCTAGTGCCAGAGACGGCCGCGGTACCTAAAGGCTGACCTGCAGCACGAGCTTCCCAATGGACTGCCGATCTTCGAGCATGGCATGCGCACGTGACGCTTCCTCAAGCGGAAACGTCGTGATCTGTGGAGGCGCGAGCCAGCCAGCTTCGACTCCTGAAAAGACCTCGGCGCCTTTGCGGAGGACCTCTTCCCGGCTGCGAAGAAAGTTAGTCATCATTCCGCCGCTGATGCAGACCGCCTTAGGAAGTAGGAGCAGCGGGGAGATCGGGTCGGGCGGACCGCTTGCCATACCGTAGAGGCAGATATGGCCCTGGCTAGCCATGCACTCGAGATTCTTCGAGAAGGTCGTCTTGCCCACGCCGTCGACGACGTAGTCGACGCCGTTTCCCTCCGTGAGTTCAAGCGCTCGCGCTGCAAAGTCCTCCTCGTTATAGAGAATGATTTCGTCCGCACCGGCCTCTCGTGCGAACGCGGCCTTCTTCTTAGTAGAAGTAGTGCCTATGACACGCGCACCCAGCCGCTTCATCCATCCGCATAACAAAAGGCCCATGCCGCCTGCCGCCGCATGGATCAGCACGTTCGTTCCCGGCTCGATTTTCTTCTTGTCGTGCACAAGGTAGTGCGCGGTCAGTCCTTGCAACATGACGGCAGCGGCTGTTTCAAGTGAGATCGATTCGGGAACGGGTATCAGCGCATCTTCGGATACGCATTCGAGCTCCGCGTACGAACCCACGTTCGCGCCGTCACCCATCACCGGGGCCCAGGCGACTCGGTCGCCTACAGACACAGTTGTCACTCCAGATCCGAGCGACTCAACGACCCCCGCACCCTCGACCCCCGGAATCATGGGTAGGGGGCTCGGGATAAAACCCCGACGCATGACTACATCGGCAAAGTTAACGCCTGCCGCGGCTACACGAATGCGGGCCTGTGCTGGACCCACTTCAGGATCCTCGACCTCGCGAACCTTCAGAACCGAGGGATCGCCTGTCTCAGTGATCGATACAGCGCGCATAACAAGAGTGCTCCTGTGGGATTAAACGACGGAAAAGATGACCGTCTCGGCTGAACGCTAGCTGAGATCCTCAGGCCTCTGTGCGACCGCGGCAGAAGTTCTGATCTGGGCCATCCCCCCTCATCGCACGCGCAACTTGATGCGGACTTGCCTTTGCGCGATGCAAACGATCCGGAAGCCGGCCGATGCCTCCCGAGTTAATGACGAAACGACCTTTCGTACGAATTACGTTGCCGCGTTGAGAGAAGCGGGGTAAAAACCCGCCCCCCGCTGAGCGGGCCGTGGAGGAGACCGAGAGGTCCGCCAGGCCGACGCTCGCGACATTCCATTTCTAAGGAGCATTTTGAAGTTCTCATTGATTGACAAGGCGCAGGGCAGCGCAGGTGCAGATGTCGTTTCGGGACTGACCGTGGCGTTGGCGCTGGTGCCGGAGGCAGTGGCGTTCGCGTTTGTGGCGGGTGTATCTCCCGTGGTCGGGCTGTACGGCGCGTTCATGATGGGGCTGATTACGGCGCTCTTCGGGGGACGTCCGGGCATGATCTCGGGTGCGACGGGCGCGATGGCTGTGGTGATGGTCTCGCTCGTGAAAGAGGGCGAGGCAATGGGGACGGGGCAGGGCTTGCAACTGCTCTTCGCGACGCTGGTGCTGGCGGGCTTGCTGCAGGTAGGCGCGGGCCTGATGAAGCTGGGCAAGTTCGTACGCATGATCCCGAGCCCTGTGATGATGGGCTTCGTGAATGGACTCGCGATCGTGATTTTCCTCTCACAGTTGGGGATGTTTAAGACGGAGTCGGGGGCTTGGCTGGACGGCGATGCACTTTGGACGATGGTTGGACTAACGGCACTCACTATGGGCATCATGCTTGGCTTGCCGAAGTTGACGGCGAAGATGCCTGCGGCATTGACCGCGATTGTTGTGGTCTCGGTCGTTGTGATCTTTGGCGGGGTCGAGACGCAGACGGTGTCGAGCTTCATTCTCGCGCGAGGCGGCGAGGGGATCGCGGCAGGGCTGCCTGTCTTCGGCGCGCCGCTCGTACCGTTGACCCTGGAGACGTTGGTTTTTATTATGCCTTATGCGGTGATTCTCGCAGCGATTGGTCTGATCGAATCGCTGATGACTTTGAATCTGATCGACGAGCTCACAGAGTCGCGCGGCGACGCGAATAGAGAATGCGTGGCGCAGGGCGCGGCGAACGTGGTGAACGGATTTTTCGGTGGCATGGGCGGCTGTGCGATGATCGGACAGAGCATTATAAACATCCAATCGGGCGGTCGAGGGCGGCTGTCGGGATTGGTCGCGGCGCTGGCATTATTAGGTTTTATCCTGTTTGGATCGGCCTATATAGAGATGGTCCCGATCGCTGCGCTCGTCGGCGTGATGTTCATGGTGGTCATAGGTACGTTCGCGTGGAACACGTTCATGGTCCTTATCCGGGTACCCCTTTCGGATGTGATCGTCATGCTCATCGTCACAGGCTTAACGGTCGCGTTTGACCTGGCGATCGCAGTGTTAAGCGGCGTCATCATCTCCGCGCTCATCTTTGCGTGGGAGAACGCCCTAATGATTCGCGCCCGAAAGCGCATCGATGCTGACGGCGTGAAGCACTACGAGATCTACGGGCCTCTCTTCTTCGGCTCCACCACGCAGTTTATGTCCAAGTTCGACGTCGCCACCGATCCCGACGAAGTGATCGTGGACTTCGCCGAGTCGAGAGTGGTCGATCAAAGCGCAATCGAGGCGCTTGATAAGCTCGCCGTGAAGTAC
>JASDVF010000058.1:14705-15883 GCA_041440805.1 Myxococcota bacterium | reverse complement strand
CGAATTTTGCGGAGACGCAAACCTTCGCCGGAGCGGGCACGGTCGGTTCTACTGAGGCCTGCCTCCTTGCGGGGCTCGCACTCAAATTCCGATGGCGTGAATGGCGAGCCGAACGGGACGGCCTCTCCCATTCGGAGGTCCTGGGAATCAAGCCTAACATCGTCATCTCGACCTGCTACCAGGCCGCCTGGGAGAAGCTCTTTAAGTACATGGACATCGAGCCTCGGCTGGTCGAACCTTCGGTAGATACCTTCAAGGTCGATCCCGAAAATATTCGCGAAGCGATCGACGAAAATACCATCGCCGTGGTGTGCATTATGGGTAACCACTACGGAGGCCAATACGATCCCGTCTGGGATGTTGATCGAGTGGTCTCCGAAGTAAACGCCCAAAAGAAATTCCAGGTGGGCATCCATGTCGATGCCGCTTCCGGTGGATTCATCGCGCCCTTCCAGGAGGACCTACCCGCTTGGGACTTCCGCCTAGACAATGTCCTCTCGATATCGAGCAGCGGTCACAAATACGGAGAGTCGTCATGCGGGACCGGATGGCTGGTTTGGCGTCAGAAAGAAGGTCTGAGCGAGCATGTAGCCATTTCGGTGACCTACTTAGGAGGTGAGGCCGAATCCTACACGCTCAATTTTTCGCGCCCTGCGACTGGCGTCTACGTCCAGTACTACAAGCTGCTCCGCTTCGGGCTCCACGGCTACCAACAGGCCTGCGACAACTTGATGGCCAATGCCCAATTCCTGAGAACCGGCCTCCAGGAGATGACCTATTCGGGTCAGCCTCGCTTCATCATCCTGGACGATGGAGAGCAGCACTGTTTGCCTGTCGTCACGGCCATGCTCAATCCGGAGTGCGGTTTCTCCTATGACGACATCGACCTTCAGCACGTACTCTCGCAGCATCACTGGTATGTCAGCGGCTACCGAATGGGCTTCGAACACCCGTCTACCGACAAAACTGAACCGCTCTTCTCCGACAGGGATGCTGATCAGAGCATGTTTCGTATCGTGGTCAAGAACAACCTCACGCGAGACATGGCGAGGGATCTCCTCGGAGCATTTGATGCCGCTTTCGAGTTTCTAGACAGCGTCGACTTTTCATCGCTCCACTCTCTTAATACGGCCAAGCTGCGCCACAAGGATCAACGGGTAATCTCGCGTCACTGCTGA
>JASDVF010000058.1:0-14605 GCA_041440805.1 Myxococcota bacterium | reverse complement strand
CTCTAACCCGGACGCTGAGAAACACCGCGTTCGAGCTAGCTTTGTCGTATCGGCAAGCACTCCCCCCTGGCTCGCCCGCCCGACGCCAAAGCGTCCAAAGGAGTCATAGTCATGCCCCAGGACGATCGTGAATTTGAAGTGGTGATCTGGGGGGCGAGCGGCTTCACGGGTCGACTCACTGCGGAGTACTTGTTGCACGAACATGGCGCGTCGGGGAGCCTTCGCTGGGCACTCGCCGGCCGAAACTCGACCAAGCTGAAAGACGTTCGGAAAGAGTTAGGCCGAAGCACGGGCTGCGACGCAAGTGCCCTCCCAATCTTGGTCGGCGATAGCGAGGACGCCGCATTCCTTACTCAGCTCACGGGACGAACGAGGGTCGTGTGTTCGACTGTCGGACCCTACGCAAAGTATGGCTCGAAGCTTGTGGCCGCCTGTGCGGCGAATGGCACCGACTATTGCGATCTCACCGGTGAAGTCCACTGGATGCAGCAGATGATCGATGCGCATCACGATGCCGCGGTCGCGAGCGGCGCGCGCATCGTCTTTAACTGCGGCTTCGATTGCATCCCGTCGGATTTGGGCGCGTTCTACATGCAGCGCGAAATGCGGGCTCGGCATGGAGTGCCCTGCGCAGAAATCCAATTGCGTGTGAAGGGCTTTAGCGGGGGAGCAAGTGGTGGCACGATCGCCAGCATGCTCAGTATGTTGGAGCAGGCAGAGGGAGATCCCTCGGTCGGTCGCGCGATGCAGGAGCCGTATTCTCTGAATCCAAAGGGCCAGCGGACGGGGCCGGATTCTGCGGAACCGCTTGGGCCGCACTACGACGAAGCGGTCGGTCAGTGGACTGCGCCTTTCGTGATGGCCTCGATTAACACGAAGGTTGTACGCCGATCGAACGCGCTCCTCGACTACGCGTACGGCAAAGACTTTCGATACAACGAGGCGATGTTGATGGGCGCGGGGCCGGCGGGCCTTATGAAGGCGGTGGCGACGAGCGGGGGGTCCGCGGCGATGATCGGGGCGATGTCGATCGGAGCGCTGCGGCGGGCCGCTTCGGGTCGGCTTCCTCAGCCCGGAGACGGGCCTACGGAGGCTCAGCGAGAAGCGGGCTACTTCGATCTCTTGCTGCGCGGGACGGCCGCAGACGGCCAGGCCTTGCGCGGACGGGTTCGCGGAGATCGCGATCCAGGCTATGGCTCGACGTCGAAGATGCTCGGCGAGAGTGCTGTCTGCCTCGCGCGGGATCCGCTTACAATCGGAGGGGGACTCTGGACCCCGGCGAGCGCGATGGGGGAGGCACTCCTTGTGCGAATGCCGCGGGCGGGCGTGACATTTGAAATCGAAGCGTGAGTCGGGGATAGGAAAAACAAGCGGGCTTTTCCGCCCCACCGATCCTAGCCATTCTGACAACTAAGCCCCGGCGGGGCTACTCGGCCCATTCATGGGCCAGATACCGGCGATCACCGCCGCAGCGAGGCCCACTCACATGAAGAGGAGAAAGGTCTTCATCGCGCCCCTCAATCGGGGTCGTTAGGCCAGGATCTTCGATCGCCGCCTGCGGGCAACCACAGTCAGGGCCGAAGCTCCAACGGTCAGGAGCAGAAACGAGGAAGGCTCCGGTACCGGGTCAGCTGCCTGCATGTTCTCAGACTTCTGGAAGTGAAAAAGCTCGTCGCCATCTGACAGAAAGGGGTCCAGGCAGTCGGTCAGACCTTCGCTGCCCACGGCGGGTTTTGGCTCTCCATCGGGGAGGAAGAGCGACGGATGGTCGAAGGGAGCACGCTCGCACCGCACCCGCTCGTCCGTCAATTCGAGCATGAACTGCACCAGCTCGCTTTTTTCGTTGTCCGACAATCCGAGGAGACGAACCGACGAATGGGTCTCGCCGTTCGGGAAGTCTCCGCCCCGATCGTAGAATTCGACGACGTCTCGCAGCGTCAACAAGCTTCCGTTGTGAAAATAAGGCCCAGTGAGGGCAACGTTTCGCAGTCCTGATGTTTTGAACTGTCCGAGCCCGCGACCTGGGTCTTCGAAGATCGGCCGTACGGCGGTGTTCGTGAACTTTTCAACAACTCCGCCATTGAAAATCGCCGTGGTGAAAAGGGCGGTGTCATGGCAATGATCGCAGCGGCCGTTCCCCTCGAAGACAGCAAGCCCGCTGCGGGCCGAGTCGCTGAGATCGCCGCGATCGAAGGGAGTGTCGTCCGAGACCAGCTCCGCCTCGTAGAGCTGGATCGCGAGTCCCCAGAAAAGCGAGAAGTTCGCCTCCATCACCGTGAACTCATTTGTGTCAGCTGGCGCTCCGGCTTCGCCGACGCTCGGGTTCCCGTCTGAATTAAATCGGATGACTCGGTCCGAATTCCACCAACGCTCGTGGAAAGCCTCGCGAATCATGTCTGCGTACGTAGTCGAGATCCCGCCTCCTTCACGCGCGAGACTTCCGAGATGACTGTCTCCCGGGTGGACTGTCTGCTGGCCCAGCGGATCGAGGCTGAGCATCTTTGCTCCGAGCTTCGGGAAGGTTCGTCCGCCGCATGACATTTCGACATCGCTGTTCGGCGGCCCGACGGCCTGGCTCGCGGCGCTCGCGAAGTCGAGTTCGAGATCACCGACAAGTGCCACCGGGTGCGTTTCTCCGTTGAGGACTTCGACGACGAGTCGTGAGGTGTCGCCGCTTCCATCGACACCGTTGAAACGGGGCCCGGCGCGACCGTCCCAGAACTGGCGCTCGTTGAAGATCGCGTTGACCGACGGTTGGGCATCGCGCCCCGTGACCTGGCGGAAACCATGGAGGGGCGGCAGGTCGGTGCAGTCATCCTGCGAGCTCCCCATCACGACGTCGTTCAGCACGCGAGCCACGACGCCGCTGCTGCCTACGACGTCGTTCGATAAATTGGGGAAATGGGAGAGGGTAAGTTCCATCCCCCGCGCCATCGTATCGAGCTGGAAACCGTCATCTCGTGGATGTACGCGGTTCGTGAGACGTGCGTCCGCCCCCGCCTGATGGTGACACGTAGCGCAGGCGACGTCAGCGTCGCTGCCGACCTGCTCGTCCCAAAAGAGGGCCTTCCCGAGGCGAACTGCTGCTTCTCGGTTTCGCACGAACTGTTGGAGATTTCCAGGCTCAGGCGGCGAGAAATTCAGTGGCGCAATGGTGTTCGCGAAAGAGGGAAGCGACCCCATAAGCAGAGCGGTCGTGATACCGATCATCATGACTCGTGAATCTTGGAAGCGGAAGAAAAGGGAGGGCATTCCGGGCCTTTCTAGGTCGGGGATTCGTTTGGTCGGGTCATCGCGACCGCTCAGGATTTTCCGTGGACCGAGCAACCAAGCGAGCCGGTCTGCCCAACAACCACTGCATGAAAGGGTCTAAAAAGACACACCCTATATAACACGCATCACTAAGAATAGGGTGTTTTTAACCTCGCTTATCAGGATTAGCGAGAAGCCAAGGGGGCAGCGAGGCCCCTGCGGGAATGTGCAAAAGCCAGTTCAAGGCATTGAATCGAATCGGAAAGTCGGGTGAGGCCGGGCTCCCGGATGAATGAGCTCCTGAAAAGCCCGACAGCCTTGCTCGGCGGGTCCAGCAGCTCGGAACGATGCCATCGAGCCAGCCCCGCATCGCAGTTGTGTGCTCTCGTCCCGGTCTAGCCCCTACGCCTGAAGGCATCCTGCGCCGTACGGAGCCCCTCAACGGGAGGCCCCTTCCTGGGCATTCGAACTTGCCGGTGCGGATCGGTCCACTGAATTGGATATTCAGCATGACCGAACTTCATCGTTGGCATCACTCGAAGCTGATGCACGAATCGAACCACAACTATGGTGGCAACCTCATCGTGTGGGACATTCTGTTCGGCACACGCTGGTTGCCGGATGATCGCGATCCGCCAGAAGCGATCGGCATGGAGTCTCTACCAGGGCTCCCTATGGGCTTTTGGGTGCTAGCTCTGCGAGGTCAAGGCGCCGTCCACGACGATTTTTTCGCCACTGATAACAAGAAGCATCAGAGGAGGCCATAAGGGCCACGACGCCCGCGATTTCCTCGGGTTGCCCGTAGGGGATGAGCGGACTCGAGAGCTTGCGGATCAGCCTGAAATCCATGCCTTATTAATGTCACCGATGACGATGCGGGCACCTGCGGACGCCAATCGGATTGCCGAAGCCTTCCCGATACCCGTTGCAGCCCCGGTCACCAAAGCGACCTGGTCGTTGAAGCGGCCCATACAGCGATCTCCTCGTGTCGTGCGGTTGGATTCTAGTGGGCGCGTCCGGCCCCATGTCTGAGCGCGCGCTCGTCGGGCCGCAAGCGTAGCTTTCCGCCGCTGGGGATAGGAACAACAAGCGGGCTTTCCCGCACCACCTATATTGGGTGTTCTGACAACTAAGCCCCGACGGAGGTACTCGGCCCCTTCCTGGGCAATGTGCGGAGGAGACGCTCTCGCTCGTTCCCACGAAAGGCCCCGTTTCGTAACTTGACGAGCCCCTCAATCAAAGGATCGACGCTTGCCCCGCTATCCCTCGAATAACGAAGCCCCCGGCCTCACCCGCCGAGCATTGCTCGCACGAACGACCGTCACCGCGCTCACGGCCTCCGCGGCTGTAGCCGCGTCCGGCTGCGCCGCCGTCGGCACCCGTGCGGCGGCGCTCGGTGCTCCCGAAGCGGTTCGCCCTCTGATACATGACCTCGCCAACCCCGCAGATGCCATTTCAAGCGGGGATGCATGGGTCGACTTTTGCGATTCACTTAAGCCGCTGGCAAGCCACGTCACGGGTCCGTCCTCCCTCGGCAACCTTCAGATTCAAACGGAGGGCATACGTCTGCTGAGTCGACTGGTCGGGCTCGGCCTCGATCGATTTGTGGAACACGGGAGCGCCGAGCACCCGAGCTTCTATGACATACAAACCGCCACCCAAAAATTTCTCGGCGACAATCCGGACCAGACCTACCGAAGCGCAGCGATCGATGGAACGGGGACCTATCGAATTCGAGGAAATGCACGTGATGCGGCGGGCGTCGAAATCGGGCTTTACGCCGGAAGCTTTCGCAGCGATGAAGGGGATTCGAACGGCGGTCGCCGCCTCGTCGACTCTCTCGACGAAACGCATATCTCAATTGAAGATGACGGAAGCTTCGAAATTCTCGTCCGTCCGGCAAGCACAGACACGCACGAAGACAGCGAGACCGAAACGCCCCGAAACGTGCTCATATCAGCCCCAGATGCGAACGCGCTCTTAATCCGAACTTATTTCTGGGACCGAACGCGACGCCAAGAGCACGAGATGGCAACGATCGAGCGCGTCGACACAACCACGCCGCGGCCGCCGGTCGATCCGTCGTCGCTAATCCGCGGGTTCATTGCGACGACGATGTTCATCGACGGAAGCCTAACGTGGTGGAACGAATTTCAAGAGATCCAGACGACCCCCAACGAGATTTTTGAAATGGCGGACGACGGGACGGTCCAGACTCCGAGCCAGATCCGTTATCTGAACGGTCTCGTCGAAATCGATCCGGACCAAGCGCTCATCCTCGAATTCGACACGAAGGGCGAACCCAGCTACTGGAGCTGGGTCCTGCAGAACGTCTGGGGGGAGACACCGGATTGGCGCGATCGCCCGATCGTCCTCAACAACCGGGACGTCGAAAGAGACTCGTCCGGTCGCGTCCGAATCGTCGTAGCACACAGCGACCCGGGGCAAGCAAACTGGATGGACATGAGCGGACATCCGAGACTGCTTCTCAGCCTAAGGTGGCGAGGCGAATCACCGCTCCCCAAAGTCACGACGCGCGTCGTCCCACTCTAACGCTCTCATCCCTTCGCTGAGCGCCGCGAGCGCTTTGCCTAACGCCATCAAAATTCGCTTCCCCCCGTGATCGCCGTCGCGAAATCGTAGAATTCGGGGACGTGCTCGATCACCTTCTTTGTCGCGGGCGATCAGGCAGCCCCCGCCGGCCGCATGCTAGGCAAGCTTGAAATCGCCCCGGAGCGGGGCCGAGTACCTCCATCGGAGCCTAGTTGTCAGAACACCTAATATCGGTGTTGCTGAAAACGGGGCTTGTTTTCCCTATCCCGCGCTCCGATCTGGCCGCGACGATTCAGGAACGCGCCTGCACCTCACCGATCCAGTTCGTTCCGGGAGAGTGAGGCCGGGACTACTTCGCAACGTCACTGGCTGCGAATCAGCAAGTACGACCGATGGCCGGTCGTCTCCGCGAACAGACAGGAGAAGCCAAAAGCGAATCCGAACCGCCGAACGAGCCAACAGAGATAAGCGCTGGCTGCTTCGATCTCAGACGCGACGGCTTCAGCAGTCGACCCGCCCTCCTCCGTTCGACCGATATCGTTCACAACCACGCTGGCCCCATTTTTTTGCCAAGGCGTGGGCAATGGAGCGTCCGATCCCCCAAGACCGGGCCGCACCAACCAAAAATGCGCCCCAATTCACGACTCCCTTGATCCCACCCCTTCGCGCTAGTCCAAATAACCGAGTGAGCGAAGTCGAGCGCGGGCCTTCTCGTCCAAATCATTCGGCAAGTCGAAGGCCTCGGCCTGTCCCTCCATCGAGAGGCTTCTCAGCATGTCGTGAAAATTACCGACCAATTCCGGGCGTTCTCCCGCGAGATTGGTCCGCTCTCTCGGGTCGGCGCTGAGGTCGAATAGTTGCACCGGCGGCGGCGCGGGACTGAGCGGCGGCATCTTCCTGTCTGGCCCGACGACTTCGATATACTTGTATCCGTGGTAGCGAATAAATTGGCGCTCCGGTCCCGAGTCGACCATCCCGCCGTAAGCGATTCTCCCCTCATCCGATTCACCCCGGAGCAAAGGAACGAGACTGATCCCCCCTCGATCGCTTTCGTGGGGGGCTTCGAGCAGTTCAGCGATCGTCGGAAAGATGTCCATCGTTCGCACCTGGACCCCCACCCGGTCGACAGGGTAGCTCTCCAGCGGATTGTGAAAAATCAGCGGTACGAGGAGCTGATCGTCATAGAGCGCATGACCGTGGTCCCCGGCCCGAGTCGCGTAATGCTCTCCGAACTCTTCCCCATGATCACTCGTGACGACGATCAATGTTTGGTCACGAAGACCAAGTTCAGCCAGATGCGACAAGAACTTTTCGATATACCCGTCGCTGATCCGAATTCCACCGTCATATAGGGCGGCAAGATAAGCACGCTCGGTCTCTCCTACCGGCAGCTCCCCGCTGCGAACGCGTCGAAGATCCTCAATTCGGAAAATTTCGTCGAGACTCCCACGGTCCAGGCCCTGTGCGAAATGTGTTCGCGTATAAGGCGTATGTGGTTCGTAGGTGTGAATCATGAGAAAAAAGCGTTCATCGCGGTGTTCCGAAATCCACGCCTTCGCCTTTCGAAACGTGTTCTCGATCCCCCCTGACGGATTTGGGTTCCGTGCCTGGCCGGGCGAAAGCAACTGCACGGGCCCCTGCTCTTCCTCGAAAGAGTCGAAACCCAGATCGAGCCCGAAGCGCTTCGTCACGAATCCCCCTTCGGTGATCGCCGCTGTCGAGTATCCAGCGTCCCGAATCGACTCGACGACCGAATGGGTCATTCTCCTCTCGAAGCCTCTTCGAATAGATCCGCCCGAAAGCGTCGCGATCATGGACGGCAGCGTCCAAGGCGCGTAGCTCACTACCTGTTCGAACGAGACACCTTCGCGAGCGAGTGATTTAAGATTCGGCGATGTCGATCGAACAGACTGCGAAAGAGAGAGATGGTCGGGACGGACGGTATCGAGAACGAAGACCACGGCCCCCTGAAGACCATCGGGCTGAACGACACCGAGTTCTTCGTCCGTAGAACGGTCGCACGCGAGAACGAGCGAAAACAGCAAGAGGCCGACTAGCAGGAGGCGCAATAGAGTCATCCGCATGGAGGATAGGACACCGGCAATGGAGTATTCCAGCCTGCTCGAATCTGAGCCGTTCCGCGCGCCCGCCCCAGACCTCTCGTATCCTCCCACTCGATGTTCTCCGCCTCGAACAATCGTCTCTATTTCGCCCTCCGCGAGTTTTTCCCTACTGGTCGACACTCTCGCAATTCACGCGCAGACACTCCACTTCCCATTTGTTCAACGGGATGACCCCGCCTACGTCACGCGGAAGGAACATGTCCTGACTGGATTCACACGCGAGAATCTCAGTTGGGCTCTGTCGAATACGCAGGAGATCAATTGGCATCCGGTGACATGGCTCTCGCACATGTTGGATGTCGAACTCTTCGGGCTCGATCCTCGCGGGCACCACGGGACGAGCGTTCTCCTCCACGCGATGAATAGCCTCCTGATTTTCGCCCTTCTCATAAGAACAACGGGGGGCGAAGCTTCTGCGGCCGACATCTCCGCTTCTCTCGCGCAGATCCTCCGGCTCGAAGAGCTGGTTAAGACAGGTCGATAGTTGATTCCGGCCCGCATACGCCCAGTATCTGATTCTTTGGTCGGCCAGCATAGCCGTCTCCGCCGCCTAACGAATCGGGCCACAGCTGCGAGCCTTTATTAGGCGGCTCTTCGCAGAAGAAGGAGCCCTCGGCAGCACTGGCTACTGAACTTCAGATGTAAAGCTAAGCAGAAGCGCAATTACTGGGCGGACCAGTCACGCTGAGCCATGCTGAGACGAATACGGCTAGGAACAGTGAGAACACGGCGGGGATAGGCAAAGTAAGCCCCGTTTTCCGCACCACCGATACTAGGCGTTCTGACAACTAAGCCCCGATGGGGGTACTCGGCACCTGCCGGGGGGGGAGCGTTCTCGCCGAACTGGTCACGCTCGCCATAGGGAAATGTCAGACCGTCGGCGGAGGAAAAGGTTTGCGCGTCGATCGCTGCGTCGAAGCCATTGCGGAAGCGAAAAAGAACCCAATAGTCCTCACCCGCTTGGCCGTTCTCCACGTGATGAACCGAGTCCTCATCCCGCAGCGCCTTGTACATCGAAAAGGGATTTCGCCAAAGTTCTGCGTGCCCCGGCTCAAAAAATGGGTTCAACACTCGCCGACATCGATCGCCTCCAGGTTGCAATGGACTCTTTTAAACAAAAAAGATTTTATGTTCAACAGCTCAATTCGGCGCCTAAGGGCGAATCGTTAGCTCTTGAGCCGAAAAACGCGGCTACCCGTCCACCCTAAAAAAGCGAACACGACACCTCGCTACTCACGCAAATGGCCAATGTCGTACCTCTTCACCGCGAAGAATCCGCCGAGCAACAGGTCCCCATCCTCGAGGAGGGTAGTGATCCCTCCCCAGTTATTCCAAAGAACGCTGTCGTCGGGAAAGGGCCAACGCGCGACCGTTTCTCCCGTCTCGAAATCGATTGCTCGATATTCGTAGACGCTGTCGACTTTCGTTGCGACGTAAGCGAGACCGTTCTGCGCTGAAATCGCGGGAGGCATCCAGTCGGTATTGTCGATGTCTTCGAGAAACCAACCTTCGACGAAGCGATTCTCGGAAGCCTTCCACTCAAACTTCTGCGCACCACGCGGTGGCTCGCGGGTCTCACCTGCAAGAAACGCGTTGCCCAGAATACTGAGCGGCGCTGGGGCCGAATCCGGGTACGTTGAATTCAATACGATCACGCCCGTTCCGTACGCAGCGGGCGAGGCCTCGACTGTGAGCGGGCTGATCGTTAGTCGAATCTGGTCGGCGATGCGACGCGACCTTGTACCGGGCTTCTGCACGAAATCTGACGGGATGCCGTCTCTCCAGAACGCGACGAGTTGGGCGCCGTCGGGGCTGCCATCGGAGATCACAACGAGCTCATCCTCGTCATCCCCGAAGCCCATCAACGTTGGTGTCGTCCCCGATCCATGAGAAGCGGCGCCGCGGCTAATCGCCTCGCCTTCCGGCATAACGTCATACTCGCTGACCCATCCGCCATCCGCCTCTTCTACCGAGAGCTTTGTTCCATTCCAAGCCACGCCACGCATATATTTGGACGTCACGACATAAATGCGATCTTCATCCACCGCGATCGAGTTCTCGACGTGTTCGTCTGGAAAGAGGATGTAGTCCTTGAGCGCGAGATCACGGTCGAAAAGGAGCAGGCCGCCCTTCGACGCCACCGCGAGATGGCCGTCGTAGGTCAATGTAATGCCGAGGATTCGAGTGATCTGTTTCGCGACGTCTTCCGGGAGCTCGTCGGTCAAGCCGACGTCGCGTACCGGGCGAAGGGGCTGAGTGCGCTCGTTGTCATCGAATGATTTCACGATCCGCGTCGCCATTGGGGGCATATTGGATATGATTCCCCTCGGATGCCCGGCTGCGTGACGAGCGTGCGATCATGTTTCGCCATCACGACCGGCACCTACCAACCACGCAGGAGACTAACATGAAACCCGTCCGGCTTGCGCTGGCAGCCCTTCTTGTCTGCAGCATGAGCACAGCACCCCACGCCGAAGGCCCCCCCCGTATGCGCATTCGCCCGATCGAGCCAAGCGAGTGGAGCCCCAAGATCTTGAACAAGATCGAAAGCATCGGTCGCGTGAGGTTGTCCGCAGACGAAGACCAGCAGAACGCCTCGAATGGGATCGAACAAAAACGCCCGCCGAGCATGCTGAAGACGGTCGCCCATCATCCGGACCTGGTCGTCCCGCTGCTCGACTTCGCCACGGTGATTTCCCACAACGGGACAATCTCGCCTCGCGAGTCCGAACTGCTGGCTCTGCGCGTGGCTTGGAATTGTCGAAGCGAATTCGAATGGGGTCATCATGCGGACTACGCGCGCGACGCGGGTCTCTCCGATGAGGAGATCGCACGCGTCCCCGTCGGAGCGAAGGCCTCTGGCTGGTCACCCGCCGATCGAACGCTTCTCGAAGCGGCCGACGAGCTTCACGCTAACCAGCAGATCTCGGATGAAGTGTGGTCGAAACTCGCTGCGACCTACTCAGAGAAGCAACTCATCGAGATCCTCTTCGTCGTCGGGGAGTACACGATGCTCTCGATGGTCGTGAACTCTTCCGGTGTTGAACTGGAGGACGGCTACGATCGCCTTCCGGTCGTCGCTACTCCTGAATAACATACAGATCCACGGCGACGAACCCGCCAATTAGCGACAACAATCTCAACAACAACCACATTAACAACGCGCCAATCGGCGCGTCCATACAACATTGAGGCAGTCCTAAAGCATGGAAGATCGAATCACGCCCATTCTCTACCTAGAGCTCAGCGATCTCACACCCGAGGAATACAGCTCGACGCGCTCACAAGAAGTTCTTGCCCTACCTGGCGTCGAGCGAGCCAGCTGGTGGCGCAACCTAATGCCCCATCGCAAAGACTTCGAGCCGGACTTCGTCAATCGCATTAAGGACTTCACGACGCTCGGTCTCTACGAGGCCACGCCAGACTTCGTGCCCCCGACGCCCCCGGATGGCATCCGCAGCATCCACTTTCGTCACTACCCTCGCCCCGCCCAAGGCTTCTTGGACGGTAAGAAGACGCTCGGACTCATGCTGATCCTCGTCAGTCCTCGCGAGGAGTCGGGCGCTCAGGCATTGCGTGACTGGGCGGACTTCGTCCACATCCCCCCCCTCGCGATCGGCAACATTGGCTTCAAGATGATCACGCCCTACGAGAATGTCGCCGGGGGCGAGCCTCGCTTTATGCATCTTTACGAAACAGCCACCCGTGAGGCGGAGTCCGCTCTCCAGTCGGAAGTGCATGCGGTTCCGGCCTGGTACGGCGGCACCGACACAGAGGCCTACCGACATTGGCAGGTTCACGAGCAACTCGTCGTCGACTACATGAATACGTTTGAGCTCGCCGGCGAAGCCGACGCAGGCTGAGTTCCAGACCGGCATCACCGCTCCACGCGTCTGAGGAAGCGCCCCTTATGCGTGAATAGGCGTGATTCGGCGTGCTCAGGCCTGGCTTGCCCCAAGCGCATCGCCGGCCCCACCCAGGAGGCACCACCATGTCATCAATCGTCATTCGCGGAGGAACCGTCATAGACGGAACCGGCGCGCCGGGCATCGAAGCAGACATCCTCGTCCGAGACGGCCGCATCGCCGAAATCGGACAGAACTTGTTAGGTGACCGCGTACTGGACGCCAGCGGCGCAGTTGTGTCCCCAGGCTTCATCGACATTCACACCCACTACGATGCCCAGGTATTTTGGGACCCGGCGCTTACGCCTTCGTGCTTTCACGGCGTGACCACGGTCGTCGCGGGCAACTGCGGTTTCACGATCGCGCCGACGCGCAAGGACGGGCGAGAAGCAATCGCGCTGGCTCTTGAGAAAGTTGAGGACATGAATCCTGCGTCCCTGATGGAGGGGATTCCGTGGGACTTCGAGACCTTTCCGGAATACCTCGCGTCCATCGAACAAAAGGGCACTGTCCTCAACTACGCGAGCTATATCGGCCACACCGCTTTGCGACTCTTCCACATGGGCGACGAGGCTTACGACCGCGAAGCGAGCGACGCAGAGGTGGCTGCTATGTGCAGCTCAGTCCGCGAAGCCATGGAAGCGGGCGCCGTCGGCCTCTCGACGAGCTTCTCGAGTACACACATCGGTGTCGGCGGAAAACCGATCTGCAGCCGTGCCGCAGCCTTCTCCGAGTTCGAGGCCATGGCCAGTGAGCTTACGAAGCTCGGCCGAGGTGTCATTGAGGCGACACCCGGGCCTGAATTCGCCTTTGACAAGATGTACGACTTCCAGCGCCGCGTTCAAGCGCCGCTCACCTACACTGCACTCATCGCGAATCCCGGCTTCTGGGAATACGGCTCCAAACTCCACGCGGCCGAAGTCGCAAAGGGAGACACTGGCGTCTGGCCGCAGATCACCGTCCGTCCCATTACGTTTCGCCAGCAACTGAAGTCTCCCTTCGCCTTCGACTCCGCCCCTATTTTTGCATCGCTCTACCGAGAAGCGCCTGAAATGCGCGAGACACGGTATAAGGACGCGGACTGGCGCAAGAAGGCGATCGAAGAACTGGCCCATACGCCGCTTCCGACACGGTGGGAAAACTTCTATCTCGCCGAGACCGAGGTCCACACAAGCTTCGTTGATCGCAAGCTCGAGGACATCGCTGCCGAACGCGGTGAGCATCCTTTCGACACGATGGTCGAGATGTCCTGCGAGGAGAATCTAGAGACGCGCTGGGGCTATGTGATGTCGAACGATGACGAGGTGGGCGTGACGCATTTGCTTCAACAGGAGCAGATGGCCCTCGGCGTATCGGACGCCGGCGCACACGTTGGCATGTTATGCGACGCCGTGCTGCCGACAGATCTGCTCGGAGGCTGGGTGCGCGAACGCGGGGTGCTCTCCCTAGAAGCGGCGGTACACAAGCTGACGGGTGAACCGGCGGAGCTCTTCCGCTTCGAAGATCGTGGCGTGCTGCGCGAAGGCGCTCATGCCGACATCTGCGTATTCGATCCCGAGAAGGTCGGACCAGGCAAAATTCGACGCGTCCAAGACTTCCCAGCCGGCGCCGACCGCCTAACAGCAGACACGCCAACGGGCATCCGACATGTCCTGGTGAATGGCACGCCGATTTGCGAGAACGGCGAGTCCCTCGCTCCCGGGCTTCAGGCCCGACCGGGTCAGCGACCGACCCAGCTGTCCCATCGATGAAGCGACGCCTCACGTAGCCAGCGTGCGCTGAAGCGATCGGGCTCGAATCCACGGAAGCTCATAAGAAACGTCGGCGACGCCTTGCCGACGTCACTCATTCAAGGCATCACTTCCGAACCTTCTCCGAATCGCCTAGCGGCTTATCTGCCCCACGAAGCTCTTCGTCAAGCCGAATCGCCATCTCGTGCGCACTGGATCCCCGCTCGACGAACAGCGTCGCAGGGACCGATCGCCGACCCAGCGCCGAGCGGTTCCTGAGATTCCGTCCGAGGCTCGTCGTCTCCTTCGGTCCAAAGAGTCGAACGCTCGCATTCCGTTCTTTTAGGAGATGCTCCGGATCCTGTGTCACGAACCCGGGAGGGAATTGGAATTTCAAGCAGCGTTTTCCGCACCACCTACATTAGTCGTTCTGAAAGATAGGCTCCGACTGGACTATTCGGCCCCTTATCGGGGCGAACCGAGCACCGCAGGCTCGCCGCCATACGGCAGCCAGTGGTCGTCCAGCCAGGGTGAGCCGTGATCAGTTCACCCTGGCTACTTCACTTGGACTAGTTAACGGTGATCAGTTCGACCTCGAAAATAAGGGTCGAACCCCCAGGAATCGTTCCAGGTACACCCCCCTCCCCGTAACCGAGTTCTGGCGGAATGGTGAAGCGGTATTTCGCACCTTCCTTCATCAGCTGAAGGCCTTCGGTCCAACCCGGAATCACCCGATTCAAAGGGAAGGTTGCGGGCGTTCCGCGCTTTACCGAACTGTCGAACTCCGTTCCGTCGACCAAGGTCCCGACGTAGTGAACGGTGACGCTGCTGGTAACGACAGGAGAGGCTCCATCGCCTTCCTGTAGGATTTCGTACTGAAGACCGCTGTCTGTAGTTTGCATGCTAGTTCCTGTGTCGACTGCTGGGGCCGAGTGAGTTGGTTGGGCGGACGATTTTACGGCGGAGCCCGTTATCTCTTCAGGGCTTCCATCGCACGCCATCGTGCCAAAGGTGAGCGCCGCACAGAGCACGGCAGGTAAAA
>JASDVF010000057.1:60263-68927 GCA_041440805.1 Myxococcota bacterium | reverse complement strand
AACCCCGAGTAGGCCCAGCGACGCAGGGAAGAACCTTCCAGGAATGGGTGCCGCCTGGGTGCCGTCTCGCAGATAAGTGCCGTTCTACACGCCGCTTTATGCCGCTCCCTGCCGCGATCTGCCGGGGCGAGAGCGCAACCTATTGATCTTCCTCGGGTTGGTCGGGATCTCGTAATGAGCAGGTCGTCCGTTCAAATCGGATCGTCGGCTCCATTTCCTTCGGTTCGGGCCAAGGGGATCCGCGCCACTGCGCCCCGCCAGCCCTGCAACGCCCTACTCCTCCGAGTGAAACGCGAGATGGGCGTAGTGCGTGTCTAGGTATTCCCGGACGGCACGAATGCGTCCGGCGTCGATCTCGAACACGAAATGATATTCGTTCCGGTAGGCCCGACCGCGTGCGGTCGTCGCCTCGAGCGTGAACTCGCAAGCGACGCGGCCCTCTTCCGCGATCATCGAGCGAATCGAGACGTCCATAGGCGCATTAGGGTCGTAGTAGTCGACACCGCTACCGAGGAAGGTCAACACGGCGTCACGGCCTCGCTTCTCGCCCGCCATGTCTGAGCCCGGCGGGACCGACCACCTAACATCCTCATGGAGTAGTTCGACAAGATTGCCCTCGCCGCCCGCGAGCACCTCGAAATAACGCCGAACGATTGCCTTGCTCTCGTTAACACTCATACCCGTGGCTCCTGGTTCGTTCTTCATTAGTCGCGACGTGGCGCTGTCACGCGGCTCGGCGACGTCGATAGCGGATTCGGCAGGGTTGAACCGGGGCGATGATCAGGCTGTCTCTCGCGGGCTCGTATTCGTCTTCACCAATCTCGAACTCGAATTGGCTGAACAGCGTCGATAGGATCACCTTCATCTGGATGTACGCGAAGTTCATTCCGATGCATTTGTGCTTTCCGCCGCCAAAGGCGGTAAACGCGAAGGGATTGTCGTCTTCGCGGCGATCGGGGCCGAATCGGTCGGGATCGAATCGCTCGGGATCCTCCCAGACCTCTTTTAGAAAGTGACCCACGGCTGGAGATTGAACCACGAACTTGCCTACCGGAATCTCGTAGCCGCCGTACCGGAACGGGCGCATCACTTTCCGCATCATCATGATGAGAGGGGGGTGCAGTCGAAGGCTTTCTTGAATGCCTCGGTTGAGCTGCTCGGCGCCGCGCAGGAGATCCGCATAGCCCTCTGTCGCGTGGTCGTTCTGCAGGTGTACTCGCTCAGCTTCCACTCGCGCGAGATAGCCGGGATGGCGCAGGAGTTCGATCATCGTCCATGTCGTCGCAACCGATGTCGAATGATGTCCCGCGAACAGGAGGAAGAGCAGTAGGCCTACAATTTCCTCGTCGTCGAGCGCTCGTCCGTCCTGATACCGGGCTTCGATCAAGCCCTGGAGCATATCGTCCCCGGGCTCGCCGGACGTACGCCGGCGAGTCGCCATCCGTCCTATCAGTTCGACGAGTCGCTCGCGGGCGCGATCCCGTCTTCGGAAGACCGGGAGGGGAAGGTTCGGAAAGAAATAGGAGAGCGGATTCACACCTGCTTCGAGGTCATGATAAAGGGCGGCGAACTCGTCGGTCGTGTCGTCTCGGAACGACTGCCCGAGCAGAGTGCGCGCCGACGCGTAGAGCGCGAGCTGCCCCATGAAATCAAGAAAGTCGACCTCGCCTTCCTCTCCCCAATCCGCCACTGCGCGCCGGGTCTCGGCGGCAATCTGATCGCCATAACGTCGAAGCGCTTGGGGCTTGAGCGCCCCGACCATCATCTGGAGCTGTTCCATATGTGTTTCCAGCGGAACGTCGAAGATGATGCCGGGACCAAAAACGGGCGTCTGTGATTTTTTATAGGCCTCGCGATTCGAGAGCTGATCTTCTGGGGCCCGAAAGAACGCCTCCGAAGCCTCTGGCCCCGAGATCAAGACCATGTCGTTCTGAGCGAGGCGGAAGCGGACGATCGGACCGCCCTCCGCGTAGGCGCGCTGAAGGAATTGCCACATCCCTCCGTTGTATTCAGAAAAATGTCCGAGAAGGAGTCCGCCGCCATCGAGTTTGGGAATCGCCTTCCAGCCACGAAGCGTGGTTTCCCCGGTCATTCGGACGCGGCCAGCTTGGGGACGATCTGCACGACTAACGACTTTTGCATCAAGTGAGCGACGAAGAACTCGCTCGTTTCATCGACTCTAAGAACTCCGCTCATGGTGACCGCCTATTCGCTGCGTGTGTGACGAAAGTATGGCCGCGCGACCGAGTTATGGCTACCGCTATGGGCGGGCTGAACAGCAGCCGCTGTGCCTCGCGCGCTTAGGCGCCGCGGCTCTCGAGACCCTCGAACTTCTCAGCGGCGCGCCATGCCTCAAGCCGTTCGGCGAACTCTGTCGGCCCGCCGATAAAGAAGCCACCCTGTCGGTTCTTCGCGTCGGCGGTTCCTTCATTGTTGTAGTAGCCGGGCGTGCAATTCTCCGAGAATTCGCTCGATTGTCCGCCGCGCGCAACGATCTCATCGACCCAGGCTGCTTCAGCCTCCGCCGTCACCTCGAGTCGCTTCCAGTCGCGGGCCTGCGCACGCTCGATGATCCAGGCTATGTGCTGTGCCTGGAGGTCGAAGGTGTAGGGGAAGTTCACGGTGAATCCCGATTGCGCGATGCTCATCATGAAGAGGTTCGGGAAACCGTGGATATGCATGCCGTGCATAGTACGCACGCCATTCGACCAGGCTTCGTCGAGGGTGCGCCCTTCGCGTCCGACGATCCGGTAACCGGCGCGACTCGAATAGTTGGTCCCCATCTCGAAACCGGTCGCGAAGATGAGGCAATCGAGCTCATATAACTCGCCGCCCGCGACGACGCCCTTGGGTGTGACACGCTCGACGCCCTGTCCCTGGGTTTCTACAAGATGAACATTAGGCCGGTTGAAGGTCTTGAGGTAGTCATCGTGAAAGCAGGGGCGCTTGCAGAACTGTCGATACCAAGGCTTGAGTCCCTCCGCGGTCGCGGGGTCCGTTACGACCGCGTCGACACGCGCGCGAATTTCTTCCATCTGCATGAAGTCGGCGAGCTCCGCCATCTCGGCGATCGCCTCAGGCCCAACGTTGGGATCCGTTTGGCCTAGCATCAGGTTAAGAATCTTCCGAACGACCTCAGTCCATCCGTCGTCCACGAGATCCTCTTCCGCGACGCCTCCCGCCGTGAGAACCTGAAAGTTCTCGATCCGGTTCTTCTGCCAGCCGGGCTCTAGACTCGACCACCATTCCGGGTCCGTCGAACGATTCGCGCGAACCCCGATCGAGGACGGCGTGCGTTGGAACACAAAGAGCTCTCCCGCATCTTTGCCAAGGTAAGGAACGCACTGGACGGCTGTCGCGCCCGTGCCAATGATGCCGACCCGCTTGTCGCCAAGCCGATCGAGCTTGCCATTCGCGTCCCCGCCCGTGTAGGCGTAGTCCCAACGACTTGTGTGAAACGCGTGCCCCTCGAAAGACTGGAGGCCCGGGACGCCAGGAAGCTTAGGCTTCTGCAGAAATCCGTTGGCAAGACAAACGAACCGCGCCCGCATCCGGTCACCGCGATTCGTCTCGATCGTCCATAACGCCGACGCTTCGTCCCATCTGATCTCCGTCACTTCGGTCTGGAAGCAGGCGCTTCGGTACAAGTCAAAGTGGCGCGCGAGCGCACGGCAATGCTCAAAAATCTCGGCACCGCGGCTGTACTTTTCCGTGGGCGTCGTTCCGATTTCCTCGAGCATGGGCAGATAGATGTAGGACTCGACGTCGCAAGCCAGACCCGGGTAGCGGTTCCAGTACCAGGTCCCACCAAAGTCCCCGCCCTTCTCGACGACGCGGATATCATCCACGCCCTTTTCTCGCAGACGCGCCGCGGCCAAGAGGCCCGAGAAACCGCCGCCTATGATCACGACATCCGATTCATCGAAGAGCGGTTCGCGCGCGGTCACGTTCTCAACCCACGGGTCGCGTTCGAACTCGGCAAAGCGGCCCTTCATCTCGACATACTGACCAAGCCCTTCGGGTCGAAGACGTTTGTCGCGCTCTTCCCGGTACTTCGCACGCAGCACATCGGGGTCGAACCCGAGCTCCTCGGTCGGCTCTTTCGTCATCAATCGCTTCCTTTCTGATCGTCAACCTGCTGAAGCCTAGGTCGATCACCGTCGCATCGGAAGACATGTGAAATTCCGCCCGCTCGGCATGGATCGTCCAACTGTGACGAGCTTTATGGACATCCACTTGAGTCGCCTCGCCCTCATTCCAGGAGCTCTCGAAGCTCCGCACCCTGCTCTCAGAAGCGTGACGCATCCCGGCTTCGGCGCTCTCAGAGACCGCCTGCGTGGTCGTCGCCGACGGCCCTAAGACGTGCCGCGGGCGCGTTCCCTTTCGTCTAGGAAACGGAGTGTCTCTTTGGAGACCTCGGCGCAGAGCAGCCCCGTCACGAGATCGACGAGGTCGCTCACGAACAGACGATGATCTCCTCGCCGCCTAGCGTCTGCGCGTCGGCCCAGCTCCGAGAAGCAGAGATTCATGGCCGAGAAGCGGCGATGGAGCGGGAGCGTCGACTCGGCCATATGCTGCTTGGCCAGTCGGTTCCAGCGGTTGAGTTCCGTGCCGTCGAAGGGGCCGCGACGTCGGGTATTGGCCGGGTCGCCGATCAACTCAGCGACGATCCGTAAGTAGTCACGCCCCGCTGTATCCGAGAGCATCGCGGCCGACGGACGGACGAGTGCCCCGGCGAGCGAACGAACCGAGAGGGTGGCCTCAACTTCAAGTTCGTCAAGGAGTGCGGCCCTCCGAGCGCCAACGCGCTCGTTATGCGGCCCGAGTACCGCGAAGAGCAGCGCCTCGCGATCACCAAAGTGGTACTGGACCGCATTATTATTTCGCTGCGCGGCCGCGCGCCCCAACTCGCGAATCGAGACGCCTTCTATGCCACGCTCGGCGAAGAGCGTTCGAGCGGCCTCGATCAGCGCCTCGCGGCCGCTCGCCTCTACGTTTTGTCGAGTAGGCTTGTCGGACTGCACTCTGTCAATCTCCGATCGATCAACGAACCGGGGGGACGCCCAGACCTAACGCGCTCACTCACGCCTACCCACAACTACCGACGCCGCTTCTCGCGGAATTCCTTCCACTGCTGCGCCGACGCGGCGAGTTCGGGATTCACGTCGAAGATCGGCTGCATCTTCTTCCACGCCTCTTCCTTCTTGTAGGGAATGAATTCACGCGGGAAGTCTCCCTCGTGCGGTTCGTAGTCGCGCAGAACACGACGAGCCACAGTGGCCTTATGGACCTCATCCGCGCCATCTGCGATCCCCATAGTGGGCGCATTCGCGTACATATCCTGCAGAGGCGTGAGGTTCGTCGTCCCAAGGGCGCCGTGAATCTGTAGGGCGTCAAAGGAGATCTCTCGCAACACGCGAGACATCGTGAACTTCACCGCGGCGATGTCGGTTCGACACTCTTGGGCGGAGGTATTATCCATCTTCCAAGCCGTCTCGAGAACGTAGAGACGCAGCATCTTCAGCTTTGCGTACGACTCCGCGATCTTCTCCTGAATCATCTGATGTTCCGCGATCAATGAACCGTGTGATTGTCGTGAGAGCGCACGCTCGCACATCATGTCAAACGCCATTGTGCACTGCGCAATCGTGCGCATAGCATGATGGATGCGCCCACCACCGAGGCGCCTCTGCGCCAAGATATGGGCTCCGTCCTCGGGCCCGAGCAGGTGGTCGAGCGGCACCCGTACGTCGGTGTAAATGATGTGATTGTGATTGCGCGGCTCGGGCATGATCTCCACGCCCTCCGTCTTGCGCGGCACGATGAAGATTCCGTTCGTGCACATCACGAAGAGGAGATCCGCGACGCGTCCTGCGGAGGTGAACCACTTCGCGCCATTGATGACCCATTCGTCGCCGTCGCGCACAGCAACAGTCTTAAAGAGCTTCGGATCCGACCCGCCCTGAGGCTCGGTCATCGAGTAAGCGGAAAACATATCCTGAGCAAGCAGAGGCTCGAGCCAACGCTTCTTCTGCTCATCGGTTCCGTAGGCCGCAAGGATCTCCATGTTGCCGGTGTCGGGCGCCGCGGCGCCAAAGAGCTGCGGCGCTGCCGGATAGCGGCCGAGGATCTCATTGACCAAACCGAGCTTCAGTTGCCCGAGTCCGGGACCGCCCAGTTCCTCGTCGAGGAAGAGCGCCCAGAGTCCCTGGTCTTTGACGTCCTGCTGCAGGTCGCGCACATACGCTTTGACAACGGGATCCGGAACGCGAACAGCGTGCGGGAAAATGTGGTGAAGCGGCTCTACGCGCTCTTCGCAAAACTGCTGAATCCAGTCGAGCTTCTCCTGAAACTCGGGCTCAGTCGAAAAATCCCATCCCATCGCGACATTCCTTCCGTAGATGTGGCCCCTCAGAGGAGTGATTCCGCAAACAAGGCATCTACCCTGTAAAATAATACAACTGTCTTATTTTGAGTCAACCGTGATCGCACAGGATCAGCCTTATTAGGCCAGTTGTTTGCGAACGAAGTAGACACAAGAAGCAGGCTGCGCTTTCCGCAGCGCCGAGACGAGGCGACTCGACTGCGAAGACTCCACAGGACTCGGAGCGCGCTACGCTGCCGCTTCCTTGGGCGGCCCCTCAAGGCACAAGCGAGGGAGAGTTCAGTGAGTGGCGACGGGACGGATCGAGACCGAAACGCCGACGCGAACGAAAGCGTCGGCGAGCGCACGGTCATACCCGAGCGAACCGCGCTCGAAGGAACAGTGATCGAAGGCCGGACCTCTGGTCCACGGTCGGCGGGTCCCCTTCTCATCCGCTGGCAGGAAGACGGCCGTGTGACTGAAGCGCAATTTGAGACGGGCATAACGATCGGTCGCGACGCAAGCTGCGAAGTCCGGGTCGGCGACGAAACTGTTAGTCGACGCCATGCCGAACTGCTTCCGATTAATGGTCGCTGGCATGTCCGCGATCTCGGGAGTGGGAACGGAACTCTCCTTGATGATGTGCGGGTGACGGATGCGGTCGTTCCTCGCCAGGCCACGCTTCAACTGGGCACGACGACACGCATCGCCCTTGAATCTCCCGATGCGCCCGCCGAGGCTTCTGAAGAGGCCCTTGCGGAGCGCTATTTCCGTCGAGAACCCGACGAGACCAATGAGATCGTGAGCGGCCGAACGCAGATGCTCCGCAACGCCTACCGTCGCGTCGAGGGAAAACAGAAACGACGTTACCGGTCGATCATTGCGGGAATCGCTTTGGCACTCTTCGCAATCGCCAGCGTCGCCTTCTATCAATACCAGGCGCTTCAAAGAACGCGCGAGCTCGCGACCGAAATTTTCTACGCAATGAAAGCCGTCGAGCTTCAAGCCGCCGGCCTCGAAGAACGCATTCACGAGAGCGGCAATCCTGAACTCCTCGAAGAAGTCATTTCCCGGCGCAGCCAGGTCCGAGCACTCGAAACGCAATACGATCGTTTTCTTGAGGAGCTCGACGTCCTCGGCTCCGGGCTCTCCGAGGAAGATCGCGTCATCCTGCGCGTGGTCCGCCTCTTCGGCGAATGCGAACTCACTATGCCAGATGACTTCGTGGCTGAGGTGAAGCACTACATCCACCAATGGAAGCTCTCGCCCCGCCTTCGCAAAGCCGTCGCGCGCATGCATGATCAGAAGCTCACGAGCGTCGTCGCGGACGCCATGGTCGCGCGAAACCTCCCGCCGCAATACCTGTATGTCGCGCTCCAAGAGAGCAGCTTCGATCCCGATGCGATCGGCCCCAAGACGCGATTCGGCATTGCCAAAGGTATGTGGCAGTTCATCCCCTCGACGGCTCGGCGCTACGGGCTGCGCACGGGGCCTCTCGTCGAGCTGTCCAAGGCGGACCCGAACGACGATCGCCATGACCCGCTGAAAGCAACCCAAGCGGCCGCCGACTATCTCCATGACATCTACGCGAGAGATGCTCAGGCGTCGGGACTTCTCGTGATGGCCTCCTACAACTGGGGACCGAATAACGTCAGGCGGCGCCTTCGAGACATGCCCGACAATCCGCGAGAGCGAAACTTCTGGAAGCTGCTCCAGGAGCACAACATCCCGAAGGAGACCTACGACTACGTCTTCTACATTGTCTCCGCGGCCGTCATCGGCGAAGATCCCGAGCTCTTCGGATTCCACTTCGACGCGCCACTCGCTGACTACAAGATCGAGCCCCCCCCGACCGAGGATGGTTCCGGCGTTTAGCGGCCGACAAGGGATGGACTTCAAGGGCGCCGACACGCGCGCGCAGTGGTCGCCGAGAGCGTTCGGCTAACAGGGTTCGAGCGCGCGAGCCTGTGGAAGCCCTGTGTTAGCGGGCCAGATCCTTCGGCCCCACGGCGATCACGAATCCCGATCCGAAAAATGCCTGTGAACCGTCCGAATTCAAACGCCCGCACGATCAGTCACTTCTCGAGGCGAGAGCGTCTAACGCCCCGGTTCGGAGAGTTGACTTTGGAGCGCTTCTAAAATTGCTGCCCGGGTGGCATCGGCTTTGGCCCGTCGCTTCGGAGTGCACCCATTAAGAAGCCGAGGTGAAGACGTGACCCCAGGCGGCTAACATTCGTTTATGCAAAAACAAAGCGTCTGGGTAATTTGGATTGGTGCAGTGCTGGCCATGCTTCTCGCGA
>JASDVF010000057.1:0-60163 GCA_041440805.1 Myxococcota bacterium | reverse complement strand
AAACAAAGCGTCTGGGTAATTTGGATTGGTGCAGTGCTGGCCATGCTTCTCGCGACCGGATTGTTGGCGACGATCGGTCTCTGGACCTTCTGGTTGCTCGTGATCGCGCATTTCGCGGAGTTTGTCGTCAAGCGCGACGTATTCGCTCGAGCCGGTGGGTCGATGGGTCATCACTTCGTGCAGACCATGATCTATGGCCTCTTCCATTGGCGGCCGATCGAAGAGCAGCTGAAGGACGCCTCCGGAGACTGAAGACTCCTTTTATACTTCCGGCTCGGGCTATGCAGCAGCCATCGTCATTCACCCGATACGGAGCGTCCAATAGGCAAATTGCCTAGCATCTCGGTTGCGCGCTGAGCATCTACAGCCGCATAGATCTGAGATGAGGACGCCGCGCCCACGTGAAACGATTCGACCGAAAATTTGGAGTCGACTTTTTAAAGGCGCTCCCGAAACAGCCTGCGGTCTATCTTTTCAAGGATGCCAACGGCGGCGTGATCTATGCCGGTAAGGCTAAAGATATTCGCCAGCGGCTCATTGGCTATCGCAACGCGACAAGACGAAAGGCGCACCGCAAGATGCGCACGCTCGTGCGCGAAGCCGCGTCGCTTGAAGTCCTTCTCCAAGACTCTGAGACCGCGGCGCTTCTGCTTGAGAATCAACTGATCCGCGAGCTTCGGCCGGAATACAACGTCGATGGCGCCTTCGACTTTCTCTACCCGGCAATCGGCACGAGCTTTCACGAGCGCCGACTGCTGCTGTGCTTTACGACTCAGCCAGATCGTTTCGACACCCTCGAGATGCAGTGGCATGGCGTATTCCGACCGCGATTGCGTGCACAGGAAGCTTTCCATGCACTCGTCGAGCTTTTTTCACGCGTAGGGCATATTGAACCCCGAAGTCGGCTTCCTGAGGCTCCTAGCATCAAGGGCTCGAGGCTTGTCGCGATCCGGCGTGTTCCGACGGCTTTTCTTGACACGACCCGTCGCTACTTCGATGGCGAAGACGATGCGCTCCTGCCGGCGTTGTTCACTCAGTTGCTGGAATCAGATGAGGCACGCCGGAGTGCGACAGATACCCAAGGGCTGCTGAAGACGCTTCAAGCGTTTTTTCATGAAGACACATCGCGGCTCCGCGCCGCTCGACTCATGATGGGCCGGCCTCACGCATTCGTTCCTCAAAATGAACGAGATAGTCTCTTCATTCAAAGTCGAGCAGCCGAGGCAGGACTCGTTCCGGATCAGAGTCAGGCTTCTGACGTTCCTGAGGCACGGTAAAACCACTCCTCCGCAATTTTTCCTTCTCGGATGCGGAAGATCGCTACAGCGCCGAAAGCCATAGGCGCGCCCGGCTCGATCGGGGGGAACGGCTTCACAGGATTTCCTGTTATGCGAAGCTGATTGACCACCCTGTCACCCTCCGCGATCTGATGCACGACTTCGAACCGCGCGTCGGGGACGGCATCTCGAAACCGCAACATCGACAAGCGCTCGGCTTCCGCTCCTTTACCCACGTCATGAATTGTCTTGTCGTGATGGAGAAAGTCGTCGCAATAGCACGCCGCGTAAACCGACTCGTCGCCACGGCTATAGCCCTCGTCATAGACGCGGCGAATCAGGGCCTTGTTCATTTCGAGTGAATCACGGGACGACATTGGACACCTCCATTTTGATTCGAGGACGATCCGGAAGAATCGAATCTCGTGAGTGATGCGGCGTGGGTTCCGGAGCCTGAGTCCGTTAGGCCGTTCGCGCCCGGCCCAGCTCTAGTTCACCGGGTTTCGAACGTAAGGACCAGACTTCCGACGTCGTCCACAGCGGCCTGCCAACCGGGCGGAACCACGATTGTCTCGACTCGGCCATCGATCACGGCGGGACCCACAACATTTGTACCCACACCAAGATCTTCGCGGGCGTACGTCGGCGCCTCACCCTCGACCTCGCCGAATCGCATCCATCTTTGCGCTCGGGGTTTCGCCACGCCGCCACGCGCTCGCGGAGCAGGCAAAGGCGGCGCCACGATAGGCACCCGAACCCTCGTCCGCAGCGCGGCGTACTCCACCTCGCCGCGAGCCTCGACGCCATAGGTGGTCGCATAAAGCTGCCGGAAATCGTCTTCGAGAGAAGCCAGATCCCGGGCGGCTATGGAGCGAAGCGGCACAGAGAGTTCATGAGCTTGACCCGCGAATCGCGCATCGACCAGCTGCTCGACAATCAATTCGCCTGGTGCCTGCTCGTAGCCCATTCGTTCGAGCGCGCGGGCCCGGAGCGACGAGAACTCTTTCGCCGCCAAGGCCTCGTCGAGCTCTTCGGGTCGAATCGAACGAGTCTGCCCGAGTTCCACGCGCAAATCGCAACTGAGCATCCCAACCGCCGAAGCGACCCCCGCATCCGGAGGCACGACTAACGTCGGAATACCAAAGCGTGAAGCGACGCCCGCCATATGCATAGGCCCCGCGCCTCCGAAGCCAACAAGCGTATGTTCGCGGGGGTCGAGACCCCTTTGGACGGTTACGACGTGAATCGCATTCGCCATACTCGCGTTCACTGAATCGTGAATCGCCCAAGCGGCACGATCCACTTCGACACCGAGCGGTCCGGCAATCTCACGTTCGATCGCGTCATGGGCCGCCTGTCGGTCGAGTGTCAATTTCCCACTCGCAAAATTGTCTGGATCGAGATAGCCGAGTACCAGATTCGCATCCGTGACGGTCGGAGCCACTCCGCCGCGCCCATAACAAGCAGGCCCCGGACTTGCGCCTGCCGAACGTGGTCCCACTTGCAAGAGGCCTTCGGGGTCCAGCCACGCAATTGACCCGCCGCCCGCACCGAGTTCGGCGACGTCTACAGTGGGCGTCTTCACGGGGTATCCCGTACCCGCCCGACGCCCCCCAAAGCTTCCCTTCCCGCCGACATGAAGCTCGCGAACGATTTGCGGCTCTCCGTCGTGCACGACGCCAGCCTTGACCGTCGTGCCGCCCATGTCGAAGGAGATCACGCGGGCAAGTCCTTGATGTGCAGCAAATCGGGCCGCCGCCATAACGCCAGCGGCTCCTCCGGACTCGAGCGTCGCTACAGCACGCTCCGCCGCCACCTGCGCGCCCATGACTCCGCCGGATGATTCCATGACCTGCAGCGGAGCTTGGATTCCAATTCCCTGGAGCCCCGCCTCGAGCCGCGCGAGGTAGCTCGCCATTAGCGGCGCGACCTCTGCCGTGAACAATGTCGTGCAGGCTCGATCATATTCCCGGATCTCTGGATGAATGCGAGAAGAGAGAACGATCGAGGCATTAGGCATCGCGGCTGCAAGATGCCGCGCGAGACGTTCCTCGTGCTCCGCATTCGCATAAGAATGAAGTAAGCAGATCGCGACAGCCTCGGGTTCGCTTCGGGCGATCTCGTTGGACAGCGCTCGAGCATCTGCATCATCGAGCTCCCGCAGCACTTCGCCCTTTGGGCCCATTCGTTCGGGAGCTTCGAAGCAGAGGTCCGCAGAAACCGGTGGTGCCTGATTCTGAAAATGTAGGTCGTAACGATCCTCTTCGACGCGAGCCGCGCGACTAATGCGCAGCAAGTCGCCAAATCCTTCGGTCGTCACGAAGGCTGTTCGCGCGCCCCGACGCTCGATCACCGCGTTCGTCGCGAGCGTCGTACCGTGAACGACGCGAACGACTTGCTCGGGAGAGATTCCCGCCTGCGTCAGAGCGAGCCGCGTGCCCTCTACAACCGAGCGTTCGGGTGCTTCTGGAGTTGTAAGCTGCTTCACGCTCGTCCATCCGCCGTCCGGCCCGGCGAGTACGATGTCTGTAAAGGTTCCGCCTATGTCGCTGGCCAAGACCCACTCGCTCATACGTCGTTCTCCGCGGGCTGCCCCAAGCCGCCGCCGCCCGACGTTCTTAACACGAAGGTTTCCCCTGCCTTAACAGGGAAATTGGCCACCTTCGCAGGGACCGGGCGTCGCCCACCTGCGTCGTCTTCGACATATTGAGTGCCCGCCAGGCCGTCACCCCCACCTGCGCGGCCGCGGGGTGGATGTCGAACCCGCTCGGACCGCACAGAGAGTTCCGCGTCTTCGAGAAGCGCAATTCGCGTTTCCACGCCGAGGCCCCCGCGCGTGCGCCCGGCACCACCGGATTCAGGCATCAGGCGCTGGGCCTCGAAACGTACTGGATAGCGTGCTTCGAGTGACTCAATCTGAGGAACGGTATTCCGCCCACCTAGAAAGAAAGCCCCGGTCGCATCAGGTCCGTCCGAGTCCGCGCGGGCGCCGATCCCACCATACTCGTAGGAGAGGAACATCCACGGATTCGCACCCGCACCTGAAAGCGTATAGGGATGAATCACCGAACTGGCGGCAGTGGCGTTCTCCGGCCGCGCTTGAGACAAAGCATCGATCACGGCTTCGCAGACTGCCGTCACCGAAACAACTCGCCCCCCGCACGCAGCCGGTGGCGTCGGGTCGAGCAAAGAGCCCTTACGAAAGATAATCTCGACCGGCGTGTAGCAGCCCTCGTTCATAGGGATCGACGGATCAACGAAACAGCGCACCGAAAAAATTGCACCCGTCAAAGCCTGCGAAGAACCTGCATTGATCGCGCCACGCGCTTGATCGTCGGTTTCGCTGAAGTCGAGTGTTAGGCCTTTGGGCGTGCAGTCGACATCGACCCGGACGACCGGTGAACGATCGAGATCGATCCCATCATCATCGACTTTGTACTCCCCGCGGTAGCGACCAGGCGTAAGCCGTGAGAGTTCTTCTCGCATTCTCAACTCTACGCCAGCGATATATCCATCGATCGCCGTGCGCAGGCCCTCCACCCCATAACTCTCTATGAGCGCTTCCATGCGGCGCCCAGCAATCGTGGTTCCGGCGACGAGCGCATCTAGATCACCCATAACGCGCTCAGGAGTCCGGCTGTTCAGCGCAATTAAATTATGGATATCAGAGACCGCGCGACCCGCATCATAAAGTCGTATCGGAGGAAGCTGCAATCCCTCGGCGAAGACGTCCGTCGCATCAGGTGCGATTCCCCCGGACGCCGAGCCGCCTAGGTCCGCCACGTGGATCAACGTTCCTGCGAAGTAATGGACTGCGCCATCGTTAAACACGGGCCGAAAGACGACCAGATCGTTCGCATGAATACCGCCCCGAAAACAATCATTCATGACGAACACATCGCCTGGATGCATCGTATCGAGCGGATGATCTTCAATCAGAGAGGGCAAGGAGGAACGCAAACTCGAAGCGTGCATGAGATTCGTCGCCGTCGATAAGGCGACCAGCCGAGCGCGAGCATCCAAAATGCCGGCGCACGCATCTGCGCCTTCAACGATCATGGCCGAATGCGCTGACTTAACAACGACGATGCTCGCTTCTTCGGCCGCGACCCGCAGAGCGTGTCTCAAAATTTCAGCGTCGAGTGCGCCGTCACCGCCCGGGGCCGAGGAGGAGGAGAAGGAGGAGGAGGCTTCGTCGGACATTAGTTCTCCGTCTCGTCAGCAGCAGCCGACTCGTACGGATTCACGGCGTCATGACCGGCCTCCGCATAAAGCGAAAGTCCATGGCGAATATTGAGGAAGCGGACGCCCTCTTCCCACACTTCGAATCCGTATTGTGTGTCCGCCTCGATATAAACGACAGTTCCCGGGCCACATTTTCGCTTCCCCATGGAGAAGCCGCCCTCCAGGATGTACATCACCTCATCGTGATCGTGGCTGTGATGTGGCGCGACGAGCCCACCCGGCAGCCAGTTCACATGGACCCAAGGGCCCTTGGCAAGATCGCCGACTAACTGACCACCCCCGTCGGGGTAGTCCCCTTCGCCCTTGGCACCGCCTCGTATCCAGGGGGCATCGTCCACGTGCATGATGATCGCTCGACCCATCTTTGCCTCCGAATCCGTGATCTCAGGTATCTGCAATTCCTGCCCGAGCCGTGTCTCGCCCTGAGCGCAAGATGGAACCCGGTGTGGCATCCGTCGGCTGGCCATCAACAACAATGGTCTGCCCGTTGACAAAAACACGCCTAATGCCCTTCGACTCCGCGAAGAGCCGAGCGGAACCGCCTGGCAAGTCCTCTCGGGTCACAATATCCCCTGCCCCAATCGTCTCGGGATCAAAGAGAACGAGATCAGCATGATAACCCGAGGCAATCCGTCCGCGGTCCTTCAGTCCGAAAAGTCGGGCCGGATCATCGGTCATGGCTTTTACAGCCCGTTCAACAGAAAGAAGTTTTCGACCCCGAAGACAGTCGCCCAAGAAATCAGTCGTATAGGGCGCCCCACACATCCGGTCGAGATGAGCACCAGCGTCGGACCCGCCCAGCAGCGTGTGCTCGTGATCCCACGCGTCCTGACGCATCTTCCAGCTCGCATCATCATCATCCGGCGGCACGGGCCAGAGCACGGTCTCGAGATCGTCCTCAAGAACAATATCAACGAGCGCATCGAAGTCTTCAACGCCGCGCTCCGCTGCAATCTCCTTAACGAGTCGCCCTGAGAGCCCCTCATTCGCTTCGCTGAACGTCTCCCCAATCCGGAAATTCGAAAAGTCCGCTACCCGAAGAAAGACTCCGGCTTCAGGCGAATGCGCTCCTTGGAGCAGCTTCTGCCTAACGTCGGGACTCCGAAGTGCCGTCATTCGCTCCGCGAGTGGAAGGCTCATCACCTCGCCCCAACCGGGTAGTTGGTGGATCGGCGAATAGCTCAGAAAACTAACCGTTAGACCAACGAGCGTCGGCATTGTCAGCGCAACGACACGCCCACCCCGCGCGGCGGCATCGTTCGACGCCTTTAATTGGTTCTCGTAACGATCCGGTTGTTCCGAGTCGATCGTGAACACGTTCCAATTGAGCGGACGCTCTGCCGCAAGCGACATATTTGTCATCAGATCAATCTCCGCATCGCTGAAGCCGTGCAAACAACCACTCGTAATAAACTCGAGCGACGTACCCTCGTGGTCGCGAAGGACCCGGCACAACGCCAGCAACTCTTCCTCGGTCGCCGAACGTGACGGAACTGGCTCATCATTTCCGTCTCGATGGGACGCGGAGCGAGAGCTCGAGAACCCAATCGCACCAGCGGTTAGGCTATCGCCTAACAGAGTCTCCATTTTGGCAACTTCCGCTTCGTCTGCATCATGCCCGACGGCACGATCCCCCATGATCGTACGGCGTATTGCGCAGTGCCCCACCAGGAAACCCGCGTTAACCGCGGTTCGACCTTCCAGCTTATCGAGCCACTCCCCAAAGCTGTTCCAGCTCCAATCGATTCCGTTCTCCAAGGCCTCGAGGGGCATGCCTTCTACGACGGACATCATGCGACGGGTATAGTCCGCATCATCGTCCCCAAGCGGCGCAATTGAGAATCCACAATTCCCACCGATCACCGTCGTCACGCCGTGCAAATTCGAGGGCGAGGCCGTGGGGTCCCAGCAGAGCTGCGCGTCGTAGTGGGTATGGGGGTCAACGAAACCCGGCGTCAGCATGAGCCCTTCGGCATCGAGGATTTCTTTTGTCGGCGCGTCGTCTTCTACGTCCGTCACTATTCGGCCGTCGCGCACGCCGACATTCATGCGCCGCATGGGAGAGGCTGTGCCGTCTATGACGTTCGCGCCGCGGATCAGTAAATCGAGTTGGCTCATTGTTCGCTCCGATCGGTTTCGAGCGCTCCAAGCAAGCGCAAGAGATTCTTATGAATGTCACTGGCTTCGCGCTTCCCAAGTCGTCCCAGGATTCGGTCTCGCCCATTTTGATAGCTTCGTGCAGCATCGTTCGCGACGCGATCGCCCTTCCCTTGGAGGCAAATCAGCACCCCGCGTCGATCTTTCGGATCTGGCTCCCGCGAAACTAGCTTCGAACGTTCAAGACGATCGACGAGCTTAGTCATCGCGCCACTCGTACAAACGATCGCTTCCGCCAGCACCGACGGCGCTAGGCGTCGACCGCGCGCGCGCTGTATCAGTCGCAGAACGGAGTACTCCGTAAAGGTCAGCCCGTGTTCTCGAAAACTCTCTCTATGAAGAGCGTCGAGATGCAAAGCTGTGCGAGCAAGCGTCGTGAAGAGTTCGCGCGTCTCGCCGCTCTCGACGTCATACGCAGAAAACGCAGAAATCGAACTTCCATCGGAGTCCGATGGACGGGATGCAGCGGCCATTCGCGAGACCTCTCTTCGCCAAAGCCATCCCCATATCGATATCCGCACCTGCGAAACATGGGCTGGCAGTTTGCTTCCGTGGAGGTATCTTACCGGGAAGCTAAAGGACGCACAATGCCTATCACGCCTATCATGCCGAAGACGCCCCATTCCATTATCGACTCCGACGGCCATATTGTCGAAGCCGACTCCGCATGGACGGACTTCTTAGATCCGCGCTTCCTCGATTTTGTGCCGCGTCCAATTCGCGACGGCGAGGAGTTCTACTTCCAGAGCGGTGCCGTCGAAGGGTTCCGAATGCGAGCCCGTCCGGAGACGCTCTCAGCGCCTCGAAAAGCCGGAGAGCGAAGCGGCGGCCAACGCGCGCGACGTGGTGCTGCGGATCCGGGCCATCGCCTCGCGGATATGGATCTCGAGCAGATCGGCCGTGCCATGATCTACCCGACCTATGGCTTAATGATTCAAGGCGTGCAGGATCGCGATGCAGCGATCGCACTCGCAAAGGCGGTTAACGACTGGCTCGCCGCCTATACCGCGCATGACCCGACGCGGTTGTACGGCGTCGGCGTACTTCCGCAGACGAGTCCGGAAGATGCGCTTGCCGAAGCGAAGCGTTGTATCGAGGACCTTAACATGGTCGGTGTCTGGCGACGGCCAGAGCGAATCCCGGGCACGCCCGCACTGCACGACCCCGGATACGAAGCGCTTTGGTCCTACCTCGCGGAAGCGAATAGACCCTTCGCGCTACACCCAGGACTGAACGGGATCGTACCCTGCGAAGAATTGCGCCATAGGTACGATGACAACTACAGCGCTATGCACGCGGTGCATTTCCCCATGGAACAGATCATGGGACTCACCGACATGATCAGCTTTGGCATCCTCGATCGGCATCCGGATTTGCGAGTCGCCTTTCTAGAGACCGGCGCAACATGGGCACTCGCGCAGCTCCATCGCCTGGATGAACACCTCGAGCTCTTCGGCTTTCCCGAGAAGCCTAAGGAAAAGCCGAGCGATCAATTCCGTCGATCTGGTTTCGTCAGCGTCGAAGAGGTCGAGCCGGGCCTGACAGCAACGCTCGAGGCCTACCCCGATTCCGTGATGTTCGCTTCGGATTATCCACACGGGGACGGCGTCTTCCCAGGCGCTGCGACCGAACTACTTGAAACAAAGGCCCTTAACGATGACCAGCGCGAGCGGGTCTTATTCAAGAATGCCGAACGCTTCTACTCGATCTAAGGAGTCTGTCCTATGTCCGCTCTCTCCAACATGTCTCTTCGCGATGCCATCTTCGGCCTGCGCGCGACACGCATCTTCCAAGACAAGCCGATTCCCGATGAAGTGCTAGGCGAAGTACTCGAAGCTGCCACGATGGCTTGCAGCTCCGGCAACACCCAGCCCTGGGAGTTCATCGTCGTGACGGACCCGGCCATAAAGGTCGCGATCAAAACCGAGATGGTCGATGCATTCTCTGTGATCGACCAAGAACGCGCGCAGACCGAAAAGCAGCTGACGGATAGCTCGGGGCGAAGCGTCACCGGTCGGGCCGCGGTCGACAATCTCGAGAAGACGCCCGCAATCGTCGTGATCTGCTGGAATCCCGAACGAGGGATTCGAATGAAAGGCGAGTACAAGACCAACGCCGACGGTTCACTCACGGAAACACGAGAGATTCCCGGTGGGCGTGGCGTGAGTCTTTTCCAATCCGCTCAGAATCTGATGCTCGCCGCCCGTGCCCACGGAGTCGGTTCGCTCTTCACGACCTTCTTCTTTCTAAAGAAAAACGAGATTCGTGAGATCCTCGGGATCCCGCCGCACATCTTCATGGAATGCGCGATCTTTCTCGGGTACGCGGATGAAAAGCTGGGCAAGCCGAAGCGCATCCCCGTCCAGAACATTTCTCACCTGAACCGCTGGGGCACTCCGGGTAACTACTCGATCGAATAGATACGCGAGTAGATGCACGACAAAACCGGCGAGTAGACAGAGAATGAGACAAACGAATAGCGGAACGAGGGATTAGTCGATGACCCAACGATTCTCGAGCGAGAGGCTAAGCCTCCATATCGGTGCCGAACTGAAAGGGATAGACCTCGCCGCAGCGCTCGACGCGGATGATGTCAGCGCAATCCGAGAGCAGCTGCGGGAGCACCACGTACTGTTCTTTAGGGATCAGCAAGTCGACGCGGAAGCGCTCAAAACGCTCGCCCGGCATTTCGGCTCCATCGACGTGCACGCCTTCGGCCGCCATCTCGAGGGCGACCCAGAAGTTGGGCTACTCGACCAGACCAAACCTGAGAAGGACGGAGCCAATCGCTGGCACACTGACTCGACCTTCATGCCGCAACCTCCCTTTGGTACGATACTCGCCGCCGTTACGCTTCCGGACATTGGTGGCGATACGAGCTGGGCCTCCAACCACGCCGCATACGACCGCCTCTCGCCGCAGATCCAAGAGATGCTTTGCAAGCTGTCGGCCACCCACGACGTTTCGGGGCCCCTCCTTCGAGCGGTCGCCGGGGGACATAGCGTCGGCTCAATCGATGAGGTTCGCGCCCAGTGGCCCCCCATCTCGCACCCGGTCGTTTGCCGACATCCAGAAACCGGGCGCCCCATGCTTTTCGTGAACTCAAACTTCACCACACATATCAACGGTATTCCCGAGGCGGAGAGCGCAGCACTCCTCAAGTTTTTATTCGAGCATATCCGCACCCCCGAGCTCCAGGTTCGGTTCAGGTGGCAAGAGGGCTCGGTCGTGCTTTGGGACAATCGCTGTACACAGCATTATGCCTCCGCCGACTATCAGGAGCGGCGTATCATGCATCGTGTCACGATCGCAGGCAGCTGGGCACCGAACTAACGAGTCTTGCCGGGCCTCGTAACAGCGACCCTTCTCACGACCCTCCTCAGTCCCCAAGGAGATCCTATGACGATCGAGATTCAGTCCCTAACAGCGGTCATTGGTGCCGAAGTTCGAGGAGTCGATCTCGCCACGGAACTCAGCGACATAAACGTCCGCGTGCTGCGCGGGGCACTCCTTGAGAATCTTGTCCTCGTGTTTCGCGACCAGGACTTGACGCCCGAGAACCATATCGCCGTCGCCCGCGCCTTTGGTGAAATCAAGCACCCACCGGTCGCAACGGCGCATGGCGGCCCACCCGAAATCAACGTACTCGATCAGACGGAGCCCCGCGGCGAAGGGGCCGACGCATGGCATGCCGACAACACCTACACCTCCGCTCCCCCTATGGGCTCTCTTCTCCGGGTCCTGCAGCTTCCCGGCGTGGGCGGCGATACCGCCTTCGCGAGCATGTACGCCGCCTACGAAGCCCTGTCCCCAGTCATGCGGGAACTCTGTGATGAACTAACGGCGGTGCACGATGTCACCCGGTCCATCGTCAAGGCGATCGCACGCGGCCATAGCACCGCGAATCTCGCCGAGATTCAGGCCAAGTTCCCCCCGGTCGAGCATCCGGTTGTGATCGTTCATCCTGAAACAGGAAGAAGAGCGCTCTTCGTCAACGTAAACTCGACCGCCCGAATCGTCGGCCTGCGCGAAGAGGAGAGCGACATGCTGTTGCGCTTCCTCTTTGAACACACGAAGTCGCCTGAGTTCCAGGTCCGAGTAAAATGGGACGAGCGATCACTCGTCTTTCTCGACAACCGATGCACACAACACTACGCAGTCGCTGACTATCATGAACGGCGCGTGCTCCATCGTGTCGCGATCGAAGGCAAACCTCCTGTCGGAATCGACCATGCGTCCGCTTCATCCTGATCCCGGTAAGCCTTGATCGTAATGCCTAGTCGCAAGGCCTCATGGCTTCAGGAGACGTTCGCGTAGCGCTTTATCTTGCACGAAGACCGGTAGCCCGTCCGCATCGAGGTACGACGGCTTGATCGACACACCGCCGTCAACTGCCAGCATCTGCCCGGTTATCCAACTCGATGATTCAGACAGAAGGAAAAGAACGGCGTTCGCGACATCGTCCGGCGTCCCTCGGCGCCCGAGCGGAATCACTGCCTGATCGCGCTCCGCGTCCTCCGCGTTCTGATTTTTTGGCACACGAATCGTCCCGGGTGCCACCGCATTCACACGAATCCCTAGACCGCCCCATTCGAGTGCCATCGTTCGCGTGTACGACATCAGTGCGGCTTTCGAGGCTGCGTACCCCGCGCCAAAAGGCATTCCCGCAAGTCCGGCGATACTCGCGATCTGAACGATGCTAGTCGGCCGGTTCCGCGAAGCTCCTGCCTCGCTCACACGCGTCCGCGCGAATGCCCTTGAGGTTCGAACCGCGACCCGAAGATTCGTTTCAAGAAGCGCTTCGAGGTTCTCTTCATGATCGTCATCAATGACCGCGCCCCAGTGTACCGCCGGCAAGCCGCCTACGACGTTCACCAGCCCGCTCAAATCATCGATATCCCTAGCGGCGCGCTCGAAGAGTCCCGAAACCGCATCTCGGTCCGTGACATCACACAACTCGCCCTGAACTCGGCCACCCTCCTCTTCGATCCTCGACGTCGCCATCGCCAGCTTCGTTGCGTCCCGATCGACGGCGAGCACACGCGCTCCAGCTGCTGAAACGAGCGAGGCGACTGCCGTGCCTATACCACCTCCACCTGCGCCAATGATGACAACCGTACCCAGATCGGTCTTTAGAGCATTCATGGGGTCACGCTAGCAACCCCGAACCAAGCAGGGCCACCGGGATGCGCGCGCGACGGTCGTGAACTCTGGCTCAAGAGTGTTCTTCTTCGCCTTTAGTCAATCCTCGAGCCCGCGGGATACCGCTGCTTTAACCGCCTGTCCGCCGAGCAAACGGGCAGTTATGCTGAAGAACGTCGAGGTCGGAGCGACAAGAGATGCATACGGAGAAACGATGATGACGAGTGCGAAAAGTCCAGCGAGTAACAACGACTGGCATGGACTCGATGCCATGATTCGCCCTGACGACCCACAGCCTGAAGGCTGGTACGCGGTTGCCCTCGCGAGTGAGGTCGAGACCGGTCAGGCCCTTGGATGCGACTTCCTGGGCGGACGGGTCGTCGTCTATCGACGGAGCGGGAGCACCCCGGTCGTCCTTACGGCACGCTGCCCGCATATGGGGGCGGATCTCTCCCTCGGAGATGTGATAGGCGACGATATCCGCTGCACCTATCATCATTTCTGTTTCGGGGCGGACGGCGCCTGTACTTCGATTCCGTCGGAGGGTGCAATCCCGGCGGCCGCGCGCGTCCACAGCTATCCCGCGGCCGAAAGCCTCGGACTCATCTGGGCCTACAACGGCGAGACTCCCCTCTTCCCTCCGCCAACCATTCGAGACTACGACGAGTCGGATCTACTCTTCGCTGTAAAGCGAACGAATGTCTTCGAGGTCGCTCCTTGGCTGAGCATCGGGAACACTTTCGACTTCATGCACCTACGCTACGTCCACGGACTCGACTTCGAAATCACCCCCGAAGACGTTCGCTATGTCGACGACTATCACATCGAACTCGAGATCCCCTTCGTGTCCCCCGAGACAGGCCCCTTCGAACAGCGCATCCGGGTCACGGGAACGAATGCAGTCTCGTTTCTGACCGTGACAGACCACACGACGATCGGGCTCTTCACCTCGACCCCCATCGGCCACGCGGCACAGACCTACTACATCGCAGCGGTCCCCAAGGACCCGAGTCTCTCCCATGAAGAGCTCGAAAAGAGACTCGCTGAACAACAGACTTTTGGCGACGACTTGCTCCTCGACGATGCCCGGACGCTCACAGGGATCAAATTCAAGGTTGGTACGCTCGTCGCGGATGATCGTGCCATGGCGACTTATCTGCAGTGGATCCAGCGCTTTCCAAGAGCGTTATCCGGAGCGGCAGACCGCTAGCCCTCGAAGTCTAGGAACATTCCCAAGAAAGCATTCGACGACCGACTTCCACGCGGCGCCGCGGCGCCGCGCACCTAAACAGTAAGGACGGACATGAACCAATTTTCAGCCCCTCGCCGAGGTCTCGAAATCCTCGACCGCGCACGAGCCCTCGCCCCCTCCATTCGCGCTGCTTCAGACGAGATCGAGAAGGCCGGTCGCCTAACGGAGGAGATCGTGCACGCGCTTAAGCAGGCCGACGTCTTCGGGATGGCAATTCCAACCGAAATGGGCGGCCCAGAAGCTGACCCTATGACCCAGCTTCAGGTCGTTGAAGAGCTCTCGATCGCCGACGCGTCCGTGGGCTGGGTCGCCATGATCGGATCCGACGGCGGGTATTATGCGGCGCATCTCTCGGCCGAAGTCGCGGGAGAGATCTATGCCGACCCGAACGCGGTCACAGCCAGCACCCTCGTCCCGCGAGGCCAGGCGCGTCCCGTCGACGGCGGCTACCGGGTCTCCGGACAGTGGAGCTTTGGGAGCGCAAGCCTACACGCGGAATGGTTCGTCGGCGGTTGCCTCGTATTCGACGGCGACAAGCCGGCAAAGACAAAAGAAGGCCATCCGATCGTGCGCATGATGTTCTTTCCGAGAACCGACTGCCTCGTCCACGACAATTGGCAGACGACCGGACTCGCCGGCAGCGGGAGCAATGACTGGAGCGTCGACGATGTTTTTGTGCCCGAGGCGAAATCATTCTCCCTCTTCGAGCCGCCGCGATTCAAAGGCCCTGTCTACGCCTACCCTTGGTTCATTGTCGCCAATGCGCCCGGCGTTTCGCTAGGCATCGCCCGCGCCTCGATCGACACACTCGGCGAACTGGCCGCAAAGAAAGTTGTTATGCCAGGAGGCAAGCGCCTGCAGGACGATCTCCTGCTCCAGACCGAGGTCGGGCGCGCGGAAGCCGAACTGGGTGCCGCGCGGGCGTACATCTATGACGCCACGGCCGCCATCTTTGAGACGGTCTCCGCTGGAGACGAAGCGACGCTCGAACAGCGCGCCGCCTATCGTCTCGCCGGGATCAATGCATTCCGGGCGAGCAAGTCGGTCGTCTCGCGCATGTACGAAGCGGGCGGCGGGGCAGCACTCTATTCAAAGTCCCTGCTCGACCGACAATGGCGCGACATCTCAACGATCACGCAACACGCCTTCGCGAATGAACGCGTCTACGGCGAGGGTGGCCGTGCACTCATGGGGCTCGATCCGCAGTCGATGATGCTCTGACGACATCGATCTGACCACATTGATCTAGTCACGCGGCGCCCCGCGCGCCGAAAAGAACGAAACCGAGGCAGCATGCTCAGTCAACAGGAACTCTCCGATCGAGCCGAGATCCAGGATCTCATCGTCGCGGAAGCCAGCGCGATGGACCGGCGCGACTGGGTGCGCTGGCAAGAATGCTTCACCCCCGATGCAGCGATTGACTACTCGGAGAACGACGGCGCCGTCGGATCGCCCGCGGAGGTCGGTGCCTGGCTGGCCAGCGTGCTCGAACGCTTTCATTCCTACCAGCATCTCTCCTCAAACGCCGAGATCGAGCTCGACGGCGACCAGGCCCGCGTGCGGACGATGCAGTACATCGCGGTCAAAATGGAAGCCTCGGACGGCGAGCGCGTCGTCTTCTCCGGGATCTGGTTTCGCGACGAAGTCCTGCGTACAGCCAGCAGCTGGCGCATCACAAAGCGCCACGAAGAACTCGCCTGGCGACACAATTTCCCAGGCGACTTCACGCCCCCTGTCGCCGATTAGGGCCCTCATTTATTGCTGCACGAAGGCGTTGCAACCACCCAATCCGATCTAACATAATCCCATGACCGTCCGACCGCAGAAGCGACTCGGAGATGCACACGAAATAGGGATTTAGACTAGCCATGACCTCCGCCACCAACGACACAAACGATGCCACCGGCATCCCCCCGCACTCATCCGAGAGCATCGTCAACGCGCCTTTCCATGAGCGCATCAAGCTCGTGAGTCAGAACTGGGCGCATTCGAGTCCGAATCGCCCGTCTGTCATGGCGCTCTACTGGGTGAAATACTTTTTCGTGCTGATCGGAGTTTGGGCGTTCTGGTGCAGCTTCAATGCTGGCTATGCGGGCTTTTCCAACGTCTCTGAATGGGCCTTCACGAACGAAGCCTTCAAGAAGGCGATGGTCTGGTCCATGTGCTGGGAGCTCTTCGGCTTCGGCTGCGGCTGGGGACCGATGAACGCCCGCTTCGAGAAGTGGTTCGGCGGCTACCGCCACTTCGCTCGCCTCGGCACGATCAAACTACCGCTCTTCCGTGGCGTGCCCCTGATCGGTGGCGACACGCGAAACCTACTCGATGTTAGTTTATACATCTTAAACCAGGCCTTGCTGCTGCGAGTCCTCTTCGCTCCCGAAGTGACTGCCGAGCTTCTGCTGCCCTGCTTCGTACTCGTCGCGGTGAACGGCATCCTCGACAAGACGCTCTTCCTGGTTGCGCGGAGCGAGCATTATTGGGTTGTCATGGGCGCGCTCGTCTTCGCCGCCACAGACGATCTGTGGATTGCCGGCGCCAAGATCACTTGGTCGTTCATCTGGATCTGGGCGGCCGTCTCCAAATGGAACGCACATTTCCCCTCCGTGATCATGGTCATGATGAACAACGGGCCCTTCTTTCCGAAGTTCCTCAAGCACAGACTCTTCGAGAGTTACCCCGACGATCTGCGTCCGTCAAAGTTCGCGCATTTCATGGCCTTCTTTGGACATGTCTCCGAGTTCGGGATCCCGTTCATCCTCTTCGCTGCCACTGCAAGCGGGAATCCCTGGTTTTTATTAGGCGGATGTATCCTATTCACGGGCTTCCACGGCTTCATTGGGCTCAACAACCCCGCCGGAATGCCAGTCGAGTGGAACATTCTGATGATCTACGGGGGCTGGTTCCTTTTCTTCTTCAATCCCGATGTCTCGATTTTCGAGATGACGGCACTGCCCATACTTCTGACTGCGATGCTCTTCTCGCTGGTCGTGATCCCGCTCATCGGCAACTTCGTGCCCTCGCGCGTCTCGTTCCTACCGTCGATGCGATACTACGCGGGGAACTGGGCGTACAACGTTTGGCTCTTTAAGAAGAACGGCGCTCGCGACAAGCTCGGGAAGATCAAGAAGCCGTGCGGCACGCTCCAAGAACAGCTCGAGAATATGATCGAGGATCCGACCGAGCTGGGCGCAGCGAAAGCCATGATGCTGGGCTCACGCTTCCTTCATTTCCAAGGGCGCCCGCTGCTCGAAGCTTTACCCGTCGCCGTCGACGACATCGAAGAATACGAGTGGCTAGAGGGCGAGGTTCTCGGCGGCACCCTGCTCGGATGGAATTTCGGAGACGGCCATTTGAATGGCGAGCAGTTGATGAACGCCATCCAGCCCATCTGCCAGTTTGAGGCAGGCGAGCTTCGATTGATCTCGGTCGAGTCACAGCCGCTCTTTGGCCCGACGATGCATTGGCGGGTCTACTGCCCGGTCGAGGGCAAGCTTAAAGAAGGCAAGACGAAGATGGCCGACTACAAGGACCACGCGCCGTGGGGCCAAGGCGAGCTCACGTGGAGTAAATCGTAAAGAACGCGCCACTTGGCAATCGCAGCATCGGGACTCATTCCCGTGAGCTGAGGATTAGGCTGCTCACTAGTCCTCAACTGGCGGGGGTGCCGCGACATCGACGGACTGCGCGCGAATTCGCGTGATCCGCTCGTCGTCGCCGCGAATCTTCGTATCGATCGTTTGTCCCGTGTCGGTCCCGAGGTAGTCAACTGCGGCGGCTACTAGAGCGGGGAAGACCGCGCGCAGGTCTGCCTCGCGACCGCGGCTCTCGACGTGTGTTTCCCAGACCGGTTCGCCATCACGCAGACTGCGCCCGGCTTCTATCCGACGAGCTTCGACCGCAAAGAATCGATTGAACGTCGCAAAAGTCCGAGTCTGCTGTGAATCAAGGTAGAACGGATCAGAGAAGCCGAGCCCTCTGAGACAGCCGTAGCTACATCGAGGCCCGTAACGATCACGACCATAGAACCCGTAGCCACCGCCATAGTAGGAGATCGCGGGCCTAACAGGCGTGATCGACTCGATCTCCTTTGCGTTGACGCCGTAGTCGAGCAGAAGCACGGTCGTCGCCTCGGACGGATTCCGGGTCGAGAGAAAGCCGCGCTCAGCGAGACCACGCTCGACGGTCCGCGCGAACTCCAGGAATTGTAGATCTCGCGGATCGACCTCTCCGTTCGCCGGAAGCAGGAAGTAGGTCGCCTCTCCTGCCGCGCCGCCCTCGCTCGCGAGCGCGCTGATCTCCACCGCGTAACGAGTCGGAATCGAACACCCGCTCGTTAACGCCAACAAGATCAGCATCGCCACAAGCACGGTAAAGTGGGCGCACGATCGCGCGAGATCATTGATAGCGAGGGACGAACCAAGTGGTTGCATAGGGAATCCTTGCAGGCTGGGTGCACGCCGGTTCCTATGGTTAGGTGGTCCCCAGTGCCCCATTGGGTCCCAAAAACTATCCTGTTTTCGTTCCATCCACGCAGCTTTGCTTCTGCGACAGCAGGGTAGCCTATGCCCCAGGGTCCCATTACCGGCGGGGACCTGTTGAGCTGCAGCAATCGAGCCTGAGCGGGCGGGCCCTGGGGGAGGCCACATCTAGACGCACGGGTCCCGGAACCTTAAACGGCCGCTCCGCCTCCGCCCAGCGACCCCACGAACCACCATCAACGCGCCTAACGCGATACCGAAACCGGACTCTGGTACCGCAGTCGGGTCTTCAAGCAACGCACATCGAAGCGTCGTCGCGTCGCTCGCGCACAGATCCGCTCGGCCTTCGCCATCGAGAATTAAGTCGCTAGAAACTTCTGTCTCGCGCTTGGCGTTAGGCCTCGGCTTGAACGAAGACTCTGGTTCATGCCGAGGCCCGCGACGCCACGAAAGGCCCAGACAAGTTTCGACGAGGCCCTAAGATACGAAGAGCGGGCTCTATCGGCTCATTCGAGCTCTGAGCACGGCTTTGACGTCGGGGCGGACCGCCTACTGCGTTGAGCCCGACTGCTCCATGGACGAGACTGCCTTCCGTCGATAGTCCCCCATGTCCTTCTCATGCACCTTCATGTCAAAACCCGTTCGGTTCCGAAACTCGAGAAGCGTCACGCCCTCAGAACCCGCGTGATAGGCGTAGACCTGCTCGGCGGGGAGAAAGAATCCGTCGCCGGGGCCGAGTTCGCGCTTCCCCATCACGATGCCTCCTTTGACTATGTAGTAGAGGCAATCGGAGGAGTGGCTGTGCTTCGGGAGCAGGTACCCGGGCGCGAACTTGATCTCGACGAGGCTGAAGCCTTCGGTGTCCGATTGCCTGAAAGGAACCGTGAGCTGCCCTCCCCCTTGAAGCGCCTCTATCTCGTCTTCGGTGATAGGCGTGTCGTCTGCCCCCTCCACCACGTAGGTCATGTCTTCCATCATCCCGGTCGTTTCGAGGCTCGGTGCGTCTGCGCCTTTGAAGAGAACCATTTTGCCGATGGGGCTGGCCTCACTGCGGGGCGATTCAGAAGAAGCGGTCATCGTGACTCCAATCTTGGTTGCGCGCGCACGCAGGATCGTGCGCAAACGTACGTGGATGTTCTAAGCCACACGCTAGATGATCGCGGCTCGAGGTTCTCGTACCACGAGAGAACCTCGTATAACCCCGCTCAGGCGAATGGGCGCTCTATCTACCTCCCCTCCGCCCGATTGGTATGGGAAGTGAGGACATCTCGCGTCCTTAGCCGTAGGACTACCCCGTTTAGGCCTGTGCTCGAACTGCGCTTTTGTCAGCCATCCGTCGGAGCAACAAGGATCTTGGCCTCGTCCCCAGCGACGAGTGCCTCAAAGCCATCTGTAATGTCTTCCAGACTGAGCGTGCGACTATGCAGGGGCGCAGCTCGCAGTCGACCATCGAGCATGAGATCCATCGTGATTGCGAACTCGTGATGATGATGGGCCGTCGAATTGTCGAGTAGGACCTCTTTCGTGATGCAGGCGATCGGGTCAAGCCGCACGCCCTCTTCCGATACGCCGATCAACATAAATGCACCGCCGGGCCGAACTAATTCGAACCCCGTATCCAAAGCATCCTGGCTGCCCGAGCATTCGTATACGAGATCCACTCCAAGACCGCTCGTACGCTCCCTAATCCAGCTATCCGCTGCGGCTCCCGGAGCAAGCACCTTCGTCGCACCAAGGGACGCAGCAAGCGCCCGACGCGCCGCACTCGGCTCGAGAACAAAGACTTCCCCCGCGCCAGCAATGCGTGCAAGCTGCAATGCGAAGAGTCCGATCGGTCCCGCTCCGAGAACCAACACGCGGTCTCCGAGCTTCGGGGAACGCCGCCTAACAGCATGCAGTGCGACCGTCGCAGGCTCAACCATCGCAGCATCGTCGATCGACAAAGCATCGGGGACTACAACCAGAGAATCTGCGGGAACGGCGATCCGCGGGGCGTAACCACCGTGAGGTGGTGTCAAAGGATGGATGCCGTAGGCGAGGGCCATGATGGCGGCGCATCGCTGTGCGTGTCCCGCGCGGCACTCAGCGCATTGCCCGCAGGCAACAGGGACAGCCATGACAACGCGATCGCCTTCTCGCAGCCGACTCGATGCGGCCCCTCCTGCGAGAGGACCTTGGGGGCCCACGAAAGTATTCGACCCGTTCGGGCCAATCGCGAGAACTGTCCCCGCCCATTCATGCCCGCAGAGGAAGGGCGCATAGGGATTGCCATGCCTATAGGCGGACACATCCGTCCCACAGATGCCGCACCTGTCTACGCGAACAACCGCCGCGCCCTCGACTGGCTGTGGCTCTGGGAATTCACGAAGTTCGATCGACCGCTGACCCGTAATAAGCGCAGCACGCATAGAAGTCCTCGCACGTGTTCCGCCGCAGCGGTGAATGGAGCCGCGCCCCGGTCCCGCACTCTCCGGGTTGACCGAAGGCGGGACCGAATCGCAGCGCCTTAGGCCAGGCCTGAAAAGTCGATCTGCCCCGTCGTCATGAACGCATTAAAGCCCATGTCGACGTTCAAGTTGACTCCGTTCACATAGCCCGACGCGTCACTTCCAAGGAACGAAAGAGTCAGAGCGATATCGCGGGGCGTCGCGATCGTTCCACCGATCTGGTCGATGGTCCAGGTCATCGTCTTCTCTGACATCGTCTTGTTGAAGTCGGGCAAGAGCGGCGTATCGATCGGCGCCGGACAGACGCTATTCGTGCGCACGCTCGCGGCGAGCGAGTCTTTCGCGCTCTTCATCGTATAGACCTGCACGCATTCCTTCGAGAACGCATAGCCGTCGCCCACGAGCTCTGCGTGATCGCTACACCAGCCGTAGAGTTCTTCCGGGCTCTCGATTGCAATACATTCGAGAACTTCCTGAAGATGACCGGGCCATTGGCCGCCAGCGATCGACGCGGTATTTGCGATCGCGCCGCCCTTCTTAATCTTGGGCAGTAGGCCTTCGGAGAGTTGGCGAAGTCCGAGCCAGTTAACCGCCATCACGTCTTCGACGGGGTGAGTCGCCGCGATGCCCGCATTATTAAAGAGCACGTCGATCGGCCCTTCGATTGCATCAATGGCGGCAGCGACGGAAGAAGCCTTCCCCATATTCGTTTCGATGAACTGGGTGATCGGGCCTTCCGGTTTCTTGATGTCGAGGGCGATCACTTCGGGCCCTCCGAGTTCAGCGAGAATGTCGAGGAGGGCCGCGCCGACGCCGGAGTAGGCACCGGTGATGACGACGCGCTTATTTGAGTAGTCGAACGGATGAGACATGGGGGAACTCCGAGTGGGGCCGTAAAAGGCCGGATAACTGCACGCCCGGGCGCTTCGCGAAAAATTCTGCGGAGCATCGCCAGAAGCGGCAGCCGACGATAGCAACGAGAAACACCCCCCGTCACTGGGACATTTGCAGCCCCTCGCCGAGCGGGCCACGGAAGCCCCCCCCCAGCGCCCTTTAGATATGCCACGAGAAAGTTTTTCCATCGGCGGAAGGAAGTGGATAAGCTCGACCGTGGAGCATGTCTCCTCGCGCGGAGAGAGGTTAGGCTACCGGGATGCGGTCGTATCTCCGAACACGCAGGACGGATTGCGACAGAGCATAAGGAGATCCCATGGGTGCAGAACACGACCTTCTAATTCGCGGCGGCACAATCGTTGATGGAACGGGTGGCGCGCCCTTCGTTGGCGATGTCTTAGTCCACGACGGCCGAATCATTGAAGTCTCTAAAGGCGCAATCGAGGGTGCTTCCGCACGAGAGACGATCGAAGCGAACGGGAAGCTCGTCACCCCTGGCTTCGTCGATGTGCACACTCACTACGACGGCCAAGCCACCTGGGATGAGGAACTCGCACCCTCGTGCTGGCACGGCGTGACGACGATCGTGATGGGCAACTGCGGCGTCGGTTTCGCTCCGGTCGTGCCCGGTCAGGAGCAAACTTTAATCGAGCAGATGGAAGGTGTAGAGGACATCCCGGGGACGGCTCTTGCCGAAGGCATCGACTTTCGATGGGAGAGCTTTCCCGAATATCTAGATGCCCTCGACGAGCGTCGCTTCATGTTGGATGTGGGAACGCAGGTTCCCCACGCAGCCGTCCGCGCCTACGTGATGGGGGAGCGCTCCATGGACGCCGAACCAACCGACGAAGACCTCACACAGATCGCGGCGATCGTTCGTGAAGGAATCGAGGCCGGCGCCCTCGGCGTTTCGACATCTCGAATTTTGGCCCATCGCACCAGTGCCGGCGAAGAAGTTCCCGGCACCTTCGCAGGAGAGCGCGAACTCGAAACAATGGCCCGCGTATTAGGCGAGCTCGATCAGGGCGTCTTCGAAGTCGTCCCCCGAGGCATGGACGGCGAGGTCAGCGAAACATCTCATGCCGAGATCGATTGGATGGGTCGCATCGCCAAAGAAACCGGGCGCCCCGTCACGTTCTCTCTCGTGCAGACCCACTCGGAGCTCGACCGATTCAAGATCATGCTCGAACGCGCCCGGGCACTTCGCGCGGAAGGCGTCCCCATCTTTCCGCAGGTCGCGAATCGTGCGACCGGGATTCTCATGGGTCTCCAGACCGATCAACACACCTTCTCCACCCGCGCGAGCTACCGCGAGATTGCGGACCTACCCCTCGCAGAACGAGTCGCGCGACTGCGTGATCCCGAGATGAAGCGACGTATTCTGGCCGACCCGATCGAGCCCTACGACCACCCCCTCTCTGCCATGGTTCATCAGGGCTATGCGAACCTTCTGCCCCTCGGCGAGGAGTTCGATATGGAACCCTCGGCGGAGGATACGATTGAGCAGCGCGCCGCACGCGAAGGTCGTGATCCGGAAGAACTCGTTTACGATCTTCTTCTCGAAGCGGACGGGCGCGCCTTCTTGCTCTTCCCCTTCACTAACTATTTCCGCTTCAGCCTAGACGATGTCCACGAGATGCTGACCGACAGCTCCTCCGTTTGGGGCCTCGGGGATGGCGGCGCACATTGTGGTGTGGCGTGCGACGCGGGCGGGCCGACACTCATGCTCACGCATTGGGTCCGCGACCGAAAACGTGGACCGAAGATCGCCCTCGAGGAAGCCGTCCGTATGATGACAAGCGACCCTGCGAACCTTTACGGACTAGGCGACCGGGGCCGGCTCGAAGCGGGGCTCCGCGCCGACGTAAACGTCATTGATCACGAGCAGCTGAAGATCGAACTCCCCGAGATGATTTTCGACTTGCCCGCGGGAGGCCGCCGCATCATGCAGAAAGCCCGAGGCTACCACCGCGTTCTCGTCGCAGGCGAAGTCACGATCCGAGACGACGAGGCCACAGGAGCCCGGCCCGGCCGATTAATCCGCGGATCGCGCTAGGCGGATCGACCGCAGGACAAGAGTAGGCCCGTTCGCACGAGGCAAAACAGCCCGGTGCGGCCGCATCCTATGATGATATGTTGAAGGATAAGCCTTTAGGAGAATCTCTAGATGAGTGATCAAACGGGTACCGATGGTTGGCAAGAATCTTGGGACGGGCTGGACCCGGAATGGCGACGGGCATTCGAGTTCATCGAAAAGACCGTCGGCGGTCGCATCGTCCGCCATCATCGGCATCCTAGGTGGCGTCCCGCTTTCGATCTCGACCTAGAACGGGACGGCGAAATCGTGCCTATTCACTTCCGCGGCGAACGCCCCCAGGTCGGCCTTTACCCGATCGAACATGAGTGCCGTGCTTTCCAAGTCCTCGGGGAACAAGGCGTCCTCGTTCCCCACGTTTACGCCTACTGCGAAGACCCGGCGGGCATCGTGATGGAACGAGTCCCGGGACGGCCGAATCTCGGAACCGCCGAGAATCAAGCGGAGCAGGACTCTGTCATGGAGGAGTTCCTACAGAATTTGGTAAAGATGCACTCCATCGATCCCGCGGTCTTCGAAGCCGTCGGATTCAAACGGCCAACGCAGACGGACGCACTTGCGTGGGGCGACTTCCCGCGCTGGCAATCGCAATACGAAAAGACAAAGGCGGGGCCGGATCCAACGATCGCCTTCACGATCGAATGGCTAAAGCGCAATCAACCGATTCGAGACGAGGTTGCCTATGTCCAGGGGGATGCTGGGCAATTCATCTTCGACCAGGGTCACCTAACAGCGGTGCTCGACCTCGAGCTCTCACACCTCGGCGATCCTGCGAATGACCTGGGCGCACTCTTCGTCCGCGACTTATCTGAACCCCTCGGCCCTCTTCCCTCTGCGATTCGCCGTTACCAGGAACTCTCGGGTCGCAAGATCAATCCGGATGTCGTGAATTGGCACGCGGTGCGCTTCGGTATCTGCACCCCTATGTCGACAGCTCCGACTCTCTACAACCCGAACCCCGACGAGCCCGTGCAGTTCATAGGCTGGTACCACGTCTACGCACGGATGCCGATCGAAGTCATGGCGCACGTCTCCGGCGTCAAGCTCACGGATCCGCCCATGCCGGAACCTGCGCCCCTGCGACAGGCCCCCTCGTTCAAAGCGCTGGCCAAACTGCTAGACATGGTAAAGGGCGCCGACGAATACGCGGACTATCAGATCGCGACCGCAGCCCGGGCCGCCGAGTACCTGCAACGCTCAGAGTGCTACGGACCGGCACTCGAATCGGATGACCTAGACGAGGCGGCGGTGCTCCTCGGCCACCGACCTAATAGTTGGCACGAAGCAGATGCTGCTCTCGAAGTATTCGTCAAGGAAGCACCGGTCGAGCTAGAAGCGGAGATCCTTCAGTATCTCTATCGACGCCACCAACGACAGATCTTAATCCTCGAGCCTGTTCTGAAAGAGATGAAAGGCGTTCGCGTACAGAAATATTCGTGAGATTCCTAGGTGCGTCGCGATGCTCGCCGCTTCACAGGCTGTGCGTCTCTCGGAACTCGTCTTAGGCTACCGGGAATTTCGCTCGTCAATCTCAGACCGCTTCCGAGCACGAGCTTTGGGCAGCAACTCGAGATCACCTTACGTGTTCTCGTTGCCAACGCGGTCCCGCTCGAGGGAGATGGCTTCATGGCGCGTGCCATGTGGAAATAGACCATGTCTAAATTTCCCGGCGCAGTCCCGCCAGCAAGCCACCTGGCGCCAGCACTCGAATGTGGGCTCCATCCTCTTCATAGCGCTCTTCGAGGACGCGACACCGTTCGTGTAATAAGCCAACTTTTGCTTGCTGGTCATAGGGAATCAGGAACGTTTCTTCTTCCATAAAGCGTTCAAAGAAGTCGCGAATGAGTCCATGAAGTCGAGAGACATCTTCGGGAACGCTGGCGGACATCAGAACCGCATCCGGATATTCCTCAGCTAGGGCATCCATCTCCGCCTCTTCCAGCAGATCGCACTTATTCAGGATCAGTAGGCGGGGATGTTCTTCGGCACCGATCTCGGAGAGCACCGCACGCGTCACATCGTATTGTGCGCGCATGGCAGGATCCGACGCGTCGACTACGTGAAGATGCAGGCTCGCATCTTTTGCTTCCGCGAGCGTCGACCGGAAACTTGCCACTAGATCATGCGGCAAGTCTTTTATGAAGCCGACGGTATCACTGATCAAAATCCGCGGACGCGTTTCGGGAACGAGTACTCTAACCGTTGTGTCGAGTGTCGCGAATAACTGATCGGCGACGTACATCGTGTCTTGGGTCAGCCCGCGCATCAGCCTCGACTTACCTGCATTCGTATAACCGACGAGTGCCACGCCCTGAGTTTCGTTGGCGCTTCGGCGGCTCCTTTGGGTCTCTGCTTCTTTTTGAACGCCGACTAACGTTTTCCGGAGTTCTGCAATTCGGTCACGGGCTGCCCGCCGACCGAGTTCCAAGGCGGATTCACCGGCCCCCTTGCCGCCGATCCCACCGCGCTGGCGATCTGCACCGGCATTCGCCTCGCGAAGCCGCGGTGCCATATAGACGAGTCGCGCAATCTCGACCTGCAGCTTCGCTTCGCGAGTGCGAGCATGGCGCTGAAAGATCGAAAGAATGACCATCGAGCGGTCCAGAACCTCGACCCCGGTCACCTTCTCAAGATTTCGCATCTGCGTGGGCGTTAGGTCATGATCCACGATCACCGTCACGGCTTGCGCTGTCGGCTCGGCCTCCTCATCGGAGGTTTCATCTGGATCTTCGTCAACCCATTGCGCGTCATCATCGATGTCCGAACCCGGGGCGACGAAGGGGGCAACAATGCCTGGCCCACCCGTGAACGAAGCAAGCTCAACCAGCTTGCCCTCGCCCAGCAGATTCGCCTCACCAAGTCCCCTGCGCTTCTGGGTGACTCGCCCGATCACGCGCAATCCAAGCGTTTCAGTCAAGCGCTCGAGTTCGTCTAGGGAACTTTCCAGTTCCAGATCTGAAACGCCCTGAAGCTGGACGCCGACAAGGACGGCGGGAGGCCGGTCAGCGACTTTTGAGTTTGGATGCGATGTGCCGCTCATGGCGGCGGAGCCTGCGCCATTTGGGCGGGAATGCAAAGGCTTAGGTCCGAATCCCCGAAAGATCGCAAGAGACCGAGCACATATTGTCAAAGCAGCGCGCCACAGCTCCATACTGCGGAACGATCGCAGCATCCCACATTGGCCACTGGAGTCTTCGTTGCCGCTGCGTTTCAAACAATCTAGTTAGAATTGCAGGGACGGCTAGCTCTCGTCCGACTCGCGCATCAGCGCGCGCAATTCCTCATTGAACGGATGAACCTCTAGGCCCGCGACCACGGCGACCCGCGCATCCTCGACGCGGCCAAGCTCCATCAGAGTCTCCGCTAGGCCGAGATGATTCCGCCAATTTCGGGGCTCTAGGGCTGTAGCCTTCTCAAAGGATCCGATCGCCTCAGTCAGCTGTTTGAGAGACCTGCGCACCGTCGCCAACGCGCGATGTGCCGCTCCACTCCCAGGGTCCAACCGAATCGCGCGCTCCGCATCGGCGAGCGCGAACGGTGCACGCCCAGCTTCAAGAAGGTACGCACTTCTATGAGCAAGAAACTCGGAGAGAACCATCGCCGCAGGTCGATAGTTGGGGAACTTTGCGACGATCGTATTCATCTCGCGAACCGCGCGAAGCTGCTTTTCGGGTTCGGGAGATCGTAATCCAATCGTCCCGAAAGCCGTTAGGGTCTTGGCACGCTGAACCGCAGCCACCCGCGAGGCGTTCGAATCGCCTTCCGGCAGCGGGCTCTCGCCGGGCGGGAAGCCGTGCATCTCTTCTAGTACGGTCCAAACCGAGCGATCTCCGCCGACGGCCAGTGGGCTCGAGAACTCGAGGTGAAGATTGTCGTCGGTATTGATCAGTGCATCCCCAGCAAACTCGCGCACCTGAGCATCATCGAGCTGAAGCTCTCCGAGGAACGCGAAGGGGTCTGCGATCCCGAGAGGTTCGAGCTGCCCCTTCACGCGCGGCTGGGCAAGCCGCGTCGCCAGTTCTTCGACAGTCGTTTCGAAAGGTTCGTCGCTCCCGATCAACACGGCGCTGGTGCTATGCCATAGCATCGTGTGTCGGTAGACCTTGGCAAAGGTCGCCACGACAGACTTGAAGTCTTCCGGCGTCAAATCCGCTACCGGCAGCCATTGACACATCACACCTCCGACTTTGAGACGTGACGCAGCGAGGCGGTAATACTCTTCTGTGTAGAGGTAGCCGGAGCCACGCGTCCAAGGATGAATGGGGTCAGCGGTAATCACGTCGAAGCGACGCGACGTCGTCTTGAGGAAATTGCGGCCATCTTCTAGGTAGACACGCAACCTTGGATCCGACAAGGGCAGGCCATTCGCCGCCGCGAAATGTGGCTCCGCGCCGAGAATCGCCGGTTCAATTTCAGCGAGCGCGATCGACTCCAGCTCTTCGTGCGCAGTAATCCCGCCCAAAGTCGTGCCGGCACCCATCCCAATAACAAGTGCTGATCGCGGCGCTACGTGCATCAGAATCGGAACATGCGCGAGCATGTACTGAGTCCGAAGATCCTCAGGGTCATCGCTCGCAACGATTTTCCCATTCACACTCAGGGACCGATATGCGTCCTGCTCGAGGACCGAGACCGTCGCGCCCCGCCCTTCACGGTAGTAGCGAAGTGCGCCCTTCGCGAGGACATCGGCCACATCGATTTCGCCGTCGTCACCAACGTATTGCAAGAGCTGATTGTTGCTGAAGGCGCCTAGCATTACTGTGGAGGAACGAGGCACCATCAGGGGCAGCGCGAGCGCTCCGAGGACCACGACTGCCGTGAGCGCAACAACCGGTGCACGCGGAGCTCGACGCCCAAGCGCGACCGCCAGTACCACCGCGCCGTACGCGACGTAAAGGCCGCCGGCAAAATACATCGCGCGTTGCATGCCTAACCATGGAAGCAGTACGAACCCCGCAACTAAAGATCCCCCGATCGAGCCCAGCGTATTCAGACTCACCGTGTCGCCGACCGGTTGTGAATAGCCAGCAGCGAGGCTCGCCCGCGCTTGGTTTGCGAGAGGAAATGCCATTCCTATAAAGAGGCAGGGGATAAACATCATCAGGAACGCGAGCAGGAAAGTAGTGAGCGGCCGAATCCGGGTAAGGTCATCAAAGAGCGCGACGTTAAGCGCGATCGCAAGCTCGGGAAGCTTCGGCAGAGCACTCGAGGCCGCCAAGGCAAAAAAGCCTGCTAACAAAAGAACGCTGCCGAATCTCACAGCGAGCGAAAATTTGCGCGTCGCGGTGAGCGCGTGGAGCCAGCTTCCGAGCGCGATACCCATCAGGAATGCGGCAAGCATGACGGTGAAGCTGTAAGTCGAACTCCCCGCCGCGATCGCGATCGCTCGAGTCCAGAGCACTTCGAGTGAAAGAGAAGCAAACCCCGAGAGCGCCGTCCCCCAGAAGACGAGTTGCAAGGCAATCCGCTCTCCCTCATCAAAATCTGGGGCGAAGCTTGCCCCGTCGTCATCCCGATCGGCATCGACGAGGGGCGGAATCCGAAGATCGATCACGATCGCCGTAATGCCGATCGCGAGATTCAGCGCCACCGCAACGAGCTGCGTATGCCAGACGCCTAGCGCCGGAATAAGGATGAAGCCCGCGAGCAGCGTTCCGACTACGGCACCAAACGTGTTCGACCCGTAGAGCCAAGAAAGCCTCGAGCCGAAATGATCGCCGTCGCTCACAAGTAGTCGAGTGATGACCGGGAGCGTTGCCCCCATCAAAAAGGTTGGGAAGGCAAGGATCGCAAACGCGAGCGTCGCACGAAGAACAAGCAGGCCGGTGCCTGGATCACCATCCCCGGTAGCAACGCTGACGTAGAACGCGTCCACTCCTTGAAGCAGGCTCGGCAGAACGAGCGCGAAGAGCGCAACACCAATCTCGAGCAGACCATAGGCTCGGAGTGGACGTTCTATGTGCTTCGATAGACGGCCGAAGCTGAAGCCGCCTAGGGACATGCCCCCCATGAACGAAGCAAGCACGATGCTCGTTGCCGCAAAGCTCGCTCCGAAAATCAGCGATAAATTTCGGAACCAAGTGACTTCATAAACGAGACTGGTCGCCCCGGAAACAATGAACAGTGCGTATGCGAAGCGATGATCAAAACGAGTCAACGAATGCGTCCTTTGCACAGGGATCGGGGGGATCCGAGGCCGACTTTAGCCTCACGAATGCACCTGATAAACCCTCTAACGATCGGGACCCGCTGCATCCGGCCGTGATTCATAATAAATGCATCGCCCTGCTCAAGGGTTGGAGCCTCGATTCGAAAGATACCCGTATCCCTAAGCACCTCAGGGGGCGGTAACCGCACGAAGTCTGATCGATATTCGCCGCTCAGCCTGTATTCGAAGATACATCGTAGTTCCATATCTCTCGAAAACGACATCCCAGTTCGGATGTTGGGATCTGGATCTCCCTTGGTACTACGCCTGACTCATAACACTACTGGTCATTGTTTTGGCTCTAGCCATATGTCGCGCCAGCGAAGCGCAGCCTCCGGCCGATGGATCAGCGAGTCGCACGCTGTATCATACCATCACTTTCCAGATCGCGGCGCACGAAAACTAACACCCTGCACGCTGAATTGTACGTGTGCTGGCCAGCCAAGACACGCCCTACCCATGTGACTACCGTTGCCGTATTCGAGGTCGAGCATGCCCCCTGATCCCCTAGACAACTTAGTCTGGCACGCACTCAAAGCAGAACAGAAGCTGCTCTCGGAAGAATCCAGCAACGGTTGCGCGGTCCGCTTCCGCCCGGATGTCTCACCCTTTTGCGGAATGCGCGACGAGAGTGAAGAGTCTTGGGCAGGGCTTTCCGAATTAACGGGCTCAGAGGGCGTCGCGCTCTTGATGGGACCCAAGCTCTCTGCCATCCCGCCGGATTGGGAGCCGCTCCTCGCTGAAGTGGCGACGCAGTGGCTTCCCCGGAATCTTCCTCTGATCGATCCGCGTGCGTCTGCGAAGACCACGCCCGCTGAGTTCTATCCGCTTCAGGATGAGGACGTCCCCGAGATGCTCGCCCTCGCAGAAATGACGGAACCGGGCCCCTTTATGCCCCGCACGATCGAGACAGGCTGTTATGTCGGCCTTCGGCGGGAAGGCAAGCTCATTGCGATGGCGGGTGAACGGATGCGGTCTGGTGACTGGATCGAAGTCTCCGCCGTCTGTGTTCACCCGAAAGCCCAACGAGAAGGCCTCGGCGCGCGCCTCACTTTGGCTGTCGCGAAATCGATTCAAATGCAGGGCAAGCGACCCATGCTTCATGTTCGTGAAGGGAATGAAGCCGCGATCGCTCTCTATAAGAGAATCGGCTTCGAATTCCGACAAGAGCGATACGTCTACGCGCTTAGACCGCTCCGGAATGTTGCCGATTCGACGACTGACTGAGGGTCTCGAGGCCAGTTTTCAATCGGTTTTGCTGCTGATCCTGAGAGCTACAGTATGAACGCACTGCGGCAGCCTGCCGTATGTCGCGGCCAGGAGTCTATTAGGTGTCAACAGAACCGCTGCCCTTCCACCTGCGAGGAAATTTCGCGCCCGTAATGAATGAACTCGACGAACGGAACCTCGTCGTCGAAGGCGCGGTCCCTCCCGAGCTGACAGGCCTCTTTGTGCGAAATGGTGCGAACCCTTCTACTGGACGCTCGCCGCACTGGTTTCTAGGCGATGGCATGGTTCACGGTGTTCGAATCGAAAATGGACGCGCCGCTTGGTACCGAAATCGTTATGTGAAGACGCCCTCACTTGCGGATGCGCTCGCGCCCCGCATTTCGGAGCTAGGGGTGATCGATCACGTCAATTCGAAGGCGAACACTCATATCCTTCGCCACGCCGGAAAGATCCTGGCACTCGAGGAAGGCTCCTTTCCCTATGAATTGGATTCGGAACTCGACACCCTAGGCCCCTGCACATTCGGCGCCGGAGGGGATAGCGGCATCAACACAGCGTTTACCGCTCACCCCCACGTCTGCCCCGAAACCGGCGAGCTGATCGCCTTCGGTTATGGCCAGCTCCCGCCCTACCTCGTCTACTACCGAATCAGTGCAGAGGGGAAGGTGCTCCAGCGCGAAGAGATCGATGTGCCGGGTCCGACTATGGTCCACGACTTCATGATCAGCCGGAAGTACACGATCTTCATGGACCTTCCCGTGGTCTTCGATCTCCAGGCCGCGCTCCGTGGAACCATGCCATTTCACTGGAGCGACGACTACGGCGCACGCATTGGGTTGATGCCGCGCGAAGGAACGAACGCGGAGGTGCGTTGGTTCGACGTCGACCCTTGTTATGTCTTTCATGCGGTCAATGCGTGGGATGCGATCGAGGACGGATCCGAGAAAGTCTACTTCGACGTCTGCCGGATGAGCGAAATTTGGCGAGAGGCAGGCGATATGACGATGGCCAATAGCGTCAACTCTCTGCACCGATTCGAATTTGACCTCACCCTCGGTACGGTCCGCGAATCCACTATCGATGATCGCAGCATGGACTTCCCGAGAATTGACGATCGGCGGGTTGGGCTCCAGAATCGCTACGCCTACACGCTCCAGGCGAGCAACAAGGAAACCGGCGACGATGGTGGGCATCTCAAGTTCGATCTGCAGACCGGCGGAAGCGAACGCCATGAGTACGGGGCCGGCATGATTCCTGGCGAACCGGTCTTCGTTGCTGCGAACGATACGGACGTGAATAGTGATTCGGGCTGGGTCATGAACTACGTCTACGACGAGAAGTCGGCGAAGAGTGAACTCCAAATCGTCGACGCGAGCTGTTTTACCGCTGCTCCCGTCGCCAGAATCAAACTCCCTGAGCGCGTGCCCTTCGGCTTCCACGGCAGCTGGATCGCTGACGAGTAGATCTCCTCCAGGTGGCCCTGAATGGGCCTACCCCTTCTCCGTGAGGTTGCGATACTCCGCGGCTAGATCACGAACGCATAAACCGAATGACATTCACTTGGAGCCCAATATGAAAGCCGCATACCTCGAACAAGGAAAGCTCGAGATCAAAGAATTCCCGACGCCGGAACCCGGCCACGAAGAGGCTTTGATTCGAATTCGTTCCGCGGGCGTCTGTCATTCTGATCTGCATATCGTGCGCGGCGACTGGGCGGGCGTCCCCGACACCGGCCCGATCGGACACGAAGCGATCGGCGAAGTCATCGCTCTTGGTCCCGGCGCAGAACGTTATTCCGCAATCGGAGACCGCGTGATCCTCGGTCTCGGCGGAACTGGCGGCGGTTATTGGTGTGGCGCCTGTGAATACTGCATGCGTGGCGAGCCGCGACACTGTGCCCAAACCCAGGGCATCATGGGAACCTTCGCAGAGGAATTTTGCGTCTGGGCCAAGTCGCTCGTCAAGCTTCCCGACTCAGTTGGCGACGAGGAAGCCGCCCTCGCCTGTGGCGGCCTAACAGCCTACGGTGCCGTCAAAAAACTATTCAAGCATCAAATCCAACCCGGACGCCCGATCGCAATCCTCGGCGCCGCCGGGGGCCTCGGGCACTACGCCGTTCAGATCGCCAAGGCATTCGGCTACAAGGTGATCGGTGTCGACGTCGGCGAAGATAAACTCAAATTTGTAAAGTCGCTCGGTGCCGACTACGCAGTGAGCCCGGAGGACGCTCAGGAACTCGTCGATCGTGAGTTCGGCGGCGTTGATGCGAGCATCGCGTTCACCGCCAGAATCGCCGGCTTCGATCAGGGAATTCAGCTCCTTAGGCGCGGCGGGCTCTTCGTCGCGGTCGGCCTACCGGCCACCAGTGAGGGCAATCTCGAGATCAACCCCTTCGCCTTCTTCTTCAAAGATCCGACCCTGATCTATTCAGCGGTCGGAAACGTTCAGGACATGCGTGAACTCGTCGACATGGCCGCAGCCGGCCAAGTCAAGAGTCATATCGGGCGCACCGCATCCCTTTCCGAATTACCGGCGGTCTTCGATGAACTCGAAGCGGGTGCCTATGTAGGCCGTGCGGTCATTACCGACTTGGGGAGTTAGTACGCCCTGCTCCGCCGCAACGTGGGGGAACTACATGGGCATGCTCATAGAGGGTCGGTGGAATGACGGAGATCTTCGGCGCGTCGAGCCCACCGGCGAGTTAAGACGTCCTGAGTCACTTTTGCGACACTAGATCGGGACGGAGTACGGATCTTTCCCCGCGGTGATGGATCGCACCACCTCTTCATAAACGCAGGCGACCTTTCCTCCTGCCGAACCTTGCTCTACCTCCCTAAAAGCACGGATCCAGGCCTATTCGCGGTCGAAGCTCGCGGTCGACGAATCCGAAAAGTCGCGGACCGTGTTTGGGATTTTGCGCGCTTGCGACACGCGCTCCTTCGCAAAGCTGTGGCATGCCCCACCAACGACGGACGCGAACTCGGTCGCCACGGTCATGCGCTCGAAGTCGTGGCGTCTACCAGTACCCACAAAGACCGCCCTCTGCAAAACCCACGCGGCTTCAATGGCATCCGGATTGCCTAACGAGATGAGAATTTCCTTGAAGGGGCGTCCTGCAAGCGGCGCTCCCTGAAAGTCTTTGGGCGTAGCGCTCTCGATGGTGCCGCGTGCAAGAGACCAGGAGAGGACGCCCTCCCCGTCACGAGAGAGCTCTGCAAAGGTCTTCCCCGATTGCCGATCCGGGAGGCTCACGTCGTAGCGCCTAGCCGCCGCCCCCCCTGAATCGCTCAAACGCGACGCATGAGCGACTGCTAAGCACGCGAGATCGTGCAGGTGAGTGCACTGCGATTGAGGGGGCGTGAAGCGATGTAAGTCGAGGATCGATGCAGCCACAGGAGCGCCAACCATCGACCGAAGCGGCGCCAAGGCACCGGGACAAGTCGTCCACGGAACCCGAATGTCCTCGCCCGTGATCTCCTGCACGTGCCCTGCATCCACTCGCAGGTCGACGGCGAAGTGATGAAAGTCATCGACGAGTTCTCCGCGAACGGATACTGCATTCCCTTCCAGTCTGATCGCGCGCCGGTAGCAACCGTTCCCGTAGTCCGCGCGCCGCGGGATCGACGGGGTAGCCGGCGTCAACCGATGACCTCAATCACATCACCGACGCGAATCGTTCCGGTCTGGGTGACGGTCGCGTAGACGCCAAGATTTCCCTCGGCTTGTTGCACGAGGGTTCGCATAACAGTCGGATCTTTCTCGAGGTCTGCAAAGCCGTGGGTTGTCATGACACATCGCGGGCAGGTCATTCGAAGGTCGAGGACGACTTCGCCGATCTGCACCCGCTTGCCGACCCACGCCTGTTCAGGAAAAGCCTCGTCACTCGGTGTATCTACGAGGACGCTCGGACGAAAGCGGCGCACATCGATTTCCGAGTCCGGCGCAGCCGAAGCAATCGAATCGAGAGATTGCTGCGACAACAACATGAGCGGCGCGAAGTCCACATAGGGCCGCTCCGGATTGCCAAAGGTCGCAAGAAGCTCCGGCGGGATCGCCGAGAAGTCGGGCATGGGCTCGTCGGCAGCTCGCGCCATAGTCGACCGAAAGTCTGCCGCGGGATCCGCGACCTCTTCGACGGATTCAGGTGGAGCCGGATTGGCACCGATCGGCCAGAGCGTGACATCTCTCCCGAGCGCCGCCGAAAGGCGCTTCGAGGCCGCCTCGTCATTTGCGGCGAACCGGTCACCGTTAGGCAACTCGATTTGCGGCACGCCGTAAGCCCCGTCCGAAGACGCCGCAATCGCACGACAACTCATCAGGGCAGCGACGCGTTTCCCCGTCGCGAAGTCGCCGCGACGCTCGTCGCGCACAGCCCAACCACGGTCGCCTGAGAACCCGGACTCACTAACGTGGATCGCGTCCGGGTTGTCGCCCAACATGCTCTTCACGGGAAACCGGAAGAGACTGAGTACCGTTCCAACCTGCGTCACGCGGATCCTCCCTGGGCGCCTCGAATCAGGCGCCCGAAGCCGAAAGGATCTACCGCATCATGGAGACACGCAACCCGAGAGCGGGCTGCATCTCCCCAACCGACTTAGCGGTCGACGAGGTTGCGAAGCTTGCCCGAGAGCCGTGAGGTCGCCTTCGTGTGGATCTGGCAGACGCGGCTTTCGGTGATCCCGAGGATCTTTCCGATCTCTTTCATGTTGAGATCTTCGTAGTAGTAGAGCGAGATGACGAGGCGCTCTTTCTCGGGCAATGCGTTGATCGTGTCGGAGATGACGTGCTTGGTCTCCCTGGACTTGAGCGCCGCGAAGGGATTCTCAGCGGTCACGTCTTCGACGACGTCGGCGAAGGTTCCCGCCTTGTCACCTTCGGAGTTTGTGCCGCGAACTTCTTCGAGGTTCACAATCGAGATGCCGCGAACCTGGTTGATCATGGTGTGGAACTTATCGATCTCGAGTCCGAGGGAGTCAGCAACTTCGTCCTCGGTCGCCGCACGGCCAAGCCGCTGTTCGACGTCGCTGTAGGCCGCTTCGAGCTTTCGGCCCTTCTGGCGAACGCTGCGTGGCACCCAATCGAGGGAACGGAGCTGATCGAGTACGGCGCCCTTAACTCGGAACTCGGCGTAGGTCTTGAACTTGCAGCCCTTGCCGGGATCGAATTTATCGATGGCATCCATCAGTCCAATTGCGCCGGTGCTGTAAAGATCATCAAGGTCAATGTGATTCGGAAGTCGGACCGCCAAACGATTGACGATGTAACGGATCAGCGGCTCGTGCTCGATGACAACCTGTTCTTTAAGCGCGGCCGGGATTCGTCCGTCTTCTAACTGGGACTCTGCGAGAAGGGCTTCCATGATTTTTACTTCCGAATTGCGCGGTGGTTGTTGGGCTCCACTTGGAGCGGGCGTCATCGCCACCGACATTGCACGCAACTTAGAAGCAGGAGACGTGCCAACCAGAAAAACATGATGGAGAAAAACGCTGTTTTCCAGCTGTTCGATGACGAGCCTCCGATCCTCGAATGTCTTTTCCCCTTTATGGACGGTCGGTTCCGGCGATTGCCATTAGACTCTATTTTTTTACAACTTGAGTAAAATCGTTTCGAATGCGGTCGAAAGACACCTCACTTCGATGCGGCAAACCGTGTAAAAGTGACGAACCACCGACATCGACCGTCAACGACGTACCGAATGGAACACCCTACCTTCGGGGGGCCGTTCCTCCATGAACTCACCTGAGGCTTCGCTGGAACGGCCAACGTATAAGGCTCGCTCATGTATGCTGGCGGCCTGGAGGACACGAGATGTCAGTGAAACTCGACGGCGGCGATAGCTTCCCGAAGATCCAACTCCGCTTGGCGGGCGGCGGCGAAGTCACGCTCCCGGATGGCATTGAGACGCCCTACCAAATAGTGCTCTTCTACCGGGGCCACTGGTGACCCTTCTGTGTCCGGCTCCTGGCCGGCTATGAAGAACGCCGTGCAGCGTTCTCAGAAATCGGAGTAAGCCTTCTCGCGGGAACCAGCGAGCCCGAGGAGAAGGTTCTCGAGGTCGCCGCGAATCTTGGATTCCCCGTCGCACATAGCGTGACGCAGGAGACAGCCGACCAATTCGGTGGTTTCTGGGAACCCCGACGCGGGCATATTCAACCGAGCGAGTTCATCCTCACGCAATCAGGCCGCGTGATGGCCTCCACCTACTCCACCTCACCGGTCGGACGGATGGATCCCGAGGAGACGCTCTTCTTGACGAAGATGATTGCGAGCCACATGAAGAAGTAGGCGCGCCATCACTCGACGGCTCTCGAGGCCTAGAGAAGCAAGTAGGTGGGATCTAGGCCGAGACGATTTCGCCCGAGCTGTTCTCGAGCGGAGTCCCAGTCCCAAAAAGCGTGGGTCGACAGCATGTTGAGGTCACGGAAGAAGCGCTGAAGCGGCGCATCGCGACTAAAGTTCGTGGCGCCGCAATGTTTCACGAGCTCATTCACCGACGACCGACAATGGTCAACAATGAAGCCCGCCTGTCCCTTGAGTCGCGTTCGGATAGGCATGCCGAAGTCGCCGGCCGCGTGGGCGGCTTGAGTACGCCTTATGATGTCCTCGACGAGAATTTCTGAGACGTCCGCCCTAGCCTGAATCTCACCTAATTGAACGTGACTGAATTGCTGTTCGGCGGACTTTGCGAGCCCGTAGCTCGTCACGCGGTTTTGAATGACTTCCTCGAACGCATTCGTTGCTCCTCGAAGGCCGCCCGAGAACACGGGCAGCGCTTCCATATATAAAAAGGGAAGCATCGGCATCTGATAGAGCGGGTTCTTATGGATCCGACTTCCCTCCGTCTCGCCCGCGGCCAGGCCGGGGATCGAAACGACGCGGTGCGCGGGGACATAGACGTTTTCCACTTTCACGTCATTGCTGCCCGTCCCTGCCATCCCGCTCATACGCCAGGTGTCGATGACCTCTACGTCTCCGACAGGGATCGTGAATAAAGAGGGCCCCTCGCCCTCGATCATCCCACCTAGCATCACCCAATCCGCGTGCATAATGCCGGAGTTCCAAGCCGACTGGCCGGAGAGTCGAAAACCCTCCCCGTCGCGAACGACCTTGAGAGTCGGCGCGGTCGAAGTCGGAATCATTGCGAAGGAGCGATCTGCGAAGATCTCTAGCTGTGCCTTTTCGGGAAGCTTCGTGGCTATCCAGTTGTGCCCCGAATAAAACGCAGTGATCCAGCCCGTCGACATGCAGGCCGCGCTGATGATTTCGATCACCTTTGCGTGCGTCTCGATTCCCGCCTCATGGCCGCCATAACATTTAGGCACGAGGATCTGAAACAGCTCGGCATCGATCAACTCTTGAATCGTGTCATCGTGCGGCGAACGCTGCTCCTCGGTCGCAACGGCGCGAGCGGCGGCGCGAGGTGCGATTTCTCGAGCGCGTTCGATGAGTTCAGCGGACGAAATCGTCATTCATACTCCAAGCGGGTAAAGCGATTCAGCGTCGCAGGACGGCATTCACACGATTTTCGAGCATCTCTTGTCCACCAGATCGTGGCTTCGGCTCAATCTCGCCCTCCGCAACCAAAGCGTGCAAAGACTCGAGGGATTGTTTCCCCGCGGCGATCTCCGCACCAAGCCCCCCAGTCCATCCCTTGTAACGATCGTCCACGAAGCCCTTAAGCGTCGAGTCTTCGATTAGGACGGCCGCATTAATCAGCGACTCGGCCAGGACATCCATTGCGCCGACATGAGCATGGAAGAGATCCGTCGGAGCGACACTCTGCCTTCGCAAGCGCGCGTCGAAGTTGAAGCCACCCGTCGAGAGGCCGCCTCCCCTAAGAACTTCATAGAGCGCGAGGGTCATCTCCTCGACACTATTCGGGAACTGGTCTGTATCCCAGCCGTTCTGCGGATCCCCGCGATTCGCGTCGAGGCTCCCGAGAATTCCGTGAGCCACTGCAGTTGCGATTTCGTGTTGGAAGCTCTTCCCCGCCAGCGTCGCATGATTCACTTCAATATTGATTCGGTACTCATCTGTCAGATCATATTTTTGAAGGAACGCGTAGATGGCGGCGACATCGGAATCGTACTGGTGCTTCGTCGGCTCGTGAGGTTTCGGCTCGATGAGGAGTGCCCCCTCAAATCCGATTTTGTGTTTATGCTCCGCGACTAACGAGAGAAAGCGGCCGAGCTGATCCGACTCTCGTCGAAGGTCCGTATTCAACAGCGTCTCATAGCCTTCCCGACCACCCCAAAGGACATAGTTCGCCCCGCCAAGTCGCTGGGTCGCTTCCATGACGTGCTTTACCTGAGCGGCCCCGTAGGCAAACACGTATGGGTCGGGATTAGTTGCTGCTCCCGCGGCATAACGCGGGTGCCCGAATAGATTCGCCGTGCCCCAGAGAAGTTGAACGCCGGTTTCTTCCATCTTCCCGGCGGCGGCATCAACCATTTCGTCGAGGCGCGCAGCGCTCTCGCGATAGCTATCGCCTTCCGGCGCGATGTCCCGATCGTGAAAGCAGAAGAACGGCACTCCAAGCTTGCTGAAGAACTCGAAGGCCACATCGAGCTTCATGTGCGCGAGCGCCATAGGATCCCCGCCAGACGCCTGCCACGGTCGATCGAAAGTGCCGTCTCCAAAGACGTCGTCCCCAGGCCAGCAGAACGTGTGCCAATAGCATGCGGAGAATCGAAGATGGTCCTCCATTCGCTTGCCGAGCACCATTCGATCCGGTTCATACACACGGAAGCCAAGAGCATCCGGGTCCGCGTCCCTCCCAACAAAGGAGATCGTATCGACATCGGAGAAGAAGGAAGAACTCATCGGAAAATTCCTTTCAAGCGTGCATAGCATTCTCGGTAGCGTTCAAGCTGCAAGGCATAGTGATCGCGAAGCTGCGGGTCGGGTTCGACTTCGAACGCGATAGGAGGCGCATGACAAAAAGATTCTGGGGTCTCCGAAGTCACAGCGAGGCGCCCAAGCCGTGCAGCGCCCTGGGCCGGCCCAACTTCGCCCCCCGCACGGTAGGTCAGCGGTCGATTGAGAACACTCGCCATGATCCGCCCCCAATACGCGCTCCGCGCGCCGCCGCCTATCACGGAGACCGAATCGATCCCAGTGCCCGCTGACAGGAGTGCATCCTGTGCGTCCGCGAAGGCAAACGCGACGCCTTCAAGGACCGCCCGTCCAAGCGCCACACGATCGGTCCCGTGCGTGAGGCCGAGAAAAGTGCCCGTCGCATTCGGATCATTATGCGGCGTCCGCTCCCCGGAGAGATACGGAAGAAAGAGCAGCGCGTCCCCTGGACGGTCCGCAGCCTCGATTTCCGCAAGCAGCGTCCCCTCGTCTTTCGCACCCACAAGCTGCGTCACCCAGGAAAGGCAGCTCGCCGCCGAGAGAATCACCGACATTTGGTGCCAGGTATCCGGCAAACAATGACAGAAGGCATGAACCGCACGGTCAGGATTCGCCCGAAACGAATCACTCGCGACAAAGAGCACGCCGGAGGTGCCGAGCGAGAGCGAGGCTTCTCCTGGCTTCACGACACCCACCCCAAGTGCGCCAGCAGCCTGATCGCCTGCTCCTGCCGCTACTGGGACTCGCTCCATCCCCCAGGACGCAGCCACCTCCGCGCGAAGCACACCCGTCGCCTGGCTACCTTCAAACAGCTCGGGCATCGCCGACGTCGTTAGGCCCGTCGCGGCCAGCAGCTCATCGGACCAAGTTCGCTTCGCAACATCGAGCCATAGCGTGCCCGCCGCGTCGGAGACATCCGTCGCCGCATCACCCGTCATTCGAAGCCTAAGAAAGTCCTTAGGGAGAAGAACGCGCCTTGTCGCGGCGAAGATCTCGGGCTCATGCTCTCGTACCCAAAGCACCTTCGGCGCAGTGAACCCCGGCATCGCCAAGTTACCCGACAGCTCGCGGAACCGGGGCGTCGCCTCAAGACTCAGACACTCGGCTTCGCTCCGGCCATCATTCCAGAGAATCGCAGGACGAAGTGGCCGGTCATCTTCACCGAGCAGCGTCGCCCCGTGCATCTGGCCCGAGAGCCCGATCCCGCGTACCGCGCTTAGGTCGTGCGCTTGCCCGAGACGTCGAATAGCCACGTCGCAGGCCGTCCACCAATCCTCCGGATCCTGCTCGCTATGAAGCGGCGCGGGACGAGAAACCTCGAGGGCCGCGGATGCGTCCCCAACAATCGAGTCGTTCTCATCTGCGAGCACCACCTTGACGGCCGACGTGCCCAAATCAATCCCAAGATACATCCCTACCCCTCCGCCATTAATGTTGGCGCAGGCGACGTCTGCATTTCAAGCTTCGCCTTTCAGGGCGCTCGTGGCACGCAAAGAGTCACGCGTAGGCTGGTTCAGTCGCTCTCATTTCCGAGAACGGCATCGATGATGCCCTGACATTGACCGTCTATGCTGAAATTCGAAGATGCATATAGGAAGGCCTCTGGCCCCTTCGTGTGCTTCCAGTCTTCGGCGAGGGCTTCGCGCACGGTTCGTGTGAGCGATGCAACAAACGTTGCGCGATCCGGAGATTCGGGAACGAGTGCTCCTGTCTCCTGCGTTACGAAGTCCTTCGGTCCACCGGAATCGGCGCCAATGACGGGCGTACCGCAACCCATCGCCTCGATCAGGACCAGACCAAAGGGCTCGCTCTCTGACGGGTACACGCCTACATCCGCAATGGCATTCAAACGGGCGATGACGGCGTGAGGCTGCGGCCCCAGAAAATACGTATTTCGCAAACCGAGCGTCTCGTAGGCCAATCGGTGATAGTGATCCACGGCGGAATCAGGTCCGGAACCGATCACGAGCGTCACGGTCTTCCCGGCGTCGTCATTCTCGTAATGACTCGCCGCTTCGAGCAAAGCGTCGAGTCTCTTCCAGTCTGCGAATTTCCCGCAAAAGACGACGACCTTCTCGGCATCCGCGGCCACGCTCGTGGGTGCAAGAGACACGGGATTCGGCGCGCTCGCAAGCTCAACGCGACCGAGAACCTCTTTGCGCGATGCATCCCCCGCTGCGTTAGGCGTAAAGACATTTAAGTTGTATCCGTTCGGGGACAAGATCATTTTATCTCTCGGATAGTCTCCAAAGACGTCGGCAAATTTCCCCAGCTGCTCATTCGAGATCGCCGCGCAGGACTCAATTTTCTCCGCCCCCGAAAACACCCCCTCTTCTCTCATTAACGTGAGGAAGCGCTCTGGGTATTCAGGATCCAAGCCGGCTTGCTCATGGGCAAACATCTTAAGGGCTGTTCCGTGAACAAAGCAGAGGATCGGGAAGCGTGACCGTCCCGCCGCCTCCCGTTCGGCATTCAAGCGAGCCAGAACGAGGGGATTGAGGAAGCAATGGTGTGCGACGGCCAGAGTGACATCCATGCCCTCGGCTTCTTCCGCAGCAGCAATCGCGTCTCGCGTGATGTTCGTGAGCCGGTCCACATAGCGATCGAATTCGTCATCGCTCATGGAATGAAAGCGATACGAACTCACTGGAGAAACGGATTCGCAAATCGGAACTTCATGGTCGAGTTCGAAGATCCGCACCAATGGATCGTCCGACGTCTGGGTCGTCGAGGGATAGACCGAATAGGCGCGCGTTCCGCGCATACGGTTGTACGCCGCGTGATGCGATTCGTGCAGAATGCCGGAGCCCGGCGCGAACTCGCCCTCGCGCTGCCAGTTATTTGTACCGAGCTGAAAAAATAGCCGTTTGCCCATATTCGCCTTGGGTCTCACCTAGTCATCGAGATGGAATCGCGACTCCGCGAAGCCCTCGTAATCGATCGGCCGTCTGCCAAACAACATGAGGTCTCGTGTCGGTGAGTCCCTTCCCAACCGAAGACTTGTGGGCAACTCGTGCGGCTCGCCGATCGAGATCGTTAACGAGTCCCGGCTTCAAAACGAACCGGAAGCGTCTTGGGCCCGGAGATGAAGGTCGAAGCCAGCCATTCCGGCTCTTCAGCGAGTTCAAGTCCCTTGAGCCGGGTAAGAATCGCTCGAAGCATCTCGTCGATTTCGACACGCGCAAGCTGTGCACCAAGACAGAAGTGGGCCCCTGTCGCACCGAAGGCCACGTGATGATTTGGAGTCCGTCCGACATCGAGTCGGTCGGCATCGGGAAAGACCGAGGCATCGCGATTTGCGGAGCCGTAGTAGAGCGCGAGCTTGTCTCCGGCTTCAATCTTCTGTCCACCTACGTAGGTCGCTTCCTTCGCGGTCCTTCGCATATAAACGACCGGGCTCGTAAATCGGAGAAGTTCTTCCCTTGCTGTCGGGAGGAGTCCATCGAGGTCCGCCTGGAGTCGCGCTAGTTCTGCGGGGCGTTCGAGAAGCCCAAGCATTCCCCCCGCAACGAGATTGCGCGTCGTATCTCCACCCGCATCAACTAAGAGCATAAAGAAAAGAAAGAACTCCATGTCATTCAAACGACGGCCATCGATCTCCGCGTGAATCAATCGGGTTGCGAGATCATCTCCGGGCCGCGCCTTTTTTTCGGCAAGAACCTGTGCCGCATAGCCGAACATCTCCGCCCCGGCCGCCACTTGTGCACCTTCGGGAAGAGACTCTGGCGCGGAGTGAATCGTTTCAGTCAACTGATACAGCTTCCGACCGTCCGTCAGCGGCATACCGATCAACTCAGCGATCACATAAGAAGGCAGCTCGCCCGCTATGTCGGCCACCAAATCGCACTCTCCTCGCTCGATCACTTCATCGATGATCTGCTTCGCGAGCATCGCAATACGAGGCTGCATGTCCCGCGCCGCACGCGGCGTAAAGGCACTACTCACCAAGCGCCGAAGCTGTGTCTGGTACGGTGGATCGGACATCAACATCATTTTCTCTTCGGTCGGCGAATCGAACGCGACATCGGCGATCATGATCGAAGGTTCGTTCGAGAAGACCTTATGATTCCGACTAATGGCCCGCACATCGTCGTATCCCGTAATGGCCCAATAGCCCGGGCCTCCGTCACTCTCGGGATGAAAGTGCACGGGATCGTTTTCGCGCAGCCAGCGAAACTGATCATGGGGCTGGCCGCCGTCGTAGCTCTTGGGGTCGAGGAGTGCGATTTCCATGATGATGAAGTCTTCTTTCCGGGAAACGATCCGCTTCGCGCGCAGAACCGCACGCGACTTCGAGCATGCCTGAATCGGTCGGCCTTCGCACTTGTGCAAAACGTGCGACGGCTGGACCAAAACAATCGCGCCGCTATTCGCTTTCGAGACGCAGTCTGCGCCGGGCTTCCAACAGTCCAGCCTCCGCGTTCTCATTTTGCGGATCGAGCGTAAGCAGACGGCCGAATATTTGCTCGGCCGCCGCGAAGCGCCCTGCCGAAAGGAGCACTCTGCCTAGATTATCGAAGGCCCTCGGATCTCGAGGACGGAGCGAAACGACCGTCTCGAAATGTACGATCGACTCGTCAACGCGCCCTTGCTCGAAACGCGCGGCACCGAGACTGAGATGGGCCTCCGGATCACTTGGCCGGAGGCGCACAGCGGCTTCAAAATGCGGCACCGCACGCGTCACGTGGTCTGCCATCCAATACGCAGCACCAAGGTTCAGCTGTGCGCCGCCGTGATCGGGTGCAAGCCTAACAGCCTCGGATAGTTGGAGTTCCGCCTCGTCACGGCGCGAGGGACTGGCCCGCAGCAGCAGCGTCCCCAGATTGAAGCGCGCTAGATAGTTGTCTTCAGTGACCGCAAGCGCATGCCTGTAAAGCGTCTCGCCGTTCCGCCAAGTCGCCACCTGCTTGGGAGTGATCACCACAAAAATGGCCGCGACGGCCAACAGAGCCACCACCCCGGCAACCCGCCACCTCGGCCTACGCATTTCCGCGAGACCGGCTGCGAGGACGAGCGAGATTCCCATAGTCGGCAGATACGTATAGCGATCGGCTATCGACTGATTCCCGACTTGAATAATCCCGAGCATCGGAACAAGGACCCCAAGAAACCAGCACCAGCCGACCAGCAGATAGGGACGCCTCGCGCGCTGCCACCAGGCCAGACTACTCACGCCCCCAAGCAAAGCGAGGGCAAACATCAACCCGGGCGCCCACCCCGAAACCTCGGAAGCGAAGGGCTTCCAGGGATAGAAACACGCGAGCCCGACGGGCCAGGCTGTCGTCCCCAGGTAGCGAAGGTACGCATGGACTGCGTTCAAACCTCGCTCGCCGAGCGGCGCGAATAACGTGTCGCGCATCGCGCCACCCTCTTCTTGAACGACCAAAGTGATCCCGATCGAAGCGAATACGATCAAGAAGAGCGGGCCCTTTTCGACCACTCGTCGGAAGAAGGAACTGCGATCAAAGAGCAGACCATCGTCGTTTTCGCTGGCACAAGTCCCGTCACCCAAGCGCCCCAGCGGCCAATAGTCCAACAACAGCAGCAGGAAAGGCAACGTAACCAGCACGGGCTTCGCCATCAGCCCCGCGACGAGCAACAAAGCAACCGCTGCATATCGCGCGACTCCAGGACGGCGCGCATAACGTGTCCATGCGAAAATCGTCGCGAGGAAGAAGAACGCGGCGAGCACGTCCTTCCGCTCCGCGATCCACGCCACGGACTCCACACGCTGGGGATGCAGAGCGAAGACGAGCGTTGCGGCAAACGCGGGCCATAGGGCCCCTGTCCACTCAACGAGTAGAAGAAGAAGCAGAAGACAGACCGCGATATGAATCGCCACGTTCATCGCAGCCATTCGGCCAGGGTCTACGCCGAAGAGCTCCACGTCGAGCATGTGGGACAGCCATGTGAGCGGATGCCAATTTGCGGCGTGCCCCGTCGAGAACGCCCACTCCAAACCCGCAGCAGAGAGTCCGCCCAGCACCTGCGGATTCCCCGCGACGTAGTCTCCATCGTCATAGCCCACGAAACCATGGTCCAAAACGCCCGAATAGACGAAGCAGATCGCTAAGGCGAGCGCGATCCCGCAAGCCAGGATCTGTGAGCGATTCTCTGCCAGAACATTGGAGGTCATGAAGGGCACATCCTACCACCCTTCACTGCGAATCGAATTCGCGCTCAGAATGGCAGAAGCCTCGTTAGGTGCGGTGGTGTCGCGAGCGCTAGCCGCCCAGGCCGAGCGAAGGTGCAGCTCGCCCCACGATCATAGGAAGATCGAGATAGGTCTTGATGCCGGAGTCCGCTTCGCAGACGTAAGGAATCGCACTCACGCAATGCATCGCCGTGACGACGATCCCATTATTTCGCTCAAGCCCTTCCTCGATTGAGGCAGGGTGCCATCCCTTAAACGTGAGCAGCGTATCCGGATCGCCTGTCACACCGACTTCGAATCGCTCCCCGCCGCTCCCAAAACTCCATGTGAGGCTTGGGTCGCTGCCGTCCAGTGGTTCGATGTCCTGGTCGCCCATGAACCAGTTCACGGCGGCTGTTACGACAGGTTCGCCATCAACGGTTCCCTGCCAACAGAAACGCTGTGCTGCGACGTGGCCGGGTTGGATCGGCCCAATAGGCGAATCGATCGGCTTCGTCGCGACGGCAATTTCATGGGTGGCCCGCTTCGACTCATCGAGCCGGAATCCGAGACTGTCCGCCACCATATCGATCGACTGATAAAAGCCGCCGCCGAGTAGCTTGAGCATCGGGCTCGTTCGCGCCTGCTCTGGCGTCTTCCCGAAGAGCATCATCTCACCGACGATTTCAGGCGCGCCATAGGTCCGGATGTCGGAGAATTCTTCGGCGCGCACGTGAGTGATCGCACGCGAGAGCCCAGACACCATCAGAGGAAATCGTTCGGTGATGCCGCCTGGGTGGATGCCCGTCCCGTGAAGTGTCGCGTTGCCAGAGGCGCAGGCCTTTTCCACGTCATCCGTGTCGATCCGGCGCGGATAGATCCAACCAAGGGGCGTCACAATATTGAGTCCGGCCTCAAGAATTGCGCAGACTTCTTTCGGGTTCGACATGATCGGGCTGTAGACGACGCAGTCCGCTTCAAGCGATAGGAGCGCATCCACGTCGCGAGTGGCGGTGATCCCAATCGGGTCTCGACCGATCAGTTCGCCTACGTCTTTTCCGTCCTTCGCCTCGCTATGGACCCAGCATCCTACGAGTTCTAGTTCGGGATGATCGAGAACGCCCTCGATCGCCGCTCGCCCGACACCACCTGTTGCCCACTGAATAACCTTGTACGCCAACTTTACGACTCCGAATTGAAAGAAACTGCTACCGGACCTTATTAGGCGCCGCGCAACACTTCCCCGGGCAATGCGCCCGTATGCTTTCCCTGCTCCATCACGGTCACCCCGTTCACAATCACCGCGTCGTAGCCCGTCGCATCCACATACCAGCGTTCGGTGCCGCCCGGGAAATCAGCCGCGACGAAATGCTCGCCCGCTTCCAAGCGCTCGGGGTCAAAGATCGTCACATCTGCCTTGGCTCCGACGCGAAGGGTTCCGCGATCCACAAGACCGTGAACCGCAGCGGGCATTCCGGTGAGCCGCCAAATCGCTTCTTCTAGGCTCAGAATACCGGGGACGTGATCGGTGATCAGCTTTGTCGTGTAATCCGCGCCCACGAAACTAGCGAGATGCGCGCCTCCGTCGCTGGAACCGCTCATTACAAGCGGCTCCTTAATCGAGTTCGTGACGACATGATCAATGAAGACCCGGGCCTCTTCCGGCATGCGCGTTCCCCAACCCACATTCAGATCTTCACGCAAGGACACATCCAAGAAGACATCCAGTGCGTCGCCTTCGTGTCCTTCGGCCATGAGTTCTTCAACGCTCTTCCCAACAAGCGGCCGATTGGCTTCGTCCTTTACATACTCGACCTCGAGCGTCTCGAGTCCGACCGGTGCCGTGCGGCTAATCGTCGCCATCTCGTGCCGCATCTGATCACGATGTGCGGGATCGCGGAGCTTCTCGCAGGCATCTGCAGTCGACATCACGAGGGCGTTCCGCCATGCGGGCATCTCATCGAACACAAAAGTGTCATCGAGTCGGAGATGCAAAGACAGCTTCTGCGTCGAGAACTGCGGATGCAACCTGACGCCCTGCTCGCGCGCCTCCCGAACGAAGTCGATCGTATTCTGCCAACCCATCGGATGATCGGCGGCGGGCGATAGCGGGCCCAACTCAATGGCCTTGCCCGAAACTCGCGCCATCTCCATCAGCATCGCGCGGTCCGCTTCATCGTGCCCCTCGCTATGGGAACGCGGGATGATCTCGATCACGCCATGGGCGAACTCAGACAGTACGGAGCAGAGCGCAATGATCTCTTCCGGCGTCGCGTGGTTCGAAGGAACACCCCGGCCGTCTTCGCCAACATGCAGATCCAGCTGCGAAGTAGAGAACCCCACAGCCCCCTGCTCCATCGACTCCCGGACCAACTGCTTCATGCCATCGATTTCTTCCGCCGTCGCTTCGCGTTCAGAAGCATCGTCGCCCATCACCATGCGACGAATCGCACAGTGACCGACATAACCGCCGACGTTAAGCCCGAGCTTGCCTTCGAGTCGCGCCCAATACTCGGCGAAACTCCCACCGGACCATTTAAAGCCTTCGGCCATCGCTTCTCGCGACATGCCTTCGACCCGCGTCAGCATCCCCGCCAACCAGTCGACATCCTCGGGCTTCGCCGGATAGAGCGTGAAACCACAGTTGCCGGTCAAGACCGTCGTCACGCCATGCTGCATGGACGGCGAAGCAACGGGATCCCAGTCGAGCTGAACATCATAATGTGTATGCACATCGATGAAGCCCGGCGTCACGATCTTGCCCTCGGCATCGATCGTACGCGCAGCGGTTCCCTCGACGCGGCCGATACGCTCGATGCGGCCGTCGCGCACAGCGATATCCGCTTGAAAGCCAGGAAGTCCAGTCCCGTCGACTACGGTTCCGTTCTTAATCAGCAGGTCCCATTCATTGCTTGCAGCCATGTCTTCTTCTCCTTCGATGAACCGAAATTGTAACCAAGCGAGCCGGTTCGACGAGCCCTGAAATTCAGTCCGAAAATCGCCTACCGGGGGACGATCCAAGCTAGAGTCCGCCGCCGTGCGAAGACGAATCGAAACGCTACTAGAAGAACTCGGTCATTTCTCTTACCGCTACGCCTGGGGCGTAATTTTCGCCGTCCTCCTCACCATTGGTGCGAGCGTGACCCAGATCCCCCGGATCGAAGTCCGAACCTCCGTCGATGAGTTCCTGATCGCGGGAGACGAGACGAAGGCCGCTTACGACGACTTTCTTGCAGAGTTCGGCCGCGACGACATGGTCCTCATCGCGCTCGAACCGCCAGAGGTGTTCGACCTCGAATTCCTCACGCAATTGCGCGAGTTTCATGAGGCCCTCGAAGACGAGGTGCCCCACGTCCGGGAAGTCAAGAGCCTGATCAATGCGCGCGAGACGCGCGGCGTCGACGATGGCCTGATCGTCGGTGAGCTCTTCGAGGATTGGCCTGAGACGCCGGAAGCGCTCGCTGCGATTCGTGCGCGCGCACTCGCCAACCCGCTCTATGTCGACTTCATTCTATCAAAGAACGCCGACCTAACGATCGTGACCGTCGAGCTCGAAGCCTTCTCCGCCTTCTTCGAGGACGCGGATGATCTCACCGGGTTCGATGACGAAGATTCGAATGAAGGGGCCGCCGAGGACGCGGGCGACCTGTCGCGTCTCTCCGGCGCGCAAGAGGCGGAAGTCGTCAAGGCGCTCTCTGCCGTGGTAGACCGCTTCAACAGCGAGTCTTTCCGGATCTATGCGGGCGGCGCGCCCATCTTGAACGTCCGCATGATGACGTCCCTCGTGACTAACATTCTCGTGTTCACGGGTTTATCCACCTGCCTGATTGGCTTCTTCCTCGTCCTCGTCTTACGTCGGGCAATCGGCGTATTCATTCCGCTCAGCGTCGCGATCCTCTCACTCATCACGACCCTCGGAGCCATGGGCGCCCTGGGCATTCCGGCCATGCCCATCTCAGAGATCGTCCCCTCTTTCCTCCTGAGTATCGGCGTCGGCGCAAGCGTTCATCTGATCGCAATCTTCCTCCAGCGCCTTGAAGCCGGTGATAGCCGCGAAGATGCCGTCGCAGCTTCCCTTGGCCACTCCGGCCTCCCGATCATCATGACGGGACTCACGACCGCTGGCGGCATCGCCTCCTTCGCAGCCGCGGATCTCCTCCCAATCGCCGTATTCGGAATCGTCTCGCCCCTGGGCATCATCATTTGCTTGCTGCTGACCCTAACCTTGGCCCCTGCTCTGCTCGCAGTGATCCCAATGAAGATGCCGACGCCGCCGGCGCAGACACCCGAGAATCAAACGCCCGAACCAGACGGCCTATCTATTCGACTTCTCTCGCGCGGAGGAGAATTCGCGACGACTCACCCAGGAATCGTACTCGGCGGTAGCGGCCTCCTCGTCGTACTCGCCATTGTCGGCATGCTGCGGCTCCACGTGAGCTTCGACAATCTCGAATGGTTCCCCGACGACTTGGACGCAAAGATCGCGTCCAAGAAGCTCGACGAACACTTCGGCGGATCAATGGCCCTTGAACTCCTGATTGAAACCGAAGCGCCTAATGGACTTCACGACCCCGAAGTCTTGAAGGCAATGGACCGTATACGCCAAACCTTGACAGGTTTACAAGTCGGGGCTGTGACCGCGGGCAAGAGCGCATCCCTCGTCGATGTCGTCAAGGAAATTCATCAAGCGCTTAACGAAGGACGCCCCGAAGCCCGTGTCGTCCCAGATGACCGCGCTCTGATTTCTCAGGAGCTCATCCTCTTCGAAAACAGCGGAAGCGACGACCTACAAGATATTGTCGACAGCGAATTCCGCGTCGGACGGTTCACAATCCGGCTGCCTATGGTCGACGCACTCCATTACGGCCCCTTTGGCGATGAAGTCCAGCGAATCGTCGAAGACATCTTGCCCGAAGGAACGATCACAAGCCGCACCGGCATGATGATGGTCATGGGCAGAACCTTCACGGCCTCGATTGACACGATGTTCCGCTCCTACGGAATCGCCTTGGCCGTCATTACGCCTTTGATGATGTTGTTGCTAGGCAGCTTCCGACTAGGGCTCATCGCCATGATCCCCAACCTCTTTCCGATCGTTCTGACCCTCGGCCTGATGGGTTGGCTCAACCAGCCGCTCGAGATGTTCTCGCTTCTGATCGGAAGTATCGCGCTTGGGCTCGCAGTCGACGACACGATCCACTTCATGCACGGCTTCAGGCGCCGCTATTCCGAGACCGGGTCCGTCGAAACCGCCGTGCAGGACACGCTTCGCACGACCGGCCAAGCGCTTCTATTCACGAGCGTCGTCCTCACCTTCGGCTTTCTCATCTATGTCTTATCTGATCTCAACAACCTGACGCGATTCGGCGGGTTCACGGCCTTCTCCATCGTCATCGCCTTCCTCGCCGATGTTCTACTCGCCCCCGCCCTCATGAAAGCCACGATTGGCTTCAGCAGCATCCGAAGCCAAATCATCCAGAACGACTAAGTCGAATGTGACCCGAAGAGCGTTATCGTCATTACTTCTCTGGAGAAGCCATGATTGAAGGACGACCGAGTAACACTGCATTTCAAGTCGCTGCGGCGCGCGCGGCCCATCTGCGATTCGACCCCAAGCCACCCTTGTTGAACGACATCCACGCGGAGGCGCTGCTGGATGCCGAGGGTCTCGCCATGATCGAGGGATACGCAGACGGCGGGCCTTGGATCATGCTCGAGAACCGCTTCTTTCTGCCGCTTCGGGCACGCTTCGTAGAAGATCAACTCACAAAAGCCTATGCGCGTGGCGTTAGGCAGTTCGTGATTCTCGGGGCCGGGCTCGATTCTTTTGCATGGCGACAGCCTGCTGGGATCAGCGAGCTCCGCCTCTACGAAGTCGACCACCCAAGCACTCAGTCGTGGAAAATGAACCGACTCGAGGAACTCGGATGGACCACCCCGAATAACACGAGCCTCGTACCCTGCGACTTCGAACGGCAGAGCACGTCCGAGGTCCTCGCCAAGACAGACTTCGATCCGACTAAGCCCTGCGTCGTCTCCTGGATGGGCGTGATCTACTACCTGAACCGGGACACAGCAGAGTCATCCCTTCGCGATCTGGCGAAGCTCATGGCTCCCACAAGCGAGCTCATCTTCGACTCAATGTTGCCCTGGGATCTGCTGCCCGAGCGGTATCAAATCATTCGCAAGGCGATGGCCGAGTACCTGAACGGGGCAGGTGAGCCCCAGATCAATCGATACGAACCCATTGAACTCGTTCAGGCAGTTGAGGCGGCAGGCTTCGCAAAGGCAGAAGTCCTCCACCCCACAGATCTGGTGCCGCGATACCTCGACCCGAGCCAGCTCACCCTAGAAATCCCAGAACGATTCAGGCTGGCCGTCGCGACCCGTTAGGGCGTAGGCCCTTCAGTTGATACGACCAGTTCTTTTCGGTGCGTCAGCACGAGAAGCGCGGGCGTAACAGTCACGTCGAGCAAGAACGCCGTGGCGATCGCAAAGGCAGTCAGCGCGCCAACCTGTCGAAGGTTAAGCATCTCTGACATCAGCAGTACGGCAAATCCCATAGTCAGCGCGATTGAAGTGAAGAGCAGCGCACGTCCCGTTGTCTGCATCGTTCGCTCGACCGCCGCCACCGGGTCGTAGCCCTGATATCGATAGCGCCGGAAGCCTGAAATGAAGTGGATGCTGTCATCGACCGCGAGGCCAATCGCGATGCAACCTGCCAGGAGCGTAAACATGTCCAGCGGAATCCCTGCATAGCCCATCAGCCCGAGGGTCAGCAAAATCGGAACGAGGTTCGGAACCATGCTCACGAGCCCAGATCGCAGGCTCCCGATGAGCAAGATCATAAGCGGCGTGATCAGCGCGAGCGCCAGTGCATAACTTCGAATCATGCTCTCCTGCACAGCGTCGACAGTCCTTGCCATTAGGCTCGACATGCCTGTGAATTTGACATCCGCCATCTCGCCGATCGCTTCCTGCACCCGCGGCTCGAACTCGTCTAGGAAGGGCCCCATATAGACCCCGTCCGTCCAATACGACCGCAGCGTGAAGCGGGCGCGGCTGAACTGGCTGTCGACGACTTTCTCTAGATCGTCCGACCCGCTGTTCTCAAAGAGCAACAGCTCCTGAGACAGAAGCAAAGGATCCGAAGGGATCGCATAGTATTCAGGATCATTCTCGTTAAGCGCCTGGTGCGTCTCTTTCACGATATCCACAATCGAATTCGTATGAGACAGCCGTGCACCATTGGCCTTGAACTCCTCAGCAATCACTTCGATTTGCTCAAGACGCCGCATCAACTCCGGGTCCTTGATGCCGTTTTCTCGTCCCGTGTCCACAACGATCTCGATCGCAGACGTCCCGCCGTAGCGCTCGCCCAGGAGGTCTGCTGCAACGCGGTAGGGATGATCATCCGGAAACCAGCTCACCGGGTCGGAACTCGCGTAGAGCCGCGTCATTCCGACGAACGCCCCCGCGACGAGCACCGCCGTCACAATCACGATCGGCCATGGGTGCCGGGCAGAGGACACCGCAAGCGCTGCCAGAATTCGATCGACCACACCCTCCGACTTCACTTCACGCCCTGACAGCGGCAGAATCGAAAGCAGTGCTGGCAAAAGCACCATCGAATAACAAAGCATCACCGCGACCCCGATCGTCGAGATCATTCCCATTTCTTGGATTGGCTTCATTTCTGCTGCCATAAACGAAAGCAGGCCCGCCGCGGTGGTCATTCCCGTCATAAGGATCGGCAATCCGGAATGACGCAATGCATGTTCGAGGCTGTCCGCGGGAGTTCGCCCTTCCCCACGATCCGTCATGAAGATCGTCACGAGGTGAACGGAATAACTAACGCCGATCGCCAACAAGAAGGAAGGGACCAGCTGTGCAGGGGCACTGAATGCAATGCCTAAATAGCTCGCGAGCCCGAACGTGCTGATCGAAGCGGGGACGACGACCGCGATCGCAAGCAGAACGGCACCTAACCGCCGAAACAGCACGATCAGCAGGATGCCGATCACTAAGAGCCCGCCTCCAAAGAAGAGCGGAACGTCGCGACCGAGCTGTTGCGTGAACTCGTAAGTCATCATGGTCCCGCCAGCCGCCAGGATCGGGAAATCTGGCCCCGCGTAGCGGTCGATGACATTTTGAATCGCGCCAATCAATTGCGCGTTTTCGACGCCGGAAAGGAAAGGCTTCTTCTTGGTCGTCGCTCCCGCCTCATCCTCTCCGAATCCTCCGAGGTCAAGGTCATCAGAGACGCTCTCGTTTGGGGTCTCGGTCGCGTAAGTCGTGCCGTCTCCGTACACCGCCACTTCAATCCGTACGCCCGTCGAGCCACCATCGCTCGACAGCACCCCCGTCTTCACATAGAACGGTGTTGATCGAACACGATCACGCAGCGCGATCAGCTCGGCCTCCGTCGTCGGCATATCATCGAGCAGGTCCTCGACGACCAGCTCGTCGCCACGACCGTACGTCGAGCGCACGTTGACGAGACTCGTCAGGTCTTCGAGAAAGGGAACTTCGTTTTCTAGGTCTCTATGAAATGCGGCGAGCTTAGTCAAAAACTCAAGGTCAAAGATTTCAGGCGGCGTGATCGACAGCGTCGAAATCTGATCTTGGCCGAAGTCTTCTTTAAAGGCGTCATAGCGGGCGCGGACCGGGTCATCCTCGAAGAGGAAATCCTCGGAAGCCATCTTGATGACCATGGAAGGAACGAAACTTCCAAGCACGATCGTGACGACGGTCATCGCCGCGACCAAGGACCAGCGATGTCTCGCGACGAAATGGGCCCATTGCCCGAGCGCGTCTTCTATCCGGAGACGAAGCGGTTGGTTCGATTCCGTCATTTTTTCTCGTCTGCCTCATCTGTGTCGCTTACGCGAGTCCGATGCTCGATTCGAAGTGGAGCCTTAGGCTCACCCCGCCACATCTCTCCGGCGGCGGCCGGAGTATGTCAATCCAGACCACGATCCGCACCCAGTCAGGCCAATACGACCGAAGTGATTCGTACCGGTTCGCCTCATAGTCGGTGCTCGACGACTCCGATGCGATCGATTGTCCCAGAAGAACTAAAGTGATCGGATAGGACGGGCTGCTCGATCGACTCGCGCCTCTCCTTCGACACGGCGCCAGGTGCAACCGCTCGGTACCAAGACAGCGCTGCCGTCAGCGCACCGGGTTCCGAGAAGACGACTTCGTATTTATTGCGATGCGGCTCGGACATTGCGGTGGCGCCGCTCCTATGGCGGTTTCGCTACCGAATCCCGCTTGTACTCCGAGCCCGCTTGCTACGCACTTGGCTCTCAGCTTTCGTTAGGCGTTCGCTCGTCCGCCTCGAAGCAGCTTGCCCGAATGGGTATGGGTCTCTTTGTCGTCTTCGATCGTAACCTGTCCATTGACCACGACGTACCGGTAGCCCGTTCCCGCAGAGGCGACGCGGTATTCATCTCCGGGCAAGTCGTGACGGAAGTTCGGAAACTCGTAGTCGAGCTTCTCGTAGTCGTAGACGATGATATCCGCCGCCGCACCTTCGCGAAGCGTGCCTCGATCTTGGAACCCCGCGCAGAAGGCCGGGAGCGCACTCAGTCGCCAATGTGCTTCCTCGAGAGTCAAAAACGAATGTTCTCGAACGTATTGGGAGATCAACTCCGTCGCATAACTGCCGGCGGCGAGATACTTGAGATGCGCGCCCCCGTCTGAAAGTCCCGGGATAACCCACGGATTGTCGAGCAGCTGTTTGATGCCCTCGAGGCCAATATCGAATTGCGGCACTTGGAAGCTTGTCTTGAGATCGTCCGAGACGACAAGGTCGCAGATCGCGTCAACGACATGGACGCCGCGCGCCTCGGCAATTTCAGTCACGCTCTTCCCGATGTACTGCTCGTTCTCACTCTTCGCGACTGAAACGACCCGTGCTTGGGCGATTCCGCCGATGAACGGGACCTTAAGAGGCTCGGCCTTCAAGCGATCCCGTGTGGCCGGATCTGCGAGGTTCTTGAGGATCGTTTCATTGGCAACTTCAGGTCCGGCAACCTCGTCCCAAACAGGGCCCCAAAGATCCCAATAGTCGAAGGTGAACAGAAGCGGCGGATTCTGGGTGATCCCCTGCCCGTAAATCCGCAGGCCCTTTTCGCCGCAGGCCTCAAACCACTCGAAGAGATTCTTATGCATCTCAATCATCATGTTCGAAGCCGGCAGCGCCTGATAGATAATCGGCGCACCGGAAACCTCGGCGAGCTCTTCCCAATGTTCTCGGGGCATCGTCGCTCCCGAGAGTTCAATAAAGCCTTCGCCACGTTCGCCTAACACTTCGGCCAAAGCGATTTGAGTCTCCGGCCACATCACGTCAGAGGGCATAGGCGTGCCATCGAAATCGGACTGCGCGGCGCCGCCCGCGGTCGGAGCTGTCGGATCACCGGGTGTACCGAGGGTCTGCGAAGACCATCCACAGGCCCCAGCATCCATCGCCTCGTTCAGAAGCCGCTTCAACTCTTCGGTCTCTTTCGCAGTCGGCTTCCGCCCCGACTTCGCATCCTCAAGACCCATCACCCAGATGAGAAGCGGGTTCACGCCAATATAGGGAAGCAGGTTCACCGCCTTCGGAACCCGGTCAATGCTGTCGAGCATCTCCGGATAGCTTTCCCAATCCCAAGGAATCGAAGCTTCCATCGTCGCCATCGGAATCGCTTCGACCTTCGTCATTGATTCCATCGCCCGGTACTGCAGGTCCTTCTTACACGGCGCGAATCCAAATCCGCAGTTCCCGACCACGACCGAAGTCACGCCGTTCCAACCAGACGTCGTTAGGTAGGGATCCCAAAAAACCTGAGCGTCGTAGTGCGTATGCAGGTCGATGAAGCCGGGCGCCACAACGAGACCATCGGCTTCGATCTCCCGCGTCGCCTGCCCCGGCTTGATCCGCCCCATGCGCGTGATCTTGCCGTCCTTGATGCCAACGTCTCCCTTGTACCGCGGGTTTCGTGCGCCGTCGACGATCATGCCGTTGCGAATAACGATGTCAAATTTGGCCATGGGTGAATTCCTTGTGCGGATTGCCGGGAGAGCGAAATGCAAACCAAGCTAAACACTAAATCGAATAGAAGCACCCCGAAAGGGGCTACTTTGGCTCACAATCGGCCGTGTACTGCCGGGTTTCCAGCGCCTTCGGAGCCTGCGCGTGGGCGAATCGCTTATGCGCCTACGGCCCGATGACCTCGTCCATCAAAGGCACCTAGCTCAGGATTCGACGATCTCAGGATCTCCAACATGGCGAGCGATCAAAGATCGGAACTGCCCGCGCCCCGCCCCCAACCGCACCAAATCTGCTTTTGCGTAGCGTGCGCCCGCAGCCGAGATGGGCTTCGCATCACGAGCCTTCATATGCGCCTCGCAGACACGCTCGAGCGAAATAAAGCTACCGACCGCCTCGGCCACCGTGCGGCCGCCGGTCAGGAGCCCATGATTCGCGAGAATCACCGCACGGTTCGCACCCATCGCCGCAGCAATTCGCTTTCCGCCCGCCGTGCCTTGGACCTGTACCTCTTCGTCGTCAAAGAGCGCATGATCTTCGAAGTAGAGGCACGACTCCTGCGTGATTGGAAGGATAGGTCGACGCTCCGCCGAAAACGGTGTGCCCCAGCCCGTATGCACGTGTGCCGCACTGACTAGATCAGGCCGCGCTTCGAGGATCGGGTGATGAATAAAGTAGGCTGCCTCGTTGATCTGACTCTTGGCCGGCCCCTCCACGATCTCTCCATCAGGTCCGACTAGCACGAGCTCGTCCACATGAGCCGCGTGAAAAGATACGCCTTCTCGCAATAGCCAGAAGCAGTCCGTCCGTTCGGGGTCGCGACCGCTCACATGACCGTCACCCGTATCGCCCCACTTCTGAGAGGCAAACAAGCGGTAGCCGAGGGCCACGTCTCGCTTTCGTCGCGTACGGATTTGTTCCGGGGTGAACCGGGTTGCAATCTCTTGGCCGAGGCCTTTAGTCGCTTCCGCCATATTCGATTCGCTCATCGGGCATTCGTCCTTTCGTCAGTTTCCGCCCGGAGCCGTTCGGCCTCCGGGATTTTATCTTCTCGGCAGAATCCGAAGCACGAGCGGCTAACGAAACTCGACAACACTTCAGGTCGAGTCCCCGACACATCGTGTTCACGACCTAGTCGAGGTCTGGCCGTCGATCAAACCAGGGCTGAGCCTTTTCCAGCTGGCCCGCTAAACGAAAGAGCGTGGCCTCGTCGTTCATCCGGCCAAGAAACTGAATTCCAATCGGAAGCCCGCCTTCGTTCCAAGCCAGCGGTACCGACATCGCCGGATTCCCCGCCGCGTTCGCAAGCTGCGTGAAGCCAATACTCGCGAGCGTCGCAGCGCCCTGCTCTTCCCGGTCCGGATTCGAGAGCGACAGTTTTCCAAGTGGAAGCGGCGGCGTCGCCATCGTCGGGGACAAGATGACGTCATAATTTTCCATGTGCGCGGCAAGTCGCCTGCCGGTTTGATGGATCGTTCGCACAGCACGGGCATAGTCTGATGCGGATCGAGCCGCCCCAAATTGCGCGATCGCCCAGGTTCCAGGTTCGACATCTTCCTCAACGAGTGGACGACCAAGAGCATCCGCACGTTCAGTCATTGCGTTCAGTGTATCCGTCGCCAAAAGCGTGACTGCTGCGCGACTAAGCTGTTCCGCGCCCGCATCGAATGGCGCTTCAACAACTTCATGTCCGAGCGATCGGCAAAGATCCTCCGCTTCCGCGAGCGCGTCGAGACAATCATCATGCGTGGCCATCCCGTTCCACGCCTCCGCCTGCACCGCGATCCGCAACTTGCCGGGCGCTTCGCTCACTTCATCGAGGAAAGGCCGAGCGGGAGGCTGTGCCGCATAGGGCGCGCCTAAATCAGGGCCGGCCGTCGCGTCCAACAACGCCGCGCTATCGCGTACAGACCGGGTCACCGCGTGCACGACGCTCATACCGCCCCAACTCTCACCGCGTGTCGGCCCACAAGGCATGCGGCCGCGAGTCGGCTTCATACCGAATAGGCCGCAACAAGCGGCGGGAATTCGAATGGACCCTCCGCCGTCGCTCGCATTCGCAAGCGGCAGGTACCCCGCGCTCACCGCGGCAGAAGCGCCGCCAGATGATCCACCGGATGTATGTTCCACATTCCAAGGATTCGCGGTCTCGCCAAAGATTCGCGACTCCGTACTCGTCGTCAATCCGAATTCTGGGGAATGGGTCTTACCGAAGACCACGAGTCCCGCGCGGCGATAGCGTGTGACGAGTTCGCTTTCGATGTCTGGAACCGAGTCTTCAAAAAGACGCGATCCGTTCGTTAGGCGAACACCGGGCCAGGCAAGATGGAGGTCCTTCAAGAGGAAGGGAACCCCACGAAAGGGCCCCTTCGGCAAACCCGCCGAGATCTGCGCTCGGGCCTCCTCGAACATCCGAATCACGACTGCCCTGTAGCGATCGTCTCGATTGGAAAGGCGCTCGATCGCGGCTTCAAGAACGGCTCCCGCCTCGACTTCACCCTTCGCGATCAGCGAAGCCAATCCCAGTCCGTCGTACGCTTCGTAATCCTGCATTCATCGCTCCCGGGAGGATCGCCCGCGGATCGCGGTCAAGGGCGCTCGCCCAGGGCGAGTATCCCGCCCGTTACCCCAGGAAGCAATGAGGACAGTGAAGCCTCGCGGTCGACAAGGCGCTTATTCGCATCTCATGCGAGAGCTACAGCCTGGCTGAA
>JASDVF010000056.1:0-16375 GCA_041440805.1 Myxococcota bacterium | reverse complement strand
TCCGCGAAGGTGGCCGCACGGTGGGTTCGGGCGTTGTAGCCGAAGTGATCGAATAGGACGTTAGCTGGGCCTGCTGCAGCTCTTATGCAGTCCTACTGAGGTTTTTAAAAAGCGAAGGCCCCTGAGGCTTTTAGTGAGCACAGAGGCCTTCGGTTCGACTTTTGATTCGAGTTCGTAGGTCCGTAGCACAATTGGTAGTGCACCGGACTCCAAATCCGGGGGTTGGGGGTTCGATTCCCTCCGGGCCTGCCAACTCGGAATCGCAACGAAATTTGTTAGGTCTGGGTTCGAGCGTTAGTCGCGTCGGCCTAGCTAAACGTAGAAAGAGCGGGGATTCGATGGCCGAAGAATCACAAAACATCATTGCCCGAGCGAGAGACTACGTGAACGAAGTTCAGGGCGAATTCAATAAGATCACGTGGCCCCCACAGCCTGAGTGGGTCAACGGCACGATTTCCGTCCTGGTCATCGTGGCACTGATTGCAACCTTTCTGGGCGTCGTCGACTTTGGGCTGAGTCGTGTGATGCAGATGGTGTTGGGCTGATGGATACGGCAAGCGGAAGCGCGACCGGTGGGGGAGCAGCTGGGTCTGATTCGAACTCCAGTTCGGATGAAACCAGAACCATCAATACCGACAAGATGCGGTGGTACATCGTTCATACTTATTCGGGGCAAGAGACGCGCGCGAAAAAGGCGCTGCTCGAGCGCGCACGCACGACCGGCTTCGATGAGCAATTCGCTGAGGTCCTCGTTCCCGAGGAGAGCGTCGTCGAGATGGTCGGCGGCCAGAAGCGAACCTCGAAGCGGAAGTTCTTCCCTGGCTACATCATGGTTCACATGGAGTTGAACGATGAGACGTGGCATGTCGTAAAGGGCACGCCGAAGATCACCGGTTTCGTCGGCAATGCGACCGACCCGCCGCCGATCTCGGATGAAGAAGTCGCACGAATGACCCAGCGGATTAAGGAAGGCGCGGTTAAGCCGAAGCCCCTGATTCATTTTGAAGAGGGCGAAGCCGTCCGAGTTGTTACGGGTCCGTTCGCAAATTTTGCGGGCTTCATTGATGAAGTCCTGGAAGACAAAGAAAAGCTTCGTGTAATGGTTCAGGTTTTCGGGCGCGCAACGCCGGTTGTTCTGGACTACACGAATGTGGAAAAGGCCTAGGACGGAACATGTCATAGGTGGCCAGCGGAGCGATTTGCTTCGCTGATTACAGCCAACGGTGAGCGGGAGATAGGGCACAGCCCAATCGTGGACCGCCAGTGGTGAGGAGAACAATAAACAGTGGCTAAAAAGGTAATGGCAGTCGTAAAGCTGCAGTGCCCCGCTGGGCAGGCGAATCCAGCGCCGCCAGTCGGACCGGCACTCGGTCAACACGGCGTTAACATCATGGAGTTCTGCAAGGCGTTTAACGCCAGGACGCAGGACAAGAACGGCCTGATCATTCCGGCCGAAATCACGATCTATCAGGATCGAAGTTTCACCTTCGTTCTGAAGTCGCCCCCGGCGGCAGTGCTGCTCAAGATTGCGGCCAAGATCAAAAAAGGCTCTGGCGAACCGAACCGAAACAAGGTTGGTACGGTGACAAAGGCGCAGTTGCTCGAAATCGTTGAGACCAAGAAGGACGATCTCAACGCATTCGACCCCGAACAGGCACTCAAGATCATCGCAGGCACTGCGCGATCTATGGGCCTGGAAGTGGAGGGCTGACGCGATGCCGAAGCAAAGTAAGCGTTACCTGAAGGCCGAAGAAACTCGTGATTTGGACAAGCTTTACTCGCTGAAGGACGCACTTCAGCAGGTGAGAGACGCACCGACCGCGAAGTTCGACGAGACCGTCGATATCGCGATCAACCTGGGTGTTGACCCGAAGCACGCGGATCAGATGATTCGTGGCGCGATCGTGCTGCCGAACGGCGTGGGTCGAGATACCCGCGTACTCGTCTTCGCGAAGGGTGACAAAGAGCAGGAAGCTCGCGACGCCGGCGCCGATCACGTGGGTGGCGACGATCTGGCTAAGAAAATCCAAGAGGGTTGGTTCGAGTTTGATCGCGTGATTGCAACGCCCGACATGATGGGTGTTGTGGGTCGACTCGGTCGAGTGCTTGGTCCTCGTGGCCTGATGCCTAACCCGAAGCTCGGAACCGTGACGCCTAACGTCGGCGCAGCAGTTCGCGATCAGAAGGCTGGTAAGGTGGAGTACCGCGTCGATAAGGCCGGCATTATCCACTGCGGCATAGGCAAGGTTTCCTTCGAAGGGGAGAAGCTTTGGGAGAACGCGTCGGCTCTGCTCGACATGGTCCTCAAGGCCAAGCCCGCATCGACCAAGGGCACCTATATGAAGAAGGTTTCTGTCTCGTCAACCATGGGTCCCGGCTTCAAGGTCGATCCCTCCAGCCCGCTCAAGGAATTCTGAGCGGCTAGAAGGAGCAGAGGACACATCGATGTTGACTCGACAGCAAAAAGAAGATCAGGTCACTGAGCTCAAGGATAAGTTCGAGCGCGCTACCAGCGTGTTCGTTGCGGATTACCGCGGTCTCGGCGTCCTGCAGATGGAGGCGCTTCGCGGCGGCCTTCGCAAGGCAGATTCGAGTGATGCGGAATTCCGTGTCGCGAAGAACTCAGTCCTGCGACTCGCTTCGCAAGGCGGTCCTGCTGAAGGACTTCAGGAACATTTCACAGGCACGACCTCGATCGCCATTTCCTTTGGAGATCCGGTAGCTCTCGCGAAGACCCTTGTGGACTACGCGAAGGCCAACGAGCAGTTCGAATTGCGCGGTGCCGTGCTTGATGGTGAGGTGCTCGACGCCTCGGGTGTCCAGCATCTCTCGACTCTCCCGTCGCTCGATGAGCTGCGTGGAAAGATCGTGGGACTGTTGCAAGCCCCGGCGACCAAGCTGGTGCGGCTTCTCAACGAGCCTGGTGCGCAGATTGCGCGGGTCATGTCGGCCAAGGCTTCTGAGGGCGGCGAGTAGTTCTCAAAGAATGGTGCGAGGCCTTTCGTCTTACGGACGAAATGTTAGGCCTCGATTTAACGGATTGGCCGCCACCGAGAAGGCAGCGGTCGGAACAGTTAGAGCTCAAGGGCAAGGTTATATGCCCATAGGCTCAATTTACCCGGGCGGGAGAGTGCTGAGCATTCGCTTGCACCGCCCAGAATAAGGAATAGGAAAATGGCGGATCTCAACGAAATCGTGGACACCCTGTCCGGCTTGACGGTCATCGAAGCGGCTGAGCTTTCGACGCTTCTCGAAGAGAAGTGGGGCGTTTCGGCAGCAGCACCGGTCGCAGTTGCAGCAGCAGCTGGCCCGGCCGGCGGCGAAGAAGTGGAAGCCAAGGACGACTTTGATGTCATCCTGATCTCCTTCGGCGACAAGAAGATCCAGGTGATCAAGGAAATCCGTGCCATCACGGGTCTTGGTCTCAAGGAAGCCAAGGAACTTGTTGAAGGCGTTCCGAAGTCGATCAAGGAAGGCGTGCCGAAGGACGAGGCTGCCGAGATCCAGAAGAAGATCGAGGAAGCCGGCGGTCAGGTCGACGTCAAGTAGAAATCTTCTTGCTCTCGAATCCCGCCGCCCGATCTTCCCTTGCGGAAGAGGGCGGCAGGGTTTGATGCAAGTTGTTTGACCCCCTCGGCTTCGCGAATCGTGTTCACTTGTGAACCCGATCGTGAGGAAGAGGGAAGGGATGGCGCACCGCTCGCGTCGTTCGAATAGTGCGGTGGGTTCGGTTCATTCTCGTTAGGGATGGGGCCGGTTCTGCCGTGTGCCGTAGGTCAAGCCTCAAAGTTTTGCGGAAGAGTGGTCCGTGAAACCCGAAGGCTACACAGGAGGGTGACTGCACTCGTGCCTGAGACCAATTTTTCCGACTTTGCGCCCCGTGTCCGAAAATCCTTCTCGCATATTCCGCGGATTATCGATATCCCGAATTTGCTTGAGATCCAGAAGGAATCATTCGAACGCTTTCTCCAGACCGGTATCGATATGGAGAAGCGAGAGAGTGTCGGCCTGCAAGCTGTCTTTAACTCGGTCTTTCCGATTAGGGACTTTAACGACACGGCTTCGCTCGAGTTCGTGGGCTACGCCCTCGAACAGCCGAAGTACGACGTCCAGGAGTGCCTCCAGCGAGGCATGACCTACGCCGCGCCGTTCAAGGTGACGATTCGACTCGTTGCTTGGGATGACGCCGAAGGTTCCCAGACGATTCGCGACGTGAAGGAGCAGGAGGTCTACTTCGGGGAAATCCCGATCATGACCGAGAACGGCACCTTCGTGATCAACGGGACGGAGCGCGTCATCGTTTCGCAGCTCCATCGCTCCCCTGGGATCTTCTACGACACCTCGATCTCGACGACGGCCAGCGCGGCCGGCAAGAAGATCTACTCGTGTCGTGTGATTCCGTATCGCGGGTCATGGCTCGATATTGAGTACGACCACAAAGACATCGTTCATGCGCGCATCGATCGACGCCGCAAGATTCATGTCACGGTCCTGCTGAAGGCTCTGGGCTACCAGCCCGAAGAGCTACTCCAGCACTTCTACCCGAGCGAGACCATCAAGCTCGACGGTCGGAAGATCTACAAGAAGACGGAGCCGGAAAGTCTGATTGGCCAGCGCTGTACGCGTGAGGTCAAAGATGACGAGGGCAACGTTCTTGTTCGCAAGGACAAAAAGTTCACGAAGGCCGCGGCTCGGAAGATCCGCGCAGCCAATCTCGAATGGATCCAAGTCGGCCAGGACGACCTGATCCGCATCGATGCAGTGAAGCGCGTAGCCCCGATCGACATCGTCGACGAGGAGACCGGTGAAGTCATCGTCGAGTGCAACGAAGAGATCACCGAGGCACATCTCGACGATCTTAAGTCGCGCAACATCCTCGAGTTCCCGCTGCTCTTCCTCGATCCGATCACGACGGGCACTGCCCTTCGCGACACGCTGCTCGCGGACAAGACGGTTTCTCAGGACGAGGCGATCATTGAGATCTACCGGCGCTTGCGTCCGGGCGATCCGCCGACGCTCGATACCGCGACCAACCTGTTCAACAACTTGTTCTTCAATGCTGAGCGCTACGACCTCTCGAAAGTCGGCCGCATCAAGTTGAACCACAAGCTTGAGTTTGATGGTGACGAGCAGCTCGAGTACTACCCGACGGGTGTCAACAACGCAGGTGAGAACATCGCTCTTGGCGATCTTCCGACCCTGCGCCGACACGACATTCTGTCTGCGGTTAAGTACCTGGTCGACCTCAAGAACGGAACGGATCTCACGAAGAAGGTCGACGACATCGACCATCTCGGAAATCGTCGCGTTCGCGTGGTCGGAGAGTTGCTTGAGAATCAGTACCGAATCGGACTGGTTCGTATGGAGCGAGCGATCAAGGAGCGCATGAGCCTCCAGGAGATCGAAACGCTCATGCCGCACGACCTGATCAACTCCAAGCCCGTCTCGGCGGTCATCAAGGAGTTCTTCGGATCGAGTCAGCTCTCGCAGTTTATGGATCAGACGAATCCGCTTTCGTCGGTGACCCATAAGCGCCGCTTGTCGGCGCTTGGCCCGGGTGGCCTAACGCGGGAGCGAGCAGGCTTCGAAGTGCGCGATGTGCACCCGACGCATTACGGTCGCATCTGCCCGATTGAGACGCCGGAAGGACCTAATATTGGTCTGATTGCGTCACTGTCGACCTTCGCCCGCGTGAACGGTATGGGCTTTATTGAGACGCCGTACCGACAGGTGGAAAACAGCAAGGTCACGAAGGAAGTGAAATTCCTGTCGGCCCTCGACGAAGAGCGTATGGCAATCGCCCAGGCGAATGCGGTGCTCGACGAAGATGGTTCGTTCGTGAATGATCGTATCTCTGCGCGTAAGCAGGGTGAATTCGAGATGATCCCGCCGGAAGAAGTCGACATGATGGATGTGTCGCCTAACCAGCTGGTGTCCGTTGCGGCTTCGCTGATTCCGTTCCTTGAGAACGATGATGCAAACCGCGCGCTCATGGGATCCAACATGATGCGCCAGGCGGTGCCGCTGCTTCGTACGCGCGCACCACTCATCGGAACGGGCATGGAAGCGGTTGTGGCCCGCGACTCCGGTGTGACGGTCGTTGCTAAGCGAGACGGTCGGGTCGAGGCTGTTGACGCGGGTCGTATCGTGCTGAAGCCCGATGAGGACGATGGCACCGGCAGCAATGTCGACATCATTAACCTGATCAAGTATCAGCGCTCGAACCAGAATACGTGCATCAATCAGCGTCCGATCGTGAAGGCGGGTGACCGCGTCAAGGCCGGGCAAGTGATCGCAGATGGTCCGGCGACGGATCGCGGCGAGATGGCCCTTGGCCAAAACGTCACGGTCGCGTTCATGCCTTGGGGCGGATACAACTTCGAGGACTCGATCCTCATCTCCGAACGTATTGTTAAGGACGACTACTTCACTTCGATTCATATCGAAGAGTTCGAATGCGTCGCCCGAGACACGAAGCTTGGTAAGGAAGACATCACTCGGGATATCCCGAATGTCGGCGAGGACGCACTGCGCGACCTCGATGAGGCGGGCATCATCCGCATCGGCGCCGAGGTTCACTCGGACGACATCCTCGTCGGCAAGATCACGCCGAAGGGCGAGACCCAGCTCTCACCGGAAGAGCGCCTACTGCGCGCGATCTTCGGCGAGAAGGCAGGCGATGTGCGAGATACCTCGCTTCGCGTGCCGCCGGGTGTCACGGGTACGATCATCGGGGCTCAGGTCTTCTCTCGTCGCGGTGTGGAGAAGGACGAGCGCGCGAAGGCTCTGGAAGAGGCGGAGATCGAACGCCTTCGAAAGGACCAAGAAGACGAGATCCGGATCATTCGGAAGAGCGCCTTCAATCGCGTGCGCGAGTTGATCGTCGGTAAGCAGACGGCCAACCGAGTTGCAGACGAACGCAAGGACATCCAGTGGCTCCAGTCCGGAGACACCGTCACGGAAGAAGTCATCTCGCAGATCCCTGATCGGCGATGGCGAGAAATTCAGGTGACGGATGCCAAGACGCAGGAGCAGGTCGATCGAGTCTTCCACCACGTGGAAGATCAGGCCATGGTCATCAAGGCCGTCTTCGATGAGAAGATTGCTCGCCTTAAGAAGGGCGACGAGCTTCCGCCGGGCGTCTTCAAGATGGTCAAGGTCTACCTCGCCATTAAGAGAAAGCTCTCTGTTGGTGACAAGATGGCTGGTCGCCATGGCAATAAGGGCGTTATCTCCCGGATCCTTCCGGAAGAAGACCTGCCCTACATGGCTGACGGCACGCCCGTCGACATCGTGCTGAACCCGTTAGGCGTGCCTTCGCGCATGAACATCGGGCAGATCCTGGAGACCCATCTTGGATGGGCCGCTCATGGTCTCGGTCGCAAGATCGAACGCATGATGGAGCAGAGGGCGACGACCGAGGAGGTTCGGAAGAAGCTCCAGGAGATCTACAAAGACGATGAGATCGCCGAGATGATCGGCGGCGCTTCCGAGGAAGCCATCATGTCCATGGCTCAGGACATTAAGCGCGGCATCCATATGGGTACGGCCGTGTTTGATGGGGCGAGCGAGGCAGACGTGAAGGCGGAACTCGAGCGAGCGGAGCTGCCGACCTCAGGTCAGATGGTGCTCTTCGATGGTCGAACGGGAGAGCCCTTCGATCGTGATGTCACGATCGGCACGATCTACATGCTGAAGCTCCACCATTTGGCGGATGACAAGATGCATGCTCGGTCGATTGGCCCGTACAGCTTGGTCACTCAGCAGCCGCTGGGTGGTAAGGCGCAGTTCGGTGGTCAGCGACTCGGCGAAATGGAAGTGTGGGCGCTTGAAGCCTACGGCTCCGCCTTTGCCCTGCAGGAGTTCTTGACGGTCAAGTCTGACGATGTTCAGGGTCGAACCCGCATCTACGAATCGATCGTGAAGGGCGAGAACACGCTGGAGCCCGGCTTGCCGGAGAGCTTCAACGTCCTCGTCAAGGAGCTCCAGGCGCTTGGGCTAGATATTGAGATGAGAGAGGAGACCTGATTCGAACCGGGGCCGCCGGCCCCGAGCCGTTTTCGGTTTTCTCTTTACACGCGTGCGTGGCTTCTAGCCGCGCACGAGTCAGACCTCGACGACATTAGTCGGGGACCCGTTAGGGGGGATGAATATGCGCGATCTCTACAATCTCTTCGAGAAGCCCAAAGACCCGTTGGCGTTTGATTCGCTTCGAATCTCGCTCGCGTCTCCGGACAAGGTCCGAGAGTGGTCATTTGGTGAAGTGAAGAAGCCTGAGACCATCAACTATCGGACATTCAAGCCCGAGAGGGATGGGCTGTTCTGCGCGAAGATCTTCGGTCCCGTAAAGGACTACGAATGCAATTGCGGCAAGTACAAGCGCATGAAGCATCGTGGCGTCGTCTGCGAAAAGTGCGGCGTTGAAGTTATCCAGTCCAAGGTACGCCGCGAGCGCATGGGGCATATCACGCTGGCTTCTCCGGTGGCCCATATTTGGTTCCTGAAGTCGCTGCCCTCGCGCATCGGCAACATTCTCGAGATCACCTTGCGTGACCTCGAGAAGGTCCTCTACTTCGAAGCGCATGTCGTTCTTGATCCCAAGGACACGGAGCTTGAGAAGGGCGAACTCGTTACGGACGAGCGCCTCATTGAACTGCGCGAGCAGTACGGTCGTGACGCATTTGAAGTCGGTATCGGTGCTGAGTCGGTTCGTCGACTCTTGCAGGAACTCGATATTGAAGGCGAGTGCACGCGACTGCGCGAAGACATGCGAGAGGCGACTTCGGAAGCCAAGCGCAAGAAGATCGCGAAGCGCCTTAAGGTGCTCGACGCGTTCCGCGAGTCTGAGGTCAATAACCCGGAGTTCATGATCCTCGAGATCGTGCCGGTCATCCCGCCCGACCTTCGCCCGCTCGTTCCGCTCGATGGCGGTCGCTTTGCGACGTCAGACTTGAACGATCTCTATCGCCGCGTAATCAACCGCAATAATCGTTTGAAGCGACTCCAGGAGCTGAACGCGCCTGAAGTCATCATCCGCAATGAAAAGCGAATGCTTCAGGAAGCGGTGGACGCACTCTTTGATAACGGCCGTCGCGGTCGGGTCATCACGGGGCCGAGCAAGCGCCCGCTGAAGAGTCTCTCGGACATGCTCAAGGGCAAGTCCGGTCGATTCCGACAGAACTTGCTTGGTAAGCGCGTTGATTACTCGGGTCGATCGGTGATCGTCGTGGGTCCGGAACTCCGCCTACATCAGTGCGGCCTTCCAAACCGCATGGCACTCGAGCTCTTCAAGCCCTTTATCTATTCCAAGCTCGAGCAGCAGGGATTCGTGACGACCATTAAGGCCGCGCGGAAGATGGTTGAGCACGAACGCCCCGAGGTTTGGGACATTCTTGCTGAGGTGATCCAGGAGCATCCGATTCTCCTTAACCGCGCACCTACGCTGCATCGGCTCGGCATGCAGGCTTTCGAGCCCATGCTGATCGAGGGCAAGGCGATTCAGCTTCACCCGCTCGTTTGCGCCGCGTTCAACGCGGACTTCGACGGCGATCAGATGGCGGTCCACGTACCGCTTTCGGTCGAAGCGCAGATCGAAGCGCGCGTGCTGATGATGTCGACGAATAACATTCTCAGCCCGGCAACTGGCCGCCCGGTCATTGGCCCGACACAGGACATCGTGCTCGGCTGTTATTACATGACCCGTGAACGCGCTGGCGTTCATGGCGAGGGCATGCGGTTCGCAACTGAAGAGGAAGTCATCGTCGCGTATGACGCGGGCGTTCTCGATATTCACGCCTCCATCGAAGTGCCGATCAACGGCGAGATGACGACGACGACGACCGGCCGCATTCTGATGCGCGAAGTCGTGCCGAAGGACATCCCGTTCGAATTTGTCAATCAAGTGATGGACAAGAAGGCTCTCGGTGAGCTGATCGATCAGTGCTACCGCCGCATGGGCAATAAGGCGACGGTGCTTCTTGCTGATGCACTGCGAACTCTCGGGTATCGCAACGCAACGCGCGCTGGCATGTCGATCTGCATCGATGATATGCGGATCCCGCCGGACAAGGAGCGATTCCTCGCTGAGGCGACGGAAGAGGTCAATCAGATCCAGGATCAGTACCAGGAAGGTCTGATCACGGACGGCGAGCGCTACAACAAGGTGGTCGACATCTGGGCGCAAGCCACGGAGCTGATCACACAGCAGCTGCTCGACGGTATTGCGACGGATACGATCGTCGACGACGACGGCAATGAAACGACGGTCCCGAGTTTCAACAACATCTACATGATGGCGGACTCGGGTGCGCGTGGTTCGGCGCAGCAGATGCGGCAGTTGGCGGGGATGCGAGGCCTTATGGCCAAGCCTTCAGGCGCGATTATCGAAACGCCGATTACGTCAAACTTCCGCGAAGGTCTCTCGGTTCTCCAGTACTTCATCTCTACTCACGGTGCTCGTAAGGGCCTCGCGGATACGGCTCTGAAGACAGCGAACTCGGGCTACCTAACACGACGCTTGGTTGATGTGTCTCAGGACGTGATCATCCGCGAGCAGGATTGTGGAACCGAAGACGCACTCGAGACTGCATCGCTCATCGAAGCGGGCGAGATCGTTGAGGCGCTCGGAGAGCGTATTCTCGGTCGAACAGCTCTCGAAGATGTGCATGATCCTTTGACGGGCGAGTTGCTCCTCGTCGGTGGCGAAGAAATCGTCGAAGCTAGTGTGCGAGCCGTGGAAAATGCGGGTATCGAGAGCGTGAAGATTCGGTCGGTCCTGACCTGCGCCAGCCGCTTCGGCGTCTGTGTGAAGTGCTACGGCCGTGATCTCTCGCGGGGCACGATGGTTAACCTCGGTGAAGCGGTGGGCGTTATTGCCGCGCAGTCGATTGGTGAGCCTGGAACGCAGCTGACTATGCGGACCTTCCATATTGGTGGCGCGGCAACGCGTCGAGCCGAGCAGTCACACGCGGAAGCCGCGAGTGAGGGCATGGTTAAGCTGCATAACATCCGAACCGTTGTCGATAATGAAGGTCGACAGACCGTCATGACTCGAAACGGTGAAGTCGGCATCATGGATGCGAGTGGCCGTGAGAAGGAACGTCATCCGGTCGTCTACGGCGCGACGCTTAAGGTCCTGGAAGGCGCCACGGTTCGCGTAGGCGAAGTGCTGCTCGACTGGGATCCCTTTGCAAGCCCGATTCTTTCGGAAATGCGTGGACGCGTTCAGTTCAATGACATCATCGAAGGTGGCACGATGCAGGAGCAGGTGGATGATTTCACCGGCGTCTCATCGAAGGTCATTATCGAAGCCAAGGACGCTTCGCTGCGACCGCAGATTACGATCCTCGAGCATGAGGGCGACTCGGAAACTTCGTCGCTGCTGCCTGTAGGTGCCTATCTCTCGGTGACCGAGGGCGAGGAAGTTACGGCCGGCCAGGTCGTCGCAAAGATTCCTCGAGAGGCCTCGAAGACGAAGGACATTACGGGCGGTCTGCCCCGTGTGGCAGAGCTCTTCGAAGCGCGAAAGCCTAAGGAATGCGCCGTAGTCTCTGAGATCGACGGCATCGTGTCCTTCGGTGCCGACTCCCGCGGCAAGCGCCGTGTGATCGTGACGCCGGACGAGGGCGAACCCGAGGAATTTTTGATTCCGAAGGGCAAGCACGTGAGCGTCCACGAAGGCGATCGAGTGCGTGCCGGTGAGGCGTTGATGGACGGTTCTTCGAACCCCCATGACATCCTCAAGATCAAGGGCGAGAAGGAGCTCGCGAAGTATCTCGTCGACGAAGTGCAGGAGGTCTACCGCCTGCAGGGTGTGAAGATCAATGACAAGCACATCGAGACCATCGTGCGCCAGATGGTTCGAAAGGTTCGGATCGTGGATCCGGGCGATTCGGACTGGCTGATCGGGGAGCAGGTCGAGAAGGCTGCTTTCCGAGAGCTCGTTGCTCAGTTCGAGGAAGAGGACAAGCAGGTCCCGACGGCAGAAACACAGTTGTTAGGCATTACGAAGGCAAGTCTATCGACTGAATCCTTCATCTCGGCAGCGTCGTTCCAGGAGACCACAAAGGTTCTCACGGAAGCCGCGATCTGGGGCAAGAACGACTATCTCCGCGGTCTCAAGGAAAACGTGATCATGGGGCGTCTGATTCCTGCAGGTACGGGCCTTAGCCATTACCACAACACAGGGATCGAAGTCGAAATGCCGGAAGGCTTCGAGTTTCAGACGGCTGAGTCTGGCGAAGTCGCAGCCGAGCCGTCCTTTGCGGACGACCAAGCAGCGACTCCGGAAGGCGAGGCTCCTGTAGCCGGTCTCTTCGCAAGCCCGGCCGCGCCAGTCGATGGCGGAGCATTCGAGAGCTAGGGCAGAGATAGCCAGATCAAGCAGTCTTGGGCTCGATTGAGTCGAGGGTGAAGTTGGTCTGACGACATCCGCCAAGGAAGACCCTGAGGCATCAGCATCCACAGGGGTCGCTAAACAGACTAAACGCCCTCATCTGACTTGGTCGGGTGGGGGCGTTTCTGATTGAAAGGGCTGAAATAGGGCAACTATTTTGAGGGAAAATGCACTCGTTGCGCATGTGGGGCCTTCGCTAGTTGACACCGCCCCGCAGGCGGCATAAATTCCCGCCGCTTCAGGAACCCGGATGATTCAACCCCGCGGTTCGTTTCCAGTTTTACGGAGAGGTTGCCCGAGCTTAGCTCCGGTCTCTTCGCAATTGAGAAACGGGATCACGGGGTCGTGCTGTCTCTGAAATCCGAAGCGTGACCAAATGATGGGTTTAGCGCGTGGACAACATCACGCGTGCGCTGATTCGAAACAAACGAAACAAGTTAGAAGAAGCGCTCAATCAATTTAATTCGATTCAATTCAGTGAACAGGCAGCGTGGGTATCAACCACATCAACGTTGTCGGTTCCGAGAAGACTTAGCAGTAGGAGTTCGCACGGCCCCATGCCGACAATCCAACAGCTCATTCGTAAGGGTCGCAAGCCGAAAGCTTCGCGATCGAAGTCCCCCGACCTCACGAGTTGCCCCCAGCGACGCGGCGTTTGTCTGCGCGTGTTTACGGCAACTCCGAAGAAGCCTAACTCCGCACTTCGAAAGGTTGCCCGTGTGCGCCTGACGAATGGCAACGAAGTTAACGCCTATATCGGCGGTGAAGGCCATACGCTCCAGGAGCATTCGGTCGTCCTCGTTCGCGGTGGTCGTGTTAAGGATCTCCCGGGTGTTCGTTATCATATCGTTCGCGGCTCGCTTGATGCGACCGGCGTCGATGGACGTAACCAGGGCCGTTCCAAGTACGGTGCCAAGCGCCCCAAGTGATTTGAATCTACGAAGGCCGGTTTCGCGCAATGCTGCGCAGTCCGGTTTTCGTGCGTTAGGCGGACGCGGCTGTTAGGCCATCCACCATGACGTCAAGTAAGACCAAGAAAAGGGAATCCTCATGCCGCGTAGACGCGAGGTACCGAAGCGCCAAACTATTCCGGACTCCAAGCATGGAGACCAGACGATTGGCCGCTTCATTAACGTCATCATGCGTGACGGTAAGAAGAGCACCGCCGAAAACATCGTATACGGCGCCTTCGAAGAAATCGAAAACAAGATGCGCAGTGATCCGTTGGCGATGTTCCGCCGAGCGCTCGACAATATTCGTCCGCGACTCGAAGTGAAGAGTCGACGTGTCGGTGGTGCCACGTATCAGGTGCCGATCGAGATCTCGCCGAACCGAGCGAACTCGCTCGCCATGCGCTGGCTGGTTCAGTACTCGGCATCACGGCCTGGTAAGAGCATGAAAGAACGTCTCGCGAACGAGATCATCGACGCTGCTAACGAACGCGGCGAAGCGGTCAAGAAGCGAGAAGACACCCATCGAATGGCTGAGGCCAATAAGGCATTTGCCCATTATCGATGGTAAGTGCTGCGCGGCTTACCCGACGCTTGCTGGATAAGTGGAGGGTGGGAGCTTTGGGCGGTCGCAAAGGTTTGAGAGAGCGGGCCAATAAGTTGCTCGATTGAATGCGCGGACGCGCAGGGCAACTAAGGAACGACAAGGCGAGGGCGCCGGCGGAAAGATCGATGGCTCGAAGCTCTCAGCTCTCAGACACAAGAAACATCGGCATCATGGCTCACATCGATGCTGGCAAGACAACGACGACCGAACGGATTCTTTTCTACACGGGCGTAAACTACAAGATTGGAGAAGTTCACGACGGCGCGGCGACGATGGACTGGATGCAGCAGGAACAAGAGCGGGGGATCACGATTACCTCTGCTGCCACAACCTGCAGTTGGAAGGACCATCGAATCAACATCATCGACACACCTGGGCACGTCGACTTCACAGTAGAAGTTGAACGCTCGCTTCGGGTCTTAGACGGCGTAGTTGCTGTCTTTTGTGGGGTCGGTGGCGTGGAGCCTCAATCAGAGACGGTCTGGCGACAAGCTGACCGGTATCAGGTTCCACGCATAGCTTTCGTGAATAAAATGGATCGAATGGGTGCTGATTTTGACAACGTGGTCTCGATGATCGAGGACCGTCTGGAAGCCCGGCCGCTGCCTTTGCAGCTGCCGATTGGCTCGGAAGATGCGTTCTCGGGTGTCGTTGATTTGTTGTCGCGGAAGGCCTTCTTCTGGGACGACGAAAGCCTTGGCGCTGAGTTCCGGTCCGACGAAATCCCGGCCGACCTCGTGGATGATACGGAGCTCGCTCGCGAGCACATCATTGAGCGACTTGCCGACTTCGATGACGAAATCATGGCCAAGTTCCTCGACGAACAAGACGTCTCAGTTGAAGAACTCCGCGCCGCGATTCGCCGCAGCACTCTCAATCTGGACATCGTCCCGGTTTTCTGTGGCAGCGCCTTCAAGAACAAGGGGGTACAGCCTCTGCTTGACGGTGTCGTTGACTACCTTCCTTCGCCCCTCGACGTGCCCTCCGTAGAAGGCGAAGCCGTCTCGACGAAGAAGAAGGGCCCGAAGAACGCACGCGACGGTGAGCCTGCACAGGTCGTTACGCGCAAGGCGTCAGACGACGAGCCCTTCTCGGCGCTCGTGTTCAAAATTCAATCCGACAAGCACGCGGGTAGCCTCGCTTACCTCCGCGTCTATTCAGGCACGGCGAAGGCCGGCGAAGGACTTCTCGACGCTTCTACGGGCAATAAGGAACGCGTTGGCAAGTTCCTTCAAATGCACGCGAACAAGCGCCAGGAAGTCGAAGAAGTCTACGCTGGCGACATCGTCGCGGCGGTAGGCCTCAAGGGCGTCGCAACGGGTCATACGCTTTGCTCCGCGAAGTCTCCGCTGATCCTTGAGTCTCTGGACTTTCCGGAACCCGTCATCTCGATCGCGATCGAGCCTAAGACGACAGCCGATATGGACAAGCTTGGCGTTTCACTTGACCGCCTCGCGATCGAAGATCCCTCGTTCAAGGTGTCCACGGATGCCGAGACCGGCCAGATGATCATCTCGGGCATGGGCGAGCTCCACCTCGAAATCATCGTCGATCGACTCCTTCGCGAGTTCGGCGTCGATGCGAACGTGGGCCGACCCCAGGTCGCCTACAAAGAAACAATTTCCGCTGCCGCTTCGGGCGTTGGCGAATACATCAAGCACCCGACCGGCGGTGCGGGCGAATTTGCGATCGTGACGATCGAAGTCGAGCCCGGCGAAACCGGCTCTGGTTTCGCGTTCGAAAATGCGGTGTCCGCGGGTGCTATTCCGCTCGAGTTCATCGAAGCGGTCGAGCAGGGCTGCCGTGAGTCGATCGATAGCGGTCATCTCGGTGGCTACCCGGTGATGGACGTTCGGATGCGCCTCGTGAATGGCCAGGCTCACGAGACGGAATCTTCGGATCGCGCCTTCGGTATCGCAGCTTCGATGGCGGCGAACGATGGTCTAGCAAAGGCGTCGCCCGTTCTTCTTGAGCCGATCATGAAGGTCGAAGTCGTTACACCTGAAGACTTTCGCGGTGCAGTACAGGGAGACCTGAATGGGCGCCGCGGCCAGATCAAGGGCATCGAAATGCGCGGCCAATACCAGGTCGTCAAGGCCGACGTCCCGCTCGCGGAAATGTTTGGATACGTAAGCAGTGTCCGGTCCATGACTCAGGGCAGGGCGAGCTACACCATGCAATTCGCTCATTACTCGCAGGTTCCAGACACGTTGCTTCAGTCGATCATTAATCCTTACGCATGACAGTTTCCTGAGCGCCTAACGCGCTGTTTACCAGAGTGCGGAACGCACTCTGGGCTGAAGGCTCCGCGGGGAGCCGGCTCGACAAGAAAAACAGAACTAACGATCTAACGATCAAGGAAGAGAAAAGAATGGGCAAAGCAAAATTCGAGCGTACTAAGCCTCACGTTAACGTGGGCACGAT
>JASDVF010000055.1:344465-360416 GCA_041440805.1 Myxococcota bacterium | reverse complement strand
CACATGGCTGACGGCTCCCCACACACAGCTGACGGCTCACGCCTAATGACTCGCGCTTAGGCTATTCCGCCACTCGGAAGCGCGGTCTCGAATCGCCGCGTCATCACAACTGCGACCTTGTAGCCCGCCGAAACCAATCCCGTGGACCACCGATCGAGATCCTCACGGAGCCCTTCGCCGCCCGCGGCGTTCAACTGCAGCACGGCGTTGTAGCGAAGCCCGTCATCGGATTCCGAATCGCCAGTCCCTTCGATGGGAAACGTGTCTCGCAGGAGCGCAAACCCAAGCGGCCCACAGGCCGAGGCAAGCTTGGGCCAATGCTCCAGCACCAGCCGGGACGAGCTGTCGTACCGGCTCTCGCCCTTTGGATTCCGCAACGCAACGAAGACCGATTCCTCGGCTTCATCGTTCGGCTTCTTCGGCCCGCCACTTTTCCCCAGGTCGAGATGCCGTTCGCTCACTGGGAAGAAGGTGTTCTTCGGCTTGTCCATAAACGTGAGTTCGTCCGCGAGAATCGGCTTCCCCGCTTCGCCCGCGAGGGTCTTCATCATCTCGCCAGCCGATTCTGCATCCCGGTACCAGAAGGCGGATAACACATCGGATTCAAACTCCCCCACCCACTCCTCTTCCACGTGATACCGGACATAACGCATCAGACCCGTCATATGCGGCAGGGCAAGCGGCGCGTGAACCGTTTCGTAGTGTTCGCGAAACGCGGCTCGGGGAAGGTCAGGTTTTCGGCTGATCAGCGAAATCGTTTTAAGCACGGGGCCTCCAAGGACACGATCATCTCATCGCCCGGCCCTCGTTGCCACTGCGCCGCGCAAAGACGACAATCTTTTCGTGTCCGAATCCAACTCGACAGAACAAAAGAGCCCCGTCGCCGCCGCGCCCATGAGTCTATGGACGGGCCTGCGCCCCCAGCTTGGACTCTTTGCGCTCCTCTGTGTTGCGACCTTTTTCGAGGGATTCGACACCAAGCTCACAAGTTTCGTGCAGCCCGTCATCCGCGACACCTTCTCGGCCTCGGCTGCGGAAGTCGGCGTTTCCGTCGGGATCTCGGGACTCGGTATGGTCGCCGCCTTCGCTGTCGTCCTGCTCGCCGATGTCGTCGGGCGTCGTCCGGTCTTTCTCGCCGGCCTCTTCGCCTACGCGTTCTTCACGCTGGCGACTGCCTTCGCTCCGACTCTGTTCGTCTTTACCGTGCTTCAGTTCTTCGGACGCGGGGCGATGGTCGTCGAACTCTTTCTTGCGTATCTCATCCTGTCCGAAGAGATGCCATCCGAAATTCGCGGCCGAGTGAATGGGCTCTTTGCGTCGACTGCGGCACTCGGCGCGGCTTTGCCTGCCGGATTACTCGCCCCCCTCGAAGCGATGGATATCGGATGGCGAGGTCTCTTCTTGATTGGAGCCTTTCCGCTCATCCTCTTTCCACTCTATTTCCGGCGCATCAAGGAAACCCGCGCGTGGAGCGAACGCCCGCCAGGCGGGTCGCGTTATGGCCAGGACTTCGCCCGCATCGCCCGAAGCCTTTGGCGTTCTCGAGATCGCGCGCGACTGATTCGCGTCACCTGTATTTGGTTCGCAGTCAACTTTTGGTCGGGCAGCGCACTGTACTTTTTCACGAACTACGTATTCGGGGAACGCGGCTGGACTTCAGCGGATCTCGCATGGCTCCCCTTTGGAACAATTCCAATCGGTATCGCTGGCTACGTGTTCTCCGGATTCGTGATGGACCGAATCGGCCGCCGCTCTGCCGCGACCCTCTATCTAGGCGCCGCATTCCTCGCTTCAGCCTTTTGCTACCGCTCGACGGACGCGAGCGCGATCTACCTCGGATACTTCCTGATGGTGGGTATGAGCGGCATCTGGACCATCGTCACCACCTGGACAACCGAACTCTTCCCCACCGAATCTCGGGCCACCGCTCTAGCCCTCGCAAATAACCTATTCGGTCGACTCGGCATCGTCTTCGGCCCCATCGCTGCAGGCATGCTGAGCAGCTCTTTGGGCTCGGCTGGCCTCGCCATCACCCTACTTTCGTCTATCACGCTCCTCGCGATCCCAATCGTCTGGTCTCTGCCCGAGACCAACGGCGCCGGGCTCCTCGAGCCGTCAGGGGGCGAATGACCCGACGGCTCGTCAGAGAAGCGCCAGAGAAGGGAAAGCCTTTCCGCCAGAAAGCCGTATCCTTCGCCGACCAGCTCTCTCGCCTCACCCTCGCCGCTTGCACTCAAAAGAGCCGCATGGAGGATACATGCCCGTTCATTCGACTCAGCCAAGTCCGCTCTCGAAGCGCAGCCTAACGAGAGCCCTTCAACTAGCACTCATGTTTTTCCTGTTGGTCGGCCTAACAGGATGCGCAACGCTGTGGGATCGCGTTCGCGAGAACGAGCGAATGTACTCCCTCGAAACGGCGAGAACGCAAACGGGCCGCGGGCAGTGCGCCAAAGCACTCCAGACGCTCGACCGAGCACAGGCTCGGATCGACCTCGGAAGCTATGCACGGGAGGCGACGGTCGCACGGGCACGATGCTACGAGAAGCTTGAGCTCGAAAATCTAGCCTACGCCCACAGACGATTAATCGATGACTTCTATACCGACGAACCCATGGCCTTCCCCGAAGCGGATGGCTCCTCGACGTTTCGTGTAAAGACACTCCCGTCCGGCGGCTTTGCCCGACCGCCGAAATGGCTCCAGCTGCCGGCGCCACGATATTCACCCTACGCCCAGCGATCCAAGATCGTTGGTCGCGTCGTCATCAGTTTCGAGATCGCACGCAATAACAAGCCGAAGAAAATTCGCGTGCTCGAGATGGGACACCCGCTGCTCGCGACCTGGGCCATCGAATCGATTGCTCAGGCAAAGGGTAAGAAAAAAGCCGGTACCCCCGAGCTCATGCCCGGCGGGCGTTATGTCACGACCTTTCTCTTCGAATGGCGCTGGGCCAAGGAAGCACCCGAAGAAAAGTTCGATTCTTAGTCTTCGAGCTCGACGCCATAGGCATCGACGTAGACTTTGGTCTGGTCGCGGATACCCGCCTTCGTGAAGCCCCAGTCTTCGGGCTGATAGGCGTGCTTCCCGAATTTCCCCTTCGGCTTGTTGTCCAGATAGTCTTGGATTCGCTTGGCGTGCGTCTCGCCAACGGTACGCCCGACCTTCGCATAAGCCTTTTGGATTCCTGCGATCGGATCACGCATCTGGTCGAGGAAATGAATGTCGGTAATTCGATCGGGAAAGTCGCCGTTGTCGCGGCGCTGCTTCACGTGGACCATCAGGTCGTAGCTGCCTGCGGCGCCCGCCGTTAGGTTCTCTAGATCTACGACATCGCTTCGTTGCCACCGAACCGAAGCCAGAGTCGACATCCCAGACGGCAGAGTCTTGAGCGGATCGCGATGGGTCAACATGACCCACGCGTCGGGGAAGAACTGAAAGACTAAGTCGAGCACGGGCAGATAGACCGGCGTCTTCAGCACCCAAGTCTTCTTCGGCTTTCCGTACTGCAGCATCTTGAGAAAGACCGTGTGGAATTGCAGCGCGGCCACAAAATCCGGCATCCACGTCGTCAGCGAATTTTCGATCCACCACTGAAACGATGCAAAGGACGGCATCATGGGCGTAATGCATTCGACGGGAAGGTCCGAGCGATGCTCATGGACCGCGGCGTATTCCGGCTGAATATCTGCCCAGAGTTCTTGCTCGGGTTCGGTCCGCGCAATCATCGTGTCGACGTCGACGCCGGTCGGCACCGGATGGGTCGCTTCCCAAGCGGCGATACTGCGCGCATCGGGGTCGAGGGAAAGCAGCTCAAAGAGAATCGATGTGCCGGAGCGACCCTGGCCCGTCACGATAATCGGAGCCTCGATCACTTCATCGAGAATTGCCGGCGTCTCATCGAGCCGGCGCGTCATCTGCAATCGCGTCTGCAAAGACCGCAGAATTTCCTGCCGCGTCATCAGCCGGCCGACGACTGAGAGATTGGATTCGTTTTCAATCGCCGTGACCATAGAGTCGAGGCGGCTGCGCCAATCGCCGTCGAAGTCACCGAAATCCGAGAGCCCCGTGATGCTTTGCGCGAGGGAAACCAACTCGTTGGGATCGAGGGGAATGAGATGCTCGGCGCCCCCTACGGAATCACCCATCAAATTGAAGCGACGCACCCAATCAGGTCGCGGGGTACGTTCGGACATCGGCTTCAGCATCTAGTTCTTTCCTTGTGCATGAGGGACTTCGGTTCCGCATCGCAGGAGATCCCCGACCTTCCGGATCACCAATTTTGAGCACACGAGCGTAGCAATCCGGACCGTGAGTTCGTCCCTTTCCTTCCCTCACGAAATGCCCTGACCGCGGCCAGCGCGCTAGCCTCAAACGCCCCGGCCTCACCTCCGTGAATCCGGATCGATTTCGCTAAACTGTCTCCGGCTCGGCCAAGGTGTCGTCTCAGGAAGACCCCGCCCAAAGGAGCCCCGATGCGCTTTAACAATCGTGTGACCCGTGACCTCGGTGTTGAAATTCCGATCGTGCAAGCGCCCATGGGGTGGATCGCGAGGCATCCCCTCGCCTCCGCCGTCTCTCGCACGGGCGCGTGCGGGATCATTGAAACTTCTTCAGGCGAACTCGATACGCTGCGCGGCGAGATTACGAAGATGAAGAACGATGGCCTCCCCTTTGGCGTGAACATCGCTCAAGCCTTCGTGCGCGATCCTTCGATCGTTGAATTCGTCGCCGGCGAAGGTGTTAAATTCGTCTCAACCTCCGCGGGTAGCCCCACGAAGTACACAAAGTCTCTCAAGGAAAATGGGCTCATCGTCTATCACGTCGTTCCGACGTTGCGGGCGGCGCTTAAGGCCGTCGATGCGGGCGTCGACGGATTGATTGTCGAGGGCGGAGAAGGCGGCGGCTTCAAGGGCCCAAAGCCCGTCTCAAGCCTCGTCCTCTTGCCCCTGATTAGGTCAAAGGTCGATGTTCCGATCATTGCCGCCGGCGGAATTTGCGACGGTGTTTCGATGGCCGCGGCCTTTGCACTCGGCGCGGAGGGAGTGCAGATGGGCACTCGGATGGTCTCTGCCGCGGAGTCCCCCGTTCATGACGGTTGGAAGAACGCCATCGTCGACGCTGCAGAAACCGACACATGCTTCTTGCGAACGGAAGGCGGTCCTTCGCTTCGCGCGCTGCGCACGAAGACAACAGAGCGCTTCGAGGCGGGCGAAGGAAATGCCATGGAAGGCCTCGGAGGCGGCGTGCGGGACGTCTACTTCGAAGGCAAGCTCGAAAATGGCGTCGCCTTAACGGGTCAAGTCGCCGGCCGCATAGAGTCAATTCGGCCCGTCGCGGACATCATCGCGGACACCGTCGCTGAGTTTGAAGAAGCCGCCCGACGCCTCGCTAAACAGATAGGCGCCTAACGGCTGTCGATTAGAGGCTAACGGCTGTCGATTAGAGGCTAACGGCTCCGCCGCTCGAGAATCACGACGGGGATATGTCGGTCCGTTTGATGTTGGTAGTCGGCATAGCTGGGCGAGATTTTTACGAGTTCTTCCCAGATCGACTCGCGCTCGCAGCCCTCGGCCTCACGCGCGTCAACGGCGATTCGGCTCGTACCAATCGTGATAGCAACCTTTGGATCCGCCCGTAAATTCAGAATCCATGCGGGATGCTTCGCTTCTCCTAACACCGACCCAATCACGACCGCACCTTCGCCGTCGCCGGCCTCGCCCCGGAACGGATAGGGCAAATAGGTCAGCGCCGTCTCGCGCCGCTCCCCACTCTTTCGGCCCACCGTCTCGAGCAAAAGCACAGGCAGCCCAGCCAATTTCCCGAGCAAGCGCCCCGAAGACCATCGATAGATCGCGGGATGCCATTTCCAAAAGAGTTCAACGACTGGGCTTCGCTTCATCTATATCTCCTCACGAAGCGTTCAAATCGCGAACGACATCATCCCAGAGGTCGGGATCTCGCGTCCAATGCGCGACGAGACTCACACGATCCGCTCTGCCCTGACATCGTTCTATCACGCGTTCCGCGACTTCGCCGATCGGCGCACAGACAGCAACCGACTCCACCAACTCGTCCGAAATCAGCGCGTTCATCTCGCCCCATTTGCCCTGCTTCGTCATGGCGTTCAGCTCGGGCTGCAAGTCGCCCCAGCCATGGCAATCGAGGACGGGCTTGTAAGCCGGCGTCGAACCATAGAAAGCGATTTGCTGCTTCGTGACCTGGCGGCTCTGCTCAATCTCTTCGTCGTTGCGTCCGCTGCAAATCATGAGCTGGAGGGAGATCGAGAGATCCGACGCAGCACGTCCGCTCGCCGCGAGACCGCGGTCGAGGGCAGGGAGCGTCAGATCCTGGAACGACTTCGCTGTCCCAAAGGGATGCGTCAAAAAGCCGTCCGCCACTTCGCCACACACTTCGGTCATGCGCGGCCCAACGCCTGCCAAAAAGATCGGCGGCGGCCCGTAGGGGGCAGGACCGGGATTGAACATGGGAGTCATCAAAGTGTTCTGATAGATCTCGCCGCGGAAATCGAGGCGCTCATTCGCCTCCCAGGTTCGCCAGATTTCCTTGATCGCAAGCACCATTTCCTTCATGCGCGTGGCCGGCTTCGACCACGGCATGTTAAAGCGCTTCTCGATATGCGGCTTAATCTGCGTCCCGAGACCTAACATGAACCGCCCCTTCGTCGTCGCCTGAAGATCCCATCCAATATTCGCCAGGATCATGGGATTGCGAGCAAACCCGATTGCGACCGCCGTATAGAGATCAATCGACTCGCTCGCGCGAGAAGCCAAAAGCAGCGGGAAGAACGGATCGTGAGGCCCCTCATACGTAAAGGCGCCGGCATAGCCCTTCGCTTCGAGAGACTTGACCTCGTCTTCGGGTTGATCGAATGAATAGAGCGGAGCATCGACCTTCATTTTAACCTTTCAGCAACTGCATAAGCGACGCGGCCCGTGACACGGGCTTTCGGGCGTATGAATACTTTTCGTGGAGAGGAGAGGAGAGGCGAAACGATTCGCGCGCGCTCAATATTAGGGCGTCGGGAAAATGAAGCCATCTTGAATCGTTTGGTTACCGGGGCTAAGCCCTGCCGCGCGCTGTACGACGACGCCGAAGGGATGGGTGCAAGCGATGAACAACTAGTCGCGGACATCGCCATTCGGAGCGAGGTTCGGACGCTTCAGATGGTAGTCGGTCGCCCCTTGATAGCCGGCGCCCAGTTCGAGTAGGACATCCTCCGCAAGATCGGCCCCGATCAACTGAAATCCGATAGGCGCTCCTTCTCCGTCGAACCCACCGCACATGGTAAGCGAAGGGCTCCCCGACAGATTGAAGGGCGACGTGAAGCGCATAGAAGAACCGCCGAAGGGCAGATTCTGTGGCTCCGCAAGATTGGCCGTCGCGGGGAATCGCCCGGGAACGACGGGGGCGATCATCGCGTCGAGTCCATTCGGCGCCTCTTTCGGACACGTCCCGGATCCGCCTTCGAAGCAGCCTGCTAGGCGCCGCGTAAATGCCGTTCGCGCTTTCCAAGCCCGAGCGGTGTCTCGTCCATCGACGGCAAGCCCCACTTCGATTGCCGCCGCAAGAAAGGTCCCGTACTCGTCCTTGCGGCTCGGGTAGGTCGCCGCATGAGCATTTGCGATCTCGGGGTAGCCGAGATGAACCCAGGCTCCTGCACACTCTTCGTAGTCCGGAAGTTCGAACTCGACGACGGTCGCACCAAGCGCCTTAAAGATCTCAAGCGCCTCACGCGCGGCCCCCGCCATTTCGGGATCAACATCTTCTTCGCAGAATTTCACGTCGAATCCGATCGTTTTTCCCGATAGATTCGTCGCGTTAGATGGCGGGCGCGCAGGCGGATTATCCGATCGGCTCCATGGGTCGCGCGGATCATGTCCACATAACACGGCGAAGGCGCGAGCGACATCTTTCGCCGAGCGCGCCATAGGGCCGATATGATCGAGGGAATCCGCCAGCGGGTAAATTCCGCGAAGCGAAACGCGTCCGTGCGTCGGCTTTAGTCCCGACAGACCGCAGGCGGAGGACGGGTACCGAATGGACCCCCCCGTGTCTGTCCCGAGGGCCAAGGTGCAAAGCCCCGCTGCCACTGCGACGCCCGATCCGCTCGAGGAAATCCCGGTCCACCGCTCCGCGTTCCAGGGATTTCTTGGCGGCGTCACGCTCGAATGATGCTCGACGAGTGCCCCTTCAGTCATCTTGACCTTACCCAACACGATGGCGCCGGCGGCTTCGAGGCGATCCACGACTTCGGCATTTTCCGTTGCGGGCTCTTCGCCTAACGCTGTCGTACCTGCTCGCGTGGGCTCTCCTGCGACATCGCACAAGTCTTTCAGCGCAACAGGGACGCCATGAAGCGGCCCCAATGCTTCGCCGCGATCACGCCGCGCGTCGAGTTCCTTCGCACGTTCGCGCGCTCGATCGGTCTGAAGTGAGACGAAGGCGCCGAGCGTGGGGGCCAGGCGCTCAATGCGATCGAAGAAGAACTCAGTCACGTCGCCTGCACTCAGCCGACGTTCCGCCTGTGCCGCGCGGAGCGAATCAACATCGAGCCAGGCGATGTCTTCGTTTGTCTGATCGCCATTTTTTTCCTGCGTCATGATGGAGCCTCCCGGCCCGATCATGCCATATCGGCGACACCCTGTGCCCTTGGGCTCGCGACGCAGGACTCTTCGGCACTCATCATGGGCGGATTATTTGGCAACCACAGGGAGAAGCAAGCGCCGCCGCCCTCGCTGTTTCCAGCACTCAGCGAGCCCCCAAGCTGCTCTGCCAAGTCGTAACTAAGAGAGAGGCCGAGCCCCGTGCCTGTGGATTTCGTTGTGAAGAACGGATCAAAGATTCGGGGGAGTAGTGCCTTCGCGATACCCGGTCCCTCGTCTTCGACGAGTACCTCAACCCCTGCGCCCTTGGCGCGGACGAGGACATGAACGCTTGGCCGATCCGGGGCCGCTTGAACGGCGTTGAGCAAGAGGTTGACCAAAATCTGGAACACCGCAGTCTCGGAGGAGATGACCCGCAGCCCCCCGACACTCTGGATGTCGACCGGGTGACCGGGCTGTCCAATCGTCGCGATCGCGGCCGCTTGTCGCAGCGCTCGATCGAGATCGACTTCAACGGCGGTGGCGTGCACGTCCGGTGTTCTGGCGAAGGTCTTCAGTCTTTGAACGAGTAAACGGATGCGCTCGACACCTTCCTGAGTTTCTTCAACGAGAGCGGCCATGTCGGCGACGGATTCCTGAAGGGGTTCAGGCAAGGTGCGCTTAAATTCTTTGTTGCCGAGTTCTTTGGCGGTGCTCTCGAGTGCAGACAGATTGGCTTGAATAAAGGCGAGCGGATTATTCACTTCGTGGGCGATGCCCGCAGTGAGCGATCCCAAGGCTTCCAATCGGCCGCCGATCTCGAGGCGCCGACGCGCTGCCTCGGCATCTGTTCGATCACTTAGGATGAGCGCGTGGCCCGTGACGCCGAGACGGTTTGTGAGGGCGATGGCGCGCGACTCGATCATCATTTCGGGGCGCTGTTCGGCGGCGGCGACCGCCTCAGGGAGCAGCATGCCGCACAAGCTTCCGGCATCGGCCAATCGCTCGGCTGCGGGATTCGCACTGACGATACGACCGCTGGGATCGGCGACGACGACGCCGACGTCGAGTTGGTCGATGACGCTTTCCCTGTCTATGGGGACCGACGAGGCGACGCCTGAATGGAGTGCCGCGAGCCAAACTAACACGGCGGCCGGCCCGAGAGCAACCGCAGTCCAGTCCTGCTCCATCACGTCAAGGTAGTAGAAAAGGTTTGCGGTAATCGGAAGGGCAACGCCGATTGCGATCGAGCCGAGGGTCCGGAGGTTTGAACGGCCCAGTCGCGAGCCGGCCTGAATACAATACGCAGCGCCGGCAACGCAGATGCCGTACTGGTAAAGGGTATAGAGATCGAACCAGGGCCCCGCGACCGGCGGCATCGCCGTCCAGTGCACGAAGTTGCCTGCGGAGTCCCAGTAGAGACACGAATAGAAGAATGCCGGCGTGAGGAAGGCGTAGGCGACACGCTTTGGGTTTTCGTTCGACCATCGGGGCTTGGCGGCGCGAGTCCCCAACCAGAACCAGGTGGGGGGTAGAAAGGCGGCCGCGAAGAAAAAGGTACGGCGCGCTATGAGGACGCCCTCCGGCTCATGTGCCACCATGACCAAGAGCTCGCCGATCGCCCAAAGGGCCATCAGGAAGCCGAAGAAGGCATATGCGGCGGACCCCACCCCGGCGATGCGTCGCTGGAGTGCGCAGATCGTCAGCCATCCGGCGACGAAGATCGTTTGAAAGAGTCCGAATACGAGTGTCATCGCCATGAAGATCGGCAAATCGGTGCTCTGAGTTCAGCGGGAATTAGGGATTTATGACCGAAGCCCCGTGGGGATCAACAGCCCTAGGCCGTCTGGACGTTCTGATTACCTTGCGATCTTTAAATCCGGGCTACGCTTCTGGGCAATGAATGAAGACGAACCCTCCCGAGAGCAACCCATGTCCGGCGTCGACCTTGACCCGGACGAACTCTCACCAGGCGCCCTGCGAGGCATCGTCGAGGAGTACGTGACCCGCGAGGGCACGGACTACGGCCAGGGCACCTGGTCCCTCGAAGAGAAGGTCGCTCAGGTCTTCCGCCAGCTGCAATGCGGTGACGCTCGGATCGTCTTCGACCTAGAGCTGGAAAGCGCGAGCATCGTCACTCGCCCCGAGCTCGCCCTCCACGTCCTCGACGTCACGGGCTAGACCGGCCCGCCCGAGCTAGGCGATCGGTGTGTCAGGCGTCGGAACCGGGACCCTGCTTCGCCTAAGCGGCAGCCCATCCGGCCCGCGCTCCGTCTCTTGCTCAAGCTTCTGCATTTTCTTGTAGAGCACGTAGACGAGCGTCCCAATCGCAGCGAGCGGCATCACCGACATGAACAAGGTCGACCACAAAAACGCGTCAGCGTTTTCTTCATCCTTGCCCGCCGAACAAACCGCACAAGCCCGAGCGATCAACGGCGTCTGAAGAACCATCCAACCCAAAACGATCGCAAAGCCGCGCATCAAATTCTTCATCATCAGATCAGCTCCCATTCCCTCGTCCTGCAGTTCGTTCATTCGTCTCGTCATCGGCGCCCCCACAAGAGCCTTCAGCGGTCAGCATCCCTGCTGACAGCGCGCTCTGCGCGCGTATAAACAGTGACAGCGCGCTCGCGCGCGTATTATAAATAGAGCTGCCAGTAGATCACCGGCCAAGCACCCACCACGAAATACCAGAATACCGCCACCGTCGCGAGCTGACTCGGCTGAAGCCAACCCATCGCGTGGCGTCGCCAGATGCGGAAGAGCAAGCCCAAAGCCACGATCGCGTGGAGAGCGTGCGTGCCGACGATCAGGTAGAAGAAGCTGCCGAGAGTCGACGAGGTGAGCGTCAGTCCCTGCGCGAGCATCGATGCCCATTCCCAGCCCTGGAAGAGCACGAAGAAGGTGCCTAGGCCGACGGACGCGATGATCGGGATGCGCGCGGATTCTCGGTCGACGTTGAATCGGCGCTGCGCCAGGTAGAGGAGGAATCCTGAGGCGAGGAGCGCGAGCGTGTTGAACGCAGTTTCTTCGAAAGGGAGTCGCGGCTGATCCGGCGGAGGCCAGATGGCCGAGGAGGCCTTCACGATGGCGAAGGCGCTGATCATGCCCGAGAAAAGCATGATCTCGGTCATAACGAAGAGCGTCATACCGAGGACGCCACTGGAGATGACGTTAGGCTCGCCGTGCTCCTCGGACACGAGGCGGATGCCGTGATTGTTCGGCGGGGAAGTGCTGCTCATAAGACTTTGGTCATCCTTTTTGCCCTGGTTCCCCCGACCAGAACGTTAGGATTCAAAGGCGCATAGACAAACGCTCGCGCCTAAGAACTCGGTCCGGGCTAAAAATTAGTGATGCGCGCCAGCGGCTTCTTCGTGCCCGTCGCCGTGCTCTTCACCATGACCGGCCGCTTCGCCGTGGCCACCGCCACTGACTTCACCGGCTTCGTACGCACGCTCGGCTTCGATCCATGCGGGCTTGATCCAGTTCGTGCCGCTGCTTTGCATGACGTCGGGGGCCGCGCCGGCGAAGAAGAGCAGCATCAAGACCAGCGTACTCGTGACCGCGTAGGTTACGAAACGTGGCGACGCGTTGATGTGCATGAAATTCACGACGACGAGATAGGCCTTAATACCCGCGATCCCGAAGGCGGTGACCAGGGTCAGCCACTGAATCTCAAGCATCGGACCCACGAACGAAATAATCAGGAATACCAAGAGGTAGGCCCAGATCTTGACGTAGTGCGAATCGCCGTGTGCCGCGTGGTCATCACTCATGAGATTTTTCTCCGAAAGCCGTGCTTAGTGCCGTGTTAGTGCGTAAACGTGAAACTGAAGTTTTTCCGCTCAACACGCATAACGTATCGAGCAGACTTCGTTCTATTTCGCGATGTATAGGAGCGGGAAGAGGAAGATCCAGACGACGTCGACGAAATGCCAGTAAACGCCGATGATCTCGACCCGATGAAGCTCTTCATTGCGCTTTGCCGTCTGTGCGACGAAGAGCATGATGATGCAGCCCGCGATGACGTGGAGGGCGTGGATCCCTGCGGCCGTGTAGTAGAACGACCAGAAGGTGTTCGACGTGATCGTCATGCCGTGACTGATCTCGTAGTTCCACTCGTATCCCTTAACGCAAAGGAAGGCGAAGCCACCGGCACAGGTGGCGTAGAGCAGGTTCGCCGCTCGCTTGCCGTCGCCGCGTTCCGCCGCCTGATGCGCAAGCACCGCGGCGAGACTAGACGTCAGTAGAATGAACGTATTCGTCAGGCCGAGCCACTCGTTCGTGTTCGCCGCATAGTCCGCCCAAATTCCGTGAGCGAGGCGATGCATGAGATACGAACCGAGGACGCCGCCGAAAATCGCGATTTCCGAGGCGATGATCCACCAGACGGCCAGTCGAGCGGTGGGTATTCCCGCCGCGCTGCGCGTCGTTGCGATCGGTCTGGACATTTTTCGTCTCCGTCTTTTTCATTTTCAGGCGGGCCGTGAGGTCTCGCCCTAAACATCTTCAACATCCGGGTCAGCTACTAAGGCGTCTCGGACAACTCTGATGGCCGCTATCCGGCCACGCCTACTAAACCCAGACTAAGCCGGCTCGTTCTGGGGCCAGTAGTCTTCTTCGCGATCCGGGTGGCTGTATTCGTACGGGCCACGATAAACGTTCGGCAGACCTTCGGGCCAGTTGCCGTGGGGCGGGGGCGAGGCGGCTGTCCACTCGAGGGTGTTGGCCTTCCACGGGTTCTTGCCCGCGTCGGGACCGGACATCCAAGCCTTGATCACGTTGTAAAAGAAAATGAGCTGAGCGCCGAGCATGACGCAGAGGCAGATCGTTGCGAACTGTCGAATGTCCTGCATCCACGGCAGTGCAAGCTCCGGGTAGTTCTGAAAGTCATAGATTCGGCGATGCTGCCCTGCTGCACCCAAGACGAAGAGCGGCAGAAAAATCCCGTTGAAGGTCAGGATTGTCAGCCAGAAGTGCAGCTTCCCGAGGCCTTCGTTCATCATCTTGCCGAACATCTTTGGGAACCAATATGTAAAGCCCGCAAAGGTTCCGATGATCGCAATTGGATAGAACGTGTAATGGAAGTGGGCGAGCACGAAGTAGGTGTCGTGCATGAAGATGTCGTTGCCCGACGCTCCAAGGAAGATGCCCGTGATGCCACCGATCAGGAATTCGAAGATGAACGCGAGCGCCCAGAGCATCGGAGTCGAGAGCGTGATCGAACCGCCGTAGAGCGTGGCGATGTAGACGAACAACATCTCTGCAATCGGGACCGAGATCAGAAGCGTGGTCACCGTGAAGACGTTCGCCATGCGGGGATCGATACCAGCGATGAACTGATGATGGGCCCAGACAGTGAAGGAGAGGACGCCCGTGCCGATCGCCGTGTAGAGGACCGTCTTGTAACCGAAGAGCTTCTTGCGGGAGAAGGTCGTGATGACGTCGGCGACGATGCCTACTGCAGGCAGAAGAACTACGTAGACCTCGGGATGACCGAAGAACCAGAAGAGATGCTGCCAGAGGATCGGGTCACCACCGCGGTCCGGGTCGAAGAACGCCGTGCCTAGGTTCTGGTCGAAGATCATCATGATGCCGCCAGCCAGAAGCGGACCGACCGAGAGCATGAAGAGGATAGAAGCGATCACGATCATCCAGACGACCATCGGGATGTCCCACATCTTCATGCCGGGAGCGCGACTGTTCATGGCCGTCGTGATGAAGTTGATACCGCCGAGCAGGAACGCCACAAACTCTAGGAAGACGGCAGTAATCCACATCGTAGATCCGAGCCCTGATAGGTTGTACTCCGCTTTAGTCGAAAGAGGCGGATAGGCCGTCCAGGCACCACCGAACGCGCCACCTTCAACGAAAAAGGCGCCGAGAATGACGAACGATGAGAGCAGAAAGATCTGATAGGAGAGGCGATTGATCTTCGGGAAAACCATGTCGTCCGCGCCGATCATCAGCGGAATCAGGTAGTTACCGAAGGCCGCGATCAAGACGGGCATCGCGACCCAGAAGATCATGATCGTGCCGTGGTTCGTGACGAGCGAGTTATACGCCGCCGGCGTCACGACGCCGAAGCCAGGAACGTCAATTCCCGGAAAGGCCAGCTGCATACGAAACACGTATGCGAAGAAGCCGCCGATGATCGCCATAAACATGCCCGTAAACATGTATTGCATCGCGATCATCTTGTGGTCGAGCGGAAAGACGTACTTCTCAGTGAAGCTCATCTCGTGGTGTCCGTGGTCACCGTGATCCGCATGATCGGCACCGTGTCCAACGGGAATCGACTCGGCCATGTGTTTCTCCTAATACGTTCGGCCCGTAGGCCCTTTTTCGAATTTGCCCGAAGCATCGCTTCGGTTCGAATCTCTAAACTTGGATTTTCTAAACTAGTTTTTCTAGCCAGAGTGCTTCGAGTGACCTGCGCTTAGCGCGTGACCAGCTGAAGCTCCGGTTTCATGTTTGCCGGACCCGTTCCCGCGCCCGTACCCGCGCCCGTACCCGCGCCCGTAAAAGGGGAGTGGGTCTGGGCCAGTGCCGCTGCGGATTCACGCTGAACCCAGGCGGCGTGCTCGCTCGCGCTCGAGATGTGAATGCGGGCGGGCATGAGGCCATGGCCGATGCCACAGATCTCGGCGCATTGGATATCGAACTCGCCAGCGACGATCGGCTCGAACCAGCCGGTGATTACGCGGCCGGGGATCGCATCCTGCTTCAGCCGGAAAACCGGAACCGAGAAGTTGTGGAGGACGTCGCGGGATTCGAGCTTGAAGTGGTAGAGCGTGTCGATGGAGACATGAAGCTCGTTGATCTTCGTGATGTCGTCAGCCGTACCCTGCACGTTGTCCGCGCCGGGGTGGATGAAAGTCCAAGCCCACTGCTGCCCGATCACGCGAACTTCCGATTCCATCTCGGGAAGATCCTGCTTCACGTCGTACCAGACCTGGACGGCCATCACGACGATCACGAGGTCGAAGGTGAGGATCGGGATATGCGCCCTGTGGATCCACTTCATGTACTTGTGCTCGGTGCCCGTGATGTACATCGCCTTCTGGCCCTCCTTCGCCTTGAAGCGAAAGATGAACGAGAAGAAGAGGTAACAGGAGATCGCGAACGGGACCCCGACCAAGAGCGTAACGACATCGAAGAGCGTATCGATGTCCCCTGCGTAGGAAGAGGCCGCGGCCGGAAGCAATGAGTCGAGAATCATGAGGCTGCCTATCTACTCTGATCTGGCCTGGCTTGGTTCGAGGCCGAAAGGCCTAACAAGCTGGTCCAGGGTTCTCTAGGGAAAATCTCTGCCTACTGAGCCGAGACGTTCTAGAGGGATAGCTAGAG
>JASDVF010000055.1:299441-344365 GCA_041440805.1 Myxococcota bacterium | reverse complement strand
CTAGAGGAAAACTAGAGGATGAAGATGAATACGACTGCGATGAAGGTGAGGATGCCGACCATGCCCACGTAGAACAGGCGAGTGGCTAGTTCGTCAGCAGGAGGGTTCGGCGGTTCAACATGGTTTTCGTCTTCGGACATACTGTTTTCTCCGGTTCAATCTTGACCCTCAAAGGGGTGACGCGGAAGAAGAGAACTACTTCTCGAGGCTCTGGATGTGCGCGATTACGTCGAGGATCGCATTGTCATCGGGCAGCGTGGCCACCATTCCGATCATCGCCGCGCCAAAGGGGTCACCCTTGCCGGAGCCGCGAATCGCAGCCTTGTACTTCTCGATCGATTTCTTGAGATACCAATCGGACTGACCGATCAGCGGCGGAGCGCCCATGCCTTCGTTGCCTTCGCCAGATGCGCCATGGCAAGCGCCACAAACTGCAAAGTAGCCAGCGCCCTTAGCAGCGTCGCCATGCTCTTTGAGTTCACGCTCGAGCCGAGTCACAGCCATATTTGCGACATACGCGGAAACGGCCTCTTGGTCGGCCTCGGTCCTGAGCCACTTTGACATAGGGTACATACGGAGACCGCCAGTGTCCTCGGCATGAAGGCCGCGGATACCGCTCTTGAAGTTCTGGAGCTGCTTCTCGACGTACCAAGACGGCATGCCTGCAATTGCGGGCGCTAGGACCGCTGAATTGCCGCCGCCGTCAGCCTTGTGGCACTTCACGCAAAGCGAGAAGAGCTCTTCGCCGCGCTCGAGATCGGCTTCGCCGTCTTCTGCGCTTGCTTGGCTCGCGAACCCGACGATCGCCAGAGCGGCGACGAGGGGAAGCACTCGAATCATGGTGTTTCCGATGAATTTCCCGAACAAGGTCATTCCTCTTTCTCTCTCTTATCTCTTCTTTTCGATCCGTTCGGATCTCTGGACTTGCCAGGAACCCTCTCGGCCTATCGATCTATCTATGGGTGCTTCGGGCACGAATCGCCTCAGCGACCGACCACGATCCATCTGTACGCACCGCCGCTCCCGCAATCACCAAAGGCAAAGCAGGAAATCCCACCCAACTGCTCGGAACGAATTCTCATCCACTCAAAAAATGGAGAAGAAACTCGAAGCGATTCTGCTGCGGTGGGAGGCAAACCAGTCGATTTGACCGTCCGCGAGTTAGCCCAAGGGCTGTCGGGTAGTCAAGCCTGAGGGCCTCCCTCAATGCGCTAGAAGCATAGCGTCACCTCTGAAGAACCGGATGCTAAGGCGCGTGGAAAGTCAATTCGATGCGCCCAGAATTACGCAACGATCCGCTGCACCAATCTGCAACCCAGAGCTTGAATCAGCCTAGGGTCGCAGGATTGAAGGGGTAAAGGAGCAGATAGATCAGCACTCCGGTCACCGACACGTACATCCAAATCGGCCATGCGATTCGCGCGACGCGACGGTGCTTGGCTCGATCATCCCGCAGTCCCAGTCGAATCAAGACGATCGCGAGAACGGGCACCGTCATCGCGAGCAAGACGTGGGATCCGAGCAACACCAGGTAGGCCGACTTCGCCCAGCCCTCGACATTGAGCGTCGTGTTCTCGAAGTTCCGCGAGACTTTGTGGCTGACATATAGAAGAAGGAAGAGTGACGAGACCCCAAACGCGGACATCATGACGCGCTTGTGACGCTCGACCTCACCTCGCAGGATCAGGCGGCGGCCATAGAAGAGCAGGCCGGCAGCGATCGTGTTCAGGGCGGCATTAATTGGCGGAAGAACTGAAAAATCCATATTTGACGGGACCTTAGCAGGAGAGTGACGCCGAGATGACGCAACGCGGAGCTGCGCAGGGTGGGTGAGGCCTAGTTAAGGAGCGGCTTATGGCGATTTCGCTAGATGAAGCTGAGCGCCCGGCGGAAGAGCCCGAGAGTCGTCGCATGGAGCATGTCCCCGATCGCCTTGGGTGCTCGCCCGGAGCAGGCGCGAGCATGCGTGCCTTCAAGGATGATCCCGAGGCGATAACACGCCAGCACGACGTACCAGTCGACCGCGTCCAAATTCCGCGTCGTCCGCTCTCCGTAGTGCGTAATCATTTCCGGAATGCTCGGCAGTCCCGACATGACGCCCGTCGTATTCCCGAGCGGCGACTTTCCCTCCGCATCCGGCCAGCTCGCGATCAAAGCGCCCAAATCGAGCAGCGGATCGCCAATCGTCGCGAGTTCCCAGTCGACGATCGCGGCGAGCTTGGGTGCGTCGTGGCGGAACATGACATTCGCGATGTGATAGTCGCCGTGCAAAATCCCGGCAGGCGAGTCCGCCGGACGATTCGCCTCTAGCCAAGTCGCCACCTCCTCGACGCCGGGAATCTCTGGCCCCGGATAGCCTTCCATCTCGGAGTACGTGTCGAGCTGGTGCTGCCATCTCGATACCTGACGCTCGAGATAGCCGTCGGGTCGCCCGAGTCCCTCGAGTCCGACCGCCTTATAATCCACGGCCCCGAGCGAAGCGATTCCCTCGGCCATTGAAAAACCCATTGCCCGCCGAGACTCTTCAGACGTGTGAGTCTCCGGCGTGCCTTGCCCCGCATTAAAGCCGTCGATCGGCTCCATCAAGTAGAACGCCGCGCCGAGAATCGATTCATCGGGACAGGCCGCAATCATCCCCGGATGCGGGACATCGCTTCCCTTGAGCGCTGCAAGTACGCGTGCCTCGCGCCGCATCGTTTCGTCACTGTTGGCGCGCTTATGAATCGGCGGTCGACGCAGCACGAAGCTCTGCCCACCGCGACCAAATTTTGCCAGGATATTCTGAGTGCCGCCCAAGAGTTGCTCGAGGTCTTCGATCTCCCCCGCCGGCAATCCCTGCTCATCCATCCATGCATTGAGGATCGTGAGATCTATCCCTTCGATCTGGTCGGGTGCGGGGGTGCTCATGCTTGTGGATCTCCTGGACGGCATCGGCGCGGGCGACCGGTGCGCCTCAAGTTCGGGAGAGCGACATTACCACTCTCGCACGGGGAAGAACTCCCGTTCGCGCTTCCGTTCGCCTTTGCCGCTCTTCGCCGCGCGGCAAGCCGCTAAGCTGCGCCCCCGATGGCCGACCCCCGCGACACAGACGGTAAATCCACACCAGACGTAGACCCAAATCCCGAAGACGTCACCTGGCTCGAACCTTCGCATCTCGCGATCCCCGCGTGGCGACAGCGCATCTACAACCGCCTAGAAGACGCCGGTCGATTCCGGAGCGCCGTTCTCTTTACGGCTCTCGCCGGCATGTTCGCCACCTCGTTCCCCATCACGATCCTGACGATCGCCCTCGCCCCGATCGCGGACGAGTTCGATGCGCCAGAGACCACACTTGCTTGGGTCATCTCCGCACCCATGCTGCTCTCGGCTTGCTTCTTCCCGCTACTCGGAAAGCTCGGTGACCTCCGCGGACATAGACAGGTCTTTCTCGCCGGCTTCACCGGAGCAACCCTCGTCGCAGCCCTAACGGCCTTCGCCTGGGACGAATACTCGCTCATAGGCTTCCGTACCCTCGCCGCAATTCTTGGCGGCGCGACGCAGCCAACCTCTATGGCTCTAATTTTTTCTGTCTATCCGCCCGAAGAACGCGTCCGCGCTATGGGCTGGTGGTCCATGACGACCGCCGCAGCTCCCGCGTTAGGCGTCGCCGTAGGCGGACCGCTCGTCGACCTCGTCGGCTGGCGCATCGTCTTCCTACTTCAAGCGGGCCTGAGCCTCGGCGCCCTCGCCCTCGCCTTCGCAGTTCTACGCGAGACGGCACCAAAGCGCGTCCGCTTCGACTTCGCTGGATCCATAGCCCTCGCCCTCGGAATCGGCGGCCTAATGTTCGCCCTGGGCAGCCTTCGTTCGGAAAACGTGTCCGCCCTATTAGTCGGATCCAGCGTCGCCGTCGGCATCCTCTCCCTCATCCTCTTCGTGGCCATCGAAAAGCGCGTCAAGGACCCCCTCCTGCCCCTCGCCTTCTTCCGCGCCCGCAACTTTTCCGCCACCCTCGTCACAAATGCCATGACCAGCTCCGCCTATATGGGCGCCTTCGTGATCGCGCCGCTTTACCTGCAAAATCTCGGCTACACCGCCACACTCATCGCCTTCATGATCCTCATGCGTACCGGCGCCCTCACCCTCGCCTCCCCCATAGGCGGCCGAATCGGCGAAATCTGGGGCGAACGCAAAGCTTCAATCTTCGGCTGCGCGATCATGACGATAGGTCTCGCGATCACGGTCTTTGCGGCCGCGAATGAATACCTCGCACCGTTCTTGTTGGGACTCGTGCTCCAAGGTGTTGGCCACGGACTCAGCCAGCCTTCGATTACCGCGGCGATCGCGCGATCGGTCGACGAGTCGGATTTGGGCGTTGCCGCCGCGAGCAATCGATTGATGGGGCAAGGCGGTGCTGCCTTCGGGATCACATTGCTGATGCTCGCCTATGGCGGCGATAAATCGCCGGAGGCGTTTGCTCTGGCGTTCGCGGTTGGGACGGGCTTGTCGGTCGTATCCGTGGGGGCGGCCATGTTTATGGGCGCGCCGAAGGTTAGGTTAGCGATGCCAACTCAGTCGTGATCGGCGGAAGTTTCCACGACCCGATCGACTTCCAGGCCTCGGTACCCCGCTCGAAAACCAGCGCTCACGAAAATGTCGGCCAGACTCGATCGGCGCGCGCGCGCTCCATCGATCTCTTCTACTGAGATCCTCGCCTTCCCCATTCGGGCGAGGCTCCGAGTGAGACACCGAGCCGCACGCGCAATCCGGATTTCGGCGTCGCCCGCATTGACCGCGTCGCCTCCATCACCGAGATCCGTCTCAAAACAAAGTACCCGCTCCCCGCCCCGGTCCACGAACAAACACGGTCGTCCGTCCACTAACACGACATACGCTCCAACTGCTCGCCGCGGCTTCCCCGAATCCAGTCGCGTGGCTGGCCACGGCAACTGCACGCCGTAGGGCTGCGCGGGATCCGTCGTCGCAAGCAGCACGGCCTCGGGCTTTTCGGGACGCTCGCGAAGCGCACGCATACGATCGACAGCGCCCGGCGCGGCCAGCTGCGCGCTCGTCATCCCTTCGACAAAATGGCCGCGGCGGATTCGGCCCGTCTCCTCCATCTCACGCAGGACCGGATAAACCGCACCAAAGCCACCGGCTTGAGGTTCAATCCCCATCGACTCTCGCGAAACGATTCCGTGTCGATCCAGATAAAGAAGCGTGCGCGCATGAAGTCGCTCGGTTGCATTCGGCTTCTGCTCTAGGAGTGGAGCGACAAGAGACCATCGCCCCGCTGTTGCGCTCGGCGGCGCGCGTCGGCCGCGACGCTTGCTAGGTACGGCACGAACTGCGAGCGCGCGAAGCGGTGCAAAAGTGTCGTTCGTAACAAGTCCTGCCCAGACGAGATCCCAAAGCGCCTTGAACAGATCTTCTCTACCGGGGGCTTCTATGCCATGAATTAGCTCGCCGTAAAAAGACGCACCACGAGACTCAAGTCGAGCGAGTAGCTCTTTGTGAATCGGCCCGAAGGAGTCTTCTTCATCCGCTTTGTCGACCGCCCTGCCATTCCCTTCAGATCCCGGCAGTCCGCGCGCATCGAAGAGAGCTGCAATGTTCTCCCGTCGATAGAGCGCGACCCGACCATCTTTTTCGCCTAACGCGCGATGCCCCACCCACACGAGGCCACCCTGCGAGCCGCGTTCGTCGAGCAAACGTGAGGCGTCTCCGGGAATCCGCGCCGGCAAAATCGCGCGTTCGAGTTCTGCGAAGGAGAGCGGGAGTCCTTCGAGGAGATCGATCACTTCATCGAGTCGAGTCTCGCCCTTTCGCCCTTGATCGATCCCGTGCCAATCAATCAGGAAGCGTGCAAACACTTCGCCGTTAACGGGTGAGATTTCGCCGCGGAGGCGTTCCAAGGTGCCGCGCTTGATGCGCCGCAGGATTTCCGGATCGACCCATTCCTTCTCATGGCCCCGCGGATCAAACTCTCCCGCGATCAGTTTCCCGCGTGTCGACAGCGAGGCGAGCACCGGATCCAATTGGCCGGGGACGATCCCGAAACGCGTCGCCACCTTGGCCGTCTCGAAGGGACCGTGGGTTCGTGCATAACGCGTGAGGAGTTGTTCGAGAGGACTCGCGCTTCGCTCGAGAAACGCCGCAGGCAAGCCATCCGAGATTTTGATCCCGAGTGCGTCGCGGTAGAGACCGGCATCTTCGGCCGCGATCAACCTCGGCTCAGCCATTTGAACTTCCGCGAAGCGATGTGACTGGAGGCCTTCCTCAATCGCGCTCGACGAATCCCCTTCGAATCGCGCAGCCACTTCCTCGCGCGTAAGGTCTCCGACGCGTCGCAAGAGATCATGCAGCCCATCCGTATGCCGTGCTTTAAGTTCCGGATCGATGCCCTGCCGCCGCGCTTCGACCCGGTCGATCACCTCAGGATCGAGGAGTTCCCTAAGCGCTTCCGCGCCGAGCAACTCGCGAAGCATGTGACGATCGAGGGTCAGCGCTTGCGTGCGGCGCTCCGCAGCGGGCATGTCCAGCTGATAGAGATAGGTCGCCGTATACGAGAATACGAGGGACCTAGCAAAGGGCGAAGGCGAGCGCGTCTCGACATCATCGACCGCAATCTCCCGCGAACGAATCCCCGACATCAACTCTATGAGCCCAGGTAAATCAAAGACATCCTGGAGGCACGAGCGGTAAGTCTCGAGCATGATCGGGAAATCGTGAAAGCCTTTGGCGACGGCGTGCAGGTTTTGGGATCGCAAACGCTGGACCCAAAGCGGCGTTCGCGCCCCCGGACGCATCCTCGGTAGCAAAAGTGCCCGGGCCGCGTTCTCTCGAAACTGTGAAGCAAAGAGCGCCGACCCCGCCAGCTCTTGAGTCACCAGCTCCTCGACTTCGTCGGGGTCAGGCAAGAAGAGATCCACGCCGGGCAAGCGGTCCGCATCCGCAAAGCGGAACATCAATCCATCATCCGTCCAAAGTGGCTGCGCATCGTAGTCTCCGTGCGCCGCGAGCCGCGCCGCAATCGCGAGCGCCCAAGGCGCATGAATCCGTGACCCAAAAGGCGATAAGATGCAGAGACGCCAGTCGCCTAACTCATCGCGAAAGCGCTCGATCGTAATCCGGCAATCCGTCGGGCAGCTTCCCGTCGCCTGCTGCTGTGCCGAGACATAGTCGACGAGGTTCTTCGCTGCATAATGATCGAGGGCGTGATCTTCTTGCAACCAGCTCGCGGGATCCTCATGCTCCACCAGCTCTCGCGTAAACCGACCCAGTGCACGGCCGAGCTCGACGGGCCGCCCCGGCCCATCTCCGCGCCAAAAAGGCAGCCGTCCGATTTCGCCCGGCGCCGGCGCCACGATCACGCGGTCCCTCGTTATCGTGAGAGCACGCCAACTCGAAGCGCCTAAAGTGATGACATCCCCAGGCTTCGTCTCGTGCACCATCTCTTCGTCGAGTTCGCCGATCCGCGGCCCGCCCTGCCCAAGGTGAACCGCATATTGCCCACGGTCCGGGATCGTCCCCCCGGAGAGCAGCGCGATCCGCCCCGCGCCCTCGCGAATTTCAAGCAGATCTGTTTCGCGGTCCCAATGCAGACGCGGTCGCAGCTCCGCGAAATCCGTCGACGGAAAACGACCCGCGAGCATATCGAGCACCGACTCGAGTAAAGCGCGCGGCAACTTCGCGTAGCTTTCCGTGCGACTGATCAGGTGCGCGATTTCGTCGATCGAGATTCGTTCTTCAGCCACGATCGCGACGATCTGCTGCGCGAGCACGTCCAAGGGATTGCGCGGAATTTCGATTGTCTCGACGGCCCCTTCGCGCATGCCTTTTGCGACGACGGCGGCTTCAAGCAAGTCGCCGCGATGTTTCGGAAAGACGATGCCTCGTGAAGTCTGTCCCACGGCATGGCCAGCACGACCGATCCGCTGGAGACCCCGACTGATTGCGCCGGGGCTTTCGACGAGCATCACGAGCTCGACCGCCGCCATATCGATCCCGAGCTCTAAGCTGCTCGTCGCCACGATCGCACGCAGTTCGCCCGCCGCGAGCGCCCCTTCGATTTCTTTGCGCTTCTCGTGTGCCAGGCTTCCGTGATGCGCCCGCACGAGGTCTTCTTCTGCGAGTTCATTCAAGCGATGCGCCAAGCGCTCGCATAACGCGCGGCTGTTGACGAAGAGAATCGAGCTCTTATGCGCGCGAATTTGATCGAGTAGCTCGGGATAGATTGCGGGCCAAAGGCTCGTGTCGGCTTCGCCCTTCCCCACTGCGCGAACAGGCTTGTCCCGTTCTTCTGGATTTCTTCGACCACCGACTTCGGGCCGCGTCATGTCGGGGACGGGAACGGAAACGGTGAGCGAGAGATCCGGTCGACGGCTGGTGTCGACGACGGCGATCTCGCGGTCTCCGCCTAAGAAGCGCGCAATCGTTTCGGTTGGCTTCGCTGTTGCAGAGAGACCAATTCTCTGTGGATCCCCGTGTAAGCATCCTCGCGCGACGCGCTCAAGCGACAGCATGAGATGCGTCCCACGCTTGGTCGGCGCGAGCGCATGGATCTCATCGATGATGATCGTCTCGACCTGGCGCAGCGTCTCGCGCGCCTTAGACCCAAGCATGAGATAAAGCGACTCGGGCGTCGTTACGAGAATTTCGGCTGGGTCGCGCACGAGGAGCCGGCGCTCTTTAGCGGTCGTGTCGCCCGTCCGGATGCCTATGCGTGGCGGGCGGAAGGCCGTTCCCGGGGTGGCGCTCGCTTTGGCACGACCCAGCGCGGCCATAGGTTCTCGACCCGCTTCTGCATCCGTGCCGCCGCCTAATACCCCGGCCGCCGCCTCAGCTTCCGCCGCAATCCCCGCAAGCGGAACACGCAGGTTCCGCTCGATGTCGTAGACCAGCGCCTTGAGCGGCGAGATGTAAAGAACGCGCACACCCGGAGCGCCCTGCTCCGCACGACGACCGAGCCGATCGATCGACGCCAAGAACGCGGCGAGCGTCTTGCCACTTCCGGTCGGCGCGACGAGAAGCGCGTGTTCGCCGTTGGCAAGCAGTGGCCACCCCTGTGCCTGCACAGGGGTCAGCGCCTCGAAATTCGAAGCGAGCCAGGCTCGGGTTGCGGGGGCGAAGGACTGGGGGAGTTCGTCCATTCGGGGAGTCTAGCGGGCGTCCGACAGGCGTCTGGAACTCGTCCCGATTCACGAAGGAGCGCTGGACCCTCGCGCCTACGACTCCGCCTTCTCGCAACTCGATCCTCCTACAACTCCCATTAGGGGCAGCGACTCGCTGCGGCCAAAGAGCACGTAATCCTGCAAGCCTGCATCTGCACTCATCTGCGAACCCGAAGCGACCGCATAGTTCTCGTGACGAATGACGTCGCCAAAAATCTTCGCGCGGGCGGCGCGAAATACACGTCGCACGCGGGCGAGTGCGCATTCCAAGCTAGATCTCAGAAACTGGCGGAGCTGGGTCTCGGAGTCAGCTCAAACAGGCAGCTGGTAGACGGCTTCTACGTTATTCCCATCGGGATCCAGCGCGAAGGCACCGTAGTAGTTCTCGTGGTAGATCGGGCGCAGGCCAGGCGCACCGTGATCTGGTGCACTCACCCCGAGGACAGCCGTGTGAAAGGCATCCACGCCGGCGCGATCGGCCGCGGCAAGGGCGATATGGCGCGGTGTGGGTTCAACCAATGTTTCGATGAGCCAGAAAACAGGGCGATCCGGCCCCCAAGCGCACGTGCGACGCTCGGGAAATTCTTCATCCCAAGTCGTCACCATCTCCATTTGGATCGGATACCCGAGAGCCTCCATAGCCGCATCGTAGAATGTGCGGGACTTGGGATAGTCCATCGCGTACGTGCTGATGTGGTCAATCATGAGTTGTTCCTTTTGGCGGCTAGTTGTTTCGCACGCGGTCACATAGTGAGTGCGCCCGCGGCGATGCAACCGAGCCACCAATGGAAAAATGAGAAACGCCTAACGCAGAAGCTGTGTCTTCACGCCCTTGAGTTCCCGGGCGACGGGCTCAAAGAGCGCTTCATGCCGCAAGCATCGTTTCTGGAAGAGCTGCAAGAGTTCATCTTCCTTCGCCGCCCCGTGCTCCATCACGAAGGCTTCGAGATCCGCCTCCCGATTGAGAGGCTTCGTCACTCGACCCAGGAGCTTGTCGATCTCCGCTGTCTCTTCGGCCTCCATCTCCGGCCACATCGATTCGACACGCTGTTGATAGACAGCGGTCCGCCAAGTCGTATCGAGCTCATAGCGGAGGAACTCTTCGGAGCCGCTGCGCAGCGTGCCTAGCTTGTCGACGATCCATTCATAGGAAGGACCGAAGCCCGTCTTGCGCGGCTCGGGAATCATCGGCGTCGGGAGCGCCACGCCGGTCGTATCCGCCATGACTTCGATACACGCGCGGGACCAGACCCAATACCAACCGAGATATTGGACGTAGTCCGCGGCGGCGGGCGGAGCCATTACGAGGGGGGCGCAAGTCGTGGGGGTCGAGAGATTGAAGCGAACCGTGTGATAGTCAATCACTTCCTTAGGAATCCGCTTCCCGGTCTTCTCGAAATATCGCTCGAAGGCGGGTTCGAGCGGGCCCATCGGCTCTGCTAGGTCGCGGCCGCGCATGCCCGCCAAGTCCGCCGCGGGGTCGCCTAGGCACGCGAGTTCTAAATCGATGAGCGCGGTGACTTTGCCTTCGTCATACAGAAACTGTGCCGAGTCGACCTGCAAGCATGATACTTCGTAGCGGTCCTTGGGGACGTTGCGTCGCAACCATCCGTAGACGAATTCGATAATAGGCTCGGGGCGGTTCTTCGCTGCACGGAAATTAGTTTCCCATTTATGCAGATCTGCGAAGCCCGCAGCCTCGGCATCCTGCGGTTTCTCGACGCCGATCTCTTCGAAACGCTTCGGATCGATCGCATGCAGATCCGCGAGCAAGTCCATGTAGTGATTCAAAACAGAGACGCGCTCTTCTTCATTATGCGCGTTCGAGAGGTCGTAGCGCCCAGGGACCTTGTCCATCACGATCATTTTGGGATCCGGACTAATGCCGTAAATATGTGGAACCGGAAGCCCCGCCTCTTCCATCACCCGCAGCACATGCGCTTCATGCTCGAAGGAATAGGCTCCGTGATCGAGTTCGCCACGTTCCCCGCGCAGATAGAGCGGAATCGTTTCGCCATCACGAACGGCGTCCACAAAGAACGCCGGCCGCCATCGCGCCTGTCGCTCGAATGAAACGATCTCCACAGAGAGTTCCGCTTCGACCCACGCGAATGCGCGCTGCCATTCGGGGTCGAGATCCTCGCGGCGCGCGGCGCCGCCCTTCGCGTCTTGGGCTTTTGTCATACAGAAAGCCTAGACAAAATTCACGGAGATTCCGATGCGTAAAAATTGGACGAATCCGGGGGGTTGCGAACTCCTGTGGCATGCTCGGCCCCACGCTGCCGGGGACGCAGTTTGCGATTGGCGAGGCTTTGATCGAGCTGACCGATTGCGGGAGCGAGGAGACCGAGTTGAGGAACGCCTCGGCAAAAAGGCCCAGGGCGACGAGCGCTGATCATTGCGCCGGTTACTTGGCTGCGAAGCCACGCCCTGCGCGATAGCGTTCCCCGATCATGACCACGCCTGAAGACACGTACCCGCCCAAGCAACATATCATTCGCGATCTCGCTCCTGTCATCGAGCGCAACGCAGAGGGCGCTGAAATTTTGCTGCCCGTCGTACCGGAACTACTCGACGACGGCGGGCGGCTGCGCGCCGGTTCCGCTGCGATGATCGTCGACATCATTGCAGGCGAGTACGCGATTCGAGAAGTGCTTCCGAATTGGGTCGCGACGTCGAATATGAGCCTTCAGCTCGGCTTGCTGCCGGGCGAGGGAACACTGCGTGCACGTCCGCGATTGCTACGCCGCGGAAAAACGACGGCCGTTTTGGAAGTCAGCCTCGATCATCTCGAGAGTGGCAAGTCGAATGGGCTTAGCACCGTCGCCTTTTCCATTCTTCCCGGCCGAAGCGAGTTTCAGACCCGCGCCCATTGGGTCGAAGAACCGGAACCGCGAACCACCTTCGCACTTTCCGGCTCGGGCTTCCGCAAGCCACTACTTGAAATGCTGGACGTCCGTTTCGATCCGACGGATACCTCGGTGCTTCGCATCGAGATGAGTCCGTACGTCGTGAATACGCTGGGAGCAATTCAGGGGGGTGTCGTTGCAATGGCGATCGATGCCGCAGCGGACCATTATGCGACGAGCGTTCTAGGGGCAGCGCCCTGTGTTCGCAGCCTCGAGATCCACTATCTCAAGCTCGCGAAAATCGGCCCTGTTCGCGCGCAGGTTCGAACGATCTCGGAACTAAAAAATGGCTTGGCCCTCCGAGTAGAGCTCCGCGACGAGGGACAAAGCGACGTGCTGCTAACCGTCGCCAGTGTCATCCTCGAACGTTCCTAAGCCTAAAGGCGACTCAGCTCGCAGGCGGACAGCACCAGAAGAAGCGCCCTAGCGAAGCCCCTCTAATTTGAGCGGGAAGTGTGAAGCGGGCGGCAGACGTCCCGCGCCGGCTTCCGGTCGACGAAGACGGGCTCCGCCCGAACGCGCTCACCCGATCCCGTCGCCTTCGTCGAGGCGAACCGAGTGGTGGCTCCCCGCCCGACAAACAAAGGTCGATGCAAGCCGCGCCTCAGCCGAACGTTCTTCTGCTGGCTTGGTGTAGAAATAGGACGCACTTGCGGCTTCTGCGGTCAGCTCCAACACGGCATAGCCCTGCTCGGTCAATTCGTTGTGCACGAGATGCGGCGTGTGTTCCGGGACCACCGCAAGGCGATCCATCGTCTTCTGCGAGCGTCCGATCGGAGGTGAGCTAATTGCGGGCGTCACGTACTCGACCGCGATCGCACCCTCTCCGGTCGAGGCATCATACCCAGCCGCAGAAGGCCCAGGGACATCGAATACCCAGGTGCTGTGAACGTCCCCTGTCAGAAAGACAACATCCTCGATCGATTCGTTCTCTAGATGAGAGAGCACCTGATTCCGGTTCGCTCGGTAGCCGTCCCACGCATCAGCATTAAAGCCCGTCGCGTCATATCCAACAGGCGAGACAATGACCTGCTGCCCAATCACTCGCCACTTAGACCCCGCCGCCTTCGAATCGGAGAGTGCCCCAAGAAGCCACTGCGTCTGATCTTCGCCTAATAGACTCCGGCTCTTATCCGACGCTGCCTCGACCGTTTGCTCGGCGATCGGATCACGGCCATGAAGCCGCGTGTCGAGCATGATCAGGTCAAGAAGCTCACCGAATCGGAAGGTTCGAAAGAGACCCGTCGGTAATTCGCGAATCGGCATCCACTCGTAGTAGGCGCGGATCGCTGCAAGTCGCCGTGATCGCCAATCGCCCTCTTCGGCCTCGGTATGATTCTCCGCTCCCCTGAGGTGGGAGTTATTTGCGCTTTCGTGGTCATCCCAGATCGTTATCCAGGGATGCCGCGCATGAGCCGCCTGAAGGTCGGGGTCCGCTTTATAGTTCGCGTGTCGCCGGCGATAGTCTTCGAGGCTCACTGTCTCGCGGTCGGGATCCGGAATTCGACCGAGCTCTGTACCATCCCCGTACTGCCCGTTGGCGTATTCGTAGATGTAGTCCCCAAGATGGAGCACTGCATCGAGATCGTCTCGCGTTGCGAGATGCGCATAGCCGTTAAAGAAGCCAGCGGGATAGTTCGCGCATGATGCGAAAGCCAGTCGCACACGTTCGACACCCAAAGGAGGCAGCGTCCGTGTCCGTCCCGTCGGCGAGCGATCCCCGGTTCCGTCAACTCGAAAGCCGTAGTAGTAGGCTTCCCCAGCGACGAGACCGTCAACGTCGATCTTAATCGTGTAGTCCCGATCGGCAACCGCCGTCGCCTCGCCTTCCCCGGCGATATCCGACCCGGCTTCATCCCGCGCGACCCACCAAGAGATCGCAATCGAGGCGCCTAACGCATCCGATTCCGGGGAGACCCGCGTCCAGAGAATCACGCGATCCGAAAGAGGATCACCACTCGCGACCCCATGCCGAAACGCCGACTCGCCTCGCGGCTTCGCATCCGCTCCGGGATGCGGCAAAGCACAGCCGGCGGTGGCCACCGCAAGCCCAGCCGCACTGCTCTTCAGGAATCCACGTCGATCAATCGCCATGAGTCTCCAATTGCGACGCAAAAACTCGACAGAGTGCCACGCGCATGCAGGAGAGTAGGCCTCATTCGGGTGAAGCGGGAGCGAACCAGATCACACTTCGCCTCCCTAAGGGCCGTGGCTCGAATCTACTTCTTCGGGAAGAGCTTGTACCGAATCGGGAGGCGCTTCACGCCGCCAACAAGGCTCGAGTGCAAGCGGTCGACGGGACCCGTGAGCTCGATTTCGGCGATTCGCGGAAGAAGGTGGCGGTAAGCGACCTCCATCTCCATTCGAGCAAGATGAGCGCCCAAGCAGAAATGCTCTCCAACTCCGAACCCGATGTGGCGATTCGGCTTGCGGTCGATCTTGAAGTTCCACGGATCTTCGAAAACTTCTTCGTCGCGATTCGCCGAGGGGTAGTAGAGCGCGACGGACTGGCCTTCGAGGATCGTCTTATCCCGAAGCTGATAGTCCTGGGTCGCCGTCCGCCCAAAATGAATGATCGGCGACGTCCACCGAGTGACTTCTTCGATCGCATCTTTCAGCATCCCCATGTCCGACTGCAGCCGGCGCAGTTCGCTCTGATGCTGGATAAAGGCGAGCATGCCACCGGTCGTGCCGTTTCGCGTCGTTTCATTGCCGGCGATTACGATGATGAAGCACCAGGAGAGCACTTCCATGTCGTTGAGCTTCCGGCCCTCGTACTCGGCCTGAACGAAGGTCGTGATCAGATCGTCCTGAGGATTCTTGCGGCGATCCTCGACGAGCTTCTGAAAATATTGGAAGAGCTCGATTTGAGCCTTCTGCGAAGTCGCAGCCGCATCTTCGCCCTCTACCTGATACTCGGGATCCCCGGCGCCAAGCGTGCGATTCGTCCAGTCGAAGAGCATATTCCAGTCTTCTTCCGGTGCGCCTAACAACCAACCGATCACGGCGATCGGAAGCGGCGCGGAAATCTCGTCGACGAAGTCACATTCGCCTTCGTCGCCTCGGTCGTACAGTTTCTCAACCAATTCACGACCGATGCGTTCGATCGGCTCATGAATCTTCTTGAGCGCGCGCGGGGTAAAGCCGCGAGAAACCATCTGGCGGAAGTCACCATGCATGGGCGGATCCATTTGGATCAAGGTTGGCGGTAGGTCACGCACCTCTTCCTCGAGGTGCTGAATCACGAGTCGCGGGGCCGACAGGAAAAGGTCGGGACGCTTGCTGATCTCGGTGATGTCGGCGTGCTTGGTGATCGCCCAGTAGTCGACGGCATTGCCGGGCTGGGTTTGCCAAGAGACGGGGTCCTCTGCTCGCAAGCGAGTCCAAATCTGATGGGGATAGCCGTGAGACGCGTAGTCCTCGGGATGCGTCAGTCGGAAGTCGTCCGGGACGGGACTCGGAACGGTCAGAGGTACTTCGGGGCTGGTGGCCATCTCGAGGCTCCTATCTTCTGCATTCACGCAAATCGCGGTCTGGAGGCGATCCGTGCGACGCTATGTCGCGTAGCCGGAGGTCCCAGACGGAATTGCGGGTTTGTGGGCGCTTCGGACACGAGGTGCGTATCCAGAACGCAAGAGCATCGCCGCATGAACGATCGTTCGTCAAGTCTCTTTCGGCATTTTCGGTTGTCGAACAGGAAAACTGAGCCGTAGAATACGCATATGAGCCTCGAAACGAAGCCCCTCTCCGGCAGTCTCGGCGCCGAAATCCTCGGCGTTGATCTCGCGCGGCTCGAAGCCCCAGAATTCGGGCAGATCCGCGAGGCCTTTCTCGAACATCACGTCCTGGTGTTTCGAGACCAAAAGCTGACCCCCGAGCAACAAATCGAATTCGGGCGCCTTTGGGGCGAGCTCTTCATTCACCCGATCGTGCCGCACCTCCCCGACTATCCGGAGATCGTGCCGATCGTGAACAGCGGCAAGAGAAAATCGCTCACCGAGATCTGGCATTCCGACGTCAGCTTCTCTGCAAAGCCACCCATGGCGAGCGGACTCCTCGCCGTCACGCTTCCGAGCTATGGCGGCGACACGATCTTCGCCAACCAACACAAGGCCTACGATCTACTCTCGGAAGGCATGAAGACAATGCTCGACGGCATGCGCGCCATACACTCGGGAACGGGGCTCGCGTCGGCGAGCGGCAAACGGGATGCCTGGAAAGAACACGGGCAAGACCATCCGGTCGTGCGCACGCATCCCGAAACCGGCCGCAAAGCACTCTACGTGAGCCCCGGCTTCACCGTCGCCTTGGAAGACATGACCCTCGAAGAGAGCCGTCCCCTGCTTGGATATCTAAACGAGGCGGGGCATGCGCCGGATGTTTGTTATCGCCATCGATGGCAGACGGGCGACCTCGTCCTTTGGGACAACCGCTCAGTGCAGCACTACGCCGTCCATGATCACGGCAAAGCGGAGCGCACCATGCACCGCATCACGATCATGGGTGACACGCCGCGCTAGGCGCACGTGAGCCTTTCGCCTAAGCAGCGCACCGGCTAGCGCCGATGAATGATTCGCCTAACTAGGATCCGGCGCGGGTGTTTCAACCGTGCTCGCAGGCAGCTCGGGCTCCGCGATATACGCCGCATCCACGGCGCCACTCAGGCTCCCCAAGAACGCCACCAAATCCGAAACTTGACCCTCATCCAGGGTCACGCCCAATTGGTGGTAGCCCATGATTCGAACGGCCTCCGCCACATCGGTGATAGACCCATCATGGAAATAGGGCCCTGTCTCCACCACATTGCGCAAAGACGGCACTTTAAAGACGTGACGATCCGCGATATTCCCCGTCACGTCCTCGCGCCCCTTGTCTTCCGTCTCATACGGGAAGATGAATCCGATTTTGCGGTACAGCAAACCGCCTAACGTCGCGCCCGTATGACAGGTGGTGCATCCGGTCGCCATGAAGGTCGCTAGGCCGCGCTGTTCCTTTGCGTCGAGGGCAGCCGTGTCTCCCGCCATGAAAGCATCAAAGCGAGACGGCGTGATCAAGTTTCGTTCGAAGGCGCCGATCGCGCGCGCCATATTGTCGTAGCTGAGCGACGTATCATCTTCAGGAAAGGCGGCCGCAAACGCGTCCACGTATCCCGGCATGGACGCCAAGAGCGAAACGACATGCGCCTCGCTCGGCGCAGCCATCTCGATTGGATTCAGGACGGGCCCCTTCGCCTGAGCTTCGACATCAGGCGAGCGACCATCCCAGAACTGCGCGACATGAAGAGCGGCGTTGTAGACCGTCGGGGAGTTCCGGCCGCCACGCTGGCCGCGATGACCGGGAGAAGTGGGCTCGGCATCGACGCCGTAGGCATCCAACAGGTGGCACGAATTGCATGAGACATCGTGGTTCTTCGAAAGCCGCTTTTCGTAGTAGAGCATCCGGCCGAGATCGATCTTCGCGGGGGTACCGGGATTGTCCGCGTTGGGCGCCGACGTAGGCAAGGTCCCAAAAGTCGCTGAAGCCTTCGAAGCAAGCGCTCTTCCCGCCGCTTGATCGACCGCCTGGCTGGCAGCAGCCCCAGCCTCTTCGACTTCGCCTCCCGAGAGAGCACATCCGCCGACAACAAACGCGACACCTAGAAGCAGCGCAGGAACCGCCAACCCTCGTCGATTCGATTGTGATTCCAGCTTTCGCAATTTCGCGCCGTACATAGTGATCCCCCGGATTCGGTTTTATACAGCGATCTTGAACGCTCGCTGCCCCCCTAATCTAGCTTCTGACCGCGAAGCGCCAAAGGTATCCTTATATAAGCGCTCCAATAATGGCAGCCGCATGGGGCGTGTGCTTCCCTTCCGCCCCATGCTGGACCCCCGTAGCCTTCAAGAACGACGCGACGAAATCCTCGAGAGCTGCGAATCGCGGCACATCAAGGCAGACGTCGATGGCACGATCGCGCTGCACGAGCAGACGAACGTCCTGCGCACTGCTTTGAACGAAGCCAACCGGCTTCGCAACGAGCATCAAAAGACCGGCAAACAGAAGCTTGACGATGCGGCGCGGGAAGCCCACACGATCGAGGGTCGCCGGCTCAAGGAAGGCGTCTCGGACCACGAAGAGACGCTTCGAACAGTGGAGCAGGAACTCGACGCTGCGCTTCGTCGGTTGCCTAATTTCCTCCACCCCGACTCCCCCCGCGGCCACGAAGAAGATTTCAATATTCTCGAAACCGTGGGCGAGCCCCGCGATCTAGGTTTTCCGGCCAAGGATCATCTCGAACTCGCCAACGCTCTCGACCTCGTCGACTTCGAGAGTGCGGCAAAAGTCTCGGGACAGAAGTTTTACTATCTGAAACGCGAAGCGGCGCTGCTCGAACTCGCACTCCAGCGCTTCGCGATCGACAAGCTGATGCCTGAGGGATTCATCCCCGTGGTCACCCCGGATCTCGCACGACCGGACGTGATCGAAGGCCTCGGGTTCAGCCCCCGCGGTGAAGAAACCCAGATCTACTCCGTGGCCGATCATGAACTCTGCCTAATCGGCACCTCCGAGATCACCCTCGGCGGCATGTACGCCGACACGATCTTCCAGGAAGAAGAACTGCCGCTCAAACTCGCGGGCATCTCTCACTGCTTCCGGACCGAAGCCGGCGCTCATGGCCGCGAGAGCAAGGGCCTCTACCGCGTGCATCAGTTCACGAAGGTCGAGATGTTCGTGTTCACCCGACCAGAAGATTCCGAAGCGCAGCATCAAGAACTGCTTCGTCTCGAAAAGTCGATCTTTGATGCGCTCGAAATTCCATACCGCGTCATCGACATCGCAAGCGCTGATCTAGGAGCTCCCGCTTATCGGAAATTCGATCTCGAAGCCTGGATGCCCGGCCGCGGTGATGCCGGCGAGTACGGCGAGATCACCAGCACGTCAAACTGCACGGACTTCCAAGCGCGCCGCCTCAAGATTCGCTTCAAGCGCGCTGGCGAAAAGAAGAAGAATGAATTGGTGCATACGCTGAACGGCACGGCGGTTTCAAACGCGCGAGCGATTGTTGCGCTGCTCGAAAACCATCAGCAGGCCGATGGCAGTATCACGATCCCGAAGGCGCTCGTCCCTTATATGGGTGTCGACCGGATCGAGCCGCGCTGAGCTTTTGGCCGACGCGCCTCGCAGCTTAGTCCTCGGCACCGCCGGGCATATCGATCACGGCAAGACCTCCCTCGTTCGCGCGCTCACGGGCCGCGACCTCGACCGCCTTCCCGAAGAAAAGGCGCGAGGCATAACGATCGAATTGGGTTTCGCGCCCCTCGACCTCGCCGAGGATCTCCGTGTCGCGATCGTCGACGTTCCTGGCCACGAGAAATTCGTCCGGACCATGGTCGCCGGCGCCAGCGGACTCGACCTCGTCATGCTCGTTGTCGCGGCAGACGAAGGCGTGATGCCTCAGACGCGAGAACATGTGGCGATCTGCGAACTATTAGGTGTCGACCGTGGCCTAGTCGTCCTCACGAAAGCCGACCTCGTCGACGAAGAGATGATCGAACTCGCGACCGAGGATGTGCGTGACGCCCTCGCTGGCGGCCCCCTTTCAGAACTTCCAATTCTCGCGGTCAGCTCAGAAACCGGCCAGGGGATCGATCAACTTCGCGAAACCCTCGAATCTATTGCCCGAGCCATGCCGGAGCGAAACGACGACGGGCGTCCCGGAAGGCTCTATATCGATCGCACTTTCACCAAGCATGGCTTCGGCACCGTCATCACTGGGACTTGGTCCGGACGCCCCCGAAAGTTGGGCGACACGATTGCCATCGAGCCCGGCGCGCGCCGTGCGAAAATTCGCGGCCTCGAACGTCACGGCGACGCCGTCGACGCGACCGAATCCGGGGCGAGGATCGCCGTCAACTTACAAGGCCTTGGTACCGACGAGATTGGCCGCGGCGATCTGCTGACGGAACTCGATGCGGTTGATCCGACGCATATGTTCGACGCGAGCGTGCGGTGGCTCGGAAGCAAAGCACTCCCGGACGCCGTCTCCGTCGAGCTCCTCACGGGCACCGCGGAACGTCGCGCTCGCGCCGCGATCATAGGCGCCGTTCCAATCGAGACCGGCGACCGCGGATTCCTCCGCATTCACATAGACGCCAACAGCGAAGGCCTTCCCCTCCTGCCCGGTGATCGTTTCGTCCTGCGTGGCTTCGCTCGAGATGCTGGAGTCGGATCGACCCTCGGCGGTGGGGTCGTGCTCGATACAGCCCCGCCACATCGCAGGCGACGCGACCCTGCATTGCATGCCGAGCTTCTACGGCTCGCCGAAGGCGACGCGTCCGTTGGCCTCGAAATTCGCATCGCTCGCGCTGGGCTCGAAGGCCGCGGGACCGAGATCTTAATGCGAGAGACCGGGCTCCACCCCGACACCCTTGCAACCTTGCTAGGCGGACTCGCGACTGACGAGCGCATCGAGCAACTCGATGCGGGGCTCTGCCTGGGGCGTTTCTCTGCAGACCGCCTTATGCAACAGCTGCGGGACCATCTTAACGCCTATCACGACAAAAACCCGCTGCAGGCAGGCATGCCGCGTGCTGCGCTGACGGGGACGCTTCCGGAAAATGTTCCGAATGGCGCCGGCGGGGCGCTGCTTGTTCGGCTCGCGGATCGCGGCGACATCGCAATCCAGAGCAACGTGGTTGTCCGAGCCGGCTTCGCGTCTAGTCTCGATGCCAAGGAAGAGGCCATCGCGGAAACGCTTCGTGCTCGTTTTTCTTCCGCTGCGCTCGATGCTCCCGCGCTCAAGACGATTGCCGAAGAAAGCGGCGAGGACGAAAACCGCCTGCGGGCAATCGCGCACTACTTAGAGCGAAGTGACGAGCTCGTGGCCGCACCCGACGATCTTTTCTTCGACCGCGCCTCGGTCGAAAAGCTGATCGAGCAGGTTGTTGCACATTTCGAAAACAACGAAGAGCTCGACACTCAAACGCTCAAGGCCATGATCGGCACCAGCCGGCGAACTGCAGTTCCGCTGATGGCGCTACTCGACGACCTCCAAGTCACGAGACGACACGCAAGCATGCGCCGCTTCATTGGGGCCGAGCCGCGCTGGTAAGCACGGTTAGGCGCGGCGTCATGCACAGAGTCCTACGGCGCGGTGCCCGGTGCCCTATTCGATCGACGCTTCAATCGCCGCCAGGACTCGCTCGGGCTCACTTCGCAGCATGTAGTCGTCGGTCTGGTCGATCCAGCGCACTGTGCCCGTCGCGTCTACCAGGAACGTCGTCGGAATCGGCATGCCCGAGATTCCCTTAGGGCCCAGGTTGACCGGGTTTCGCAAATTGAGCTGATCCGTCACAACGAGATCCGGATCTGCCAACTGCGTTCCGATCATCCCGTGCTTCTCTTTACCAGCACGGATCTGCTCGGGCCTATCCGTCGAAATCGCGACGAGGGCTATGCCTTTTCGGTCCAGCGTCGGTCGAAGCTCTTCCCATCGCCGTAACTCGGCGACACAGTAGGGTCACCAATGGCCGCGGAAAAACTTCATGAGGTAGGGCTTGCCTCGAAGGCTCGACAAATCAAAGTCGACGCCATTTTCGTCCGGCGCGACTAACGCAAGCATTTCGCCGCCAACTGCGACTGCGGGAATATTCGGCTTTTGGCTGCTTAGAAGGCGCAATGCAGGAAAGCCGAATCCGATAGCGACCGCGGGCATCGCAAAGGCCGTGGAGAAGAAGCCGCCATCCGAGATCGCGACTAACCCGAGCACGCCTGCGCTCAGAAAGAGCGCCTGGAAGCCCAGTCTATTGCGCGGGATCTCGACACGTTCAATCAACTGAAACCAAATCCAGCCAGTCGCCACGACGATGCCGAGGGCAAGGAGTCCGAGCATGCGATCTCTCCCTTTGCCCGACGCGAGGCGTGAGTGAGTCACACCAACGAAGTCCGACAGGCAAAGCCTACCGAATCGGCGGGGCCACGCGTAGAGACTCGATGGCTCGGTCGATCCAAACCGAAAGCTGCCCGGCCATATTCGTTTCGCCCACGATCGGCATGACCCCGAAGTAGACGACAATCACGGCGCAAATCGCCAAAACGAACTGCTCGTTCGAGAGCGCACGACTTGCGCCGCCAGGACCATCCGAGGGTCGAAGCATCGCAAGTAAAGGACGGCCAATTGCCGTCAGCGCGAGCACCGTCGCTCCTAGGCCGATCAGAAGCGCGACCCTATGACCACCATGCTCGAGCGAAGCCAGGGTTCGAAAGCGCGCCAGAAAACCGATCGTCCCTGGCAGCCCGCCGAGCGAAAGTAGAAAGAGCCCGAAGAGCGCCGCCCGAACAGGACTCTCCTGCATCATGCCCGCCAGATCACCTACGTGCTCGCAGGCGCGCTCGTGGTGACTGAGCGAACTCAGCGTTGCCATGACACCCGCGATCGAAACCCCGGAGGCAATCAAGCCGAGAAGCAGCGCATGGGCACCGTCTCCCTGAGCTTCGACCAGAGCCAAGGTCAGAAAGCCGATTTGCCCAACGACCAGCCAACCGACCAGCCGGCGGAGCCCCACTTGGACGAGCGCCATGGCGTGTCCCCACACCAAAGCCACCGCCCCAAGCACCGTCAACAATTCTGGGATGCGAGCGCCAATGCTTCCCGGCTCCGCAAACAGTGGACCCGGCGCGGCATGCAAAATTCGCACTAACACGAGAAACGTTGTCGCTTGCGCAATTGTCGACACATGTGTCGTTACGAAGCTTGGCGCGCCCTCGTGCACGTCCGGCGACCATGGATGAAAAGGAGCGATAGCAGCACGAGCTATCAGTCCGACTAAAACCAGGGCCAGGCCGACTGAATAGAAAAGCGAGGTGGAGGTCGTTCCCAGATCGGCGCCGGCGAGTGCCGACAAATCAAGGCGACCGGTCGCGCCGTACAAAAACGCGACACCGTGTGCCAAAACGAGGCTCGCGAAGGCATGAGCAAAAAATGCCTTGAGACTCGATTCACTCGAGGAAAGTCTGCGCGAATCAATTGCGACCAAGGCGATCATGGGAAGCCACGCGACTTCGAAGGCGATCATCATCACTAACAAATGATCCGTGACTAACGCACACATCGATCCGGTCCAAGCGAAAAGCAAGAGAGCGATAGGCTCTGCCGGTCGGCTTCGCGCCATTCCGAAATGTGTGAGGGAAAGACTCAGAACCATCCCAGCAGCGAGGACGACATAGCCGAGGCCGAAAATGCCGAAGGCATCGAGTTCCAGCAGACTTCCAACGAAACGGCGATCATCGAAGCCTAGGGTGATGGCGACTCCCGCGAGCGCGAGAGCGGCGACCGAACCAAGCCGAATGCCCGCAAGGGCCGTCGAACGTGCTCCTGCCGCGGCGGCGTTTCGGGGCGCAGCCGCGAGATCGAAGGCGAGCACCAACAGAGCACCGACCGCCGGCAGCCAGACCGGATTCATGGTCGCTCCCCAATTCGAGCGACATCGAGCGTCGCACTCGCAGCACCCCGACCCCGCCGGGCGACCCGAGAAGGCGCGTCGTTCTCGCTCGGAGCGCCTCGCTCAGGCGCTTCGTCGGACACAACAGAGCGGCGTTCCATTTGATAGAGCAGCTCGAGCACCGCAGGCTCGACGCGCCGCAACACGGGATTCGGGTAAACCCCGATCGCGATAATCGGCAAAGTGATCGCCAGTAGAATGCCACGCTCCAATCGATCGAGATCGATTAGGCCACGATTCGCCGGCTCGTCCACAGGTCCCAAAAAGAGTCGTCTCTGCACCCAAAGTAAATACGAGGCCGCCACCACCATGGCGAGAAGCGCGAACACCGAGAGTGTGCGCCGTGTCTCGAGACTCCCCAACAGAACGAATAAATCACCCACGAACCCGCCTAATACCGGAAGTCCCATCAGCGAAAGCACCATCACGCCAAAGAAGAAGGCGCAAACAGGCATCGGTTTCGCGAGACCGCCGAAGGCGGCGACCTCCGTCGTGCCGCGCCGCTGGGCCAAAAACCCAGTCAACAGGAAGAGCCCGGCGGTTGCGAGGCCGTGGGTCAGAAGCTGCAGCACCGCTCCCGTGAGCCCTTGCACGTTCAGAGTCGACATACCGAAGAGCGAAAACCCTGCGTACCCGACCGATGAATACGCCACGAGCCGCTTGAGTTCCTTTTGAACTAATGCGATGAGCGACGCATACCCCAAAGCGAAAATGCCCAGGACGGAGAGCGCCGGCCCCGCGGCCTCGGCTGCATCCGGCGCAAGCGGTAAAGCGAAGCGCATCCAGCCCATTGCCGCGGTCTGCACGAAACCCGTTGCGAGCAAAATCGAAAGACCCGCCGGGGCCGCCGCATGCGCTGCAGGTAACCAAAAATGCATTGGCACGATCGGAAGCCGAGTCGCAAGTGCCAGAGCGAACGCGAATAAGATCGTCCATTGCTCGTCGACTTCGAGCCGTACGTCGAGAAGCGTCCGCGGATCATTTTCCGAAAGCGGGGCAATCAAATCAAGCGTCGGTGCACCGAGCTGCGAAAGGCTCATCTCGTGCAATATAAACGTCGCGAAGAGAAGTCCGGCGAGCCCGATCGATTCCGTCGCCCAGATGCGCGAGGCCGCCCGAGCGCGACCGACCCCGCCCCAGCGCCCCAGCCACAGAAGAATCGGTACGAACGTAGCGGCCCAGAAGAAAATGAAGACGAGCAAATTCGCGGCGACGAGCGAACCAAGAAGTGCGGATTCCAGCATAAGCGTCACGAGGATACGCGCCGCAAGGTCGTCTGCGGACTCTTCTTCCCTTGCGGACAACAGCGCCAGCGGCACCAGCGCAGTCGTCGACAAAAGGAAGCACAACGAGATTCCGTCAATCCCAAAGGTGAGCGTCGCGCCTAACGCCGGAGACCACGCGATCGATTCGACGACTTGCAGCCCGAGCCGCTCCACATCGAAGACCTCGATCACAAGATAGACGCTGGCCGCGAATGCGAGCAGCGTTGAGGCAAGCGAAAGCCCCCGCCACACGGAGTTCGGCAGACGGGGTCCCCCGACGATTTGCAGAGCGAGGGTGAGTACGACCATCGCCGCCGCCGTCGCGGCGGGCAATGCCACGATCGCCGTCAGCAAGAAGCCTTCGAGTGATTCCAGGAGATCCATCTCAGACCACCATCCAGCTCACGACAACTAAGACAGTCAGCAATCCGAGCAGCGTGTAACTCTGCAAACGTCCGTTCTGGAGTCGACGAAAAAGATTCCAAACAATCTGACGACCGAGTCCAGAACCTCCCGAGACGACGACGCGATCTATGAGCTGAGTCTCGATGCCGCGCACAAGGGCAAATTGGGAGAGCCTCCTGAGTGGGCGCACAAGCAGTAAAAGGTAGCCGCGCTCGATGTACAGCATTTCGCGCATCGCTTCGATGGTTCCCCGAAGCACGGGATGCTTTGGCTCGCCGCGATAGCCTCGACGCGCATAACGAATGCCTGAAGCCAGAACGCCTATCAATACCGAAACGGACATGAGCCCAATCAGCGTGCCTCGTTCAAAGCCCAACAACTCTGGGTCCGGGGCGCCAGGAATCGAACTCGTGAGGAAGAATCCAATCGAGTCCATCTGTTCTGTTGGGGCCCCGAATAGCTCAGCCCAAAATTGCGAGGGCGTGAGCAGCCCGGCCAAGACAGCCATCACGGCAAGCGCGGTCAAACTATGTTGCCGCCAACCCGCCGGATCATTGAGTTGGCGCTCCACCAGGCCGCCCGGGCGAACGTTGCCCCAGAATATCAAGAAGAAGGCCCGACCGAGCGCAAACGCCAAGATGCCAAGACTCGCGATCGCGACCATGAGCACGAGATCACTTTCGGGTCGTTCCGAAATCCACAAGAACGCGAGCAACTCTTCGATCGGAAAGAAATTTGCAAAGGGCGGGAAACCGACAAGAGCAAGAGCGCCAAGGCCGAAGATCCCTTGGGTCCACCGCATTCTCTGAGAGAGCCCACCCATCTTCCGAAGATCCGACTCTCCCTTCAAGGTCGTGAGAACCACGCCCGAAGCCAGAAGCAAAAGCGCCTTCACGAAGCCATGGGTCAGGAGCAGGAAGGCGGCCGTCGAATATGCACCGACACCGATACCCACCAAGACCAAGCCCATAACACTTGACGTCGTAAGCGCTAAAAGCCTCGACAGGTCGAGCTGCGTTGCTGCAGCCAAACTAGCGAGCAGCATAGTCGCGCTTCCAGTGGCGATCAGGAGTTCCAGCGCGGCCGGCGCTGTCTCCAGAAGAAACGCGAAGCGGAGCAGCACATAGATACCGGCTACCACAGTCGTCACGGACTGCATCAAAGCGTTCGCCGTGACAGGCCCGGCCGAGGCGTGTGGTAACCAGAAGTGCAGCGGGAGCTGCGCGCATTTCGTGAGCGCCGCGAGGACCAATCCAAAGCCCACGATCTCAAGAAGCAGCGGCGCCTCGGTAACGCCATAGGAGAGCCAAAGCACGCCCTGCCCTTCAAGCAAGCGGAAGGCTGCCTCGATCCCACGGAACGTCAATACGGGTGCGCCCGCACGGGAGAGTCCATCGAATAACAAAAGCATCGCCGCGAGAAGACCAAGGTCCCCCACCCGTCCGATCACAAAGGTCGTCGCCCCCGCGCGAGATGCATCTCGGTCATCGAACTGAAACGACGCGAAGAGTTGCGACGCTATGCCTACACCGGCCCAACCAAGAAAGAAGAGCAGAAGATTATCAGCGAGTACGAGTACTAGAGTCGATCCGACGAGTAGATCGAGCATCGCAAAGGTCCGGTGTGCCACTTCCCTGTCGATCAACCCGCTCGCAAATTGTCCGATCGCGTGCACGTAGACGGACAGCGCGATTGCGGTGATCGTGACGCAGAAGACCGCAGACAGAGGATCGAATTGGAACGTGAGTTCCGCGGAGAAACTCCGCGGGCCAACGCCGCCGCCGATCCATGGGCCGACGGTATCGAGAATGGGCTGGTAGCCGCTCGAGCTCACGAGATCGAAAAGCGAAAGCACACTAAGGCCGAACGACGTGCCGAGGGCGGACATCGAAATCGCCCAGATCGTCCGGTCCGAAATTCGCGCCCGCACGAGTCCGATCAGCAAGCCGTGAACGACCGCCGCCATAAAGGGCAGCAACGCAATCCAGCGGATCGCCCAACCGCTCAGGCCGTTTTCCCATTCACCCAAGCGCGGCTACCCCTCGAGCAATCCGGCATCCTGAGCATCCAGGGAGCCACGTCGCGCGATTCGTGCCACAACAATTGAGAGGCCAAGTGCGACTTGAAGTGCACCGACGAGTGCGGCGCAAAAAATTATTGAGCCCGCCCCGAGTTCACCTTCGGTACCCAACCGGAGATTGCCCATGGCCATCGCCGAAAGCACAACCGAAAGCCAGCCAAAGAGCACGCCGACGAGCATGCCAATCAAACTACGGCGCCAGAGCAACCCGAGCATCGCCACCCAGAACAGTGCTAGCGCGCCCACAACGAGCATTGCGGCGGAAGGCATGCCTAACGCTCCTCCCCGTCGCCGCGCAGCAACATCAAGCTCGCAAGCAGAACCGACGCAAGTGCGAGGCCGATCAGGATCGCAAGATCTCCGCCTTTACCGAATAACAAGGCCCCCACTTCTTCGGAGGTACGAAACGTGGAATCCACGCCTGCATGAGAGTTCGAAGCGATCATCGCCGCCGCTTCGCTGGTCAAGCCTTTCCCAAGCAGTACGAGGCCGACTCCGACGAGCACGAATGCCAAGCTCCGCGCCAACCAAGTTCCCCGATCCGTCGGAGGAAGATGATCGCGATCGACATCAACGAGCATCCATCCAAATAGCTGCACAATCGCCAAAACAAGAGCAGCCACGGTTAACGCAAAAATCGCGGCGTAGCCTCCTTCGGCCTGCACCAGCGCAAACGCCAGCGCCGCGACGGATACGACCGCAGCCGCGACGGAGCGCGTGAGGTTTCGGCCAAGGACAACCGACATGAAGGCGGCTATGAAGGCTATGCCTAGAGAAAATACGGCTCCCTGGCTCCCTGGATCGGGAGCCATCACGAAGCACCTCCTGCTGCTAGGCGCTCGAACCAAAGGCTGAGCGCCGCGACGAGCAAGAGATTCGCCCACGCTAAGGGCATGAGACGACGAGTGGCGAGTCGCAGAGCACGATCATCGCGGGCACTCGCCATGATCCGCGCAAGCCGCGCCGAAAATGCCAGCACGACAAGCATCTTCATAACAAAACTTCCGAGGAACATCGTGGTCACGATCAAACTCGGCACGGCCTCGCCGTAATAGGGTGCCAGTCTCGTAAGAACCACACCTGGGTCGAGAAAAGGAATCGAACCCGCCCCAAGGAAGAGCGTCACAAAGAGCCCTGCCGCGAAGACTCGGGCCAGGCGCGCATCACAGCGCGACCAATACAGATCCGACGGATCTGCATCGAGCCCCGCACCGGCGAGATCAAGACTCCCGGTGGCAGGATCGTCGACACTCGGCGAAGTCACCCAGAGCGCGATGGCGGGCGCGAAGAGCAGAGCCGTGAGTGGCTGCACGAATAGATTCCACGAGGGCAGCGGCCAGGCACGAAGCGTGTCTTCCCAACCCGGCGCGAGCGTAACGAGAAGGCCAACCAATGCTTCGATCGGAAGCTGCTGGCTGGACACGATATCGTGTAGTCGAAGCGATCCGGCATCGATCGCGAGCGGAGCCAGCACGATCGTCAGCAAAGCCATCGATGCGATCGCCCGACTCGATTGTCGCGCGCTGCCCATTCTCGACCACGGACTGCGTTCCGCGAGGCCCACGGAGATTCTCGCAAACGCGATAAAGAGCAGAATTAGAGCGATGAGCGCCAAGCCCTGTTTGGCGTCGAAGAGCACGAGTGCCGCACCTTCGCCGCCGCCCCACGTTCCGACAAAGGGCAACATGGCCAAACCGATAAAGAGAGCGGTGGCACCCAAGCCTCGGGCCACCGCACGCAAAAATTGCTGATGATCGGCAACCACCGAACGTGGCCGTGCTAGGCGAGCGAAGCCCGCAAGCATGCGCGCCGTCAATGCGCGAGACGGAGGATGAACAGGGTCCCCGCCCCAAAGGGCGCGAGATGGCGCGAGCGAAGGACGTTCCGCTCGAACGATGAGACGACTACTGCGCTCGAATTTCGAAAGCGCGGCGAAGCCGATCGCAGCAACGACACCCCAAACCATGGCCAATAGAAGTGCGTTCATTCGTTGCTACTCCGCCGCCGCGCGTGCAAGGTGACGAGCAGAGTCGGGAGCGCGAAGGCCAGTGCCGCTGGAATCGCGGCGGTGCCTAACGCGGAAAGCGAGACCGCGGCGGGGACGATCGATAGCGCGACGAGCGCCATAAAAAAGGAGCCCATCAAGCCGCGATGCAAGAGGACAGCGTGACGCGGGGAGCGGCGTGCTTTCTGGGAGGTGCCGAAGGTGATCGCCTCGACGACCGGGGAGGCGCCTGGACGCACGGGGACTTGGCTCCGCACCAGCGCAGCGAGCGCTGGGACGAAGAAGAGTCCCGCTAGGACGGCCATCAAGAAGATCATCGCCGACATGCGCGACCCATCGGTCCGAAAGACCCGCGGATCACTCGCGAGATTTAGAATTCCGGTCCGGCCCATTTTCGCGGGCAGACGAGCGGAAGCAAAAATACGGCGTGATCGTGGTCGATCGAACGGGCTGCGGGGGGTGACCTGGAGATGGCATGACCATCCCGCAGGGAGTCGCGAAAGTAGCCGTATGCCCCCGGAAGGTCAACGAAATTGGCTTTCACGTCGGGCTCATCGAGAGCCGAGCCCGATTGGCCCCCTCGGGCGCGCCTGGATCGGGGTGGTACCGTCGGAGGCGTGGGTACACCGACCGCCGTTCTTGGGGCAGGTAGCTTCGGCACCTGTCTCGCCATGCTCTCCGCGCGAGATCACGATGTCAAAATCTGGTCTCGACGGGAGGATGTCGCCGAATCGATTAATCGAGACCGGCGCAATCCTCGCTACCTGAGCAACTTCGAGCTCCCGGACCGCATCGAGGCGACGGCTGACCTGCGAGACGCCTTGGCCGGGCGGGAACTCGTGATCATTGCCGTCCCGAGCCATTCCCTGCGCGAAGTCATGACGGCCGCCGCCCCCTACGTCGAGCCTGGCGCGATCGTTGTATCCGCAGTCAAAGGGATCGAGTTCGAAACCGGCAAGACCATGCACGGCGTCCTCGAAGACGTCCTCGACGAGGAACATCATCCTCGCTTGGTCGCGCTCTCGGGCCCGTCCTTCGCCGCCGAAATCGCGGACCAACAACCGACCGTCGTCACGATCGCCTGCCGCGAAGAGGCCTACGCGATCTCCGTGCAAGCGACGCTCTCAACCCCTTGGTTCCGGTGTTACACAAACCACGACATCATCGGCGTCGAGATTGCTGGCGCCCTAAAGAACGTCATCGCGATCGCGATCGGCATGTGTGACGGCATGAAGACCGGGCACAACGCCCGCGCCGCACTCATGACCCGCGGCCTCGCCGAGATCACTCGGATCGGCGTCGCTCTCGGAGCAGAACCCGAGACCTTTCTAGGTCTCGCCGGAATGGGCGATCTCCTGCTGACTTGTACTGGCGACCTCTCGCGAAATCGCCGGGTCGGCCTCGGCCTCGGCCAGGGACGTAAGCTCGATGAGATTGTCGCCGAGCTTGGCGAAGTCGCAGAGGGCGTTCGCACGACTCACGCCGCTTGCCGTCTCGCCCAGAGCCTGGGCGTCGACGCCCCGATCGCGAACCAAGTCCGCCTGGTTCTGGACGGAGAGAAGACCCCCGAAGAAGCGGGACAGAGCTTGATGACGCGCCAGCTGAAGAGCGAGCGGGACCAGACACGGGCTCGGTAGACGCCGGCAGCGCTCGCTTCTGTTCTCGCCTCTGTTCTCGCTTCTATTCTCGCTTCTATCTGCTCCTCTCTTTGCGCCTCTATTTGCGCCTCTATTTGCGCCCCATTTCGCCTCTAATCGCCTTACGGGAACACGTTCGCAAATAAATTATCACCTCGGGCGCGGGCGAAACCCCTTGGAATCGCTAGGTTTCATTCATTCTGAAAACCGTTTTCGATTTGAGTTGGCGAGCGCGAGTGAAATTCCGCCTGCCTCCCCCCAATGACGCTGCCCGCCCCGGATCGCCCCGCGACCTATGTCCCAACAGACGATCTCCCAACCTCCTATATCCCATGCGACTGAATCCCACTCGACTGGCTCCCAAGAAGAGACCCTCGATCGGATTCCCCGTGGTGCCTGCGTGCGCGTGCTCGCCGTGGACGGCGGCGACGCAATCGCGCGGCGTCTCGATGATCTCGGGCTTCGCGTCGGCGTCGAGATCGAGGTCATTCGCCAGGCGCCGCTCGGTGACCCGACCGTTTTCGAGCTGCACGGGTATCAACTATGCCTGCGGCGAACAGAAAGTCAGCGCGTTCGCGTGAGCCCCGACGCACCCTCTTCGTCCGAAACAAACAAAGCGGGCGCCGCGTCATGAGCGCCCCAAGTCTCGAGCCGACTGGCAATATTTTCGGACTCGTCGGCAGCCCGAACGCAGGCAAGACCACGCTCTTTAACGCGCTCACGGGAATGCGCGCCCGGGTCGGAAATTATCCCGGGGTCACCGTCGAAAGACGCGAAGCCAGCCTCCCCCTCGATGGCATCACCTCCACTCTGATCGACCTGCCCGGCACCTACGGACTCGAACCGATCTCCGCGGATGAAGCGGTTGTCGGCGATGTGCTCGAGGGCCGCGTCGAAGGCGTCACACCCCCGGACGCCTTGATCGTCGTCGCGGATGTCTGCTCGCTCTCCCGAAGCCTGCCCTTTATCGGCGAATCCCTGCACCTCGGCCGGCCCGTCTGCGTCGTCCTCACCATGCTCGACGAGCTGGCGGCGCGCGGTGGAAAGATCGACCTCGAACGATTCGAAGCAGCCCTAGGCGTGCCGGTCGTGGGCGTAGTTGGCCATCGCGGCCGCGGACTCGATCGCCTCAGGGAAGTCCTCACCCGCCCAAACGAATGGTCCACGCCTGCGATCCTGCCGCCCGAAGACCGCGCCGAACGCGCTGCCTGGGCGGACTCAATCATCTCGCACGTGATCGAAGAGCGGCCGACACGACATCAACTAACCGAACGCGTCGACCGGATCGTGCTCCACCCGGTCTGGGGCTCACTGCTCTTTGCCGCAGTCATGGTCACTTTCTTTCAGCTGATCTTCAGCGCCGCCGGTCCCGCCATGGATTTGATTGACGGCGCAATTGCGGGTCTCGCCGAAAGTGCCCGCGCGGCTCTTCCCGCAGGCGGATTCGCAGATCTCGTAGCCGACGGCTTGATCGCCGGCGTCGGCTCCGTCGTGATCTTCCTGCCCCAAATCGTCATTCTCTTCTCCCTCCTCTATCTCCTCGAAGACATCGGCTACATGGCGCGCGCCGCCTTCGTAATCGATCGCCTAATGGGTCGCATCGGCCTCGAGGGGCGCGCCTTCGTAGCCCTGCTCTCGTCCTACGCCTGCGCGGTCCCCGGCATCATGGCCACCCGCACGATCCCCTCACCTCGGGATCGCCTCGTCACTATTCTCGTCGCGCCCTTGATGACCTGCTCCGCACGACTCCCGGTCTACGCCCTCCTGATCAGCGCCTTCGTTCCCGACGAAAAAGTCTGGGGCCCCATTGGATTGCAGGGCCTCGTCCTGCTCGGGCTCTACGTTGGCGGCGCTGTCGCCGCGCTTCTCGTCGCCGCCTTCTTCAAGAAGACTTTGGTACGCGGCGATGGTCTGCCTTTCGCCATGGAACTCCCGACCTATCGCTGGCCGACTTTCCGGGTTTGGGCGAGTCAGGTTTACGAGAGTGCGTGGGCGTTCTTGCGGCGTGCCGGCACGATTATCTTGCTCGCTTCGGTCGTGCTCTGGGTGATGCTTTCGTATCCGAAGGTCGACGCGCCGGCAGGGCTCGATGCCCAAGCGGCGGCGGCTTACTCGCTTGAGCGGAGCGCAGCGGGGCGCCTTGGCCATGCAATCGAACCTGCCATCGCCCCTCTCGGCTTTGACTGGAAGATCGGCGTGGGCCTGATCGCCAGCCTCGCCGCTCGGGAGATTCTCGTCGCGACCCTCGCCCAGATCTATGCGACCGAGGGCGGCGACGATGAAACCAGTCCGTCTCTGCGCGATGCCCTGCGTGCCGATACGCATGCGGATGGGCGACCGGTCTTCGATGCACCAACGGTCGGGGCGCTGCTCGTCTTCTTCGTTTTCGCGCTGCAATGCACCTCGACGATCGCCATCATCAAGCGCGAGACGAATTCCTGGCGCTGGCCGGCCTTCGCGTTCAGCTACCTCTTTGTCATGGCATACAGCGCAAGTTTCCTCACGTATCGCGCGATCTCGTGGCTGGCCTGATCTCGGGTAACCTCCGGTTATGACTATGCCTTTGATACGGCCTCATCTCTTGCTGACGCGCTCTTGGCGAGTGCTCCTCGCCCTGGTCTTTGTATTGGGCACCCTGCCCGGATGCGCGCCACGAGCCGTTCGCCACTCGGTCGTGAAGCAGAATCTGATGGAGATGGATCTCGTTCGCGAGGTCGAGATCTTCAGTCTCGTCGAGCAGGACTTTGAGCACCCCGCGATCATCTCCGTCCCGCGCCTAACGAATATCCTGAACGCGATCGAAGTCGAGATGAAGGCCGACAAGGCTGGCGTCATTCGTCAGCCGGCCTTCCACCAGGAAATCGTCCAACAGACCGCTGAGGCACTCGCCAAGGGCCTCGCCGAAGCTTCGCCTAACGAAGAGGTTGGCATCAAGTCGATCCGCAAAGAGCGGCGCATGGGCGTCTTCTACCGAAAGTTTATGACCTCTTTCTTGGCGCATGTAAAGGACGGACATCTCTACATGTCGATTCGGCGTGTCGACTGGCTGGTCCCCCGGGCCGCGGAAGACGAAAAACTCCCCGAACCCGGGCGTAACCGGAAGGACATGGATTTCCGTGTCATCACCGGCGATCCGATCTTCTTCGCCGGGGTTCAAGACCTCGAGATCGATTGGCGGAACGATGTTTTTCGGAAGGCCTTCCAGTTGCCCGGGAGCACGAAGGGCGAGAAGAAGCGACGTGAGGTGCTGGACTCAATTCCAGTCCCGAAGGAAGAGCTCTCTCCCAAGCAAAAAAGAGACATCGCGATCGATCAACTGACGCCGAAACAGCTGCGTGCCCTCGCCGACCTCGAAGAAGAGCGCCGCGGAGGCAACATCACAGAAACGGACTACCAGCGTGCGCGGCGGCAACTGCTCCGCGAGCGCTAAGCCCTCCGGCCTGCCCCTAATTCGTCATCCCTAATCTTCATGAGCAGGCCGACGAACGATCCCTCAATTGTGGGGTCCCACCCCTACTCGTTTGCCATTGATCAGCCGATAGAGCGCTAGTCGGTCGTCGAACTTCGCGACCGACGGGCCGTCAGCGTCACCTAGTGATCACCCCCTCGCGAATTTTCACCGCTACCTTCGGCTGCCTTTCTTGCACTCACACCTGATTGCGTTTCATTCAAATGCCGCTGCATGAAGGAGACCCCGTTCGATGACGACTCTGATCCAGATCCTGGGCATCGCGATAATGGCCATCGTTGGCTTCCGCACGCCCAAGGGCAAGACCCGCACACGCATCTTCACGCTCCTCAAAGCGTGGATCACTGTGTTCGCGTTTTGGATGCTCTTCAGTCACCAAATCGATGGTGTGAGTGTTCTTCAGCTGATCAGGGATCAAATCGAAAGGATCGACGCGGCGACGTTCTGGACCTTCGTGTTCATTGCAACGGGCATTAAAATCATCGGCATGCTCTCGTCGATGTACCGATGGATCCTGATGTTGCGTGGGCAGGGCATCGTCCTCCCCTTCCGACACATCTTCGGTTCATTCTTGATCGGCCGCTTCATCGGCACGTTCCTGCCCTCGACCGCTGGTCTCGATGGATACACACTCTTTGACGCCGCGCGCTTCTCCGGCAAGACCGTTGAAGTGACCGCCGCGAAATTCGTAGAGAAAGTCTGCGGCTTCTCCGGCGTCTTCATGACCTTCCTCGTCGCACTGCCCTTCGGAATAGGCATCTTCGGCGACAGCGCCATGCTCTTCGCCTCGATCTCAATTCCGATCGCGTTCGGTGTGATCTCCGGCCTAGTCGTCGTCCTTCTCTTCCCGGGCTTCGTGCAGTGGATTCTCGAAAACGTTCCGATCCCTGCGAAGGCGCGTATCAAGGGCCTCGTCACCCGCATCTCGAATTCCGCCGCTGCCTATCGCGGGCATCCTCGCCTCGTCTTCCAGATCCTCTTCCTCTCCTTCCTGGTCCACTTCACGACCGCCGCCATGTATTACTTCACGGCGCTTGCGATCGGCGCCGATGGCGCAGAATTCTGGAAGGTCACATTCGGTTCCGCCATCCAGATCTTCGTCACCGTGATCAGCCCCTTCACGATTGCAGGCGAAGGCATCCGCGAAGCAGCGCAACTGGTCTTGCTAGGCGAGCTTATTGGCCCGGCGGAAGCAATCGTTTCCGCGGCGCTCGGATTCTGGGCTGCTGAAGCACCGACCATGCTCGGCTTCTTCTTCTGGTGGGCACGTGGCGAAGATTACAAACCCGCCTTTGCCCTAGTAGACGGCGAACAGGTTGACTTCGAGGCCGCAGCGATCGCTGCCTCAAGCCTCGAAGAAGATGTCGACCTCGAAGCCGGTGAAACCGCAGCGACGCCTCTTAGCGAGCGCATGTGGCGCGCTCCTTCTGCCGGCGCATTTGCAGGCATTGCCGCAGGTCTCGTCATAGGCCTCGGCGAAGCGTTCGTGATCTATAGCAGTGGCCTCGGCACCGAAAGCCAAGTCTTTTGGTTCGGTCCCTTTCTTTGGGCCACCGTGCTAGGCGGACTCGCGATCGTCGGCGGCATTTTCCTCGCGACGCTGCCTATGGACAAGAAAGAAATCGGTCATTGGGTGCCGCGTCTCGGATTTGGCGCGTGCTTGATTCCCTTCGGTCTTTTTGTCGTGCTCTTCCGCCTGCAGCGTGATGTGTACTTGGAGCAGATGCCGCCCCTCGGCGTGATCCTTCTCGTCCTCGTCGTCGCAACCGTGTTGCTTGCGCTGATCCTCGGACCGATGCGCAAAGTACTCGAGCCGGTTGCTGAACGGCTCACAACCCCACTCGCGCCGATCGCGCTTTATGTAGTTGGCGTCTTTGGACTCGGCGGCCTTCTCTCGGTCGCGCTTGCTCCGGCTGCAGTCGAACAATCAGGTGGCGGCGGTATTGCCGCAGGCCTCGAGTCGAAGCCGAACGTCTTGCTCGTGATGGTCGATACGCTGCGCGCGGATCATCTATCCTGTTACGGCAGCGACCTAAAGACGCCGAACCTCTGCCGTCTCGCGGAGGATGGGACCACGTATCAAGGTTTCTCACATGCCTCTTGGACGAAGCCTGCGACGGCATCGCTCATCACGTCAACGCTTCCGTCGACGCATAACGCGATGTCAAAGCCCTCTTCGCTTTCGCAGGACCTCGTGCTGATTCCGGAAGCCATGCAAGAAGCTGGCTACACGACTGGCGGCGTCGTCTCGAACGTGAACCTCGCGGAAAGCTTCGGCTTCGCCCAGGGCTACGACGACTACTACTACCTCGCACCCGACTATCTATTTGGCGCCGAGGAGTCGAGTTCCAAGCTCATCGTCTATCAATTGGCGCGCACGCTTATTCTCGGAGTCTTCGGCGGCGACGCGACCTACTTCAACGACTTCTATCAGGACTCGGAAGTTGTGAACGGCGTCGCCTTTGATTGGCTCGACAAGCGCAAGGACGAGCGCTTCTTCCTCTTCCTTCACTACATGGATCCCCACGATCCCTACCTCGAGCATCCCTATAACGGCGTCGGTATCTCGCGTGCATCCATGCAGGAACCCGAGCCGGAAATGGCCGAGCGACTCCACGAGCTTTATCGCGGCGAGATCGAATACCTCGACGAGAACTTCGGCAAGCTGCTCGCGAAGCTCGACGCTGAAGGCCTCTACGATGACACCGTCATCGTCCTCACCGCCGACCACGGCGAAGAGTTCAACGAACACGGCGGCTTCTGGCACGGCCTCACGCTCTACGACGAACAGATCCATGTCCCGCTGCTCATTAAATGGGCGAAGGACGGAGAACGACCGAACCGCGGCGCCGACTCTGGCATCGCTCGCCTAATCGATGTCGGACCGACGATTCTTGGAACCGCGGGAATCGAAATCCCTGAAACGATGCAGGGCATCGATCTGCGAACGCCCTTCTCGGCTCGCCTCGAAAAAGACCAACAGGTCTTCTCCGAAGAAGACCATGAAGGCAACGTCCTTTGGTCCCTTCGAACGGAAGACGAGAAGCTCATCATCGCCAACGAACACAATCCGCGCAGACTTCCCGAGCGCGAATACTTCGACGTTTCTTCGGATCCGTTAGAGATGGACGGCTACTCGGATCCCGACGCCGAAACGCGCCTCGAAGAGCTCGCCGAATTACAAAGACTCGCCGCAGAAGGCAAGGCGGTTCAAGGCGAAGATGTCGAAATGGATCTTCCGACCTGCCAGCGGCTCAAGGCCATCGGCTACGTCGAAGACTGTTCGCACCTGCAGTAGTCCGGTCGAAATTGCTGTGATCTAAAACTCGGAGGGCGAACTGTCGGAACCTTTCATTGTCTTCCGAAAGAGCGGGGCAACCGGCCTCGCGTAGGCCGCGTTCGCCGCGTTCGTGTTCACATTAAGCGGTGTTAATTCCTCACCCGTGCTCGCGGCCGAGGACGGCTCCTATGCGACTCCGGGCGTCGCCTCTGAAGCTGAGACCAACACCTCCGCGTTTCTCGAATCGTTTCAGATCCAACCTCCCGGACATGTAAAGCCGCTTCGCTTTGGTGGCCTGCTTACCTTTGCCGGCGCCGCAGGTCGGAAGGACGCGACCGGAAACGAAGCGGGCTTCGACGTGACCGATGCCCGTCTCTTGATCGCCGGTGAACTCGAGCAGGGCTTCGGCTACCTCGCTCAAGCCGAGTTCACGAAGTCGACACCCCTGCTCGACTTGATCCTGAACTGGAAATCGACGGAACATGGTTTCCGCGCAAGCGCCGGATATTTCCGAACGCCCTTCAGCGCCGAGTTATTAATCCCCGCCCCGGAGCTCGACTTCCTAAACCGATCCCAAATAGTCACCGCCCTCGCCCCCGCACGCCAAATCGGCATCCAGCTCGACCAGCGAATCCTCGGCAAGGCGCTCGTCGTTCATGCGGGCGTTTTTAATGGAAATGGACTCGACGTCAACGACAACGACCGCTTCCTCTACATCCTGCGCCTCGACGGCATCACAGACTGCGGCGAAAATTGGGAACTCCAGTACGGCATCAACGCCGCGCATAGCGACGACGAAGACGCATCGATCGGGATCAGCGACTACTCGCCTTTGAACGGAAAGCGCTGGATCGCGGGCGGCGACGTGCGCGCGACACGCGGTCCTTTGTTCTTCTCAGCAGAAGCACTTTGGGGGTTCTTCGACGACGAGAGTTTCAGAAACGATCACGTCTGGGGCTACCAAGCGAGTGCGGGATGGCAGGTCACGAGCCTCGTTCAGCTACTCGCTCGATACGATGCGTTCCACGCCGGTGATCTGGATCGAGTTCAGGATCGCGATTTAGCGATCGCCTCGGTCAATCTCGCCTTCACGAAAATCATCTCGCTTCAATTCGAGCTTCACGTGCCTACGCGGGGCGTTGGCCCTTCTCCGGGCGGCGTCGTTAATCTAAACGCGACGTTCTAAGTGACCTCAAACGCAGAGACCTAGATTACAGACCTAACTTCAATACCTAACAAGGGCCCCAGCTCGTGCATCGAATCGAGCCGCGCGAGCGCACCCGGAAAATCCGCGCCCTCGGTCAATTCGTTCGGAATCACGACGCACGCCATGCCCGCTTCGGTCGCCGATGTGAGTCCGCGCTCCGTATCTTCGATCACGAGACAGCGCGCCGGATCGACACCCATCCGCTCCGCCGCCAACTCGTAAGGCTCCGGGTGGGGCTTGTGGTGGGTGTAGTCCCCATCCGCCAATACAAACTCGAAATAGGGCAAGAGCCCCGTCTGTTCGTGAATCAATTCGAAATGCATGCGGCCTGAACTCGTCACGATGGCCGTGCGTCGCACGCCTTCCAGGGCCGCGACGGTCTCTTTGACTCCGTCGAGAACGCTTATGCCCGCGCGAATCAAATCGGCATAACGCACTTCGCGAACGGCGCGCATTTCGAGGATCTGCTCATCGCTGATCCCTTTTGCCGACACCATCTCAAAAACCGTTCGCCCCTGGCGCATGGTGAGGTCGTGATAGACCTCGGTCGAGAGATCGACCCCAACCGTCGCCAAAATCTCTTTCGTCGCCTGCAGGAAGAGCGGCTCGGTATCTACGAGAATGCCGTCGTTGTCGAAGAAGATCGCGTCGAAGCGTTCTTTCAAGTGCCTGCCTTTGCCTGATGATTCGCGTCTTTACGCGGCGAAAAATGAAAGCAGGGCCCTGCCAGCCGAAGCCGCGGGGCTCTGGTCCTAATGCTAGTCGTCATCTTTTTTAAGATTGAGCGACGCCGAGTTCATGCAGTAGCGAAGCCCAGTCGGCTTCGGTCCATCGGGAAAGACGTGACCGAGATGCGCATCGCATTTCGCGCAGATCGATTCCCTGCGTGTCATACCGGCACTCGAATCAACATTCTCCGCAACCGCGCCTTCCTCGACAGGTTGAAAGAAGCTCGGCCAACCCGTTCCCGACTCGTATTTCGCCTCCGAGCGGAAGAGCGGGTTGTCGCAGCAGATGCAGTGATAGGTACCCGCGCTTTTTTCGTCCCAGTAGCGACCCGTAAACGCGCGCTCCGTAGCGGAACATCGAGCGACCTGGAATTCCTCGTCGGAAAGCTTCTCGCGCCATTCCTCGTCGCTTCGTGTCACCTTGTCTTCGTTCGACATATCAATTTACTCCTCAATCAAAATTCACGCGCAGTGTTTCGAGCCCTTGCTCGTCGGCGTTAAACGTCATCCAACGAAATGCGGATCGCATTGCCTGTCGCTTCGAAACGAATCACCCGAGGATTTTCGTTTTCTTCACGAAAGCGCAACTTGAGAATCATCAGCGAGCCAAGCCCCTGCGCGCCTACACCTTCTTCTACGCCCCCGGGCCATGCCGCGGTTATCGGCTGGCCCAGCAGACGCCACCAGGGATCTTCCTCGTCAAGAGAGCCTAGTCCCTCGGGCAGCTGCTCCCGGGACTCCAGTGGCTGCACGACCAGGCCCGCATCCGTAGGAGCGATCACCATTCGGCCGACATCAAAGGTCAAAGCCAGCAAGCCAACGCTTGCGCCCGCTCGATCAGCTTCTGCGCGCAGGATCTTTCCGCGCGCTTCCGCCGCACGCTCGAGAAATTCGAATCCGGTCTCGTTCGCCATGGCGGGTAGTCTACACTCGTCGGTCCTCTAGGAGAACTCTTTGCCCCGCAAGACGATGCCCCCCCCGGACGCCGACGAACTCAAACTCGTGCGGCTCGACGGGCTCGCCGTACGAAGACGTCGCCACGAAAATGGCTGGTCTGCGCGCCAACTCGTCCGGGCGATCGAAGAAGCCAGCTTTAACGCAAGTGGGCTCCGCCGCACTCTCACTCCGAATCAGATTCAGGCGGTCGAGGAGCGGGAGGAGCGCATCGCCTACGGTGAACTCCTGTTGCTCGCCGATGGCCTCGATTGCGATCCAAGTGACCTGATCGCCGAAGGCGAAATGTCGAGCAAGCGACCTCGCGCACGGCTCCACTAAACTTCTCCTGCGGGCCGGCAACAGGCGGCTCCACACCGAAATCCCCGCGATGACTTCAGATCCCTCCCGATTTCATCCGATCCCCTCCGACTCGCCAAAAGGACCCCCCACTCATGGACTACGTCGAACCCGAAGATGCCCAGAAGCTCCCCGGCCTACGCCTCGCGCTCACGACCGGCGTCCCCGGCCCCTGGAGCGAAGCCGCCAAGTCGATTTTCCATGTAAAGAAGCTCGATTACGTGCCGGTCCGGCAGACTGCGATGGATCCGAACGACGCCCTCGTGGCCTGGACGGGACATCGAAATGCGCCGCAAGCGGTCTACGAGGACGGCCCCGCCCGAATCGGCTGGGAAGAAATCCTCGCCCTCGCAGAACGCCTCGCCCCCGAGCCCTCCCTCGTACCCTCGGACGAACGAGAACGCGCCCTCATGTACGGCCTCTCCCACGCGCTCTGCAGCGAAGACGGCCTCGGCTGGAACCGCCGGCATCAACTCCTAGCCCCCATGCTCAGCCTTCCCGGCGCGGATTCGAATCCCGCCCTCGCTGGCGCGAATGTGTTAGGCGACAGCTATGGCTGGAGCGCCGAGGCTGCTGCACACGCGGATGCCCGCGTTTGCTCGATCCTTGGGCTCTTTTCCGAACAACTCGCAAACCAGAAGGCGGCCGGGAGCAAATACCTCGTGGGCGGCTCATTCACAGCCGTCGACATCTACTGGGCCGCTTTTGCGGCGCTGCTGCGGCCGCTTCCGCCCGAGCAATGCCCCATGCCTGAATCGCTACGAGCCGGTTACGGCGGAACGACGCCGGCGACGGATGAGGTGCTCGACGAAGCCCTGCTGGCGCATCGGGATTTCATCTACGAGACCCATCTCCAGCTCCCGCTCTCTTTTTAGACGCCGCCGATACAAGACCTGAAGCGTCTATCCGCTCACGCGAGCAGCCGTTAGTCGAAAGACCAGCTGCCGCGTCGCGTCGACGCAACGAGCGATTCGGCCAGCGTGGTCAGAAATTCGTCACGCGACCATTCCTCCGCACCGAACCGTTCAAGATGCTCTGTCGTGACCTGGCAGTCTACGAAAGCGAACTCCCACGCTTCCAGCTGCTTAACGAAGGTCGCGAAGGCGATCTTCGAAGCATCCGGCGCATGCGCAAACATCGACTCGCCGAAAAACGCACTCCCAAGCGAAATGCCGTAAAGGCCACCGACAAGGCGCTCTCCCGCTCCTTCGGGGTTGTCCCATGCCTCCACGCTATGCGCGAATCCCAGCTCGTGAAGCGTGCAGTAGGCCTCGACCATCTCCTCGGTGATCCAGGTTCCGTCTTGATCCGGACGTGGCGTATCGCGGCACGCCGAGATCACTTCGCGAAACGCGGTGTCCATAGACACTCGATAGGGGGCGGCGCGAAGTCGTTTCCCGAGCGACCGGCCCACGTGAATATTTGACGGGCGCAGGACCATTCGCGGGTTCGGCGAGAACCAGAGAATTGGATCTTCGTCGTACCAAGGGAAGATGCCCTGGGCGTAGGCCGCAACCAAACGCTCGGGTGCTAGGTCACCTCCGTATCCAAGCAGACCACGATCGTCAGATTCTCGTGGATCGGGAAACGGAAACGCAGCCACGATTTCCTCGATCAACTCGCGTGTTGAGAGTTCCGAAGAAGTGCTCACCGCGTCGCGAACTCGATCGCGTCATCGGGCCAAGGCTCGACCGCTTCGATCGCCGGCAAAATTTCGTGGACTTCCCCAACCGACTGCCAGATATCGAGATGCTGCTCGTGCATGAATCGCTCGGAGACACTGCTTTCCATTAAACGGAAGAGCGGCTCATAGAATCCGTTCTGGTTCAAGATCACGATCGGGTGTGTGAAGATGCCAAGCCGTTTCGAGGTAATCGCGTCAAAGAGCTCTTCGAAGGTCCCGGACCCGCCTGGAAGCGTCACGATCGCGTCCGCTGTCTCGAGCATCAGCCGCTTTCGTGTCTGCATGTCGTCGACCAAGGTCAGTTCGGCCAAGCCCTCATGCGCCCATTCCAGCTCGCGCATAAAACGCGGAATAATCCCAACGACTTCGCCGCCCTCAGCCAAAGCGCCATCCGCGACGGCCCCCATGGAGCCCTTTGCGCCGCCGCCATAAACGAGGGTGTGCCCGGCTCGCGCGATCTCGCGCCCCAGCTGATCCGCGGCCTCGTGAAAATGCGGCTCGCAGCTCGTGCTCGAAGCGCAAAAGACGAGGATGCGACGATTCTTGGCCATAGAGCCCCTCACAGCCGCGAGACATTCCGCGGAGTTGACGCCTTCTGGCATCGCCCGTAGGTTTGCTTCTTCAGGTTCGAATTCAAGGGGTTGATTTCAGGCAGTTGCAGACCCTCGGACCCCCTAGGCGTTTTTGCCTCGTGTTGTATGCGAGCGCCCGCCAGGTCCCGCCGAGTTGCTAAGTGCCACTTCTTGATCATATTGAGGTGAAGTCTCGTTCTTTCGCGCGATAGTGCGTGAGTTCGTTCGCGCGTTCCGTGCGTCGATCTCCCGTATTTTCGCAGCGTTTCCTTCCAACCCGAGGGAGCGCGAGAAGCGAGACGCGCCGGCGATGTGGTCAGTAGAGAGAATCCATGTCCGATCAGAACGACCTTCCGGAAGAGCCCAGCGACCGCGGGAGCGCGACGAGCTCCGTTCATGCAGGCGAATTGCGACAGCAAGAAGCCAATGCGATCACCACTCCCATCTATCAGACCTCGACCTTCTGGTTCCGTAACTCCAAAGAAGTCACGGACTACCAAGAAGGCAAAAGCGACCGCGAAGAATACGGTCGCTACGGCAACCCGACCTGGCGCGCCGTCGAGCGCAAGATCAGCGCCCTCGAGGGCGGCGAAGAAACCGTGCTCTTCGCTTCCGGTATGTGCGCCGCCACCACCACGTTCATGGCCCTGCTTGAAGAGGGTTCACACCTCATCGTCACGAGCGATTGCTACCGCCGCACGCGACAATTCATTGAACAGTTCCTCTCGCGCATGGGCGTCGAATGGACCGTCATCGAACCGTCGAACCTCGACGCGTTCCGAGATGCCATCAGACCTAACACAAAGATCTTCTTCACCGAATCGCCGACGAACCCGTATCTCCGGGTCATCGACGTCCCCGCCTTCACCGAAGTCGCTCGCGCGGCCGGCGTAATGACGATCATCGACTCAACCTTCGCGACGCCCGTGAATCATCGCGCGCTCGACGACGGCGCCGACCTCGTACTGCATAGCGCCACGAAGTACCTCGGCGGACATAACGACCTGCTCGCCGGAACCGTGACGGGCCCCCGTGAGATCATCGACCCCGTCCGCAAGGCCCTCGGCGTGCTCGGCGGCATCATCGATGCCCATGCCGCATGGCTGCTGCTGCGCGGCATCAAGACCCTCGACATCCGCATGGCGCGGCATAACGAGAATGGTCTCGCTTTGGCGACCTACCTCGAGACACATCCGAAGATTAAGTCGGTCTTCTATCCCGGCCTTGCGAGCCACCCCGACCACGAAGTCGCCAAGCGCGTCATGACTGGTTTCGGCGGTGTCGTCACTTTTGAGATCGACACAGACCTCGAAGGCGCCATGCGCTTCATCGATTCGACTCAAATTCCGTACCAGGCGCCAAGCCTCGGCGGCGTCGAGAGCTTGATCGAGCTGCCCGTGACCATGTCCTTCTGGGACAAGTCCAAAGAAGAACGAGCGCGCCTCGGCATAACGGACACTCTCGTGCGTTACGCCTGTGGCATCGAAAACTCCGCCGACATTATCGCGGACATCGAACAGGCCCTCACAAAGGTCTAGCGCGGGATCTCAGTCCATTGGAGTGGATTGGATTGCCTGGCGGTGATGCGGCAAAGTCGTATCACCGCCTAGCACCCCCTCAATCCCAGGACTTCGCCGCCATCAAGCGAGGCATCAGCCCACCCCCCGAAAACGAACCCGACATCCAATACGCCTGGCGCCTCGCGCGCGTATCAAGGAGCCCTCAGCGGTCCATCGCCGCAGGCGATGACAGCGCGCC
>JASDVF010000055.1:291317-299341 GCA_041440805.1 Myxococcota bacterium | reverse complement strand
CGCGCGTATCAAGGAGCCCTCAGCGGTCCATCGCCGCAGGCGATGACAGCGCGCCCCGCGCGCGTATCAAAAGAGCCGTGCTTGTTCCGCTTCCGGCTCCGGCAGCGATTGCTCCATGGCAAGGAGTCGCGCCTTGAGATCCAACCCGCCCGCATACCCCTGAAGTGCGCCGCCTCGGGCGATCACGCGATGACACGGGACGATCAAGGGGATCGGGTTTGCGCCGTTTGCCGCACCGACTGCACGCACGGCCTTCGGATTTCCGATCGCGTTGGCGATATCCGAGTAGGCACAGATTTCGCCGTAGCCGATCTTCGAGACGAATTCGTATACCGACTTCTGAAAGGGCGTCGCGCGCATGTCGAGCTCGAGCTCGAACTCGTGTCGCGTGCCTTCCGCATATTCCATGATCTGGTCGATGTACACATCGTTAGGCGTGCGGCGATCGATCACCTTCGCGCCCTTCGCATGGGTCGCGCACCAGCCGCCAAAGCCGCGGCCGCTTTCGTTGGGCAGCTCGATATACGCGAGCCCCTTTTCGCTGCTCGCGATCCGAAGAGCGCCAATGGGAGTTTCGAAGCGAGAGGTGAAAAGGGTCTCCATGGAAACCAAGTCTACCCGACGGCGCCTCGCTTCGTGACAGGAAAAAAACCTAATCGTCGCCGCTTTCGGACTTGGCTCTGTGCGGGTGTCGTTCGGGTGTTGTTCGAGTCGTCGCGCGGCGCCATTCATGCGCAAACTCACGCCGGAGATTCGTCGCTCTCCGCGTCGACTACGGGCGCAGCCAGATCCGCCGCGCTGATCCCCAAACGCTTCACCATCTTCTGCAACGATTGCCGCGGAATCCCCAAACGCTCCGCGGCACCGCTCTTACTGCCCGCTTCGCGAATCGCGCGAATCAGCATGTTCCGCTTCAACCGATCGACGGAACGGTTCAGATCCCAGTCACCGATCGGCGCATCCAGTTCGCCTGAGAGCGTGACCGCAGCGTTCTCGCCCTGTGGGTCCGGACGTGAGGGGCCCCCGCGCACATGCTCGGAGAGGTCGCCGAGCCCGATCGTTTCATCTGATCCCGCGAGCGCAGCCGTGCGTTCGATCTCGTTCGCCAGCTCCCGCACGTTCCCCGGCCATTGATAGGCGACGAGTCGATCCATGGCCGCATTCGAAAACCCCGTAAACTCGCGCTTCATCCGGACGCCCACATCATCCAGAAACTGGTGCGCCATCGCGGGGATATCTGAGCTTCGCTCGCGCAAAGGAGGAAGGGTGATCTCAACCACGCGGAGCCGGTAGTAAAGGTCTTCACGGAAGCGCCCATCCTCGACCATCTTCTTGAGATCGCGGTTCGTAGCCGCGACGACGCGTACGTTGACCATCCGCGTATCCGACGATCCTAGGGGCCGGATCTCGCCGTCTTGGAGCACGCGCAGAAGCCGTACCTGCATGCCCGGCTCGGTCTCCCCGATTTCGTCGAGGAAGATCGTCCCGCCGTCCGCAACCTCAAAGAGCCCCAACTTGTCCGCGTGAGCCCCCGTAAACGAACCCCGCTTATGCCCGAAGAGCTCGCTCTCGAGCAGCGTGTCGGGCAGCGCCCCGCAGTTCTGGGCCACAAACTTCTTCTCGTGACGCGGTCCTGTGTAGTGAATCGCACGCGCGATGAGATCCTTGCCGGTCCCCGTCTCGCCGGTCAACAGCACCGTCGCATCCGTCTGAGCAACCTTCTCCGTCACATCGAAGATTTTTTGCATGACCGGGGCATCACCGATGATCCCCTCGAAGGAATACCGCGCTTCGACCTCCCGGCGCAGATAGACGTTCTCCGCGCGCAGCCGATCATTAGCCTCGGCCAAAGCGTCCGCGAGCTGCGCGTTCTCATTCGAGAGCTCAAACACCTCCAGCCCCCGCTTCACCGCGATCCGCAGATCGTCCGGCTCCCAAGGCTTCGGGAGATAGCGCCAGATGCGCCCTTCATTGATCGCCGCAATCAGCGCGGGCATATCGGCGTAGCCCGTCAGCATCATCCGAATCGCGCGAGGATTGCGCTCCATCGCACGCTCAAGAAACTCGACGCCGCTCATCCCGGGCATCGCCTGATCCGAGATGATCAGGGCAATGTCTTCGCGGTCGAGGATCCGCAGGCCTTCTTCACCGCTCGTCGCAGTAAAGACGCGGTACTCGAGCCCAAGCGTCAGCTCGAGACTCTCGAGGATCGCGTCCTCGTCGTCGACGATCAAAATCCCGTAGGCCGGGGTCTCGTCTCCGCTCGGTCGTGCACCCTCGATCTTGGCCATGGGCTTACGTTAACGCAGGACGAATATTCGTTGACGCGAGCTGAGAAGCAAAGAGGGGCGAACCCTGCCCAGCGCCCCTGGTGCCTCGGCGTGCCCCGTCTTAGCGCGCCGCGACTAGAGCCTCGATCCGGTCGATAAAGACCGCCTCGAGGCGGGTGTTGTCGAGGGCGTTGATTTCCTGGATGCCGGTCGGACTCGTGACGTTGATCTCGGTCAATTTGTCGCCGATCACGTCGATGCCCACGAAGAAGAGACCCTGCTCTTTCAGGAAGGGCCCGACTCGGGCGACGATCTCGAGGTCCCGGTCCGTGAGAGGCGCCTGCACCGCGGAACCACCGACATGGAGGTTCGCGCGACTCTCCTCTTCGGCCGGAACGCGTAGAACGGCCCCGATCGGATCCCCTTCGAGCAACAGGATTCGTTTATCGCCCTGCCGAATCGCCGGTAGGTATTCCTGGGCCATCGTCGCCCGGGTGCCGAATTCCGTGGATTGCTCGAGGATCGAGTTCAGGTTTCGGTCGTCTGCGACCACATGGAAGATCCCTTCGCCGCCTTTCCCGTCCAAAGGCTTCACGATCATCTGACCGCCCTGCTCCGCCATGAATGCCTTGAGTTCGTCGATTCGCCGCGTCACCCGGGTCGCCGGCATGAGGTCCGCGAATTGCGTGGCGAGCAGCTTCTCGTTGTACGCGATCACGGCTGCGGGGCGATTAAGAACGATCGTCTTCCGACAAACGTCCAGAATTTGGGTCGCGACAATAAAATCACGGTCGACCGGCGGATCTTTTCGCTGAAGCGCGACATCGATTTCCTCATCGAAATCGTAGATCCGCGCTTCGCCTTTTGTGATCGGCGTCTCACTCGCAAGATCCAAAGTGATCGAAACAGCCAGGGAACGCACGCGACCGGCGTCGACTTCTAAATCGTCGGGATCGACGTAGAGGACCGTATGCCCACGATCCTGGGCTTCTCGCATCATCACGATCGTCGTCGACCCGTCCATCGGTTCGTTTTCAACGGGATCCATCACGAAGGCAAAGGTGAGTTTCGGTGACGCAGAAGAGGCGGCGGACATTATGAACTCCAGTCGGGCGGCGGGCATCCGACCCCAAACGCGGGGTGGCTAGGGCTGAACCGGTAGCGCACGGGTCGACGCGTCGGCTAACTTCCGCCAACTCTGGAGTTCACATGGCTTTTTTCCGGTCCCGGGGGTCCCGCATCGCCCTCGTGATGCTCGCGGTCGCAACCGCTGGCGCGGCGATCGGTATCCTCGCGATCTATCTATTTCTCATTCGCGATTTGCCCGACTTTCATAGCCTAGACGATTACCGCCCTCCGGTGGTGAGCGAGGTCTATGACCGAAACGGTGAGCTGATCGGCGAGTTCTTCACTCAGAAGCGACGCCTCGTCCCAATCAACGAGATCCCGCGACACGTCCAGCTCGCCTTCGTGGCGGCTGAAGACGGCTCGTTCTTCGAGCATCAGGGCATCGACCTCGTGGCGATCTTTCGCGCCGCCCTCGCCAACTTCCGCGAAGGCGGCATCGCGCAGGGCGCAAGCACGATCACCCAGCAGATGGTGAAGAGTCTCCTGCTGACACCGGAGCGAACCTACACGCGCAAAATGCGCGAAATCATTCTCTCGCGGCAGATCGAGCAGTCCTTCACGAAGGACGAAATCCTCTATCTCTATCTGAACCAGATCTACTTCGGCAGCGGCGCCTGGGGCGTCGGCCAAGCAGCGCGCACCTACTACGGCAAGGACGCGCAGTCGCTTTCAATCTCCGAAGCCGCCCTGCTGGCTGGCCTAGTGCAGCGACCGAGCGCCTACGACCCCACCCGTAATCCGAGTAGCGCCGAACGGCGACGACGTTATGTGCTCGGTCGAATGGTCGCCGACGGCTACATCGACCAAGAGACCTACGAAATCGAACTCGCAACGAAGCCGATCATTCAAAGGCACACCGACCGCGAGAACTTCCCGATCGCCGGTCACTTCACCGAAGAAGTCCGCCGACTCCTTTTCGAACGCCTCGAAGGCGAAGCCGTCCTAAATCACGGCCTGCGTATCGAAACCACCCTCGACATCGACCTCCAGCGTGCCGCGCGCAACGCCGTCAGAAAGGGCCTTCTCGCCCACGACCGACGCCGTGGCTACCGCGGACCCGTTCGGCAAATGGGTAATGACGGAGCAGTCCTCGAGCTCAAAACCCTCGCCGAGGCGAACGCAGAACTCTTTGTCGTGACGGAAATCGCGGCGACTAACGACGCGGCGCTGCAAGCCTCAAGCGATGACGAGAGCGGCCAGGGTGAATCCGCACCGCTCGGCGGCTACGTCGATCAAAACGCTGATGCGGGCGCTGAAGGCACCCAGGCGGAGCTAGCTGACGGCGGCGGCGCGGAAGAAGCTGAGAGCCTCGTACGTTATGCGATGCCCGATGAGACGCCTTTGTTAGGTGTTGTGCTCGCGGTTAACGCGGAGGCACAAGCGGCGCGGATCGGATTCGGGCATGGCGTCGAGGGCGTGGCCCATCTCGATGATGTCGATTGGGCGCGCGAACCCGACTTGAAAGTCCGACCGCGCGCGGTGAAGAAAATCGTATCCATCTTTAAGGTGGGCGATGTCGCAGAATTCATTCGGTTGCCGGGCGACGCGGCCGAGATGGCTTCTTCGAATGCCACTCCCGACGACGAGGACGAGAACGAGGAGACAAGCGAGGCTACGGAAAGGCCGCTTACGCGCCTCGACCTTTGGCAGGAACCCCTCGCCGAAGGCGCGCTGCTCTCGATCGACAACACCTCCGGCGACGTCATCGCCATGGTCGGCGGCTACGACTTCGAACGCTCCGAGTTCAACCGCGCCGTGCAGGCGCAACGACAACCCGGCTCCGCCTTCAAGCCCTTCATCTACGGCGCAGCGCTCACCCGTGGCTATACGCCGGTCTCGACCTTGATCGATCGCCCCGTCGTCTACACGGATCCCGTGAGTGGCTTCGTCTGGGCCCCGCGAAATTACGGCCGAAGATTCTACGGACCGATGACCATGCGCGATGCGCTCAAGAAGTCGGTTAATAACGCGACGGTCCATCTCTTTCGTGATCTCGGCGTCCGGTATGTGATCGATTACGCGCGACGTTTCGGGATCCAGGCACCGCTCTCTGCCGACCTCTCCCTCGCATTGGGCTCCAGCAGCATGACCCTTCTTGAATTGACCCGTGCCTACGCGGTTTACCCCCGCGGCGGGACCCGCGTCATCCCGCGATTCATTAGCCAGGTAACGGACCCGGAAGGCAATACGCTGCTCGGCGATGTCCCGCTCGGTGATATTCCGCCGCCGGTCCTGAAGCCCCTGGCCGGCGGAAATGACGCTGATTTCGAGACCTATCCCGATTCAGAGATCGCGCCGACGCTCGCTGTTGTCTCGCCCGCCGATGCCTATTTAATGTCGGATCTTCTACGCACCGTCGTACAGGAAGGCACGGGACGCCGTCTCAAGGCCCTTGGACGAACCCTGGCAGGCAAGACCGGCACGACGAACGACTTTACCGATGCGTGGTTCATGGGCTTTTCCCCCGAACTGACGACCGGCGTCTGGGTTGGCCACGACGACAATCAAAAACTCGGCTGGGGCGAGAGTGGCGGCAAGGCAGCACTCCCGATCTGGGGTGACTTCATGAAGGTCGCGCTCGCACCGTACCCACAGCGTGACTTCGAAGTCCCCGCACATATCGAGTTCCAGCGCATCGATCGCGTCTCTGGATTGCTCGCGGAAGCCAACACCCAAGACGCCTACTTCCAACCCTTCCTCGAAGGCACGGCGCCCGAACGCAGCTTCACCGATCAAACCACGACGCGAAAAACTCGCCAAGCCGCGCGCGACGACATTTTCTAGACCGCACAGAGAGCACGTCGAGAGCACGCCCGGGACACGCGTCGAAATTTTCCCCGACTGCGCTTAGCAAGCGTTTCCCGATCGATGCGCGCGGGTCAAACTTGCCTCCTTCTTCTCTGCAATGACGTAGATCGTTGACAGTCCTCTATTGGGCCGCGACTCTCTTCCCCATGGGGGTAGACGCGAACACAACTTCGCGCGCAGGGGCACGTGTGCCCGAAAAGCGCGCAGCCACGTCAGATCAGAGATCTGACGCGCAGGAGCCATCGCTTCGCGGAGACTTGCGGCATGACACACGCCGCGCCACAAAACGACGACGCGCCGCAGAAGACGCACTTCTCGATGCCGTCCTGCTTCCCAACGAGCCCCGCAACGAAGCAATCGGCAGCGACGGCCAGGTCCTCTTAATGAAGGCCATCGCACGCCTCGAACGCCAAGAAGACATCGAAGCCGCCGTCGCTTGGTCCCTCGACGCTGACGGCGAACCCCGCGTGATCGCCGCACTCCCGGCAGACTCCGCCACACGCGTCCCGCCCGAGCGCCGTTTCTACGATGCGCTCGGCGAACTCGTTCGCGTCCAGCGACTCACCGACACTGACCTCGAACCAGACCTAACAGCACTTGGCGTATTAGGCGTGAGCGCAGCAGCTCCCGTCCCAGGACTGGGCACGGCCCCCTCCGCGGTCATTCTCACCTACGCCACCAAAGCCGGCCGGCCACTCAGGCCTCGATCTATTGCGGTATTAGGTGAAGTCGCAAATAAGCTTGAAAAGACTTTGACCACGAGCCTCGCGCTCGAACGAATGACTAGGCTCGATGACGCAATCCAGCGCATCGACCGCCTCGCTGCACTCGGCGGCCTCGTTTCAGAGATCGTCCACGAAATCAGGAACCCTCTGGTTTCGGTGAAGACCTTCCTGCAGCTCCTACCTGAGCGCATATCCGACCCCGAATTTCACACCGACTTCCGAGCTGTAGTCGAAGGCGAAGTCAATCGCCTCGAACGCATGCTCGATGACTTACTGCGCCACGCGCGCCCAAGCCCCGAGCATTCGCCTTTAACGCCCGACGGCCAAATTGCGGCCGCTATTGAGACGACGCTCCAATTAGTCACCTACCGATGTCGCGAGCGCGGCGTCGAAGTCGAAACGGATTTACGGGACGAACTGCCCTCTCTGGGCCTGCCTGAAGATGCCTTGCGGCAGCTTCTGCTCAATCTCTTGCTGAACGCGAGCGAAGTGACGCCAACAGGCGGACGCATTCTTGTCAAAGCCGATTGGTGCCAAAGAGCCGCGAACCATGTTGAGATCTGCGTAGAAGACGAAGGGCCCGGAATTGCCCCCGGCCTTCGAGCAAACATCTTCGAGCCATTTTGGACCACGCGCAGCGACTCCGCGGGCGGCCTCGGGCTTTCGATCTGCAAAAAAATCGTCGACGAAGCCGCGGGAAAGATCGAGATCGAATCGGGCAAGAACGGCGGCGCTTGCTTCCGCGTCTCGCTGCCAATTTCACGTTAGGCGGGTTTGCCTAACCCTGCAGCCAGCTTCTAACGTGTTGCCCGACCTGTCCGAGCCCGGCCATGAAGAAATGGTCGACGCCCTCGAGAACGACGAGCGTCACGCCTTCGAGTCCCGCCAGTTTTGATTTGAGCTCGTCGATCGGAACGTAGGTGTCGCGATCGCCGGCGATCACCAGGACCGGATGGCCCCAGGCCTCGAGCTTGTCGCGGTCGAGCATGGCGGGCGGGGGCGCCACGAGGACGGCTTTGCGGTTGAGGGGGGAACTCGCGAGAAGTCGCGCGGCGGCGAGGGATCCCCAGGAATAGCCACATACGACCGTCGG
>JASDVF010000055.1:287169-291217 GCA_041440805.1 Myxococcota bacterium | reverse complement strand
CGCGGCCCGTCCTCGCCACGAGCCGGGAGCCATAACCCTTCGAGGGCGGAGCCATCTGGAAGCGGATCGGAGTCGGGAAGAGCAATCGTGGCCGGACGTTCAAAGGGGCGCGGACTCATGCTCGCCAGCCTACCCTGCCACTAAACCCCGCGCCGCCCGCCGTTCGCGCAAGCCTCGGGATGCGCAAAGGCCTTCTCACGACCCTGGCCAAGACCAAGAAGGGCCCGCCATGTCCGAGCAAGATCCCGCCGTCCCCGGCCGCCGAGTCGCCAAGGGTGCGCAGTTCGATTTAATCACTCAGCCCGTGGATCTCCCGAATGGCCAGAGGGTCGAACTTGATTTGCTTCGCCATCCCGGGGCGTCTGCGGTCGTCCCCTTCCTTGACTCGGAAACTGTCCTGCTGATCCGCCAGTACCGATTCGCGACAGGTGGCGACCTGATGGAGATCCCTGCCGGCAAGCTCGATCCCGGGGAATCGCCTGAAGCTTGTGCGGCCCGCGAGCTCGAAGAGGAAACGGGGTACCGCCCGGGACGACTCGAGAAACTGGGAGCCATTTGGACCACGCCGGGTTTCTGCGACGAAGTCATCCATCTCTACGCGGCCTTCGATCTAGAGAAGACGGAGCAAAGGCTCGAACCCGATGAGGTGATCGAACTCGTTCCAATGCCCTTCGCGGAGGCGCTTGATTCGCTTTCTGGACCTGTCGTCGACGGGAAAACTGCAACAGCTCTCCTTCTCGCGGATCGGGCAAAGCGCTAGAAACCCACGTCTGACAGGAAATCCCGGGGCGACCCCTGAAATCCAGTGTCGCAGAGAGGCCCCGCGGGCGACTATTTGGGGCATGTGTTGCCATTAGGGCCTCACTTCGTTGACCGCTCATTCAACGATCCTTATTTTCTCTGGGTGAAGCGAGGTTTGCGCCCTCCTCGCCGACACTAATCCAGAGGTCACGAAATCCAAGACTCATAGGGTTCATCAAAGAACCCGAAAACGAGTGAAGCGATCCGTCTCGCCAATTGATGGCTGGGCGGTCGAAGAGTACGAAGAAGCGCATCCATTGATGTGCCTCGACCCATTGGACAATTGGAGTGTCGAACTTGAACGGACGTGGTGGCGCACAAATGAGCTTTGGTCCCTCGCAGACCCCCGACATCATCAAGAACTTGATGATCGCGAACGGCGTCGTTTTCATTCTCCAGCTGATCGGGCCTAGCGTCCTCCCCTTCAGCGTCACCAACTTTGGTGTCGTCCAGCCGGAGGCGGTCTGGGAGCACTTCGAGTTCTGGCGCGTGTTCACATACATGTGGCTCCATTCGCCTACTTCGCCCATGCATATTGCAGGCAACATGTTCTCCCTTTGGATGTTCGGCTCGCAGGTCGCGCTCCTCTGGGGTGAGGAACGTTTCCTCAAGTACTACCTGCTCTGCGGCACCGGCGCGGGCTTCCTGATCGCGACGGTTCCCTACCTCCTCAGCATGATTGGCATCGGCAGCTCCATCAACGAATTCCAAGGCGTGACGCTTGGCGCATCCGGCGCCGTCATGGGCGTCCTCCTCGCTTACTCGTTTACATGGCCGGACCGCACGATCATGCTCCTTTTCCCGCCGATTCCGATCAAAGCAATCTGGCTCATTCCGTTGCTCTTCTTCATGGAGTGGTCATTCGCCTCCGGTGGATCAAGCAACATCAGTCATACAGGTCATCTCGCTGGCGTTCTCGTCGGCTGGATTTACCTGGTGAACGAGGGACGCACGCCCGGCGCCCCTAACGTCCAAACCCTCCTCTTGAAGTGGCGGCGATACCGCATGCGGCAAAAAATACGCGCCGTGCACAAAGAGGACAAACGCGATCGCGACTCGGATAGAGACGACGATGACGATCGCAGGCGGTTTCACTAGTGCCTAATCAAGCACGTAGGGCAGAGCTTCATGGGGCGACCTCATGAAGTTTCACACGACTCATGCGGAGGGCAGCGAAGTTGGCCCCGGCTCGAAGGATCGCGGTCCCGGCTTCGGCGGGCTGTTAAGAAGCCTTTTTTCTCGCATTCCGTGGGGCGAAGCGCAAACCGAGGAAGAAACCCTAGTCGTGCCCGCCCCACTCGGCCGCGCGATCAGCATCCGTAACGCCAACGGACGAACCCGTGTCGTCGGCGAAGATCGTGATGATATAGAGGTCCGTATTACCAAGAGTGTCCGAGCCGACTGCGAAGATATGGCAGCCAAGCTCCTGGAATCCATCCAGCTACAGAACTCGGAATCCGCGGACGTCCTCGAAATCGAAGTCCAGATCCCGCGCAAATGCTCACGCCACGGCTTGGCCCATCTCGAACTCCGCGTGCCCCGCGACACGAGCGTCGATCTCAGTTCCACGAATGGAAAGATTTGCCTCGAAGGCTTGAATCGAACGATTCGTGCACGATCGAGCAACGGCTCGGTTTCGATCTTCGAAGTCAATGGCGACATCGATGTCACGACCGCCAACGCCAAGGTCGCTTGCAAGTGCACCCACGGCCATCTTCGAGCACGGTCGAGCAACGGCAAAATCGAAGTCAGTCGCCACCAGGGGTCCCTAGACGCATCGACTTCGAATGGCGTGATCAAAGCGTCACTCGATTCGCTCAACGAGGTCGGCGTCTCGCTGACAACGACCAACGGTCGTATCGCTCTCGAGCTTCCCGATAAGCCGGATGCCGACGTCGACATCCGCGTCGAGAACGGACATATCCGAAACGATCTCGAACTCACCGACGAAGCTGGTGATCCCAGCGGCCGAGTGCGCGGACGCGCGGGCCAGGGTGGCGCGCCCATCCGCTTGCGAACCTCGAACGGCACCGTCTCGTTACGTTAGTCAGGACCTCCGTTTTCCGGAGATTTCATTAGGCGGCTCGCGAAGGCCATTCACTTCCGCCAGAAGACGAAGCTGGACGGCTCGGCCTCTCCGCTTCGAGCCCGTCATGAGATGCGCCGCAGGTCCGCAGCTCTCCCTAAACAGAGCATCGCATTCGCTCTCGTACATACTGACCGGGATCGGAGCGGGTAGCAATCGGGAGTGCATATGCGACACCCCGCTAGCTCTTCGCACTCAGTAAACGACGGAATGGTTCGAACTCGCTCTATGCCTCCACCTTAACAGCGTCACTGTAATTTGATTCAAGAATATCCGAGCCTTTAGAAACTGATTGTCCTTCATGTGCCGAAAATTAAGTAAATCGACGTTAGGCGCTACACAGATCGCGCGAGCAACATTCAACGAGACGTCAGACTTCGCCTTCGATCATCTCGACCCGGAGCCCATCTGGATCCTCAAGGAAGAACATACGAACCGGGTCCGCCAGCTCCGAAAAGGAATAGATCTCCGTCGGGCTCCTGCCCTCAGAAGATGCCTTGGCATGTGAAGCATCCAGATCCGCGACACGAAACGAGAGGCCCGACAGGCCTAAGGGCTTTTCAAACGGGGCGGCCTTCTCGTGCACGCGCTTCACATCGAGCGTCTCGATCGTATGAATCCGCGTACCGCCCACGCGAATGAATGTGTCGCGGATCCGCACGCCAGCACGACCGAAGATCGCGTCAAGCGCGGGGGATTCCATTTCTTCGTCCTGCTCGAGCACGCCGCCTAGCCCCTTGCACCAGAAGTCGATCGTGGCGTCGGTATCACCGCAATGAAGAATGAGGTGACTCGTTTCGACGCCTGTTGCCGCCGCTGAATCATTTCTCGAAGTTTCATTCGACATAAGGTGTTCCTCTCCGCGCGGCCGGCTGGCGGCCTAGCGGTCTTGTCGCGCTCGCTCTTTCGCAATCTGCCTTGACCATCAATAGGCAGACTGCCAAGTTGACTCGCGACGGCCCGATCCACAAGGGGAGGCGCAACCGCTAAAGGAGCGGAATCGACGTATGCCAAATCCCAAGACTGCACCTCTCGAAGGCCTGCGAGGGAACTGTCTCTGTGGCGGCGTTGTATACCGCGCCCGCCTTTTAGCGTCATAGCGCGATGCCACTGCACCCAGTGCCGCAAAGCTTCGGGCGCTGAGTTCGCCACTAACGCGAC
>JASDVF010000055.1:284354-287069 GCA_041440805.1 Myxococcota bacterium | reverse complement strand
AACGCGGCGAGGAGCACAGGTACCGTTAGGCCGAGACACAAGTACCCGAGTAAAGGGCCGAAGGCATCACGAGGTATGAAGTAGTGCGACGCGATCACCTCGATCGTCGCGAAGAAGGCAAAGTAAATTGCGACGCGACGGGGCTGCGTCCAGCCGCGGAATCGCAGGACGTAAAGCGCACTCAGTAGCGTTGCAAATGCGATCGGATTCAGGATCGACTCCATCGTCCCCGCTTCTCCTTCCATTCCGCCTTACGCATGTTGGTCACGTAACGCTCAGTGCATTACGGGCGAGCATCCGTAATCTCATCCCAGCTCGCAGCATAATCAACGAAGATATGCTGATCGGGCGCGACGCCTGGGTCCCCGTCGAGTAATCCAGCCGCATGCTTTCGGACGGGTGCCTCAAAGAAGCGCACATCTTCTTCCCCTGAAACCCACCGGAAGTCTCGAGCACGAACGCCTATGCCAGATACGAAAGCACTTCCTGATGTCTTGCGACATCGGGAGTAAGGGCAGAGTTCGAAAGGCCCCGCGAACGACTCAACCACGAATCGAACTGCACTGCAAAGACAGCCGACCGTCACCAAGGCTCGCCTCAGTCCACCGACCGAAGAATCGGAATGGGGCAAGGACCGCCGACTAGCACCAGCGCCTCTTCATAGGAACCCCCAACATCGATTCGCGTTAGGTCAGCAATCGCAATCGTCGTCGGCTCTTCGTACCAATCCGCATCGGGATCGATCTCAACGAGCGTAACGTTCTCGTCGTTGACCGATCGGATATGCCCAATCTGACAGATCCCCGCGTCGCGCTCTTCCGAGTGCAGAGTGATGACTTCACCCAAACGACCTGCAGATCGAACTGCGGTCATCCAGTCGCTCAAATCGATCTCCGGCGGCTCGTCGACCGTTTCCCCACGAAGCCGAAGCGCGCTCTCCACGAACTCATCATGCTCGTGCGGAACCTCGACGTCGTTCACGTCCGCGATCCGCAAAACCGAAAATCCGTCAAAGCGAATATTGTCCGCTACGCGAAGAAGCACGAAGAGATCAGTGCCCATCGCCACGACATAACCGATTTCGTCATCGTGCTCGAAAGCAGAACGGTCGAGAGATATGACCCGACCGTCACCCATCGCTTCTTCGAGACGTTCACGCATTCGAACTCCATGATTCCTACGGCGCTCAACTAAGGCGCTCTGCGAGAGAAACGAAGGGCGTAGAGTGCGGGCTCCTCGCTTGCGAAGCAAGCGTTCTCCCGGCTACTCGATCGTGAAATGCAGATTCCACGCGACTTCCCAAAGAAAGCCGTCGGGATCCTCGAGATCTTCAGACTTGAATGCTCAGATTCTCGGAGACAGTCATGGTTTCGACCGATTCGATGAATTCTGCCGTGTACTGGTGCTGCTGCTTTTCCAGCCCCCAGACTCGGCTGGCCGCTGGGAGTGAGACGAAAGCCTTCACCCACCGCCAACGGTTCTGCCACATCCCATCTGAAAGGATTTCCTCTCTCCAGAGGTATCGCTGGCCTTCGTATTTGCAGAGGACGCTTCGACAGACGAAGACAAATCGGGCTAGCCCGCGAGATGTGAACTGATCCGGATCGGCATCTTCCTCGAGAGCTCGCATGCAAATTTCGGCGAGTTCCTGGCTGCCTGCGATCTCTCAACAGAGTTCTGCGAGCCCAACAGTCGCGTCCCATGCAGCACCACTTCGCGTGGTCTTCGTGTTTCGGCGAAGTTCGAATACGAGGTAGATGAGAGAAACGAGGACAGCGAGGTCCCCCAGAGCTTCACCGACATCAGCGAGGTCAGAAAGTGTCAAGACGGGACGCGCTCCTGCCGCATAACGAATCGGCTCATCACCTGCGGAATTCGCTCAAAGAGTTCCGAGGACGGTACAACCCTCGACACTAGGTGACGCAGAGCCGCCTTCCACCTGGATCCGCCGGGTATTCAGGCGGCGGAGCGCCCATGCACTGCCTAGTTCCCCGTCGGGTTCACAGACTTGTTATGCGCCATGAAATCTCTAGAAGCCTTCAAAGTCCGAGGGCGAAAAGCCGGCTTCAATAACCCTGCCGGAAGACGTCGGGACGAAACCAGCCAGGTTGAGGACTCCGCACTTCGCACAGGCGGTCGATTCTGGATCAACAGTAGTTTCCCCAGAAATGTCGCGTGCGTCCAAGTAGCCGGCGCCGTCTTCATCACAGATCGCCCCCAGCGAATCGCATTCGGGGCACTCGACAAGATGCATCACAGATCTCTGCTCGCAGACGGGGCAGACCTGCGCGAGTAACCAGCGTGTATGTACCGTCTTTCTCATTGCCCGTACCACTCCGCATACTGAATCCGCTCGTAGTGTGCGGAGTCGCTCAGAAGGTTAACGACAGCACAAGCCGTCGGTGCCGAGAGTCCCGAACGTAACCACCATCACTCTCCGTCTAGTTCAGACGTTTGTCAGGCGCTGTGCATTCGACTTCACAGTCGCGCAGAAACCCACTCATGGACTTTGGTCTCGAGGATCTGGTCAGGAGTTTCTTTCCAGCTTGGAGAAACTTCGCTGAGCTTGACCCGCACCGTCTTATCCACGAACGGCAGGACCCAATGGATTCCCTGTTTGCGGAATCCGCAATACTTCCCGAATCGCATGATTACTAACCACTCGTCGGGCTTCACGATCCGGACCCCGATCAACATGCAGATCAGGACTCCGAA
>JASDVF010000055.1:241447-284254 GCA_041440805.1 Myxococcota bacterium | reverse complement strand
CACGAATCTGGTCCTGTGATTCGTAGATTGTGACCAGTTCTCGGAAGCTGACATTTTTTGGGTCGGGCACTTCCCCGTCAGAAAGAGAACCTCCGCAGTCGGAGCACGTGACCGCTTCGTCGCGGTACTCCGCTATTCGGTTAAATCGAATGAGGTGTGCACACTCTGTATTGGAACAATGTTTCATGTCGGCACGAGGGCTTTCTAACGGACCAACAGATAGCCTGCGCGATCCGCTCAAAAGGGTTTAGTCGACAGTATCAGACTTCGTCGCCAGCTCACGCGAGCCGCCGGCACCCTCGACCCGCGGGGACACCGAGTTCTGTTGGCGGAACGGGCCTATGTGAATTGGGTGAAGCGGTTTATTCGCTTTCATGAGCTTCGGCATCCCTCGGAGATGGGCAGGATGGAAGTGAAGGCGTACCTGACTCATTTGGCCTCGGATTTGAACGTGGCGACGAGTACGCAGAAGATGAACTAACGTCTCGAATGGTTCCGGGGGTGGAGACGCGCGCGCTGAGGCGTTGATTAGTTTCCTACGCGACGGCGAAGTTCGACATCCCCGGCCGCGAAGAGAACGCTCGAGGGCGTGATCTCTTTCACCACTAAGGATCCGACGGCGTCGCCTTCCCGGAGCGTCAAGACATCTTCACTCTTCGCGAGTTGGATGCGCGCAGAGCGCCGTTCGGGCTGAGGGTGCCACGCGGTTCTCAGGATACTGACATCGGGAATCGCCGGTTTTGCGATCCGGGGCAGACCCACCGGCGTCTTGCGTCTCACAATTTCGGGGACGGCGCGCGTGGGCTTGGCCTTAGGCGTTCGCGCGGGCCTGAGAGAGCCGGCTTCCACATTTGAGCTGGCATCAACTCTGGGCGCGGCGACGAGCGCGGGGGGCGGCGACGGCCACGGCACGGGCGACCCGGCGGGCTTCTTGGCGAGAGCGACCTCAACCGGCGGGGGCGGCAACGCAGGCGAACTCGCTTCCAGCTTGGCGCCCAAAGCCGGAGGCGATCCCATCGGCAACGCGGCGATCGGAATCGGAGGCCGGCGTGACACCGGCGAGGCGTTTGTGGTCGGTCGCTTCACGCCCTCGACTGGACGCAAAGCGACACGTGCCGGGGGAACGGACGTGGGCTCGGCAGACGGGGGCGTCGGCGGCTTAAGAACCGATGAAGGTGCAGAGGCCACGATTGCGTTCGGGCCTGGCGTGGGAGGCGCGGGGCGGACGGCAAACGAGGCTGGCCGCTGCGTGGAAGCAGGACCAGGCGCGGGAGCAGGCGATCCGGCTGCGGCGACCGGCTGGCGGGTGGATCCGGCCGTTGCCAATCCGTTTGATTGCGCGTTTGATTGAGCGTTCGTCTGGCCATTCACTGAGGAGTCTCGGTCGGGCGTTCCGAGGGAAATGCCGATGACGAGCGATGCGCCTAACAGGATGACTGCGGTGGCGAGAGCGGGGCCGCGATGTTTCAGGAACGCGAGGAGGGCTGCGCTTCTAAGCGTCGACTCTTCATTACCACCCAGCCCCGCATGAGCGGCAAGTTCCTCTGCGAGGATTCGTTCGCGAAGGACGTCGGGCGGGGTCGGGTCAGGGGCCTGATCGTCTTCGAGACGGCGTAGCGCTTTGAGAATCGTACTCATCCGCGGGCTGCTCCTTGGGCGGGGGGACGGACGGAGGGGGGGGTGGTCGAATTCGCGGGACTAGCAACGGACGAGCGTCGCGTTTCGGTGGTTGCGGCTTCTGCCCTGCGACGAGTTTTGCCATCGGTTCGACCGTCCGCGCGCGATAGCCGTGGCACGGGGTAGCGGGCAAGTTCGCCGTAAATCGCGATTTGGGTGAGCGGGCCGGCTACGCCGTCAGCGATGAGGCCGCGGGCGGACTGGAAGCGGCGAAGCGCTTCGGTCGTTTCAGCATCAAACAGGCTAGTCGGGGAGCCATCATAGAAACGCAGTTCGGCCAGCGCGCGCTGGAGCCAAAGGACGCCCTGCCCTTCGTCGTTTCGGCCTAATAGGTTGGGTACGGATTCAAAGCGTTCCCAAACGATCAAGCCAGTCTCGAGCCAATGAGCTCGGAGTTCATCGATCGAAATAGTGACAATCTGATCGGGCAAGAGACCCGCGACCCTCGCGCGGTTGCCCCGAAAGCCGGTGATCGCAACCCATCGCCGTTCAGAAACCGGCGCAGTCGGGGCCAGACCTGCGTCAACATGCCGGAGGACCGCAGCAAGCGGCAGAGCGACCGGGTGGTCTAGTCGGCGCAGAAGCTCAATCGAGCCACCGTCAAAGGAGGTCGTCATCAAGCCGCGCTCCCTAAAGTCACGCCGCAATCCATCGGGGCTGGTCGGAGCGGAAGACAATGCAGTCACGCGGCGGCCAAAACGTTCGAGCAATACGTCGCGGCTGTCCGCAAATGCAGCCTGGGGATTGCGGGTTTTGAGGAGTTGGCGGAGAAGGCCTGGAGCTAACGCGGTCTCAGCGTTCGAAAGATCGCTCTCCGCCGGAAAGACCTCATTCGATTGCGAATTCGGCGAAGACGCCGTTGGTGAAGCGACTACGGAACTAACACCAGGACCCGCGCGACTTACCCCCGCCTTGGCGCGCTCGATCGCGGCGGTGCCATTAATTCGTTCCTCTATGGGCTTTAGGCCTGCAAGAATTTCATCGGGAACGAACCCGATCAATTCGATGAGCGAAGGTATCTCCGTAGAATCGAGAGCGGAACCAACTGACCCATTCGCCCCGACCGCCGGCGGCCCGACGCGCGAGTCGGCACCTTCAAAGTCTGCGCGAAGCGCATCGGGCTTAAAGACGGACGCCGTAAACGTATCGGTAAAACGCGTACGACCGACTTGCAGTCCCGCAAAGAGCGACAGGCCCATTAACACGAAGATCATCGCCGCAAAAGCCCAAGGGCGCGCAAAAAACCAACCTCCTGTGCCGTCGAGCCCACCCTCGCGGAGCAGTCGCGTGTCAGGAATTTCTTTCGCCGCGTCCCGAATTAACTTCGGGCCAACTTGCGCGCTACGCGTCGCGTATCCGGCGAGCAAGGCACGATCACACAGTTGGTTCACGAGGCGCGGAATGCCCCCTGTCCGTCTATGAACCTCACGAAGAGCGGCATCACTGAAGAGGTCCTTCGGTTCACCCGCCGCGACAGAGAGTCTATGTCGAACGTAGGCGCGAGTTTCCTGGGCACCCAGGGGATCGAGTTTCCACCTGACGGAGATCCGTTGGCGAAGCTGCCGCAGGCCGCGTTCATCGAGCTTACGGTCGAGTTCGGGTTGGCCTAACAAAAGGATCTGAATAAGCTTGTCGCGGCTCGTCTCGAGATTGGAGAGCAGGCGAACCTGCTCAAGTGTGCTTTCTGAAAGCGTCTGCGCTTCATCGATGATCAGAAGAACGCGACGACCTATCCGTTTTTGTTCGACCAAAAAATGATTGAGCTGCTGCATTAATGCTCGGCGCGCGAGGCCTTCGGCGGGGAGTCCGAACTCGACGCAGATGGACTGAAGAAGTTCGAGCGCGGTGCGGCTTGGGTTGAACAGGAAGGCGAGTTCGAGATCGCCTTCGAGTCGCTCTAGAAGAGTGCGGCAGAGCGTCGATTTGCCGGTTCCGACCTCGCCCGTGACGGAGATGAACCCCTCCCCTTGCTCGATCCCGTAAAGGAGATGAGCCAGGGCCTCGCGATGGGAGCCGGCGAGATAGAGGAATCGGGGGTCGGGGCTCAGCACGAAAGGTTTTTCACGCAGGCCGTAGAACGCGGTATACATGGGTCTGAATTCCGGGTCTGTATTCTAACTCATTGAATCCAATGACGAATCCTGAAAATCAGGACGCGCCCTTCGCGCCCGCGGGTGGATGACATTTGCGGCCCTGCGGCTGCAGGAAAGAGGTCGGGCATGGGTCCCGAGGAAGCGGAACGCACTGCGAGAGCCGACCTGATTGGGACGTCGGCGCCCTTCGACGAGTTCGATCCCCGACTCGAATCGGTCGAGGCGATCGGAATCGATTCTGGGGCGACGCTGGTTAAGGTCGCCATGGAATCTTCGGGCGGTCTTCATTTCGCGACCCTGGGGTCGCCCTCGACGGATCGACTGCGTGATCACCTCGAGCGCACTTCGCCGACACATCTGTGCGTGACTGGATGCGGCGCCGCGGCGCTCGAAGCCGAACTCGCAGAAGACGGAATCCGGGACATCCTGAGCCCGATTGAATTCGAAGCCTGGGCCCGCGGGGCGAACGAAATGCTCACCCGACTCGGCGAACCGGCAATCGAGCCCTACCTGCTCGTCTCCATCGGAACCGGAACTTCGATCCTTCGCGTCGAAGGCGACCAGGTCGAGCGCGTGGGCGGAACGGCGCTCGGCGGCGGCGCAGCACTCGGACTCGGGCTCGCGCTCACGGGCGTGGCTTCTTCGCAGGAACTGAATGAGCTCGCTTTGCAAGGCGATCGGTCCTCGATCGATCTCATGGTTTCGGACCTCTTCGAAAATACCGAAGGGATCGGCGCCATGATCGCGTCGGGTTTCGGGAAGCTCGCCCGAAATGCCGCACTCCCGGAAAGCGAACGCGAGACGCCTAACCCGGCGGACCTCGCTTCTGCGATCATGGGGATCGTCGCAGACAATATAGGCTTGCTCGTCGCCGCTCACGCCCGTGGCGCCGGCGTTTCGCGCATAGTCTTCGGAGGCTCGACTCTGATCACGCATCCACAAATCGAGCTGACCATACGAGGAATAGCCGCCCTCGGCGGATTCGAGTCGAGTGTGCTCCCCCACCCGGGTCATGCGGGAGCGCTCGGCGCCATGCTGACGAGACGCCGCTAGGCGAACCGGCCTCTCCCTAACATTTTCCAGCATCATGACCCCTGAAACGAAAAACGCGCACCTTGCAAGCAAGACGCGCGTTTCACAACAATTCAGCACTTAGGCATTCGGCCGAGCCGTAGACCTAACCGACCACCTTCTGCGAATTACTCCGCGGAGGGCTGGTTCGGATCGCGAAGCGCCGGCTCGGTAGCCCCTTGCTCTTCGGACTCGTCGCCACGACCAAGGTTGCGGACGGCGCGCTGGGTGCGTGCGATCGCGGCGCGCTGTACGCGCAGTTCCTCGGTCTGTGCGGCAACCTGTCGCTCGAGACGGTCGCGGGCATCGACGAGCTCGTCACAGCGAGACTCGAGACCCTCCATGCGGCGGGTCATCTCGGCGAACATCTGCGCCATATCCTCAGGAACGCCAGCACCCATAGCCTGCGGCATGGCCGGGGATCCAAGGCTCTCGTTTACCTGGTCTCGCGAAATCACTTCCATATCGTCCATAGCAGTCTCCTCAGAGTCATCAAACACGACCGACTCCGACTCTTTCTCTTCATCTGAGACGGACACGATCGTCGCGTCGTCATCATCGTTATTCATCAAGGGCGCAACGATTGTCTCATCGTCAGGAGCCCCAAGCATAGTGGCTTCATCGGCGTCCGCGAAGGGATTCATGCCTTCCGCAGCAACGGCCGTCTCTTCGTTTCCGAAGCCCTGGCCGCTATCCGCATCATCCCAATTGTCACTATCCGAATCACTCGCACCGCGGCGTCGCGCAAGGAACAACCCTCTGCCTAACAACAGCACAACAGCACCACCGGCAACCAACGCCCAAGTCATCCAATCGCCACCATCGTCCGTAGTCGACTTGGCGACCATCGGGCGCGGCTTGCGCTCGGCCTGTCCGGGCGCGCCTGCATTCCCTCTGGCATTCTCAGCCAAATAGGGATCACGCGAGCCTTCGTCCACCGGCGTCGATGTAGACGGTTCATCCCCAGCACCTGCTGAACCAAGAGCATCAGCCGAACCAAGGGTATCTGCCGAACCAAAGACACCTGCGGCATCTGCAAGATCCGCTTGCGAATCATCTCCAATGAACGCCTCTGCCTCGTCCGCCGGCTGGTCAGCCACGGTAACGACTTCAGCCTCAACGGCCTCGGTCGCTTCGATGACGCTCGCGACATACAGATCGTCCGCCGGCTCGATCTCGACAACCGGTGCAGGCTCAGGCTCGAAAGCCTCCTGAATCGGCTCGCGATCGATCTGCGCGACAACTGCATCGAACGCATCGTCTTCCGAAGTACCCGGCTCGCTCGGGGCGGGCGCAGGCTTCGCCTTCGCGACGGACGCAATTGCGGGGGGTTCGTTCAAAAGATCGAGCACGATGCGCGGCGGATTCGCCAGGATCATCTCCTTAAGATGGAGACCTTCCTGACTAAGACGCACACGAACTACAGATCGTCCGCCTTGCGGCTCAACCTCGACTAGCGCGATGAAAGATTTAGAAGCTTTGATGGAGCGCGGGATAGAGGACGCTTCTAGAGAAACGACTAGTTCCGCGACACCCGTCGCCGAGTCAGAACGCTCGATTCGGTAGCCGGCGGAGCGATCGAGTTCGAAGACAACGCGGGTAAACGTGGGATGTTTCCCGACCCGCACCTCCACGATCTCGGCCGCAAACGCAGGCAGCGCGATCACGAGCAGCCCCAGCGCCACGATCAAGGCCCATGCCTTGTCGCCGCCGCTCGGGCTTCGAAGGCTGGATCTGAATCCGCCCCCGAATCGATGGAATCGTTGGGTCGTCATTTCGCCTGGGACCTCCCTGTGCGCTCGAAAATCTTCGTAGGACTGCGCTTCCCGCACCGTCCCGCCGCCTGGACCCACCAATTCACTACGCCTTTTCGAAGGCTTTGCGCTGGAGTTGCACAAGACCCAATTCCTCCTATCGGGAGGCATTCGCTCGGTCTTAATTGGAGAGGTACGAGAAAGTTGCCTGTTGCCAAAGTTTCACGATGAACCAGTAGCCGACCAACCCGACCCCGTTCCACCCCCGGATGCTCAGCGCGAGCCTGCGGCCTGCTCAGAGCTGCTTCGATTTCGGCGAACGGCCTCAGAATTCCTCCTGAGAGAGCCTTAGACGTGCGTACAAGCTTCAACCAACACGCTCATTGAATCGAAAAATCGCCGCAAGTACCTGAATTGCCTCAGCGATACGCGGACCGTACCACGACACGAGCGTACCGTCGATTAAATGGATGCGCCCAGTCTTCGCCGCCGGGCAATCCGTCGCGGCCAGCTCCTTCGCGTCGTCTACCGCAAAGCGGTAAGGCTCATCGGGGAGCAGAATCACCTCCGGCGCCGCCGCCACGACCCCGGCGAGTTCCACAATCGGATATCGCCGGTCCGCCCGACCCGATACCGCTTCCGCTGCCTCGCCCTTTGCCGGATCGGCGAAGAGATTCTGGCCACCGCAGAGTTCGATCATGTCGTGGATATAGGTGTCCCGCCCAATCGTCATCCACGGGTCGCGCCAGATCGCACAAAAGACTCGGGGTCGGTCGCCGGGCGCGAACTCGGCCCGCGCCCGTTCCGCTTGCTCGACCGCTTCGAGCGAAGGCGTCACAAACTGGGCCCGGGCGGCGGCGGTCGCGCCAAGATCCGCCAATTCCGAGAGCAATTCGGCGCCTTCACGAACCGTACGGGGGTAGGTCACCCAGACATCGATCCCGTGTTCCGCCAATTTCCGAACGACCCGCGCCGTATTTTCCTCTTGGTTCGCGATCACCAAGTCCGGCGAGACCGCCACAATCGCTTCGACGTCCGCGTCCTTCGTCCCGCCGAGCTTGGGCAGCCCATCAAAGGCCCCTTCGGGCAGGACGCAATATTCGGTGACCCCGACGAGCCGATCTCCCAAGCCTAACAACTCGATAGCTTCCGAGAGGCTCGGGACAAGGCTCACGATTCGCCTGCGCGGGCAATCACCAAGGTCCTTCTCCGACCAATGCACCCGCGGATGGCTACGTAGTCGCGCGACCGCCGAAGCACTCGGAGCCGCCTCTTCTTCTGACGCAATTTCCTCAGCCATCCGAGAAAGTGATCTCCAACATCGAATCCCGAAGCCTAACACGCTCAATCTCGCGTCCGACAAGCGAATCCGGAAGTCCTATCGAGCGCCGCCCATCGCGCACTCGCAAATGAAGATCCGCGCCCTTCAGGAGCACATCGATTTCTTCCTTGGAAATTCCGGGCAGATCGATCTCAAGCCGCGTCCGCCCTCCGGCACGTCGAATCCGAATCGGCCGGCCGGTCGACAGCATTGCCGCAGGATCCTCGTCGCCGTAAACATCTCGCGCGAGCGCCTCAAGCGCCGGCACACCGATCACTTCTGCAGACCGCAAAGCGACCTTCCGGATCGGAACCGGAAAGCTCTCTTCAATCCGCGTCATCTCTTCACGCTCGCGTTCGATCCAGCGGCTGAAATAGCCACCCGAAGCCGCCTCGGGCATCACACGGTTCACGAGGACCGCATCCGTAGCGACACCGTAAAGAGACAGATAGGCGAAGGAGCGTCTGGTTTCGTCGACCACGACTCGGGTCGGATTCACAACCAACCGCGCACTCGTGCGCTCTCCGTCGAGCAGAATTCTTTGCACGTCATCCACTTCTTCATAAAGCCGCTCGAAGGCGTCAAAGAACTCTTCCCGCGGAAGCAGCCGCCCCGCGTCGAGCCCGCGAAGAAAGGGACGCAGCAATCGCGCACCCTTGCGTTCGAACTCGAAAAAATGCGTCATGAAAATGCGCAGCGCATCCGGGAAGCGCAGCATTCGCATGGTTGAACCCGTCGGCGCGCAATCGACCACGCAGACATCAAAGTCTCCCGTCGCTGCTACTTCACGAACCGCACGCAGAGCCATCAACTCCTCGATCCCGGGGAAGGCAAGTAGCTCCTCCGTGAGCAGCTCGTCGGCCTCTTCGCGCAAGAGTTCGCGCAACCAACTTTGAATACTCTCCCACGAACGATCCAGATCCGTTTGCGCACGAATCTCGCGCGCCCAAACGTTTCCGGCGATCGCCCGCATACGGGGACCGACAGGCTCGCCCAATGCATCCGCGAGACTATGTGCAGGATCCGTCGACAGCACGCAGACCCTATGCCCATGACTTGCGGCGCCTAACGCGGTCGCGAGCGCGAGCGTTGTCTTTCCGACGCCACCCTTTCCCGTATGAAGCAAGACCCTCATGGATGTTCACCGGGCGTCGTTCCTAAATCGGGGTCGTTCGCGAACGTCACAACGAGTTCACCGCCCTCGACGAAAACTCGCTCGACTTCAAGAGACGCTAAGGCTGCCGGCAGCGAAATTCGTCGCCTCCGACTTTCTACGCCGATCACAAGCTCGTCATCGACCCGCAGCACCTGAACGCCCTTCGCGTCCCGCCCATTCATGGGCAGTCGCAGCGAAGCTTGTTGCTTATTCCGTTCGAAGCGAAGCCCCGGGCGCGTACCCAATACGGCGATCGGATCGAGCCCGGCGAAGAGCGCCTCGCCATGAGCAGCCAGGGCCTCGAAGCCGCAAACCTCGTCGGCCTGCAGCGGGGCGACTAACATAGCCATGGGTGCGAAATGCGTCTCAACATCGCGCAGCCGCTCTTCTTGGCTTCTCCCCCAATCCCTAAAAAACTCCTCGCGCAGAGCTTCGTCGGGCCAGACGCGGTTCATCACCACCGCGTCGCTGGCGAGTTCAAAAAGCGCCAAGTCCGTCAGCGAACGCCGCGCCTCGTCGATCACCATAGTCTCAGGTGTCACGACGAGTCGAATGCTCGTCTCTTTCGAAAGCAATCGCGCGCGTAACTGCTCGAGGGTTTTGTATAGGAGACGCTCGGCTTCGGCGAAGACTTCGGCCTTCGGAAGCGGCGCCCCCACGAGTCCACTCGCGATCGGTTCCGCGATCGTCGCTGCGGCGCGCTGCAAACGCAGCAACCACTTGAAGCCACTATGCGCGACTTCGGGCAGCGTGACGAGGCGAAGCGCGCTCCCGGTCGGGGCGCAGTCCACGATGATTAGGTCGTATTGGCCGCTTGTTGCGTGATCTTCAACGCTCACGAGTGTCGCGAGTTCATCGGCCCCAGGAAGCAAGGCCAGCTCTTCTGCCACGACTTCGTCGATTCCCTGATGCCGAAGCAGCTCGACAACGTACGCGCGAACCTGGCCCCAATGGCCTTCGATCACATCGCGAGCATCAACCTCGAGAGCATCCAAGCAGGGCGCAATCGAAACGGGCAACGGAGTCGCACTTAAGGGACGATCGAAAACATCCCCGAGGCTATGCGCCGCGTCCGCGGAGAGAACGAGCGTCCGAACGCCTCGTCGGGCAGCAAGCGCGGCCGTCGCCGCCGCCGTGGTCGTCTTACCGACGCCCCCTTTGCCCGTATATAGAAGCAAGCGCATAGGTGCACCCTATCACGTCACCTGAATGAGCCACCAAAATCTCCAAAAGCAGAGAGTCTGCGAAAGCTCGAAATCGCATAGAGCAAAATCGCATAGAGCAAGGACGCGTAGGGCAGAGACGCTTGGAGCAGAGACGCTAGTTCGCGACCTGTGCGTCGAAGCGCCCGCCTCTTTCGGCAGACTTGGCAACGACGCGAGCTCCCCCTCGACTCGTCATCCTCTGACCCAACTCGCTCCATCGTGCACGAGGTCGAGCCGTCCATCTGTGTTCGCAATTGAGGCATTCCGATAGACGCAGGGTCGTGCCCGCTTCGAATACCTCGTCCCGCACAACCTTGCCGCTCTCGCAGACGGGACATCCCTCCGGGCTGCTGGAAAGCGCTCGGAGATGAAACGCACTGGAGGGAGACCGAGACTGCTCAACAGAAGAAGGTGCGGAAGGCGAAAAAGGCATTCGCGGCTTCGCATCGATCGGTGCCGACGCGAGCATCTCTTCTACACGCGTACGCTCGGCCGCATTGCGTTCTCGCACTTGTTGGCGATCGCGCGCGCTCGAAAGGCGCCCGCCGAATCCAGCAGGACCGCCATCACGACGCGCTCGCCCCGAAGCGCGACGGGAGCGGCTCGCCCGAGCACGCGCCGGTACGCGGGTTTCACGTTCAGCAGTCCCTGCAGATTCCAGCTTGCTCATGCTCATATTCATGCCCGTGCTCGTGCCCATGACCTCGGTTTCCTCTCTTCTCTTCTCTTCTCTTCTTTTCCGTGTTCATTCGTGCTGTTGCCGGGCCGCATGGCGGAAGGCAGGAGGCGACGGGTCCGAGACCAAACCAAAAGCCCGCAGACCCTACGTGCCGCCCTCCGCCACACGGCCGACCCCGGGCACCCTTTTCCTCCGTTTTAGGGGAGAGGGGTTTGGGGGACGAGTGCGCCCGACAACTCACAAGATGAGGGCCACGCGTGACAGATTCGGTCACAATCCGCGAAGAAAAAGCGAAAACAGGAGCAAGATGGGGGCGAGGAAAGCGCCGAGCGCAGGACAAAGCCGAGGATGCGCGCGGGGGGCGATGGCTCAGTCGCGCAGCTCACGCTTCAGGATCTTGCCGGTCGGGCCCTTGGGCAGCTCCGCGATGATCTCGACGAACCGGGGATATTTGTAAGCAGCGAGGCGATCTTTGCAGAAGGCCTGGATCTCTTCCTCGGTCGCCTTCGCGTCTGGAACGAGGGCGACAACGGCCTTTACCTCTTCCCCGTGACTCTCGTGCGGAACGCCGATCACCGCGGCCTCAACCACCTCTTCGTGCTGGTAAAGCACCTCTTCTACTTCACGCGGATAAACGTTGAAGCCGCCGCGCAAGATCATGTCCTTCATGCGGTCGACTATGAAATAGCATCCGTCTTCATCCCGATAGCCGACATCTCCGGAATGGAACCAGCCATTCTTCAGCGTCTCTTCGTTCGCCTCGGGGCGGTTGAGATAGCCCTTCATGATGTTATGTCCGCGAATACAAATTTCTCCGCGCTCGCCGTCGGGGAGTCGATTATCTTCCTCATCAACGATGCACATTTCGACGCCCCAGACCGGGTAGCCGATCGAGCCGACCTTCCGAGGCTTATTCGGGACCGTAAAACTTGAGATCGGAGACGTCTCCGAGAGACCAAAGCCTTCCTCAATCCGCACGTTGAATTTTTCTTCGAAGGCACTCATCACTTCGAGGGGCATAGGCGCTCCGCCCGTCATGCAGGCCGCGAGGCTCGACACGTCGTAGGCACGATCGCCTCTATGGTGAAGAAGTGCGAAATACATAGTCGGGACGCCTGCGAAGATAGTTAGGCGGTCCTTCTCTATTAGCTCAAAAGCATCTTGCGGCGTAAACCGCGGCAGAAGCGTGAATGAACCCCCTATCGCGATCATTCCGTTTTGGATGACGGTCTGACCGAAGGAGTGAAAGAGCGGAAGCGCCGCAAGCGCGCGATGGCCCCCGGCAGGCATGGGCGGCATCAGCCTAGGCACAACAACCGCGCAGTTCATCACGAGATTCGAGTGCGTAAGCTCGGCACCCTTCGGTTTGCCCGTCGTACCCGACGTATAAAGGATGACCGCCGTGTCCTGAGGATTCGTCTTATGGGGCTCATCGCAAGGATCACCTAACGCCATCTCGCCGACCGTATTCGGCGAATCTCCGGGAACCGCTAAGATCACATCGACGTCGAGCGAAGCAGCTCCCGCGCGGCCCGGCTCTTCGAAGAGCGGGTGTACGAAAAGAACACGCGCGCCGGAATCTTCGAGGAAGTACGTAACTTCCGGTGCAGCGGCGAGAACGTTAATCGGAACGACCGTGGCCCCGGCATAAAGAATTCCAAAATACGCAATCGTGAATTCCGGCACGTTCGGAACCAGGAGCGCCACCTTGTCGCCGGGCGACACGCCTCGTGCTCGAAGACTCGTCGCCACGCCTCGCGCCGCACGATCGAGCTCCTGATAGGTGATCTCACGGTCGCCAGCGCGAATCACGACGGAGTTTGCCTTTTCGTTCGCGTTCGCAAGCAGAATCGATCCGAGGTTCAGATACATGAGTACTCCGTGGGCGTGAGCCATTCTTAGGTCTAATCGCAGCGGTCGGCAGCCTGGCAACCGTCCCTATCGAGGACAGATTGAGGACAGCAGCGAGGCGGGAATCTACTCGCATGCCGAAGGTCGCGCGACTCGCAGCGGCGGGGCACTAGGACTCGCGGCCGATTTCGCTGCGGTATGCTCGACGCCCCTCGAGGGAGGACGCGCGACATCGCGCGCGCCGGGAGATCGATCGTGAGCGAAGCCACACCAGAAACCAGCGGACGCGGCGCCTGGCTCCTTTTAGTCGGAGCGGCCCTGGGCCTCGCGATCGCCAGTTTCGGCTTGCTCGAACCCAAGATTGATCCATCCCTGCTACCCGAGGACGCAGCAGCCGTTGTCGGCGAACGCAAGATTCGGCGTGTCGACTACGAGCGCGTGTTGAGCGGTGTCGCGGGGGATCTGCGGAGCCCCATCGATGACGCCATGCGCAGGCGAGTGCTCGACCGAATGATCGACGAAGAACTTCTCGTCCAGCGCGCGCTCTCTCTCGGCCTCGCCGGCATCGATCGCCGAGTCCGCGGCGAACTGACCTCTAGCATGATCGATTCGATCGTCTCCGAGGTCGACAGCACCGAGCCAGACAGCGACCAAATAGCGGACCACTACGAAGAGAATGTCGACTTCTTTACGCGACCGGGCCGCTTGCAGGCGCAGCGCATCTACTTCTCGCCGCGTCGCGATGAAGGCGATCCCCGAGGTCCGGCATCCGAGCGCGCTGCAGCAGCACTCCTCCGACTGCAGGCTGGCGATGCCCCTGACACCGTCGAAGACGATCTCGCGGATCGACAAGTGTCGCCGGTCCCAAATACGATGCTCCCGCCGAGCAAGGTCCGCGATTACGTTGGGCCGAGTCTCCTGGCCGCGCTCATGCAGCTCGAAACCGGTATCTGGAGCGAGCCGACCGAGTCCAACGGCAGCTACCACATCCTTCGTGTCCTCGACCGCGAGCCGCCTGTCGTGCCAACCCTCGAGGAAATCGAGTCTCTCGTGCGGCAAGACCTCAAACGCCGCCGCGGTGACGACGCGCTCCGCGCCTATCTCGAGAGTCTAAAAGCTGAAACGCCCATCGCGATCGATGAGCGCCTCTTCGAGACTACCGAGGCCCCTCGCGGCGAAGCAGCCAGCAGTAGTTAACCCTACCTATCTGCGCCTAACGCCTAACGGCGAGCATGCCTTGCAGGAATGCCGCCGTCGTCTCAACGAGTTGTTCGCGGCTGCTGCCCATATCCTCGATCCACCCGTGGTACATCGCGGTGCGCTCGAGGCACGAGGACAGTGCCGTCGCCGCTACCAACGGATCGACCGGGCCGCCTCGCCAAACCCCGTCCTGCGGATCAACGGCTTCAGCGGCTTTCGCCTGAGATCGCTCCAGCGCTGCTCTAAAGGCATCAACGAGCGGAACCATGGCGGCCATGCGTTCTTCGCGAAGGGCTGCATTGCCTTCATCTGAAGCGTTGTTTCGGGCGCGCAGAACCGGCGCGAATTTTTCCCAGTGATCGATCACTAGGTTGGAAATTTTCTTGCCGCGCTCGAAGCCGGCTTCGCCTTCCCAATCGCCGCCAATGAGGTCGACCATAATCGGAGTGGCCTCCTTCGCCTGACCAGCGAGATGCAACACGACGTCTTCAACGTCTTTGAAATACTGATAGAAGGTCGCGGGGGAGGAACCGATCTGACGCGCGATGTCGATGACCCGCATGTCGCGCATCGGCTTCTCCGCGAGCAACGAAACCGCTGCCTCCAGAATCTTCCGACGCGTCTGGAGCGCACGCGGACCGAGCGGACGCCCTGCTTGATCGACGAGAACTTCGTCGCTGGGGTCCGGCTGGTCCTGTCTGCTGACCTCGGGTGCTACTTCGTTCATACCCGGAGCATCGGCCGTTCTGGCGAAGACTGCACTGGGGAGTTGCGGTGAATTTTGAGTGGCCGCTCGCGCAGCATCCGAGTCGAAGGGCGTGTGTGTCATGTCTGCCACCCTAACCCGAAAGTCGCCATCCGGTTGGAAGATATTTCCCTGAGGGGGCGTCAGAAACGAATGTGAGTCGTATCACGAATTTTTTTGATTGATTATACGATCATGTATGTAAACCAATCCAGTCCAAAAGGTGTGCTGTTGCCCGCGCACTGCATTGTGGAACGCTGTTTTTCCCGTAGTTTGTTGGGGTGCGGGTGTTCCGTGCCCGATTGCTGCTTCGACCCCCGTCTCCGCCGAACGGGTCCGCGCAAAAGGACTCGAACGAAGGAGAACGAGCCCCACCCCTCCCCGGACACACACCCAACTAGGAGGTCCGATGGCCAAGCTCACGATCGAGATCGACATGGACGATTCCCAAGAAACCTGGGAAGCCCTTTACCGTCGCATCGAAGCCTATGGCGAATCCGCCGAGGGCGAAGCGGGGCGACCTACTCGTGGTCCCGTCGTTGCGCAAATGACGTACGATCTATTGCTCGACCCTGAGCGAGCGTTCGGTGACGTCGGCGACTTCTTTGGGACGATCGGCGGCAACGGAAGTGGCAACACTCGCGACTGATCTTTCAGCGCGCAGAGCGCGCCAAGGCCCACGCCTCGCTCTATCCGTCGCTCGTAGCGCGGACCGCGGGGTCAGGACTCAGTCCTTCTTCGGGACGACGTTGATGCGAGCCTTCGCCATGGGGTGCTGCTTCACGAAGAGTTCGAAGGTTCCCACTTCGTCGAAGGTGTAGTGCCAGCCTTCGTCAACCTTCTCAAGAGGCGGACTTTCGACCTTGCCGGTCGTGTCCACAACTGTGTGCCCACCGGGCATCCATTCTTTGTTGTTGAAATGGACCGTCGTGCCTACGAAGAGATTCAGGAGCGCGGGCTTCATTTCGGCGTGCGTGATCTCGATCGTCGGGCCGTGGGCCTTCGCGGCGGACGCAAAGAGAATCCCCGTCGCCAAGGCGATGAGAGCGACCGCCATGACGCGATTGGAAGGGCGTGAGGAACGACAAATAGACAGGAAAGACATCGGCTAAAAATTCTCCGGGGCGAGTTCACGCGCACGATCGCACGACCTGAGCAGGATGGGTAGGCTATCGCGGCGCGTTCGCCCCACGCCGCTCGGAATCTTCCGAGCTTGCCGCCGAGATCCCGATGTCCACCACCTCTCTCGACGAAGGCCGCACGCGCAAAGAATTTCGGACGCTCTTTGCGCTCTCCGCGCCGGTGGCCGCTACCCAGCTCGGCATGATGATGATGGGCGTGATCGACACCATGATGGTGGCGCGGGTGGGCCTCGCGGAATTAGCAGCCGTCGCAGTCGCCTCGACGTGGGCTTGGTCATCCGGCTCGCTCGTCCATGGAATGGTTCAAGGCATGGACCCGCTCGTTTCCCAGGCCCATGGCCGCGGAGACGGCGAAGCCGCGGGACTCGCATTGCAGCGCGGCATCGTGATCGCCATTGCGGCCTCGATCCCTCTTGCTCTTCTTTGGACCGTCACGGAACCGCTTCTCTTGGCTTTCGGGCAGGAACCCGAGGTCGCACGCCTGGCGCAAATCTACATGCTGGCGCGTCTGCCGAGCGCCTTAGGCTTCAACCTCTTCATCGCGATGCGCCAATACCTGGCGGGACGTGGGCTCACGCGACCGGGCATGTGGGTGATGTTCATCTGCAACATCCTGAACGTATTCCTGAATTGGGTACTGATTTTCGGAAACCTCGGGGTGCCACCATTAGGCTTGCAGGGCGCCGGGCTCGCGACGGGCATAACAAATATTATTCTACCGATCGTCCTCTGGGCATGGATCGTCCGATTCAAACTCCACGAAGGTGCCTGGCGACGATGGGATGCTCGATCTTTCGCGTGGCCCGGATACGCGCGCTACCTCGCGCTCGGCTTGCCCGTCGGCTTCCAACTCGCCCTTGAAGCGAACGCGTTTACGGTCGCCATGCTAATGGTCGGATGGATGGGTGTCGCTGAATTAGGCGCCCATCAAATCGTGATGAACCTAGCCAGCCTGACCTTCATGGTGCCGCTTGGCGTCGCGATCGGGGCCGGAGCGCGCGCAGGAAACTTGATCGGAGCCGCCAATTTACCGGGCCTGCGCGTCGCATGTCGCGTCGCGTTCTTCATGGGCGGCGGCGTGATGGCCTTCGCAGCCGTCGTCTTCATCGTCTTCCGCAATGAGCTCCCAGCTCTCTACACGCCCGACGTGGCCGCCATCGCACTCGCCGCGACGCTCCTGCCAATCGCAGGTGCGTTCCAAATCGCGGACGGCGTCCAAGTCGTAGGTGCAGGGCTCTTGCGCGGTATGGGGCGGCCCATGGGAGGTGCGATTGTCAACTTAGTCGGCTTCTACGTGATTGGCTTGCCCCTCGCCTACCTCCTCGCATTCCCTCTCGAGATGGGGCTCACGGGAATTTGGTGGGGACTCGCGGCAGGGCTCGGCGGCGTCGCACTCACTCTGGTCGGCTGGGTGACGCGCACGAGCCGCCGTCCGCTTAGTGAGTTACGAGTAGCGAGCGAATGAAACGAACTTGTGCGTGTCTGCCTAACGCACGCGAATCGAAGAGACCATGACTTCGAATTCGCCTAGCATTCTCGGGATATTATTTTCGGTCGATGTCGCAGTCAGGATCAGCATCATCCCGTCACTGCGCTGGATTTGATACTGGAGCGTCTTGGTTCCGAGCAGAGCGCCATCGAAGGCGAGGTAGAGTGCGGAGCCGCCTGCGATGGCCCGCATTTCGCAATTCTCCATCCCTATTGGGCGACCGAACAAACGTGAAAACTCTTCGGGGAGGATCTGGCAGACCTCCTGGAGTTGGCGCGCGTTCGCCGGCAGCTGCGCCTTCTGCATCATCACATTGACATTGTCGACGAAGGCGATGTCGCCGCCTTCGGTTCGGTAGAAAATTTCGAGTTGCCCAGCCTGAACGCGATCGTAAACTCCACGGCGGATCGTGCTCGAAACCTCTCGCATGCGATCGTCGCCGTCGTCCTCAAGAAAGACGTCGGCATTCTTCTGGACTTCATCCTGAGTGAGGACGAGGTATTCATCCGGCACCGAAATCCCGAAGCCGAAGCCGCTGAGATAGTCTCCGGCGCGAGCCGGACTGGCGGCGGTCACGAGTACGGCGAGGCCTGCCACGACTGCGTACTTTGCGACCATTCTCATCGGCTTAAATCCTCCGCTGGCCCTGGAATTCCCGCGGGCTCCCCAGTTCGTCGGCGCTCCGACGGCAGGTCTTGAGCAACTCCAGCCATTCGATTGGCCGGGCGCAGCAATCGGGGGCAACGCCCCGCGCAGAGACCCTTCCCAGGGCTGCTATTTTGATCCAAGGAAGCCAAATGCTCGAGACCCTTCGATCCTTCTTCGACCCACCGATCACCGCCGACCCCGAGCAGAGCACAGCGAAGCTCGCGTGGGTCGTGCGCTTGCGTTGGGTCGCGATTGCCGCGCAGGTGCTCACGATCGCGCCGGCCCTCGAGTTCCAGGTCTTGGAACCATCGATGCTCCCGCTCTTCGCCGCCGTCGTCGCCACTCTCGCGGCGCTCAACACCGGCACCTGGATCGCGCTCCGCCGCGGGACCCGTGGCAGCCCCGGGCATCTCATGATTCAACTCGGCGCCGATATTCTCGGCTTGTCGGCGCTGCTCATTTTGACCGGCGGCGCATGGAATCCGATGGTGCCTATTTTGCTTGTGCATTCCGTCTTAGGCGCACTCTTGCTCCAAGGGCGCCTCGGCCTCGCCTTCTTCAGCTTGCTCCTCGCCAGCCTCGTGGTCATCCAGTTCAACAGCCATATCCCACCAGCGCTTGCCGGTGCGCTTGTCCCCTCCAATATCCTTTTCCCGGCGCAGATCGTCGTCGTCCTCGTTTTCTGGATTCTGACAGCTTGGCTTTCCAGCACCCTCGACCAGCTAAAGATGTGGTTCGCGGAAGCCCAGGAACGAAAGACCCGTATCGATCGGCTCCGCGCAGTCGGCGCCCTCGCCGCCGGCCTCTCCCACGAATTCGCAACCCCGCTTAATACCGCGCAGCTCAGGCTCGCCCGCGTCGCTCGCGCCCACAACCTTGAAGCAGATCCGGACCTACTGACGGCGATCGAAGAACTCGACCGGTGCGGCGACATCCTGCGGCACATGGCGGGCAGTCAACTTCAGCCGGACCGGCTCTCCCTCGAAGTCGTCGACCTCGAGCCCCTCGTGCGCCAAGTTAGCGAGAGCATCGCCGGCGTACACGAAGGCGCGACCATCCGAGTATTAGGCGACGGTCGCGGCGTGAAGCGTGTCCTGATTCCGCCGGTCGCGTTCTCTCAAGCCCTCATCAATTTGGTCGACAACTCGATCGAGTCCGGTGGACGCGAGAGCGAGGTCGAAATCGTGGTCCAGCGCAACGGCTCCCGAGTCGAACTCCGGGTCCAAGATCGCGGCTCCGGCTGGCCCGAAGTCGTTAGACGCCATCTCGGCGAACCCTTTGTCACGACGAAACAAGAAGGAGTCGGGCTCGGCCTCTACTATGTTCACTCACTGGCCGAGGCGATCGGAGCGGAGCTCACCCTCGACGATCGCGAGTTCGGCGGTGCTGTCGCCAAAATCTCAATACCTATCGTGCCAAGCACTTCTTCCAGCGAAACACCCAAGCCCGTAACGATTCCCGCGCCCGATTGGAGACCCAAGGATGGCCGACTCCACGATGTCTAATGCTGTGGATGCTCAAAACGAGGGACGATCGCTCTTGATCGTCGAAGATAATGACCGCTTCGCCGAGACCCTCGGCTCGGAGCTGACGGACCGCGGCTACACGGTCCAAAGAGCGCGCGACCTCGCAGAGGTCGATGCGATCCGAAACCTCGACGTGGATTTCGCGGTCGTCGATTTGCGACTCGGGGCCGATTCGGGACTCGATGCGATCCAAAAAATTCTGGCTCGGTCGCCGCGAGCTCGAATCGTCGTACTCACGGGCTACGGCAGTATCGCTACAGCAATCAAAGCAACGAAGCTCGGCGCCGTTGGCTACCTCATGAAGCCGACCGACGTCGATCAAGTCGAGCGCGCGCTTCACGAAGAGGAAGACGAAGAAGGCGAAGTTCCGATCCCAGACGAATTCCAGAGCCTCTATCGACATGAACGCGAATACATCGAGTTCGTACTCGCCGAATGCGAAGGCAACATCTCCCAGGCAGCGCGTCGCCTCGGCCTCCATCGGCAGAGCCTTCAGCGCAAGCTCCGCAAATACACACCGCACTAGGACTCCAGCATATGACCTCAGCCTCGTCTTCGAATCGCCCGGTCCTGATCGGTGCCTCTCAACTCTCCCATCGCAACGTCAATCTAGAAACCTCCCAAAGTCCTCTCGCTATGTCGCTCCGTATCGCTCAGGAATCTGCGGCGGCTTCCGGCGCGAGCGATCCAGTAACGCTGCTCAGTTCGATCGACACCATCGCACTCACCGCCATCGCCGGCTGGAGCGCGCAAAATGCGCCACGCCTAATCGGCGATGCACTCGGCGCAAAACCCCAGACCGAATGGGTGAGCCATCACGGCGGCGAATCCGCGCTCGCTCTAGTGAACGGCGTCGCTAACCGAATCGTGCGCGGCGAAACTGAACTCGGTTTTGTTTTTGGTGCGAATAACATCAAGAGCCTCAATCTCGCGCGCACAGCTGAGAGCCGACTCGATTGGCCCATGGGCGGCGACGGCACGCCGGAGACTGTCGGCAAAGAAGGTTGGGGGCATAACGACTTCGAAGCCGCCGCGGGCCTCGACATGCCGATCAACATCTATCCGCTCTTCGAAAACGCGCTGCGCGTCACGCGCGGCCAATCCCTCGAAGAGCACGCCCAGTCCATGGGCAGCTTGATGCATCCTCTCACGCAGGTCGCTGCCGCGAATCCCCACGCATGGTTCCCGACCGAGCGCAGTGCGCAAGAACTCGTAACGACTTCCCCGCTCAACCGAATGATCTTCTTCCCCTACGCCAAATACCTGAACGCGGTCATGGCCACGGAGCAGGCAGCAGGCACCTTGATTGCTTCGGAAGCCTTCGCGGATCGAATCGGCATTCCTCAGGACAAGCGCGTCTATTGGCGCGGCGGCGCCTTCGCTGTCGAAAATCCGTGGAATTTCAGCGAGCGCCCGTCATTCGATCGCGCGCCCGCCATGAAGACCTGCCATACGACCGCACTCTCGAACGCCGGCCTCGACCTCGAAGAGATCGACCTCTTCGACTTCTACTCCTGCTTCCCTATCGCGATCTCCATGGCCTGCGAATCCCTCGGCCTCGACCAAGCAGACTCGCGGGGTCTCTCGATCACAGGCGGCCTGCCCTACGCCGGTGGCCCCGGAAGTAGCTACAGCTTTCATTCCCTAGCGACCGCGGTCGAGCGATTGCAAGCGGGCGCCGCGAAGAACGCCATGGTGACGGGGAACGGTTGGTATCTCACGAAGCACTCCGCCTCTGTCTTGTCCCTCGAACCTAATTCCGAGACCCCGACTGCAGCCGCAAACGACGACTTCCGCGCGCCTTCGTCCGGCGAACCCGTCGTACTCGACAAGGCACCCGAAGGAAATGCAACGGTCGAGACTTATACGATCGGACATGGTCGCGACGGATCGCCCGAGAAGGGCCTCATTGTCGGCCGACTGGACTCGACTAACGCGCGTTTTCTCGCGACAACGCCCTCGGACGCGAGCCTACTTGCCGACCTAGAAACCCGCGAGTTGATCGGCACCAAAGGAAACGTCGCCATGCGTGATGGCAAAGCAATATTCGAACCAACCTAACATTTACGAACACGGACCACGCCACTCGCTCGTGAGCGGATCGCGGATCAAAAAAATGGCTAGAGCTCGAATGTCGCCGTGATGGCTCCCAAGGACTCCGGCTGCTTGATGACCACGCGGCCTCGGCCGAGTTCAAGAATCCCGTCTTCTTCCCAGGCCCGCAGTTGCTTATTCACGCTCTCACGGGTGGTTCCCACGAGATCCGCCAAGTCCTGCTGAGGCATCCGCACTTCGACGGGCCCGCCCACGATCGGGCGTTTCCCATACTCTTGGGACAAAGAGAGCAGGCGCTTCGCGATCCGCCCCGGAAGCGGCATAGTCTGCCGATCTTCCGCGCGATCCGACAGCTGCCTAACGCGAGAGGCCAGCACGCCCGCCAAAGAGATCGCGGCACGGGGATGGCTTTCCAAAAACGGAATCAGCTCACGTCGATGCAGCGTCAAAAGCTCCGTCCCTTCGACCGCGGTCACCGTCGCCGACCGCTCTTCACCATCGAGCAGAGCAATCTCGCCGATTATTTCGCCCGCGCCCATCAGCCCGAACATGACCTCTTTGCCGTCGGTTCCAGTCGCTGTCACTTTGAGCGAGCCGGACAAAATCCCGTAGAGCTGGTTCCCGGGATCGCCCTTTCGGCAGAGCACGTCCTTCGGCTTCATTTTTTTCATGGTGGTGGCCTGGAGCAGCGTGTCCATTTCCTTCTCACCAAGCGAGGCGAAAATAGAAACACTTCCAAGCAATTCGCGGCGATCCATGGTCGAGTCCTCTCATTCCTTAGGTGACTTTGCAGCATCGGCGCTGAACTGGATCGTGACCGTGAACAGTTTCACACTCTCGGCACTTTTTCGCGGCTCGCCCACCCTGGTCGCCATGCTCACCGCTGGCCCTCTTCGCGTCTGGCGCGCGCGAGGAGGGGCCTTCGTTGGAAGCGGCCTAGGCAGACGAGACTAAACGCACATTCCCGGTCGCCGGATCCACTTCAACCCTCGGCGCATGCCGCAAGCGGAGCCCGCGCTCGTCCGTGCTCCGGCCCGTCGCGACGTCAAAGCGGTAACCGTGCCAGGGACAGATGATTTCGCCGCGCTCGACCTCACACGACTCAAGCGGCCCAAGCCAGTGGGGACATTCGGTGGCATGGGCAAGCAGCTCACCCTCGATGTCGACGAGCCGAAATGGATGCCCCTCAAAATTCACAACGAGGGGAAGTTTCTCACGCAGGGCCGCGACCGCTCCCAGCGGAACGATCTCTCCGGAATCCGCAGCCCCCGTCTCGCGGCACCGATCGGAGGCGTCGATACGCTGCTGCATCATCTCTTCATCTTGATCCCAAAGGCCCGCATAGAGTTTCAGATAGGCCTCTCCAATTTTTCCGAGAACCTCGTCGGGCGTCCCTTCGGGCAGAGGCGCCACCCAAAATTCGACTCGAATCGAGGTCGTGTCTTTCGAGCTGGACTTGAGATGCGTCCAGATTTCTCCCGGCGCACCTACGCCCGATCGCGTGCGGGCCACATAGCAACTGGCTTCGTGGTCAACCGAAAGTTCAATCTCGGAAGAAGCGCCTCCAGGAAATCCGACATCCCCGTGCCAACCCCATTCGCCAGCCTCACGAAGCTCGATCGAATCAAAAGCCTGGTCGTGGAGCCAAGGCAGATGCTCCCAGTCAAACACGTTCTCCCACACCCTCGCAATCGGGGCACCGATCTCGCGCTCGTATACCGCCGCCTCCAACAACTCCGGATGACGCGTGAGCGATCTCGGCGGCTGGGGGGCAAGCGTGCCTTCAAGCATGGGCGACTGCGTCCTTTGCGCCGGCAGTCTCTTCGCCGGGCGCCTCATCAAGCGGTGTCGCAGCCCAGCCTTGCGTGGCTAGTTCCCGAAAAGCGTCTTCGCGCTCAGGAAGATGAATTGCCGCAGCGACTCGATCCCCATCTAGGAACGACCAAGCGGAGTCCACAGCAAACATGCGCCCCTCGCGTTCAACTGCGAGCAACACGCTTCGCTCTGTATTCCCCGTGGACTCGACAGAGCTCGTCGTCTCGGGGTTTTCTTCTTTTCGCTCCGGAGTCTCGTACACGAAATGAAAGACTTCGACATCTCCGCGCCGCCCTCGCACATCCCATCGCTCGACATCATGGGGCGCGTCAAATGCGATCTTAGCCTGGCCACTGCCCAGCTGTTCCAAAACGAGACCACCACCCGCATCCGAAGTCGCCACGAGCCCATTCGGTACCCCGAAGCGATCCTTTGCGCGTCCCACGAAAACGCTATTGAGCGTTCGGTTCGTTGTTAAGGCAATCACAGTGCGCGCAAAACCGAAGCGCGCCCTCTGCATAATACTTTCTTGAAGCGCATCGCCGTACACGACAGAGAAGCCTGCCTCTTCCGCACGACGAATACCCGCAGGATTAGAGTCGAGGAAGACCACCGGAACGTCTCCGCGCCGAAGCTCCTCAGCAAGGGCGAGCCCTAGCGTCTGAGCGGTCAAGATCGCGACGGTATCCCTTTGTCGCAGCCGAACGCCTAAGAAGTTGCCAACCGGGCCCGCCGAGAATCCCGCGAGAGTCACGGTCACAGCGATCGTCAGAAACACGAGAGCACGGAGTTCCGCGCCGCCTTCAAGGCCGGCGCGTTCGAGATCGGCGGCGACAAGGGAAGCAATCGCCGCGGCAACAATGCCCCGAGGTGCCACCCATGCCAGAAAGAAGCGCTCGCCGCGGTCGAGATCCGAGCCGAGCGTGCAGAGCCAAACGCCAAACGGGCGCACGACAAAGATCAGCGCCATCACGACCGCGAGACCTGCCCAACCAAGCGCGCGCACTTCTGCGAATCGAACATCCGCTGCCAATAAAATGAAAAGCAGTCCGATCAGCATCACCGTCAGCTGATCTTTAAATTCCCGCAAATCGCGCTCGACCGGCGAACGAGTATTCCCCACGACAACGCCCGCGACGGTCACGGCGAGCACACCACTATGGGAAAGCAGTGCTTCCGATCCCGCGTAGAGCAGAAGAACCGCTGAAAGCACGAAGACGTTCTCGAGGCCGTCCGGCAACAATCGAGAGATCCGCAGCGCTCGCGCGATTATGAAACCCGCCACTACGCCTAACATAGAGCCGGCCGCCATACGCGCAAGCCCTGCACCACTCTGCGCGAGCAGAAGTGAACCCGGATCGCCCGAGAGCGCCAACTTCAAAATCACAACGGAAAGAATCGCGCCGATCGGATCGATCAAGACGCCTTCCGCTTCAAGCACCGTCGCGACTTTTGGCTTGAGTCGCAATTCCGAAACAAGCGGCCCAACCACCGTCGGTCCCGTCACCACGACGAGGCCGCCAAAGAGCAGCGACTCCATCAGGCCCCAGCCCAATAAAATGTGGACGGCGACCGCACCGCCCGCGAGCGTCACGAGTGCACCCCAGGTGATCAGCCTACGAATGGCCGTGCCTGATCGCCTAAGTCTCGATATTTCGAGGTTAAGTCCGCCCTCGAAGAGAATGATGGCGACGGCAAAATCGACGATGGAGAAGAGGCCGTCTCCGAGTTGACGGGGCTGGACCCAACCTAAGCCATCGGGTCCAAGCGATACGCCTGCGACCAAAAGCAAAACGATGCCCGGCAAACGAAGATGACGTGCGATGGCCTGCGCAAACATCCCGGCGAGCAGGGCCAGCGCAAAAGAAAGTCTCGGATCGGCTCCGGGAACACTCATCTCATCTCATCTCACTCGGATACGATGCGGTTCGTGCCGAGGCGTGTTCGTCATCTCGAAAGCCTAGCGGGTCGCTCACCATGAGGGGGTGCATCGGCCGATCGATGATGCGAAGTAAGCGAGCTGGTCTGCCGTCTACTCATCGCCGCCCACTCATGAGGTCACGTCAGAGAGCGCGACCCAGCTTTTTCAAGATGAGGCGCCTCGGGCGAGGCGAATTCCACTGAATTGCCAGCGCGCCTCCGGTGGGAAGAAATTTCGGTAACTCGCACGGAGATGAGATCGCGGCGACACGCAGGAGCCGCCCTTTAAGACGACCTGACTGGACATGAACTTGCCGTTGTATTCCCCAAGCGCGCCGGCCGCGGGGCGATACCCGGGATAGGCGGAGTAGGCGCTGGCAGTCCATTCCCAAACATCTCCGAAGAGCTGGAGGGGACCTGCTTCCGGGGACCTGACTGGGGCGATCCCTGGATGGAACCGCCCACCCTCAAGGAAATTCCCTTCGACCGAAATGCGGCGCGCCGCGTGTTCCCACTCGGGCTCCGTCGGTAGCCGACATCCGGCCCACCGTGCGAAGGCGTCCGCTTCAAAAAGACTCACATGGGTCACCGGCTCTTCGCTTCGAACAGGCCGAAGTCCCGAGAGCGTGAAATGCCACCAGCGCCCGTCATGATGCTGCCAATAAAGCGGAGCCTTCCAGCCCGCCTTCTGGACTTGCGCCCAGCCTTCAGAAAGCCAGAACTCGGGGCGCGCATAACCTCCGTCTTCCATGAAGGCGGCAAACTCCCCGTTCCGAATCGGTCGAGAAGCCAACTCAAAGGGCTCGAGATGAACTCGATGCCGCGGAAATTCGTTGTCGAAGCCAAAGCTCGCGCCGGCATGCCCGACCTCAACCAGGCCGCCGCGCTCCGCATGCCATGCGAGCGATTGAATCGCGAGATCCGGGGATTCCTTAGTGGGTCGGTAAACGGGAGCGAGCGGGTTCTGGGCAAGCAGATGCTTCACGTCCGTCAGCAAAAGTTCTTGATGCTGCTGCTCGTGATGCAGACCTAACTCGACGATATCCACCTGCTCTTCGGTGAGCAGGCCGGGGCCGTCGAGCAATTCGCTTACGAGGTTTTCGATTGTCGCTCGATACTCGAGGATTTCTTCGAACGACGGACGGGTGAGCAGACCACGGTCGGGCCGCGAATATTGTTCGCCTACGGCGTTGTAGTAGGAATTGAACAAGACTTCGAAGCGCGGATGGTGTGGCGTGTAGTTTGGCAAAGCCGTCTTGAGAACGAAGGTCTCGAGGAACCACGTCGTATGCGCGAGATGCCATTTCGCGGGGCTCGCATCGGGCATCGACTGCGCTGCACAATCTTCCGCCGACAGCGGATCACACAGCCGCGCCGTAATATTTCGAATCGCTCGAAATCGCCGCGCGAGTAGCTCGTTGCGCGCGGCCGCGTTCGCGTTCGCGTTCATAGGGGAAGGACTCCAACATCCTCGCGCCCATCAGCAAAACAGCGTGCGCCTAGGGCGAGGCGATCGTATTCGAGAATAGACGAATCTAACGTTTTAGCGCACGAATAGGCCGAAACGTGTTGCTATTGCACGTCGTCTCCGGGGCGCACCAAACGTGCACCCGGTTCACTCACGTGCCTAAGATAGAAGAGCAAATTCGCTCGCGCAGAAGCATTCGGAACTCCGGGCGAAACCATCCGATTGCCCGGTATGAAGCCCGCCGGACTCGCAAGAAAGGCGGAGAGCATGCGGTCGTCCCACACGATCGAAGCGGAGAGCATCGCCGGCGAGCCCACATACTCAGGCGCCCGTCCCGACTTGCGACCGTAAACCCCAAGCAGGGACGGGCCGACTTTCTTGACCGTGCCAGCGAGGTCATGGCAAGTCCAACAGGGCACGGCCACCTGTCGCCCGGTCCTGAAGCGCGCTTGATCGGCTTCGCTCAGTCGAGCAAAAATTGCCGTATCGGGGTCAGAGCAACCTCCGACTAACAAGACCAACAACACCAAAACGGACGCTGCGAGCATCCACGCACTGCTCGTATTTTGACGGTAAGGAAATTTCAAGCTCGTCTCCTCCAGCTCGGGCCACCGCCGTGGCTCCAAAAATTTGCAATCAACACCGAACGGCTACTGAAGACGCTCGACTGCCGGCACTCGCTTTCTAGCATGCGATAAACCTCGACCTCCGAATCTAAATCGGCCGAATCCGAAATTCCGAATTCGCGGGGCAAAGCATCGATCTCAGAAAATTCAGCCAGCCATTGCGTCGCGGCTTCTTTGCGACCGAGCGCATGACCGGCGGCGCCGACGAGATCAGACCTGCGTCCCGTCGCCGTGAGTTCTTCGCGCAAAGCGTGGACCCAAAAATGGATTGCCGTCGCATAACGTGAATGTGACGGCGCATGATAGATTCGCAGCCATCGGCCGTCTCCTGCCGCCGAATAGACCAGGGACTCAAGCCGAGGCCAATCACTCTGATCCACCTGCTGAACGATCCTGTTCACGATGCGATTCGGCTGAATACTCATTTCGAATCGCTTTCGTCTCGTCGTTCGGCTGGGTGTCCGGCCGGGTGTCTAATTTGAGGTTCGGGTAAATTTTCGGCGGCAAGGGACGGCGGGCCGAGGAGCGTACGCATGATGTCCAAGATTTAGCGCCGGCCATACAGAAGATCCAAACTAATCTCCTGTTCGCTTGGCCGCCCCTTTGACCAAGCGATCCGGCCCTGACGATGGCAGGCGCAACATCGCGTGACGACCTCAAAATCGACCCGTTTAGGTGAGGCCGAATCGCGCGCCTCACCGATCACGAGCTCAAACTGACTCTGTCGGCAGACGCGGCAGCGAAGCGACTCACGTGGCTCGTCGCGATGCCCCTCGCCCATTCGCGCCGGAACTTCCTCAGCATCAAGCAAAGCGACTTCACGACCACATCGCGTACACGCCGCGAAAACTGGCAGCCAGAACGGGGATTCGACCGGTTCACCCTCGTGCATGGGCTGTTGCGCCTCACGCCAAACACGCGTCACCGTGCGCCAGAAAAACCCGCCGGGGCCGAGGGCGATTCGTGGCCAACCCGACACTCGAAACGATGTGCCGCCGCAATCGCAAGCCGCCGCTCCGTAGAGCATGTCGCTCGCGGGCATCTCCGGCGAAAAGGCCGGGAGCGCGGGGTCGATCTCGAGTGTGCCTACGAGCCTAGGGTCCACGCGCGGAATCTACCGCGTCTGCGGGGTCAACGTGGACCGAGCTTCGACTTCGTTCGGTTTAGACTAAGCCTCCTCGGCTTTAGCCCGATCAGGCGAGGCCGATTCGGGCACGGCTTTCTCTGACGTCGCTTTCTCTGACATGACCTTGCGGATCGCTCGGCGGTAGTGCTCGGCCTCGTTCAGATCCGGCAGGCGCTCGCGTTCGAGGTCGATACGGCGATCGACTTCCCGGCGATCCCCATCGCATGCGGAGAGAATATAGGCGACGTCTTCGCTCGGGGCGGCATCCGGAACTCGGTTGCGTAGCCCAATTCGTTTCAGGACTTCGCGCCCCGCACGTGTTGTCGCAAAGATCGCAAGGGTCCCGGCGACGGCGAAGATCAGCATGAAAATTTCCATGATTCGATTCTCTTCTAAGGATCCGGGTCAGTCGTCCCAGCCGTCAGGCAGGGGCAATCCTTCATACTCAAGTGTGAACCGGAAGCGAAGCTCCTTGCGTATGTAGAGGCAGGAACCCCAGAAGAGCCCGATCATCCAACCTTCGACAAGCAGCATGGGCTCCCATCCCCAATCGAACACATAACAACCTAAGCTCGGATATGCGATCAGAAAGAAGAGCCCCTTCGTCACCACGTAAAAGAGTGCGCCCCGGGCACGAACGCGTTCCCACCAAAGGCGTTCGCTCTCGTCCATCTTCAATTCGTCCGGGTTGGCCATCGATCGGTTCCGTTCCAGCGCTTCGCGGGTTCGCGCGCTCCTTTCGATTTCGGCTCGCAGTGCGGTGCAGTTGACGTCCAGTATGAGAAAGTCTTCTTTTCGTGGTCTTTCCACAACGAATTATAGGTTTCACCCAGTGCTCCGCCTAGCCCAGGCGCCGACCGGCGTAACCTCCAACGCAGACATCTCCCCGTGAGTGCGGATCTCGAAAATGAATTCGGCGAATTCGCCGGAAGACGCAGCCGAAACGATTAGCCAGACGCTCGAAGCCGGGCGCGAGCTACTCGACAACGACACCCACACCTTCTGGACGAAATTCGTCATGCACGTGGGCACCGTGCTGTCCGCCATGAACGGCGACTAACTAAATCCTGTCCGCGGCGCATCGCTACGAATTCCCTGTTAGTCGAGCGAGGACCAGCGACGGTCCGGGTAGAGCCCAACGGCGGGGGCATAGAGCCACTCGTCGCGGTAGCTCTTGCGCGTGAGATACCGGATCAGGTCGGGATCTTCGAGCCGCCGTTCGCGAATCGCTTCGTCGAGGGACGCAAAGCCTTCTGCGGCCGTCGCGGGCCTCGCCCCGAGGAGCACACCCATCTCTTCGCATTCAATGGCATCGAGCGCCGCCCCGTATCGCCGCTTGCGGTCCATGCATTCGATGAGAATGGAAACGTCCTTCGCACGCTGGGACGCGAAGCGATCTTCGAGCCCCTTCGAGACATCGTGCGACTGGGCATAGAGCGCCGCTTCGGCCAGAACATCCTTCGCGCCTACCCCCGGGCTTTCATCCGAAGGCATCTCCGGCCGCTCGACTTCAACTTCCATCGCGAGCGCCAACATTTCGCAGGTCGTCCGGTCCCCGACGTAGCGATAACAGAGATACCAGGCGAGAGATTCCCGCGGATGGGCGTTCGCGCACACGGCGTGGATAGGAATCATGCCGCGCACGTTTTGATGTACGGAGTAGTACTGCGCCCCAAAACGTGAGTACGGAATTCCGGATTCCGCCTCATAGAGCCGGAAGAGGCCGCTTAGCCCGCCACTGGGATTCCACATTTCGCGAACGACTATGTTCCCGAGGTCTTCCATGGGGTCGCCCCAATGGCCGATCTCCCAGTCGATGATCGAACTCACCTGGTGGCCCTGGAACATGAAGTTGACGGGGCCGGTATCGCCTTGGACGAGGGATACGCGCGCAACGTCCTTTGGCGCATAACGTCGCAACCAATCGAGACCGTAGGTCGTGAGCGGATCGACATAGCCTTCCAGAAAGTGCTGCCACTGCTCGACGATTACATCGACTTCGCCGAGCGCCGCCTCTTCGGCATTCTTCGGCCGAGGCGTCATCACGTCATCGATCCCGAGCGCATCGAGATCTAGCTTATGCATCCGCGCCACGATGCGCATGAAATCTTCCATGATGGCGCGCTGCTGCGAGGCGTCCTCGAGCTTGTCGATATCAGCGCGCCCCGGGTCCCGCGAGAAGAGCGTCGCCCGCAGATCCGGATTCCAACCGTAAACCTCTGTGACGGGGATATCTGTTTCCGCGAGCGCCTGCGTGATGCGGGTTTCTCGCTCGAGGCGGCGCGGATCGACGCCGCCATCATCTCTTTGCAGTCGGAGAAAACCTTCGAGGACCGAACCGTCCGGCCGCGTGACGTCCACGACCCATGCTTCGCGTCTCGCGACGTGGCGATGAATATGGGTGACGTCGCCGCCTCCGATTTCCGCAACCCATTCCAGCATGCCCTCAGGCAAGTCGTGGTTCAGCTCCGCCATTTTCAGTCTCCTCATTGGCCGCGGTCACTCTGCGCGGGCATTCGGGAAACGGTATCGCGCTTACGCCCCCTATGGGACTACAGTTTTGCGCGGCTATTCTTCGGGGATCCGCCACGCAGGCGGGCCAGGAGACTCAACCAAGATGGAATTTCAAATTGCCGAATCGATGTGCGACATCAGTCACTACCTGCCCATCGCCCAGGCCGCTGACGAAGCCGGTTTCGGCGTTTTTGGATTAGGCGACAGCATCCTCTATCCGGAAGTCGCAGAAGGCACCTACCCCTATACGGAAGACGGCGATCGCTCCTTCCTCGAGGGCGCACCCTTCCTTGACCCCTTCCAGCTCTTCGCCGCAATGTCCGTCGTGACGACGAACATCAAATTCTCCTTCGGCGTCTTGAAGCTTCCGATTCGCGACCCGGTTCTCACGGCGAAGCAGGTGAGCTCTCTCGCTGCATTGTCCAATGAGCGAGTCATTCTGGGCGTTGGGCTCAGCCCCTGGATCGAAGACTTCCAGGCGTGTGGCCAGGATTGGAAGTCCCGCGGCAAGCGTATGGATGAAATGATCCAAATCATCCAGGGCCTGATGACCGGCGAATATTTCGACTGGAAGAGCGAGTACTACGACATCCCCAAGATCAAAATGTGCCCAGTCCCCGCGACCTGTCCGCCCATCGTTATCGGCGGACATAGCAAGCCCGCCTATCGACGTGCCGCCCGCTACGGCAATGGCGTCAACTTCGTCAGCCTGACGGAGGACGAGCTCGTCGATCGCCTCACGATAGTGAACGGTTTCCGAAAGGAATACGGCCGCGAGAACGAAAGCTTCATCGTCCAAGCCGGTATGCCCGCGTTTACCGTCGACGCCATGAAGCGCCTTGAGGAACGCGGCGTCACCTGCCTAGCGGTCGGTTATCGCAACCCCTACCAGCCCGACACCATGCAGCTGCAGGAAAAAGTCGACTGGGTGAAGCGCTTCGGCGACGAAGTCATTGCTAAGTGGTGAGCGGTGAGCGGTGAGCGCCCCGCGTTCTTCAACTTTCGCTCGGTCCCCAGTCGATCCAGCGACCGTGAAAGTCGGACCGCGCGATCACTTCTCGATCGAGCCGCGCGCCCGCTTCGAATGCGAGCCAATCAACTCGTAAGGCATCGCTGCCATCACTTTCCATGATGATCAAATCGACCGGCGCTTCGCGGCTCGCCGCAGCCACACCATCGGTCATCGCCACAACGCCTTCACGCGACATCGGAGAGACTGCGTGCGTCGCACTAGCAAGGGCCAGGATTTCTGAGTCTCCAGCAACGCCAAAAGAATATGCCGTGTAGACGCTCGAATTCAGCTTTGGCGTTTCGACTTCGCCTAAATAACGAAAACTTTTGGCGAGGTCTTCAAGATCCCGACTTTCGGGATAGGTGAGATCGACCATAACAGGCCTCCTTCTCAATCCCGGGCGCGGCCACGTCGGAGCTCGAATAACGAAATCCCGCACGCATCACAGCAAAGCTCGTTCCAAATCCGTCCAAAGCCCACGGGCGAGTCTCGAAACGCCTTTCCACATTCGGGGCATCGCGAAAAATAAATGACGCCCCGCGCGAAACCGAAAAAAGCAATCCCTGCGATCGCAAAGCCAATCGCGAGAGGAGAGCGATTCGTAAGCATCCAATAGACGGAAAGCGGAAGCCAAACGACCGGAGACCAGATCGCAAAGAGTTTCCAGCGGTGCAGTCCTTCGAGTTTTCTAAGCGAATTCGACATCGACTAACACGAACCTTCCACATCGCGCAGTGCCGCGAGATACTCACCGCCTTCGACGCGCCCAAGAATCTCCATCTCGAAGCCGGCTCGATCTGCGATCCATCCTAGGCTGTCTTCATCGAGGTAGATCCAGGGGAAGCTTTCACCCCGCCATCCTCGGTACCGCGTCGACAAAACGATCTCTCCCCGAGAAGGTGAGTCGTCTGCATCTTCGCCATCCCAGGAATCCCGCAATCCGCTCGAGTCCACGATCAACTCTGCTCCCGGATTCAAACAGCCTCGCAATCGGCCGAGCAAAATTTCGAGCGCAGCAGAACCACCCGCAACCCCGATTGTCTGCATCCCAAAGAGCAAAGAATCAAAGCGCCCGAAAGGCTCCTCCGAATCGAGCTTCATCACATCGAATTGATGCGCTTCGTGAACCCCGCGAGCCCGACATAGCGTCTCGCAAATCGGACTCACATCGATCGCAACGACATCCAGACCGCGCGCCTGCAGTGCCAAAGCATGTCGCCCGCTACCCGCGCCGACGTCAAGCACTCGGCCTTTGCACCGCTCGATCGCCAACGCATCCAACTCCGCCAGCTCCCCCCCCAGTGTAAAATATTCTTCCGTCTCGATCTCGAATTCGACCCCGTCCGCACGCAAAGCCCGCACGCGACGCGGCCTCCCGGTTTGGTGGTGATCCATCAACGCCGCAGCCAAAGGCTCAGCCGGCCCAACACGCTTTGGCCAAAACCGAGACCAACGCCCTAAGGCGGATTCCTGCGCGGGGACCTTAGGTATGAAATCGGACAAATTAATTCAGGGCGCCGTGTAGGCGTACTTGAGATGCTTGGACAGGTCACCTAACAACTTGGGCTTCATCTGCCTCTGCGTGAAGTGCCAACCAGTCTCGTCGTCCCACCCGAATTGATCTTCGTAGTAGCCCGTGATGATGCACTGAAGCGGAAAGTCGGGAAGCTGTTGCATGACCGTGAAACGCGATCGCACGCTCGCCGTTTGTCCATCCTCGCCGAATTCAAACATGAGATTCGTCGTGACATGCTGAGTCATCGGCGTCCCGTCTTCGTAGAGCTGCGTCGAGCGGTCGTAGATCTCCTTCACGCCTTCACGTCCGCCGCCCTGCTCTTCACCATCCGCCGCCAGGATTTTTGCACGGCTGAAGAGTTCACCGATCCCATCGAAGTCTCCGCCATCGATCGCTTCGGCGTAGCTAAACATCAGGTTTTCGATCGTGATTCGAGCATTCGCCGGCTCGAGCTGTGCCTTGGGGTCCATCATCTCACTCCTCGGAAATTTTGCGCGTCCCGGAATTACGGTACGCCAGAGGAACGGTGACCAATCCGACGAGCGCCGTCAAAGTGCATGGCACGGCCTACGACTTGCCGGCGAGACTCAATCCGACAAAAATACCGTCGAGACAAAAACCGCGCCCGGAGCCGGATTCTGGCGAGATGAACAGACCGAGCCGGATTCTGGCGAGATAAATGAATGCCTAGCGTGCGGACGGAAGGGAAGGCGGCGATTCGTTGACGAAGCGCTGCCATTCTTCGTCGTCGACGGCTTCCATATGATCTTCCATGCAGCTCTTGAAGCGGAAGCCGCAATTCATGCATTCGAGGTAATGCTGCGTTTCAGGACCGCGCGACGTCGCGAGATCAATCTCGGCGCGCACCCAGAGGCGGCTCGGCCGCCCCTCGACTTCACAGTCTTCGCAATACAATGTGAACAACGAATCGATCATCTAATTCTCCGGCGCCGACGATAACCCATTCAAGCGGCGAGGGGCCGGGAAAATGCCCCGCCCCGCAAATCTGAGGCCGCCAGTCACTCGCAGGGGACCGGCAAGGAGCGCGCTCCTTGGGGCTCTTGCAGCTTTGAGATGCTTCAGGGCGGCCCGAAGTCGGACCAGAGGAAGTCGACTTTTCCGTTCCGATCTCGCGTGATGCGCAGGCCCTCCTCTCGCAATGCATCGAGCCACCTGCGTCCCTGCCCTAAAGCGCCCGCGAGGGCGCTCAAGCTATCGGCGGCTTTCACTGATTTAGGTTGATGCAGATCGGCGAGCACAATTCGACACACCCAATCGGGAGTCGCTTCGCCTTTGTCGCGGACGCGTTCCGGCGCGGACAAAGTGAGCGTCAGTCTGCGCGGATCCGTGTGCTCACCGTCTCGATGGACGAAGAGTTCGACGCTCGCAATCGCGCCTTTCATGATTCGCCCTCTGCGCCTTGATCTGCCGGGAGATCGGAATGGCCTAGATCACGCGCCGGCGCGATTCGGTCCCGAATAATCTGCTTGAGCGCACGCAGTTCAGGAAAGCCCCCGGCGGCCTTTCGATCAAAAATCATCTCGCCATCGAGACGCACCTGAAAGATCCCAGCGGTTTTGCCCGGTACGAGCGCCACCTCGGCGAGCTCCGACTCGAAGGTCGTCAGCAATTCCTGCGCTGTCCATGCCGCGCGCATCATCCAGCGACAGCCGACGCAATATTCAATTTCGACCCGGGGCGTGCGCTGGGCTGCCGGGGGGGAGGGGACGGCGATCGATTCGGGTGCTGCGTTGGATGTGGGCTCGGCCATCGCCCCATTATACCTGCTCCCGGGACTACAGATCGGCCTTGCTACATTGTGTCGCTTCGCCGTCGGAGCGCGCTGGAGGCCAGTACAAAGAAACGCGCCTCGCTCCATGTCGTCGAAGGAATTCGCGCCTTGTCGGAGCTCGATCCTGGCGGACTCGAAATATTCTCGGCGACGAAGGCTTTTTATCGCGAGGTCCTCGGCAAAGATTCGCCGCGCACGATCCTAGAGCTCAATAAGCGGCGCCCCGAGGTGACCTAACACGAGTCGAATCAGAATTTTTCGTCCGACGAAAAAAGCTCGACTACTCCGGCCCTGCCATCATGATTTGTGCGAAGCGGCGCAGAAACTTTTTTTGACGCTCGATCTGTTCCGGCGCAAGCGGGTCTATGTTGAAGAGTTCACGTAACAGTGGCGCCATGGCGAAATGCCCGAGAATTACGTGAATCCAGGCCGCTACGGCCATGGGCTGTTCGTCTTCGTTCCAAACGGTTTGACCGTTATTCTTCATCGACGAGACGCCTGTCGAAACGATCGGCCCGAGCCAGCCATGCACGATATGCGAGAGGTTCTCTCCCCCAGTCAACGCTTCGTGCTGAATCAGCTTCGCAATATTCGGATGACCGGAGAAGTGATCCATAATCGAATCAAGGATGCGCTCAGTTTGCTGCACCCGATTCGCCGGCGTCGCAGCCGCGGCTTCTTCGGCCGAGCCTCCTGGACCGATGATCTCAAAGAGAGGTTCGACACCGCGAACAAGGACGGCTTCATAGAGCGCCTTCTTGCCATCGAAATGGTTGTAGAGGCTCGGAGCAGTCAGTCCGGCTTCGCGCGCAATATCGCGAACGGCGGTTCCGGCGAGGCCACGCTCTGCAAAGAGCGCCTCCGCGACATCGAGAATCCTCTCGCGGGTCGATTCGGATTCGATGCCATTTGTTTCCACTGCTGATGCTTCGATGCCGTCGGCCATATCGTGCAGCTTCCTCCAGACTCGACCCGTTCTAGGCCGCCCAAGCGAATCTCGTCGCGGCTCAAAAGTGTACGACAGAATCATTTGCTCGTAGCACCCGAATTCGGAGGGCGATCTGCCGTCGCGGGAATCGAGGCACAGGGCGCAGAAGCTATTCGATCGTCGTCTCCGCCCAGAGGACTCGGTAGAGACCGACTGCGAGTAGTGCGCCTGTGATCGGGGCCGCCCAATAGAGCCAGAGCGTACTCAGATCGCCGGAAACGAGGGCTGGCCCAAGCGAGCGGGCGGGGTTCATCGATGCGCCAGTGAGCGGCCCTCCGAAGAGCGCGCACAACGTGACGGCTCCGCCGATCGTGAGGCCGGCGAAGAACGCGGTGAGGCGATGCCCGACTGCGCAGGCCAGAATGACGAGCATCAAGAGCGTCGTCAGGAACACTTCCATCACGAAGGCTGGAGCCGCCGCACCGATCGGAAGTGTTTGTCCGAGCGTAGGCGTCGTGGGGTACATCCATAGGAGAAGTCCACTCGCGACAATCGCGCCGACACACTGGCTTATAATATAAGGTACGACCTCTCGGCCTTCGAACTCACGTGCGGCCCAGAATGCAATCGTGACCGCCGGGTTGATATGCGCGCCGGAAATGGGTCCGAAAGCCACAACCATCATCATCACGATCGCGCCGAACACGATCGAAATTCCGACTTGGGTCACGGCGCCGCCGCTCAGCGCGTCGGCAACCACGGCCCCGGTTCCAGCGAAGACCAAGGCAAAAGTGCCGAGGCTTTCCGCCACATAACGTCGTACGCGCTCGTTCATTCGTTATTCCCCCACTCATTGGGTGGCACGACCGGGCCCTCGACCCGAGAGAAATAGCTCTCCGTCGTGCCGTTGTAGATCGCCCCGTAATCCTCGTCATAGATCCACGCGATCTTAAAACCTAAAACGTCGCGGTGGTACGCCTGGGTCTCACGCACATTGTGCACGGAAAGCTGCGGCGTCACGAATTGCCAAACATCGGCCTTTCCGTCCGTCGCTCTCGCATCACTCATACCGCACCTCCTCCACACCAGGCGTCGAAGTGTTCGATGGCAAGGCGCTCTGCATCCAGCCAAAGGATGCCTCAAAGCGCGCTCGCCGCACCGACCGAATCGTTTCCGGCGTGCGACGAATATATTCTTCCGCGCGCGATCGCGCTTCCCCGGTAAGCCCTTCCAAATGCTCAACAAGTTCTTCCGTCGTGGGCCAGCCGAAATCGCCATTAGGCCGCCGTGCCGGCAGCGCTGTCCAGACTACGGCATCAATAGACTGCACCTCGAGCCATCTCTCGATCTCTCGGCGGGTCTCGGGAACGGCATGGCCTCCACTCTTCACTTCGCCTTCGAAAAAGGGGCTTCTTCGCGCAAATGCCACCCACTCGGACCATCGCGCGGGCGCAATTCGCTCACGCTGCCCTAAGCCAGAGACAGCTTCGTCAATCGTCTTCGACGTGAGCTCGCACCAATACGTTTGCATCGGCGCCGCTTCGGGATCGATCACTAACGTGACCCGGCCATCCTTTGCGACTCGAGAGAACTCGATCGGCAGCATCGGCCCGTCGTCGCGAAAGGGCGCCGCCATGGGGAGCGAGCGTGGGTCCCAAAGCAGGGAGCCCCAGCCTATACATGCGATCCGCAGCGCATTCGCAGGCCTTTGCAATGGCGTCTCCCCAGATGCTTCGCCGGAAGTCGTCTGAAACTCTCCATCGGAAATCGCCCGAGATTTCTCCTCAGAGACCGTCACTCGCCTGACGCGGCGGGTCCCGTTGCGGGTGGCGCGTCGTAGCCGAAGGCCGCCGAGAGCTCCTTCGCCACGTACTCGTCGATCTGCGCTGTTTCCTTCTCATCGAAGTAATCCTTGTACCCGCCGACTTTTGCGCGTCGCACCTTGTAGGTATTCGGATCGCCTTTTTTGCCAGGCTTCATGCGGTTGCCCGCGAGCCAGAACACGCTCTTCTCTTCGAGCTTCCGCATATTCTCGACACTCGAGTACTCAACGGCGCCTGCGACGGCCTCGTCTTTCGCCGGCGTGTCATTGATGAATTCCATCACCTGCGTGAGCACGGCACCCGGATCTTTACGCATGTCTTCGTAGCGAATGATCAACAGATTTTGGACGCGCTCGGATTCGCGATCCCAAAGGTTTAAGTAGTCGATGATCCCGGGCAGACCGACGTTCTCGTCCATCACAAAATCGTATGCCGGTACGTCGGCACCATGCGGCGGGTAGTTGTTAAGCTTCTTTTTTGCGGGTCGCATCCTGTGTTGCCACTGGAAATACTGAGACACTGCTATGTCCTTGGGATTGCGGACGAGCAGCACGACCTTTTTGCCATAGAACGACGCCTTCGAGTCAAACTCGTCGGTGTAGTCCTTGATGTAGTTGTCGTGAGTGAAGAAGATTTTCGGGATTTCGGGGTTTCGGCGATGATAGTTTTCGAAACCGAGGAGCACGCCTTCAGGAATCGAGTACATGAGCTGGTAGTAGCGAGAGATCATCACGCGGAGCCACGTCCGTCCGCTCTTGCCGAAAGACACCACGGCAACGTCTGCACGCGAGAGGCGGCGCGTCTCTTCACGACCGCGAAGCCAGCGCTCGACCCGCACACGACGGGCGTCGGGCAGCCAAAAGAGCAGTGCCATGACGACCTCGCGGGTCGCCTTCTTAAAAATCGAATCCATGTTTGAATCACCCTTCGGGCCGGGCGGCGACCGGAGAGGCGGCAATTTATCACAGCTCCCGGCGGAGACCTGTTTAGAACCGATGCGTTTTCACATCAAAACGAGTGATTCCTTCGCGAGGTCTGGCCTCCCGGGCCTGCGAGGGCGAAACTCGGGGCCGGAGAGGACCCCCACTTGAACCCGCCCGTCGCAGCCCGGCCCCGTCGCCCGCGTTCGAGTCGCAGACTCTCGCGCTATCTCATCTCTGAGATGGTGTTGCCGTCGATCTTTGCGATCGGCGCTTTCGGCATCGTCGTCTTGCTGACCGACCTCCTCGGCTACGCCGACTTGATCGTGAACCGCGGCCTCGGCCCGGCAGAAGTCGCCGAGATCGCCGGCCTCCAACTCATCCCGACCCTCGCTCGCACGCTGCCCTTCGCCATCCTGGTCGGCTCACTCGTCGGCCTCGGACGTCTCTCCGGCGACCGCGAACTCCTGGCCCTGGAAACCACCGGCTTCTCCGCACGCCAACTCGCACGACCTGGACTCTTCTTTGCGCTTGCAGCAACCGCCGCCTCAGTCCTCCTGACCGTCGTGATCTCCCCCGCCGCTCAGTTAGGTGTACGCGACAAGATGATCGAACTCTCCGAAGAGAAGCCGGGCTTGGCTCTTCGCGAAGGGCTCGCCACGAGTCTCGGCGGCTGGCGGATCGAAGCCCGCGAAGTTGCCGATGAGGGCGCGCGCCTAGCAGGCGTGTTGCTCTACATGCCGAACCTCGGAGAAACTCTCTTCGCCCAGCGCGGCGCCGTACACAGCGACGACTACGGCACCAAGCGGCTCGTTCTCGAAGACGGCCTCGTCCTCTCGAACGGAGTCGATCGCGCTTCGCTCCTGCGTTTTGAGCGCATGGAGACGCTGCTTCCCGCGATCGAAGACGATTCGGATGTCCCGGTCGACCCCATCGCAACGCTACCGATCGACGAGCTCTTCGTTGCTGCACAAGACACTGAAAACCCCGCTGCGGCGCGATGGGCGTTGATCGAGGCCCATCGTCGAATAGCCCTCGGCGCCGCGACGTTCCCCTTCGGCCTTTTGGCTATGGGGCTCGCGCTGGGGCGTCGCAATCTCTCTCGCTCTGGCGGCACCGTGATGGGGCTCGTTGGTGCAATCGTGTACTACGCCCTCTTCCAATTTGCAGAAGGTCTGTTGCGCAGCGAGAACGCGCCCGTAGGCCCCGTTGTTTGGATCCCGAATCTCGTCCTCATCTTCGTCTCGACCGTGCTGATCTTTCGTGCGGGACGACATGCCTCCGAATCCGACCGCAGCGCCGGCATCGACTTCAGTGCACTCCTCTCGCGAGCGGGCATCACGCGACCGGGTCTGCGCATGAAACGTTATGCGCTCCCGCGATATGTGAGCGCGCAATTCGTCCGTATGGTCATCGTATGCATAGTCGGCCTCGTCTTCGCGTATCTCGTGATTGATGTCTTCGACAATCTAAAATGGTTCAATCAATACGGTTCAACGGCGGACGAAATTCTCCGCTATTACGGTGCCCGCCTGCCTGTTTTGATCGGCCGCGTCATTCCCATGGCGCTCTTGATCGCTGTCGCCTTGACCATCAGCCTCATCGGCGCGAACGGGGAGCTCCTCGGAATGCGCGCCTGCGGCATTCCGGTCTTCCGCGTGCTCGCGCCGGTTTGGTTGCTATGTGGTCTCGCCGTGCCCGCCTACCACCTCCTCGCCAATGAGATCGTGCCGCGAGCGACCGAGCGCGCCAAGATCATCAAGACCGTCGACATTAAGAACCAGAACCTAGGCCCGGCACTCCAGAGGGAGCGCGTCTGGTACCGGGTCGGCCCACGCATTTTCGAAATAGAGCGCCTCGATCTTTTCACGGGCCAAGCCACGAACGTCACTCTTTACGACCTCGACAGCGAAGGCCTTCCGCGGCGACGCACTGATGCCCATGAGGCACGTAGCATCAGCAGCCGAGGCCTTTGGCTACTCGAGGATTCTCGCACGATCGAGCTGACCGATACCGGCCGGCTGCATCGCCCAACCGATGTCCCCCGTTTGGCTGAATTCGGCGAAGAAACGCCCTCGGAGATCGAGACGGCGCATATGACGCCGGGCGACTTGCGGCTGGCACTCGAGGATCCCGACCTTGAGCCACCCGTGGTGGCCGCCTATAGAACGGATCTACAGATGAAGATTGCGGCGCCCCTCGCGTGCCTGCTGCTTCCGTTGATCGCACTCTTCTTTGCCGCAACCGGCCCACCTTTCCCACGGCCGGTTCATACTCTGATTGCCTGCGCGATCATCGCGGTCAGCCACGCCCTCGCGACGAGTTTTTCCGGTTCAATGGGATACGGCGGCAACCTAGATCCCATCCTCGCGGGCTGGGGGCCCTCCGTTTTCTTCGGCGCCGTCGCCATGGGCATGGGCCTCAGATTGCGACGAAAGCTCGGCCGATCCGGATGAGTGTGCTCGACACGACACGTCTGCGGTAGATTCAAACCGCCAGGTATTCGCCCGGGCGCTGGGGGCTTTTTGCCGAATCGCATCAATAATCACGAGACCGAGGCTTCGCAAGAAGTGGCGACGACGGCATCCGCCGTCACGCCCCCTAGCGTCTGGCTTTTGATGGGTAATCGCGCAGGAGACAACTCCCAAGTCAAAGGACTCGGCGAAGCCTTGGACTGGCCCTTCGAAGAAAAGCACTTCGAGTTTCAGTCCTATGAAAAGTTCGTGAACTTGCCCTGGGGCGCCCATCTTATGGGCATCGTAAAGAAACGGTCGACCCCTCTCTGTGCCCCGTGGCCCGATCTCGTGATCTCCGCCGGGCGCAAAAACGAACCAATCGCGCGATATATCCAAGCTCGCGCGATGGCTGAAGAAGGCAATCGGACGCGACTCATTCACGTCGGTCGCCCCTGGGCCGCGCCGCCCAACTGGGATCTCATCATCACGACCCCGCAGTACCGTCTCCCGCAAGACCCCAACATCCTGCATAACGATACCCCGCTTCATCGTGTAACTCGGGAGCGCCTCGACGAGGACGCAAAGCTTTGGGCGGATCGCGTCGCCGACTTGCCTCGCCCCTTGATCGCTGTGTTATGCGGTGGAAATTCCGGGCCCTACCCTTTCGACCGCGCCTCGGGCGAACGACTCGCAGCCGCCGCGGACGCACTCGCAAAAGAGTTAGGCGGATCACTGCTCGTCACGACGAGCAAGCGGACCCTCGATGAAACAACGGAAGCCCTCTTCGGCGGCATCGAGTCACCCTCGATTCTCTATCGATGGAAGCCCGGCGATCCGGACAATCCGTTCTTCGCGTTTCTGGGGCTCGCCGACCGCGTGATCGTTACCGCGGACAGCGTCTCTATGATGGCGGAGTCCTGCGTGCCGGAGCGACCCGTCTATCTCTATGACACGGGCGAGGGGATGACCTCCATGAAGGACAACCCCTGGCTCGACGGACAAAGGGGCGCAAAGGCCAAGGCCGGTGACCCCAAGGTCGGCTTCAGCCGATCGCACCTCAAAGCTCATATCTATCGGTTCGCTATGCGCGTTGGGCCGCAGCGCATTACGCGCGACATCCGCATCGTGCAACAGCTGCTCATCGACACGAAGCGCGCGGTCTGGCTCGGCGACGGACATCCGGAATCGTCGCCCCCGCCGCTTGAAGACATGAGGCGCGCGGTCGCGCGCGTGAAAGAACTCTTCGGGGCCTAGCTGGCTCTATTGGCTCAGGCGCGGC
>JASDVF010000055.1:233461-241347 GCA_041440805.1 Myxococcota bacterium | reverse complement strand
GCGCGCGTGAAAGAACTCTTCGGGGCCTAGCTGGCTCTATTGGCTCAGGCGCGGCTTCTCATGCGTCTTCCGCACGTCTTCTGCACGTCTTCTATGCATCTTCTCTGCCCTGCTCCTTAGCCGACCAACCCCTCGCCGGTCACACGTACAGCCTGCGTTAGGCCGCGAGCGGATCCACTCGGTCGAGTACTTCGAACGCATCGTGGCGCACGTGATTTTTGCTCATCTCATCACGGATAAAATCCTCCGAAACGAGACCCTTCTCAACACATTCCCGAAGCAGGCCGAAAAACAAAGCTTCCTGTTTCCGGTCGGGATGCGGCTGATAGTCGGGAACGAAGGCATAGTCGCCAAACATTTTTCGTCGCGCGCGCAGGAACCACCTAAGCGGCGGGAAGAATTTGAACTTCTCCGCGGGGATGTAGTCCGCGGGGAGGCCCGTCTTCCAAGGCTGCGTCTTGCGCTTGGTGTTATGGATCAGCTTCGTCTTCTCGGTGAGCTTGTCGAAGTCGTTCCACTCGTATTCGAAGAGGCCAATCTTCCCGCGGTCTTCCTTCTTGAGTCCAATCCAATCGGAGTAGTCCAGAGTTCGCTCGAAGAGCTGATCGAATTGTTCGCGCACTTTCCAGTGCGTTAGCTGTGCGCAGTCGAGCAACATGACGCTGGTCGCGAGAATACCCTCGAAAGCCTTGGCCCCCGAGCGCGGGCGACACACGATCGCGTTGCCCTGCATGTCGCGGGTCAAAAGTTCCATGACATCACCTACCGCAAAGACATCGGGGTCGGTAATCACGGCGCGCCCCTGGTAGCCCATCAGCTCAGGCGGCATGAAGCGTAGCGGCGTGAATGACTGGAGATCTTCGTTGCGCCAGACGCGACTCGCGCCGTCGCGAAGATATTCCCGCCCTTCGTATTCCTCGAAGAAGGAATAGTCGGCGTGATCGATCAATCGAACATCGAACTCATCCGGATTCGCCGCGTTTCGTTTCATCGAATACTGCGAAACCAAAGCGCCAATTTTCTGGCGATGATTCGTGTGGATGAAAACCGTCGGGCGTTCGCTCGTGATCGGTCCCGAATTCGTTTCGACGCCATTCGTCGCGGTCATCGTCTGCACTCCTGTCGTTCCCGGGCACCCGGGGTCTGCGCCATATCGGTGACACGGAAGCTCCCGCTGCCCCGGTCGGAATCGGGCCAAAACCTATCACAAGGTCCGGGCGGACCGACCGTCCGAGTGTGATCCCGGCCCAGGTCGGGTCATTCTCGAAATTGGGGGCCGTAAGCAGCCACTTGGCCCCCCCGCCCGGTGAACCAGCGTCAGGGTGAGACAAGCCCCCGAATGCGCTGCGCCACCTGAGACAAAGCGTCATCCTCGTAGGGCTCTGGCTGGACCACGGGCTCTCCCAACCAACTTGCGAGATGTTTCTCGACCAACAATCTCGAAATCGCCGTGAGATCTCGCGAATGCATCGGCCAGCCAAGCGCCGCCGCTGTACGTGCAGCCAACCCCCCCGCCGGAATTTCGTCCGCTCTTGGCGACAGTGCCTTCATCACTCCGAGTCGCGTGAGCACTCCCTCAAGCCCCGGAGTCGCCCGAGCCACGGGATAGAGTGAGAGCAGACGACCTAGCTTCGCTACTTCCACCATCATTGAGAGACTGTCCGTCGTCACAATGAAGTGCTCCGCCAGAGCAAGAAGCCCCTGGTAAGGATTCTCGTCGTAGCCCGGGCCGCCCTCCCCCGGACGGCCGTAGAGAAAGATCTGCTCGTTCGGCGTTCGCTCCGCCGCGAGATAGTCCGCAACGGCGGCGGGCGTACGACGACTGGTGACGATGTACAGCGATCCGCGCCGCGCAAGAACCGCCGCCCGTGCGCCCGCTAAGAGCTCTTTCGCCGTCTCGACGTCGAACCTAAGGCCGCCGGTCGGACCTCCAACAAAAAGAGCGGACAATGGCCGAGGCAATAGCAATAAACGGCCAACCCACGCTTTCTTCGTCTCTGCTAGCGCATCCCGGTCGACGTTCATCAGAGGTAGTGCATGCCTCGCCACGTTAGGCGCATCGGGCATAACATAGTGAGCGGCGATTACGATGAGATCGAAAGCACTTGCTTTGCCGCGTGGCTTTCCGACCACGACGAGGCGCGTCTGCCCCTTCGAGGCCGCTTTGATCCAGAGCGCCACGCTCGCGAGTCTACGGCCGGCCAGCAAAACGAGCTCCGGCCACGGCCCTTCGAGGGAATCGCTCGCGACGAGATCGACGTGACCTAGAGAAGCCGCAACCGGTGGCTTTCCCTCGCGCCATTCCGTCTTCATCTGGACGTGCTTCTCTTCGAAGTCCCATCCGACGGCCTGTGCGAGGTTTCGCACCTGCGCGTTGTCGCCGCGCTTTTCGCCTACGAGCACCCAGACCCGTGGCTGCGCGGACGCTTGCGTCTGCTCCACTCGGGGTGGGCTCGCTTCGGGATTCGTTGCATCGTCGACCGCGCTCATCTGATGCGAACGTACCGGATCCTGCGAAGCGCGGCGCGCGGCGCGGTCCGGCTCGACTGCCTACTCTCCACGGTCGATTCAAACAAGGCCTAGCCCCGGCCAACCCCAGCACCCGTCAATCGCCAAAAAGGAAGACCGCCTGATGAACGAAGCCCTCCCGGAAGTTCGATTCGAAGAAGGCGCCGTTCTCGACGAGGCGCGGCGTCGGGCAGGGCTCGAGGATTTCGGCGACGACCATTTCCTCGACCCGATGCGACGGCTGCTCTCGAGTCTTGAGGACGAGGCACAGCTTCATGCCATGGGCCGGGTCACGATGTTCGAGCGGATCGTCGGCAGCCTGGTCGGACGACTATCAGCGCAGGATTTTTTCGTGCGCCATCCGGAAATTCTCGAGGAAGAGATCGTGGCGCCAACCGTGATCGTGGGCCTGGCGAGAACCGGGAGCACGATGATGCATCGCCTGCTCGCAGCGGACCCTTCGGTCTACGCCGTTCGCTGGTGGGAATGCCGCGCGCCTTCGCCGTATCCGGGATCGGATTGGCGGCGCGAAGATCCTCGGATTCCCGATGCCTATGCCGAGATCGACGCGATTCTCGAGGCGGCGCCCGCGCTTGCGACGATTCATCCCTGGGACGCCGAGGGCCCGGACGAAGAGATCATGCTGCTTGAGCACGCATTTCTGTCGGGCGTCCCCGACGCCTTCTGCAACGTGCCTAGCTATCGGCGCTTTGTGATCGAGAGCGATATGCGGGATGGCTATGCGTATATGAAGCGGATGATTCAGTTCTTGCAGTGGCAGAAGAAGGAAGCGGGACATCCGGCGGAGCGATGGGTTTTGAAAGCGCCCTTCCACGTCGGCCGTATTCCGCAACTGGTAGAGGCCTTCCCCGATGCCATGATCGTTCAAACTCATCGTGACCCAATCGAAACCACCCCTTCGATCGCAAGCCTCTACACCTCGACCTGGCGATCCACAAGCGACCCCGTCGATCCCTTGTTAGTCGGAGAGCAATGCCTCGACCTCTGGTCTTGGGGAATCAACAAATGCCTCAAAGACCGAGATTCGGGCTTCGAGGACAGGTTCATAGACGTGCTCTACGAAGACACCCGAAAAGATGCGATGGCTTCGATCGAATTCATCTACGACCGACTTGAACGCCCACTGACGGACGCCGCGCGCGAATCGATGGCACGATGGGGGGACGACAACCGACGCGATAAGCGCGCCGTACATAGCTACACCCTCGCAGAGTTCGGCTACACCCGCGAAATGATCGCCGAAGCCTTCTCGGACTACCGCGAGCGATTTATCATTGGACGCGCCGAATCTCGCTAGACAGCTAAACCCCTAGGCCGGCAGGTCGCTAGGCGGATGAGTTGACATCCTGCGCCGCTGACAAGGCCGCCAATTCGAGTTGCACCAAGACGAACCGTGCTTCCGCGAAGGCCCCACGCTTTTTTCGCGAATCGAAATGTGCGAGTGCACCGTAGCCCACAGCAGGCGTGACAGAGAGCCACGCAACCGCACCGAGGCCCCCCCGCAAGAAGCGGCGGCGATCGACCGCCGGCACACGCTGCGCGCCGCAGCTGACAGCGGCAAGCCCAACAAAGGCCAAAGCGCTCTCCATATGAGTGCTAAATCGACGATCCGTCTCGGCATCGCCAACTGCGAGAAGATCCCGGGCGAGCGCGAGTGCTCGCTGAGTCGGGGGATGCGCGATTTTCGCGTCGGAAGGTGGAAACGGGGATGCGCCCAAATCGAGTTCAGAACGAAAACCGAAATGATCCGAGAGGGAGCGAGTGATGTCGCGAATCTCGGCGGATTCGGCGAAGAGCAGTCGTGCATCCTTAGCCTGCCACTCGACACCCGTAGCGGGGCGAACGAAAAGAAAGTCGATGCGCTTGTCTTCTGAGGTGCGATGACGCTTGTAGTAGTTCGCGGACGAGAGCGTCGGGTGTCGGATGCCCCCGCCGAGTTCGATGGCCCCTGAGAGCCCCTCGAAGACTTCGTACTCCATATCGCTTAACGAGCAATTGAAATCACCGCCGAGGATCACCGTCCCGGGCGTTTCTGCGAGATAGCGTACGATTTGGAGAAGCTGCGCCACCCGAACCGCGGAGTTCAACCGGGGCCGCGCTTTTCGGTACCGCGCATGAAGATGGGTATTCACTAATGAGACCCAGCCCGCCTCCGTCTCGATCTCCAGGGTCTGGAACCCCTTGCCCCCTAAGAATTCCCCTTGTCCGATGCGCTCCGGATCGCCGCGAAAGGCGAAGCCCTCGAAGCGGACCGCGCGGACTGGGACGCGTGACAAAGTCATCAGCCCCCCACTGGCTTCCGGATCCTCCGCGACTTCGAATCCCGCCAGTCGAGCACCGGCGCGGAGCGTATTGCGAACGGCTTCCGTCCAGGCCTCCTGAATCATCAACACGTCTAGATCGGAATGACGCAGCCGGCGGGCGATCTCACGTGTGCGCGAAGTGACGTCGTCCCCCAGGCCAAAGATCTCCGGCAAGCCCCACACGTTGAATGTGCCTAGACGTAATGTCATGCGATCTCCGCCGCGCGAATGGATCCACCCGGCCTCGCTGCAACCTATTCGCCCACTCCTGACTCTCTAGTTGTGCAATTCGTGCGCCGCGGCGGTTCACCGCCAGGGGCGACCCTTATCAACTCCGACACCACCCGGACCTGCGGGTCACATTGCGCGGCACTTGCTTGCCTGACCCAAGCCCCTTGAGCCTCTCTTCAGGAAGCAACTGTCCGTTTTTCGCCCTTCGCGTTCCACTTCATTACATCGTGAAACGAAGCAACACTCCGCTATCGTCCGGCCCTCCTATCCCTTCTCTGCGGCCAAAGCCGCCCCGAGGACACCGTGCCCAGCATCGACCTTAAAGCCGAACTCGAAGCCGCCGTCGTCGCCGTCCGCGACGCCGCCACCGTCTGTCTGAGCGTCCAAAAAAACCTCGTGACCGCCGCAATGCTCGAGAAGAAAGATCGCAGCCCCGTCACCGTGGCCGACTTCGCCTCTCAAGCGCTTGTTTGTTCCTCGCTCGCCGCAAACTCCAAGATCACTGAGGTCGTCGGCGAAGAAGACGCGGCAGAGCTGCGCGAGTCCGGCGCCGAAGAAACCCGCGACAAGGTCATCGAACATATTCGCGGCGTCCGCGGGGCCGACGTTAGTCCCGACCAGGCACTCGACTGGATCGACCTCGGTGGCGTAACGCCGAACGACAAGACACCGCAGTACTGGACCCTCGACCCGATCGATGGCACCAAGGGCTTCTTGCGCGGTCAGCAATACGCGATTGCCCTCGGGCTCCTTGAGCACGGTCGCATTCAGGTCGGCGTCCTCGGTTGCCCGAACCTCCCGGGACCGGACGGCCAGCTCGGCTGCCTACTCACGGCAACCCGCGGCGGCGGCGCACAAATTCTTCCGCTTACCGGCAAGGGTTTTGAAGGCGCAAAAGACATTCGCGTCAGCGACATCACCGACCCTGCAGCGGCCCGCTTCTGCGAGTCCGTCGAGTCTGGACATAGCGACCAGGACCAGAGCGCACAGATCGCAACGGCCCTTGGAATCACCGAAGAGCCCGTCCGCGTCGATAGCCAATGCAAATACGCAATCGTCGGCCAGGGCCAGGCGCAGATCTATCTGCGCCTGCCCACGCGCGCGGACTACCGCGAAAAGATCTGGGATCACGCCGCAGGCTTGATCGTCGTCGAAGAAGCAGGCGGCCGAGTCACCGACGTCCGCGGCCACGATCTCGACTTCGGCCACGGCCGACAGCTTGAGAACAACTCCGGCGTGATCGCCACGAACGGCCCGATCCACGACAAGGTGCTCGAAGCCGTCGCGCGTTTCGTCGACGTCGCCTAGTTAGGCCCCAGCGTGCGAGGGCCGTGCGAGGGGGAATCGCCAGTAGCGCCTTTTACGCGCTTCTCCTCGCACCTCTCCCGCCGCGGCCGAGCACCCACGATCGGCGTGCGCGGGACTCCTAACTTGCGCCGCTCATGAAGTACCACGCCCAAGGCAGGACCACCGTGTAGAGCGCGATCCCAGCCAGGGACCAGGGAAGTTGGCTGGCCGAATAGGCACCCGGCGCTTCGATACCCGTGTGCGTCACGCCGATGCGGTTCCCTACAAGGCCCAGGGCAGCACCCGCCGCGACCGGAACCATGACGACGAAGAGCAAAGGCATCCACATCTCGCGCTGATAGAGCGGAACAATCGCGAGACAGGGAAGCAAGAGGACCGCTCCCGGCAACACCATTCCGTGTCCCAGCATCCAAAGCGGCGAGAGCAGCAAAGCCCCGGTGTTGAAGCCGCGCCTCGGGTCTTCAAGAACGCCGCCCGTCGCCCGGGCATGGGCATCCGCGAATTCGCGACGGCGATGGGCCAACAGAGCCCAGTACAGGCCGAGGGCGCCGAGAGTCAATGTGTAGGATGCGATGGCGTAGACCAAAGGATTTTCTCCGGTTGCGCGGAAGCGCGGCGGGATCCTATCACGCGCAGTGCGACTAGCGCGCCTCTGATGATTGCGGGGCCAAACCCTCTGGCGGCGGTGCAGCCACATTCATCGTTTGCCGCTCCGCGAGCAACCGGCGTAATCGCTTCACCGAGTCGACCGCTTGCCCCCGCATCAATCGGTCACCCACCGCCTTCGGTAGCGAGCCACCAATTTCGGCACGCGTCATGTAAACGGCCTGCGTCCCGTGTGGCGCCAGGGGTCGAAACTCCCAATAGCCCTCGGTCGTGAGCCGCAGCACACCATCGTCCGGCGGCGAAAGGTGTTCGTTCGCGTCTCGCCACGAAATCCGGTGGATCCCGGTCTCTCGGTCAGCCACGTGCCGAATCCGAATGGCCAGCTCCCGATCTGAGAACATGAAAGGCAAATCGATATAGGTGTGAACGAGCGCGCCGTCCGGCGTCCGCTCAAGCAGCCTCCGTCGCTCCCCCGAGGTCGTCGTCGTCTCTTCGGACATTGAGGCCATCAGCGTATCCGCCGCGATCCCCGGCGGCACATCAAAGCGCGCCTCGACCCGAAAGGCAGGGCGGCCGGGTATAGGTTGCGCCTCTTCGTACACCGTCCATTGGAAGCCGTCGTCGGCGCGATGAAGCGCGAGCTCCCAACTCGGTTCCTGCGAGCTCGTCGCGGGCTCGGACTCTGCCTGAGCCACGTGTGAGACCAAAAGTGCTAAGGCTAAAAGAACCCGCATAGCGCTTTGATTCGAAATGCCTCGCGGCGGGTTTCTATAATTTGTCGGCATCGTTAGCTCCATTCTGAGCGCTGTCTCTGCTGACTAGGTTAGCCTTCCACCCAATCAGGCGTTAGGAAGATCGGAGGCACGTGGTGGCTGGAAGAGACGAGTCGGGAACTAATGGATGGACTAG
>JASDVF010000055.1:226099-233361 GCA_041440805.1 Myxococcota bacterium | reverse complement strand
ATCGGAGGCACGTGGTGGCTGGAAGAGACGAGTCGGGAACTAATGGATGGACTAGAGAAGCCATGTACGCGCTCGGGATGCGTCACGCGACCCTCGAAGCCGCAGGCGATCTCGCGGGAACGATGGACACATTGATCGCGGAACCCATTTATGAGTTCTGGCCTATGGGGCGGCGAATGGTCGGCACCGCGGCGGTTGAGCGCTACTACGAACACCTCATCGGAACCTTTATGCCGCTTCAAATCGGCTACGAAATGATCGGCGAGACGCTCTCTGAACTCGCGCTCAGCCAGGAGTACATGATGGAGTTCCCAAGCGACGGAGGCGGGTCAGAGAAGTTCCGCGTCATGGGAATTCTCTACGGAGATCCGGAAACGCCTGGCAAGATGGGGGGAGAGCGGATCTGGGGTGACGAACGGATCCTGCGACACATGGTCGGCCCCATCTGGGACGAGCTCGAGCGCATGGACGCCTAACGAAGATCGATCTGCCGCGCCGACTAGACCGATACCTGCTTCGGCACGGACCGCGTCACCAAGCCGTAACTCAGCAGCGGTACTTCCAGGGCGACACCTAGGAAGGTGAGGAAGAGCACTCCACCTCGTGCGACTCGCGATGCGAAGAATTCATCCGGTAGCACCAGATAGAAGAATGCCACCGCCGCAGCCGTCGCAACGAATCCCGAAAGGGACATCACTACGAATTGCATCAGGCTATTGCCTTCCGACTCGAAGCTGAAAAGAAAGGCCGAACCGAGGTTCTCTCCGACGGAGACCTGGCTGCCCGTAGCGACAGCTCCCAAGTAGTGGCTCCACTCGTGCGCCAGGTACGCGCAGGCGAATAACATCAAGCCAACGACCCAGCCCGTAAAGTCGGCGAGAAAACCAACGCCTGCGGAATAGGGCGCGAGCCACCACCAGAGTCCAGCAGTGGCTGTCACAATCAAAACATCACGTGTAAAGAAACGAATCAGCATGCTTGATGTTCTAGCACGCGGGAACAGCGGGAACCGCCTATACGAGTTCCGTGCGCGAAGAGTTCGGACGCACCTAGCCCATGGCCAGCCTCCATCGGCAACAACGGGGCTTCCCAAACTTCAATCTGCCCGAGCGGCAATGCCTCAAAGGCAATGAACGCCGCTCGGGACAGATCAAAATTTGAACGAACCCGTCCCAACAGCCTCTCCAAGTAGCAAAAATCTCTCCTGGAGATCAACGGTTGAGATGGGGAGCCCGGGGGCGCATCGGACGTATCCGGCGCGCGCCGGCGCGCGTGGTCTTGCGTGTTACTGGGGTTGTACCGGCTTACTTGCCGTCCGGTACTCGCAGAACCAGTGTATCGCCTTGCGTGGTCGCTTCGAGATTCGACCATTCTGCCAACAAGCGGCAGCGTGTGACCTGAGCACTACCAGGTGAACCCATCTTGATCTTGAGTTCGCCCTTGGCACTACTGTTAAGGCGGTCGATGACCGCGGACCAGTCTCTTACTTTCCTCATATATATAAACCTAACGATGTAAAGGGAATAAATGGACGTATAGCCTAGACAATAGCCGCTGAACTGGAAACGCCACTCACTTTGGTCACAAATTTTCAGATCAAAGTGGCCTAGCGTCCAAATTTTCTCACAGGAATGATGCTATGCGCGGATAATGAGAATAATGACACCGATCACGACCGGATCGCCCGAGCCGCCATGCGGAGGCCTCAACGGCAAGCGCTAGGCGGAGCCCACATGGCTATTCGTGCACAGATCGACTCACTTGGTGGCCTAATGTGACTCGCTGGCGCCTAAGTAGCTGGGCCTCCGAGTTCTTACGAACCGTCAAATCGTGCTTAGACGGGTGAATCCACACTATTTAGGGAAATGCAGCGAGCCGAGAGCAAAACTAGCTCGCGGCTCGCCTAAGGCCCTCTAAAGGGCACATTCGCTAGGCCGCACTCGTCTAGCCATTGTCCGGGAGATAAGTCTGGAACATCTCACCGAGCTCCGCCTCGTTGTGGCGCGGCACCTTGTAAAACGTGCGGATATTGAGATCACCGTTTTCTTCGAAGCTATAGGTTTCGATCGATAGGCCGACCTGGTCGCGTCCGTCGGACGTAAAATGGTTCTCGAGCAACCAAGCGACCTCGTTTGCGCAAACAAAGAGCGAACCTGGAACATGCCGAAAGCGGACATTCGGCTGGAACAAATCCCATGAATCCCCGCAGCAATGGTCGAAGCCGACCTTCTCCGGTGTGCCAACTGGATCAAGCATCCGGACATTCCCCGGTGCCACCTTCTTGTAATTCTCGATCCAAGCCTCTTTGTCCCCCGCATTCCAAAGTTTTGGGTAATTTTCAGCCCAGTTCTTGAGTTCATCGAAGGTCGGTGTCGGCATGGTCGTGTGTCCTTTTCTCGTCATAGGGGTTTAGGTCGGCCCGCGAGCGCCCGGCTCGGAGCTGCCGAGTGGACTAGTCGAGCCCATCCCGGGGACGGGCCAGTTTAGTGCCTAAGACGGGCTTCGCATCCAGGCCTAAGCCCGAAGCGCGCTCACAGCCTTCTCGTCATGAATAGGGTCGACGGCTCACCCAGCTCGAAGCCGGATTTTTCATACAGGCGCATCGCCTCACGATTCGATGAAACAACTTCCAAGGTGATCTTCGCGGCCCCGAGCGTAGGCGTCGAGAATCTCGAAAAGCCGAGCCATCTGCGCCTCGTTTTCCAGATCGGCTTAACGAACGGAAACGGCGGGCATTTCGCTAGGCGTCCGTGTCACCGCTGTAGATGTCGAAAGCAATCACGAGCCCACGCTCGGAGAGTGCCTCGGCGACGCGGGGAGAGAGCTCGAAGCCCTCGTTGTACTGGTCCAGGAAGAGAGTGCACAAAATCGACGCAGAGTAGGTATCCGTGAGACGCGCCCATTCGTCGCTGTCATTGCTGAGGGAAGCGACGAGAACCTCGATATGTTCCTCGAGTTCGTCACGCTCCGACAAACCACTGTCCAGGATCCACACGCCCGTCGGCTCGACCCCATCGCCTCCGCCTTCAAGCTTGTCTCCCTTGCGATGTTGTCGCGAAGGCGGGCGACCGAGCAGCGCCGAAACCTCATCGGGCTCAAGGCCGTCGCCGAAGACTCGGAGAGAAGCGCGGACGCGGGCGATCGCTGCCATTCGACTCGTTCCTTTGTTGTTTCGAATGCTCAGCGCCGAACACACGGCAGCAGACACTCGCTATGCCCGCTCAGAACCTTCAGTGCCTTCCGAAGATTTCGAGGACGGGTGACCAAGCGTATCACAGTGACGCGATCACTCCGCTGGCTTCCGCCTCGTGGTCTTCTTCACGCAATGCTCAAAGCAAGCGGCTCCGATCGGAATCGTGCCAGCGCGAGACAGGCAATCGAGAATGCATTCTTCAAGATTCGACAAATGCTCACATCGGTTTCCATCCCAAATGTCGTAGTCGTACCCAGAGACTTGGTGCCGTGTGTCCACGACCCGATTGCAGAGCATCATTTTCTCCCCGACCGTGAAATCATTGAGTTCGTGATATGGAGTCTCAACTGTCCCGGCAAGCCAAGCGCCGATCCAGAAAACAAAAAAGGTTACGACGACCGCGAAAGCGAGAGCGATTAGGAAACGCATTTCGAACTAACACCCTTCAACGGAAAAAATGGAAGACAGAATTGCTCGGCCATCGGTCTGTGCCCGAATCTGAAATTCGTAGCGCCCGCTGTTTTTTTCGTCCGGGTGTTCCAAATTCCAAAGCGCCCTTCCTGCGAGACTCGACTCGCGCCAACCAATCTCAGGGTTCGATTGCCGCGCGGGCGTTTCTGTTCCCCACAACTTGCTCGATGGAACGGCCAATTCGGGATGCACCCAACGAAACTCGACAGGAATCCTGCCGTACCCTCCGCCGGTCACGTCGATTCGGTAGTCAACGCCGAACGTGACACCTTCTGCGCATGCGATCCTGTCTGTTTCCTCGACGCGGGTCGGGAGGCCATCCCGGATTTCATATAGCCCGTATTGTACGACGGTCGCCGTGACCATCGTCGGGTCGATCTCCGAGGGGCAACCGAGCATCAGGAAAAGACCGCATAGGCCAAACGCAGCACGCAACTTCGCGACCCGGGTCGACGGGCACATCTTCTGCGCCCTCATAGCGCACGCTCGAACCATGCGACGTCCCAGTATCGACCGAACTTGAACCCGACTTCGCTGAACGTGCCGACGCGCTTGAATCCAAATTTTTGGTGGAGTGCCAAGGAGGCCTCATTCGGGATTGCAACGCCGCCGTAGGCACGGTGCACATTCCCTTCATTTTCGAGTGTCGTCAGTAAACGCTCGTAGAGCGCACTTCCAAGCCCTTTGGAGCTTGCCTCGTGTGCCAAATAGATCGAGGTCTCAACGGATCGATCGTAGGCCGGCCTAACTCGGAACGTCCCGCTCGACGCGTATCCCATAACCTCCCCGCCCTCTTCGATCACAAAGAGCCGATGCGGACCACGTGGACCGAATTTACCAAACCACGCACGCCCGGGCTCCAGACTCATAGGTTCGATGTCGAAGGTGATATGCGTGTGGTCGACATAGTAGTTGTAGATGTCGAGTAGGCGCGGAAGGTCTTCGTCGCAGCCGTCTCTGATCAGCATCTACTACTCCTTGCTCTTCTGCCATGGAGTCTAGAACTTCTCGCCGCCGCGCTCACGGTGTGCGTCGGGAAGTCGCGACAGAGAGCAGAGTCGACGCGTGAAGCATGTCGTATTACGGCGTGGTGGAGTGACTCGAATCGAGCGGGCCTCAGATCGGCAGATCTTCGCGGTGGAAGAGCGCCTCTAATTCTACGCCGCGCTTGGCGAAGGCTTCTTGTGCACCCTCTCCGCGATCCACCAAGCAAATCACGCGAGCGACCTTGCCACCGGCCGCCTCAACGAGATCGAGTGCATCGAGGGTCGAGCCCCCGGTCGTCGTCGTGTCCTCGACCAAGGCGACCGATTGCCCTGCTTGAAAGCCACCCTCGAGCTGCTTTCCCATTCCGTGTTTCTTCGCCTCTTTGCGCACGAAGAAGCCCAAGAGCCCATCCGTCGCCGGATCATTCGCGGCAGCCGCTAGGACTGCAGACACGAGCGGAACCGCACCCACCGCCATGCCACCGACTGCCTCAATCGTCGGCCCCGACTGCAAGCGGTCGAGCACGAGCCGACCCGCGAGTGAGACACCCTTGGGCCGCATCAATGTCTGCCGCAGATCGAGATAGAAATTGCTCTTCTTGCCACTCGCGAGAGTGACTTCCTTGCGCTCGAAGGACACTTCGAGAATCAAGTTGAGCAGTGCCTGTCGATCGGCGGGGGTGACTTGGGTCATCGTCGGAATCAACTCCTGGTTCGAGTGGGGTGCCGTGAATTGGGCTGGGCTGGGTGCAGGTCGTTTCGCGAAGCATTCTGCTTCGCTCTAGTTAGATACTGCGGATGCCGAGTGCGAACTCGGCGACCAATTTCTGATGAAGGTCCGAAGTGCCCTCTCCAAATTCGAGCGCTTTCGCCTCCATCAAAAGGCGGCCAATCTCGTACTCGGCGGTCACTGAATAGCCGCCAAACACCGCCATGCCATCCAGCGCGTTCTGCGTGGCAGCCTGGCTGGACTTGAGTTTCGCGAGCGAGGACTCAAGCGAGCAGCGCTCGAGGCCCGCATCTTTCATGCGACCGAGGCGGTAAACGAGCAGTCGCGCCTGCTCCGTCCGCGCGACCATGTCGGCGAGTTTGTTCTGAACGAGCTGGAATTCGCCGATGGGCTGGCCGAAGGCTTCGCGCTCCATGGCGTAGGGCGCGGCCAGATCGATGGCGCGCTGTGATTGCCCGACACATCGCGCAGCCACCGAGAAACGGCCCATATCGAGGGCGTTGCCCAGAATCGGGAAACCGCGACCGGGTTCGCCTAGCACCGCCTCATCAGGCACGAAGCAATCCTTAAAGTGGACTTCGGACAAATTATCTCGCTTAAGCGTCCGCATCGGAAACTCGCTGATCGTCATCCCCTTCATCTCACGAGGATCTGCAACGAAGGCCGTCACGCCCTTGTGCTTCTTGCTGCGATCGATCGAGGCGACGATAAAGAAGAGTCCCGCGTGCTCTGCGTGGGAAATGAAGACCTTCGTGCCGTTCAGCAAAAAGCCACCGTCGACCTTGGTCGCGGTCGTTTCCATATTGGCGAGATCGGTTCCGCCGCGCGGCTCTGTCAGGCACGCCGAGCAAATAATTTCGCCGGCAGCGATCCCCGGGAGATAACGCTGCTTCTGTTCTTCTGTTCCGAACTTGAGCAGCGAGCCGCCGCATAGCGAATTAGCGACCGAGACGACCGAGGCCACGACCCAATCGACGCGCGCCAGTTCTTCGCAGATCACGCCGTAGGTGAGAACATCCGAGAAGGAACCACCGTACTCCTCGGGAATCATGGGCCCCATCAATCCGAGCTCGGGCAGCTTCGCCACGAGCTCCATCGGGTAGCGCTCCTCTCGTTCGTACTTCTCGACGTGCGGCAGAATTTCGCTCTCAGCGAATTCGCGCACGGTTTTTCGAACGAGGCGCTGCTCCTCGCTCAAGTCGAAATCCATCATCCGGTCGAGAGCGGCGTTCATCGTGTGGGCGTTCCTTCATGAGTAGGTTCGTCGCTCGTCCGTCGACGAGCAGGCTGATTTGCCGTGGACATCGTGTTCGCCAGAGTTGAGCGTTGAGGTGTGGCTAGATGCACGCAGAGCAAAAGTCGATTGCCAGATGCGCGCGATGGGCCCGGCCGGATCAATTTCGGCGCTCGACCGGCGGACCGGTGAACCGGAGATTCTGGCGAGAGCCGGACGATCTCAGGGAGGACGCCCGCATCTTTGACGCTGCAACCGCGCCGATCTTAGCCGCTCGACCGACTTGCGTCCGAAAACCATGAAAAATCGGTCGATTGGCACGTCCTTTTCCCGAGGGGCCGTGGAAATTCGCCCCAACGTCCCCTAAATTTGCCTCCCCTCGCGCATCACCCCCCGCGCGATCCACCCAAACATTCGACGCTCAAAGCCGACTCGCGCATTCGCTGCGGGGCTGTGCTGCGGGCGAGAGGCAATCCCCGATGAGTGCAGCCAAAAAATCCCGCGGACATATCAAGCGCAACAAGAGCAGCCGCTACCGCGCCAAGCTGAAGGCCAAGCATCGCCGAGTCCGCAAGCGAGTGACCGGCGGCGAGCGCAAGTACTACCGCTGAGCCCTGTTTTTGCGGGTGCATGCGCACCCTGGGCTCT
>JASDVF010000055.1:188227-225999 GCA_041440805.1 Myxococcota bacterium | reverse complement strand
TGCGCACCCTGGGCCGCAGGCGCTCTTCGGTTTAGCCGTAGGAGCTGGCGTGGTCATAGCTGCGTTCGCAGCTCGGTGTTTCCGTGGGGGGCGCCTAACGTTAACGTTGCACGGCGTTACCGAGTTCGTTGATGGCTTTATCTAGGGCGGCGTCGATCGCGGCGTCCCAGGTTCGGGCGTCGGTGGCTTCCCTTGCTGCCGGTGGGAAGAGTACGCCGCGCGAGGAATTAACGAGGCCGCCTTCGAGGCCTTTCGGTCCGGGGACGAAGCCTTGGACCGCCGCGGCAGCCGAGCCACCCTGCGCTCCGTAGCCCGGCACCAGGAAAAGTGCGTTAGGCAGCGCTTCTCGCACTCGACGTGCCTGGTCTGGCCAGGTCGCGCCGACGACGACGCCGAGGGACGACCACGGGGTTGTGCTTCCCGCGAGGGATTTTTCGAAGCGTGCGAGACCATCAGCGACGAGGCCGAAGAGCGGTTCGCCCGCGATGTCCCGGTCCTGTAGATCGGCGCTGCCAGGATTGCTGGTGCGGACGAGCACGAAGAGTCCTCGACCCGCATCGCCCGCGACCCGGGCGAAGGGTTCGATCGTGTCGAAGCCCAGATACGGATTCAGCGTAAGCGCGTCCGCGGGCATAACTGCATCCTTCGCGAGGTAGGCCGATGCATACCCTTCTGCGGTCGAGCCGATATCGCCTCGCTTGGCGTCCAGCACCACGAGTAGGTCCGCTTCTTTGGCTCGACGCATCAGCCCGTCGAGTACGCGAATCCCGCGCCAACCGAGCTGCTCGAAGAACGCGATCTGCGGCTTGATTGCGGCGACGCGGCCAGCGAGCCGGTCGATCATGGCCCCAAGAAACGCTTCGACTGCATCCGCCGTCTGTTCCTCGTTCGGAGCCATGCTTCCCTTGCGAAAGAGATCCGAGATCGGCGCGAGGTGCGGGTCGAGGCCAACGCAGAGCGGATGCCCCAGGTCACGCACGCGAGTGATCAATTGATCCGCGAAATGCGGGGCAGCACCCGACGAAGAGGGGGACGGGTTTGGGGGTCGGGCGTCGGTCGCGGCCAAGCAGCACTCCTCACGAGGACCGCCGCAAGGGACCCGCTGCGGTCGGCGCCGATCCTACCGGAACGATCCGTTGGACGCCCGAATGAAAGCCCTCCGCGCATCAACGGGGCGCGTCACGAATCGCGGCGCGTAGTCCAGACGCACCGTCGCATCGCCCTCCACTTCACATTCGCACGCCAGTCGCGCGTGGCTCATGACTGATCAGGGCTACGATACGCCGCATGACTGACACGGATTCGACTGAGGCACGCCAAGGAGCGATGCGATTCACGCTCGAGCGCACGAGCGATCGCGCGCGCGCTGGCCGCGTCGAGACGCCCCACGGTGCGATCGAGACCCCGGCTTTTATGCCCGTCGGGACCCATGGCGCGCTCAAGGCGCTGACCCCCGCACAAGTCGCCGACAGCGGCGCGGAAATCGTCCTCGCGAATACCTATCACCTCGCTTTGCGCCCCGGCGAAGCCCTCGTCGAAAGACTCGGCGGCTTGCATTCATTCATGCAGTGGCCCGGCCCGATCCTGACCGACTCCGGTGGCTTCCAGGTCTTTTCGCTTCCGGGTGTCGAGATTACGGATAAGTCCGCCCGCTTCAAGAATGAAGTCACGGGCAAGGTGATGGACCTGACTCCGGAACGGTCGATCGAGATCCAGAATAAGCTCGGCGCCGACATCATCATGGCCTTCGACGAGTGCACGCCTTATCCCGCGACTCGCGCCGAAGCGGGGCAAGGTGTTCGTCGCACGCTGCAGTGGATGGAGCGGTGTCTCAAGGCCCATTCGCGGCCGGATGATCAGGCACTCTTCGGAATTGTTCAGGGATCGACGTTTCCCGAGCTCCGTGAAGCTTGCGCCGCCTCGCTCATAGCGATGGATTGCCCGGGTTATGCGATCGGCGGCGTATCCGTCGGCGAAGGCCACGAACTCCTCTGCCAAGTGACGGACCACGCGGCGCCGCTGCTGCCCGAAGACAAGCCGCGCTATCTGATGGGCGTCGGCCTGCCCGAAGACTTGATCGCGTGTATCGGCTTCGGCATCGACATGTTCGACTGCGTGATTCCCACGCGTTATGCGCGCTCGGCCACCGTATTCACCGCCCGCGGCCGCATCCGCCTCACAAACCGAAAGTTCCGGCGCGACGCGTTCCCGGTCGATGCGTCGTGCGATTGCTACACCTGCACGGGCGGATTCACCCGCGCGTACATCCATCACCTTTTTGCAGCGAACGAAGTGCTCTCCGCCGTGCTCTGCTCGATCCACAACGTGCGCTTCTATCAACGCCTCGTTTCCGATGCGCGAGCGGCGATCCTCGCAGGCGACTACAAAGCCTTCGCAACGGACTTCATGGCGCGGTACCAAAACGAGCCAGACGCCGCTGATTAGAATACTCTCCCCGCATGACACTCATGAGCATCCCTACAACCTCGTCCTCTGCAACTTTCTGCTCGACGCTCCCGGGCGCCCCTGCGACGCTGCGGACCGCCTTCACGCCCCGGGCCCTTGCGCCCGCTTTGGCGTGGATGCTTCTCGCAGGATTCTCGTTTTGTCTCACCGGCTGCGGCGCCCTCGGCGCCCTCGGCGAGCCGGGCAGCGAAGCGAGCACCGCAAGCGCATCGACGGCCGCACGCGAAGGCGATGACACGATCGTGCTCGTCCTCGACGGACGCGACGTGACCCAGGCCGAGCTCCACGCACACATGCAGGAGCAATTCCTCGACGAGTTGCTGCGACAGTCCGAGAGCGAACTCTTCACGATGCGCGAGAAGGCAGCCCGCGACCTGGTGCGGCGCCACGTGATCGATGTCGCCGCCGCCGAACGCGGAACGACCGCCGAAGCCCTCTTCGACGAAATCTCCGCATCCGCCGCGCCCGCGACCCTCGAAGACGTGACGAGCTGGTACGCCGAAAACCAGGCACGCCTACGCGGTGCACCTCTCCAAGACGTCGCCGAGCGGATCAAAGAACTCCTCGACAACGAAGCCCCGTACACTGCCTGGGGAGATTTCGTAGGCCCGCGCCTCGAGGCGCTCGAATGGGAGCTACTGATCGACCCGCCGCGCGCTGAACTAACAGCTACCAGCCTGATCCGTGGTAATCCCGAAGCGCCGATCACGCTCATGTCCTTCAGCGACTACCAATGCCCCTACTGCATCCGCTCTGAGCTGGTGCTTAACGAGGTCCTCGCCCGCTATCCCGATCAAGTTCGCCTGATTCATCGCCACTTCCCCCTCGAAAGCATCCACCCCTTCGCACGCCCGGCCTCCGAAGCCGCCATGTGCGCAGAGGAGCAGGGACGCTTCTGGGATTTCCATGACGCAATCTTCGCGCGCGAAGGACGCCTCTCAAGTGCCAGCTTCGGAGAGATTGCGGCGGAACTCGATCTCGACGCCACAGCACTCACCGAATGCATCGACGAAGGCCGCTATCGCGAAGCCGTCCAGGCCGACTTGGTCGACGGCACGGAGGCCGGCGTGACCGGCACCCCCGCCTTCTTCGTAAACGGCATAGCGCTCAAGGGCGCCCAGGATGCCGACGAAATCAGCCGCCTCATCGATGCCGAGCTGCTGCGGCTTAAGGCGGACTAGCGGGCGACTAAAATGCTTGGACCCCCGAGAGAGGTGAAAAGAGGCTTACTCTGATTGGTTGTCTATAGACCGCTGAGATCACACTTCGATGATCGCGCCCCGCTGAGGATTGGCCTTCTCGCATAGGCACTTGTGGAAGCCAGGCGGGAGGGACGCAGGTACTGGATTTAAGGCCCTGTTTCATATGGGTTTTTCTGATTCCCGAACAGCATGGCGCGATTCGAGCTTCGGATCCGCCTTGCGATGTCAGATTATCCTCTCGATAACGAACGCGGATACCGGCCCGTCGCTTTAAGTAACCGCGATCTCGCTGCATCAAAATGAACGCCCGATACAACACATGAAGGCATGACAGAGCCCAGTGGATTCGGGAACATGCGCCGCTTATGGGACTCACCTGCGGAATAGTCGGCCTCCCCAACGTCGGTAAGAGCACGATCTTCAATGCTCTGACCGCCGCTGGCATTCAGGCCGAGAACTACCCTTTTTGCACCATCGAACCCAATACGGGGATCGTGACGGTGCCTGATATACGGCTCGGCGAGCTCGATGGACTGATCCAATCGAAATCCGTCGTCCCCACCACGGTCGAATTCGTGGACATCGCCGGCCTCGTCAAAGGCGCTTCGCAGGGCGAAGGCCTGGGCAACCAGTTCCTCGGCAATATCCGCGAGACGAGCGCGATCATTCACGTCGTGCGCTGCTTCGACGACGAGAACGTCGTGCACGTCGACGGCAGCACGGATCCCATCCGCGACGTCGAGACGATCGATATCGAACTCGGCCTCGCCGATCTCGACACGATCGAGAAGCGTATCGACCGTGTCCGCAAGGTCACCAAGTCCGGCGACAAGCAGGCCAAGATCGAACTCGCCTTCTTCGAATCTCTGCGCGATCACATTTCGGCGGATCAGCCCGCTCGCACCTTCGACGTCCCCGACGCACTCGCCGGCCCCTTTAAGGAAATCTGCCTGTTGACGGCAAAGCCGGTGCTCTACGTCGCGAACGTCGACGAAGATGGACTCGCCACAGGCAACGACTACAGCGCGACGCTCGAGGCCCACGCAAACGCAGCGGGCGCCGAAGTCGTCCGCATCTGCGGCAAGGTCGAGGCTGAACTCTCGGAGCTCGATGACGCAGACAAGCGCGAGTTCTTGGCGGATCTCGGTGCGGAAGAACCTGGCCTGAATCGATTGATTCGTGCGGCCTACAACCTGCTCAAGCTCGTCACATTCTTTACGGCTGGGCCGCAAGAGATCCGGGCGTGGACCATTCGTGAGGGAACCGCGGCACCTCAAGCCGCTGCGGAAATTCACTCGGACTTCGAGAAACATTTCATTCGCGCCGAAGTGATCCCCTACGCGACGTACGTGGAGTGCAAAGGTGAGGCCGGGGCGAAGGCCAAGGGCGTCATGCAGGTCGAGGGCAAGGAATACATCGTCTCCGACGGCGATGTGATCTTCTTCCGGACGAGCGCGTAGCTCGTTTTTCCGATCCGCCTCGCTTCGCGCTCCCTTACTCGCTCCCTTCGCGCTTTCTTCGCGCACCCTGCGCGCAACTACACGACTGCGAATGCCCGTCAGTCTCGGTCTCGTGCTCCCTGGCTAAACGGGAGATAGTCTTCGTCCCACACGGCTTAACCTCAGGAGATCGAAACGATGAGTGACGAAACGAATCACGGCCTCGGAACCCTTGCTGTCCACGCGGGTCAAGTGCCCGACCCGACCACGAACGCGCGTGCCGTCCCGATCTACGCGACGACCTCGTATGTTTTCGACAGCACGGAACATGCCGCCAATCTCTTCGGCCTCTCCGAGTTCGGCAACATTTATAGCCGGCTGATGAACCCGACGAACGATGTTCTCGAAAAGCGCCTGGCTGCGATGGACGGCGGCGCGGCCGGACTCTCCTTCGCCTCTGGACAAGCGGCGATCACAGCGGCCCTTCAGACGATCTGTCACGTGGGCCAGAACTTCGTCTCGGCGACGAGTCTGTACGGCGGAACCTGGACGCTCTTCACCCAGACCTTCAAGAATATGGGCGTCGAGGTTCGTTTCTTCGATCCGAATCATCCCGAAGAAATTCACGACCTCGTCGACGAGAACACGCGATGCGTCTATTTCGAAAGCATTGGCAATCCGAAGAACGATGTCCCCGACTTCAAGAAAATTACGGAAATCGCTCACGAGCACGGACTTCCGACGTTATGCGACAACACGGTCATGACGCCTGTCCTGCTTCGGCCGATCGAACACGGCGTCGACATCGTGATCTACTCCACCACCAAGTTCATCGGCGGCCACGGCGTGCATATCGGCGGCGCGATCATCGACAGCGCGAACTTCCCCTGGGCCGACAATCCCGAGAAGTGGCCTGAGTTCTGCGCACCCTCGCCCTCCTATCACGGCGCGGTCTTCGAAGAAGCGCTTCGACCCATGGGCAACATCGCGTACATCATGCACATCCGAACGCATTGGCTGCGAGACACCGGAGCGGCCATGAGTCCCTTCGCCGGATTCCTCACGCTCCAAGGTCTTGAGACGCTCCATCTGCGCATGCCGCGACATTGCGAGAACGCCTTAGCAGTCGCGCAATTCCTGGAAGCGCATGAGCTCGTCGAGTGGGTCAACTATCCAGGACTTCCGAGCCATCCGCATCACGAGGCTGCGAAGGAGCTTCTGCCTGACGGAACGGGCGCCATCCTGGGCTTTGGCATTCGCGGCGGCGAAGAAGCGGGCAAGCGCTTCATTGAGGGCGTGAAGCTCGCCAGTCATCTCGCGAACATTGGCGACGCGAAGACCCTTGTGATCCACCCCGCCTCTACAACTCACTCGCAACTTACCCCCGAGGAGCAGGTCACCACGGGCGTGACAGCGGAATATATTCGTGTGTCGGTTGGGATAGAAGACGCGAAAGACATCATCGCGGATCTCGATCAGGCCCTGCGCGCCAGCGCCTAACGCGGCTGACCACGGCCTCATGCCTATGACGACGACCCCATCATGACGCAATCGAACCCGCCCGGTTCGACCGAGCGTGGCCTTCGCCCGCCACGGCATGCGCAGCAATGGGAAGGCGACGCCCCGCTCACGCTTGAGAGCGGGGGTTCGCTGCCCTCTGTAGTCGTCGCCTATGAAACCTGGGGCGAGCTCAACGAAGACGCTTCGAACGGGGTCTTGGTTTGTCACGCACTGAGTGGCGACTCTCATGCGGCGCAGCACGACGACGAAGATGAAGCCGGCTGGTGGGATCTTCTCATTGGTCCGGGCAAAGCGATTGATACGAGTCGCTATTTCGTCATTTGCTCGAATGTATTAGGCGGCTGCCGCGGCACGACGGGGCCGAACTTCACTCGACCCGAAGGCGATCAGCCCTACGGCGCAGACTTTCCGGTCGTAACCGTTGGCGACATGGTCGAAGTCCAAAAGCGGCTCGTCTATTCCCTCGGCATCGAAAAACTTGCAGCGGTCGTTGGTGGTTCACTCGGCGGCCTTCAAGCCCTCACCTGGGCCATCGACCAGCCGAATAGACTCGGCGCCGCAATCGTACTCGCGGCTTCACCGCGACTGAGCAGCCAAGGGATTGCCTTCGATGTGGTCGGGCGGAATGCGATCCGACACGATGCGCACTTTCAGGGCGGGCAGTATTACAACGACGAAGCGCCTGAAGCCGGTCTCGCGCTCGCTCGAATGCTCGCGCATATCACGTATCTCTCCGACGAATCGATGCGTGCGAAGTTCGATCCGACGCGACTCCAACCCCGCGCGATTGAGACCGGATTCGAGAGTGTGTTCTCGGTCGGCACGTATCTCGCGCATCAGGGCGACCGCTTCGTCGAACGCTTTGATGCAAATAGCTATGTGACGCTTACGACCGCCATGGATCTCTTCGATCTCGGCGACACTCCCGAAGCGATCACAAAATCGCTTGCCCCAGCACAATGCCGCTGGCTCTTCCTCAGCTTCTCAAGCGACTGGCTCTATCCCGCGGCCGCTTCACAGCGATTAGTCGACGCTCTCGTTGCCCAGGGTCGTTCGGTCAGTAGCTGCGTCATTGAAAGCCCCGCCGGCCACGATTCGTTCCTGCTCGAAGACTCCATGGTCCTCGGAACCCGGATGATTGCGAGCCTGCTCGCAGCCCAGCCTGGGTATACCGGCCCGATTAGGGTGCCTGAAGAATCTCGCCCTGACGAGCCGACTAACATATTTTTCACGAATCGCCTCGACTACGGGCTGATCCTACGATTGATGCCCGAACGTGCGAGCATCGTCGACCTCGGCTGCGGCAACGGCGAACTCCTTTCGATTCTTCGAGACAGAAATCACGCACCTCTGCTTGGCATCGAGCGTGACGCGACGGAAGTCGCGCAGTCGGTCGGCCGCGGCCTCGATACGATCCACGCAGACGTCGACCAGGGCCTCGCCGCAATCCCCGACCAATCCTTCGACGTCGCACTGCTTTCGCAAACCCTGCAATCTGTCGTCGATGTCGTCGGCGTCCTCCAAGAAATCGTGCGCATCGCCGGCCGCGGCATAGTCAGCTTCCCGAACTTCGCCCATGCACCACTGCGCGAGATGTTCGTGCGCGAAGGACGGCTCCCTAAAGAAGAAGGGCTCTACGCCTACGACTGGTACGACACCCCAAACCGCCGCTTTCCCTCGATCCTCGACTTCCAAGAACTCTGCGGAAAGATCGGCATTCAGATCGACGATGCGATCTACCTCGACTCCGCAAAGGGCATCGAAGTATCTGACGATCCGAACCTGAATGCGGACGTTGCTGTCGTCGCGATTCGCCGCGCCGATCGCTAACCGAGAACTTTCTTGCGCGACGTTCATCCGCGTGCGAGACCCGCGCACCTTCTGCGATACAGTCGCGCGCCATGGCCAAGCGACAGACCCGACAGATGACGCCCGAAGAAGTACTCGAGACCCAGTTCGGTGGACCGGACACGGGAATCTTCACCGACGGGTCCTGCGATCCGAATCCCGGCCGCGGTGGTTGGGGATGGGTATGGGTGGAGGACGGCAAGATTCTCGATCGAGGCAATGGTCGCGATCCCGACACCACGAACAACCGCATGGAGCTCAAGGCCTTGGTCGAGGCGTTCAAGAAGATGCCCGGCGAACGTGAACTGGTCGCCTACTCCGACAGCCAGCTCTGCGTGAACACGATCAACGAATGGGCGCCCGGCTGGGAAAAGCGCGGCTGGAAGCGTAAGGGCGGCCCGATCAAGAATCTCGAACTCGTGCAGGAGCTCTACGCGCTTGCCCAAGAAAAGCCCATGATCGAACTCCGCTGGATTCGTGCGCATGAAGGCACGCGGTGGAACGAATACGCGGACGCACTCGCGGCACTCGACGCATAGCATCTCCCATTCTTGGGGAAAGCGAGAGCCGAAGCTATCCCCGAGCGGCGAGCTCCCTAAGCTGCGCGAGCCTCTCGGACGCATCCAGTCGGTCGAGATCGAGCGCGACGAGGCCATCGATCTTCGCCGCCAGCTGATCGTGGATCGCTTCGAAGCGCGCCCGCTCCTCGGCTGCACTTCCAGTGAAGGCGGCCGGATCTTCGACGCCCCAATGAACCGTGACCGGATCCCCAGGCCATAGGGGACAAACTTCGCCGGCCGCGTTTCCGCAGACCGTGATCACGAAATCGATTCGCGGCGCATCCGGTCCGGAGAACACCTCCCAGCTCTTGCTTGTTAGCCCCGCCGTTCGGTAGCCCCGCCGTTCAAGAACTTCGAGAGTTCGCGGATGGGGCGCCGACTTGGGTTCCGACCCTGCGCTGTAGCTCCGAAAGCGGTCGCTACCTCGACGGGCGAGAGCGGCCTCCGCGAGGATACTCCGCGCGGAGTTGCCAGTGCACAGGAAGAGCACGCCGTAGCCGGACGCGGGCCCCGAATCTCCGGTCAAATCGGAATCGCTCCGGCCATCGGCACCGTAAGAATTCGCCATCTCCTACGGCTCTCCTAACGCGCGCCCGCGCCGGGAATTCCGAAATCGAGCTTCCCGCTCGAATACGTCGTGCCGAAGTTCTTGGCCAAAGCCAGCACCTGATCGAATCCGGAAATAAGCTCTTCCCGTGACAGCGTAGAGATGGGGTGGAGATACGCGGAGAATACGATGCCTTCAGAAACTGCATAACGCGCGTCGAGGGTGCGATAGAAATTTGCCTGCAGGAGCACATTCACGATCCGCGGATCAACGCGGTTCACATCGGCAACCCGCGCAAGAAGCCGCATGCGGTCGTTTGTCGGATCGCTGATCAAATAGATCTCGACTTCATCGACGATCGTGCGAATCGCTCCCGACGGACCTTCGATCGCGTCCACTTGGTCGCCGAAGATCTGTTCCATCCGTGCTTGGGTCATAGGCGCTTGGGTCATAAGCCCTTCGGCGGACCCCGACTCGCTCCCGCCGAAAACACTTCCGAAATTCGCGCAACCAGCGCTCGTGCTTAGCACGGCAGCAAGCAGGGTTACGCCTGCGAGTCGTACCAGCCGCCCGCCCGAAAACGCATCACACAACCGGCTTTTCGCCCTCACGATCATTCTGAGCCCACCTTCTTTGCTGCAGACTTACTCGCCGCAGGGATTTTCGTTTTACCGAGCTTCGCGACATAACGAAATTCCTCAGCCGTCACCGGCACCACCGAAAGCCGACCCCGCCGCACGAGCCCCATCTCGGCCAAGTTCGGATCTTCCTTGACCTGGGTAAGCGTCACAGGGATCGTAAAGGGAACCACGGGTGCGATATCGACGACGACCCATCGTGGGTCTTCCGTCGTCGGATCGGGATAGGCTTCACCGACGACTTCTGCGATGCCCACGATTTCTTTGCCTTCGTTCGAGTGGTAGTAGAAAGCAAGATCGCCTTTTTTCATGGCGGCAAGATTGTTGCGCGCTTCGTAATTCCGGATGCCATCCCAATAGGTCTTGCCGTCTTTGACGAGTTCGTCCCAGGCGTACTTAAAGGGTTCGGATTTCATCAGCCAATATGCGCGGGCCAAAGAGTTTTCCTCTCGAGAAGGGGACGCTCGCGGCGTCTGTTTCGGGCGCGGAATCCGGCGCCGACTCATCATCTGACCTAACGAAGGTCTAACGCAAATCTAACGAAGGTGTTCCCGGGTCTGCTTGGACATATACGCGTTCGCACCGAGCACGGCGATCGGTCGTGTCAGTCCGCGGGAAACCAGATTCGCACGGATCCAATTGCGCCAACCGGCTATGACCGAGGGTTGCTGACCAAGGGATCGTAAACCTAATGCAGCCACTTCATCTGCACTCTGCCCCGAGTGTGCGATTTCGCCGGCCACTTCCTGAAACTCGGTTTCCGTCGATCCCGGCTCCAGAGAGAGCACGTCGATATTGCTCGCGCGAAGCTCCGCCCAAAGGGCTTCCGCCAAAAAGTTGTCGAAGGCCTTCGTCGCTGAATAGACCGCATGAAGGGGCAGCGGCTGTCGACCCGCCACCGATCCCGTAAAGATCACGCCACCCCGGCCGCGCTCACGCATGCCGCGAACCAGTGCGTGGGTCAGCACCAAAGGCGCTTCGCAATTAACAGTCACGAGCTGACGCAAGCGTTCGCCATCGAGCAAATCGAACCGGCCCGCGTAGCCGAGCCCCGCGTTGTTCACGAGGAGGCCGATTTCCACATTCGACACCGCGGCGAGGAGCTTCGCCGCTCCGTCGGGTTCTGCCAAATCCGCCACCGCGATCTGAGTCTTGACTTCGAAATCTCGTTCGATCTCCGTCGAGAGCGCTTCGAGCCGATCTTCTCGACGCGCACTGAGTACGACGTTCATTCCGTCCGCGGCGATCTGTCGCGCGAGGGAGGCCCCGATTCCGGAAGAAGCTCCCGTGACGAGCGCCCAGCCGCCGTAGCGCGCCGTGAGCGAGAGGGGCTTCGGACTGAAGTAGTCTCGGCTATTCCAGAAGGCATATGTTAGGCCTATGAACGGAATCGCGGGAAAGAGCCCGACTATGATCCCCGAGAACCCGCCGGTTTCGATTGCGGTCCAGAGATAGATTCCGAAGGCAACTTGCGCGGTATATGCGGCTGCCCAAAAGGCCATCCACGGACGTCGCCGGCGGAAGCCGTAAACGGCGGCGCAGTAAACGAACCAATGCGGTAGCGCGAGAATTTTCGCCCAGAAGCCGGTGAACAAAATGCCGAACCAGACTTCCTGGTCTTCTGCGACGGGCTTCCAGAAGATGTCCCACGGCATGTAGATGAACGCCATGAACCCGCAAAACACCATTGTCGCACTCATCCACCAGGGACGTTCACGAAAGACGTCGTACAACCACTCGCGCATGGAAACTCCTCGGGCTGATCGGGACCGAAACGTAACCGATTGCGGCGCGAGTCGGTGCGGACGGAGCGTCCGGGAGTCGAATCAATCGGGACGAGGCGCGCCGGCCACGAAGTCGTGGCAATCGCGGCGGGGGCTCTTTGCGCGCCGTCCGGGGGGCGGGCGGCGTCAGGCGGACTCGCGAGTCTCGACGGGGAAATACAGGTGGAAGGCCGTGCCCTGGCCAGGTGCGCTTTCCATTCTCAGCCAGCCGCCAGACTCGTCAACGAACTCAGTGAGCGAAGCCAAGCCGAGACCGGTTCCAGCCCCAGGGTCTTTGGTCGTGAAGAAGGGCTCGAAGATGCGGTCTGCAATTTCGGGATTAATGCCGCATCCGTTGTCGCGAGCGGTCAGAACTAGATAGGAGCCAGCCGCGGCGCCGGGAACGGATTGACGCGAATCGGTATCGAAGCCTCGCTCATCGACCTCTGCGAGGTGCGTCGTCAAAGCGAATCGCGCCGCGACGTCTTGCGACGCAAGAGCACCCCGGGCATTAGACGCCAAATTCATCAATGCGGGGCCGAATCGCGCCCGGTCGAGTTCGACCTTCGGAGCCCTCTCGAGCCAGTCAAAATCGAGCGCAATACCCTCGCCGAGAACCTGACGGAGCATGCCCCCGAGACATTCGATCGTCTCGGCGAGATCGACCGATTCGTCGCCCGCAGTTCGAGTACGGCCGAAGGTCAGGACCTGGTCAACGAGTTTGGCAGCGCGAGTCGCGGCCTGACGAATCTCACCAAGCTCCGATTGACCGTTCCCGGTGTCCTCGATTTCCATCTCGAGCAGATCCGCATAACCGAGAATCGCCGTGAGCACGTTATTGAAGTCGTGGGCCACAGAGCTCGCGACGCGTCCAAGCGTCTCGAGTCGCGTGCCGCGCTTCTGGTCCTGATGAAGACTCGTAAGCTCGGCGCGTAGATTTGCGCGGTCGAAGGCGGCCCCAAGCACCCGGGCCGCGAGCGCCGCTCGATCGATCGCAGCCTCAGACTCGATCGGCCCCGAGGCCGCCGCGTGCACTTCGAAGAAACCGAAAAGGCCGTCCTCACCGGGACATGGAATGAACAGCGTCGAACGCGCAACCTGCCAGCCTCTAGCAACTCCGGCACCAAGGCTCGGCGGCCCACCACTGATTTGGCCTTCAAGCAACGCCTTTCCATGGTCGGGGAAATCTGCGAGCGAGAGCGTCCGTCGGCTGTAGCCAGCCGGTCGGGCCCCCGCTTCCGCGAACCAGAGCTTGCTGACTCTGAACAATGCGCCGCTCTCTTCAACATCCGCGAATCCGTCTATCATGCTAGGCGCCGCGAAATCGATGCCCGAATCATCAGTGCGGTAGAAAATTACCCGGTCCGCCGGGAAAACTCGGCCCAAAATTTCGAGACTGGCCTCGAGGCCGAGACCTAGTCGCTCGCCATCTGCGCGGACGAGTTGGGCGGACAGCTCGGTGATTCCGCGATCGGCGGCGCTCAGGCGGAGGGATGCGCGCCGCTCGGCCCAAAGTTGCACATTGGCTTCCGGGGCCACTGGCGCACTGCGATCCGCGGCGTCCTCGATCCACTGTGTCTGCATGATTCCCGGCTCCGTCGACTCCGAATATTGAGCCGTCCCATGTGAAAGGATGTCGTCGGCTCCGTGCCGAGGCTTTAGTGCTGCCGCAGCTTTGCACTGTCATGGGAACCGGATTGACCGGACTGTCCGGGGGCTCAACCGGAGCCGGATTCAGGCTTTCTCCCGATCTCGGCGTTCTCCTTCGACAAGCGGTACTCTCTCGCCCGTCCCGTGAAGTCGCAGCCGCCCGTTTCCGAAAGGAACCGGGGCACTGCCGATCATGGGTCGCCGAGCCTCTCTCGGCCTTCTCCTCTCCCTCGCGCTTAGCGAAACACTCGGATCCACATGGGCAGCGTTTTCGGTCATCTCTTCAGACTCTCCACTTTCGGTGAATCCCACGGCGGCGGCGTCGGGGTCGTCCTCGAGGGTTGTCCGCCTCGCCTAGCAATCGATGTCGCCGAAATTCAGCGCGACCTCGATCGACGAAGGCCTGGCCAAAGCGTACTCACCACCCCGCGCCAAGAGGCAGATCAAGCCGAGATCCTCTCGGGTGTCTTTGAGGGTCAGACCCTAGGGACGCCTATTGGGATTCTGGTCCGAAACAAAGATGCGCGCCCCAGTGCCTATGACGAGATGCGGGAGACGTATCGCCCCTCTCACGCCGACTACACAACGGATGCTAAGTACGGCACGCGCAACTGGCAGGGGGGTGGCCGAGCCAGCGCCCGCGAAACGATCGGCCGCGTCGCAGCCGGCGCCATCGCACGCAAGCTCCTTCGCGAGCATGCCGGGATCGAAGTCCTCTGCTGGGTGAGCCGCGTCAAGGACATCGACTCGAAGGTCAACGCCGAGACCGTGACGCTCGAAGAGATCGAAGCCAACGACGTCCGCTGCCCCGATACGGAGGCGGCAGAGAAGATGTACACGCTCATCGACGATATGCGCCGCCAGGGTGACAGCATCGGCGGCGTCGTGGAATGTGTCGCACGCAATGTCCCGGCCGGATTAGGCGACCCCGTCTTCGACAAGCTCGAAGCCGATCTCGCGAAAGCCATGATGTCGCTCCCCGCTGCCAAGGGCTTCGAAATCGGCTCCGGCTTCGAAGGCACGCTTCTCCGTGGCAGCGAACATAACGACGCGTTCCTGATCGACGAGGACGGCCGAACCCGAACTGCCACCAACCGCTCAGGCGGCATCCAAGGCGGCATCAGCAACGGCGAATCAATCAACCTCCGAATCGCCTTCAAGCCCACCGCCACGATCCGCACCGAACAAAACACCGTGACCTCGGACGGCAAGGAGACGACCCTCTCTGCCGGCGGACGCCATGACCCCTGCGTACTGCCGCGGGCCGTGCCCATGGTCGAAGCGATGGTCTGTCTTGTGCTTGCGGATCATTGGTTGCGACAGCGCGGGCAGGACGTTCTTCCGCGCTAGGCGTGCCGGATTCAGCAGAAAAAATTTTAATCACTCACGCGCATCTGCCAAGCGCGCTTGAGCTTCTGCGCGAAGCCTTCCTTACAAATCCGGCGCATGTCTATTTCACGCCGAACGAAAAAAGGCGGCGGCACATTCAATGAATCGGTGAATCAAGTTCAAGGGGATCTCCTGGTGAGTCGTGGGATCCGGGCCCAACAAGATCGGTAGCAGCGGTGCCGGGCACGCTGCGCAATACGTTTGGACTTGAATGCCTCGATTCGAACCTTTCTCATGCTGAAGCGAATGCTCGTCGCCCAGTCCCAGCATTAGGCCCCCTACGCTCAGGGCAGCAGGACGAAGCCCGCGACCGCGGAAAGCATGGCAGCGCCGATCGCTGACCCGGCTGCAATGCGGTGGATATCGCGGACCGACTGATCGCCGCTTGCGAGGGCTCGGCCTGTCCAACCCGTCCAAAGGAAGAGGCCGAGGACGATGATTCCAAGGATTCCGTGAAAGGAATCGAACCAGGCGCGGTCGCGAAGCAACAACATGGACGGCGGGCCGGAGATGAAGCCGGCCACGACCATAGCGATCGAAATTTTCCCGAATCGAAGGTGCCGGTCGCGAAGTGCGCGGCCGATAGGAGTTCCCTTCATGCGGCGGCGGCGAATCTCGAGGCCCATGCGAGCGGTCGCAATCGCGAGCACAAGGCTCGTCACCATCCAAAGCGGATGCGCAAAGGCAAGCCAGCTCCGCAAAGTCGCGTCGTCCATTGCCTAGTTCAACACCCAATCATCGCCTAGTTCAGTACCTAGCCAACACTTGGCCATCAATTGGGCGCCTCGCCTAAGACTCGATCTTATAGATCGCATCGTCGGGCAGGTTCTTGACTAACTGCTCCGTCGCGCGCTCGACATACGCCTCGTCGCGAGACTCAAGGGTCAGCATGACACGGTAGTGCTCTTCGTTGATCTTCGGATAGGAACCCAGCATGAGCTCTGTATATTCACGCAGGAGCGCATTCAAAGTATCGGCGATGTCGCTTTCGCTCTCCCGCACAAAGATTTTCCGCAACACGAAAGGCACGCCACTGAAGCGGGCGGCGATCGAGTGGAATTTCTTTTCGAAGAGTTCCGGAATGCCCGGGAAGATATGGACGTTCTCAACGACTACGACCGGGAACCAAAGCCCACCGACGTCGAGAATTTCCGCACCCGCCGGAATGATCGCCATCTTCTTCATGGCATCGTTCAGAGGCTTATCCGAATAACGCGCCATCCGGTCGATCATGGACTGGTTCGTTTCCAGCTCACGCTCAAACGCAAGGGCGATCCCGTCCATGGTCATGTCGTCGTGGGTCGGGCCGATGCCGCCTGACGTAAAGACGTAGTCGTAGTTTTCAGACATCGTCTTCGTCTCCCGCGCGATCAAATCGATCTCATCGGGAATCGTAAGAATGCGTTCGAGTTCCACGCCGAGTTTGCGCAACTCGACGGCCAGGAACGCGGAGTTCGTATCGCGAACCTTACCCGAGAGGATCTCATTTCCGATGACGAGGAGCGCCGCGGTGGACATGGCCCTTAGCGTACCCCAGCAATCGCGAGATGGCGGCAGCCCCAGAGCGACATTGCCCCCAAGGTGCCAACAGATTATGTGCAGGCTATTCGCCTACGCGAATTCAGCGCCTAAACTCCCGCGCCATGAAGTGCACTCTAAAATTCTTGCCTTCGGAGCGAACCCTCGAAATCGAAGCTGGGGAAATGACGCTCCTAGAGGCGACCCGCGAGGCGGGACTTCCGATTGCAAGCGCCTGCGGCCAAAACGGCGCGTGCGCGCGCTGTGGCCTAGAAGTCATTTCGGGGATTGATGCGATCGAGGAAGAATCGGAACGCGAGGCGCGTATCAAAGAGCGCAACCGGATCGATCCGGAGCTGCGACTGGCCTGCCGCGTGCGACCGACTGGCGATATGACGGTCCGGGCGACGTACTGGTAGGGATTTCGATCAGCCGACCCTGTCGATTCGATCCACATCGCCCGGGCGGCAAACTGCAACTCCTCACGGCCTCACCCGAAAACCACCCAAGAATCAAAGGAGCTTCGGCCCGCAATGAGTGAAACAAGCTCCGCCCAGCGACGTGCACTCCTGATCGTCGATCACGGAACGCGAAGTGCCGAGGCGAACCTGCGGCTCGCGGCCTTCGCCGAGCAGGTCGCCAGCGCCCGTCCGGAATGGCGCGTCACACATGCGCATATGGAACTCGCCCAACCCGACATGCCGACCGCGATCGATGCGCTCGTCGCAGAGGGTGCAGTCGAAATTCACATCCATCTGCATTTCCTGAGCGCCGGCTATCACGTGCGCGAAACGATTCCTGAACTGGTCGAAGCCGCCCGCGCGCGTCATACGCAGATAGACATCCGGGTCTTCGCTCCGATTGGTGAAGATCCTCGGCTAGTCGACATCGTGATCGATCAAATCGATCGTACAGATCATTAGGCGACGGGCCGCGGGCGAACCGTGAAGCACCGCGCGCGCAGCCAGGCGGCCTACTACTGCGCTTGCTCGCGACGCCAGAGATCAAAGGCGTAGAGCGCTGCGACCACAAGCGCATGATCGATCCCACCCTCGCGCAAAACCCCCGGCAGCTCAGCAAGTGGAAGTAGCTCGACCATCGTGTGCTCGGTCGACGTGTTCTGGATCTCTTGTTCCTGAACGCAATTGAGGGCAACCTGCATATGGACTCGATTCGCGAAGAGCGCCGGATTCGGATTCAGCGAACCTAGGCTCTCAAGCCGTCCCGCCCGATAGCCCGTCTCTTCGAGCAACTCTCGCCCGCCCGCGAACTCCGGCGTCTCCCCGGGATCGACCAGGCCGCCGGGGATCTCCAGGGTGACGACCCGGGATCCGTGTCTGAATTGACGGATAAGCACCAGCTCTTCGGCCTCGGTCAGCGCAACAATATTGACCCAAGGCGGCGACTCGATCCGGTAAAAAGGATGAGGCTCTCCCGTGAGCGGCGACTCCATGGTCGCCTTATGGACATCGAAGACCTTGCAATGCTGCAGATGCTCTTCTTCGAGCACGCGCCAGGCCGGCGGTGCGACAGTTGGAACAGCTTCGTCTTGGTTTGCCATCTAGGGAGACTACCCCAACCTTAAGATGACCCTCTTCATAAAGAGTCTTCGATCCATAACGGCGTTCAGCCGAGTCAGTGCTAATTTCGCGCTCCGTTCCTCGCTCCCCTGTAGAGAACCCGTTTGTCTCAAGCGCCCGCTGATACCAGCCAACTCCTCGAACGCGGCGGCCACCTCTACATGGTCGTCTGCGCCATATTTGTCGGCCTCGCCGGAGCGATCGGCGCCGTCCTCTTCCGGCTGATGATCCGCGTAATCCAAGGCTTTGCCTTCGAAGGTCTCGACGGAGTCGCCGCCGTCTTCGAAGAAGGCATGGCCGCCGAAACCCGCGATCCCCTGGAAGTCGCGCAGCAAATGGCCTGGTATTGGCGCATCGCGATCCCCGCCGTCGGTGGCATGATCGTCGGCCCGCTCATCTACTTCTTTGCTCGCGAAGCCCGTGGCCACGGCGTTCCGGAAGTCATGAAGGCCGTCGCGGTTCGCGGTGGCGTGATTCGCGCGCGCCTCGTCGGCGTAAAGGCCCTCGCCTCCGCACTCACAATCGGAACCGGCGGCTCGGTCGGCCGCGAAGGTCCGATCATCCAGATCGGCTCGGCGTTTGGGTCGAATCTCGGGCAGTGGCTCAAGCTAAATGCCGCCAGCGTGCGAACTCTCGTTGGCTGCGGCGCGGCGGCGGGAATCTCCGCCACGTTCAATGCGCCGATCGCTGGCGCCATTTTCGCCGCGGAAATCATCGTCGGCGACTTCGCCGTCACGCAGTTCACTCCGATCGTGATCAGTTCCGTCGTCGCATCCGTCGCGACACGTTATGCGATCGGCAATCACCCGGCGTTCATCGTCCCCGACTTCGAGATCGTAAGCCCCTTCGAACTCGTACCGTATATGGTCGCCGGCATTGTCGCGGGCCTGGTCGCTGTCGCCTTTATCCGCACCCTCTCCTTCGCGGAAGACACCTTCGCCAAGGTCCCCGTCCCGGAATGGTCCAAGGCCGCAATCGGCGGGGCTATGGTCGGGACCATGGCAATCTGGCTGCCTAACGTTTACGGCGTCGGCTACACGACGATCGGCGGCGCCCTGGCCGGCACCATGACCGCCGGCATGATGGGCGTGCTCGTCGTCGCCAAGATCCTCGCAACCTCCGTTACCATCGGTTCCGGCGGCTCGGGCGGCGTATTCGCACCCTCGCTCTTCCTGGGCGCGATGGCCGGTGGCGTCGTGGGCACGCTTGTCGAACAGTATTTCCCCGGCGCAACCGGCAGCTCAGGCGCTTATGCGCTCGTCACTATGGGTGCGGTTGTTGCTGCGGCGACACATGCCCCTGTCTCCGCGATCATCATCATCTTCGAGCTGACCCAGACGATCGATATTATTCCGGCACTCATGACGGCCTGCGTGATCAGTACGCTCGTGGCGCAGGTCTCGTTCCGAGACTCGATCTATACCGTCAAGCTACGTCGCCAGGGCATCGACTTCTTCGAGGCGAAAAACCCGAACGTCTTAAAGGAACTCTCGGTGCACGATGTGATCGTGCTCGATCCCGTTGTGATACCGGCCGCTGCGGATTTCAAAACCGTGCTCGACCTGGTCGTGCAGAGTCCACATAGCCAATTCTACGTCGAGAGTCCCACCGGGGCGCATCTGGGCGCGATCTCTCTCGCAGAGCTTCGGCGTCTCATCTACGAGCAAGAGACCTTGCAGCATATCGTCGTGGCAGGGGATCTCGTGGATACGAGCCATCCCTCAGTTTCCGACGATGTCGATCTGTCTGTTGTGATGCAGATCTTCAGTTCGAGTCATGTCGACGAAATCGCTGTGGTGAACGCCGATGATCGAACAAAACTAGTTGGCACCGTTCGCGAAAAAGATGTCATCGAAGCGAGTAACCGCGAACAGTTACGACGCGACCTCGCGGGCGGCATGCAGACGAGCATCAGCGCCGCGGGCAGTGGCCAAACCGTCGACCTCGGTGACGGCTACCAGCTCCGCGAAATAATGGCCCCGCCCCATGTAACGGGTCGATCACTCCGCAGGTTGACGCTCCGCGAACGCGTCGGCGTACAGGTTCTCCTCGTTCGGTCCAAGAAGCCCGAGGGCGGCACCCATTTGCGCGTTCCGCACGGCGACGATGTACTCGTCGAAGGCGACGCGGTCATCGTGGCCGGAACCACAGCAGCCCTCGACATGCTCGACGCGCTCTCCGCCCAGCCGCCGCCGGACATCACCGAGTCCTGAGCGGGTCCGAGCTTAGTCCCCCCAGCTCGGATTCTTAGAACGGCCGCAGACCGGAAAGACCGGGCTCGCTACGCTTATTTCCGGCTTCATCGAATCGCGCCTTTGAATTTGGCTCAGTGATTCAATGCGGCGGCTCAACTTCGCAATTCAAATCCATGAGGAGTGCGCATGTCTCTCTCGTCCCCTTCGGCCCCCGCACAGCGGCCCTCTTCCCTTCCGCGGCGAGGCGTATCCCGCGAGGCTGCGCTCCTCCCACACCTCATTGCGACATCACTCATCGCGACGTTCCTCGTCATAACACTCGCCAGCTGCATGCCTGGCAGCGAGGCGCCCAGCACTTCACTCGCAGACGAAGCCCCGACTCAAACTCCGCGACTCTCGGATCAGCTCGGCGCGATCCCACACCCGATCGAGACCAATTCACCTCTCGCCCAGAGCTATTTCAACCAAGGCCTAACACTCATCTTCGGTTTCAATCACGAAGCAGCTATAGAGGCTTTCGAAGAGGCTATCCGCCTCGACCCTAACTGTGGTGCCTGCCACTGGGGCATCGCCCTCGCCCTCGGCCCCAACATCAACCGGCCTATGGGCCCCACTGCAGCCAAGCGCGCCCATCAAGAGGCCCAAGAGGCCGTTCGCCTAACAAAAAAAGGCAGCCGCGACCGCGCCTACGCCGAAGCCCTCGCACCTCGGTACCAGGCAGAGCCCACGGAGGATCGCAGCGCACTCGACCTCGCCTATGCAGAATCCATGCGCGCACTCGTCCAGGCGAATCCCGACGATTTCGATGCAGCGGTGCTCTTCGCGGAATCCCTGATGGATCTAACCCCGTGGGCGTATTGGACGAGCGAAGCGAAGCCCCGGAAATACACCAACGAGCTCATCGCGGCCCTCGAATCCGTTCTTGAGCGCGAGCCACGGCACGTCGGCGCGAACCACTACTACATCCACGCGGTGGAAGAGTATTTCCCCGAGCGCGCCGAAGCGGCCGCGGACCGTCTCGCGACCCTCGCACCCGAAGCGGGGCATCTCGTCCACATGCCTTCGCATATCTATTGGCGAATCGGACGCTACGACGATGCGGCCGACATTAATGCACGGGCGTCCGAAGCCGACGAGAAATTTTTCGCATGGTGCAGGGGCGGCAATTTTTACCGAGCCGCCTACTACCCGCATAACGTTCATTTCTTGTGGGCCGCAGCCGCGGCGGAAGGGCGTCAGGACCTCGCGCTCATGACGGCCCGAAAACTCGCCGCCGTGACGAAGGGCGGCCTCAAGGAAGTGCCTACTCTGCAGGAATTCGTCGCAATTCCGATGCTCACGATGGCACGCTTTGGGATGTGGGATGCGCTCTTCGCGGAGACCAAGCCCTCCGACGATGATGTCTACCTCGCGGGCATTTGGCAGTACACCCGTGGCCTCGCAGAATTGCGCGACGGTTATTCCGACTATGGACGGGCCGCGCGCTACCGGCTCGGACTCATCATCGACGACCCACGATCCGCAGAGCTCATTCTCGCGGGCGGAACGGCTTCGGCCCGTGCGCTTCTTGAAATCGCCGCGGCAGACCTCGATGCGGAGCTCGCGCTTTCCGGGGCATCCTTCGATGATGCGGTGTCGCATCTCGAACGAGCAACAGTCTTGCACGATGCGCTTCCCTACATGGAGCCGCCGCCTTGGTACGCGCCCCCACGACAGGCGTTAGGCGCAGTCCTCCTCGACCTCGGTCGTGCCGAAGAAGCAGAGGCCGTCTATCTCGCGGACCTCAAGCAGTATCCCAAGAACGGATGGTCGCTCTTCGGCCTCGCCAAGAGCTTCGAACTCAGGGGCGATGACGCGAAGGCGGAATGGGCACGCCAAGGCCATGCCCGTGCCTGGGCGCGAGCGGACGTAAAGCTCGAACGCACACGGTTCTAACGCCGCGCCGCGCCTAACGCCCCGTTCTTCGAATCGAGTCGATGTGCTTAACTGCGCTCGGAGAGCGTTATCGTGACGCCGGTTGCGCCCGGTTCGAGAGGCTCGATCACTTCACTTGAGATATCGCCCGCGCCGCGGGTCATCGCATTGCCATCCGCATCAAGTCGCGCCGACATAGAAATTTCGCCCACAAACTGCATGGTCGGAATCATCACGTCCTCCGGACCGATCGAGAACGCGAGTGGAAAGTCGGGACTCGGAATTCGCAGCACCGCCAAAGGCGGCCCACCCCGCGCACCCTTCGGCCTTGCAATCACGAAGAGCACGCCGCCATCGGGCCGCGACAGCGCGAGCTCGGCCGGCAACACGATCTCGCCCGTGATCGGGTCGCTAGACCCGGAAGTCGCGGCCGCAGCACTTGGCCCACTGCCTTCCGCACGACTCGGGGGCACCGCGCCGCGCGGCACCTGCCCCAAATCATCGCCTTCATCTCCCTGACCATCGGCCGAGCCAACAGCTCCGGACGGCGCCGGGAAGATGCGTGCCAGATCTGGCTCCTTTGCTTCTTCGCCCGGCTGATAAGGCTCGATATTTCGGTCGCAGCCAACGAGCGCCAGCGAGACGAGCAGAAGCGTTGCCAAAAGCACTCGCTGAACTACGCGTGGCGAGGACGCTGCGGAGAAAAAGCTGGAATTCGCGATAGGGATACTCGGCATGGCCGCAACGTTAGCGCGGAGCCCACGACGAACCATCAAGCGAGGGAGCCGATCAGCCGTTTGAGAGTGCGCGGAAGCTGCCTACCCGGTTCCGCCGACGCGAACGACACTGACTTCTTCTGCGTCGAAGGTCCCGTCGTCGCTTACCGCGAAGATGGCAGCGTTTTCTTGAAGGACTTACTCGCAGCCGACGAATGGATCGGCACACATCGGGTTTTCACGTCGAAGGGCGATGCCCTTCTACAAATCGATCTCAACGATCCGGTTTTCACGACGGTCCCCGTCGAGTTCATGGGTCCGGAATTGCAGCCGAACTCGCTAGGACTTGCCCAAGCAGATATAGACAAAGAGGTGAAGCCGCCCCTCGCCTTCGTGCGATCCATAGCCACCCGCATCCTGCCACTCGCGCGCTACGAGATTCGTAATCTTCGGTTCTCCGGAATGGCCCTGCCTCGGGATCGTGATACGCTCGCGACTCCACTGCTCGGTTGCTGCGTGGTCGCTTCGGCGGCGGCGTGAGTGATCGTCGATTCGCCTGGGGGTGGTCCGCTTGTCGCTTCGAAATCGAGGCGCGGTCGGATCTGAGAGCAGACCCTTCGAACCTGATCTCGTTCCTATTCTTCGACGACGTCTCTTTGCTTCTTTGCTTCGGTGAAGTCTCTATTTGACGGCGCCGCTAAGATGAAGAGAACGCGCCTAGGGAAGGCCCATACCGATGTCCGCAGATTCTAGTCCCTCCGCTGAAAACCTCGCGCTCTTGACGTCCCGCTTCGGGCTGCCCGGGCTGGGGAACAACCCCTCCTCTAATTTCGAAGGCACCACGCCAGGCAGCTTCGCAAATCCGCCGCAGATCGGCGGCGCGCTCACTTTTTCTTCTCCGGACACCCCCGGCATGCCCCAGCCCTCGGACAAGACGGCTTGGGATTTCATGCCTCCGGACTGGACCGAGCTGCCCGAAGGCAAGCGCCTAGCAACTTCCGCTCATCCGGAAGTCGAACCGGCGAACGCCTACTCATTCCAGGCGCCCGAAGGATTCGAACCGATCACGCAGCTCGAAAGCGCGCGACTCGGAATCGTGACGCCCGAGATGACTCGCGTCGCTGAACGCGAACCGCATCTCACGGCGATTGAAATCCGCGACGAAGTAGCCGCGGGCCGCATGGTGATCCCGGCGAACCGCGTCCACTTGAAAAACAATCTCGACCCGATGGCGATCGGTCGAGCTTCGCTCACGAAGATCAACGCGAACATGGGTGCGTCGCCGATCTCGAGCGGCATGGAAGAAGAGATCGAGAAGCTTCGCTGGGCGGAACGCTGGGAAGCGGACACCGTCATGGATCTCTCGACGGGCGGCGATGTGGACGCGACTCGCGAGGCGATCACTATGGCGTCGACGGTTCCGATCGGGACCGTGCCGATTTACTCGATGATCCTCGACAAGAAGATCGAAGATCTCGACCGCGAGATGGTCCTCGAAGCGCTTGAGCATCAGGCGAAGCAGGGCGTCGATTACTTCACGATTCATGCCGGCGTGCGCCGCGCGCATCTGCCCTACGTCTCGAACCGTTTGATCGGAATCGTGAGTCGTGGCGGGAGCTTGCTGGCCAAGTGGATGATCCACCACGAAGAAGAAAACCTGATGACGCAGATCTGGGAAGACATCTGCGAACTGATTCGCAAATACGATGTGACCTTCTCGATCGGCGATGGACTCCGCCCCGGTGGCCTCTCGGACGCAACGGATCTGGCCCAGCTCGGCGAGCTGCAGGCGCTAGGCGAATTGACCGAGACGGCTTGGCGCCACGGCTGCCAGGTGATGATCGAAGGTCCCGGGCACGTTCCGTTTGACCAGATCGAGTTCAACATGAAGTTGCAAAGGCGGCTCTGCCACGGCGCACCTTTCTATGTCCTCGGCCCGCTCGTGACGGACATCTTTCCCGGTTACGACCACATCACGAGCGCGATTGGGGCGACCGCGGCGGCGTATCACGGAGCGTCGATGCTCTGTTATGTCACGCCCAAAGAGCATCTCGGACTGCCCAAAAAGGACGATGTCAAACAGGGTTGTGTCGCTTACAAGATCGCGGCGCATGCGGCGGACGTGGCGCTCGGGATTCCGTCGGCGCGGGATCGCGATGACGAGTTGACCAAGGCTCGTGCGGCGCTCAACTGGGAAAAGCATTTCGAGCTCTCCTTCGATCCCGATCTGGCTCGCGCCTATCACGACGAAGATCTCGATGTGGATACCGACTTCTGCGCCATGTGCGGCCACGATTGGTGCTCGGTTCGTATCTCCAAGGAGATCCAGCTCTTCGTGTCGGGCAAGGACGAGTCCTACCAATGGGACACGCCGAAAGTCTCGGACGCGCTCAACGACACCCAGAAGGAAATCCTGGAAAAGCGCGGCGTGCTCTCTCCCGAAGAGATCCATCGCCTCGCCTCGAAGACGAAGGGCGCTATGGCTCACGAAGGTCGCAAGGCCGCGTGCCATAGTGACGTCGTCGACGAATCGACTGCGGCCCATCTCCAGGACCAGCGTCTCGATCCCGTCACTCTTCAACCCATGGAGGGTGATCAGCCCATCGACGAGAACGCCACGTCGTGATTTCGCAGACGGTCCTGCGCACGTCGCTCTGGCTCGCCCTCGGCGGGTGGGTTGGCTCGTGGGCATTCTTCGCATTCGTGGTGTCGCGGATCGCCTTCCAGGTCTTGCCGAGCGATATCGCCGGTGACTTGGCGGGCGGCCTGCTCGCAATTCTGCATTTCGCGGGAGCGGGGGCGGCATTCGTCGTCGCTGCGGCGGGCGTTGGCCTCGGTCGACGCGGCATGGTCATAGGGCTGCCGGTGGTGCTCGGCATCCTCTGTCTGGCGAGCGAAATCTTCCTCTCGCCTGCGGTCGCCGCGGTCCGCCCCAGTACCCTCGGCGCCCTCAATACCGAAGCGACCCAGCAGAGCTTCACGCTCCTCCATAGGATCTCGCTCGGTGGGTTCATGCTGATCCATTTCGCTTCGATCGTGCTCGTTTGGCTTGAGGCCAGACTCGATACCCGCGATATCCGATCCTCCTAAATCCCTAGGCGCCCACCCCTAATCCACGTGTTCTCGACCCTAAGCCTTCAAAATTGCGGGAAAAATGGATAGCCCCGCTCGGTTCATTGCGGTATCCTTCGCCGCCAATAAGGATTTCCGCTGCAAAATCAGGTACTTGCGGCTGTATCCGTCTCGCATGACATCCGATTTTTCAGGATGGTCAGGACTCTTGTGCGTGAACGGAGGCCCAGCGCGATCGCCTGAACGAGCACAGGACGAGACGACTCCAACTCTTTGCCCAGCTTGATCGATGATCGATCGGCGGGCGACACGCGCGCGTCTCAAAACGATCGCCAGAAGCATTCAGCCGGAGCACGATTTCCGGAAGGAATCCCGGAACAATTTCCGGACGACAGGAAAGAGAACGATGGACGACATCAAGATCAAGCTCTCAATCGAATTCTCCATCACCGAGAGCGACCTCGAGGACGGCCTGGCCGAATACGACGAACTGAGCGTCGACAGCCTGATTGCCCAGATCCTCGACAAATCGATCGCCGTGGACGCGGTCGACTGCAAGGTCGTCACCGGCCCGAACAACCTCGAAGAGGTCGACGAGCTCCGCGCGGCTTCCAACGCCGGCTAAGCGGCGACCCGGAACGACATCACGGCGACCGCAGCAGAAAACGTCGCACCACAGCATCACGCCAAGTAATCAATCGATGGCGAACGAATGATCCCGAAGGCTCTATGCCTGTCGGGATCTTTTGGTTTGGGCTCGTCTTAGGTGGGTTGAGAGCTGGGTTGAGAGGTGGGTTGAGAGCTGAGTTGAGAGCGGGGCGGATGGAGAGCCGCAAGGCAATCGCGGGTGAAGCCAAGCGGCGGCGCCTGACGAGGCGCTAGCCGAAGAGTTCGAGCTGAGGTGAGGTCGGCTTCGTGGCGCGGGGTGGCTTGGGCGAAGACTTCCTTGGGGATTTGGGGGGCTTTGCAGCGGGCTTGGGAAGCGTCTTCGTGGGGCTTCGGCCAGCAGCTCCGCCGCGCGCAGCTACCGTCGGAAACAGATTTTCTGCTCTCGCCGAGGTACCAGCGGTCGCTCCCGACCCCAGCAATTCGCGAACACGTTCGCGTGGCTCCGCGCCCGGCACGTAGATGCCTTGGCGGCGCGCCCATTCGAGGATCTCGGCGTTGAAGTCTTGGAAACGCGGGCCGTGATTGAAATGCCGCAAATGCGCAAGTTCGTGGCACAAAGTGTTCACGAGGCTCGAGTACTTGAGCGCCTTTCGCGTGGTCACGTGGAAGAGTCGGATCCGGATCGTACCGTCGGAGAAGCACACGCCGTAACGCCGCTTCACGTTCGCGCGTTCGGGTTCGAGCACGCGGTAACGCAAACGGAAATGAGCACAGATGCGTTGTGCATCCCGCTCGAGCCGTGCCATCAGCTCCTTCTTCTCCCGCTTATCCAACCGCCCTGCCCCCAAGAGCAAGTGTCGGGATCAACGGCATCGACGTCAACGCCACAAGCCGGCAGCGCCTCCGTCCCCGTCTTCGGCGGCTAAGCTCTTGCCACGATGACGCAAATCGAGTCGCTTGCCCTCTTTCCATTGTCCGATGTCGTCCTCCTGCCGGAGGTCTCCGTCCCCCTTTATATTTTCGAGCCGCGCTATCGGCAGATGACTCGCGCCGCGCTCGAAGGCAGCCATCAGATCGGCATGGTCGCGGTTCGGCCCGCCTCCGTCGACGGGATGGCCGGCGACCCCGCCATCTTCGACATAGGTTGCCTCGGTCGCATAGCCCACTCGCAAGAGCGACCCGACGGAACCATCCAAATCATGTTGGTGGGTGAGCGTCGCTTTCGAATTCTAGAAGAGGACACGCGACCCTCGGAGCAGCTTTACCGATCCGCACGCGTGGAGTTGTTGGATGATCCCGAACCGAAGACGCCACAAGAGATCGAAGCGATGAAAGATGCGCGTGTCGCTTTGCTTGAACTGCTTGATCAGTTGATTCGTCGGATAGGTTCCTCCGACGATCCGACAAAAGCGATCGAGGCGTTCGCCCGTCTCGAATCAACGCGACTCGTGAACGCACTGACTCAATCAATTTCATTCAGTCCAATCGAGCGCCAACAACTGCTCGAAGCCGATTCGATTGCAAACCGCTGCGAAACAATGTCGGAATTGTTGCGCTTTCGACTAGCAGCGACCGGCGGTTCGGATCCGAGTTCATCGGCTCTGCCCAACTAATTCTGACGGTTCGTAAATTCGACAATTTTCGCGTTAAACCACGAATGCGGTCGATAAATGGAGATCCTATTTTTTGATACAGCGGTTCACTTCCGATGTTTGTGGGGTCGAAACAAGTTTGAGTTGATCGCCGAAGGTGCTCAAATCACATCGGAAATTCGAAACGAAACACTGCTTAATCGTCGCCTAACAGCGCCTACTAAGTAATTATGAAATGTGTCACCCGGCGTGTGGCATCCAAGTTACGTTTCGTTGCCAATCCAAAGCATGAATGGTTAACTCGATTTCGCTCGGAAAGAACCGATACCGAATCGAGTAAAACTCCCTTGAACCTCGTGAGATACCCCCAGATCCGCTTCAATTCCAGAAAATTGAGGCAATGCCCCCTCGCTTCACTCTTCATTTCCACATCGAATTTTTGTGTGGGGTGCGGCGTTAAAAGAGGAGACAGAAACGTGCCTAACTCGTCGCGTTTCATGGGATCGATTCATGAGGCCAAGATGTCCCTCGCAGAACGATCGAAATTTCCCAGCGCCCAGCATGCTTCATAGTTTAATTTTTCCTCGCGCTTCGCATCGTTCTTACGCTCGACTCCACGTCCAGCGAATCATCTTTTAGGGAAAGGGATCGGACTCACCTCCGTTCCTCGTCGGCTCTTACCGTATGACCTTTTCGCCCAAGGTCTGGGGAGACGCTCTGCGTCAACTCCAGCAAGACATTCCCGACTTTGTATTCGACGCGTGGATCGCGCCGCTCGAAGCGAAACTCGCCGGCGATCGGCTCGTGCTCGGATGCACGACTTCGTTCCATAGAGACCGCATCCGTAATAACCATCTTCCCGCTATCAAGCAGGCCCTGGCCGCAGCTGGCGCAACGAACACCGACCTCGAACTCCTCACTGCGAATGAGTTCGCAGGCGCTGCGGGTCACACGCTTGACGTGAGTGCTTCGCCGCAGGATTCCGGTCGTGGTTCGGCGCAATCACAACAGCCACAACAGCACGGACAGCACGGACAGCACGCAGAACGTGCCGGCATGCGCAGCGTTGGCGTTGCGAGTCGTGCGCAGGTCGTGAATGGCAGTGACGCTCACGCGGGCATGCATTCGCCGATCGCGCGTGGCGGCTCTTCGGTGGGCACCTCGGGCGCTGGCTCAACAGATCAGCCGAGCGCGTTTCGGGCCCCGCTCCAGTCTGTTCCGTCGCCTTATCTAGCACCCATGAATGCCCCTTCCGCTGCGCCAGCTTTCGCGCCGGCGGCGGCACCTGCTTCCTCTCGTGCTTCCTCTTCCGCTGCGACGGCTACAGCGAACTCGTTCGCGACTCCGGCGACGGACTCCGACGCAGGCTTTGACTCTCCGGATGCCCTCGCCGGCGTGCCGGCCTTCAAGCCACTCAAAAAGTCCGCTGCTCGCGTCCGCAATGACGCGTCCACGAGTTCACACGCAGGCCCGAACGTCGTCTCGCGTGCCGGCGCCCCTCAGATGCCCCGCACAGCGCGCCCGACCGGTCCTCGGTCCGAGATGCAGGGCGGTAGCGCCTTCGGTTTAAACGGTGAGCCCGGCGGCCGAAACGCAGAACCCTTCTCCTTCGAACGGTTCATAGTCGGCCCCTGCAATTCCCTCGCTCGCGAAGCTGCCCTCGCGCTCGCTCGCAAGCGACAGCAAAGCCTCAACCTTCTCTATCTCGCCGGCCTCTCGGGCATGGGTAAGACCCATCTTGCCCGCGCCGCCGCCGACGAAGCCCGCCGCGCCCTCCCCGAGTCGCGAGCCACCGGTTACGCCTCGGGCCCCGGAGCGGCCGCACCCCGCGCGCCGCGAAGCCGCGTCCTGTACACGACCGCCGAAACGTTCACGAGCGAGTTCGTTTCCGCCATGCGTAACGGCCGAAACGACGCCTGGACCACGCGCTACCGCGGACCGATTGAATTGCTGATCGTCGAAGACGTCCAGTTCCTCTCCGGCCGAACCAAAACCCAGCAGGAACTCTTCCACACGATCAACCACGTGCTCGAATCCGGTGGACGCGTCCTTCTAACCGGCGACCGAACGCCCCGCGACCTAACGGGCCTTGACGAAAAGCTTCGCGCCATTGTCGGCCGTGGGTTTATAGCCGAGCTCGATCGCCCCGACGCCATCGTCCGCCGCCACATTCTCCGCGAAAAAGCGGCAGCCGGCGGCGTCAACCTCCCGGCCGATTGCCTCGATCTACTCGTCGACGCCAGCGAATGCGAAGCCCTCGGCGCCAGCGTCACCGACCTCGAGTCGCTCCTGATCCAGGTCGTCACGACCTCGTCCTTGCTAGGCCGAGCCATCGACAAGAGCCTCGTCCAAGAAGCCATCGACCTAAAGGCCGGCGCCGGCGCGCAGCTCGCTCCGCGCCAAATCGCCGTCCCCGAAGTCGTCAAAGCCGTCGCAGCATTCTTCGGCGCGCGCCCCGAGGCCCTCGCCTCGCGGTCCCGCCGCCGCGACGTTCTCGTCCCGCGGCAACTCGCCATGTACCTGTCTCACAGGTACACAGATGCGTCACTGACGCAGATCGGGCGGGCGTTAGGCCGCGACCATCCCTCCGTACGCAATGCGATCAAGAAGGTGGAGGAGCAGGTGCTGAAGAACGCACCGCTTCGGTACCAGGTGGAGGCCTTGTCCGAGAAGATTGACGGGATGTTGAAGGGCTGAGGGATCGACTCGGAGACGACCTTCTCCGCGCGGTCGATGCTTGGTTTTGGGCGGCTGCTACGAAGAGCCCGAGATCCGTGCTGTTCAGCACGACTGTAAACGCTCGAACCACCGCGTCTTTCCAAGATCCAGATTCCGTGGATTCTCCTCATGAGCGGATCTAATTCATACTCCCCAGGCCCTGCTGATTCCCCCAAGTATTTGGAATTGCTGGAGGTATTTATCTCCGAGGTCGTCCCTCGCCTCGAAATTGCATCTAGGTCACACTCGGCCGCGCCCTCTAACGGGCCAGGACGAGCTGTCGGTCCTCAAGCGCCGCGACTTTCCATACGATTAGATCATTCAGCCGTGGCATTCGTGCGGTTTAGGGGGCGTTGATGAAGCGAGGATGGGTTGGGCTGGTGGGCGGCGGGACGCTGCTTCTGGGGTATTTCCTTGGGCAACGCGTCGGACCCGCCCCGATCGAATTTCCGGACGCAGGCGAGATCCGCAACGCGGCGGAAATGGAGCACGCCGTCGCTGAGGCACTTCAGATGCCGCGGGCTTTTCCTCGGGCGGTTTCCCTTGTCGGGCTCCTCAAGGGGCTCAACGAGGATAACGTGGAGGGGGCAGCGCGTGTCGTATCCGGGCGGGTTGGGGGTTGGGATCCGATCGACCTGCAGCTCTTCCTGGCGGCTTGGGTGAATCTCGACCCGGTCGGGGCCATTCGCGAGATCGAGAGCTGGCCGATCCGCTCACGGCGTGAGCTGGGGTTCCGAATCGTGATTCGTGAATGGGCGGCTCGCGGAGATTGGTTGGCTGCGGTCAACTACGTCCAGACGAGTGCCGACACCGATATGCGCGTCATGGCGTTTGGTCCCCTGGTGAAGGGCTGGGTGCTTGGCGGTGATCCGAAGGGGGCCCTGATTGTTGCGCACCGGCTTTGGGACTCGGATCAGCGCATCGATGTGGTGGACAGCTATGTGCGAGGAGTTTTGCAAGCCACCGGGCCTGCCGCCGCAATCAAACTCGCTCTTGAGATGGAACCGAATACACAGAGCGATTTCGAACAGCGGTTCGCCCGAGTGACACTCAACCTGGTCGCTCGGGAGGACTCGGTTGCGGCGGTTGAACTCTATGACTCTTTCGTTTCTGAGGGAACGCCGGCTTGGATGGAAGAGGACGTGCTTGACCGATTGGTCGAGGTCTGGCGAAATAATGATCCAAAGGCGCCGGTCATCTGGCTGATCGAACACGAGGCGACGGCACAAAGGGATCGCCTCCTGACCCGCGCAATGGCCATGTGGGGAATCCATGACATGGATTCTGCCTGGAAATGGTTCGAGGAGACACGCGTCAGCGCGGAATCACCGCGGATCCTCAAAGGGGTGGATGCGCTCATGCTCACTGGGCTCTTTTCGAAACTTGCCAGGAAGCGCCCTGTCGAGGCGTCGGAATGGGTGATGCGACTGCCGCCCGGGCCGAATCGGAATGCGATGTTGCTGCGAGTGGCGAAGTTCTGGAGTCACGAGGACGAGAGTGCCGTTGCGACCTGGATCGATGGGCTCGAGATTGCACCGAAGCTTCGGGCTGAGCTTCGCCAAACCAGCTCTCGGGGTAGTCGGTAGTCCTCGCGAAGCGAGCGTACTTGCAGCATGAACGAAAAAGAGGCCCTAGCCGACTTCCGGCTAGGGCCCCTCTTGTTTTCAGTTCATCGGTCTAGTTTTCCAATTGCCCCAAAAATCAGGCACTTGGATCACGCATCCGACTAGCTTCGTCGTCGTACTCCGAGAGCACCGAGAAGGCCGAGACCGCTCAGCAGTGCAATCGACGCACCCGGCTCAGGCGTGAACCTGAGATCGACACCAGCAATCTGAGTGTTCATCTCCAGTGACGTGCCGCCCTGAGAAGTTCGCTTGCTGTAGGAGCCGGCTACGAGGCCAACGTTACGCTGGGCCCCGCCCATGGCGGTCGGCGTGGGTGCGATCGAGTCGTACCCCATACCCGTCTGAGTGAGAGTGTGAACAACACCCTGTCGCGGGCCAGTGCGTCCGATGGAAACCGTGCCCGTCGTCCATGCGAACATGACCTTGTTCGACTGAGCATTACCCAATGGCGCGACCGTCGCTCCAAAGTCGTTGAACTTATTCGCGAGCAAGTTACACGTGTCGTTGATCGCAGTCGCGCCGCACTTGCTCGCAACGATGCCCGGGGCTGATGCCTGACCACCAGGAATAAACGGTGCGGCCGGTCCGAAGGCCTTGATTCGGCCCGCGAGCTGGCGTCCGGGAACCGTGTAGTTCCATCCTGCCGCGTTTCGAACGTTGAAGCCAGGGATGAGGTCACCAACCGGGTTCGACCCGACGATCGGCTTGAGGTTGTTCGGATCTGTCGCCCCAGCGACCGCACCCGATAAGCCCGGTGAGTTGAGGTACAACCGACCAGAACCATCAAGGAGGATCGCCATCGTGCCCGTGAAGCCGCCCAGCGGATCCGAGTTGGAGTAATTGAGGTCGAGCAGATCGGCGCCGAAGGTATGGTTATGAACGGTGTTGACATCCATGCGATAGTCGTAGTTCGGATCCGCGGTCGTCAGGCCATTGTTCTGGCCGTGTGCCACGCGATCCGCCGTCGAGAAGAGCCGCTGCGCCATGATGCGGGTCTCTGGCGGGCCTGCGTATGCGGGGTTTGTGGAAGTGACAAGGCCTCGGCCCATCGAGGTCGGCGTGGACGACCATTGGAACTGATCGACGCCGTTGTTCTTGGTGCGGACCGAACCGGGCATGGCCGCGGTGAAGGTCGTGTCGAGCTGGACCACGATGTTCAACAACACCTGGCCAACCTGGTGCCCCAAGCGCTGGTTGAAGGCCAATGGAGGAACGGTGAACTGTTCACCTACATTGAGCGCATCCTGAGCTGCGCCGACGGTATTGATGAGTCGAGCGCCTTTCACGCCAAAGGACGGTCCGTCACGCAAGAAGGGAACTACGGTTAACGCCGGGGGAACATTCGTCGTTCCGCCAAGGCTGGTCATCGCCGTCACCAAGTCTGCCGGAGTCAGGTCCCGCTTGCCTACACACTTGGCGAGAGCCGGATCGCAGGCCACGTTCGGAGGGTTCTGCGGGATGTTAACGATGATCCCGTTTCCTTCTCCATAGCTACCGGCCATGGCTACACTTTGCGCTTGGACCGCTGAGGCCGCCATTCCGACTGCGATCGCAACCGATGTGGCCGCGAGGGCTGTTCTAACAATTTTGGACATCGTGAGACTCCTTCGTTCGGTTTGTCTTTGCCCCTCTACACACAACAGCGGTGCAGGAGACCAGCAAATTATTGTCCGGAAACTAATATTTCCCGGGTAGATAGGGCTTTCTTTGATCGCGTGTTCTGGTGGGTACTGACCACAAGTTGATGGTCAATGCCTTCACCTCGAATCACTCTATCATGCGGTCTGTCAAGAATGGAAGTCTTTTCTGGCGTTTTTGGGCATCATGTTTATGCGCTTTATTTTTCAATAATGGGTGTATTCCAGCCCGTAAAAATCACAATCGCCCCATCCTGTCTGTTTGTAGGTTGTGTAATTCGCCTGTTTAGGTGACGAAAAAAAATGAATTAACGTCAGAATTGTGATGAGTCAAATGCCGATTCTGCCGATTCACGGAGTTCAACCAGGCTGTGTTTGCGGACGCCTTGCGTTATAGACGCGGTAAATTCAACGGAGATCGACGCTCAAATGCCCAAAAGCCATCTTCAATGCTCGGAGCCGCGGAGAATCACGGTTTCGAATTCGTATTTTGCCCTGCTCTTCACATCCATCATTTTCCTTGTGGCATGTGGTTCAGAAATATCCCAGGGGGATGGAGAGGGCATTTCCGAGGGCCAAGCGGGGTCGGCGTTCGGCGATGCTCTTTCGACGAACGCAACGCTAAAGGACATCCTCCGCCACCCGGACATTCTGCAGCGCTCAGAACGCGTCGCACAATTCTTCCAGCGAGCAAATTCCGATCAGCTAGAAGACATCAGGGCTGAGTTTATGATCGCGCCCCTTGATCAGGGAGACATCGAATACGCGCTCTTCGCGAGCTGGTGGGCTCGCTTCGATCCCGTAGGGGCTTACTTATTCGCCGATAGTGAAGTCCGGATGGAGCAGCCACGAGTCATTACGGCCGTGATGCGAACGTGGGCGCAGATGGATCCCGCAGGATTGATGTCGAGCGATCTGTTCACGGACGCTGCATCGAAGATGCCTTCGTTCCGCGGTGCAATCGCAGACTCGGTGGTCTCCGGCTGGTTCGCCTCGGGAAAACCCGGTCTCGCGGACTTCGTGCTCACGCAGTCTGATCCCGAGACGCAACAAATGGCGCTCAAGGCCTGGATGAGAATGAAGATCTTGCGGGACGGCGATCGCGCGGCCCTCGAATGGACTCAGTCTTTGCCATATCACGCGGATACCAAGCGGCATTTGCTGGCTTCGGGGCTGGCCATCGTGGCCCACCAAAATCCGCAGCTTTGCGTCGAGTGGCTCGAGATTGCCAGCGATAGTGGAATCGATATCGGAACTTTCGTTCCCCGGATCGCCAGCGCGTGGGGACATCACGATCCGCAAGCCGCGCTCGTTTGGGTGCTCGACTTTCCCGAGTCGGCCGGCCGATTTCGGGCGATCCAGCGGGTTGCGACGAAGTGGCTGCGGCAGGACCCACAGGGAATGCTCGCTTGGATCAACACCCAGGACGACGCCTTCGATCAAAAGACGATCGGCCTACTCCGCTACCGGGCTCTATCCCAGACCGTCGAACGAAATCAATATCGCGTGGACTGGCTGGACCTTCTTGCCGAAAGCGGCAAGATCTCAATAAAGAATCGACGGAACATCACGATCATGTGGATACTACAGCGCTTCTATGTGGCGGATCAGTCTGCAGCAGAAGCCTGGATCGAGGCCAATCCCTTCGGTATGAACGATGAAGCGTTAAGCCGAGCTCATTTGCTCGACAGCGAATCGCGAGGAAAAATGGAGATCGCGCTGGGCCGAGCGGTCGGTAGCTAAGGGGCTACTGGGAGGGCTACTAGGGGCAATGATCAGCCGCTGGAAGCCGTGGGGCCCAGGGGATGCCTCTCAGCTTTGCTCGCCGGGAGCTGTCGGTGTTGTAGGTGTTGTAGGTGTAGTCGCGTCTTCAGCCCCATTCGAGAGATCGGGCGGCAATCGAAGTTGGTATTCAGCAGCGGCTTCCGGCGAAAGTGATGACAGCAGCTTGAGAGCCGGTTCCCCTGCCCCAAACCGAATCGCTCGCCGGGCGAGGTCGACTCGGCGCTCGCGTCCCGAGTCGGCATCGTCCAGGACTCGTGCGAGCGCAAGCGCGGCTCGACCCTCATAGGGATTACCTCGGTTGATGTAGTCCAGCATCGTTTGGATGCCCTCCGCTCGCCGTTCGGTCTCCGCGAGAAGATGGAGTCGGCCCACTACGGCTTGCAGATTGTCCGAAGTGAGTTCGAGCACCTTGTCGTAGCCCGCGAGCGCCGACTCACTGTCACCCTGGAGAGCGGCAAGGTCTGCGAGCGTCGCGAGCGCCTCCACATTTTCAGGATCGGATTCGAGTACCGCATTCAGCGCAGCTTCGGCCTTGTCCAGCTCAATCCCTTTACGAACGAGCACCTGTCCGAGTGCCAGCGAAATCAAAGGGCTTCCTGGGTAGGTCGTCTCGGCTTTTCGAACAATCTCGATCGCTCGATCCAGTAGTTCGTCCTCATCGAGAAGGAGATCGATCTGTTCCTTGACGAAGATGTCTTTTGAATGCCGGTCGACTTTGCTTTCGAGTTCGGCGAGCACTTCCTGTGCGGCGGCCGCTCCGGTGCGGAATCGCAATCCACGACCGAGCGCGTCCACCGTCCGTTCTTGAAGCATACGAAGAGAGATTTCCGTACTTGGTGGGATGGACAGGTCGGGTTCGTTTCCGAGTCGCGCCTGGATCTCGATTCCAAGAATCTTCATCTCCAGTGAACTCGAAGATCCCTTCTTTATGGGGGACTTGAATCGGTGGATCGTGGAGGCTTCGCGCACTCGGCCCTCGGCGAGGTGAAGCCGGATCAGCCTCTCCCTTGGGGCGGAGAGTCCCGGATCCGACCGCATCGCCTGGCGATATTCCTCGACGGCGCGGTCAAAATCACCGCGGCCCTCTGACGTGCGTCCCAGGTAGTAGCGAGTCGGCGCATTATTCGGCCACAGCAGAGCGGCTCGCTCCAGCTCCTCAAAGGCAGTTTCGTAATTTCCTCGCTCAAAGGCGATGCGGCCACGGAGCATAGGACCGTGAACTTCAATCGGTGTTCCATCGGCGATCGACGCCGCCTCGTCATAGCGCTCAGCGAGAATCAACGCGTCGGCATAGCGGAATCGCAGATCGGCAGACGCCTGGTCGCCAAGGAGCTCGAAAGCTTCATCGAAGGCCTCGAGTCCACCCGAGCTGTCACCCTTTTCGGTCAGGAAACCCGCGAGGCTGACCCAGATCGATGCGGCTTGAAGTGGCCGCGCTGGCTCGGCCTGAGTCGCGGCATCCAGTGCATTTTTCAAGACTGATTCCGCTTCTATGGATTTGCCGATCGTCACCAAGTGTTGGACGAGCGTGTCGCGGAGGTTCTTGTCGTCCGGGGCATCCTCATGGGCCGTGCGAAGAATCTCGACAATCTTCCCGTGTTCCCCCTGTTTGGCGAGTACCGAAACCGCCTCGTTCAAGAGCTCCGGCGAGGACGGAAACTTCGCGAGGCACCCCTCGACGATCTGCTGGGCCTCCTCTAATTCATCGGCCTCGCGCTTGAACGTGACTCGCACGGCGCACCAGTAGACTTCTTCATGATTAGAGAAACCCTCATCTGCATCCTCGGT
>JASDVF010000055.1:166662-188127 GCA_041440805.1 Myxococcota bacterium | reverse complement strand
TCGGTGTCGGAATCGAGTGCCAAATCGAGATCAAGTAGCGGGTCGACTCCCTCGATCGCGGATGCAATTGAACCGTCTGTGTCGTCGCCACTTTCGATCTCGGGGTTGTCGGCGATGCCAGGGATGACGGCGTCTTCAGCTCCGAGCCCGGCTTCCTCTTCTATCCCAATGTCCTCCGCCAGCAGTCCCGCGTCTCGGATGAGTTCATAGGCCTCGTCGGTTTCACGTATCCCGAGGAGCCCAACGGCCTTGAGCCTGACGGCCTCCTGGTCGTCGGGAAAGTCATCGATAATGGCCTCTATCTTCTCGAGCGCGTCCTCATAGAAGCGACGGGTGTTTAACAGCACGCGAACTTCGAGGAGCCTTGCCGCCAGGTCTGCGTCGTGAGAGTCGGTGCGCTCGTCCCTGAGACGCTCGAGAACCTCAAGGGCGTAGTCGTAGTTGGCTCCCCGATACGCATCAAGAGCAAGCTGGTGGGCCGCAAAAACCAACCACTCTGGATCGGATTGCGCAGCGTCGAGTGCCCATGCGGCGCGGCCCGGTCGACCGATCAGGGATAGCGCTCGCCCATAGCGATAGAGGACTTCGCCGTCGCGCTCTCCGGCGTCGATCAACTCCGTGAGGATCTCCACCGATTCCTCGATTCGGCCTTGGTTCTGCATTCGCCTGACTTCACTCAGTCGATCCTCAACAGATTGGGTACAGCCCAAAAAGGAGAGAGAGACGAGGATGCTAAAGGCGCAAGAGAAAAGAACAGAGGGGAGCCCGGCGGGACCAAGGCGGAGGTAGAGCGGGTGCTTGATTCTGAAGATTCTCATGCCATCACAATAGCATGTCTAGGTGGACGCAATCACGCAACGACACCCAACTAATGCGTCGGTGTCGAGACGCTCCGACAGCGGCCCGTCCTGCCTTCCGAAGTGGTGCAATATTCGATAGCCTCAGCGGCCAATGGAAAATAAATCGTCGGGTCGGATTTCGTCTCTTGCGTTGATAGCTGCTACAGCCGTCGGCGTGTATCTCTACTCCTCGGTCGAGTTGCTGGGTGATATCTCGGACACGCGGGCGACGGGAGGTGTCGAAGAGCTGGCTGCGATCGCGGACGGAGAGGATACGAATGTCCTCTTCGTGCTAGTCGACACGCTCAGGGCTGAGCGCATGAGTGCGTATGGGTATGAACGCGACACGACGCCGTTTCTCTCGAAACTCGCGTCGACCGGAATTCGGTTCAACCGCCATACCGCCCAATCGTCGTGGACCAAGTCGTCGATGGCCTCGCTATGGACGAGTCTGAATCCGATTCGATCTGGCGTGACGAAATTCAACCACGCGGTCTCGTCAGAAGCGACGATGCCTGCTGAAATTATGTCGGAGGCCGGTTTCAAGACGGTTGGTCTCTACCGCAACGGTTGGGTGCACGGCTATTTCGGCTTCGACCAAGGCTTCGAGAAGTATTACCGACCGATGGGTTCTCGCACCAACCCAGCAATTCAGCGACTGCGTCCCAACGTTCAGTCACACGGTTCAGACGAGAACCTGGTCGGAGACGCGGTCGAGTTTCTTCGGATTCACGGGAAATCGAGCCGCTGGTTCCTCTATCTGCATCTGATGGATCTTCACGAGTACACCTATGACGAGGAATCGGCGCTCTTCGGCAATTCGGTTTCGGATCTCTACGACAATTCGATTCTTCGCACCGACTGGATGATCTCGCAGCTTTACGAATTCATGACCGAACGGGGACTGCTCGAAAACACGATCATTGTCGTCCTGTCAGATCACGGTGAAGCATTCGGGGAGCGTGGCTTCGAGGGGCACGCCCGGGCGGTCTTTCCGGAAACAACTGGAACGCCGCTCATCATCTCGCTGCCCTTTTCTTTGGCATCAGGTCTCGTCATCGAGGAGCAGACGGCGAACGTCGATGTTTGGCCAACTCTTCTCGAGCTACTCGGCCTTCCGACTCAGTCGGAATCAGATGGCATATCGCGGCGCGATGAAATCCTCTCGGCCCTGGCGGGGGGCAGCTCGCCGGAACGCGAGGGCGAGGGCGAACTTTCGGTCGCCTTCCTCGATGAGAATTGGGGCCGTCCGGGTACAGACTGGAAGCCTGCTATTTCGGTCGTGGAAGGGTCTCATCGATACATTTCGGGAAGGGATCACGCCGGGCGACCGTTCGAGGTTCTTCTCTCGACCGAAGTGGACGATGCGGTCGACCAGAGCAAGGAGTTTCCTGAAGTCACCCTGCGGCTTCGCGAACGGGCAGCCGAGGCTCTCCGGGAGAAGGCCGTCTGGAAACCAGAGACTTTCGACCTGGACGAGATGCAGCTAGACCAGCTTCGGGCGCTGGGCTACGAGCTGCCCTGACCCTGAGGACCTCGAAGCGCTCTTCCTGCTCACGACACTTGCACCATCATGCCTAACAGAACAGCAATGACTACCAGGAAAAGCGGACTTCCCCGCCGCAGATCCGCGGATCGCCGACGTAGTTAAGACTCTGGTCGTTAAAGGTGGAGATGTCCACTGAGAAGGTCTTGTATCGTTCGTCGGTGACGTTCCGGCACCAACCGGCGACCGTGAGTCCCGAGTCTCCTGCGGGCTGCCACGTGAGTCGAACGTTGTGGAGCGTATAGGCCCTGTTTCCGACCAGAAACGGGCGGAATCGACTCTCTCCAAAGATGTCGACCTCGCCTCGGCCTCGATTTGGATCGAAGGGTGTGTCGTCCGTCCACGTGAAATCATATTGCGGCGTGATCGTTCCGAACTCATGGAGATCGAGAGGCCATGTAAATGTGGTCGTGAATTGCAGGGTAGGTGCGCTGATCAGCGGATTGCCCGAATAGTCGATGGAGACGCCAATTCCTTGGCCGGCGGCAATCCGCGACTCGGAGTTCGTAAACTCGATGTAGTTCGTCACGAGCCAGCCCGCGAGGAATCGGATCTGGAGCCCCTCAATCTCTTCCGGGACAAAGCCCTCCAGGGGCTTGACGTTCAGCTCGAGTTCCGCGCCGTAGTTGCGGGCCTTGTTGGCGTTTCGGATCGTGCGGAATATGCCCGTAGGACCTTCCGTAGTCAGTCGAAAGACCTGATAGTTTTTGTAGTTGTAGAAAAATAGGTTGGCGAGGCCGCTTATGCGATCTGACCATGCGGCGAATTCCAGGCCCCACTCGAAAGCATCAATCTGCTCCGGATCGGCGAAGCCCTCCGCCGGGTCTTTGGCCGAAGACGCTCGACTTGGGTTGAAGTGCCCGGCCTTGAAACCGCGGCTGTACTTCATATAGGTCGCGATATCCTCGGTGAAGTCGAAACGAATCTCGGCAAAGCCTGTGAAGGCGTCCCAGGTGCGCTGATTACGGGATCGTTGAAATCGTACAAAGTTTTCGGTCTGTCCGAACGGTGGAGGCGCCGTGGACTGAACAGCGGAACCGACTTCGAAATCCTTTCGCTCCCAGTTGTATCGCGCGCCCGCAGCAAAGGTGAAGGCCTCCTGAAATTCGTATCGACCCTCTGCAAAGACACCCCAACTATAAATTTCTTGTTGGAATTGATTGACTCTCAAGTCATCAAAGACGAACTGATTGTTAGTGGCTTCGACCTGTTCGTGCATTCCGTAGAAGCCTGTAGCCCACTCCAGCGGTATGTCGCCCAGGTGATCGCCCGAGAATTTTAAATCGCCGTAGACTTCCCAGGCTTGGTCGTTTGAGCGCGACGGAAATTGGATATTCGGGGAGAGGTCGGTGTCACTGGCTTCGGACTTCTTGTAGTCGACGAAACCCGCCTGCATTTTGATATCGATCTCGTCGAGATCGATCACGCCGGTCATCGACGCGACATTCGTATCAAGGATCACTCGGCCGGGACGGTCTACGTCTCCGCGAAAGGGATGTTCATCGAGCGGAGCCTTGTAAAGCTCGCGGGCGAGTTCACGCCTCGAAAGAATCCTGAAAGGGCGGTCTGGATCACGAGGGGGGCCTGCTAGGTCAGTCCGAGTCAATTTGATAGCGTCGAACAACTCCGTCTCTCGGGCCGCGATGTCCGGGTCCCTGTATCCCGCTCGATCCACCCCGCCGAGGCCGATTGCATTCCCACCGAAAGTCGTCCCTATATGTTGCCCGTTAGTCGAGTCCCGGTTGAGGCGCGAGATTTCAGCGCGGAAGGTAAAATCGAGCGGGGTGTTCGGCGGAGCAATCCTGATCTGTCCGCGAAATCCGAAGTCGTCGACTTCGCCGATATACTTGGGCAGGAATTCGTTGACCTGGCTCCTGCTGCCGGAGTTCACATTCTCGCCACAGATCGAGACCGAGGGGGCGAGCGTGCCCAGTTCACGGAATTCCCGGTCTTCTATCGCGGAACGGTTCGCACAGCCGTTCTCCCAGAACGGATTCTCGTGGGTGTAGCGCGCCGAGAGGCGCGCTGAGATCCAGTCTTCGAAAACCGGTACATTCATGGCGGTTTCGAAGTCGTATCGATTCGCGTCTCGCGCATCGACTGAAACGATTTTGGAGAGGCCGACCTTGGCCGTTCCGGAAAATTCCGGTTGGGGCTTCGCGGCTTCCACAAGGAACGCGCCGGCGGAGGCATTTCGATAGTTCCCGGAGCCCTGCGGACCCTTTAATACGGAGAGGCCACCGATATCGAAGAGCCCGACCAGCTGCGTCGCGGAAGGGTTACGAGGCACTCCGTCCTGGAAGATCGGGACTGAACTCGAGGCGTTCGCACCGAAATCCTGAAGACCGACGCCGCGCACGAAGAAGGAAGCATTCGTTGCGTTCTGGGACCGGATCTCGAGGTTCGGTACATACGCTGCGATGTCGCCGAGGTCTTCCACGCCGTAGGCATCGAGGTCTGCCGAGTCGAAGGAGATTGCGGATGTGCTCGCCGGAGCAAGCAACCCCGCCGTGCCGGACCCATTAACGATCATCTCTTCCACACCCGCGAAGGGGTCGTCGATCCCACCCGTCTGAGCGGCTGCGGGGAAAGCAATCGCAAGCGGTAAGCAGATCGACAGCAGGGTCACTAAAAAAGGCACGGCGAAAGGCACGACGAAAGGCACGACGCAAGGAAGTCCCCCTTCGTTCCGGCCCGGTTGTCTCGTGTCCTCACAAGACAGTTGCGTTACAGGTTTATGCCTACTCAGGATCATATTCGACCGCATCGTCGACGCTCTCTTCTAAGTGCCCTTGAAAATACTTCGGGCTGGTAAATACCAAAAGGCAACAGGCCTGATGGGTGCTCCGACATGATAGGCCGCTCTTCCGGACATGCAGATCAATCAGCGCGCAACCGAACTCTGTCGAGGACTAGCTGGGCCGCGCCCGTCATTCGGTTTTCGTGGTCATCGATGCTTCTGAATGGTCGAACTGAAATAACAACTTGGTTGATATTGTTCAGCTCGCGGACATCGTCACGGTTTCATCGATTGACTATTCTCTTGATCGTCGATCCATATTGGGGGCACCTAACAAACAACTCCGCCTACGTCTAATCCGTAAGGATTGCACGTGTCGAGCCTAGTAATCTTGGTTTGCACAATCAATGACGATGCCGGATACTTCTCCTCTCAAAATGCGCCGATTTGTGTCATTCTCGCACTTACAAAGTGCTATCAGTTCCAAAGCTTTTTGGGTCTTCCTAGCCATTTACAGGGCACGGGAGGCCGCGCGGCCCTAAGGCACTGAGTGGTGTGCGGGATCTCTGTAGCGGCTGGGCTCACATCGTTGCTCATCTGACTAATCATCAAAATGCGAAGGTCCGATCAAGCGGACTCGTAGCGATACGAAACAAATGGCGGGAAATGCGAAGTGATCCGTGCTAGCCGCAGATCGAATCTCTTCAGTAAATCTCCTTCCAATACTCGATGAGACCCCAGCAATGCGTCGATCCACTAGTTCTGAATCCAATTCAACCCGCAGTGAGCCGTGCGACGTCATAGTCCACGAAGCCATGGCGCAGATGGCCCGGCCCGGACGTCCTCCTCTTGGTCCTCCTCTTAGTATTAGTCTTGTCCGGACCGGTTGGCTGCTTCTGATTGCTGCGGCAATGGTCGGTGGGTCTCAAGTTTCTCACGCCGAGTCAGCCGCTGCTATGCACGACGGCGAACTAACACGATGGGTGCCTTCAGCGGCGCTCGAGGTGGGAATTTTCGGACACACGGGCAAGGGCAGTATCGACAGTACGAATGTCGGGACGCCGCGTCTGGAGCCTCCCGATTTTGGTCTCGGTGATATTCGGGGGGATTCCCTGATTCCCGCCGAAGCGTCTCGAGAACAGATTCTTTCCGCGCTCGTCGGCGGCGACTTCGAGATCATGACACCTCGGCTTGCGGATGTGCCAACGCACCCTCGGCTCTTCTTCGATATCAATATTTCCGCGGTGATGACCAACGACGTCGGCTTGGCGCGCAGCGGCGAACCCACCTCCCTTCAGTTCCCCCGCAATTTCGATCCGAGCTCGCCTCTCGGGGAGAATGTGGTGGCCGGTCGCGGCACGAAGATCACAGTGCAGCATCAGGGGCCCCAATTACACATCGGGCAAGGTGTGGCGTTTACATTCGATTTCGGTGCGGAGAGAATCCGTATCAAGCCTTCTATCGTCTATTCGCGAATCATTACGGATGTCGCCGGTGTCGCGAATCGTGCCGTTCGTCTGAGGAACTTCGACCCCCTCGTGCCGAGAGACTTCGATGCAGAGTTCCGGAAAGTCGAACTGTCTGATAAGACTCGTGAGGTCTACCACGGCGTCGGTCCGGCGGTCGAGGTGGAGTACGAGACGGCCAACCGAATCGGTCCGTTCGCGATGTCGCTTTTCATCAAGGGACACGCCTCGCACTTGCTAGGTGACCTAGAAACGGAACTCCGGGCGACGAATCAAGACCCCACCGTGACCGGCGATGAGTCCGTTCGGTTTAAGTATTCTCAGGACCGTTGGGTGTTCCGTGCGAGTACGGGGATACGCTTCCGACTGGTTCCCCGACGTAGAAGGTAATTTGGAGCGAGTTACTTGAAGAGCCAGGCGATCGGGGCTCTGCTCATTCATGGGCCTGCGCTAGCGCTCGTCCTCATCACCCTGGCCCTCGTCGGACAGCCCATCTACGCGAATGACACGTGGATCCATCTTGCTCTCGGCGAAGCCTTCGCCAGCCAAGGGCCGTTGCTCGCCGCGGACCCGCATTTGTTCGCAGCGCCAGGCCCGCCTTCCCCGAGTTCGTGGCTCGGTTCCCTAGCGATCTTTGAGATCGAGTCCAGGTTCGGGTTCCTAGGGCTGCGGGTATTTCACGCGATTGTCGCTGCCGTGATTCTCCTGCTCGGCTGGTCTCTCGTTGCGAAGGTCACCGCCTCCACTCGAGCCGCGAGCGCGGGACTCGTGCTTTTCATCCTTCTATCTACCTACCGGCTGGTCCAGCTCCGTCCCGATCTATTCAGCCTAGCGGCAACATTGTCGGTCCTGCTCCTGCTCGTGGTCCCTCGAGAAGGCCCCAGCTCACTCGGGATTGCGAGTGCCACGGTCATCACAGCGCTCTGGGCGAATGTCCACGCCGCGTTCCTGTTGGGTCCGCTGCTCATCCTGGGCGTGAGTGCGAGCCTGTTCGCATTACCACTTTTACCTGGCGTCGCAGTCGATACGCGTGATCGGGCCCGTGCTCGACAGTTGGGTCTGGCGGGCGGTCTCATGCTGATCGCGAGCTTGATGAATCCTCAGGGATGGGATGCGCATCTCGCCTACATCGTTGCAGGCGACGACACCCTCGCCCTCAGCGCCGTCTCTGACGAATGGGGTCCATCGAACCTATTCGGATGGCCCAAGGCCAATTTGCCGCCGACTTGGGCGGCATGGATCGTGTGCTGGATCGGCGTCGTCGCGACGCTGCTCGGAGCGCGTAGGCTTCTATCTGAACTCCGTCGCGGGATCCCGAAACAAGATCGCTCGATCGACCCCGCCATTCTGGCCCTGGCGGTTGCCGGGATGACCGGGGCGATCTTGGCCTCCCGATTTCTATGGCTCGTGCTGCTGCCCCTAGCCGTTGGGGGCGCGCTTCTATTTCGTCGCGCGACGCCGCGCCTGGAAGCACCGCGGCCAATCGCCACAGTCCTGATCTGCCTCGCGTTGATGGGGGCGAGCGCCCTTCATTTTTGGGCAGGAGATTGGGTCCTGGTCTCACGTTCGTTTCGGTCGCCTGCCTCGGACTACGCATCCCCCTACTATCCCGGGCGATTCAGCGGACACGCGGTCTGGTTCCTCATGGACAGCGGGGTCGAGGGGCGGATCTACAATCCGTATCCCCTCGGCGGATTCATGAGTTTCTGGCTCTCGCCGGAACTCACGATGTCGTCGAGCGGGACGATGAACGTCGCGCACGAGGCGATGGAGGCGAATCTCGCCATCGCGAACCAGATGCCCGGTGCGGATGGCGAGGGGCTGCACGCGTTGCTCGATCGGCAGGGAATCGATCTCTTCCTTGGCACTGGTCTTCCGATCGAGGCAATTCCGGGCAGGCGGAGCCCGAGTACCGTGCGCCATCTCGAGGGAGCAGCCGGTTGGATCCCAGTCTTCCGGTCGCTTCGCTCCGCGATCTACCTGAGGGACAACGACCGAAACCGGGAGAACCTCGAGCGAATCGCTACGTACTATAAAAAAGAGGGAGTGCCCTTCGATTTCGAGCGCGGTTTTCGCCCGGCCCAAGCGATCTCCGCTGCCCCGATCTGGGCCATCTCTCGGGGAGTCGCTTCAACGGACGTCGCCCTGCTCACTCGAGAGGTGGGCGAAGCCTCGAGGAATGGGAGAGTGATTCCCGCGATGCATCGTCTCTCGACGATGTTTGCGACGCTCGGGATGTACGAGCGCTCACTCGCGATCGAGCGCCGGATCCTCGCCATCGAGCCGCACAATCTTCTTGCCGCTTATCGACAGGTGTGGTGTTTGCTCCGCATCGGGCGATACAACGAAGCGCTCGAATTGGCCGAAGCGCGGCGCCAGTCGCTCGGGAGCACCGATCCAAACAGGAACCTTGTTCGAAATTGGGTACGCACCATCGAAGCGGTGATCGACGCGCCGCCGGGGGACCGCGACCGTGTGATCAATTCGGTCCCTCTATATGCTTCCCGGAACGTTGGCTTTGCCCTACGCGGGATGATCAATCCAAGGTCTCGCCCCGTTCGAACGCAGTAGGCTTGCTTGGCGAAGCTAGCTACTGCAGCCCACCCACCGGCATAACAGCCGGCTGCACAGCTTCGAGCTTCTTACGCCATCTTCCCGGGCCCGAAATCTCCACTTCCTTCTGCTCGGGCTCGAGGCTCGGCGGATCGAGTTCCGGATCTTCAAAGCGCGCGACGGTCTTGTAGAGCGTCGTCCGTTCAACTGGGACGCGACCAAGTTCGCGGATCAGGCGGCGGAACTCTTCGGGCGGTGTGTTCTCCCCGTGTTCGGAGCCCGACTCTCGACTGATGCTCTCTTCCATAAGCGTGCCGCCGAAGTCGTTCGCGCCGGAACAGAGCGCCATCTGCCCGAGCTTGTGGCCCATTTTGACCCAACTGACCTGGATGTTCTTGATATGCGGGCGGAGGAAGAGACGCGAGACGGCGATGATCCGGAGATCTTCTTCGACGGTCGGGCCCGGGCGTGAGCCCATAAGGTTGTAGAGCAGATTCCGCTCGTGGATGAAGCCGAGGGGAACGAACTCGGTGAAACCACCGGTTTCTTTTTGAATTTCACGAAGGATGTCGAGGTGGCCCGCGATATGGCGGGGCTTTTCGATGTGGCCGTACATGAGCGTCGAGGTGGATCGTAGGCCGATTCCGTGGGCGGCCTTGATAATCTCGACCCAGCGATCCGTCTTCAGCTTATTAGGCGAGAGGATGTCGCGGATTTCGTCGTCCAGGATTTCGGCTGCGGTGCCGGGCATCGTGCCGAGGCCTGCGTCGACGAGCCATTTCAGATACTCCGGCAATTCCATACCGGACTTCTTATGCGCGAAGTCAGTTTCTTCCGGCGAATAGGCGTGGATGTGAAGGTCGGGGTAGACGGCTTTGATGGCCGTCAGAATGTCGTGGTAGGTGTGATGATCCTTGTTGGGATGGATGCCACCCTGGATGCACACTTCCGTCGCGCCGCGCTCGATGGCGTCCTTGCACTTCAGCAGAATTTCTTCGTGGCTGCGATCGAAGGCCTCGTCTTTGTCATCCTTGTGGCGAGCGAAGCCGCAAAAGGAACAACCGACATAACAGACATTCGTGAAATTAATGTTTCGGCAAACGACATAGGTGACGTCGTCGCCGCAATCGCGCTTGCGGGCGAGGTCGGCCGCGGCGATGAGCGCGTGGAAATCCATCCCGGTCGCCCCAAGCAGTCGCTCAGCATCTTCTTTGGTGAGTTCTTTTCCCTCGAGCGCACCTTCAAGGCAGGCGCGCACTTCGGGGGTAATTGCGGCAGATAGTTGATCGAGCATGATGCTAGGCGGCCTCCTCGGACTGGTCATTTCGCTCTGCGTAGCCCTCGTCGTTGGCATATTTTGGCAGTAGCGCCCGAATATTCGGGTCAAAGAAATCAGGTCGTTCGAGGATCCAGTCCGGATAGACCGGCCCTCGTTCAAAAAGCTCGAAGCCCGCAGCTTCCGTGTCCTCGCGCAATTGGCGCAAAGCGGGCCACGGAGCCTCGGGATTGATGAAGTCGACTGTGACCGGCGAAACGCCGCCCCAATCGTCAACGCCGGCGCGCAGCAGGCGCGGCAGCATTTCAGCGCCCAGGTTAGGCGGGGCCTGAACGTGGACTTCGCGCGGAAGCAGCAGTCGCGAAAGAGCGACCCATCCAACCACTCGGTTGTCATCCAAGGGTGACGCGGCGCGCATCTTGGTGCCAGGCTTCGGATGGAAGGGCTGAATGATCGCTTCCTGGATATGGCCGTAGCGCCGCGCGATCTCTCCAATCGTCCAGATCGTATCGATTCGCTCGGCGTCGTTCTCACCGATTCCGAGCAGCATGCCGCTCGTAAAGGGAATCTTCAATTCGCCCGCTTCTTCGTGCATCTTGATGCGCGTCGCGGGTTCTTTGTCCGGTGCATGAAAATGCGGGCCACCCTTTTCGCGCAGGCGTCGGCTGGTCGTCTCAAGCATGAGACCCATAGACGCATTGTACGGTCTAAGCCGTTCCATCTCTTCGCGGGTCAGGATGCCGGCGTTGGTATGCGGGAGCATGCCTTTTTCGCACGTCACCTTGCACGCTTCGACAATAAGGTCTGTCGTGCTCGACATACCTTGCGCGGCCAATTGGTCCCGGTAACTGCGATAGGCGATCTCGGGTTTGTCGCCGAGACACATGAGCGCTTCAACGCAGCCGGTCAAAATGCCGCCGCGCACGACCTCTTCGACTTCATCAATCGAATAGGTATGCGCTTCTGCGGACTCAGGTTGTTTTGCAAAGGTGCAGTAGTTGCATCGGTTGCGACACAAATTTGTGAGTGGAATGAAGATGTTACGAGAGACCGTGACCCGATCTCCTGTGACTTTGGTCTTGATCGCGGTGGCGCCTTCGCAGAGAACGTCGCGGATCTCCGCTTCGTGGAGCCAACCGCCGAGGGCTTCCGCCTGCTCGCGATCGAGGCCGGTGATTTCGCGCGCACTCGGGTCAATCGTCTCGCCCCTGGCCTTCGCATCATTCGCGGAAGCCACTTCCGCGGCGACACCGTCGACGGCGGCCGCAACCCATTCTTCGGCCTGCCCCTTAGATGGGCGGGCGGGGGGCCTCGGCGGCGTTGGGGGCAGATCTCTTCTAGCGCTCGAGAGATTTTCCGAGTCGGCGAGGGACACTTGGGGCTCCGGGATGGCTGGGGGGCGGTGTCGGGGAATCATCACACAGCCCGCCTATGCGCCGCAATCGCAGGGGCGGAGGCACTTCGGATCGGGATTACGCTCAGACGCGTGCCCCAGGGGGATTTCGGCGTCACATCCATGACACACGTCAAGCGTGCTCCTCAGTCCGCCGAAGAGCGTTAAAACATCGAGTGCCCGCACCTGCGTTCACCCGAGGCGACCTCCGTTCTGTCCGAGCCATGCGGTTCCGAGCCGCGTACTGGATCCGATGACCAACCCGTTGCGCAGTCTTGCCGCCCGTATCACGCTGCTCGTATTTGTAGCGACGGTACTCAGCTCGCTTACGGCTTCCTGGATCTCGATGCAGTCCCTCGACGGCTTCCTGCGCCAGAAGGTCGATCAGCGCTTTCCCCAGGTCGCTGCAAGCGTCGCGAATGAATTGGACCAGTGGTACCTGCTCCGCGCCCACGAGATCGAAGTCTTCGCGAGCAGCGCGATCCTCACCGAGTCAGCCCCGCGCCTCGAACAAGAGAGCCGCCGCGGCGATCAAGCCCGCAACGAAGCCGAGCAATACCTCCGCTATGTCCTCGAGAGCTTCCCGCAATTTGAGCGCCTCGCGATCGCGACGCCGGAAGGCGTGCCCCTCGTCGAGGTCGGGAAAGCCCGTGACGGAATCGAAGCCGAGCCGCTCCCCGATGGCTTCTTTGCGGACAAATTCGGCCCCGCCGAACACACCCGGATCTCCGACGCGTACCGCTTCGACGGTCGCCTGGTTCAGATTGCGTCCGTCCCCATGCGCGATGCGGACGCCCGCACGACCGCTCGACTCTTCGCCATGCTCGACTTCGACGGCATTACGCCCATCTTGCAAAGCGCCGCACTCGGCGGCTCCACGAAAATCTATCTCGTCGATCGCGACAGCCGTTTCTTGAACCCGCCGCCGGGCGTGGCTCCGGACGTAACCTTTCAGGGCGACGGCGTCGAGCGTGAACGCGCTTCAGTCGCCTACTACGAAGATTCCCTCGGCCAACAGGTGATCGGTACCAGTAAACCCTTCCCTCGTTTCGAGTGGACCCTCGTGATCGAGCAGCACTACGAGGAAGCCTTCGCTCCGATTGTGAGTTCCATGAGCCGCGTCGCTTGGTTCAACCTCGCAGTCGTTCTCGCCGTTGGCCTGATTGCCTTCCGAATCGCTAGATCGATCGTTCGGCCATTAGGCGCGCTCTCTGATGCTGCTAAGAGGCTCTCGGCTGGTGAACGCGGAGTCGAAATCGACACCGCAGAAACCTCGACCGACGAAGTCCGTTTGCTGACCGAAACATTTAACGACATTAGCCGCGGCCTCGGGCGCAATGCGCGCGAACTCGAAGACAACCGGCGCGAAATCGAATCCGCGAACCAAGAACTCGTCGCGAAGAACACTGAGCTGTCGAACGTGAACCTCGTTCTCGAACAGCTCTCTATTACAGATGGCCTCACCAAGCTTCACAACCATCGCTATTTCCAGGAAGCGATGGCAGGCGAATGCAAACGCGCCAGTCGCACCAAAGACCCGCTTTGTCTCATCCTCATCGACATCGACTTCTTCAAGAAGTGGAACGATCGGCTGGGCCACGCGGGTGGCGACGAAACCCTGAGACGCATTGCAGAGGTCTTGAATCAGTCATGCCGCGAAACAGACCTTCTCGCGCGCTATGGCGGGGAAGAATTCGCTCTACTCGCGATCAACACGGACTTGGAAGGCGCGGCAGCGTTAGGCGAGAAGGTTCGTCAGGCAGTCGAGGAAACAAGCTTTGTCACCGACATCCCGAGCGAACGCGAACCCCTCACCGTCAGCGTCGGCGTCGCATTCTTTGCCGGCGACCGCATGCAGCTCTTCGTAGACGCCGACTCGGCACTCTATGCCGCGAAGGATGCCGGCCGCAACCAGGTCATCGTCGCCGAGCCCGCTACGGACGGAACCCATATTCAGCCAGACGAAGAAGACGGCCGCGAAGCCTAGCGACGCGGTTTAGATCGATGGTTCTCGGCGAGGCGATCATTCAATTAGTTTTGCTAGGGCGCGGATCCGGCGAGCCGAGGCTTCGCCACCCAGCAATGACGCGTAGCGCCCGACCTAGGCCAGTTGCCTAACGCAGATACCTTGGACTGAGCTCTGCGCGTGACACCTAGCGAAGACCCGCACGGGCCCGCCTCTGTGGTCCGGCCCGGCGCCTATTCAGGGCGTGGGCGCCGCGGGGAGCTCTGTGGATTCGGTGATGCGATTACCGAGCAGGCTGCGATGAATCCAACCGGCGGGTCCACCAGTCACTTGCACGAGCGTCCATTCGCCTTCGGTTGTTTGGGGAACGACGGGCACCCCCGCGACCAGAATCGAAAGCACTCGCTGATCCGTGGAAGGTCCGGCGCGAAGGTTGACGCGCTTGGCGCGGATGAGGCGTGCATTGCCGGATCGAATAACCTGTTTCGCTTCGTCGAGGACGCTTTCCGCGACGCGACGGGCGCGGTAGGCGTAGAAGATCGCTGCGCCGAAGCGGCCTTCAGCGACCTGACGTTCGGCTTCTTCGAGCTTCTCTCGGGCGCCAGCGATCTCCAAATCGCGCCAGGGCGCGCGGGAAGCGGCGCGTTCGACTTGGATGCGGGTCACGGCGAGAGAGGAAACGGCATCCGCGCGGGAGTTGCTCCCAGCCATACCGGATTCAACTTCGACCAAAGCCTGTTCAGCGGTTCTGAGATCCGCTTGAAGACGGTCGATCTCGAGAGACAACTGCTCTGCGCGTTCGGTCTCCGCACGCCGGAAGAGTACCGCCTGCTCAACCTCGGCCATTTCGGCGTCCACTGCACAGGTCGGCTCCAGATGCTTTGTCGACCATGGAAACTCCAACGCCATCCGACCTTCGGGCGCGTGGGCGCATCCTCCGAGCGTCAGAGACAAAGACAGAAGCAATGTGCTTGCCGCGGAGCGCGTCTGCATTAGGCCTAGCATTCGACGATTTAATCGGTCCACAAGACACCTCTTTAAGGCTTCCTGTTGGCCACGATCCGGGTTGGGCGAGGCGTCAGTCCGCCGCGTCCGATCGGGCTGGCTCGCGCCATCGCCGATGAGTCCAGATCCATTGACCGGGGGAAGTCCGGATTTCTGCTTCGAGTTCGGCAGTCACCTGTTCTAGGTTCTGCCGGAGGACTCTCTCATCATCGGAAGCTCCCGGCGCGAGCTGGAGTGCAGGATAAATGGTCAGGACATGACGCCGGCGATCTGTGCGGCGACGTGCGAAAGCCAACAGGACCGGCGAGCCGACGCGGTCGGCGAGTTTGAGTGGCCCGAAGCGTGTATTCGCCGGACGCCCGAAAAAGGGTACGCGAAGGCCTTCGCCTGCCCCCGCATGCTGATCCAACAGGACGAGAACGCTGCGACCGGATTTGAGTGCTCGAACGAACTGAACGCCGGCGCGCCGACCCATAGCGATCTGCTGAATCGGATCGCCCTTTTCCGAGAGCACAGGAGCCGTCCCGGCACGTACACGCAGAATCGCACGCTCAAGCGCCGGCTGTCGCGCGCCGCGATAGACCGCCGACACCGGAACTCCGAGCTCGGCCAACTTCGCGGCAGCCAGTTCCCAGTTCCCGAGATGCGGCCCAATCACGAGTGCGCCCATTCCCCCGGCCTCGGCTTGAGCGCGTTCGAGATGCTCGAGACCTTCGACTTCGACTCGATCGAGCATGAAGGCTCGGTGGCGACCCGACAGCAGGATCAGCTCTGAGAGCCCCTGGCCGAGATGCTCGAAGACTTCCCCAGCCCAACCTTCACGCTCTGCTGCCGTCCGGTCGGGGAAAGCGGCATCGAGCTGCTCTCGCACTCGACGCGTTCTGGGGAGTCCCAACACGAACCAAGCGCGACCGAAGGCTGCACCGAAGCGAAGCGACGCCTCCACCCCGACAAGACCGGCCAAGCCGATCATCGAGCCTAACAAAAGATCGAGCAGTCGATCCCGCAGCGGGATCAGCCCTTCCGCTCAAAGGCGTCGAGCGCCTCTACGATCTTTGGTCGAAGATCCGCGGGCTCAAGAATTGCCGAGAGCGAACCCACCTGCTTCGCGCGATCGACCGAATGAATCGCATCAAATTCAGCCGCTGTCGCAGCCTGCTTCTCAAGGGTCACTTCACGCAATACCGCCTCGAGGGTCGCGCGATTCTCTTCAGTCGGATGTCGTCGCACGAGATCCGTCTTGTCTTTAACCCGCTGATCATCGAGCGCCTGAGCTCGAACCTCGCGACTAAACACAACCGTCGCCGCGGGTCCGCCGCCAATCACCGACGCATAAGAACCCGACAGGGCAACCGCCTGCATGTCGTCATTAAGCTCCTGGCTGAAGACGACATAGGCCCCGCCGTGGTAGCGCGAGACCACCACGAAGTAGATCGGACCCTGGAAGTTCACGACCGCGCGAGCGATCTCCGCGCCGTTCTCCAACTGGATCTTACGCAGTGACTCCGGCGAGCCATCGAAGCCAGACAAGTTCGCAAGGACGACGACCGGGCGGTTCCCGCTCGCGGCGTTAATTGCACGAGCGACCTTCTTCGAAGACTGAGGAAAGAGCGTGCCGCCGTTCCATGACTCGGGGCCATCGACCGGGTGATAGCCGTCGCGGTTCACGTTGCGGCTTTCGATGCCTATTAGAGAGACCGGTTTTCCGCCCACATGCGCGTCCCAAATGATCGCTGTCTCCGCCCCTACCCAAGCATTCCAGCGCTCGAGATGACCGCCGTCGACATCCACGACCGACTTCATGACCGCACGCATAGAGAACGGGCGCTTTCGTCCGGGATTCGTTTCGTCATCGAAGAGCTCGCCGATCGTGGCGAGACCGTCGGCATCCTCAGCGCCGATCGCCGTGTCCCCGATCGATCGCTCCGGAGGATCCGTCGTCACGAAGGGACGCGGCCTAGTTTCACCCGCCACAACGTAGGTATAACGATAGTGGTCGTAGAGAATGCGGTAGGCATCCGCGAGATTGCGCGCGAAATACTGCGCTTCGCCGTTCGGGCCCATGATCCGCTCGAAGCCGCCAATCGCGATCTCGTCTTCCGCGGAAACCGCACCCGAAGCTTCAAGTGCCGCTCGACCTGTGAGTACCATCGATGCGTTCTGCGTCATGATAAGCACGCCACGACAATGCATGAGCATCGTCGAGAGTGCGTCCCAATAACTCTGGGCTCCAACATTCACGCCCTGCACGATCACGTGCACGACACCGCCACCCTGTGTAAAGGTCACAATCCGTCGCACGACCCGAGCCGTTGCGTCGAGATTTTCCGTCCCCGAATCCATCGCGATCTTTGCACCCGACGAGACCGGCACCCATTCAAGGGGCACGCCTAACGACTCAGCCAGATCGAAGGCCGCTACAACACGATCACATTCGGGCCCAGCAAGCGCTCCCATGCCCATAGTCGGATCCGACAGAAGCAACACACGGAGCATGCCTTCCGGCACCTTCTCCGTGGGCGTCTTGATCAAGCCAAATACCTCGGCGGATATGTTCTTTCCGTAGGGCCGTCCCTCGACGGAAAACGCTTTCGGGCGATCGCTTGCGGGATCGAGATCAAATTCCTCGAAGCTCCCCGCCGCGCGCGAACCGTCTTCAGACTCGCTTGTCAGCATCTTTACAATCTCATAGGGATAGATCAGGCGACGCCTACGGGCCGCCACGACCTTCCGCTCGTATTCCTGTGCCGGCATCAGAACGTTATCGTGTGGATCGCGCCAATCTATTTCGAGCTGTTCGCCCGTATCGGTGATCACCAATTCGTGGGCGACGGGTGTTGCTTCTGGGTTTTCGCGGTCGAGCCTGTTAATACGGACAAGCACCTTCTCAAGACCGAGATGTCGGGTCGCCGGCGCGAGCCGACGCGTGATCTCATTGACGACAGTGAGATCCAGGAAAACCGGTGGCGCGACGAAGATCGCGATCCGGTTCCATTGCAAACGACGTCGCGGGTCATGCGATTGCAAGACCGTCCGCAGCCTTCGTGCTGCGCGATTGAACACGCGTTCAAAGGTCGCGAGGTGATGATAGAGCTCGCGACCAGGTTCCGGCGAACGGTCGCGCGCGTCAGCCAGCACGAAAATGCGTTCGTCGCCGGGTGCAGACCGCGGACGACCATGGAACGCATAGATCCCTTCATCTGAATGTAGGCGCTCTAGTTCGAAGTTCGCATAACGACCGATGCCGATTCGGGTGGCCGTTTCGGGATGTAGATCGTGGAATTCCAGGGCTTGAGCGAGATGACCATCCCGCCGCACCAGTGTCCGGTAGACATCTCCTTCGCCGTCCGGCGTGAGTAAGCCAATCGTCATTCGCGCAACGGGCCCATCATCGCGATAGGTCGACTCGAGTGCACCTAAGGTCGTACTCCAATTGATCTCCGTATCTGCGGGGATCAAATATTCGAGCGCAATAATGGGCGTTTCCGGATCGTGGGCGAGGAGCTCCGCCGCCCCACGAACTAATCGGTCCATCCACATCGATGCGTCGGTCGCGACCCCGGTCGCCGCCAACACCACACCCTTGCCACGGTATTCCACGCAGTGAATCGGCTGATCGTCGACGCGCACCGCACGATAGGCATCCGGGCGCGCAGGGGCATAACGACGCTGTACATGAGCCGCGAGTGCGATGGCCCGACGATTCGGTTCTTCGCCGTCAATCCATCTGCCGACTCGCTCGAAGACCAAGCGAGGCGAAGAAGCCACTTCGAGCAATACCCCTGAAGGCGGCGCGACGACGTCCACTTCCGCCTGCGCGAGCCATTCTTCAACGGTTCGGGAGGAACGCTTCGCGCGCTCTTCAATGCCCGGCTGTTGAAAGAGGACATAGTTGGCTTCGAGGGCCGCATCCGCGATCGGATCCGTCACCTGCGGTCGCATGCGCGCAACTCGGTTGAGCGCGCGAGCGAGTTCGTCATCGTCCCCGAGATAAATTCCGCTCTGGCCGATCGCCGTGATGCGCCGGAGCACGCCTAAGATCAAGGACAGCCGAAGCTTCTTATCCGCTTGGCAAGACAGGATGCGCAGGACTGCACGACGAAGCGCGTCAAGGTCATCTAAATCCGTTATGCCGTAGTGCACCAAGGCGGACCGCATCAACTCGAGATAGCCCTCGTCGATTCCGGCGCCTTCCGCGTCCAGTCGGCGCAGGAACATTCGGAGGCGTGCCCTATTCGAGGGTCCCGATTCGCCGGAAATTGACGCGGAGGGGGACCGGATCGTAATGAGTTCGACGTCTGCGAAGGCGGCGACCTCGTGTCTAATTTCCGCGAGTTCGCGACAGAAGCTTTCGGAGATATCTTCAGGGAGCGGTGCTTCGAGGAACGCCGTGAGCGATTCCGCGCGTCCCGGATTCGCGTCGTAGCCGAGAAGTACGCGACGCACTTCATCTCGAATCGCATCGATCGCGCCGCGACGACTTCGCAGGTCAGTTATCTCCGCCGCAGCTAGATCGGGTATACCGAGCGGCTTCGTTCCCTCTTCCGTTTCTTCGGGCTGGAAGAGCAGCGCCAAGGGATCGACCTGCTCGGGCAGTGATAGGCGACTGCGCACGCGGCCATTATTTTCATCAGCCGCGGACTCTTCGATCACGAGAATCACGTCGCCTGCGGCAACCTGCTGACCCTTTTGAACGAGGATCTCCTTGATCGTCCCCCCCACCGGAGCGTTGAACCCGATCTCCATTTTCATGGCTTCAAGCAGGCCAAGCGGCTGTCCGGGCACCACCGTATCGCCGACTTCGACTTGCACTGCGACCATGACCGCAGGCGTGCCTGATCGAACTTCGCCCGCCGTTTGGGAACCGAAGCGCAGAGCGTGACCATCGACTTCGAGACGAAGGCCGCGATCATTCGCGTCATAGATCACCCGCCGAACGCGCCCGTCAATAATGAGCCGTGCGGCGTGATTGCCTTCTTCGCGCATCGTCGCACCGACTGCGATGCCTTCGAGATGCACGCGATATCGCCAAGAACCGATAGCGTAGACCTTAAGCCGATAGCTCTCTGTGCCATGCGAAAGATCGATCTGCTGCCCTTCCGAAGACGGCAGACGATCCAGCCGGCCCTCGGCGAAGACGCCAGTTCGAAGGGTTTTTCGGGAACGCTGATAGGCGAGGATTGCCGAGGCCACTAAGGCATCTCGCGCGAGATCGGGAAGTGACTCCGCAACCGTTTGGCGGTCTTCACTCCAGCGATCGAGCCATCGTGTATCGACGGCGCCCGTTTGAAAGTCATCGGTGCCTAGTATGCCTAGCAAATAGCCTTTATTCGTGGAGCCGCCTTCGACAACGAGTTCTAGGTCACGCAGACTGCAGGACAGGCGCGCAATCGCTTCTTGTCGGTTGTCGCCCACGGCGATGACCTTTGCGATCAATGAATCGAAGTCGTTCGAGATGACCGTTCCAGTCGTGACACCGGAATCGACGCGGGTGTTAGGTCCCAGAGCGGGCTCGAAGAGAGCGATCCGACCTGGAGCAGGCAAAAAACCTTCGTCGGGATCTTCGGCGCAAACTCGCGCTTCGATAGCGACTCCCCGGTTCTTGCGCGGAATGTCTGCGATCGATTCACCGCGTGCAATGCGGATTTGGATTTCCACGAGATCGATACCGGCAACGATCTCCGTAATGCCGTGTTCGACCTGCAAGCGCGGATTCACTTCGAGGAAGAAGAAGTCCTCGCCAGTCAGCAGAAACTCTACCGTGCCGACTCCGGAGTATCCGACATGCCTAACGAGCTCGACGGCGGAGTTTTCTAGGCGTTCGAGCAACGCATCGGAGAGACCCGGCGGCGGCGCTTCTTCGAGCACTTTTTGATGGCGACGCTGGACGGAACAGTCGCGGCAACCAAATGCGCGGGCATGGCCGTGTTGGTCCGCAGCCACTTGCACTTCGATGTGCCGGCCGCCCTGAACCATCGCTTCGACAAAGAGCGTGCCGTTTCCGAAGGCTGCGGCCGCTTCGGATTGCGCTGAACGAAATGCTTCCGCGATTTGGTCGGGCTTTTCGACTATTCGAATCCCGCGGCCACCGCCGCCTGCGGTCGCTTTCAATACGACGGGAAAGCCAATACGTTCGGCATGCTTAAGCGCGTCGGCTTCATCTGCGAGTTCCCCGCCACTCCAGTCCGTGACGGGGACATTGGCGGTTTCTGCGAGGCGCTTGGAGGTAATCTTGTCACCTAATTGGCGCATGGCGTCGGCGGTCGGGCCGAGGAAGACGATGCCAGCTTCCTGAAGACGTTCTACAAAAACGGGATCTTCGGCGACGAATCCCCAGCCAGGCCAAACCGCATCGGCACCGACTTCGCGCAGAGCTGCCAGCAGACCATCATGATCGAGATAGGCGGCGACGGCACCGTTTGCGGAAGGTAATTCGAAGGCACGATCGGCCTGCCTAACGAAAGGCGCGTCACGGTCGGGCGTCGTATAGAGCGCGACAACATCTAGGCCTTCGCCTTCAAGGGCCCGTAGACTTTTCGCAGTCCGGATGCACCGAACCGCCGCTTCGCCACGGTTCACAATCGCGAGTCGCTCGATCTTCCGATGCGTCTTCTCACGCATCTCTCCACGCGTCCCTTCAAGCATTGGCGTTGCCTTCTCATCCACGACTTCGTATCCCCC
>JASDVF010000055.1:155409-166562 GCA_041440805.1 Myxococcota bacterium | reverse complement strand
CACGCGTCCCTTCAAGCATTGGCGTTGCCTTCTCATCCACGACTTCGTATCCCCCTTCGCTCATTTGGCGTCTCTATTTTCTCGCTCACCAAAGAAGCGAATAAGAAGCGAATCGTAATCTGGTTCATGCGCCGTCCACGGTCCGCGGTCCGCGGTCCGCAAATTTTGAACTTCTGTCCGCTCGGTCGCTCAACTTGTGCTCTCGCTCACTGCCGAACCGACCTGACTCTCCGCTTCCGATGTGATCGAAAACGCTGATGCTATGAAACGACCGTGATGCGAAAGCGAGATCGTGATCGCAGACGGTGCCGCGTCAATCAGGACCGTCGGCACCCGCCCACGCTTTCCGATCGCCACGCGCGCGGCTTCGATTCCCAGATTTCGAGCGATCTCCGCCGTTGCCATTTCGCGAACGATTTCACTCGAACGGGACTGATCATCGACCGTCGAGATTGAATGCACGATTGCGTCGCGATCCGCGCCGCCGGGAATCGCGACGACATGAACATATCCATCACGCTCTTCCGCAAAGAGTTGCAGCACGCGCTGATTGCCAGACAATAAACCTTCGGGCAAATCCAGCGTGCCTCGTCGCTCTCTCACTCCGGAGGCCACGTCTACATCTTCGGTAAATCGAGCGACCAACTTTGAAGGAGAGAACACGAACTTCGAATCGACCTGGCGCGCGAGTTTGTAGGCCGCTTCCTTCGCCGCCCAATGGGTCCATCGCCGCCCGTGCTCATCCTGGTCCCGTGCGATCGCGCGTCGTTCCGTCGGATCGAAGACGCGTTCATCAAAGCGCGGACGAAAGGTTTCTGGTCGCGTCTCCGGATCCTCGAGATCAACGACGTCATTACCTAGCATCGAAGTACTCCTCTTCCATGCATTGCAACTGACGCACGATTTGCTGACCAAGGTCGCGCGATCTTCGAACGCCCCTGGTATCGCTCTTCGGTTCGATACAAGCCATCGACACATGCATCGTGTCACGAGCCTTCGGAAAATCGCCCCAAGTCTCCTGTGCGGTGCCACGCATATATACGCATAACACCCGGCATCCCGGGACTGAACCGACAATTCGTCCGACGCCCCATGCCGCGGAGGATTCCTCTACACGGCCGGTCCTGCTGCGACCGGCCTCAGGGAAAATCAAAGCCGTTTCCCCATTCACGAGCAGATGCCTCACCCGATCCAAAACGCCGGCCACTTCTTCTCGGGCGCCGCCACGGGTGATCGGAATGCACTTCGCAAGAAAGATCGCCAAGCGATGTCTACGCGTCCGACCAAAATTTGTCGACTCCGGCGTATTCCAGGCCAGCTCGTCGGGGTGTGTCACCCAATACGCGCCGGAGCCTAAGGCCCAAGTCGCGAGAAACGAATCGACCAACGTCAAATGATTGGCGCAGATGAGCATCGGCGCATCTGACTGCGCACGAATCGCGCGGTACTGCGCTCGTATGCCGTCGACATCCGCGATCCGGTAGCGATACCAGAAACGCATCGCGAACACGGAAATGCCGACCCACAGGGGGCCGGCGACCATGCTCACGAGCCTCTGGCGCGCGTGCCGTCTCTTCATTTCAGACATCCCGGAGTCGCCCTCGGGCTGCACGTTGGCCGTCATGCCTTTTGGTCTGCTCGACCCGACCTTGGTCGGGTTAGAGCTTTCCCGAAATCAGGTTCACAGCGTCACCGACGGTGTTCACCTGATCGACATCTTCGTCGGCGATTTCGATATCGAAATCATCTTCGAAGGCAATCACAACATCAACGAGACGTGCCGAGTTGACCTTGAGGTCCTCGAGAATATTCGTCTCCATAGCAACCTTGGCGAGAGCGCCTTCGTCCTTCACCCACGGCGTAAGAATCTTGACGACACGTTCCATCACTTCCGACTGTTCCATCGAACTTTACTCCTCGTTCTACTTGATTCGCCTAACAGCGAGTCTGCACTTCTATTCAAAAATCAATTTCGGCCGCGCGTGATCCCCGCAATATTCCAAGGACGCGCCCGACCTACGTCAGGTCATTCTCTATGACTCGTAACGCTTAAAAACCAGACAGGCATTTACATCACCGAATCCGAAGCCCGCTTTCACAAGCACCTTCATATCCGGCATTTCCCGAAGCTCATGCGGAATCGAAGACGCATGCGGTTCGATTTCCGGATGCACGTCTTCGCAGTTGATCGACGGATGCACAAAGCCTTTTTCCACCATCAGAATTGAGGCAACGGCCTCGAGCCCACCGGCGGCACCGAGCGCGTGACCAACCATGCTCTTCGTCGCCGTGATCGGCGGAAGCTCTCCCGGCCCACGACCCAGAGCGCGACTCCAAGAGCCAATTTCCTTCGGGTCTGCGCCTGTTGCCGTGAGGTGGCCATTGATTGCATCCACTTCTTCCGGCCTGACGCCTGCGTCAGCCAAGGCGTCCGTGATACATCGCTGCACGCTCGTCGGATTCGGCGAGGTCATACTGCCGCCCATCCTATGGCCGCCGCAGTTCACGCCACTGCCCGCTAGTTCCGCATGAATATGTGCACCCCGCTCAAGAGCACTTTCGAGACTCTCGATCAGCACCACGCCGGAACCAGAGCCGGGGATGAACCCACCAGCGCTCGCGGATAGCGGTCGCGAAGCCTTCTCGGGGGCATCATTCGAGCCGCGGTTCATCACACGCATCGAGTCGAAGCCAGCCCAGATATAGTGACTCGCCGCTTCGGCGCCACCGCATAACATTCGGTCCGCAAGTCCCGCTCGAATACGTTCCAAGCCCATCGAGAGGGCTTCGGTTCCCGTACTGCAAGCGGAGGAGTTCGTGGTGACTTGATTGCCAAGGGCGAGCTGCCCGGAGATCCGCGCCGAGATGCCGCTCGCCATAACCTGCTCGACGGCGGTCGATCCCATGCGGCGAATTTTGCCCGCGTTCGTGAGCGGCACAACCTTTCCAGCGATCGTGTCCATGCCGCCAATGCCCGTGCCGAGAATCGCGCCAGTGCGCCAATCGACTTCTTCCGAGTCGTGAGCGGGGCGCACGAGGCCCGCGTCCTTCCAGGCTTCGAGGGCGGCGAGGCTCGCATAACGATGATTCATATTCATCGCCATCAGCTCGTCTGCACCGAAAGTTGCGTCGCACAGTTCGTCGACGCCTTCGGGCGTGCCTGCGACTGTGCAACCAAACTTCGCTTCGATCATCGACTCTTGGCTCTTGATCCCGGACTGGCCCTTACGAAGTGCCGCTTCGAAATTTGCGACGCCATTGCCATTCGGGGCGATCACACCGAGGCCCGTGATCACGACTCGCTTATGTTCACCGGCCCTCATCGCGGTACTCCCATTCCCGACAATTCGCCGGAGCAGACGACCGTTCCGTCGTCGAGCTTCATTTCAAAAGACGCGCGCAGCTTCTTGCGACGCCATTGCTTCAGTAGGCCGGTCGTCGTTACCCGGTCGCCGGGTTTGACCATGCCAGAAAAATCGATCGAACAATCCGTGAAGATCGTAAGCAACTTGTCGACGTCTGCGCGACTCGTGTCGGCCGCGTATAGGTAGATGCCGAAAGCGACGACGCCCGCTTGGGCGGCGGTCTCGATCAGGATCACACCGGGCGTGATGGGGTTGCCAGGAAAGTGCCCTCGATAGAAATCGGAACTCTCGGGGAACGTGTACTGCGCCACGATGTGTTCGGAATCGAGTTCGACGATCTCATCGATGAATCGAAAGGGTTCCTGTTGGGGAACCATCGCGAGCACTTCGGCTGGTGTGAGGATCTCACCCACCGTACATCCCTCCGTTCACATGGAGGACTGAACCATGGATATAGCTGCCACGGGTCGCGAGGAACGCGACGACGTCTGCGATTTCGTCAGCCTGAGCGACTCGACCGAGCGGCACCTTTGCGAGAATTTGCTGCTGAATCTCTTCGGGCAAATCGTCCGTCATCTCCGTCTCAACAAAGCCTGGTGCGATCGAGTTCACCAAAATGTCCCGGCCGGTAAGCTCTTGGGTGAGCGACTTCGTGAATGCATCGAGCCCCGCCTTGACCATCGTGTACGGAATCTGTCCGGCGTTGCCCGTGTGTCCGACGACGCTCGTGATGTTAATGATGCGACCGGTTCCCTTGCGCATCATGAAGCGCCGCAACACGAGCTTCGTGAGATACCACGTGCCGCGCGCCACATTTGCAATCGAATCGTATTGATCGAGATTCATGGAGAGCATTGGCGCGTTCACGTTGTAGCCCGCATTATTCACGAGTACGTCGATCCGGCCGGCGGCGGTCTTCAATTCCTTGATCATGGCATCAAGACTCTCGGAGTCCATGAGATCGGCCTTGATCAGGAACGAACCTTCGAGCTCGGCTTGAAGCTTCTTGGCCTTCTCCTCCGACGAGCGGTAGTGAATCCCAACGCGGAAGCCTTCGGCTGCTAGGCGTCGACAACACGCCGCGCCAATGCCTGTGCCACCGCCTGTAACGATCGCAACCGGTTGATCATTTTCTTCGCTCATCGTTCCATCTTTCCGCCGCGGCTATTCGCGCTCTTCTCCGGATAGTCGGGATAGTCGATGCCCTTAAAGAGACCGACCCGCGCACCCTTGATCGTATAAATCTCTTCGTCGTCGATCAGCACCTGTGCGTCGCCGATGACCATCGAGGCACCCTGCTTCTTGAGTTCGGCATACCGCTTGATCTGCACTTCGTATCGCATCACACCATCGTGGGGCCGGATCTGTCCGAAGAACTCGACCTCGCCACAACCCAAAGCACGACCGGCGCCGATCCCACCGCGCCAATTGCAGTAGAAGCCGAGAAGTTGCCAGACGCCGTCGAGCCCTAGACATCCCGGCTGAACCGGATCACCCAAGAAGTGACAGTGAAAGAACCAGTCATCCAGCCGCACATCGCGTGAAGCGCTGATCGTACCGCGACTCTTGTCCGCTGTGATATTCGCAATGCGATCGAGCATCAGCATGGGCGGCACAGGCAGCCGCGCGCAGAATCCCTCCGGCGGATCTTCGATCAATCGGCCATAGGCAAAGCCGAGCAGATCTTCCTGTTCGAAATGATCGCGGGCCTTAAATTCTTCGTGCGTCAGCATCTTACTAGCTTCTCGTTTCGTTCTCAGGTTCGTTCGCACTCGCAACAATCCGGTCGCGGCGCCGGCTGGGCTAAAGCTTTCCGGGACGTTCGTTGAAACGCATCAAATAGCTCCCCCAAGAGAGCCCTGAACCAACGCCGACAACGCAAATATCATCGTCCGCAGTCCACTTATCCCATGATTGGGAGATCACTGTGCCGGAACTCGCACCCGCCGTATTGCCAAAGAACTCGCAATTGCTGTGGTGGAGCTCATCCGGAATTTCGGCTCGCCGGCAAATCGATTCGAGCATTCGCAGATTCGCCTGATGACCAACGAAATGAAAGTTCCGCGACTCATCAAGGAGTTCGCTTCGCTGCGACAGATAGAGGTCCGACGTCTTGCGAATACCGAAAGTCTGAACCGTTCGGCCTTCCTGGCGAAAATGGCCCAACCGCGGCACGACAACCTTGTCGTTTCCACCCGGGTCTGAGACCAGAGTTTGTCCGATCAATTCAGCCGCGCCCTTATGTCGCGTCGAGATCACTGCCGCGAGTGCGCCGTCGCCCCACAACACAGCACTTGACCGATCGTCATAGTGCACCGTCTTCGTCATAGACTCCGGCGTCACGAGCAATACGAACTCAGGAAGCTTGTTCTCATCCATTAGCGAGAGCATGTACATGCCTGCAATAAATGATGAACACGCGGAGTTGATATCAAGCGCAGCGGCTTGAATGCCCAAGGCCGCGCCAATATTGCAGGCTTCAGCGGGCGACACGGTATCCGGCGCGCAACCGCCCCCTAACATGAGCCCAACCTGATCCACGGAGACACCTGCGCGATCAAGCGCCATACGCGCGGCGCGGGCTCCGAGTTGGGCGTTAGAAATATCGGCGGCTTCGATCGCGGCGCGTGGGTCAGCGTTCCGCGTTTCGCGGATATAGTCGAGCGGAAGCACGGTCCGACGACTGCGGATCCCCGTGCGCTCAAGGATCCACTCGTCATTGGTACCAATGTCGAGATCTTCCAAGAAGCGATTCGTAATCTCGTTCGCAGGGTTGTAATGCCCCAGTCCGAGAAGATTCAAGCTCAAGATGCCTACCCTCGACCGATGACCCGGAATTTGCTCCGGCCCGATCGGCCCATCCTATTCAACGCACTCAGGACGGCGTCCCTAAGAAGCGCATAAGAAGCGCATAAGAAGCGCCGTCGTAACGATCCAGCTGCGACCTACTTCGTCGCCCCGGAGATATGCTCACCTCCGTCGACACGAATCAATTCGCCGTTGATCCAACTCGCCTCGGCGAGAGAGAGCAAGTAGATCACGCCCGCGACGTCTTCAGGGGTCGTCAAGCGACCACCCGGATTGCGCAACCGCGCTTGGCTCTTGAGTTGATCGCTGCCGGGGATGGCGCGAAGGGCCGGCGTGTCCGTGACGCCGGCTTGGATAATGTTGCAACGCACGCCGTAGGGTGCGAACTCGACCGCAATCGATCGCGCGAGGGATTCGAGAGAAACCTTCGCAGCAGAGACGGCGGCATAACCCTTCCAAGCAACTTCGTTGCCTTCGCTGGTCATGCCGAAGATGCGCGAGTCGGGGGCGAAGAGTCCGCGGGAGTGAAGCTCTTGGGTCCAACCCAACAAGCTCGTGCCCATCGCGAGAATCGTGCGACCGAAGTCTTCTTCGTCGAGATATGAAGTGCTCGGGTAGACGGGCTGACTCGTGAGAGAATGAAGCCCATCTTCGCCGGCTGCAAAAAGTTCATCCGCGAGCTCAATCAGCTTCGCCGGATCGACACCGAGTCGCTCAGCAAGATTCGTCGCCGCGGTTCGCGGTTGCGGATTCTCGGGCACGATCAACTTCAGGTTGCCGAAGGCGATCGAATGCATGAGGACGCGAACGCGGCCTTCGGGACCGATCGCCTCGACGATCGAGTCGAGAGTTTCGGAGCGGGGCTCGGGGTTAATCGCGTCGGCATTCCATGCGTGGAAGCCAAGGCCGTTCCCTTCAGCGATCGCAGCCACTTCATCGAAATGAGGCTGGATATCTTTCATGGCGCCGCGGCGATCGCGATGGACCACCAATATATTGAGGCCGCCTCGGGCCAAACGCTTTGCAGTTGCGAGACCGAAGCCGCTCGATCCGCCGAGGATCAGCGCCCATTCGTTGCTCGGAAAGCCTGCGCCTGAATCGTTCGTACCCAACTTTTACCCCTTCGATTTCGTCGCCACGTGGGCGTCGGATCTCATGTCTTGCCGCACCACGCCCATTGTCGATCTTCCCTTGCGCCACTTTGGTGCTCGGTCAGCATCCTTATGGGATGCCCTATTCGTGAATGGTGCTTGATGAACGGTGAATTCCGGACCTAGATGGCTGACAACTGACATAAATGGCATAGATGCATGCATAGGCAGTGAACTCCGATCGATCGCGCAATCCGCGATGTCGGAAGCTCAACTATGAGACGCAGCCTTGGGGGTGGGGCCACCCAGGATTGCCCGAAATCGGGACAGTCCAGGAAGGCGCGCTGCGACACGGATTCAAATCCTCGACACCGACCTGTAAAGGGCCGGAACCGATCGGGAAATCCGATTGGTCCACGTTAGCGAGAGTTCTCCATTCGAAGTGCAAATGTCTCGCAAATTCTCGGCAACTACCCGGGTCTTCAGAATGATGACCCCTGGTCAAGCTTCGTCAATACCTGCGCCAGAATTGGGGCCTTCCGGCCCTAATCTGAGTTCTCGAGCAATTCTGGGCAATTCATCGCGCTGGATCACGGAAATTTTCGTTCCCTCGGGGAATGCATCCGGCAGCCGGCGGAAATATCCCTTTTTGTGCCGCGCATCGATGATCACGACCAGGCCACGATCCGTCTCGCTCCGAATCAGCCGTCCCGACATCTGCTTGAGGTGGAGGAGCATCTTCCCGAGCGAAGCCCGACCGAAGGGGTCTTCTCCGACCGCCCTGAGCCGGTCATCACGACGCCGTCGCAACTCCGTCGGCACCTCGAAGGGCAGCTTCTCGATCACGACCGCCTGCAGATCATCGCCCCGGACATCGATTCCCTGCCAGAAACGCCGCGCGCCCAGCAGAACCGCGCCGCCCTTCGAGCGCCGAAAACGCTCGACGAGAGCCCCGGGATCATCGCTCGCTCGCCGCGGCATAAGGACCTCTATCCCCTCCCCTTCGAGCAACTGACTCAGCCGGTCCGCGGCTTCCCGCATCCGCGCAAGGCTCGTGAAAAGGCCAAGAGTTCGCCCGCGCAGCGATCGCGCCAAGACCGCCAGCGTCTGCGCCGTCTCCTCTACGAGATCCAAATCATGATCGATCGCCACCACCCGCATCGTCTCGTCGTAAGGAAAGGGAGAACCGACCGACCGACTCCAACTCGAGGGCACGTCGTTCCCCGAAAGTCCTACTTCGCCTAACGCAGCGTGGTCATCCCCTGCAACGAAGAGCGTCGCGGAAACGACAGCCAATCCTTCGACCCGGCCGAGAAATTCTTCACGGAACGCTTCCCCTGGCGCAACCGGGCGCAACACAAGCGACCAACGATCGTAAGGACTTTCGAGCCCCTCGAAGGCGCCTACATAATCGTCACCCTCAGGAGAGAACGCCGTCCGTAGACCGTGCGATGCACCTAACAGCGATTCGACGTGAGCGGTAATCGCGCGTTCCACCTCTTCCTCTGCATCGAGGTCTCTCTCTGGCTTCGTCGGCAGTCCATTCTTGTCTTGCCCGTCTACGAGTCGCTTCACCGGCCCCTGGCGTCCAGCAAGTGCCGCGATCGCCTCGATTCGCACGGCGGCGTTCGCTGCAAGTTCCGCGGCCTGAGGCATACGGCGACCGGCATCCGGAGACAACTCCACTCCGCCAAACGCATCCGCTTGATCCGCGAGGGTCCGCCCTAGCCCGATCAACTCGAGCATCAAGTCGCGGCGGTTCTGTCGAAGCGATGCTTCTTCCGAGCGGGATTCTGGTTGCGCGACAAGACCTGAGGTCGCATAACGCCTCTGCCCTCGGCGAACTGGAGCGCCAAAGAGTTCATCCAAACGCTCCGCCACGTCCTCGGGACGAACTCGAATCGCATAGACTTCTTCCGCAACGCCTCCGACTTCGTGCCCCTCGTCCATCACGACATGGCTAAAGGTTGGATAATCCGGGGGCCATCGCAGCAAGAGGTCATGATTCGCAACGATCAGATGCGCACGCGCCAGCGACTGTCTATGCCGACCAAAAGGACAGCGCTTCTCGTGGCTGCATTGTTCCCGAGAACATTGATCTGAGCGGAGCGCCACGCTCGATCGCAAAAGTTCACGCAGCTTCGGCTGCCTTCGCAACAGCGCCGTCGGAACTGTGCCCACTTCCCCGTTAGGCCGAATCCGCGCGCACGCCTCAAGGAGTGCGTAGTCTGTTTTCAAGTCGTCGAGGAGTGCAGGGTCCGAAGCCTCGCCTAACGTGGCCGTCAGTCGCCGCTCGCAGATATAATTCGCACGTCCCTTAATTGAGAGCGCTCGCAATCCCGGATATCCAAGGAAGCGTGCCGCCGCTGCAATATCTTTTCGCAGCAACTGATCCTGAAGCAGCTTCGTTCGGGTCGACAGAATAACCGGCTGTTTATCCCCGGCCGCGGCCCGGGCCATCGCGAAAGGAATCCCGGCTGCGAGGTAGGCGAGCGACTTACCTACGCCCGTACCCCCCTCGAGCTTGGCGATCCCGCCATCCGAAAAAACGTGAAAGAACTCCCGCGCGAGATCCAATTGCTCCTGGCGAACGCGGTATCCGGGGAAATGTCTTTGCCCTCGCTCTTCGTCGGACAGCGCTTCGATGATCGCATCGATATCAAAGGGCACCGGCTCTTCGGCAGTCTTGCCGATTGAGAGAAAGCGCGTGACGCGTGACGAAGACGTCTCTCCGGTTCGCGAGGGTTCGGAGGAGTCTCCAGCTCGGGCCTCATCGCCATCCGAACGCTGGCTCCTCACTTGCGCAGGACTCTTAGCCTGGCCCTGCGCCTTTTCCTGCGCCTGGGCGAACTTGCTGAAGTCAAAATCTTGCGCGGCGAAGTTGGTCGCAGCCCCCTTAGTAGGAAGCGCGGGCGGAGCGGATGCCGGCGCGTGGTCCACGCGCGGATTGAAGTCGGGGGCTAGAAGGCCGTACCAAGGCGTCGCGGGAAGGTGCCGTTCAACGATGCGACGTGCCTCGACATAACGCAGCTCGCCCGCCATCGCGCCGACGGCGATATGGGACATGACGGCGGCAGCATCCAAAGCGTCTTCGAATGCCCGGTGCTGTTCTTCTCTTCCGAGCAACATCCGCGCAAAGGTTTCGAGCCGAAGATCAGGCGCGTCAGGATGGGTCAGCGCAAGAATATCCTGAGTATCGAGATAGCGAGCCTTGCCGAGTGATGCGTCGACGTCGCGACGCAGGAAACTCCGCTCGAAATCTGCCTGATGAGCGACCAGCACGCGGCCAGCCAGCGCTTCACGAACAGCATCACGCAACTGAATCATGCGCGGGGCATCTTCAACGTCCTCGTCGAAAAGTCCTGTTAGGCGGCTAACGAGCGGCGGAATTGATCGCGAAGGGCGCACGAGCGAACTCGCCACACCCACGCGGTCCGCATCGGGATCGAGCAGCACCATGCCGACTTCGAGAATTTCGGCATTGCGACTATCGGGCAATCCCGTCGTCTCGAGATCGACTACCGCAACCGGACCCAGATCTGCGAGCCACGCTTGCAGGGCATCGAGTGATAGTCCGAGCGTTTCAGGTGCGCGCCACTCGATCGAAAACGTCACTCATGCTCCCGGCCCGCTCTCGACTCAACCGCCCGGTGCGCTGCGTAAATGCAAGCGCCGAGCGGATGAATCAAAAAACAAGGCCCCAGTCGTCTTTGGCAACTACGCCTCGGACAGACCTAACCTTCTTTAAGGTGCTTCAACTATCTTGCTAAAACGGCGCTTATCGCAAGAGGCCAATCACTCAGGGTCTCTCACGCGCCGCCCATCACACCCGCTCCTCACACCCGCCCCTCACACATAAATGCCGCCTGAGTATTCGCGATCCTGGCGA
>JASDVF010000055.1:135578-155309 GCA_041440805.1 Myxococcota bacterium | reverse complement strand
CCTCACACCCGCCCCTCACACATAAATGCCGCCTGAGTATTCGCGATCCTGGCGAATCTCTACGTTGATCAGAGACGGCAAGCCAGAGGCCGCAGCCCGCTCGAGCGCCGGACGAATCTCATGGGGCTCCGTCACGTACTCGCCATGCCCGCCGAGCGCTTCGACGACCTTGTCATAGCGCGTGCGGTTTAGCAGCACGCCTTCGAGTCGATCCCATCCGTAGATGGCACCCTGCGGTCGCATCATCTGACCCCAGGCGGCGTCGTTGCCGACGATGCCAATGATCGGAAGGCCGAAGCGGACGGCCGTATCGTATTCCATGCCATTGAAACCGAAGGAGCCGTCGCCGTACATGATCACGACGGGGCGATCGGGATGCGCGAGCTTCGCAGCCAACGCGAAAGGCATACCGACACCGAGCGTCCCGAGCGGTCCGGGATCCATCCACGCACCCTCGCTCTTCACGGGGATGATCTTTGCGGCGGTCGCGACGATGTCACCGCCGTCGCCGATCACAATTGGATCGCCGATCGTGTCGAGCCAATCACGCACCTCGCGGCACATGCGCTGGGGATCGATCGGAACTTCGTCGCTATTAAGCTTCGCCTGAACCTTCGCCTCGGCCTTGTTCTCGATCTCTCGCAGCTCATCACGCCAGCCGGAGAAGTCGAGCGTCACACCCTGCTTCTTGATCTCTTCGGAGAGTGCCTCGAAGGTGCACGCAAGATTTCCTACGAGAGGAACGTCCGTCTGTCGATTCTGACCGATCAGCGTCGCGTCCATATCCAGCTGGATGATCTTCGCATCCTCAGGAATCGTCTGACCGAAGCGCATACGGAAGTCGAGGAGTGTACCCGCGAGAACGATGAGATCGATCTTCTCGAGTGCATCACGCCGCGAGCGGTTCAGGAACTCCGGAGAATCCGGCGGAACACTGCCGCGGCCCATGCCGTTCGTGTACGTGGGCATATGCGTTTCGGAGATGAAGTTATTCATGTCCTTACTCGCGTAGGACCACTTCACGCTCGTGCCCGCCATCATCATCGGGCGCTCCGCTTGTTGAAGCAGCTCAATTGCCTTCGCGACCTCAACCTTGTCCGGGGACAAGCGCGGCGGCACCGTACGGATCTTCGGAATTTTGACTTCTTCCTCGACGGTCCCCATGAAGATGTCCATCGGGATCTCGAGATAGGCCGGACCGGGAATGCCCGAGACGGCGTGCCTAATGGCGAGCTCAATATATTCCGGGATTCGCTTCGACTCGTAGACCGCGTCGCAATATTTCGTAATGGGTCGGACGACGCCGAGGTGATCCATTTCCTGGAGCGAACCTCGGCGGAGGTTTTCGAAGGGGCCCTGACCACCGAAGATCAGGATCGGGGAGTTCGCGCGCCAAGCATTCGCGATGCCTGTCACGCCGTCGGTCACGCCAGGGCCAGCAGTAATCGCCGCGACGCCGATCTTGCCGGGATTGCAGCGCGCCCAGGAATCGGCGGCGTGAACTGCGGCCTGCTCATGACGAACGTCGACAATCTTGATGCCCTCGTCGATGCAGCCGTCATAGAGAGGCATGATGTGGCCGCCGGAGAGGGTAAAGATCACCTCGACGCCGGCCTCCTTGAGGGCCTTAGCTGCGAGCTTTCCACCGTGCAGGGGCATGTGGGACTCCGTTTTACCGCGATAGCGGCTTCGTCTCGAGCGATTGGTCATCTATTCGACGGTCAGCTGTCAGCCTTCATTGATCGTTCATCTTTAATCGTTCATCTGTGAAAGACCAGCTGTCAGACGTCGAGACCGGCGGACCGCTCGGGAAGGGGATTCGGGCTTGTCGGTCGCCTCGCGCGGCCGGCTTCCCACGATATCACCCGCGCGGAGCGGGGGCCAAGCAAGTCCGGGCGTTCTCGTCGGGTTTCCGGGAGGACTCCGGGTCGACATTGCGTTCCCGGCCGCTGCGCTCAAATTCCGGAGGCGGAAACGACGAAACCGGCGAACGCGCGTTGCGTCCACCGGCTTCGAGTAGCCTACGCCGTCTCCTGGGCCTCTAAAGAGGGAGACCGGGAAAGCCGCGCGATTTTGGCAATCGAACTAGCGCACCGTGAACTGCGCGCGTCGGTTCAGCTGGAAAGCCGTCTCGCCGGAGCCGTTAACAGCGGGGCGGGCCTCGCCGTAGCTCACGACCGTCATCTGGCCGTTCGGGACGCCGAGGTCATAGAGGTACCTGCGAACCGCGTTGCCGCGTCGCTCGCCCAGAGCCACGTTGTACTCCTCGGAACCGCGCTCGTCACAATGGCCTTCGATCGTGATCGAGGCACCGGACTCGCGAAGCGCGCCAGCACCGGCCTGCAGAAGGGCCTCGAATTCCGCCTTGATCGTCGACTCATCGAGATCGAAGTAGACCGGGGGGATCGTGATGTTCGCCGCGGAGATCGTCGTATCCACAACGATCGGCATCGGGACCGGCGCGGCTTCTTCGAATTCGCTGGTGTCTACCGGCTCTTCGACGGGAGCGGTATTGCCGGCGCAGCCAGCAGCGAACGCGATCAGCGCGGAACAAAGGATCGGCATAAGCCGCTTAAGGGTCGGAGTCGAAATTCGTCGGATCATCACTCTGTCGGTGCCTCCACGATGAACGCCCAGGACCCTGTGCGGGATGTGGCTCATCGGTCTACGTGGTCTAAAAAACGTCTTAGCTTCGCTCGCTGAACGGCAGCAGCGAAATCTCAAATTCCATTGGCCCGCGAGCACGTGCCAATTCGGTTGGGATAATGCGGGCTTGCCACGACTCCTGCAAGACTTGGACTACCTGGAGTTGCCCCGATTTACCTAATCGGCCGAGATCCTAGGAATTCTGTGGCGCAGCACACCAAGCGCGTCCTACTCAACTTGGGCGAGGACCTCTTCGAGGGCCGCCGGGTCGAGCCAGAAATGGTAGTTCTCCCGAACGTCGACGAAATCGATCACCCCATTTTCATCGAGGAGCAGCGTCGTCGGGTGAGGCACCCCCCTTTCCATCGTCTCGGGGTTCTCCTTCAGGATCCCCAGGTCCCGGATGAGCTGACTCTTTGGGTCGGAGAGAAACAGGATGCGCTGGGCGAGTCCAAGCTCATCGATAAAGATTCGAGTGCGCTCATTCATCTGAGCGTCAGACATGACCCAAACAATCTGCAGATCGGGGGTCGCCTCAAAAACATCTCGCAGCTCCACGAGCCGCGCCTTGGTGAAGGGTCACCAATCCACGCTGCGTTCGAAGGTCAGCAGGACTCTATGCCCCAGCAGATCCTCGCGGCTGAAGCGACGCCCCTCGAGATCCACGAGTTCAAGCTCGGGAAGGCTCTGCCCGATCGCGAGACTCGTATCGATATCGGTACGCACGAGGTTCTCGGGGCCGCGCGCACTGATCTTGGCGGTGGGCATCATCATGTTCAGCCCGAGCAACCCGAGCACCAATAAAGTGGCCAGTCCGCGCAGAATCATGCTGCCCCTCCCTCTGACACGGCGGATTCCGCGCATGCACGACTCTCGGCCACGGTCGGCTTCAACCAGATCAAAAACAACGCCAGCACCAAAAGGCCGGTCGCTTCAGTCCGCGAGAGATCGCCCAGCCAGCCGGCGTAGTCGCCTATTAACCAAGCGATCATTCGAATCAGAGCCATCAAAATCAGCACGAAGATCGTTGTCGTCCCGACGGATCGCGAGGTCAGCGGATCTCTCGCGGCACCGATCAATCCCCCCGCCCAGCCGATCAGGGCGCAGCCCGTAAAGGCGACGAAATAGTGGCCAACGGGTCCCGTCGGAATGAGGGGAATCGAGTCCGGACGCTGGTATAGAAAGAAGGACGCGATCATCCCCAAGCCAAGGACGAAAAAGGCGATCCCAAGAGAGCCCATCAACACTCGATAGAGGCGCAGTCGATTCATCGCCGGGTATGATAACGCGCATCCGCCGGATCCCGGCGAGATCCTCACTACCCTGCCGAAGTGCTTGCCCGGAGTCCGTCTTGGACCGCCCCGAATCCGAATCACAAACGTCCGATGTCGAACAGACGGTGGCTTCCCGACTGTTGCTCCTCCGCTTTAGCGGCGATCTCACCACGAAAGCCAACGCTACGCGCCGTCGTATGATTTCGCGCCTCGTCGAGAACTTGCGCGCTTCGATCAGGGCGAGTGGACGAGCCGGGAAGGTGCTTCGTGAACGCAACCGACTCTTTGTTTCGCTTGAGCCCCCGGATCCCGAAAAGCCAAACGCGCCAACAGACGAGGAAATGGCGCAAAGGCTTGCTCGCGTCTTCGGCATCTCGTCCGTCTCCATCACCCACGCAATCGAATGGTCGAGTCTCGAAGACATCCTGCGTGAGGGCGCAGCCTTTGGCGCACCCCATGTTAAGAATCGGCGCTTCGCAATCCGCGCGCGCCGGGTCGGCGAACGAAACAACGTCGCAATCAGCACCGGGGACATCGAACGTCAACTCGGCGAAATACTCCGTCCCCTCGCCTCGCGCGTTGACCTAACAAACCCAGAAGCGACCGTCTTCGTCGAGGTCGATCCGGATCAAGCCTATTTCTTTATCGCGAAAGAGCGCGGCGGCGGCGGTCTGCCACTCGGCACCCAAGGCCGCGCAGTCAGCCTGCTCTCTGGCGGCTTCGATTCGCCGGTTGCCTCCTGGCGCCTCCTTCGGCGCGGCGTCGCGATCGATTACGTGTTCTGCAACTTAGGCGGACGTCAACACGAACTCGAAACTCTCACCATCGCCAAGCGCATAGCAGATCGATGGCAGCTCGGAACCCGCCCGCGCTTTCACTCGATCGATTTCGACCCTGTTAGTCGAGAGATTCAGGCCAAGGTCACCACCCGGTATTGGCAGGTCATCCTCAAGCGTATGATGTTCCGTGTCGCAGAAGCGGTCGCTGCGAGTTGGGATGCCGGCGCCATAGTGACGGGCGAAGCGATCGGCCAGGTCTCGTCCCAGACACTTCAGAATCTTTCAGTCATTTCCGAAGGAGCGAAGTTCCCGATTTTCCGTCCTCTCGTAGGGAATAACAAAGACGAGATCATCGAAGAATCAAAGCGCGTCGGGACCCACGATCTCTCCGCGAAGGTCGGCGAATACTGCGCGATCGTCCCAAACAAGCCTGCGACCCACGCCAAGCTCGACGTTATTCTGCGTGAAGAAGCACGTATGGACCCAAGCGTGCTCGCGGAAGCCATCGAGTCGCGTACGCACTTCCTCTTGAACGACGTCGATCTCGATGCCTGGGGCGCAGAAGACATCTCTACGCGTGAGGTCATCAAGACCGACACGATCATCGATCTCCGCGCAAAGCCGGCCTACACGACCTGGCACTACCCGGATGCACTCTTCCTCGACTTCCCGAATGCCTTGCTCGCATACGCGACCTTCGACCCTGAGCAGCGCTATGTGCTTTACTGCGAGTTCGGAATAAAGAGCGCCCATCTCGCCGATTTAATGCGACGTGAAGGGCTCGACGCGCGGCATATCTCTGGCGGGCTCCGCGAAGTCAAGCGAATTGCGGCAAAGAACAGTTAGGCGCAGACCGACTCAGGTGCCGGCCTTGAGGCAGCTCCGGCAAATGCAGCTCGCCCCGCCATCTACTTTGTCCGCCTTCTTCGTAAGCGCGTCGGGGAATGACTGTGCGACGCACCAACACGGATCCTCGGCTTCTTCGCCGGCTTCGCGCTTCGCCATGACGCAATCGTTCGGGCCTGCGCATAACACGCAAAGGCGGCGATCGACTTCGACCGAAATAATGTCTGTCATACGATCAGCTCCCCGCTTCGCAAGTGAGATCCCTTGTCGCTCCGTAGACGCCCTCTTCCGTCACTGAGCCCTCGGTCGCTTCAGTTGAATATGGCTCAGCCGAATCTTCATCCCGGCGAAAGAGCAGGTAAGCATACCGCGTCACTTTCACACGGCGCCTAGCGCTTCTTTATGTCTACGAGAGCCGGTGCGAACTCCCAGTCGGGCTCTTAGGCGGGAACTTAGGAGTGAGGTAACCCCTCGAGGAACTTCGCCAGTTCAGAATTGAACACGTCAGCCTGCTCGATATTCACGATATGCCCCGCGTCGGGGACGGCGACGTGGTGCGCCTGTGGCAACTTCGCCGCCATGACCTCGCCCGCACGCAAGAAAGCCTTGTCGTGTTCGCCGACCAGAACCACAGCCGGCACATTCATATCCGCAAGATCGTCGATCACCGAAGGCGCCGGGCCGGAAATCTCCCGACCGAATCGCGCGATGCCCTCCACGGATTGTTCAATGATTGGCTTCGCAGCGGCCTGGGCAGCGGGCAATTCCGGTCGGTTGCCAATACACGTCGTCCCTGCGCGACCGTTCACGAAGTCAGCGAATCCGCGGGTCTCGAGGAAATTTGCCGTTCGCTCGACCTGAGCCGCCCATCCTGCCGCCGCCTCAGCGTTCTTAAAGCCTGGTCCCGAACCGACAAGGGCGAGCGCAGCAATCCGCTCGGGATGCCGCTTCATGAAGTGAAGCGAGGCGAGGCCGCCAAAGGACAAACCCGCCGCAACGAAAGGTGCATCCGGCGTCGTGGCCTCAGCCACCGCATAGAGATCCGCCACGACATTCTCGATCGACCACGGTTCGCCACCTTCCGGCGCCGGCGAGTCGCCATGCCCCCGCAGATCCCAGAGCACGACCGGATGTCCGGCCGCCACCAAAGGATCGATCTGCCCGCGCCAATTTTCGTGGGTGGTGCAGTATGCGCAGGAGAAAATCACCGTGGCTCCGGTGACTTCATCCGGTGCAAAGCGCTCGAAATAGATCGTGTTGCCTTCGTTCGTAACGAGCGTCGCCATATCGATTTCCTGCTCTCTTCGTGTCGACCGATTGATCGGTCGTTTTTATTTTGATTCCCGGCACGGCACGCCACGACGTGCCTAATTCCATTTTCCGCTTCGCGCGTCTAGCGAATTTCGATCATCATCGGCGGCACTAACAAGGGGCTTCCCGTCGGCAAGACCCGCGCCCAATGCGCCAACTCGCCCAAGGGCTCGGGCAATTCGAAGGTGGGCTGGAGAGCCGATACCGACACGCTCGAAAGCGCATCGAAGAGCTGTTCCTGAAAAGTCGCCTGACGCGGATAGGGCACAAGAAAGACGTCCGTCTCCGGGTCGAGTCCTATAGCGATTTTTGCGCGACGGGCAGCGATATGAATGCCGCCAAGTTCGTCGACGAGTCCGACCTCAAGCGCCTGCGCTCCCGTCCAAACCCGCCCCTGCCCTACGGCATCCACGTCTTCGATTTCCATATTCCGCCCGGCGGCCACCCGGCTCAGGAAGAGTTGGTAGGTGTCCGATACCGAGGTCTGAAGCCGTGCGAGCGCTGCCGGTGACAGCTTCTCGCTGGAGAGCAGGAAATCGGCGTGGCGGCCGCGGGTCACGGACTCGATGCCGATATCGAGCTTTTCGAATAGCCCGCCTAATACAGGCCGGATGGCGAACACGCCGATCGATCCGGTCAGCGTCCCGGGATCTGCCACGATCACATCCGCGGCGGATGCAACGTAATAGCCGCCGGAAGCTGCGACATCCGACATCGAAGCGATGACAGGCTTCCCCGCTTCCTTTGCGCGGCTGATCGCTCGCCAGATGATTTCACTCGCGAGCGCGGAACCGCCAGGGCTATCGATACGCAGGATAATCGCAGCGATGTCGGGATCTTCCGCCGCGTCCACTATGGCTCGGGAGACCGTCGCGGACGCGAAGACCGATTCGCCCGAGAGAAGCGACCGACTGTCTCCGCCCTGCACGACAGGGCCGGTCCCATAGATCAGCGCGATTTCGATTTCCGCCTCGAAGCCAATCTCCTCCGGATCGACACTCGCGTATTCCCCGTGCCAAAGAATGGGAGCATCGAGGCGCGACAACAATTCATCAAGATGGCTCTCGCCATCGATCAATCCGAGGGACTCGAGCTGCTGATTGCGAACGGCGCCAGTATCGATTGCGGCCTCGACTTCCGCGATGCTGAGTTTTCGGCCGTCGGCCAGCGCCGCGACAAACCGCTCATAAGTGTCGTCGAGCAAAGAGTCCGCCATGGCGCGCGCGTCTTCAGACATTCCCTTTTCGGTGTAGACCTCGACCGCGCTCTTGTAGCGACCCGCCTTGGCGACATCGAAGTCGATGCCAAGCTTGTCCCACAATCCGCCGAAAAAGATGTACTCCGCAGCCAAGCCGACGAGGGGCAAGGTGCTGCCGGGGGTCACGAAAATTTCGTCCGCCGCGCTGGCGATATAAAGTTCCTTATTCGCGGCGAAGCCCTGAACTTCAATATGAGCCACCGTTCTACGCCCGGCGGCGCGAAGCCTAAGGATCGCGGCGCGCACTTCATCCGCCTTGCCCCAGCCAAGGCCGAGGGGCTGGATGCGAATCACGACATTGGCGATTCGATCGTCGCGCTCGGCGCGAGTGAACATAGAGAGTAGGCCTAAGAAGGGCTCCGTCTGATCTCCTGTCAGACGGCCTAACACAGAGGGCGCTGGCGCTTCGATGTAATTGCCACCGAGTTCGATGACCAAGGTGCTGCCATCTAAGACTTCGACTGCCGGCGCACCGCCTAGGGAGCACGCCGCGAGCGACGAGACGAGAAGGAGGGGAATCAGTAGGCGCGCACTCGGAAGAAACGGAATCGAATTCATGGCGCGAGGGTATCAGAGCCCCGGCCGCATTCAGAACTGTGGGGAAAGCGGCGAGTCGCGTTAGCCGGGCAGGCCCATTTTTGCGTCGAGCATCGAGGCGAAAACCTTCGAGATCCAGCTGCCCTGGGCCCGGATCGGCCGCAAAATTTCAGACTCATCCCCCTACTCATGGTCGAAAGCGTATGAGCGCCCTGGGTGGTCGAGGTGACGACGATCGAGGTCACGTCTGCGGCTTCACCTTCTTGTTCAATCGAAATTCGAACTAGAAAGGCCTTTCCAATCTCCGCCGCAAAGAGCGTAGGAACGAAGAGCCCGGCGGGTTGGATATTGCTGACGACCGATTCGATCAGGTGATCGCGCGTCTTGTACTCCACAAGCGGGACCGTCGGCCGCGCCTTCTCGCCGTCTCCGCCCATGGCGGATAGGCCCGCCTGCCTCGACTTGCCGAAGTTCTGGCCAATCTGGCCCTTCAGGTCGAGCCTGCGCCGGAATTCGAGGGGCGTCACACCGTCACCCAGCCTCTTTCTCTCGAGGCCGCCAAACTCCCTCATCAGGGGCATCAAGCTGCTGGACTTTGGTGCGATCGCGCATTCGGGCCTTCTCAGCGAGTTCCCGGCTTGGCCGAAGGGCTATTTTCCGCTCGCCAGCATCCCCCTCCTCTTCTCCAAAGCTGCGGTCAGGACGTCTCGATTCAGTTAGCTTCGGAGCATGCCCACGATCATCGATCCGCCCTACAGCTTCGTTCCTCATCACAAATCCCCCGAAGACCCGGGTGAAGACCCCATGGTCTTTGCCTTCCGCGGCCGCGACATGCTGGTGATGGATGACCTCACCTTGCCCGGCATCACGCAAATCGACGAACACGGATTCGAAGCCGTGCGACGCCAATACCTCGGCGCCCTCAATGGCCGGCACTGCTATTCCGCCGAGTTGCCCGTCGACGCCAAGGAATCCGGCGGCCTACGCTTCGCCAACTTGCACATGCTTTTCGGGAGCCTCGGCGACGAAATTCATGCTGTCGCGGGCCGCGCGGTTCAAATCGTCGAATGGGATCGCACGCATCAATTCTGCGGTGGCTGCGCTGAGCCGACAGTCGTGTCGGAGATGGACCGTTCAAGAGCGTGTCCCAGCTGCAAGATTCCCATGTACCCGCGACTCTCTCCGGCCATGATCGTCTCCGTCGAACGCGGCGACGAAATCTTGCTCGCTCGTTCGCCGCATTTCCCAGCCGGCATCATGAGCGTCCTCGCCGGCTTCGTCGAACCTGGCGAGAGCGCGGAAGAAGCCGTGAAACGTGAGGTCTTCGAAGAAACCGCGATCACGGTCAAGAACGTTTCGTACTTCTCGAGTCAAGCTTGGCCCTTCCCCAATTCGCTCATGCTCGGATTCCGCGCAGACTACGAGTCCGGCGATATTCAGATCGATGGCGAGGAGATCGTCGCCGCGGAATGGTTCAAGGCAGGTGAGATGCCTAGCTTCTTTCCTGGACGCGTCAGCATTAGCCAATGGCTGATCCACGACTTCCTCAAACGAAACGGCATCGATCCGTCGAGCTAGGCGAATTAGCCAAGCCGGAACTAAGGCCCAATGACCACCGATACGCACACTTCGATCTGCCGCTTCTGCCACGCTAATTGCGGCATCCTCGTCGACGTCGAAAACGGCCGCCCGGTCCGCGTTCAAGGCGACCCCGACAATCCCGCCTATTTCGGGTTCACGTGCGCAAAGGGTCGCGCGCTACCGGAACAGCACGGGCACGCAGACCGGCTTCTGCAGTCGCAGAAGCGTGACGAAGAAGGCGGCTACGGCTCGATACCGAGCGAAGCCGCCATGGACGAAATTGCAGAGCGGATCGCGGCGATCGTCGCGGAGCATGGCCCGCGCTCCGTCGCTCTTTACCCTGGCACATATTCGGGGCCGCATCCCGCATCGATCCCGGCCGGCGTCGGCTTTATGTTAGGCCTCGGCTCGCGCATGGTCTTCACCTCTGCGTCCATCGATCAGCCCGGCAAGCATGTCGCGAACGCGATTCACGGGCGCTGGCTTGGGGGGTCGCACGTCTTCGACGAGTCCGATGTTTGGATGCTCGTCGGGAATAATCCTCTCATCTCTATGTCCGGTGGGATCCCGCCCTCGAATCCCAGCAAGCGATTGCGCGACGCCAAAAAGCGCGGACTCAAGCTCATCGTGATCGATCCCCGAAAGGCCGAAGTCGCGCGCTTCGCCGACGTCTATCTTCAGCCAAGGCCCGGCGAAGATTCGACGATTCTCGCGGCCATGCTTCACGTTATTTTGCGTGAAGAGCGCTACGACGTCGCCTTCTGCGAAGCACACGTTTCCGGCTTCACCGAAATGGCGGAACAAGTCGCAGAGTTCACACCCGAGTGGGCCTCAGAACGCGCTGGCGTGACGACGGAAGAAATTGAACTCGCCGCACGGACTTTTGCGGGCAATCCCGCAACGGGTGATGTGCGAAGCGGCTGCGGCGTCGCGGGCACAGGCCCCAACATGTCGCCGCACGGCAACCTCACCGAATATCTGTTGTTAGTTCTCAACACGGTTTGCGGGCGATGGCGAAGAGAAGGCGACCTCGTCGCGAACCCGGGCGCATTTTTGCCGCTCGCGATTCCGAAAGCTCAGGCGATGCCGCCTCGTGCTGGGTGGGGACGCGGCGAGTCCCTCCGCTCACGAGACCTCGGAAATTCGGCCGCGGGTCTGCCGACCGCCGCCCTTTCAGATGAAATTTTGCACGAGGGCGAGGGCAGCATTCGCGCCTTGATCTGTGTTGGGAGCAACCCCGTTGCTGCATGGCCCGATCAACTGAAGACCGTTCGCGCGATGGAATCCCTCGACCTCCTCGTAACACTCGACATGAAAATGTCCGCGACCTCGAAATTCGCGGACTACGTAATCGCCCCCAAGCTCAGCCTCGAAGTGCCGGGTATCTCGGTCTCAAGCGAAGCGATCGAGCAGACTTACGTCGCTCACGGCTACCCCGAGCCCTACGCGCAATACACGCCAGCGATCGTCGCCCCGCCGCCGGGCGCGGATGTCATAGAGGAATGGGAATTCTTTTACGGGCTCTCCCAGCGAATGGGCTTCAGCCTCACGTGTTACCCGATTCGTGCCGAAACCGGCGTGCTCCGCGAAAACCGTTCGGCCTTTGAACTCGACATGACAAAGCGCCCGTCCACGGATGAAGTCCTGGATGGTCTCATGAACGGGTCGCGAATTCCGCTTGACGAAGTTCGGCGCCATCCCCACGGCAAGATCTTCGATGATCTCGAAGTTCGTGTCGGGCCGGCGGATCCAGACGCCGACGCTCGTTTAGACGTTGGGAACGAGGACATGCTCGCGGAACTCGCTTCGATTCGAGACGCGGGCCTAGAGGACGGCCAGGACAGTCAGTTCCCCTTCCGTCTCATCTCCCGTCGCCTGCCGAATGTCTACAACTCAAGTGGCCGGGACATCGCCAAGTTGAACGGCCGACGGCCCTACAACCCCGCGTTCCTGCATCCCGACGACCTTCTCTCGTTAGGCCTATCAAAAGGTGACGTCATCGAGATCAGCTCGGCCCACGCCTCGATCCTCGGCGTGGCGGAACCTGCACCCGAAGTTAGGCCCGGCGTGATTTCGATGGCCCATTGTTTCGGCGATATTCCGGAAACCGAAACCAAGGAAGCCCTGCGCGAGATCGGCAGCAACACCAGTCGCCTCGTTAGCAACGAAGACGTCTTCGACCCTCATACCGGAATCCCGCGTATGAGTGCGATTCCAGTCGCGATCGAGCGGGCATAGGGGGCAATTGGGGGGGCCTTGGGGGCGTAAGGAGCAGAGCCGCTGTCAGGCGCCGGCTGGCCCGCAACTTCGACGCGCTAGGAACCTAAGCGTCGCGTCGGAAACCAGATTGCCGTCTGCGCTCATAGCAATCACGATGCTCTGATGATTGAGTCCGGGTACCGAGAGGCGCTCCGAATTCGGTGCCGCTTCGGAGAGTGCGCCGAATAACAGATCCGCCTGCCGCTCGAAGGTCACGGCCTCGCCCTTCGCATTCATGACGAGGGCTGGCGGGCTCGACGGGTCGAGATGCCGGCGAATAGACGTCTGTTCTGCCCAGCTGTCATCACCCGTCGAAAAACGCTTCTCGAAATAGAGACGGGAGGCCCCAAGCGCATAGGTCTCATCGTCTTCGGGGTCGTAACCCGCGCCACTTACCAACACGAGACTACACAGCGCACTTCGATCAATTCCCCGTGCTGCGAGCGCGGAATCCTCGAGCCCGACCCAAGCGGCCAACCAGGCACCCGCCGAATGGCCTGAGAGATGGATGGCGTTTGGATCTCCGCCTCGTCTCGCGATTTCCTGGCGTGCAAATGCGATCGCCGCCGCAACATCATCCACCTGATCTTGCCAAGTCGCATCTGGCTGGAGTCGATAACTCGGCACCACGACGCCATAGCCGCGCGCCGCATAGAACCGGCCAATATTTCGATAGGGTTCTACGCCTAGCACTCGTGTTGCGCGGTCGCCTGAGGTCCAGCCGCCTCCGTGTACGAAGACCAGAGTGGGCCAGCCCGGCGCGACGTTCTCAGGAAGAAAGAGGTCGAGCTTGTGTTTTTCGGGATCGGCTTCCGCGTCAGAACGATATGCGAGGTCGAGCTTCGCCAAGCCTACAGGGTGCTCCGCACGTTCGTAGACCAAGCCTGCGCCAACCGCGTTAAGGGTTCCGGCACATCCTGCGAGGAAAAGCGTCGCCACCCCAAACAGTGCAGCCCAGGCATGCCTGCCTGAAGAGCTGACTTCCGATCGAGGGCAAAACCGCGTGTCCCTCATGAATTGTCGGCGGATTCGAGTGGCCATCGGGCTCAACATGCTACGCCCCAGCCAAAGTGAACGTGTTAGATAGGACTACCAACGCGGCTCTCTTTCATGCTGTCCTACAAAGAGGATATCGACGGGAAGAAAATCAAGATAGGCGACCTTCCGTGCCTTGCCGCGCGATCGAGGTTCCGCAGCACCAAAAATACGAAACGCGTAGGAACCCTTTGCTGCCGCTAGGCCGCGGTCTCTGCCAGCATTTTGCCGAGCCGACGCATGTGGTGCGTCGAGCCTCCGAGCATCAGCTCAATATGCCTGGCGTAGATGTAGTAGCGATGAACCGGGTATTCGCGGTCTACGCCAACTCCGCCGTGAATATGTTGGGCCGAAAACGTCACCCTGTATCCGGCATCGGCCGCGAAGTGCTTGGCGATTGCGACCTCTTCTCTCGCATCACGACCAACTGAGATCATCCAAGCGACTTCCAAAGCCGAGAGCCGTACCGCCTGGGTGTCTATATAGGCGTCGGCTTGCCTGTGGGCGACGGATTGGAACATCGCGATCGGCTGATCGAATTGCTTCCGCGTCTTCGAATACTCAGCCGTCATCTCGAGAGCGGCCTCACAGCATCCAAGAGCCATATTGCAGAGCGCAGCGTTCGCTCGGAGATCGATCCATTCGATGATTTCGCGGCCGGACGTAAGGGTCCCGAGCAAGCTATCCGCATCGAGAGTCACCCCGTCGAGGGTCATCCGCGACTCGGGCATATAGCTGGTGGTCGCCAGCGCCTCGAGACACACACCTGCCGCTTTCGGATCGACCAAGAAGACGGCGGGACCTCTATCCGTCATCGCCGAGACGAGAATAACATCCGCGATCTCCGCCCCAGGCACATAGGACTTCACACCATCGAGCTTCCAGCTCCCATCCGACGCCGTCGCCTGCACGCCCGGATACTCGATCTCGCCTTCCGGCTCGATCAAAGCAGCCGTCAGAATGCGATTGCCTGCCGCGAGCTCAGGCAGAATCGCCTTCTTCTGGGCCTCGCTCCCAAACTCAGCGATCGCGAGGCCGCCTAACACGACGGTCTCGAAATACGGAACCGGCGCGGAGGTTCGGCCGATCTGTTCGATCACGCCGGCGACTTCGAGAAAACTGAGTCCGCCGCCATCGTATTCCGTGGGAACGGCGACGCCGATCAATCCGGACTGCCCAAGCTTGGCCCAAAGCTCCGGATCAAACCGCGGCCCCTCCGCTCGTTCGAGTTCGAGCAGGCGTTCCTGCGGCGTCCCCTTGATGAGAATTTGCGAGGCGAGGTCGAAAATTGATTGTTGCTCTTCGGTATAGGAGAAATTCATATGCGTTCCTTGGTCTAGTCAGTCGCGCGTGAGTCAGAGTCACTGAGCCGGAGTCGCTGAGGCTGCGAACGTCCGTGCGAGCCGGACGAATCCCAGCGCTACATTCGCGGAATCCGCGGCAACCCGAGTCCGAAAAGGCCGATCAAATCACGTTGAATTTCGTTCGTACCGCCGCCGAAGGTCAGGATCAGCAGGCTTCGGTAGAGCGTCTCGACCATGCCATCTGCCACCAACTGCCCCGGGGAGGTCGCGTCCGTTTCGACGCGGAGATAACCGCGCTGGCCCATCACTTCCATCAGAAGCCTGAAGGCGTCGAGAAAGAACTCCGTGCCGTAGACCTTGATCGTCGAGGCATCCGCCGCATTCAGCTTCATGCCTTCCGTCTGGGTCCAAGCGACTTTCCAGTTCATTAGGCGAAGCACGTGCAGGCCCGCCTTCACCTTCGCCAGATTGATCTGCACCCACTCATCATCGATCACGCGCTGGCCATTGGGTCGGGCCGTTTCCCGAGCCCACTCGAGGACCGATTCGTAGGCTCCCTCGATCATGCCCGGCGCACAAAGCGTCACGCGTTCATGGTTCAGCTGGCTCGTGATCAGCTTCCAGCCCTTGTTCAACCCGCCGACGAGGTTTTCGGCTGGAACTCGAACGTCATCAAAGAAAACCGCATTGATGTCGTGATTCGACAGCAGCTCGAGTGGATCGATGCGAATGCCCTGGGACTTCATGTCGACAAGGAACATCGACAAGCCGCCATGCTTCGACGCCTCTTGGTCGGTACGCACCGCCAACCAGCAATAGTCCGCATCGCTCGCCAGACTCGTCCAGAGCTTCGAACCGTTAATGATGTAGTCGCCGCTTCCGTCTTCGGCGAGATCGGCTCGGGTCTTCAAAGCCGCGAGGTCCGTGCCCGCTTCCGCTTCGCTGTACCCGATACAAAAATGTACCTCGCCAGCGAGCACCTGAGGTAAGAAGCGCGCTTTCTGCTCGTCGTTACCGTGATTCATGATCGTCGGGCCGACGGTGTTAACGGTCAGCATGGGGACGGGCGCACGAGCACGCATCGATTCGTCGAAGAAGACAAACTGCTCGATCTCGCTCCGACCCTGGCCGCCGTATTCCTTGGGCCAGCCAATTCCAAGCCAACCGTCATTGCCCATCTGGCGAACGATCTCGCGCGTCCGCGGGCCGATGCCGTGCTCGCGGGCCAGATCCGCTTTGATCTCGGGCGTCAGTAGCTCGTCGTAGTAAGCGCGAAGCTCTTGGCGGAGGGCTTCCTGCTCGTCGTCATATCCGATGTACATATTTCAAAGTCTCCAGAGAAGAGCGGGAAGATCCTTTAAGGGCGGCCGAGTTGCCACCCGTAGCGGATCGAATCGATTGGCTTCCGAGCCTTTCCGCCGCCAGGATGCTGCCCAGATCGGCCACCGGGAACGAAGACTTCTCGAAGATGACCTGGTTGATGAGGAATTCGGGAAGTTCGGTCGGGCTGGAGGATACGTGAAGCCACTCCAATGAGAATCCGGGAATTTCGGTGATGTTATGTGTCTCACTGCTTAATAATGCCTCATAGGGCGTCGCCACTGGTAAGTAGAACCGCATCCGGAGACTAGGCTCAGGCACTCGCTCTCGAGGATTGGGGCCTGTAGTAGTACGAATCATCTTCGTGGTAAGTGCTGTAGAGCCCACATGTCGATCGCCGGACGTCGCTTATCACCATTCTCCCTCTCGATCTAAGAATCGATATGCAGGGAAGGGGTACGCAGCCAGCATTAATCGCGAAGGAATTGTTCGAGCAGGCGACGGAAACCGTTTCCTATTGAATCGCCTGCTCGCGAAAGTGGCGCTTGGCGCCTACGACTTGGGCAGCGGCCCTGTTAGAGAAGCCCGCTGAGAAATTTCGAGCAGATTTCCGTCGGGATCGGCGACCATGGACATTCGCGCGATCTCCCCGAGATTCCGCGGCATGACGACAACCTTCCCGCCCGCCGCTTCAACCCGCGCCGTCTCAGCATCGCAGTCCCGAACCTGAACCGTCAGATAAAGCCAGCCCTGCTGCGCCATTCCGAAATCGCTCGGCGCGTCGGCCCGTTCCTCGAAGAGAAGGACCGAGTCACCACATCGAACCCGTGTCTCGGACTCCTGATCAAAGCCCAAGACATCTCGGTAGTAGGTAATCGTCCGGGCGAGATCTCGGACGGCCAGCTGAACACCCAATTGTCTCACGCCATCCGTTCCAGTCGGCACGAAGCGCACTCGGTTGCCGTCGGGATCCGCCATTTCCTTCGGCGCTTCGAGATCATCCCGCGCGATCAAAACCAATTCGATCCCGGATCGCTGATCTCCAGAGAGTTCTTTACGGATGTTGACCTTCACGACGCTGCCCCGGTCGACGAAGCGCCACTGCACTTGGCCTTTCATGACCGGGATCGAATGATCGAACACGAGCCCCGCATCATCCCGCCAGAAGTCGACCAATTCCTGCCGCGCGCTCACGAGTCCAACATCCAGCTGATTTTTCACGATGTCGATCATGAATCTAGGCTCTCCTCGAGGGATTTCGCGCGTCTCTAGTAGGACTCTTAAACGGGACTCTGATGCGACCTGGAATCGCCCCCAGTCTCGAAATCCGACGTTATCATCGACGCGCGCCAGAGCCCGACAAAAACTCGACGAGAGACCCGAGCAACAGGAGCCCACTAGATGGCTATGCCGACCGACATCCCGATCATCGATTGCATGATCGGCTTTCCCGCCAATGATTTTTCGCAGTACGAGTTCATCCGCAAGCAGCTTCGCGATACCGAATCCCGCGACGGCTTCGACTTCCCCGTCGAGTACATGTTCAAGAATGTGCCGAAGGAGCTCTACGGCACGGACAACCCGATCGACGTCACGCTCCACGAGATGGACCGCTTCGGTGTCGAACGCGGACTGATCGGGGCGGGAAACGAAGTCTCGGCCAAGGCGCTCAAGGATCATCCCGACCGATTCATCCCGTCGGGCAATGTCGATCCGAACGAGGGCATGGAAGGCGTGCGCAACATGGTGCGCCAATATGAAGAGTTCGGCGTCCGCGCGTTCAGCGCCTTCCCCGCCGGCTGCAACCCTCAGGTCGCGATCGACGATGCCAAGTTTTATCCGATCTATGCGAAGTGCGTCGAACTCGGAGTCCCGATCTTCGTCTGCGCCGGCGTCCCCGGACCGCGGCTTCCCATGGACTGCCAGAAGGTCGAGCGCATCGACCGCGTTATGTACGACTTCCCCGAGCTCGTGTTCGTGACGCGACATGGCTGCGAGCCCTGGGAAAAGCTCGCCATGAAGCTGATGCTCAAGTGGCCCAACCTTTACTACTCGACCTCGGCCTTCGCCCCGAGCCACTACCCGGAAGAGATCGTCAACTACGCCAATACCCGGGGCGCCGACAAGATCATCTACGCGGGCTATTTCCCGATGGGCCTCTCTCTCGAACGCATCATGACGGATATGCCCACGGTCGATTTCCGCGACCACGTATGGCCGAAGTTCCTGCGCGAGAACGCGCTTAAGGTATTGGGGCTCGATACCTAACATGAGTGAAGAGGAGCCGGATTTCGAGGCGCTCAAGGGCGCCGTCGGCGCGGTGCGCCAACTGATCACCCATCTGCGCAAGACCAAAGCGGACCCCGCCCTTCTCGCAGATGTCGAACGTGAAGCCAAAGCGCTGTCTGCCCGCCTCGCCCCCCACGACCACAAAGGCCCCTATGCCCAGCGTCGCCTCGTGATCGGCGAATTCGGCAAGGGGCCGGATCGCGATACCGATGACCCCGTCGAGTATTTTCAGTATTCGCCCATTATTGGCCCGCTTAACCCGATCGCGCCGCCCGTCCCCTTCAAGCTCGTCGGCCGAGAAATGCACGCAAGCCATGCCTTCGAGCCACAATACAACGGCCCACCGCTCTCGGTCCATGGCGGCGTTATCGCCATGGTCTTCGACGAATTGCTCGGCTCGTTAGGCGCCATCCTCGATATCGGCGGTTTCACGGGCACCCTCGAAGTCATCTACCGATCGCTCACGCCACTGCAACAACCGATCCGCATGCGTAGCTGGATCGATCGTGAAGAGGGCGTCAAAATTTTTATCAAGGGCACTATGCACACGACGGATCCAGGCGGCCAAGAGCGTCTCTGCTCCGAGTCCACCGGGATTTTCATTCGGCCGAAGCAGAGCATCCTTGCGGACGCGCTACGGAAAGCAGAAGAAGTCGCCGCGAGTTAGGCGCGCGGCGTGCAGGTCTTCGCGTGATGGCCGGACCGGCTAGGGGCCTTGGGGTACCAGCCGGAAGATCCAGATCGTTCGCTCCGGGTCGCGGTCAGAGACGGCAATTTCGTAGCGCGCTTCGAGAGCGAGCCGCGCGGCTTGGTATTCAGCGGAGTCATCTGCAACGCGAATGGCGCGGCGCTCGAAGACAGTGTCCCCGAGACGAATTCGAACGCGATCGTCTTCGGCGACGTGGGCGACCCAGCTTCTGCCCTCGGGATGCATGGGTCCACGGATCATGGAAGTCGATACGTAGAGCTGCTCGCCAACCGCGGCGAACCACGTGTTTACTGAATGCGGGTCGGCGGGGCGGGTCTCGAGTTGAGCGGTCTCGACATCGTCCGCGAAGGACCAGTCAGCGACGGCGACGGCTCCGACGTCACCCGAGAGCGCACCTCCCGGAATCGGCCCAATGGGGCCACAACCCGCGAAGACGAAGACGCCTACGACGGCAATCTTCAGGACCCAGAATCCGAAGAAGCCGGCGGCTCCTTGAGACAGGCGGCTCTTCGAGACCTTCGATCGATTCATCTAACGCTCCTCACCCAGCTTTGTTGGACGTTCGGCCACCTGCAGTGTGCCC
>JASDVF010000055.1:133083-135478 GCA_041440805.1 Myxococcota bacterium | reverse complement strand
CTCGTGCGTGATGCGGACAAAGTCCGCCGCGTCTTCGAACCCCAGGGCATCGAGATCCCGGAGTCCGACGTGATCTTGGGCGACATTGTCGATGCAGAGTCCGTCGAGCGCGCCATGCAAGGATGCGACGCGGTCTATCACGGAGCGGCGCTCGTCGACATGCGACGCGCGAACGCCCAGAAAGTTCTCGACACGAATGCGAAAGGCGTGGAGCTCGTCGTCGGCGGCGCCGTGAAGCGCGGCCTTCCCTCAATCGTCTACGTCTCGAGCACGTCGGTCTTCTTCGAACCGGGCGGGGAGCCAATCCATCTCGACATGCCGATCGCCCGCGGCACCACCGCCTACGCCCAAAGCAAAGGACAAGGCGAACGCGAAGTCCGCCGACTCCAAGCCGAAGGCGCACCCATTCGTGTCTCTTATCCAACCGGAATAGTCGGCCCCGACGACCCGGGGCTCTCCGACGCGAACGGCGCTGTCTACATCTTCTTCAAGCAAACGGGCATCAACACTTCGAGCGGGTATCAAATCGTCGACGTGCGCGACCTCGCGGAAGTTCACCTCAAACAACTCGAACTCCCGGAAGGCCCGGCGCGACATATCGCCGCCGGCCCCTTTCTCGATTGGCCAGAAACCTACCGAGTTCTCGACGACGTCACACAGACGAGGCTCTGGCGCTTTCCAATGCCTGGCGGCCCACTCCGCGCGTTAGGCTCTGTCGGCGACTTCATCAAACGTTATGTCTACGATTTCGAATTCCCACTCACCCGCGACGCAATGGAATACGCGACCCAGTGGCCTGGGGCGAGCGGCGAGGACACGGCCCGAGAGCTCGGCGTCACATTTCGCAGCGCTAAGGAAACGTATACGGACACGGTGCGCTGGATGTATCAGGCTGGACATCTAAAGGCGCGGCACGTGGGGGTGTTGGCGGAGGACCGCTAAGACCAGTCCCGCGCTAGGTCACCGCTAGCTTGTCGGAAGATGCTTCTGAAATTCCCCGGCAAGCTGAAGCCAGCTTCCATCGGGAAGCTTTTCGATCAAGACCGCCTGAACGAAGTCCATAGACAAGCCAGAAACGCGCCGCACATCGAGAGCGCCTAACACGACCGCCGCATGCCTCAGGCAGCCGCTATGGGCCACAAAGAGCCGTGCGACATCTTGCGAGTCATCGTCGGAAATCGAGTCCATGCTCTGCTCGATACGGGTTGCGACACGCTTGCCTGCATCCATCAAGGATTCCGCGCCGGGAAAGGGCAATCGAAACTCCGGCGTACGACGCCAGCCTTTAGGCAAATCGCCTAGACGCGAATCCAAAGCAACTAGCTCGCGGATGCGTGTAAATGTGATATTCGCCGCACTGCCAAGGCCGCGCTCGATCAACTCGTCACGCTGAATCACGTGATGAGTCGTATCGGTGTATTGGGTGAGATGCTCGCAAAGCACGTTCGCAGTCTGCCAAGCGCGAAGGAGTTGTGAGGCTTCCACTCGCTTGTCGATCGTTAGACCGTGATCTGCACAGCGCGCTGCGATGACGCCCGTGGCGGCTTCGGCCTGTGCGCGCCCCGTCTCGCTCAAAGGCAATAAAGAGTGCGCGCTCGCCGTATCTTCGGGTCGATCGAAATGGCCGTGCCGAACCAGCACTGCAACGCGTCGACCGCGGCCCTTCCCGTCGCTCATTCGTCGTCTCCCGGAACACCCTCTCGGGTGGCCCGATCGTGAGAATTTCTAGTTTCGTTTCTATCGGCAGGTTCTACCTCAAAGCCTGAGCCTGATATGCCAGAATCGCTCTGAGGGCGCTTTCCTTCAAATCGAGCCGCTTTTCGGCCCCGCCACCATCTCGAAATTTGGCTCCCCAGGCGCTCGGCCCAGGGCAATCTGCGTTCCTCTACGAGCGCGCCATCCCGGTAGGTTTCGACGCGGTCACCCTGGACGCGATGCTCGAGCCCGTCCGCTTCGAAAACCCGGAACGGCCGATCCTGCTCGCCGGGTTCGTGCGCCGCGACAATTCGAACGCGCATCTCTTCTCGATACCGTGCGACGATCGCCTGGAGACCAGGAGACTCGTCGAAGGCATTCGTGCGCGCTTCGCGGATGCTGAGCTGGACGCCGAAGCCGGTGCTCTCGAGATCGATGATGCCGCCGGTTTGATCCGGTCGTTCATCGTCTTCGAGGCCACCCTGAAGCCATAGGCAGTGATAGCCGCGGCAGACGTTAGGTCTCGTTTCGTGGATCGCGCAGCCCGCTTCGCCCTGCTGCTGCGGGCAATCAAAGCCGGCCGGCTTCTCAAGCTCGTCGACACGAAGCACGGTGCAACAAAGCGAGCACGAGCCGCAGCTCCGTGCCGCGGCGCGTTCCGCGCGCTTGGGATCATTTGAGAGTTGGGCCACTTTTTCGC
>JASDVF010000055.1:126422-132983 GCA_041440805.1 Myxococcota bacterium | reverse complement strand
GGGGGGACGGCCGCTCAGGCTTCGATCGAGCTCGCGCCGCCGCTGCTCCACATTGATGCGGTCAACTTGATGCTAGGCCGATCCTTGCGCGATTCCATCTGCTCCCAGATTCGGTCGTAGCCCGTGTGTTCGATCAACCAGGCGCCGTCTCGCTTCACGTAGCGATCCTCATAGAAAGCGGCGCCCGAGATCATGATATCGAAGTCGGTGTCGACGACGATATCTTCGATCTTCCAGACACCGGTTGCTCGAGCATCATCGACGAAGTCGATCTCCGGCTGATGAACGCTATGCGTCGAATGGAATCCGTCGCGGTCCATTCCCTTCTTCAGCCACCCAATAATTTCGTCGCGACCCTCGTAGCTGTAGTGGCCAGCACTATAAGCGCAGGTCGCTTCGGGAATGAAGAGTGTCTCCATTTCTTCCCAGCCCTTCGTATCGACGCATCGCATGTATCGATATTTGAGGCGCTTGATCTCTTCGATCGCGAGAAGGGTTTCTAGGGGTTCCATGGAGGGGATGTTCCTAATAAGGGTTGAGAGGGTTGAGAGGGTTGAGCGAGCTGCGTGAGTTGGGCTGGACTGGACTAGGCCGGGAGCTCCGCGGTCTAAATGTCGGCTCCGGAGGGACCGCCCGATCCAAAAAAGACGAGCAGCGAGAGATCCGCCTCGACCGAGGCAAATTCGTGTTCCGTATCGGCCGGCACATAGAGGATCGAACCCGGTCCGATCGGCTTCAGTGTCCCGCCGAGGGTGATCGTGCCCTGCCCTTTAAGAACGAAATAGACTTCGTCCTCGTCGTGGGTTGACTGATTGTCGGTTGAGCCCACCGGCAGCGTATAGATGCCACAAGAAAGCTGCGGCACGCGCAGGAATTCGAGATAGGGCGCGTCGGCCTTCTCGGCGCGCTCGACGAGCTTCGACAGATCGAAGTCTTTCCACTTGGGTTCGCTCATGGGGTGCCTCCAGCGCCTGAATCTAGCACGCAGATCTGGCCCGCGAGCCGCGCGCGTGGCCCTGAAGCCAAACTCGCGGCATCCTCTGCAGGTGTCCAACGAACCCTCGCTTCCGACCTCGAACGTCCTCATTGCCATCGCCTCCGTCGTGGTCATCGTCGCGGGACTAAAAGCCGCAAGCGGGCTCTTCGTCCCCTTCTTACTCGCGGGGTTCATAGGCCTGCTCTGTGCGCCGGCGCTCTTCTGGTTGAAGGATCGCGGACTCCCCAATCCAGTTGCCCTCATCGTCGTACTGCTCGGGCTCTTCGGAATCGGCGCGGTCTTCGGCGGCCTCATGAGCTCCTCGATCAACGAGTTCACGCGCTTGCTTCCGTCCTATCAGGAACGCTTCGGCTCCGTCCTCACCTCTCTCGTCGCTAGCCTTGACGCATACGGCATCGACTTCGGCACCGACCCCGAAGCCGCCAACCCCTTCGATCCCCAAGCGGCTCTTGGAATTGTTGGCGGGCTCGCGGGGAACCTCGGCGCGCTCCTCAACAACGCGTTCCTACTTTTCCTGATCGTCTGCTTCATCTTGCTCGAAGCCTCGAGCTTTCCGCGCAAGGTCCGTGAGGCTTTCGGTGACTCGCCGGTCCTCGAAACGCGCATGACCGAGATCGGTGAATCCATTCGCCGCTACCTCGGCATCAAGACTCTCACAAGTATGTTGACCGGAGTCATGGCCTACACAGCTTTGGTGGTATTAGGCGTTCAGTTCGCGCCGCTCTGGGCACTGATCGCGTTCCTGCTGAACTTTGTTCCCGCGATCGGCTCGGTCATGGCGGCGATTCCCGCGGTAGCTCTTGCTCTCGTAGACAACAGTATGCAGACCGCGGTTTTGGTCGCACTCACCTATATAGGCATCAATATTTCGATCGGGAGTTTCCTGGAACCCCGTGTGATGGGCGACGGAATGGGGCTCTCCCCCTTGATCGTGGTCACTTCCTTGATCTTCTGGGGTTGGATTCTCGGCCCCGTCGGGATGGTCCTCGCCGTACCTTTGACCGTAATCTTGAGGATCCTGCTCGACAGCCAGCCGCAAACCCAATGGGTTGCGGTCTTGCTCGGCCCCGCTTTCCCCGCGCCCGTATTTGCAAAGAAATCATCTCGTGCAAAAAGCCCCGAGACTGAACAAAACGCCTAACACGAGTCCGTCTGAACGGTCCTCTAGATAAACGGAATTGTCTTTTGAGCGAACACGAAAACGACACCCACTCCTTGATCGTGGGCTACATCCTCTGGATCTTCGGCATCTTGGGCGCGCACCGCTTCTACTTCGGGAAGCCGATCTCGGGCACGATCTACTTCTTCACCCTCGGCCTACTCGGCATAGGCTGGATCGTCGATCTCTTCTTGATGCCCAGCCTCGAGCGCGGCGCCGAACGACGCTACAAACACGGCTACCTCGACTACACCGTCGGCTGGATCCTGCTCACCTTCGTGGGCATCTTCGGAATCCACCGCTTCTACATGGGCAAGTGGCTCTCCGGCGCGCTCTATCTATTGAGCGGCGGCGTCTTCCTGATCGGGATCGTCTACGACTTCTGGACGCTGAACGACCAGATCAGCGAAGAGAACGCGGCCTAGCTCGCAGCAGCGATCGTCGCGAAGGCCTGCTTCACATCGTCCGGTGCCTGCACCAACTCGACGAGCACGCCTTCGGATCCTATCGGGAAATCGTCGTTGCCCTTGGGGTGGATGAAGCAGACGTCGTAGCCAGCTGCGCCCTTGCGGATGCCCCCGGGCGTGAAGCGCACGCCCTGGCCTTCGAGCCATACGACGGCGGTCGGAAGATCGTCGATCCAAAGACCGATGTGATTGAGCGCCGGCTCATGAACCTTCGGTTTCTTATCCGGGTCGATCGGCTGCATGAGGTCGACTTCGACCGTGAACGCACCCACTCCTGTCTCGCAAATATCTTCGTCAACGTTCTCTTTTTCGCTCTTGTACGAATGCCCGTAACGCAGGCCCATGATGTCGACCCAGAACGCGCGAAGCTTGTTCTTGTCGAGGCCGCCAATCGCGACTTGCTGCACACCGAGAACGTTAAAGGGGCGGGATTCGGACATGGGTTGAACTCCTGGAGCGAGTGTTTCGAGTATTTTGAAGGGCGACGAGTCTAACGGATCAGAACCGAGACGGGCAGCACCTAACTAGAGCCCCTGGGGCATCTCCCGCCGCAGTACCTTCATCCACTCGCCACCGTCGAAGGTCTCGTTGCCGAGATAGCCATTGATCAGCGCGGTAACGCCGGGATCCCACGCGTTATTCGTCCGCTCCCCCAGCCGCCGAAGGTCCTCTCCTGATCGTGCGAGCACAACGCGCAGCCGATCGGTGCGAATCTCCTGGCGATGGACGGCGGCAAGCGGGCGGAAGCTTCGCGTCGTCAAAAGGAACTGTGGGACGTAGCGCTTCCCCGCGGCTCGGGGACTCAGGCCGATGATTCGCCAGGTTGAATCCGCAAAGGGAAAGAAAGTGACCTGTGCATCAACGCTGCGGCCGCCGCTGCGGCCGGTAATCGAATAGCGAAGGCCTTTGATCAATCCGAGTCGGACGTGTTTCTTCTCATGGACGGTGACCTTCACGTCTTCGCCCATCTCTTTGATGAAGCCTTCCGCGAGCTCAACCAGATCGCCGGCCGGCATATCCGACGTCAAATAGACTGCGGCGTCGCCCCGGGGCGAACTCGCACCCACGGCCTGGCTCGTGTTCTGCACGCGCCAGCCACTCGGGAATTTGATTTCGAAGTCGAGTGCCGGGTGCAGGAAGAGTTGATCTATGAACACTCCAGTCTCAGGCCGATCGCCTATGACGAGACCATCAACCCGGTCGAGCAATCGCTCGCGGGTGTTGCCGAGCGAAGTATCTCGCGTCCATCGCAGCTCACGCGAGCGAATCGCATTCTCAGCTGCTCGCTCCCGCGTCCCGGGATGTGTATCGAAGAAGGTAGGGGAACGCGGCGCTCCGATCAGCAACCGCTCACGCTGGTCGAGCCGCCGCATGAACGTCGACATCCCCATCGGGTCGTACCCGACGGCAGCACAGAGACGCTGACCTAACGCGTCTGCTTCACGCTCCATATCGCGCCCGTATGCCGCGAGGGTCTGAGCCCGGGTGCGAGGCAAGGTGAGCCCCGGGATACTGCGGGCGGCGGCCTGGCGGCGAGCGGAATGGCGCCGGGCCGCGTGAATGATTTCGTGGCCGAGCACGCAAGCCAACTCGTCTTCCGAGTTGACCAAGGCGAGCAATCCACGAGATACGAAAATGTGCCCTCCCGGAAGCGCAAAAGCGTTCGGCTCCATCTGGTCAACGATCTTGAAGCTGTAAGCAAAGGAACGGCTAGGCAAAGCCCGCACGAGCTTCTTACCAATACCCGCGACGTAGGCTTCGAGCTCCGGGTCGTCGAACGTTCCGATTTCGGCGGCGACCTGCTCGGCTCCTTCGCGTCCAACCCGCACGTCATCCTTCGACGTCAAGATGACGGTTCTTCGGCGTGCTTCCTTCCGCTTGGCTGCAGCGCTGCCGTCTGGGCTCGAGGCGCAGGCGCAAAGGCAGAACAACACAAGACTCGCCCAGGCTACAACGCCGGTGCGCCCTCGCCTCACGGCATCTCCTCGAGCCAGTCCCCGTCATTCATCCAGCGCACTTTCATCTGCATCAGGCGACCGGTGTAGTCGAGCGTATTTAGATAGTTCTGAACGAGATTCGCGAAGAGCGGAGAGTTCGCCGGCAGCGCGACTCCGAGCGGCTCGGTCGTGAGCGGCACGTCGAGCGTCGCGAGGCCTTTCCCCAAATTGCGGACAAGGGCGTACTCAACGAAGGGAAAGTCGGCGACGAGGCCGTCGATCTCTCCATCAAGAATCAGCTGGACCGCGTCTTCCTGATTGTCGATGACTACGAACTGGGCGAGGGGGAATTGTTCGAGGATAACTGCTTTGCCGGTCGAGCCTTCAAGCGCCGCCCAGCTCCGTGCCGCGGCGTTGAAATCCTCTACGCCCTGGACCAAGTCGGCACGGGTCAGCAGAGTCGACCCTGAAATCAGGTAGGGACCCGCGAAAGCCACACGTGCATTGCGAGCCGGCGTGATCGTTAGGCTTGAAATCACTAAGTCGATCGATCCGGCTTCGAGGTCCGGCAAAAGGTTCGCGAAGGGCCGCTCAACGATCTCGAGCTCGATATTCATCGCGTCCGCGAGTGCCTGAGCTAACTCGACATCGAGCCCGATCAGCTCGCCATCGGCATTCTTCATATTCAAAGGAGGCTGCGCACCAGTCATCCCAACACGCAATATGCCGCGATCGATAATCTCGTGAAGGCATTCTTGACCGGCGGGATGACCGTGTCCGCCTCCCAATTTAGGAAGCGACTGACAAGCCGCCAAGCTGATGACCAACAAGAAAGCCAGCGATATGCGCGTGAACGCATGAACGGGTCTAAGCGAATTCATAGGATGTTGATCGAGCGAACGACCTCGGCCGACGGCGGAGAATCCTCGCCACAGCCCACGAAACCGAGAGAAATAATAGGGATAGCGAGCCACTTGATCTCCAAAATACGTGTGAAGCCTTGCATGGGCCTCCATAAAAATCGCGGGAAGTGAATATCCCTGGATAATGCATACAACGAGGGAATCGCGAACTGCGAAGCAGCGATTAACGCGCCTATACGCAATTCGCTCTCCGAGCGCGCCTAGGTCTTGGGTGCTCATCATGCCCGTCGCCTAACGGACCTAGCGTTCAGCTGCGGGGCCCGCTTGTCAAGGTTGTTCGAAGTCTACCGTGCGGCGCCAGACTCTCGCACGCCAAATACTGGTCAGGCCATGTCAGCTGCAGAGCGCCTCCCAACCCGCCTAAGCCTCCAGCCCCTTGAATCCGCGCGCGACCAGGTACCGCTCGGTGCTTCCCTTGCGCGTGGATTCGAGCTTCACAGTCTTGGCCTTCGCGAACATCTTGCGCATCCGCTTATCAATCACTTGCGCCTCCGGCCCTTCGAGAATCTTGATCACGAAGGAGCCTTCTGGCTTGAGTAGCTTCGGAACGAGCGCCTCAATCGCCTCCAAGAGCCGCTCTTCATTGGCGCGATCCGTCTCGCGCACGCCGGTCAGCTTCGGAGCCGCGTCGGACAGAACGACATCCGCGAGCGCGCCATCTCCCAGCTCGAGCGACTCGAGTAGCCGAGCGGCGACATCCGCATCCTCGAGATCGCCCACAAAAGTGGTCACGTTCCTCTCGGGAATCGGCGGATCCACTTCGGCTCGGTCCACGCCTGCAATCTTTCCCGACGGGCCGACGAGCTTCGACCCGATTTCGAGCCATCCCCCCGGCCAGCAGCCTAGATCCAATACGCGATCCCCCTTCCGGAGGATTTTGAATTGCTTCTGGATCTCTTCGAGTTTGTAGGCGGCTCGCGAGCGGAGTCCGTCCTTCTTGGCGCGCTGATGCAGTTTGTCTTTTCGATCGTATGTGGCCATGAGTACGGGAGCCTATCGAATCTTTCCGTGTAGGCCCGCTCCCCGAGCGCCCAAAAACTCAACCTCCCCACTAGCCGATCTCGGAAGGGCCTGCGCT
>JASDVF010000055.1:38842-126322 GCA_041440805.1 Myxococcota bacterium | reverse complement strand
CTGCGCTGGCGCGTCGCTAAACGCTCGGGATGAGCTTCTCTTGCTGCATCCATTCGATCCATTCGACAAGCATGTCTTCTGAATCGATGCAGTCAGAGAAGCCCGCCTGGCGAAGCTTGATCGTCGACATCATATTCGGCGGCGCGGCGTGGGCTCGTCCAAGCCCAAAATGCAGATCCGCGTAGACAAACGAGTCCCCAACGAATTCCATCAGGCCGGGGGATCGAAGGCCGTGCCTCTCAACGACCTCAGCCCAAACCGAGGCTTTCTCAGGCATCTCTGCGGCTAGGCGCATGGGTTCCGGCTCGCCGACCTCCATGCCCAGCGTCTTCGCGATCGTCTCCCAAACGTTCTCCCACACGAAGACATCCCCGTTCGAGATATTGAAGACTTCGTCTCGGGCAGCCTCGTTCGTCGCTCCCCATTCGAGTGCGCGTGCGAGAAGCCGCGCGTCCATCCCATCAACCGGTCCCGTCCGGCCGCCGGGCCAACAAAGCGGGCGACCCTCGTGTTTGGCGATCGCTGCATAGGTCACGAGCGGCGCGATTGGATTCATGGGCGCGCCGAATGCGTGGCCGTAGATGACGGGCGGGCGCCAGGCGGTCCATGCATAACCGCCCGCCGCGGCGCGTTCGCGAAGCAAGTCTTCTTGTAGCCAATAGAAGTTGTCGTGAGGATGCCGCTCTTCTCGCTCCCGGCCAGGCACCTTCATTCGTCCAACATGCGCGCCGTAGGCCTTGGTTCCCTGCAGAAGCGAGACATGCTCAACCGTCCCACTCGCCTCCGCGGCGTCGAGCAGGTTCTCGAGCATCCGACGATTCGTTTCCATAAGCGCAGGGTCATACCAGCCTTCGATTAGCCCCGGCTTCTCTTGCAAAGCGGCGTACACGATATGCGTTGGCGCCGGCAGCTCGGCCAGGCCTCGTCGACATGCGTCCGCATCCAAGAGATCGAGCGGGACGTGCGTCCCGACCTTAAGGTCCGGTGCACGACGCGACACACCAACCGCGGACCATTCGTCACTCCTCGCAAAATGCTCGAAGGCAGCGCGGCCGACTATGCCGCTGGCGCCCACGATTAGAGCATTTCTGCCCGACCGCTCACTCATCCCCGGGCATCCCGAATCGCTCGCGGAAATCTTCCAGGACGACTTCGAATTCTTCCGCCTCGAGGAATTGCTCATCCGTCATGTTCGGTTGTTCGTGATCCCGGTAGCGATCCACGTACTCCGGCATTTGACTCGACTTCTGTTGATAATAAGTCGAATAGGTTTCAACCGAAATTCTCGGCGGATTGCTCTCCGTGTCGAAATGCAGCAAACGAAGCCAACCATCGCCGAGCCCAACCGGGCCTCCCATCAAACCGCCTAGCGGCTGCCCCGCATCGACGCCGACTTGCCCACGATCCTGGTAGTCCGCGAGCATCGTATAGACCGCGTTCCCCTCGGCATTCGCTTCCTGGATGAACGCCTGACCATGATAGTGCCCGCATAACACAAGGAAGATTTGATCCGAGGGCGAGATCAGCTTCTCGAAAAGCTGCTGGGGCGTATTGTGATTCGCCTCATCCACCAAGGTGAAGTCAAGGAATCCGCCAGAGAGGCGTGTGCCACGGGGGCTGAGATAATCGTGGGTGCTGAGAATCGTCGGCATGCCCGGATGCTCGGCTATCACGCCCCGCGCCCATTCAAGCACGGGGTCGCCCGCCTGCATTTCTAGGGCTAGATGAAGGAAGCGGTAGCCGCCGGCTTCGAAGACTTGCGCGCTGCTCGTGCCGCCCTTGAACGCGGCGACATACCAAGGCTCATCCGCAAAGAACGAAGAGTCTTCACCGAAGGCCGAGAGGAAATTGCCGAGCCCGCCGACATGCAAGAGGCCGATATCCTCGGGAACCATTTGCAGTTCCCCAGGTGGCTTCGCGAGGTTCGGCGGATGGGTATCGACGTTGTACATGGCGTCGTAGTCGTGGTTGCCGGGGGGCACACCAAAAGGTATCCCCGCCGCGGCAATTTTCTCATAGCCCTCGATCGCCTTGGGAACCTCGACCGCCCGGACCTGATCCGTCGGATCGAAATGCTTGCCAAAGAAAGGGTTGTCGATTCGACCGATCCCCATCGCTTCGTGTTCAGGGTCGATCGACTCACTCGGGTGCTGCCAGGTATCGCCGACCGAAGCGAGAAACGCGATCTCGCCGCCTTCGGAAACCGCATTCGCAGCAATCCACTCCATCTGCTGGATGTAGAGCTCCGAGGCGTCGATCGCGAAGCCATGCGCCTTCTGATGCGTGAAGTCGACGTAGTTCTGGGTGTCCGGAACCATGGCGATCGTAAACGTCCCGCCGTCCTGGGAATCGCCCATCGGCATGAGCGCGCAGCCTGCGGCGAGCATCATCATCCATGCCGCCGACGCGGCGGCGGCCCAACCCAATTTACTTCGTCTCATCAAGATCGATCTCCTCCAAGGCACGGGCACACCCGCCCGAAGTCCAAAACATCGCAGACCCCGATTCATGAATCGACTGTGGCGATCCTTCTTGAATTTGGCACGCTCCCTGTCAATTGTTGAACGGCCCCGTCCGGCCAGTAGTGAAGGAGCCCCGAAGATGACGATCGAAGCCCTCCGCACCCCCGAAGAGCGATTCGCGATGCTCCCCGGGCTCCCCTATTCCCCGAGTTACATCGAAGATCTCCAGGGCTACGAAGGCCTGCGCATCGCCTACCTCGACGAAGGCCCGAAGGACGCGGAAGTCACCTTCCTTTGTCTTCATGGCGAACCGACCTGGAGCTACCTCTACCGAAAGATGCTCCCCGTTTTTACCGCCGCAGGCCATCGCGTGATCGCGCCGGATCTCTTCGGCTTCGGCCGCTCCGATAAACCCGTCGACGACGCCACCTATACCTTCGACTTCCATCGCAATAGTCTGCTTCGCTTCGTCGAACGGCTGGATCTCACCAATATCGCACTCGTCTGTCAGGATTGGGGCGGGATTCTCGGCCTCACCCTGCCGGTGGATATGCAGCCGAGATTCTCTCGAATGCTCATCATGAACACAGCGCTCCCGGTCGGCGAACCCGTCTCCCCTGGCTTCGCGGCTTGGAAAGGCTTCGCGGCCAACGCGCCGGACATTCCCGTGGCGGGCCTCGTCGCCACAGACGCGAAGGGCGACTTCAACTTGATGGATGCGCTGGCCTACGACGCACCCTTCCCGGACGTGCGGTACAAGGCTGGTGTCCGCCGGTTCCCGGCGCTTGTCCAGATCGCGCCGGGCATGGATGGAATCGACCATTCCCTTCGGTCGCGGGCGTACTTCACTGAAAAGTGGACGGGCGAGAGCTTCATGGCTTTAGGCGAACGTGACGCTGTGTTGGGAGCTGCCGTGATGGAAGAGCTCCGCTCTGTGATTCGAGGCTGCCCGCCCATGCTAGTCGTGCCCGAAGCGGGCCATTTTGTCCAGGAGTACGGGGAGCCGGTTGCGCTCGCCGCACTCGAGCATTTCGGAATCGCTTAGAGCGAACACGTGCTTTGCCTAGCATGTAAATCGGGTACGCCCACGAGGCTACCTACTCAGCAGAGGGACAGATGATCTATCTCAAGCAAAGCTTCAACCTTGAACCCGCGGCTCCGTCGACACGTGACCAATTCATCGAGGCCATGAACGAGCACGTTCTTCCGGCGAACGGCCGGCTTGGGGCACGGCTCGTCGCGGCTTGGTTTGCTCATGAAGAGTGGTTTACCCAGGTGATCCATGTGACGGAGTTCGATGACCTGGCGGCCTTAGGGGTATATCGCGATGCAGCGGCGGAAGATACCCAAGCGAGCGAAGGAGCAGCGACGCTCGCGGGACTCGCTCCCGGTCAGCATCTTGAGATCATTGAACCCCTCGGCCCTGTGCCCGTCGAGACGCTCCACACCGCGATCAAAGACTCAGCGGACAAGCCCGCAGGGACGTATCAGTTTGCGATCCTCGAGGTGGCGCCCGGGCGCATGGCCGACTTCAAGAAGTTGCTGGGCGGCGCCGCAGCGCAGCTTCCGATTATCGCAGCATGGAACGATGTCACGGGGAACCCGAATCGCGTGATCGACCTGTGGAAGGGCGACACGGGCCGGCATGGCTACGCGCCTAACGACCCGGGGCAGGAGGCCTTCTTCGGCCCGCTCCGTCAGATCGCACCCCGCGAGAAGATGATGCGGCTCCATGTCATGCCCTATTCGCCGCTTCGCTGAGAGGAATTCGTGATGAGTGCACTCGCAATTTGGGGCGCAGCCGCGCTTGTCTATCTGGGCTTTCGTGGCTGGTACGACAACTGGCGTGGGCCTATTCGCCCCGAGGAGATCGATCACTACCTCGACCTTGGCGACCAGACCTCTATGGACGAAGTAAACGATATGGCTTTGATTCGTCGCTTCCTCGAGGAGGACGACGGCAAAGAATTTGTCATGCTGAATCTGGTCAAGCTGCACTCCAAGCCCGTTCCTCATCCAAAGACCGGTGAACTAACGCGCGCGCCGCAGCTCCTGCGCGGCTACATCAGCGACTTCATGCCAACTCTGCTTCGACATGGCGGCCTGCCTCTCCTGCAGGCACGCAAGGTCGGGCCTTATGTCGACGCTTGGGGAACGGAAGCCGATCCGGATTGGACAATCGTCGGATATATGCGGTACCGCAGCCGACGAGACATGATTCAACTAGCAACCGATCCCCGCTTCCTGAACGGGCACGGTCTGAAGATTGCCGCTATCGCGACGACATTCTCTTTCCCGACGCAATACGGCTCGGGTGCGTTCATGGGTCCGCGCGTAACGGTCGCTCTCGTCCTCGCGCTCGGTGCGGCTCTTTTGCAGATCGTGATTACCTAAGAGCGACGACTCGCTCTCCAGCTAGCGCTTACGACGGGCCCACTTGCGGGCCCAGGCGTCGAGCGGCACGAGAGGGTCCGAGAGTTCAACGGCATGGAGCGTCCGCTTAGGCTCAGTCGCCTGAGCCCTCTCGGTAGCCCGGAGCCTAACGTGGTGCGCAACTCGGTCACGCCCACATGTCCACACGCAAAAGGCCGCCGAGGAGCAATGCTCTCTCGGCGGCCTTTTGATGAATCCAGCACGCCCGCAAAACGGACGAAATTTTTACGCTGAAACTATTCCGCGGCGTCTTCGGCAGGCGCTTCTTCTGCGGCGGCCTGTCCGGGGGGCGTACCGAATCCCTGGTTGCCCTTCTTGATCGCCGTTCGGATTTTCACGAGGCCGTTGTTGTGACCGGGAACGGCGCCGCGAACGAGAATGACGTTGCGCTCTACATCAACGCGAATCACTTCGAGGTTCTGCGTCGTCGTGCGCGCGTTGCCGGCTCGACCGGCCATCTTCATGCCCTTGATGACCTTGCCCGGATCCGCGCCGGCACCGATTGAGCCACCGTGTCGGAAGGCCTCGTGGGTACCATGGGTGCGCTTCTTGATCGCGAAGTTGTGGCGCTTCACAACGCCCGTCATACCGGTGCCCTTGCTCGTGCCTGTCGCGTCAACAAACTGCCCTTCGCCGAAGATGGCGACGGTGATCTCCATGCCGGGCTCAAGTGCGGCGGCCTCTTCTTCTGTTAGGCGACTCTCGGAGAGGTAACGCTTCGGAGCGGGGACGCCGTTCTTCTCGAAGTGAGTCTTCTCAGCCTTGGAGAAGAGGCTCTCGCGGCGCTCACCAACGGCGAGCTGCACTGCGACATAACCATCTTTGTCGACGGTCTTCTTCTGGACAACGACGTTCGGGCTGGCTTCGAGGACGGTGACGCCGATCGCTTCGCCGGATTCGGCGAAGACCTGGGTCATGGCGAGCTTCTTGCACAGAAGTTCGATGGACATAATTGTGGTTCTCCTCGTCCGGATTGGAGCGCGCGCTATATCGGCGCGCTCGTCGCGGGCGATGCTTTCCGGGTCGACTTCCCGCGCAACACAGCACGGGTCCTCTAGCAGGAAGGGATGCGCGAAAGACTTCGCGCGGCATCATTCTTCTTATTTTAGTTCTTGCTTGGGGTTCTCGGGGGCCTCAGGCTTTCGCCAGCTGCCGGAAGAGCGCCGCAGGCTAGCACGACGTTTGGGGTTCAGCGAACCCGAACATCATGCGACAATTATTGATCTATCTTGTTGCATATTAGTCGAACGATCCGCGCAGCCCTGAGCGGCAACAAAGAGAGACCAAAGATCGGTTGCATAGCCCCCCCGCGCGAGGTCAAACTCCGCCTCCATTCCAGTTTAAGTCCACCTCTGCTCGACCTTCATTCGGCCTTCATTAGGAATCCCTTGTCCACCTCCTCAGATCAAATTGATGCCGGCGAGTCCCGCCCCAGCGCTACGGCGCTTCGGCCCGTGCTCGTCTTGGCCTTGGACGGCGCGACATTCGACGTGATCGATCCCATGGTCGCGGCCGGGGAACTTCCGAACCTCGCCGCTTGGATAGAGGAAGGCCAAGCCGCCCCGCTTCCGAGCACGACCCCGCCCGTCACCTTCCCCGCTTGGTCGGCTTTCATGACCGGGCTCGAACCGGCGGATCACGGGATCTTCGATTTCACCCAGAAGCACGCCACCGATTACCGACTGAAATTCGTGAACTCGACGGACCGCCGAGCGGCCTCGATCTTCAAGCGAACGAGCGAGGGGGGTGGGCGAGTTCTCGTGTTGGGTATGCCCGCGACCCACCCGCCTGAACCCGTGAACGGCCTGCTCGTTTGCGGCTTTGACGCGCCGGTCTCGACGGGAACTGACGAGCGGAGCGCGAGTGATCCGCAGCTTTACCGCGCCATCGCAGACAAGGTCGGTCCCTGGATGCGGCCCGAATTAAACGAGTCCGCCCAGGCCGATGACTTTCATGAACGCGCGGTCTCGACCCTGCTTACGCGAGTCGACCGCAAGCGCGACTTCGCCCTCGAAGCCATGGAGCAGATGAAGGCGCGCCACGGCGCGATGCCCGCTCTCACCATGGTTGTCTTCTCCGAAAGTGACACCGCGGGGCATCATTACTTTCGCGATCACGTTCGCATATCCCCGCGACACGACCCTCAGGCCAGCGAGGCGCGCAAAAATGCACTTTCAGACGTATACCGCCGACTCGACGAAGCTTGCGGCGCACTCCGCTCCGCCGCCGGCCCCGAGGTCGCGTGCGTCGTCGTTTCGGACCACGGCATGGGGACCGCGTCGGACAAGATCGTTCACCTGAACCGATTTCTGGCAGAACGTGAGTGGCTCGCGCGTCGAGACGGAGTTGGGCGCTATGTCGACCGCGCCGCTCGCGGACTCCGCGATCTCGCCCTCGCCTGGCTGCCCGCCGGCCTCGCCCAAGCAATTTTCCGAAGGGCCCGTGCCGCCGCCGCTGAACTCGAAAGCCGCGCCCGCTTTGGCGGACTCGATTGGTCCCGCACCCTCGCCTTCTCCGAAGAAGCCAACACGAACCCGGGTATCTGGATCAATCTCGCCGGCCGGGAACGTCATGGTTGTGTCGCACCAGAAGACTATGAAAAGTTGCGCGACAGCGTCATTGAGGCCTTGCTCGATTGGCGGTTGCCCTCCGGCGACCCCGTCGTGGCACGCGCACTTCGCCGAGAAGAAATTCATGACGGCCCCTTCGCCGATCGTGCGCCAGACATCGTGATTGAACTCGCCCTCGACGATGGCCACGGACTCTCTCTCGTGCCGACGCCCTGGTCCGAAGGCGGCCGACAAGGCCGAGGGATTCCGAGCATCCGCGTGCTTCAAGCCGAGGACTACGCCGGCGGACGCGGGCGCGGCATGAACGGAACCCATCGCTCGAATGGAATCTGGATTGCGCAGGGCGAGGGTCTTCCCCACGTGCCTCCGGAGCGATTGTCACGGGTCGCCCCTTGGCTCGCCGAGGCGATGGGCCTAGCCTGGAATCAGGCAGGCGGAGTGGATGGACCCGAAGATGGGCCCACCCCCCTCGCCTACGACGACGAAGAGGAAGCGATGGTGGCGGAGCGACTACGGGCGCTGGGATACCTCGAATGACGCGCAGCCCCGAACCGGTCTTCGACGCCAGCCTCGGCGATTCGATTCCACGACTCTCGCTTGTATTTCCGGCTTTCAACGAAGCGGAGAATCTTCCCTTTCTGCTCGAGAGCGCGACCAAGATCGGCGATCAGCTCGGCGTACCCTTCGAGATCGTGATCGTCGACGATGGCTCCGGGGACGACTCGGCGGCGGTCCTCGACCATTGGCGCGCACAGGATCCACGCATTCGCAGCGTCCATCACGCAACCAACCGCGGCTACGGCGCGGCGCTTCGCGCGGGGCTGCGAGAGGCACGCGGCGAACTCGTCTTCTTCAGCGATGCCGATCTTCAATTCGAGTTGAGCGAGATCGCTGCCCTGCTCGCCCACGCCGACGACGTCGATATCGTGGCCGGCTACCGCGCCCTGCGCCGGGATCCCTGGCCGCGCCGCGCAATCGCGAGTGCCTGGGGCGCACTCGTCGGACTCGTCTTCGATCTTTCGATTCGAGACATCGACTGCGCCTTCAAGGTCTTCCGCCGCGAGGTGCTCGACGCGATTCCGATCGAATCCGTCGGAGCTTTCATTAATACAGAGATCTTGGTGCGCGCCCGCGCGGGGGGGTTCTCGATTCGGCAGATTCCGGTGACCCATCATCCGCGGCGATCCGGCCGACAGACCGGCGCTCGCCCCAGAGTCATTCTCCATGCCCTCTTCGAATTGGGGCTCCTCTTCCGCGAGCTCAAGAGTCGAGACGGCGGCCAGGAAGAACGACCGGGCCAGCGGAATCCGCAGCCGAAAGTCGTGATCGCAAACACATCCCCCGACGTCGAGGTCCGCGACTTGAAGCGGAACGCTCGGCGCTAGCGAGCAGGCCTGGATGCGACTGCTCCTCGTCGGCGCCTTCCCCTATCCCCACCACCAAGGCTCCCAAGTCTATTTCCAGGAACAAGCGATCGCGCTCCGCGCAGCAGGGGCAGACGTAGAGCTCCTGACGTACGCGAGCAGAGGTCCGGTCGGGGACGACCTGGATCGTTGGCGCGCCCTCGACGGCTTCCGGCATCACAAGGCCCCTGCCTGGACAGCGCCGAGTGGACTGCGCTCGGGGCCAAGCCTTGCAAAACCTTTGGCGGACCTCGGCCTCGCTTATGCGATAAATGACGCAATTGCGTCATCGATTTACGATAACGCGTCATTTGATTGCATCATGACGCACAATATCGAGGCTTCGATCGTTTCGGCGTTGTGCGGTATGACGCGCTCCTCGGCCGGACCTCCAGTCGTGTATTGCGTTCACACTATGATGGAGAATGAGCTCTCATCCTATTCCAAATGGTTAAAACCAAAGAGCATTACTCCCGATAGTTGTTTTGCAGATCGCATGTCGAGTCGCGTCAAGCGCGTCATTGATACCCTCGGTGGCCGTCTCGACCGATTCGCAGCGCGCTCCTCTGATGGCTGGATCGCTTTGACGCATTCATCTGATTGCGTCATGAAATCTGCGTCATCCTCTCCTGGCGCATTGATCGCCCCTCCTATCCCTGACCTGCGTCATCGCCTTTTCCCCATCGACGCCGAAGACACCTGCCTGCGTCACAAACTCGTTCCCGACCACTACATCCTCTACTCGGGAAACTTGGATGCCTACCAGGAGCTCGACCAACTGAAGGCTGCCGTGCAGTCACTCGAGCACACGCGCACGGACCTGATGCTGCTCCCAATCGTGATCGCGAGCCACGACCCTGGCGTCCTCGCGCTAAAAGACCACGCCGATGGACTCGAAGTAAGGCACGTCGAAACCGACCATGAAATGCAGGGGCTGATCTCCGCGGCGAGAGCCACGATTACCCTGCGCCGGGCCGAAGGCGGCTTCCCTATCAAGCTCGCGAATAGCCTCGCTTGGGGGACGGCTCCGATCGTGTTTCATGGACTCGAATGGGGGCTTAGCCATCACCAAGATGCGTGGGTCGCTGATCCGGAACGACCTGAAGAGAGCCTGGCGGAAGCGATCCTCTCCCTTTCGCGGGACGCCAGTCTCGCTCGACAGCTCGGAATCGGGGCCCGACGGCGGTACGAGACGGCTCACACGCCGAGGGTAGTGGCGGAGCGGACGCTCGCACTGATCGAAGAGGTCCGGCTTGGACGGCCGGCGGGTTAGAAACCGATGCGGTGGGGGGCGAGCATCAAGGCGAAGACGGAAGCCAGGGAGAGCACGAAAACGATCAGTTCAACCGGGGAGCCCGTGCGTTCGAGAATCAGGGTGGGTAACTCGGTCGTTGACTGGGACATCGTTGTTTCCTTCGGGCTTGGTGTTGGGCGCCGGCTCCCTGCCGACAAGTGAAATATCGTCCGCATCACCGATTCCTTCTGTGAAGCACTTCACACAGGGGTCGATTCTCGATTTCACACGATCCGCACCCCGCATTGCGTGGGCTTGGCGGCCCGGTCGGCCTACACTGCGGCCCGCTCGGTCCCCCTTCTAAAGGGGAACCGGGCTTTCGGCGTTCCTCCCGAGACCCCTCGCAGGGCAATCGCGCAGAGCCGATCCGTTCAACATCCATACACGGCGGCCGCATGGGCGCTCGGAATCGAAGGAAATCGGCGAGCATGAGTGCCGAAGCGAAAACAGGATCGGGCGACTCCAAATCGACGGAGTCGGCTGCAGCGACTGAACCCAATTCGCCCACCAAGCGAAGGCGGACGCCTAAGCGTGGCGACACGCCTTTCGATCGCTTCGTGCGCGAAAAAGGCGTCTCACATTTGCGTCGCCTCACCGGGCTTCGCGGCGCGGCCAATCGCTTCGCAGCCAGCCACCTAATTCGCGCCGCGGAAGGTGCACCCGTCCTCTACATCACGCCCCACTCACGGGCAGCGGACGCGGCGATGATTGCGCTTCGCGGCCTGCTTGGAGAGCGCGAGGAAGAGTCGCGAATCCGGGCGTATCCGCGCCACGACACCCTTCCCTTCGATCGATTCTCGCCCCAACCCTTCCTTGTTAGTCAGAGGATGGAAGTGCTGCATCGCCTTGACCAGGCGGCCCTCGGCGATGCGGTCGATCCGCCCCCGATCGTCGTCGCACCGCGATCCGCCCTTTCGCTTCGTGTCCCTTCCCGCGCGCTCCTCCGCAGCGCCACCGAACGAATCTCCGTCGGCCAGGAAATCGATCGCGACGTTTTGATCGCCCGCCTCGTCGGTCTCGGCTACCAACGTATGGCGCTCGTAGAAGAACCTGGAGAAGTCGCGGTACGCGGCGACATCCTCGATGTCTTCCCGCCACAGCTCACCAACCCCATTCGGCTCGAGCTCTGGGGCGATGAAGTTGATTCGATTCGCACCTTCGATCCGGCCAGCCAGCGATCCCAGAACAAATGCGCGAGCGCGCTCCTCCCCCCACCCCGCGAGCTGCTCTTCGATCGCGATCACATCGTTTCTCGCTCCGAGGCGATTCGCGCAGCCGCGCTCGACCAGAAAATCGCCGAGAGCGAGGTCGATGAGTTGATCGACGGACTCCTGCGCAGCCACGTGCCACCAGGCGCAGAAGCCCTCGCGCCTCTGATCCAGCCCAATCTCGAAACCCTCTTCGACTATCTGCCGGATAATACGATCGTGTTAGTCGAGGAGCCCGAGGAGGCTTTCGCCCGACACGAACAAATCCACGGTGAAATCCAGTCCAATCACGATGCCGCCGTGGGCGAACGGCTGACGGTCCCGCTCGGCGATCTCGTCCTCGATCCCGAAGAAGTGACCGCGGCGCTTGAGACCATTCAACCCACTTCACTTGAGCGACTCGATATTCTCGACGCAGCAGGAGAAGCAGGACGCCACTGCGTCGGGACCGAGACCCAAGAAGAACTCCGTCGCGAACTCACGACAACACGCAGCCATGAGCGTGCCCTATCCCCATTAGTCGATCGCTGTAACGCTTGGCTAGAAGACAAATGGCGTGTGGTCATCGCCTGTGCCTCGCTCTCATCTGCTGAACGACTAAAGACACTGCTCGAGGAATACGAACTCGAAGGCCAGGTTGTGACGGAGCCTCGACCGGTATGGCATTGGTCGCTCCCGGGCCGGCTCGAGCTGCGCGTGATCGAAATTTCCGAGGGCTTCATCTGGGAAGACCAGGCCCTCACCGTCATCACCGACGAAGAAATTTTCGGCGTGAGGCAGAAGCGGCGGACCCGAACCGGATGGCGTGAAGGCCAAGCCCTCGAAGGCATTGCTGCCCTCGCCCCCGGCGACTTCCTCGTCCATCACGACCACGGCATCGGCATCTACCGAGGCCTGATGGAACTCGCCGCGGGCGGCACCTCAAGCGAACTCCTCGCAATCGAATACCTCGGCGGCGACAAGCTCTTCCTTCCAGTCGACCGACTATCCCGCGTACAGCGCTACGGCGCAGCTGACGGTGTTAAGCCGCGTATCGACAAACTCGGCGGCGAGACCTGGGAGAAGGTCCGCGGAAAGGTTAAAGCCAGCCTGCGCAATATGGCTGGCGAATTGCTTTCGCTCCACGCGGCTCGTGAGCTTGCTCCTGGCTTCGCTTTCGCGGGGCGCGATACCGCGCTCGAGGAGTTCGAGGCCTGCTTCGAATTCGAAGAGACTCCGGATCAGATGGCCGCAATCGACGATGTCATCGGTGACATGCAGGAAGCAAAGCCCATGGACCGCTTGGTTTGTGGCGACGTCGGGTATGGCAAAACGGAAGTCGCCATTCGTGCGGCCTTCCGCGCGGCACAGGATGGCAAACAGGTCGTCGTGCTCACGCCAACCACGGTGTTATGCCAGCAGCATTTCGAGAATTTCCAGAAGCGCTACGAGGATCATCCGATCCGGGTCGACATGCTCTCACGGTTCTGCACGCCCAAGGAAGCCAAGGCAACCCTCGAAGGGCTCGCAGACGGCCAAGTTGATGTCGTCATCGCGACCCATCGCATCCTGGCCAAGAACGTTCAGTTCAAAGACCTGGGCCTTTTGGTCGTCGACGAAGAGCAGCGCTTCGGCGTCGCCCACAAGGAGCGCGTCAAGAAGCTCAAGAAGACCGTCGACGTGCTCACGCTTACGGCCACACCCATCCCGCGAACCCTACAGATGGCGTTCACCGGCATCCGCGATCTCTCCGTCATCGAAACCCCGCCCGTCGATCGTCTCGCGATCCGGACCCAGGTCTGCAAATTCGATGAGGGGTTGATTCGCGAAGCGATCCTGCGCGAGATCCGCCGCGGTGGCCAATGCTTCTTCCTACACAACCGGGTACAGACGATCGAAGCTATGCAAGAAATGCTTTCGAGGGTCGTGCCCGAAGTCAGAATCATGATCGCGCACGGCCAGATGAAAGAGCGCCAGCTCGAAGACCGTATCCATGCGTTTATGCGCAAGGAAGCCGACGTGTTGCTGTGCACCACGATTATCGAGAGCGGCATCGACATGCCGAACGTGAATACGATTCTGATCAACCGCGCGGATGCTCTCGGCCTAGCCCAGCTTTATCAGATCCGGGGACGCGTCGGTCGCAGCAAACGCCGCGCGTACGCCTATCTCTTGGTGCCGACGCAAGTCGGTTCGCTTTCCGGGGACGCACAAAAGCGCCTAGAGGCCATCCAAGATCTCAGCGAACTCGGTGCGGGTTTCCGACTTGCAAACCTCGATCTTGAAATTCGTGGCGCAGGTGATCTTCTCGGATCCGAGCAATCGGGCAACCTGCGCTCCGTCGGCTACGAGACCTATATGGAAATGCTCGAAGAGACCGTCGACGAGCTGCGTGGCACGGCCCATGAAGAGTGGCTCGACCCCGAGATCAAACTCCCTGTCGTGGGCCGCTTGCCCGAAAACTACGTCGGCGACGTAAGTCAAAGGCTCGTTCTCTACAAGCGCCTATCGAGCGCACGGGACGAAAACGAAGTCGCACTCATCCGGGACGAGTTGCTAGACCGTTTTGGTCGCTTGCCCGCAGAAGCCGAGAACTTGCTCGAAGTGATCCGGATCAAAATTCTTGCTCGAAGACTCGGCGTTATGCGAATCGAAACCCAGCGCGGCGAGCTCGTCTTGCAAATCGCCTCACAAAGCAAGATCGATCCCGATCGCCTTATCCAACTCTTGACCCACGCCCGTTCGGGCCTGCGAGTCACACCGGACCAAAAGTTGATCGCAAAAGCGCCGGGGCCCGAAGGGGGACCACCGGCGCTCTTTGAGGCGACGCGTACTCTACTCAGCCAACTCTCGGGCAACTGAGGCCTAACGTTTTGGCGGGCCCCACCCGCGAGAGCACCTCCGTGAAGGTCGGGAGACTCGAAGTTCACGAGGACGTGTCCACGCAGGCCTATTGCAATAGCGCCTAGCGCCTAGGGCTTTGGGGTAAGGGCTTAAGCGTGGGATAGCCCTTTACATAGCCCCAGTCGTTGTTATTTGCAGGAACATCGCATCCGAGGCAATCCGTTCTGTGGTCAGTCGCAACGTTCTTCGTCGGGTCATCCGGCTTGAAGAGCGCCCATCCCCAACCGCCGCCCCGAGGCGGGTAGAGTCGAAGCGCCCTTCCCCGCCGCTGGACCGGATTCGCAAACGTTAGATGCTAGGCACTCTCAACTCGCAGCGGCCGCGGGGTGCATCCGCGCGAGAGTATCGGCCAGAGCATCCCGGGCCGCGCGATTTGAGTCTTCGAGCCACCACAGGATCGTGCCGACCTCCATCGCCGAGTAGGCGCGCGCCGCCAGGTCCACATCCAGCGCCGCATCGAGTCGACCCGCGGATTGCAATCGGCCGAGCGCCTCGGCGGTCGGTCGGCTCGACTCCGTGACAACCGGACCGTGCGCCGCAGCCCCTGCGCGCTCACGCCCAAAGGTCACGCGATAGGCCTCGGCGTGACTCGACGCGAAATCAATTGCAGCGCCGACAGAGGCTCGAACCTGATCAACTGGGCGGACACCGGCGCCACGTAGTGCGTCGACTCGAGCTGCACGGAGTCCCGAGACCGTCCGAATTTGGATTTCGCGGAGGAGGGCGTGCTTGTCGGGGAAGTGGGTGTAGAAGGTTCCGATCCCCAGACGGGCCCGCCGCGCGATGGCATTGCTGTTTACGCGCTCGGTTCCTCGGCGCGCGAAGAGATTGAGAGCCGCGGAAAGCAGCCGGTCTCTCGCATCTTCGATTGGGGGTCGAGGCATCTCTCAAACTTATCCGATTAATCTATCACTTTCATGCTTTGACTCATAATTCGAGTTGGAACTAGAATTTCCGAGTCATCCCTTATTTAGATATATATATCGTTTAAACCTAGTCAACCTGACGCTACTTAGGGGGAAGAGCTACATGAAAATGTAAAGATTCTGCCGGTGATCTGCCGATCAGCTCAAAGGAGAATTTTCGATTCGACTGGAAGCCGGCCGACTGATCTCAGCCGCGCGATCCCTCAGTTCAACAACACCGCGGAGGCTCGCGAAACGACTTGGCTGGCACGATCGGAATCATTCAGGCCCGCATAAGCTCGGAACGGCTCCCGGGCAAGATCCTCTGTCCACTCGGTGGGCGGACGGCGCTGGACGTCCTCGCGAACCGACTCTCAAAGGCTCGGGTCGACGAATGGTGGCTCGCCACGACCGGAGATCCGGCGGACGACGTCACCGAGGCTTGGGGCTTCGAACTCGGGCTTCGCGTCTTCCGTGGACACGCGACGGACGTTTTATCCCGCTTCACGACGATCGCAGCTGAAACCGGCGCGGACTGGCTCGTCCGAGTGACGGCGGACAATCCTTTCCTGGACGAACGCTGTGTCGATCTCTTGGTCGACGCGCGGGACTCGAGTGAATGCGCCAAGCAATCTGACCTGCTGCTGCTTCATGGCGGGCTCTTGGTCGAAGACGAAGACGGGCACAAACCGGCTCCCCGGCTGCCCATCGGTTACGGCGTCGAGCTGGTCCGCAGCGACGCGCTCGCGGTCGCCGCCAGAGAGATTCCCGAAGACGAGCCGCACCACAGAGTGCACGTGACTTCCTGGCTCGCTGCGAACGCAAACAATCACGCCATCCCAACGCCGCTCGACTGGCCGGATCGGCGCGACTGGCGATGGACGATCGACACCTATGAAGACCTCGCCATGGCACGAAGCGCCTTCCGCCTCTTCGGCGAGGACGCGTTGACGATTGACTACCCGAGCATGGTCGAACGGCTGGACGCCCATCCCGAGATCACCGGTATGAACCAGCACGTCGAGCAGAAGAATTTGGAGGAGGGATGAACGCTGCGTACGCGTCTCTCGCTTCCGATGCTCTCACAGGCCATGGTTTTGGAGTGAGTGGCGGCGGTAGCCATCGGGGCCGCGCCATCACACTCGCACTTGCTGCAGCCGGCGGCGAAGTTCTCATCTCTGGACGACGTAAAGAGCCGCTCCTCTAAACTACTACGCACGCGCGCGGCCTCAAACTCAGCGGCCAGATCTATTTGTAAGTCGGGGACCAACATCGAGACGAGGATCTCGAAAGGGTGCTCGATCGCATCGCAAAGGAGTCCGGCGTCGTGCGAGGCTGGGTGAATAATGCCTGCCGGAGCGGAGCCTCCTTGTTAGGTTCCCTGAATCGAAAAAGTGTCGAATCCACGGTTGAATTCACTCTTTCCGACGTGATGTTGTCTAGCGAGGCCGCTGCGGATCGGATAAAAGGGCAGGGCGGGGCGATCGTAAACATCGCATCCATGTACGGCCTCGTCTCGCCGCAACCCAAGACCTACGACAATCCATCCGGACTTCCACAACCCGCCCGCCTACGGTGCAGCAAAGCCGAGACTGATCCAATTCACACGTTATGCGCCCTACCATTGGGCAATGGGCGGAATCCGAGTTAACTGCGTAAGCCCCGGCTCCTTTCCGACCGAGGCCGTGCAGTGCGATAAAAGTTTCGTCGCGGAACTCGAGAAACGGGTTCCGCTCGGACGGATCGCCGACGCCCACGGGGTCGCCGGACGCAAGTGGCGGCAAGCTCTGGCGAACACTCCTCGCAGAGCGTGACGCGGGTCGGATCGGCTCCCGTGGCGGTTCGGCTGCAACTCCAGAAGACGCCTGGGCGGCGCTCGATGATTCCGACGCCGAAGTGCTTCAAGTGGCATCTAGCCTGCTCGATTTACGACTCTTGCGGCAGGATTTCTTCCCACGCGCGGCAGAGCTCGGAAAGACGGTCTACGTCCGCAGCATATTTCTTCAGGGCGTCGCGTATCTCGACCCCAATACGCTGCCCAGCTATCTCTCGGAGCTTGCAGAGCCCCTTCACACAATCCGCCGCACCGCTCGTCGACGCACTGCCGACCCTGGATGCCACTGCGGTTGACCCCACGAAATGGCAATCCGCAGCGAATTCTTCTGAAATGGAATCGAAGGTGAACCAGACGATCGCGGGCAGCATCGCTACCATCTCGCGCTAGCGCGGTCCCCGGGGCCGCACCCCGGAGGTTCGACCTTGTTCCCGCATTCATTTTGCTCTCGATTCGCCCCGCAGCTCGCGGCGACAACGCTCGCGGTAGGCCTTGCTTTGGCTCCCGCAGCCCCGGCCGCGGCCGCGGAAAAGCTCGTCGAAGGCATCGCCGCGCAGGTCGGCGCCGAAATCGTCCTCGCTTCCGAGGTCTTCGAGATGTCCGGCCCGATCGAAAAGCGCATGCGCGCTGCCGGGGCACCGGAGCAGGAGATCCTTGCGCTCAGACGTGATGCACTCGAGCGGCTCATCGAAACCAAACTCCTTTCCACTGTCGTGGACCGACTTGAACTAAACGCCGACAGAGAAGAAATCGACGCCGCCGTCGAAGCGATCGCCTCCGAGAACGACCTAACGATCGAGCAGCTCCTGAGGAGCGTTACCTCTCATGGTCTGACGCTCGACGAATACCGCGGCAAGATCAGAGGCGAAATCGAACGGGGCAAAGTGCTCAATGCGATGGTGCGTTCCCGCGTGAAAGTCGAGGCCGAAGACGTCGAAGCGCTCTTCCAGGATCGATTTGGCAACCAGCCCGAGGGCGGTGAAGAAGTCTATGTGCGCCATTTGGTAGTCGTGCCTAAGGGTCGGTCCGCCACCACGTCGGGTCAGGCCTGTCAGCTCGTCTCGGAAGCCCGCGCAGAGATCACCAGCGGCACCAGTGAATTCGCAGCCCTCGCCCAACGTTATTCGGACATGAACGCAGATCGCGGCGGCGACCTCGGCTGGATCCATCGCAAGGATCTCGCGGAATGGATGTCCGACCGCGTGGATACAATGAAACCCGGCGAACTCTCCCCAGTGATCGAGATGCCTTTCGGCTGCAACTTGCTTCAACTCGTCGATCGAAGAGAATTTGAGCCCGTCACGTTCGAGCAAGCTGCCCCCCAACTCCAGAACTTCATCTTCAACCAAAAGACCGAAGTGGAATATACGGAGTGGCTCGATGTGCTTCGCGCGCAGACCTACATCGACCGCAAGGGCGCGTTCGGTGGCTAGCGCGCCCTTTTGAGTAGTTCCGTCGACACGAAATCCTCTCAGCCATCCCTCGTGCGAGATGCGCCAGCCGTCGCCGCTGGTTGGCTCGGGGGGTCCGATCGGCTCGCGAGGGATTTCGAGACCATCGCCGCGCTCGCCAAGAAGGGTGATCCCCAAGAGATCACGATCCTCGGAGCGCGTACGCATAACCTCCAGAACATAGACTTGCGTATTCCCCGCAACCGTTTCGTGGTCGTGACCGGACCGTCTGGCTCCGGCAAATCCAGCCTTGCCTTCGATACCCTATATGCGGAAGGTCAGCGACGTTATGTCGAGAGTCTCTCTGCCTATGCGCGCCAGTTCCTGGAGCAACTAAGCCGACCCGACGTAGACGAAATCGAGGGCCTCTCTCCCGCTGTCGCCATCGAGCAGAAGAGCGTCGGACGCAGCCCCCGCAGCACCGTCGGCACGATCACCGAAATCGCCGATCACCTTCGCTTGCTCTACGCGCGCGCCGGCACCGCCTACTGCTGGGAATGCGATACGCCCATTTCAAGTCAAGGCCTCGACGAGATGGTCGACCGCGTGATGGCCCTTCCGGCAGGAACAAAAATTCAGGTGCTCGCTCCAGTCGTCCGTGGGCGAAAGGGCCAGTACAAAAAGGAGCTCGAACAGTTTCGACGAGATGGCTTCGTGCGTGCGCGCATCGACGGCGAAATTCGCGATCTGGCGCTCGACCTCGAACTCGCGAAGGGCGCCCGACATGACATCGAGATCGCGATTGATCGCCTCGTCATCAAAGACAGCGTGAGGAAACGGCTCACCGAATCCTTGTCCACCGCGCTTCGCCTCGCAGACGATCTCGCGCTGATCGATGTGGTTGGGGAGGAACCTCAGTGGCTCTCGCGCTCCGGCGCATGCCCGACCTGCGACAACTCATTCCCGGAAATTTCTCCGCGGCTCTTCTCCTTCAACAATCCCTTTGGCGCGTGCAAGAACTGCAGCGGCCTTGGGGAGACCGCTTTCTTCGACGCCGCGCGGATCATCCCCAACGACTCCCTGTCTTTGGGCGAGGGGGCCATTGGCGCTTGGGATCTGGATGAAGCCCGAGGCTACTACCGGCGACTGCTCGAAACGCTCGCCGAAGACTTCAAGTTCTCACTCGATAAACCGTGGGCCAAGCTGACGAAGAAGGTTCGTAAGCTCATTCTCGAAGGGGACGCGAGCTACGAGCTTCAAATGGAAGTTCCCGTGGCCGGCCGGGGACGGGGGCGACGCAAGAAGCGAACGGAATCGATTGTTCGCGCCTTCGACGGTGTGTTAGGCGACCTCGAACGCCGACTTGAGGCCGCGAGCGGTTCCTCGGCGAAAGCACTCGGGAAGTTTCAGAGCCAGCAAACTTGCGAGACGTGCGAAGGTGACCGCCTGCGCATCGAGGCCCGCTTCGTGCGAATCGGACAGCATTCACTTCCCGCGCTCGCCGCGCTTTCAATCGATGAAGTTCAAACCTTTTTCGAAGAGCTGACACTCCCGCCGAATTTGATGCGGATCGCTGATCGAATACTGGGGGAGGTACGCGAGCGGCTCGGCTTCCTCAATCAAGTCGGTCTTGGCTATCTCACCCTCGACCGCCGCGCGGCCACACTCTCAGGGGGCGAAGCACAGCGTATCCGACTCGCGACTCAGATCGGCGCACAGTTGATCGGCGTGCTCTACATCTTGGACGAACCTTCGGTCGGTCTGCATCCTAGAGACAACGACCGGCTCCTGGAAAGCCTCGAATCGCTTCGCGATCTCGGAAACACGTTGATCGTCGTAGAGCATGACGAAGCCACGATTCGCCGCGCGGATCATGTCATCGATATTGGTCCCGGGGCTGGGATACACGGTGGGCATATCGTTGCCCAAGGGACTCCGGAAGCGATCGCGGCAGCGCCTCACTCCACAACGGGTGACTTCCTCTCAGGCCGACGGCGTATCGAGATCCCGGAGCGTCGCGCCCTCGACCGCGGAAAGACGATGCGGATCGAAGGTTGCCGAGCGAACAACCTAAAGAACGTGGATCTCGAGATTCCGCTCGGATGCTTGACCGTCGTCACAGGGGTTTCGGGTTCGGGCAAGTCCACTCTGATCAATGACACTTTGCATAGGGCGCTCGCAGCGGAGCTCTACCGCGCGCTCGCCGTGCCGGGAGAACACGACCGAATCGTTGGCCTCGACCGCATCGATAAGGTCGTCGACGTGGACCAGCGGCCCATCGGGCGCAGCCCACGCAGCAACCCCGCGACCTATAGCGGTGTGTTCTCGGGAATCCGCAATCTCTTCGCTGGCTTGCCCGAATCGCGCATCCGCGGTTGGCAGAGTGGTCGCTTCTCGTTCAACGTAAAGGGCGGCCGCTGCGAAGCCTGTGAGGGAGATGGCGCAATTCGCGTCGAGATGCAGTTTCTGCCCGATGTCTTTGTGACTTGCGAGGTTTGCAACGGCCGGCGCTATGACCGCGATACATTGTCCGTGCGCTACCGCGGCAAGAGCATCGCCGACGTGCTTGAGATGTCAGCGCTCGAAGCCCTCGAACTTTTCGAGATGATTCAGGTAGTTGCTCGACCGCTTCAAGCATTAGTCGACGTCGGTCTCGGCTATCTTCACCTAGGCCAGAACGCGACAACCCTCTCCGGCGGCGAAGCTCAGCGAATGAAGCTCGCACGTGAACTCGCCAAGAAGAGCACAGGCCAAACGCTTTACCTGCTCGACGAACCCACCACGGGCTTACATTTCGTCGACATCGAAATTCTTCTCGGCCTGCTTGGTCGGCTCGTCAATCGCGGCAACACTGTGGTCGTGATCGAACACAATCTCGATGTCATCCGTTACGCGGACCATGTCATCGACCTCGGACCCGAAGGCGGGGCCGCCGGTGGCGAAATTGTCGCAACCGGTTCTCCTGAAGAAATTGCGCGATGCAATCGATCCCATACGGGTCGGGCACTCGCGGAGGCAATGGCATGATGCCGCCCCAGGGCGAAGATCCGAACCAACCCTATCCGGGGGTGGGCGCGGCTCTGCTGCTTACGATCATGGCCGTCTTCGCGTCGGTCTTTACGGGTGTTGCGTTCTTTGGTCTCGGCGCGCTTGCTGCTTATGGCATTGGGCGCGCGGTCGGGGTCGGCGCGGTTGCCACCATGGCTGCGCAAAGAGTCGGCGAGCCGCAATCGGAGCGCTTGGGTCTTCGCAAACTCGAGACCGATACGATCCCCGTGATTCTTTGCCTTGTGCCGGCGATGCTGTTGATGAGTGAAATCGACAACTACGCATACGACTACGCCGGAGACGAACCGACGCTCTTTCAGCAGTTCGAGCCTGTCGCGCCGAGCGCGCCGGGCCCGGTACCACTGGCGGCCGACGCGTACGAGTTCGATGTCGAAGCGGATGCGGCGACCGAGGTCCTGCTTGGTCGCGAGGTCCTGGAAATCCCCGAGATCACCTACGACCAAGAGGGCGAGCGAATTGCTTCGCCTAACGTAACAACGGATGCGGAAGACGGAGCGAGCCTGCTCGACACGGATGATCCGGCGGCGATGATTCAGGCCTTCATCGTCATGGTCGGCATCATTCCCATCGTCGATTGTTTCTTGATCTTTGGCGTAATCCAACAAGGCTTATTGCGCCGAATGGGGTTCTGGCGCGGGATCTGCTTCGCCGCGCTTTTCTGGATGCTGTTGCGGCCGGTCCCTTTGATGGGGGCAACACAGTTCCTTTTCGCAAGCATCGGAACACTCGGGCTAGGCGTCCTGCTCGGGTTGGTGCGCGTGGCGACTCGCTCCGTGATCGCGCCCATGCTGCTCGCGGCAGGTTGGGCGGCCGTGCAGTTCGTTAGCCTCGCGACCCTGGAGTCTGCGCCGATGGACGGACTTAACGTGCCGGGAACGCACCTGCCCCTGATGATCACCGCTGCCAGTCTCTTAATTGTTGCCTGGGCAGCTTTCGCCATCTATCAGGAGGCCGCGACACGCTTCCTGACTGAGCCAGAGAACGATCCTGGTTCCGGCGGCACCGGTGGCGGCTTCGGCGGAAATGGGCCCCGCGAAGATAACGACGGGGAAGACCTAGGCGGTTCGGTCTATCCCTTTCCACCTGTGAAAAAACCCAATCACGTCCGCGACGAGGAAGACGACGAGCGCTAGTTCGAGACGCTGAGGATCGCGTCGCTCACGTCTTGGGCGATCGCCTCGATGCTTCGCGCGGCGTCTATCCTTACGAGACCCGAAACCTCAAGATCCGCGAAGACCGCCGCAACCTTCTCCTGGAATTCGAGATTCTCGAACACCGGCTCACTCAGCCCGCCCCGCGCCTCAACTCGTGCGAGACCGTCGCTCGGCGAAACCTCGAAAAGCAGAACGAGATCCGGCTGCTCGAACTCGGCCTCGCTATCCGCGAGGATCTTCTTCGGGTCTAGCCCGCGAGCGCCTTGATAAGCGACAGTCGAAATATACGAGCGATCTGACAGCACGGTTTGGCCCGCTTCTAGAGCGGGCCTAACAACGTTCCGCATATGATCCCGACGATCCTCGAAAAACCATTCGAGTTCCGTCTCCGGAGACACGGCTTCGCCGCTCGCTGCCATCGCCCGAATTTTGCGTCCCCAGGGCCCATCTGTCGGCTCGCGCGTCACAACAGGATCAAGACCCTTTGTGCGCAGCTCTTCCGCCGCTAGCGAGAGCTGCGTCGACTTCCCGCAGCCATCGAGCCCCTCGAATACGATCAGTGCCCCGCGCTTCACTGCCCCTCCGTGGACACGCCTACACGCATCCGTCTCATCGAGTCCAACCTTAACGCCCTAACCACGCTGAAGCCGCTTTCGTCGAATGCGAGCGCCGCCAAAATGTTGGCACGCGTCTCGCAATAGCTCTCCCTGTCGCCTCCGGGCGAGTCGCCGCAAGCTCCTTTAACGGGACCGGGAGCCCAAGCGACCGAGAGTGGAGGGTGGGAGCACAGGGTCGAGTCGGGAATTTCAATTACGGGGTGAACCCCCGCCTCGAGCTCCCACCCCCCGCTTCTCCACTACGAAACAATTGCAGCACCCACACCACCAGAGCGTCGGCTAAATACTGTGACGCGCAAAAGAAAGGGGAGCGAAGCGACCCAATGGATCACCCGCTCCCCTACTTCAAACGGGAAAGCACAACACTCCTCACACCCAGCCAAAGACCGAGATGCTGCGGAGTGGATTCGAACTCAGATTAAAGCAGGAAGCGTAAGGCGTATTTTTCGTACGCCGTCGATCCCGAACGCCGAGCTGAGCCCGAAGTCGCTCTCAGATTTTGCCTTGGAGGAGGAATGCGATTACGAGGCCGTAGATCGCGATCGACTCGATCAGAACCATGCCAAGGATGAAGTTGACGAACATGCCGCCAGCTGCACCCGGGTTACGTGCGATACCAGCGGTCGTGTTACCGGCCGTGAGGCCCTGACCGATGCCACAGCCGAGACCGGCGAGGCCGACCGCAAGGCCAGCACCGAGACCAGGGCCGGTGCTGTCGACAGCGCCGTCAGCTGCAAAAGCAACCGCGGGAAGTGCAAAGAAGACGACGGCCCAAACGAGGGTATTGAGGATGCGACGCATGATGATGTTCCTTTTCTCTTTCGTTCCGAGACCCACGAGCGTTCGGGGTCTTTTCATTTCAATCGTGCCCGCCGGTCGCCCGCCGGGCCGACGAACGGGGCCTGTCCCCGTCCGCTCGAATTCTTTCGGAGACCTAGTCAGCCAGTGACCGACATTTCCGAAAACCCATCTACGCCTCTAGCGAGGCGCCTAACTATAAACCGAACTTGTCTCGATCAGTGCGGCTCCTCTAGTGCCTGCCCGATGTAGATCATCGTCAACAATGCGAAGACGAAGGCCTGCAAGAAGCTCACGAGCAAGCCCAATCCCATAAAGATCGCGGGGACCGCAAACGGGACGAGGCCGAGGAACACGAGCACCACCGTATGGTCGGCAAACATATTGGCGAGGAGACGAATGCCCAGAGTCACGATTCGCGCGACGTGCAGGATAAGCTCCAAGGGAAGGAACACGGGGGTCAGGGGGCGTATGTGATAGTGCTTGCCGCCGATTTCCACGTTGAAGAGTGCTGGTCCCATGAACTGGTAGATGTACTTCCAGCCGTGCGTTTTGATGCCGACGTAATTGTAAACGGCAAAGGAGATCACGCCCCAGGCGTAGGTCGTGTTCGCGTCGCCAGTCGAACCGGGAATGCCGGGGACCAGGCTCATCACATTCGAGAGGAGGATAAAGAAGAAGAGGGTGCCGACGATCGGGAAGAACTTTCGCCAGTCGTCACCGATCGTGGTCTGACCGAGGTCGCCAAGCGCCTCGATCACGACTTCGAATACGTTTCGGAGGGTCACGCCTTCGTCGGGCAACACGCCGCCGTGCTCGCCAGCAACAGCGCGCCGTACGGTGAGGCCTGCCAGCATAAGGACGACCGCGGCAAAAACGGCGGAGATATACATCCACGGGATGCCGGTCAGGTGGGAGAGGTCTGCGAAGAAATTCATGGTCTGCTTTCTAATACCTTGGCTTACTGCTTATTGCTTAGTGGCGACGCGCTTGCTGGAATCGGCGGGAGTCTGTGCCACGGCCGATGCCCATTGTTCGCGTTCAATTTCTTGTTCGGTCGCGGCGCGTTTGGCGGCCGCTTCGGAGAGAAGATCGTCTTGCTCGGTCGTGATCAGCTTACCCGGGCGCCAGACGCTGTAATTTTCCCAGTATTCGACTTCGTCGTCCGTCTCATGCTCGTAGCGTCCATCGATGAAGCTCGGAAGCGTTGAGGGATCAACCACCTCGGGGCGGTTCATCCAAGCATCGAAAACCGTAGCGGGCATCGCGATCGAAAGTCCGATCACGAGTGCCGCGGGGTTCGCGCCTGCTTCTATGGTCAAGAAGATCGCCGCCGCCAATGCGAGAAAGCGCACGGAGAAGACGCCGATCCAGATTTTTGTATTTTGACCGATGCTCCCGGCCACGTCATCTGCTCCCTCAACCTGACCAGATTCGTCGGTTTGAAGAAGAGATTTCGCGCCGCGATGCATTGCGCCGAGATTGATTACTTCAAGGAACGCACCCGCTGCGAGACTGCCTGCGAAGTGCGGAGACACAAAGGCGAAGGACGCCAAGACTGCCCCAGCGGACAATCCTAGATTCAATCGTTCGACTCTGGCCAGCTCGAGCTTCACAGCTTCTCGCCTCGTCGTTCCCGTGTCGATCCCTGCTCTTCTTGAGCGAGCTCGAGCCACTTTGACTCGGTCTCAGTGCTGCTTGTCTGCGTTTAAAGTGTCGCGGTGCCTAACGTGTGTCTTTGCGTGTGTCTTTGCATGTGTCTTTGTGATTTTTGTCATCTTCGTCGAAGACGCCTAAGACGCTTGAGAGGCCCAGCTCTTCGGCCGGCCCGGAATGATCCCCGGCAGTACCCGCCGCCAATTCGTTTTTGTTGTCCGACTCCGGGCTCGACGACGAAGCACTCGATGCGGTCTGTGAGGTCGTCCCGGCTGAATTGTTTTCATTCGATTCGCCACCGAAGTTCAGCTCATCACCGTAGAGTTCTTTACCCAACCGCATGAGACGGACCACAAAGGCTGCAAATCCAAATACTGCACCGATCAATAACCCGATCGGTTCTGTTTCAAAATATTGGTCGATCCCGTAACCCAGCAGCGTTGCGACTAAGATCGCACCTACCGCCTCAGCGGCACCTTCGTAGGCACCCCCACCGGATCGAGCCGTCATACGCACGAGGCGCTTTTTTCCTGGATATTCAGGGGGCTGACTCACGCTTGATCCCCTCCCAAACCCGCCGACATTCGACTACACACGAAACGGTCGGGACCCCGGAAAACGGCGCGCAACATAGCTGTTTGAAGAGTCGTGCTCAACGCATCTGAGCGACGCGGGTCAGCGCCTTTCGTGCCGCTTCCAGGGTCTCAGCTAGGGCCCGGGGACCGTGTGCAAGGGACACAAACCCGGCCTCGTAGGACGAGGGCGCGAGATAGACGCCTTCGTCAAGCATGGCCCCAAAGAAGCACTTGAAGGCTGCCGCATCACTTTGCTGCGCCTGCGCGAAGTCGTTCACGGGCCCTTCTTGGAAGAAGAAGCCAAACATTCCGCCGACGTGGCGAGTCGAGAGCGGCACGCCCACCTCTTCGGCGATCTTCGAGAGTCCGGTCGCGAGGGTCTCGCTGGTCTTGGCGAGCTTTTCGTAGACGCCGTCGGCTTCGAGAAGCTCAAGTGTGACGGTGCCCGCGGCGACGGCGAGGGGATTCCCAGAAAGGGTTCCCGCTTGGTAAATGTCACCTTCCGGCGCGATCCGATCCATCAGGTCTCTGCGTCCACCGTACGCTGCCGCCGGAAGACCTCCGCCGACCACTTTGCCGAGGGTCGTGAGGTCCGGCTTGACCTTGTAAAGGCGCTGAGCGCCGCCACGGGCGACTCGAAAACCGGTCATCACCTCATCGAAGATGAGAATCGCCCCGAATTCATCGCAGAGATTACGCAGCCCTTTGAGGAAACCGGGAAGCGGCGGCACGCAGCCCATGTTGCCCGCGATCGGTTCGACGATGATCGCGGCGATGTCTTTGCCCCAGCGCTCGAAGGCCTTACGCGTCGCGACCAGATCATTGAAGGGCGCGACGATCGTGAGATCCGTCATCGCCTTCGGCACTCCGGGCGAGCCAGGAATTCCGAGTGTTGCTACGCCACTTCCGGCGCCGACAAGCAAGCCGTCGGAATGGCCGTGGTAGCAGCCATCGAATTTGAGAATGCGATTCCGACCTGTCACGCCGCGCGCGAGCCGGAGCGCGCTCATCGTCGCTTCAGTCCCCGAACTCACCATGCGAAGCTTCTGAACCGAGGGCAGCACTCGCCGGATTGACTCCGCCAGCACCGACTCGCGCTCGGTCGGCGCACCGAAGCTAGTTCCGTGCTTCATCGCCTCGCGCACGGCGGCCAAGACTTTCGGGTGCGAGTGTCCGAGGATCATCGGCCCCCAAGAGCCGACGTAGTCGAGGTATTCGTTGCCATCGATGTCGCGGATCCGGCAACCCTTCGCCGATTCGATGAAGGGTGGGATGCCACCGACAGATCCGTACGCCCGAACGGGGCTGTTCACGCCACCGGGAATGGAGCGCTTCGCACGCTTAAAGGCGCTGCGCGACGCCGTCAGCTTCCTCGGACTCATCTTCTTGCTCATTAGAAATGTCCTCAGCTCTCGTCGTCTTCGTAGCTGGAATCCGTACCGGACCCGTCGTCATCGCCCGCGGCTGCCTCAGCCGCGTCATCTTCTGCATTCGCAGCTTCGGCGACTGCCGCAATCGCCGCTGCGGCCGCGGCCGCGTCATCATCGGTTGTTGCCGAAGCCGCATCAATCACTGGCGCATCCGTCACTTCCGAACCGTCTTCGTTGCCATCCGGATCGTCGTCGTCGGGAGAGATGTCCTCTTCAGCGAGGCGCGCGATCGATACCAGCTTCTCGCCCTCATCGAGCCGCATGACGCGAACGCCCTGCGTCGCGCGACCCATGGACGAGATCCCGCCAACGGGACATCGCAAGACCTTTCCGCCGTCGGTAATCAACATAACATCGTCATCATCCACGACCTGCGCGATGCCAATGACGGGGCCATTTCGCTCGTTGGCGCGGATATTGATAATGCCCTGACCGCCACGCTTTTGCGGTCGGTAGTCATCTAGCGGTGTGCGCTTGCCGTATCCGCGTTCCGTCGTGGTGAGGATCTGCGCTTCGCCGGTGAGGATTTCCATCCCAACCACCTGGTCACCCTCGGACAATGCTATGCCGCGAACACCCGTCGCCGTTCGACCCATGGAGCGTGCATCCGATTCGTTAAAGCGAATCGACTTGCCCGCACGAGTAGCCAGAAGCACGTCGTCGCTACCGCTACTGCGGCCGACGGAGATCAACTCGTCGCCGTCGGAAAGATTGATCGCGATGATCCCTGCCTTACGCGGGTTAGAGAAGGCCGAAAGCGAGGTCTTCTTGATGACACCCTGGCGTGTAGACAGAACGATGAACTCGCCTGCGGCATCTTCGAAACTACGAACCGGAAGCATCGTCTGCACCTGTTCATGTTCCTGAAGCTGCAGCACGTTCACGATCGCTTTGCCCTTGGCTGCACGGCCAAGCTGCGGGAGTTCGTGAACCTTCAGCCAGTGCAGTCGACCCATATTCGTGAAGAAGAGCAGATACGCATGGGTCGAAGCAACACCGAGGTGGCGCACGAAATCTTCTTCGCGGGTCGCCATGCCCTTGGCACCACGGCCGCCGCGACGTTGCGCGCGATAGAGCGTGACCGGATTACGCTTGATATATCCGAGATGGGACAGGGTGACGACCATGTCCTCTTCGACGATCAAGTCTTCGTTCGTGATGCCATCGATCGCCTGAGTGAGCTCTGTTCGGCGCTCATCCCCGTACTTCGCTTCGACTTCGCGAAGCTCGTTGAGCACGACCTCAAGGATGCGCTCGTCCGATGCGAGCAATGCCTTCAGGTCATCGATTTTGAGACGAAGCTCGGCGAGTTCGTCGAGGACGCGCTGTCGCTCCATCGCGGTCAAAGCGCGCAAGCGCATATCGAGGATGGCTTGGGCCTGTCGCTCCGACAGCGTGTAGCGCTCCATCAACTGTTCGCGGGCACTCGCGGCGTTCGCGGCGGCACGGATGAGCGCGATGATCTCGTCGAGATGATCGAGCGCGATCGCGAAGCCTTCGAGGATATGTGCGCGGGCCTCGGCCTGAGCCAGGTCATAAATCGCGCGACGAATGACGACTTCTTTTCGGAACTCTAGAAAGTGACCAAGAGCTTGCTTGATGGAGAGTGTCTGCGGTCGACCGTTCACGAGCGCGAGCAAGTTCACGCCGAAGGTCGTTTGGAGCGGTGTCATTTTGTAGAGCTGATTGAGGATCACGTCTTCCGACACGTCCTTCTTCAACTCGATTACGACGCGCATGCCTTCGCGGCTTGATTCGTCGCGCAGATCCGAAATGCCCTCGATTCGGCCGTCCTTAACAAGATCCGCGATTCGCTCAAGCAGGAGCGACTTATTGACCTGGTAGGGAATTTCCGTGATAACAATGCGAATACCGCGCTTGTAGTCTTCGAATTCGGCCTTTGCACGAAGTGTGAGATGTCCGCGGCCAGTCGCGAAATAGCTACGAATGCCATCTGTTCCACATAACATCGCACCGGTCGGAAAATCTGGTCCCGGCATCACTTCGAGCAATTCGTCGAGGGTGCAATCGGGGTTATTCGCTTCAAGAACGAGCGCTGCGGTCAACTCACTCAAGTTATGCGGCGGAATATTCGTCGCCATGCCGACAGCGATGCCCGAGGAACCATTGGCGAGCAGATTCGGGAATCTCGCCGGAAGAACGATCGGCTCTTCCATCTGGCCATCAAAGTTGGGCTGAAAGTCGACCGTCTCGCGATCGATATCGCGAAGCAGTTCTTCTGCTAGGCGAGCAAGGCGAGCTTCCGTATATCGATAGGCCGCTGCGGAATCGCCGTCGATCGAGCCAAAGTTACCCTGACCATCCACGAGCGGATATCGAAGTGAAAAGTCCTGAGCCATACGGACCATCGAGTCATAAACCGCGGAATCGCCGTGAGGGTGGTAATGCTTCAGCACTTCGCCGACGACACCAGCTGACTTCGAGTAGGGCCGGCTCGGAAGCAGACCTTCCTGGTTCATCGCATAGAGAATGCGGCGATGGACCGGCTTCAAGCCGTCGCGGACGTCCGGCAGTGCACGGCTGATGATCACGGACATCGAATACGCGAGGAACGATTGTCGAACCTCGTCTTCGATATTCAACGTCGGAAACGAGTTATCCGGGGTCGGAGGCAATACGCCTCCGCCGTCGTTGGGATCATTGGGCTCGTCAGACAATGGTTCTATTTCCTACATCGGCGCGAAGGACGTTTGTCCATGCTTGGCCGGAGGGCAATTCTGTTGAGCGACTAAACGTCGAGGTTCGCGACGCTCAAGGCGTTGTCTTCGATGAAGCGCCGTCGAGGTTCGACTATGTCGCCCATCAAAGTAGTGAAGACGTCGTCGGCTTCGACGCCGTCCTCGACGCGGATTTGAACCAAGTTTCGGTTCTCCGACATCATGGTTGTTTCCGCTAGCTGGTCCGGGTTCATTTCCCCTAGACCCTTGTAGCGTTGGATTGATAGGCCCTTGTTCGCGATCTCGAGGATACGACCAAGAAGTGAAGTGATCAGCACGAACGTCTCTGATTCACGATCGCCCTGGGTCAGCGAGTACGGCGCCGGGCCTAACTCGGAAAGCTCTGCCGCTAGGCGAATCATCTTCTTAAACTCACCCGAGCCAGCGACCGATGCGTCAAGCGCACTGCGCAGGGTTTGTCCGGTTCGGCGTGTTTTCGCCACCAGCTTGAAACCGTTTCCGGAGAGCTCGGGCTCCGCCGACCAGGCAAGCTCCCCTACTACATCATCGCCATCCAACGGATGCGCTCGCTCAATTTCCGCATTAATCAGCGGGACGACCTCACTCATCAAGACTGATTCGTCCTGGAGGTCTTCGAGCGTCGGGCGGGCCACGTGAGACGCTGCGTCTATGATTCGCTCGTCAAAGAGGCGGATGTTGTAGTGATCAAGAGATTTCTGGCGAGCACTCGCGTTTTTGAGCAGTGCGTTAAGGGTGTCACCTTCGCGCGCTTCACCGTCTCCGCAAGCAACCGTTGAGCCATCCAGCGCGAGCGCGAACAGATAATCCTCGAGTTCGCCTTCGTCTTTGAGATATTGGCTCTTTTTTCCGCGCTTCACTTTGAATAGAGGCGGCTGCGCCACATAGAGGAAGCCGCGTTCGATTAAGTCACGCATCTGACGATAAAAGAAGGTCAGAAGTAGTACGCGGATATGGCTGCCGTCAACGTCAGCGTCGGTCATGATGATGACCTTGTGGTACCGCGACTTCTCCGCCGTGAAGTCTTCACCTATTCCGGTGCCGAGCGCGGCAATGATCGCCTGGATTTCGACGCTCGCGAGCATTCGATCTATTCGAGCACGTTCGACGTTTAGGATCTTGCCTCGAATAGGAAGAATCGCCTGGGTTTTTCGGGACCTACCCTGTTTTGCCGTGCCGCCGGCGGAATCGCCTTCGACGATGAAAATTTCACATTTTGCCGGGTCTCGTTCCTGACAGTCGGCGAGTTTGCCCGGAAGGCTGAAGTCCGAGAGAGCGCCCTTTCGTCGTGCCAAATCTCGGGCTTTACGTGCGGCATCTCGCGCGCGGGCTGTGTCTACAATCTTCGCGACGATCGGTTTCGCGACCCGCGGATTTTCTTCGAGAAAGCTCGTCAGCTGTTGATAGACGATCCCTTCAACAATGCCGCGGACTTCACTTGTGCCTAGCTTCGTCTTTGTCTGCCCCTCGAATTCAGGTTGCGGAACCTTCACGGAGACAACAGCGGTTAGGCCCTCTCGAAGATCCTCGCCGGAAACAGACGGCCCGTCGGTCTTGCTCTTTGTCTTCCCGTTCGCGTTCGTCTTCGAAGTCGAAGCGATATATCGATTGAGCGTTCGGGTGAGTGCCGTTCGGAAACCTATCAGATGAGTTCCGCCTTCCACGGTGTTGATGTTATTCGCGAAGGAGTAAACCGATTCGTTGTAGGAGTCGTTGTACTGAAGAGAGACTTCGACATCCACGTTCACTTCACGACCGTGGTCGTCAAAGGTGCGCTGGCCGCTCAAGAAGATCGGATCGGGATGGAGGGGGCTGCGCTTTTCATTGAGATGTTCAACGAAGGAGTTGATCCCGCCCTCATAACAGAAGTCGTGGCTCTTGTTATTCGCAGGATCGCTGATCAGGATATGAACGCCAGCGTTGAGGAAGGACAACTCTCGAAGGCGCTTCGATAGAACTTCAAAAGAAAATTCGGTGATCGCAAAGATCTCTGGATCGGCCAGAAACCGCACTTCAGTGCCTGTTTCATCGGTATCCCCGGTGATCTCGAGTTTTGTTATCGGGGTACCGCGCTGGAAACTCTGCTCGTGAATTTTTCCGGAACGCTTGATGATCACCGTTAGTTCCGACGAGAGCGCGTTCACAACAGAGACGCCGACGCCGTGAAGTCCACCCGAGACCTTGTATGAGTTCTCGTCGAATTTCCCGCCAGCGTGGAGCGTAGTCATAACGACTTCACTGGCCGGCCGGTTCTCGGTCGGGTGCATGTCCGTTGGAATACCGCGGCCATTATCGACGACGGTGATCCAACCGTTTTCTTCGATCGTGACGGTAATTACGGAGCAGTAGCCTGCTAGGGCTTCGTCGATTGAGTTATCGACGATCTCGTACACAAGATGGTGAAGTCCATCTGGACCTGTGGTCCCGATGTACATAGCAGGGCGTTTGCGGACAGGTTCGAGGCCTTCGAGGACTTCGATCGAACTGGCGTCGTAGCTCACCGAGATTCTTTCTCGTTTCTTCGTGCGGCATCTGCGCCGCCTGCTCTTCGGGCTCGGTCATCGTGATCCGCGCCCACTATGGGCATTCGCGTGCACATACATGATGCAGGCGGGTTTGCGGACTTTGCCGGGGTTTGTAAGGGACAGCGTTTGCACACACCCTCGAACCGGCTTTCCGAATGGCCGTACTTCGGACCCTCGCGAACACGTGCTCGAAGTCATTGCGAGACCTCTACACGCGCCGAGAAGCGCGTTCCCAAATAGGGCTCAGACGCGCTGGGAGAGTACCTGAACCCCGAGGGTCAAGCAAAGGCGAGAACGTCCGTTTTCCTCCGTTACGAGCCGTTCTCCGGCGCGTGAAAGGAGTTCCTTAGACGAACGGCCATTTCCCGAGGGAATAGAGCTGGCCCTAGACTTTCGTCAACCGCCGTCAGGCGGAGCGATTATCACAGCCAAAGGAGCTCTGGGGAAGCGTTAGGAAAGCACTCTAAGAGGGCCTGCGGATATTGATAGCCAGCTCAAATCCGCATCGGCATCACGACTGCGAGCGTCTTTTCGTCATCCGGAGGCGTCAGTCGTGAGGGAGACAATTCGTCCTGGAAGGAGAACCGGACTTCTTTCAGCTGGATCGCGTTGATCGCATCGAGCAAGTATTTGGCGTTGAACCCGATCGCGAGCGGTTCTCCGGCGTAGTCCACGTCGAGCTCTTCACGAGCATCCCCCAAGTCCGGGTTGTTGGACGTGATGACGAGCTGCCCGTCACTTAACTCGAGCTTGACCGCTCGACTTCGTTCGGAGGACAACAAAGCAACACGACGAACGGCTTGAACCAAAGAATCCGTCGGAAGGATCAGGTGGCGCGTCAGGTCCTTGGGGATGACCTGGTTGTAGTTCGGGAACTCGCCTTCAATGAGTCGCATCACGAGCGTGACATCGCCCTTCTTGGCGAGACCACTGTTGTTCGCGAACGCGAGCTCGATTTCTTCAGCGTCATCTTCGTCAACGAGTCTCTTCAACTCGCCGAGTCCCTTGCGCGGAATGATCACGCCACTGGCAAGAGCGCTGATGTCGCCTTCGATTGTTCGGTCGACACAAGCGAGTCGATGACCGTCAGTTGCAACGAGTCGAATCTCGCCAGTCTCATTCAAGACTTCTAGATAGACACCATTTAGGTTGTACCGAGTTTCATCGACCGAAGCCGCGTACATCGTGCGTTCGATCATTGCCGATAGAATTGCCGAAGATACCGGAACCGTCTTCTCCGGGTTAAATTCGGGCAGTGTCGGATATTCTTCAGCCGCTGTACCAGCGAGTGTAAAGCGACTTCGATTGCAGCGAATCTCGAGATAGGAGTTGGCGGTTGCCTCTAGCTCGATTTTTTCATCTGAAAGCTCTCTTACGATTTCAAAGAGTTTCTTTGCTGAAACTGTTAGGCCGCCAGCCTCGGTAACATTTGCCACATGCTGACTTCGCACACCGACTTCAAGATCGGTTGCTGCCAACTGAAGCATTGCATTTTCGCCGGTCTCAGGAGCTTCGATCAAAGTATTGGCGAGGATCGGCATCGAGTTTCGCTTCTCAACGATCGATTGAATACGCCCGAGTCCTCGAAGGAATTCAGACTTTGTGATCGAGAGTTTCATCTGCTCTCTCTTCTATTTGAGATAAATTTATTTAAGAGTAGTAGTAGAGAGTGACAGTCGATCGGACAAAACGGACTTAACTCATTGGAACAATTGAAGAAGCCGAGTTGTCCGCACTCTGTCAGGTATGTGTTTGTCGACAGGTTTAGCCAGGGGGTGACGTCACTACTCCGTTTGTGTCCGCGAGAGTAACACGAGCGAACCGAGAGCGAGTGGGGTGTGTTGCTAATTAGCGTCGAACTGGAAGTTTGCGTCGAACGCAACAATTCCTTGCCATCTGCGTTTCAAAAAGGACTGTAAGCACTCGAACCTCTTGGACTTTCTCAGTCGTTCCTGCATTGACAGGGGGTGAGCTGCCCCGGTAAGATCACGCGCTTCCCCAGTCGCCTTGTGGATTCTGGTCAGCATCGTGCTTCGGTTTCAATGCTGTCAGAATGGATCAGAGCGAAAAGCCTGGATTCTGCCCGTACTCGCTGAATTCGCCGCTTCTGGGGTCCGTACGTAAAAACCTTGATTAAATTCCGGCGTGAACATGCCCGGCCGAAACCGGTTTGGCCATGAACGCGACCCAACCGCTAGCCCTGACAGCAAATTAACGGGACACGCTCCGAATCCGGAGTGCCCGTGAGAGAGTGAGGATCCGCCGAGATGAAGCGGACATATCAGCCCAGCCGAATTAAGCGTCTCCGCAAGCACGGTTTCCGTGAGCGAATGAAGACGAAGGCCGGACGCGCGATCTTGAAGCGCCGCCGGTCCAAGGGGCGCAAGCGCCTTGCGGCTACTGTCGCGTCCAAGTCGTAGCGGGACCGTAGTTGCCCTCTTATGGGTCTGGGCCCCGAGATGGGTCCACCGCTGGGGCTACCGGTCCGTTTGAACGGTCGGATCGCCTCTTGGATTCCCGTGATTATCGGCACGTATTGCGTCGGGGGCGTCGACGCGCGTCTCCAGAACTCGTGATCATCACGGTCAAGAGTTCTGGAAAGTCTAATAAATCCAGCAAGTTACCTGATAAGTCGCCGGATCGAGCCAGGCTTGGGATCACTGTCAGCCGGAAGGTCGGCAACGCTGTTGTGCGGAATCGCTTTAAGCGCCGTACCCGCGAATGGTTCAGATCTCAGCGCAGCCTGCTGAATCCGGAGCTTGATTTGGTCGTGATCGCACGTCGCCCTGGCGGCCAAATGAGTTTTTCGGAGCTGGACGCTCGTCTGAGCGGGCTGTTGGAGATACCGCCTTTGATCGGTCAGCGGATCGCCGCGGACACGATTGACTTGAGCTCGAATTGAGCCGGATCGACACAGTTTGCGACTCGCGACCAGCCGAGCCGGATCGTTCAAGGGGCTTCCTTAGAGCTCTATTTGTTTTTTACCGCGGCGCCCTTCGCCCGATTCTCGGGACTGGATGCCGCTTCGAGCCCAGCTGCTCTGCCTATGCTGAGCAGTCGATCGTTCGACATGGATTCCTGCGCGGCGTTAGGCTCGGCCTCACGCGCGTGCTTCGCTGTCATCCCTTTCATCCCGGCGGATTCGACCCCGTTCCGTAGACGCTCCGAGAAGGTTCCGAAACCGTGGATCGCAATACAGCCCTCGCCTTCGCGCTCTCGATGATCGTGTTTGTCCTGTACGTCTTGTACCAGGAGGATCGCCGCGCCGATCAAGAGCTCGCGTTCGAGGAGCAGGCGCAGATCGAGCTTGCTCGCGAAGAGACGACTGGAACAGGTGCGTTTGGAAGCGCCGATTCTATGGGTGACCCGGCAACGGATTCGGGTACTCGGGTGGTAGAGACGATCGGCTCTACCGCCGGCGTCGATCGCAGCGCTGGGGTTGTTGCTAAGCGACCCGTTGCAACGCTTCCGGTTCGGACGTCCACGCTTCAGAATCCTCAGGTCATTGCTAAGATTTCAAATGGCACCGCGCTGATCGAAAGCTGGACGCTGCGCGAGGTCATGGAGCGATTGCCCGAGGGCGATGTGCCGCTCGAGATGGTCAATTCTGAAGTCCCAATTTTCGGTATTGATATTGCTGGAATTTCTGGATCCAGCTTTGCGCAACAGCGATTTGAAGTTGTCAGCGAATCTTCACGTGAAGTGGTGCAACGCGCTGAAAATGAAAGTGGCGTTCTTACTCGAACGATTCGATTGGATCCGGATGGATACGGTTTCGACTTAGAGCTGCAATTTGACAGTGCGCGGGTTGACCCGGTTGATGTTAGTTTCGAAGTGTATGTTCCGGCGCGGATGTCAGAGCGCGCAGACTTCAAAGAACTTTCGCTGCTTTCGTTTGGTGAGACGGAGGGTGTTACTCGAGAGTTTGTGAATGGTATCGGGCAAGCGGGTTTCTTTTCTTTCGGATCGCCGGCTTCGCCTGTTATTGAAATCCCGGGCCGCTCCAAATGGGCGGGATTCGATGCCCAGTTCTTTACCGGGCTTGTGATTGATCCGAGCCCCCAGGCCCGCCTAGACGTCAACTTTGAGGCAATTGAGGTTGGTGACGAGGCACGCAGTCGCGCTCGCCTTCCTTCTATCTCCGTTGGCAGTGGTGGATCTGCGAGAGATTTGCTTCGCGGTTTCTTGGGTCCGAAGACGGGACCTGCACTTGCGTCCGCGAACGCGGATCTCGAGCAAGCAGTCGATCGTGGTTGGAGCTGGCTTGAGCCGTTGACGGTTTTCTTTGAGCTCGCCTTGGATTGGCTCTATGCGCTGATTCCGAATTATGGCTGGGCAATTATTGTTTTGACGATTCTTGTTCGGATCGTGACTGCACCTTTGATGGTGAAGCAAATGCGGTCTGCGGAACGCATGCGTGAAGTGCAGCCGAAGATTAAGGCGCTTCAAGAACGTTTTGCGGACGACAAGCAGAAGCAGTCCGAAGAGATGATGAAGTTTTACCGGGAGGAGAAGATCAACCCTCTCGGTGGTTGCTTGCCGCTGTTATTCCAGATGCCGGTGTTGATTGGGCTCTTCTATGCGCTTCGCACGTCGATTGGGCTTCGGCATGCACCGTGGATTCTTTGGATCAACGATCTCTCGCAGCCTGCGACGGCCTTTACTATTCCCGGTGTCGACTTCCCGGTTCGTATTCTTCCGCTCATCATGGGCGCGAGCATGTTTGCACAGCAGAAGATGACGCCACAGACCGGGATGGATCCGATGCAGGCGCGGATGATGCTGATCATGATGCCCGGCATGATGCTTTTAATTTCATACACATTTCCCTCTGGACTCGTGCTCTACTGGACGGTGAGCAACCTGCTTGGCATCGCCCACCAGTATTGGGTCCGGAATCACCTCCAGCACTGAATCCCTTAGTTGCTGGACGCCGACCTCGCGCGGATTAAGCCGCGGCGGCTAACAAAAAGAGAGCTGACTAGAGATGTACGATCAACGCCAGGAACCGAATGAATTTGTTGCGGACAACGTTAAGGACGCCACCGGCCAGGCCGCGGAGTTTTTCGGGGTAGACGCAGGTGAGTTGAAGGTAATCATTGCTCCTGATGGGGAGATCTTCGGCACGGGCGGTCGCTCCGTGATTGTGGCCATGCCGAAGGAAATTGCAGCTCGTGGTCCGCGCCCCGATAGCGGTGGCGGCGGTGGCGGCGGTGGTGGCGGCGAACGTGATCGCGGTGGTGATCGTGGAGACCGCGGTGGTCGCGGTCGTGGTGATGATCGACCTCGTGGTCGAGAACGAAATGAGCGCGGCGAAGGTCGTGGTCGCGGTCGTGGTCGTGAGGGCGGGGGTGAAGGAGGTCGTGAGCGCGGCGGTCGTGGCGACAAGCGCGAAGAGCCACCTGCCCCGCGGGAACAACTAGAGAAGGAAGTCCAAGAAGCGATCGTAGACTCGAAGGGTACCCCGAAGGGAGATGTCGGCGAGATTGGGAAGTTTCTGATCGGTGCCGTTGAGCGTATGAAGCTCGGAAACTTCGAGATCGTTGAGTCAAGCGAAGGTGATTTCCTGATCTATCAGCTGAGTGGCCCGGCAGCGGACGCCCTGCAGGCTGGGGACGGTCGTGCGACTGACGCTTTGCAGCTCGTTGCGAATCAGGTTTCGATGCGGCAGAGCGAGGATGCTCCGCGAATCGTTGTTGATGTCGATGGCGGCGGCGACGAACGTGAAGAGACGCTCGGACGTCTTGCAGATCGAGCCGTCAAGCGAGCGAAGGAAACCAGCCGCTCGATCGCACTGGACCCGATGAACGGTCGGGACCGACGAACCATCCATATCAAGATCAAAGAGATCGAAGCAGTGGCGACGATGAGCATCGGGGAAGGGCGCTACCGCCAGGTCCTCGTGGTTCCGGAAGGCGCCCCTGAGTATGAAGACGCAGTCTCCGAGTCTGCTTGATTCTGGATTAGTGTGATCCTGTAGGCGACGAGCGAGCGGATGGTTGAGTGTTCCACGGGGAACGCTTGGGTGTTTCGCTCTCCGAAAAGTCCGCGGGATGAAACGTTCCCCGTGGAACGGAGCGCAAAATGAAAGACGGCGACACTCGAGAAGAATCCGAGGTCGCCGTCTTTTCTATTTTGACGGCTGGCCTTGAAGCTCTTGACCTGGAGCCTCCCACAGAATCTGCGAGTCAACTGACCGCTTTGGTTCTGCTCCTCGATTTGTGGGCCCCCAAAATCAATCTCACCGGCCATCGAAACCCTGCGTCCATGGCGCGTCGGCTCGTACTAGACGCCGCAGCCCTGGCTGCCGAAGTTCCCGAACTGAGCGCTGCACGATCTCTTGCAGATCTCGGGACAGGAGCCGGCTTCCCTGGCTTGCCCCTAGCGATCCTCTTTCCTCAGCTTGAAGTCTACCTGGTGGACTCGCGGAAGAAGAGAAACCATTTCCAGCGTGAAGCCCGGCGTCGGCTTCTGCTAAATCATGTCCACCCTGTTTTGGGTCGGTCCGATGAAGTTGACCAAGTCAAATGCGATTGCGTGATCGCACAAGCAATGACTCGGCCTGACGAAGCCCTTCGCCTGATGTCCCAGTGGGCTGCTCCTGGATCGACACTTATTCTTCCAGCCTCAGACGCTGCTACGCGACCTCAAGCGCCCGAGGATTTCGAATCTCCAGAACTGCGGGAGTATCACGTTCCTGGAACCGATATTGGTCGCCGCCTTTGGATCCTGAAGTCCACCATTTCTGAGGTTTGACTCGGGGGTTCCCCGCTCGCATTCCTCTCTGGTGTGTTACCAAGACGTTTCTGTCGGGACGCTCTCGCGCGTTCCAGGGCGTCCTATCGCCTTTTACTGATCCCGCTCCCTGAATCCGCTGAGGCTATCCTCTGCGACTTGGATCGAAAGGGGCTCCGGATAGCATCCGGCGCCAGTCAAACGAATCAATGGCTTCGAATCCGTATGTCATAGCGGTCGTCAACCAGAAGGGCGGCGTCGGCAAAACGACCACCGCCGTTAACCTTGCTGCATGTCTCTCAGCATCTGAACGGCCGACGCTGCTGATCGACATGGACCCACAGGCAAACGCGAGTAGCGCCTACGGAATCATAAAAGCCGAGCGTCAGGTATACGACGCACTGATTGACGAAGTACCCCTGACCCAATGCGCCTATGAAACCGAGCTAGAGACGCTTCACGTCGTTCCTGCCGGTCGAGATCTGGTGGGCGCCGAAATAGAACTTGTCGGCAAGAGTGAGCGGGAGTACCAGCTGGCTCGCTCAATACGATCTATGGGCGAAGCCTACGAAATAATTATGATCGATTGTCCACCGTCCCTTGGACTCCTTACCCTCAACGCGCTCACAGCAGCTGACGCGGTGCTGATTCCCCTCCAATGCGAGTATTACGCACTTGAAGGTCTCGCTAATCTAGTTGAGACCGTAGATTTGGTGCGCGGACAATTGAATCCGCGCTTAGAAGTGCAGGGCATCGTTCTCACGATGGCGGATCAGCGAAACAACCTCGCGCGCCAAGTAGAAGCGGAAGTTCGTGGACACTTCGGTGAGAAGGTCTACCGCACCCGCATCCCGAGAAATGTTCGCCTCTCAGAAGCGCCCAGCCATGGCCAACCCATCCTTCTATATGACATCCATTCGAAGGGAGCGGTCGCCTACGTGAAGCTTGCAGATGAGCTCCTCGCTCAGCTCCCACTTTCGGGCCCGCCGAGAAAGCCGCCCGTCCTCCCCATCCACGGAGACGACACAGATCCCGCACCCCCAAGCTGAATCAAATTGGCAGCGAGGAAGATGGGCGTAAGAAGAGGCAGCACCCATTTCAGACCCGCACAATTAACACCAAGCCCCCGTTAATCCAGGAGCACAAGTATGAGCCAAAAGAGAAGCGCGCTTGGTCGCGGCCTTGGCGCCCTAATTTCCAGCCCTCCACAAGCTGCCGAATCTCCAACGCCTAACGTGGGCCCGCCGCCGACTCCGAGCGCGCCGCCAAGCGAACAGTCTGGCACGCCTACACCAAGTAGTGTTGACGCAGTATTGCGTACACAGGTCCCAGATTCCGATAGTACAGGCCATCTCCTCGTCGATATCGGACTCATAGACCCCAACCCCGAACAGCCGAGACGCGAATTCGATCCGTCTGCACTCGACCAACTTGCCCGATCCATCGGACAACATGGGGTCCTGCAGCCCGTCGTCGTCCGACGTGCAGGCGAGCGCTACGAGCTCATCATGGGCGAGCGCCGGTTCCGAGCGAGCAAGCTCGCCGGCCGGAAAACCGTCCCAGTCGTGGTCTCGGACGTGGATCCGGCAGACCGGCTAGAGCTCGCAATCGTCGAAAATGTCCAGCGACAAGATCTCAACCCGATCGAACTGGGATTGGCTTACCAGGCACTCGCTGACGCAGGGCATACCCAGGACGAAATCGGTCGCAAAGTCGCGATGGATCGTTCCTCTGTTTCAAACCATATTCGTCTCTTAGACCTAAGCCGAACGATTCAAACAGATGTAGAGAACGGCCGGCTGAGCATGGGACACGCAAAAGCCCTTTTGCAGGTTGCTGACGTCGAGACGCGCGAGAGCTTGCGAGCCAAGATACTCAGCGAGTCGCTCTCGGTGCGGGCGAGCGAACGCGCAGCACGCGACATTACGGGGCCCAATCGACGGACCCACGCGCCGGAAAAGCCGAAAGCCGTTCCAGCAGGTCTCGATGCTGACACCAGAGCCTATGTTGAGAGAATCGAGCGACATCTACAGACGAAGGTCAGTCTTCACCCGAATGCCGACGACAGCGGCAAAATTGAGATCAACTACTTCAATATGGAAGACCTTGAACGACTCGGCGCGATGCTTTTGGGCGAATCCTCATGAGCCCGCCGGGCCGTCCACCTTCTCGCAGAGACGCAGCGGCCGTGGACCCGGCCGCCGAGGGATCGAACCCCCCTCTGGTTCCCGCAAATGGCTATTTCGAGGGCCAGGTCGCAGTGGTCGGTGACACGAGAATCTCGGGCAGCGTCCAAGGCAGCCTTCGCGGTCCCGGTCACCTGACCATCGACTCGGGCGCACACGTCGACGGCGTGATCGATTGCGACAGCCTGGCCGCATCCGGGCGAATCTCGGGCAGCGTCCAAGCCCGGCGCCACGTCCAGCTGTCCACGGGCGCACATTTAGAGGGCGATATCGACGCCCCCTCTATCAATATGACGGACGACGCAATTTGGAACGGAAAAGCCCGAATAGGCCAGTGAAAGCCTCAATCAAGCGCCTTATCAATCGCCAAGCCCATTCCCGCGATCAGTCCATGCGCGACGCCGAGACCGCCCATCCCTGAACCTAAGCAAAGAGTGCAAAATCAAGCGCTTCCGGCGGTTGAATTGACGGCCCCACGATGCAAAACTTGGCGCCGCTCGAACCCGCATCGCCGAACAGGCTTCAGCGGGCCACAGCTTCACCCAGAACAGTCAACAAATCGTTGCGGCCCCGCCCAAAGCAGGTCGAATCGCGGTACTTATTCCGCGATCGCCCAAGATTCGGGCGCAAGCGAGCGTTTCTCCCAAAGACTCGCAAACGATCACAGCTAAACGGCTTTCGCGACCCGCCCAGACTCTGCCAACCGAATTCAGGCCTTCAGCCGGCAGACAAAGCGTCGTACCAGCAAATCGAAATGAGAGACGACTCCGAACTCGGAGTTGATCCTCGCAATCAGCCCGTGACCTACACAAAGAAGATCACGAAAGCACATACGGAAGCAGAAAGCGCGATGCAAACCGCTGCGCAGAGAAGCTCCCGTCGAAGCCACACAAGACCGCAAGCGTGGACACGGTGACACGGTAATGGTGAGACATAACAAGACTTTCCGACGACTCGTCGGACTCGCGAGTGGACTAGCAAGCAGCGCACTGCTTGCAGGTTCTGCTGGCGCCTCAGAAAACCTGGTCATCATTCCTGATGCCCGACTCTTCGGCCTATTCGATATGGGCGAAGGACTCGGCAGCATGTGGATCATGCTGATCGGTTTCTTGGTGCTGGTCTTTCCGCTGAACGTGCTGATTTTTCAGCCGATCTTCCGGGCCCTCGACGCACGTGCCGAGCGAATCCAAGGCGCACGCGACCGCTCGGCACAGCTCGAGCAGGAAGCGAATAATGTGCTTGAGCGATACGAATCAGCGATTCGTGACGCTCGCGTCGACGCGGAAGCCACTCGCCAGGCTGGACTGACCGCCGCCCGAGAAGAGCAGGCCACTATGACCGTGCAAGCACGCAGCGAAGCCGAAACAGAACTAACGCGCGCCCGAACCGAGATGATCCGGTCTCTCGACGAGGCACGCGCAACCCTCCGCGAGAGCGCGGAAGACCTTGCGACCGCAGCCGCGGAACAGGTTCTCGGAAGGACGCTGTCGTGATTCAGATATCGAAGCGAGCTTCTTCCTTCTATCTCCATCAGATTCTCGTCGGGCTCCTCACGGTCATTTTCGCGGGTAGCGCGTTGGCTGCTGGTGGGGGCGATGCCGATCATGATCCGATCATGGAAGCCGCTTGGCAGGGCTTCAACCTTCTGATTGTCCTCGGAGTCCTGGTGTATTTCGGCCGTGGCCCGGTCGGCGAGTTCTTCGCGACCCGTCGCAGCGACATCCAAAAAGATCTAAGCGAAGCGGCCGACTTGCTCAGCCAAGCCGAGCAGCGAAACGTGGATCTCCAGCGACGGCTAGTCGACCTGTCCAGCGAAGTTGAAGACATTCATGAAAGAACCACGCGCCGCGCAGAAGAAGAATCCGAACGGATTCTCGCCGATGCACGCGCAACCGCCGAGCGCATTCGCAACGATGCTCAAGCTGCCATCGATCAAGAGCTACGCCGCGCCAAAGCCGAACTAAGGGATGAGGCCGCGACAATCGCCCTCGAACTCGCAGCACAAAAGTTGTCCGACAACGTGAGTGACGCCGACCGAGAACGCTTGATGGACGAATTCATCACCCGCGTCGAACCTTCGACAACGGCTGGCCAAGGAGCCAATTCATGAGAGGTGGAACCGCAGCCCATCGTTATGCGAAGGCTCTTTTCGGCCTCGCGCAAGACGAGCATCGACACCGTGAGATCCGAGCTGAAATCGAAAAGCTCGAAGGTCTCTTCGAAGGCAGTGACGAACTCAGCGACGCCCTGCTTACACCGCGCCATCCCGCCGAAGAACGAAAGTCGGCACTCCGGGGAGTCGCAAATGGTGCGGGGATCAGCCCGCTGGTTCAGAACTTCCTTTCCTACCTGATCGATCAGCGCCGCTTGGTCGATTTCTCCAGCATCGTCTCCTCCTACGGCCAGCTGGCCGACGAAGCGGAAGGCCTGGTGACGGCGGAAGTCGTCTCTGCGAGCCCGATGGACGATCGCCGCAAAGATCGCCTGCGCCGTGCACTCACTGAGCGCACCGGCCAGGAAGTTCGCCTCGAAATTGAAATCGACCCGTCGCTCATCGGCGGGGCCGTCGCCAAGGTCGGAGACCTGGTGTTTGACGGCAGCCTCCGTACGCAGCTCGGACAGCTGCGAAATAGCCTCACGAAGGGATCCTGAGAATGGACATCAAGCCCGGAGAAATCACCGACATCCTCAAGCGGGAGATCAAGGATTACGACCGCCAGATCGATGTCGCCGAAACCGGAACGGTACTGAGCGCTGGTGATGGTATCGCCCGCGTTTACGGTCTGGACAACGCCCTGGCAGGCGAGCTCGTCGAGTTTGGCGACGGACTGCGCGGCATGGTTCTGAACCTCGAAGAAGACAACGTCGGTGTGGCCATCATGGGCTCCGGACGTAGCGTTAAGGAAGGCGATCTCGTTCGTCGAACCGGGCGCATCATCGAAGTGCCTGTTGGTGACGCACTGCTAGGCCGCGTCGTCGACGCGCTCGGCGTGCCGATCGACGGACATGGCCCGATCGAAGCCGCAGAGACTCGCCAAGTCGAGCTCAAGGCCCCGGGCATTGTCGCACGCAAGTCTGTTGATGAATCCATGGCGACGGGCATCAAGGCCGTCGATGCCATGGTCCCGATCGGTCGCGGACAGCGAGAGCTCATCATTGGCGATCGGCAAACGGGCAAAACCGCGATCGCGCTCGACACGATCATTAACCAGAAGGGCAAGGACGTTGTCTGTGTCTACGTCGCCATCGGCCAAAAGCAGTCGACGGTTGCGCAGGTCGTGGACAAGCTGAAGCAGCACGGCGCGATGGAATACACCATCGTCGTTGCCGCGACGGCAGCCGACCCGGCCCCGCTCCAGTACATCTCACCCTACACGGGTGTGACGATGGCCGAGTACTTCGGGCATAACGGCAAGCACGTGCTCATCGTTTATGATGATCTCTCGAAGCAGGCCGTTGCCTACCGGCAGCTTTCGCTGCTCCTCCGTCGGCCGCCGGGACGTGAAGCCTACCCGGGCGACGTTTTCTACGTCCATTCGCGATTGCTCGAACGAGCCTGCAAGCTCTCCGATGAACTGGGTGGTGGCTCAATTACAGCCCTTCCGATCATCGAGACTCAGGGCGGCGATGTTTCCGCATACATCCCGACTAACGTGATCTCGATTACGGATGGCCAGATCTTCCTCGAGACGGACCTCTTCAACTCGGGTGTCCGACCGGCGATTAACGTGGGTCTCTCGGTGTCCCGAGTGGGTGGTGCCGCACAGACGAAAGCGACGAAGTCGGTTGCTGGTCAGCTCAAGCTCAACTTGGCTCAGTACCGTGAGATGGCAGCCTTCGCGCAGTTCGGTTCGGATCTCGACGCCGCAACGCAGGAACAGCTTGCGAACGGTGAACGACAGACGGAGATCCTCAAGCAGGGTCAGTACTCGCCGCTGCAGATGGAAGAGCAGGTCGTCTCGATCTACGCATCCACGCCGCAGCTGTCGAATAACCGCCCGTCTTGGATTAGACAGCTCGCGCTGACGGACATCCTTAGGTACGAGCGTGAGTTGCTCGATTGGATGCGCTCAGCAAACCAGGGCATTCTCGACGCGATCAAGACCACCGGGAAGTTCGACGACGCGACAGAGCAACAGCTCATCGCGGCCCTCGACGAATTCGCCAACATCTTCCAGCCGACGGCCGCAAAGGGCTCGGGTTCTGAGGCAGCCTAATTATGCCGAACCTAAAAGACATCAAGCGACGCATCGGTAGCGTCCAATCGACGCAGAAGATCACATCCGCCATGAAGATGGTGGCCGCGGCCAAGCTGCGTCGTGCTCAAGAAGCGATCGAAAACGCGAGACCCTATGCCGTTCGCATGCGGTCGACTCTCGAAGAGGTCTCGAAAGGGGCTCTCGAGGAAACGCATCCTCTGCTCGAGGTTCATGAGAATCGCAAGGTTCTCGAGATCGTTGCGATCACTTCGGACCGGGGCTTGGCCGGCGCCTTCAACAGCTCCGTAGTCAAAAAGGTCGAAGCAGTCATTGCGGAGAAGGAAGGCGAGTTCGAGACGATCGGGCTCACGCTGCTCGGCAAAAAGGGCGGAGATTCTCTCGTTCGCCGTCGTGCACGCCAGATTACGCATCGCTCGCCGATTAATGGTGACGTGACCTACCAGCAGGCGGCAGATGTCGCTCGGGAGTTGGCGCGTCGCTACGAAGCGGGCGAGCTCGATGAGGTGATTCTGGTTTTCAGCGAATTCGTTTCGACGATGACGCAGACGCCCATGGCCAGTCAATTGCTGCCCTTCACGCCTCCTGAGGTGGATGGCGAATCGGCAGCAGACGACTCATCGGCATACGAGATCGAACCCGATCCCGAAACTTTGCTCGCGGCACTCGTGCCGAAGGCAGTTGAGATTGAGTTGTTCCGTGCACTTCTGGAAAACCAGGCAGGTGAGCATGCGGCACGTATGACCGCCATGGAAGCGGCAACCAAAAATACCGAAGAGCTGATTGAGAACCTAACCCTCAAGTACAACCGTGCACGACAGGCGGCGATTACTGGAGAGTTGGTCGAGATCGTGACAGGCGCCCAGGCGCTCGAATAGCATTTATTATTTGCGCACCCTCTTGCTTCAATAAAGAGGGTACGCGGACAGGACGACCGCCTAGCTAGGGGCAGCGAACCCCAAGAAGCACTGTGTTAGGCGGATTGTGAATCGACAAGGTAGGCCTACGAGTCTGCCGGATGGAGAAGACATTATGAGTAATGGCAGGATCGTCCAGGTGATGGGTCCGGTAGTCGACGTCGAATTTGATGGAGACCTTCCTGAGGTGATGACCGCCCTCAAGACCACCAACCCCGCCATCGATGATCGAGCGGATAACTTGGTTGTAGAGGTTGCTTTGCACCTCGGTGAAAAGACCATCCGCGCGATCGCCATGGATACGACGGACGGACTCCGCCGTGGCCAGGAAGTCTTCAACACGGGTGCACCGATCACCATTCCGGTGGGTCCCGAGACGCTCGGACGCATCATGAACGTCATCGGCGAGCCGGTGGACGAGCGTGGTCCGATCGACGCTAAGATGCACTTCCCGATCCATCGCGCCGCTCCGGAATTCGTGGACCAATCGACCAGCGTCGAAGTTCTCGAAACGGGCATCAAGGTTGTCGACCTGATCGCTCCCTATAATAAGGGCGGCAAGGTTGGTCTCTTCGGTGGTGCTGGCGTCGGTAAGACGGTCGTCATCATGGAGCTCATCAATAACATCGCGAAGGCGCATGCCGGTTATTCGGTCTTCGCAGGCGTGGGTGAGCGAACGCGCGAGGGCAATGACCTTTGGAACGAAATGCAAGAGTCGGTTCTAGCGGACGGTTCGACCGTGCTCGACAAGACGGCTCTGGTCTACGGCCAGATGAACGAACCGCCGGGAGCCCGCGCACGCGTCGGCCTCACAGGCCTCACGGCTGCTGAGTATTTCCGCGACGAAGAAGGTAAGGACGTTCTCCTCTTCGTGGACAACATCTTCCGCTTCACCCAGGCGGGTTCGGAAGTGTCGGCTCTTCTTGGCCGCATCCCCTCCGCCGTTGGTTATCAGCCTACGCTTGCGACTGATATGGGCGAGCTCCAAGAGCGGATTACATCGACTAACAAGGGCTCGATTACATCGGTTCAGGCCATCTACGTTCCTGCAGATGACCTTACGGATCCCGCGCCGGCCACGGCCTTCACGCATCTCGATGCGACGACGGTTCTCGATCGTGCTCTCACGGAAATCGGCATCTACCCCGCCGTGGATCCGCTCGACTCGACTTCGCGGATTCTCGATCCTCAGGTTGTCGGCGACGAGCACTACGACGTCGCCCGCGGCGTTCAGACGACGCTCCAGGCCTACAAGGATCTGCAGGACATCATCGCAATTCTCGGAATGGACGAACTCTCGGAAGAAGATCGACTGACGGTGGCACGGGCTCGTAAGGTCCAGCGCTTCCTCTCCCAGCCCTTCCACGTGGCTGAGCAGTTCACGGGTACGCCGGGCGTCTACGTCCGACTCGAGGACACGATCCGTGGCTTCCGCGAGATTCTCGACGGCAAGCACGATGACCTTCCGGAGCAGGCGTTCTACATGGTTGGTGACATTGAGAGCGCAGTAGAGAAGGCAAAGACCTTGGTTTAGGTCGAGGCCGGCGTTTTGGCTCGATCAGTTGTTCGAGCGAATCAATGTCAGGGACTCTTTATTTTCGCGCCCTTCGGTCGCGAAGACAGGAAGTTGCGGGAAGTTTGATGGGCCCACTACAGGTTCTGTTAGGCGGAATTCGCAGCTTGAGGAATAACAAGTGGCAATTGAACTCGTCGTTGTGACGCCGGAAGGCGAAGCGCTCTCTGAGAGCGTGGAACAGGTTGTGCTTCCGGGTGAAGCGGGCGAATTCGGCGTGCTTGAGAGCCATGAACGTTTTCTAACGCCGCTCTCCCTCGGTCCTATGCAGATCATCCGCTCAAGCGGCAGCGAATGGGCCGCGATTACCTCCGGCTTTGCTGAGGTTGATGGAACGCGCTGCGTCGTACTTGTCGACTCCTGCGCGCTTGCAAGTAAAATAGATAAGAGTGCGACCGAAGCCGTGAAGGCTGAGGCCAATACTGCACTCTCGGCATTGGCCGACGACAATGACAACGCGGGCGAACGCGCTCGCCTCTCGGGCGTGATTGCGCGAGCTGAGCTCGAACTCGAAGTGGCGAGCCGCTGAGCGCGGAAACGCGCACCCGCACGCTTCATCTGCATCGAGATCGTTTCGGCGGCCGCGCCGTTTACGACACCGCAGTGTCCCACGCGATGCTCCGCGACGTGGGGACCCGTGCGATAGGCGATCGACTTCGCCTGTATCAGCCGGATAAAGCGCTGCTCTTTTCCAACCTCGACGCACGTCGACCCGGCTACCGACGGGCGGTACAACTCGCGCGAGATGCTGGCTATGAGCCTGTGACCCGTCTTGCAGGCGGTCACGCCGCGGCGTTTCTAGAAGCCTCAGTAGCCTTTGCCTGGGCGACTTCGGACCCGAAAGCGTCCATGCATATAGCCCACCGTTTCGAGCTCTTTTCGGGATGGGTCGTAGCCGCCTTGCGATCCCTTGGTCTCGACGCCCGAGTGGGCGAAGTCGAGGGTGAATACTGCCCCGGTGAGTACAGCGTGAACGTCGAGGGGCGCGTGAAAGTCATGGGCGTCGGCCAGCGCGTGATCCGGGGGGCCGCACACGTAGGCGGCGTGATCACCGTAGGGCAGACCGTCGCACTACAAGAAACGCTGATCCCAGTATACGACGCGCTCGATCTTGAGTTTCATCCGCCTAGCGCCGGTGGCGTAGCCGATTTCGACCCTAACATCACGCCAGCTCACGTGATTGAAGCCATGATCGGAGTAATCGGACCCGAGTATCGCGAAGTCCACGAATCTACCTTTGATTCTTCGCTCTTAAGCGCGGCACAGGCGCTTACACCCCTTCACTCCGCAGAGCGTAGCCCGAGCGCCGGGGCCGTCCTGCGCCCTACTTTGCAAACTTCAGGTGCAAAGACCCTCCTTCAAGGCGATGACTGGCCTTCGACTGTTGACGACGTCGACAATGCCAACGGCAGTCACGACTAGACTCCAAATGTCCACTGGGTGGGGTATTCCCCGACACTGATAGCTGACGGAACGCTAGTCGTGTGCTTCCATGGTCTACTCTCCTCGAAAGGACACGTTAATGATTCGCTCGCGTTCAACTTCCTTCCGCTCCGTCGCTCTCTCTACAGGTATGGCTCTCTTTGCGCTGGGGATAAGCAGCACCGTCGCCGTCGCAGACGATCACGAAGCAGACGATGCGCGCATCAAATACCGCCAGTCCATAATGTCGACCATCGGCACGAACATGGGCGCAATCGGCGACATCATGAAGAACCGACTCGCCCTGCCGGGTGCAATTGAAAATCATGCGGGACAGATGGCTGATGCCGCGGCGCTGATCGCTCCCGCCTTCAAAAAGAATCTGAGCGAAGGGCGGACCGACGCCAAGCCAGAGATCTGGCAAGACTGGGCCAAGTTCGAGAGCGCAATCGCGAAGTATGAAGAAGCGGCACGAGGCCTAGCAACGGCCGCATCAGGCGCCGACCCAAGTGCAGTCGGCCCGGCCATGCGCGCTCTTGGTAAGAGTTGCGGCGGATGCCACAAGCCCTTTCGGAAAGCTAAAGAAGACTCTTTCAAGAAGAAGTAAACAGAAGGAATTTCGTGAATCGAAAACACCTTCGAACCGAAGCGCTCCCGAGCATCTGGATGTTAGTCCGATCTGCTCCATGGGCGATTGCAGATAATATGGTGAGTCTGGCTGCGATAGGCATGCTCGCGGCGTGCTTCAACGCCGGAGCTACTCACGCCGAGGCCACGGGGCCGAATTCACAACAACCCTCAATCTCTGGCACGACGTCAACTTCGTCGATGGTCCTCGAGCGGCTCGCGAACGGAAAGCGCGTCTTCTATGCGACCGGCGGCTGTACCTGCCACACGAACTATCCGGGCGAGGGTGAAGACGCCCCGGAGCTCGCCGGCGGGCGAGGGCTCGAGACGCCCTTCGGCATATTCTTCAGCACGAACATCACACCCGATCCCGAGACCGGGATCGGGCGGTGGTCAGATGCCGACTTCATTCGCGCTATGCGAGAAGGACTCTCGCCGACGGGCGAACACTATTTCCCCGTCTTTCCGTATCCGGCATTCGCTGGCCTACTGGATCAGGATCTAGTCGATCTAAAGTCCTATCTCAATTCACTACCGCCCATAGCGAGAATAAATCGCGATCCGGACGCGCCTTTCCCCTTCACATGGCGCGCGACGATCAGCGGCTGGAAGTGGATGAACTTCAAGGTGCCGTCACGCGAGCCCGCGTCCGAGAAAAGTGCCGAATGGAATCGTGGTCGCTACCTAGTTGATGCGGCGGCCCACTGCGGTGAGTGCCATACGCCGAGGACCCTGACCGGTGGACTGGATGCGTCTTTACATTTGGCGGGAAGCCGAGACGGCCCAGAGGGGCAACTCGCGCCAAACATAACACCGCACGAAACGACCGGTATCGGCCGATGGAGCCGCCCGGATCTTGTCTGGTACCTGGAAACAGGACTGAAACCCGATGGCGACGACACGCAGGGGCTCATGTCCGAAGTGATCGAACACGGCTACGCCAACCTGCCCGCATCTGATCTGGAGGCAATGGCTGTGTATCTGCGGACGGTGCCCGCAATAGAGAATCGCGTGAAGGGCGAGTAGTAAGCGAGTCAGGAACCTCGTGGATTCCGAGCCCCCCTCGGTCGAGACCGCACGAGCTCTAGACCGCAGCAGCCTTGAGCTTCACCTTGCCATCCGTCACGACGACCTTGAAGTTGACCTTGTTGCAGCCGAGTCTCTGCTTGATGGCTGCTTCCTGTTTTGCGAGGGCGCGCTGCAGCTTCTCGGGCGTGAGTCCGCTCGCATTCTGGCCCGTCGCGATCAATGCGTCCCGATAACTCTCGAAAAGGTTCTTGCTGCCGCCATTTTTTGGCGCGCTGGATCCTGCCGCTGCAGTCGCAGCAGGGACACCGATCCCCCGCTCACGGTCTCGCAAATCGGCCTTGAAGACGTGGCGCTTGTAAGTTCCCGCCTCAATCTGGCGAAGGATATTGTCCCACTGCCGCTTGAAAGCCTGGAAGCGCCCGTTCAGGGTATTGAACTTGAAGCGCTGAGCCGTGTTCGTGATCCGCATATCGGACCACCGGATCACGGTCTTCTGAACCTCGGAGCGAGCCTGGGCCGGCTCCGTAGGTCGGGTTCCGAGAAAATACTTCTCGTAGTCGAGCTTGAGTTGGTTCAGCTTCACTTCAAGAAGCCTCAGCGCATCGTCGGGAGACGTCGTTTCCATCGAGATTGCAATCGGAAAGCCCCTCCCGTCTCTTGATGTGTTTTACCCACGATTATGGATTGCCGCCTTGGCTCATCAGCAGCGCCGCGAGACTGCCGCCCCTTGCGCACAGTCCGCCTCGAGGCCGCGCGTGGCTGGGGCCCTCCGAAGAACGATCGTTTGCGGAGCATGGCAAATTTGAGCCGGTATATCGTCCGGTTAGGCGTTCTCGAAAATGACTATTCGCGTTTTCGAGGTTCCGAGTGATCCCAGTCTGCGAGCAAAGTGTTCAGCGCCGCGATCAACAGCAATGGCTGATCGAGCATTAGATGATGACCCGCCAGTGGAATCTCGATCACAGGATTCACCCGCCCCATTAGGTCATACATGTAGGCGCCGACCTCTTCATTCACCAAGCCACATTCGCTTGCGAGCAGAGCGAGTCGGCAGGTGACCTTCGGTAGGTAGGGCCGCGCGGCAACGCGAGGATTCTCCTCGAAAGCGCTGAAGGCGAGATGGTCGAATTTCCATCGCCAGCCATCCCCGTCCTGCATCACCGAATTCCATCCAACATCCGCCATAACGTAGTCAAGGTAGTGCTCCTGAGGGGGCACGGTTCGGAATCGCTCGAGCGCCACTTCCCTCGACTCGTAGGCTCGGGGTTTGCCGAAAGCCTGCCCCATGCGGTGTGCGTCTATCTCAGGATCGGGTGCGCTTACCGGTGAATCGCAAACAACCGCTCCGGCGAGCGCATCCGGGAATCGCGCAGACGTAGCGATCGTGACGAAGCCGCCCATGCTATGTCCCACGACAACAGGCTTGCCGCTCATTCCAGATGCTTCCACGACGGCCATGACCTCATCAGTCCATCCCTCGAGGCTATATCGCTCGCGTCGGCCAGAGTCTCCGTGTCCAGATAAGTCGATTGCGGCAACGCGGTAGCGACTCGCATAACGTGCGGCGACGTGCGTCCACCAATGAGCATGGGCACCGCCGCCGTGCACGAAGAGCAGCCCGCGCCGACCTGTTTCGCCCCAAGCCAAGTAGTGAATCGGGCAGCCATTTACTTCAACAGTTTCATCGGAATAGGGGACCGAGAGGGCTGCGCGGTACCAGTCAGGTGCTTCGGCGTGTCGAGCTTCGGACAAGAATGGATCTCCGGGGAGCGTTTAGTGAGTGGTGGGGCAGCGCGTATGCTCGGCGGCGACTCGAATCGCTCAGACTTCACCGGCCGCATGCTCGGCGTTTGGGTCGATCTCGAGGTAGCGGCTCAAATAGTGCACGCCGATGTAGAAGGGCACGGTATCGAGAAGAGCGATCACAAGTTTGAACACGTACCCGGAAGCGATGAACACCCAGAGCTGCGGCCAGACCGCGGCCTCGGGATCGATTGGAAGTCCCCTCGCGTAGAAATGCGTGATGGTGATGACCGCGAAGCTATCCACAAACTGGCTTACAACCGTCGAGCCGTTGTTGCGGAGCCAAAGGTGTTTCCCCTTGGTCAGGCGCTTCCAATAGTGGAAGAGAGTGACGTCGCAAAGCTGAGCTGTGAGATACGCGATCATGGAAGCGAAGACCGCGCCCATCGTTAGAAAACGGATCTTGAAGAACGCGTAGTCGTAGGCGTCCGTTGGCGGGAGCCCCGTCGAGGTGTCGAGTTCAACTTCCGGCGGCAAGACACCGCCTAGCCATAGGAACCCGACCACCCATACGTTTAAAAGCAGTCCGACCCAGACCAAATTGTTCGCGCGCTTTTGGCCGTAGAGCTCTGAGATGAAATCCGTACAGAGGAAAGTCACGGGGTAGGGCAGGACGCCGATCGCGAGCGACATTGGAATCGTCATGCCCAAGAACTCGAAGGACAGGTCGATGAACCGCGAGATGCCCAGGATATTGAGCATCGTCATCGAGCCGAGAAAGAGGCCCGCAAGCACGAGAAACACGCGTTCGCGCCGCGCGTGGATTTCACTGGCTTCGATGGGATGGAGTGTTGTCATGGGGACTCCAATTTAGCGGACAAACGCGGCCTTTCGTTGGCCAAAAATTCAGCTTCAAGTCGCAGAATCTCGAACCCCCGAAACAAGTCGAAGGAGGTCTCTCGGCCAGGGCGTGCCCACCTCGAGGCAACGCTCATCGCAGTCGCGCTCGAATCGCGTCGAGATCGATCGCCCCGGTTCCCGGCAATTCGCCTTCACCAAGCGCCGGAATTTCGCCTAACACATGATTGCCTAGCATTTCGCGCAAGATGTCGAGGTTGCGCAAGTCGGCGTCGCTCGTGGGCCCGTTCGTGTGGGAGAAAACGACGCCGAGGAGCTCGAGGCCTCTTTGCTGACAGGCCTGCACGCTGAGCAGCGTGTGATTGATGGTGCCGAGGGAGGCGCGCGCAACGAGAAGCACGGGCAGCTCAAGCCGGTCGGCGAGTCCCGCCATGTCGAGTGTTTCTGTGATGGGGACAAGAAGACCGCCGGCGCCTTCAACGAGCACGCATTCGTGTCGACGATCAATCTCTTGATAGGCGGCATCGATCGCGTCGAGGTCGACTTCGCGGCCCTCAGCCCGGGCAGAGGCTAGCGGCGCTGCGGGGAGATCGAATTGCTGGGGACAGACGAGTTCGAGCGAATCGGATACGCCGGCCGCTTCAATCAGCGCCCGCGCATCGTAAGGACCCTCGACGGGTACGCCCGTTTCCGCTGGCTTCATGACGCCGACGTCGACACCCGCACTTCGCAATCCCCGCGCGATCGCGCAGGAGACGACGGTTTTTCCGGCGTCCGTATCCGTTCCTGTGATGAAGAGTCCGGGCATTGCGTTAGGCCGGTGCTTCAGAAAGAAGATCGGCGATCGTATCGGCCAAGCCGTCGATCTCTTCCTCGCTATGCGTCGCCATCGGCGTGATACGCAATCGTGCAGTGCCTTCCGGAACGGAGGGATGGCGGATGCCCTGCGCGTAGTAGCCGCGCTCGAGCAGGGATTCGCAGGTGGCCATGGTCTTCGCGTTTTCGCCGATCACGACGGGCAGGATATGCGTCGTGCTCGGATCGGTGGAGATGCCGTGGGTATCCAGGCGTTCGCGGAGACGATCGCAGTTCGCATCGAGTCGTTCGCGCCGCCACGGTTCTTCGTCGATCAATCGGAGCGAGGCGCGTGCGGCTTGGACCTGCGCGGGGGCGAGCGCGCAGGAGAAGATGAAACTGCGGGCGGTGTTCACGAAGAGATCGCGCATCTTGGCGGACCCCGCGACGAAGGCGCCGAAGGATCCGATCGATTTACCGAGCGTGCCCATCAGGATGTCGACTTCGCCGAGAACACCGGCGAGCTCCGCCGTGCCGCGTCCGCGCTTGCCGAGACAACCGGTCCCGTGCGCGTCATCGAGGAGCACGATCGCATCCGCGTCGTGTGCGTGTTTCACGATTTCGGCCACCGGCGCGACGTCACCGTCCATGGAGTAGACGCCGTCGACGGCGACCAGGACTCGCCGCGCCTTGGGCCGAACGCGCTCGAGGGTTTCGCGAAATGAGTCGACGTCGCCGTGTCGGAAGACGGCGACTTCTGTGCGCGCGAGCTTCGCGCCGTCGATGATCGAGGCGTGATTGAGTTCGTCGGAGAGGAGGACGTCGCCTGCGCCTACGATGGCGGGAATCACGCCGACATTCGCCATGTAGCCCGTATTGAAAGCGAGCGCGGCTTCGGTCCCGAAGAATGAGGCGAGCTCTTCTTCGAGGGCTTCGTGGCAAACGAGGTTGCCCGTAATGAGTCGCGATCCGCCGGCGGCGCAGCCGTATTCGCGCGAGGCACGCTCCGCGGCTTCGATGACTTCCGGATGTCGTGCGAGGTCGAGATAGTTGCTGCCCGCAAAGAGCAGCACGTCCTGCCCGTCAACGGTCATGCGCGGGGCCTGCAAGCCGTCGAGCACCCGCATGCGGCGATAGGTGCCGCGGTCCCGGATGCCATCCAAAATTTCGTCGGCGACCGCATCGAGCGCGGATCCACGATTTGAGATGTTATGTGCCGCCTCGCGGCTCACGCCTGGGCGATCTCGGGCTTCAACAGCTGGTCGCCGCCGCCGGGAATACGGAACTGGGACTCGCCGTTCTTGGCTGTCTTCGCCGCCTCGATCTCGTCATAGAACTCGTTCCCATCGATCTCGAAGCCCGCGTCACGAATCATCGCGTAGGTCTCTTCGACAGGATCACCCTTTGTCGTGAGGTAGCCCTCAACAAAGAGCGAATTCGCGGGGTAGAGCGCGAAAGGCTGCATGGTTCGCAGATGGCCTTCGCGGCCGCCGGCAACGCGAATCTCCGCCGTCGGGTTCACGAAGCGCATGAGCGAGAGGGCTCGCAGGCAATGCTCAGGTGTTAGGCTGCCGTCGTTTTGAACCTGGTTGCCCGCGATCGGGATCAGGAAGTTGACGGGGATTGAGGGGACCTCCAGCTCGCGGAGCTTGAAGGCGACCTCGATAATGTCGGCGGAGGCTTCGCCCATGCCGACAATCATTCCCGAGCAGCTTTCGATTCCGTTTCGCTTGGCGGCCTCGAGAGTCGCGACACGGTCGGCATACGTATGCGTCGAGGTGATGTCGTCGTAGCGTCGTTCGCTCGTGTTGAGGTTGTGGTTCATCCGGTCGAGGCCGGCTTCCTTCAGAATCTGCGCATGCTCATCTCCCATGAGGCCTGCAGAAAGACAAACCTCAATCGGGAAGTTCTCTTTGATTTCGCGGACGAGCTTTCCAATTCGCTTAGTGCGCTCGACGGTTGGGCCGCGTCCCGACAGCACCATGCAGTAGCGAGTCGCTCCGGCCTTCGCGGCGGCTTCCGCTTCGGCCATGATCGCTTCATCGCTCTTCATGGCGTATTTGCGAATCGCGGCGGCGGAGTCTTTGTTCTGCGAGCAGTAGCCGCAGTCCTCGGGGCAGAGCCCGTTCTGCACGTTGTTGAGAACGTGGACCATGACCTTGCGACCGAAGGCAGCGCGGCGCGGCTCGTAGGCGGCTTGCAACAGAGGAAGCAGCTCGACGTCGTCGCCTTCGAGGATCCAAACGGCTTCGGCCTCTGAGGGTGCTTCGCCGGCAAGGGCGCGCTCGGCGAGATTTCGGTAGCGGTCGAGGGAATTTGACGGGGTGGATTCAGACACGAGGGAGCCTCCAGTTTCGGCGCGGCAGCCTACCGCCCGCCCGTCAACCCTGTCAACCCACTTGCGCATGAGGGTTGACAGCAATTCTCCCCCTCCCGGAATCGTCCAAGACCCTCTACATTCACCTTGTTTTCGTGCCTTCCACTCGCATTCCCTTCTGGAGAGCTCTTCATCTATGCCCAAGCGTCGTACCGTCCATTCCTGCCAGTCCTGCGGTGCCCAGCACGCGAAATGGCACGGCCGCTGCCCCGACTGTGGTCAGTGGGACAGTCTCGTTGAAGAGACGTATCAAGCGCCATCTGCGGCGAAGGCCGCTGGCTCAGGGCGCGGGGCGGAGGGGTTGGCGGCTTTGGTGCCCGCTTCCGATGACGGCAAGCCGCGTAGGCTTTCCGAGATCGACGCGGATGCCAGTCCGCGGGTGCCAAGTGGTGAGGGGGAGCTCGATCGCGTCCTCGGGGGCGGATTCGTACCGGGGTCCGTGGTTTTGCTCGGTGGTGACCCGGGGATCGGGAAGTCGACCCTTGCACTCCAAGTCGCAGGTGGACTCGCTGCGGAGGGGCATTCCGTCCTTTATGTGAGTGGCGAGGAGAGCGCGGAGCAGATCCGGTTGCGGGCGGAGCGCCTTCCGGGGGTTGGTGGTTCGCTGCAGGTAATGACGTCGACGAGCGTCGAGTCCCTGGCGACGCCGTGGAAGGAATTGTCCCCGAGCTTTGTCGTGGTCGACTCGATTCAAACGATCCAGACGGAATCGATTGAGTCCTCAGCAGGTTCGGTGGCTCAGGTGCGTGAGTCTGCAGCACAGCTTTCCGCGACGGCGAAGAAGGTCGGATCGGTCCTGCTGCTGATTGGGCATGTAACGAAGGACGGCAGCCTTGCGGGGCCGCGGGTGCTCGAGCATCTGGTCGATGTCGTGCTGACATTCGAGGGCGACCGTGCCCATGCGTTTAGGTTGCTGCGAGCCACGAAGAATCGTTTCGGATCGACCCAAGAAATTGGTGTCTTGAGCATGGCGGCGCATGGGCTCGAAGCGGTGGAAAATCCGAGCGAACTCTTCCTTGAGGAACGCAGTACGCGGGCGCCCGGGAGCTGCGTGATTCCCATGCTCGAAGGATCCCGGCCGATGCTCGTGGAGCTCCAGGCCTTAGTCGCCCCGGCGCCTTATGGGACGCCGCGACGGACGACGCTCGGGCTCGAAGATGCGCGCGTCGCTTTGTTGCTAGCGGTGCTCGATCGGCGGAGTCGGATCGACCTGCTGTCGCAGGATGTCTACGCGAAGGCGGCGGGAGGTGTGCGTGTAGCGGAGCCGGCTGCAGATCTCGGGATCGCCCTGGCGATTGCCTCTAGTCGACTAGACCGTGCGGTTCCCCCAGACACGGCGGCGGTCGGGGAGATCGGGCTGGGTGGCGAAGTGCGGCGAGTTTCGCGGCTTGATGTACGGCTCGCGGAGGCGGGGCGCTTGGGCTTCAAGCGTCTGCTCGTTCCGGCGGTCTGTCATAGAGAGCATATGGAGCAGATCAAACAGAACGGAGGCGGCAGCAAGACCGGTAAGCGCGCTGATTCTCTATGCGAACTCGTTCCCATAGAGGAAGTGGCGCAGGCTGTGGACTGGCTCGAGGCCAATGGGATTGCTGGCCGCGGTTGATTGCGGCTGGCTTGGATCTCCCGATCCGCCTTTTCCTAAACCCTCGTGAACCACGGTAAATGACTGTTTTTGAAGCGTTTTTGGAGATTTCAACCTTTGACACGTCATGGGGGCGCGGCTAAGGTGATTGACATGTCACGCCCCCAGGCATTCGACCAAAACGACACCGCCTCTTCCCTCGAAGAGAGCCTCGGCCGCGCCTTTGCGCGCATCGCTCCGCCTATGCAACTCGTCGAAGTGGCGCTGAAGGACACCGTCCACTCGCGCGCTCAGGTGATTGGCGAACTCGGGGATCACATCCTCAATTCCGGAGGCAAGCGATTGCGTCCGGCACTGGTGCTGCTCGCTGCCGAACTCGTCGGATATACGGGCCCGCGCAGGATCGAACTCGCCGCGGCCCTCGAGCTTCTCCATACCGCGACGCTCGTTCACGATGACGTGGTGGATCTCGCTGGGCATCGCCGCGGCCGACCCTCGGCGAATGCTATCTGGGGCAATCGACGTGCTGTCTTGGCAGGCGATTTTTTCTACGCTCGGGCTTCTTCGATGTTGATCGCGGACGGCAATCTCGAGATCGTCGAGAGCTACTCGCGGACGATCGGCTTGCTCGCCGAGGGTGAGCTGCTTCAGCTCGAACGAAGCTTCGATGTCGACATTACCGAGACGCACTATTACGACGTAATCGAACGCAAGAGTGCGGCGCTTCTTTCCGCCTGTTGCGAGATCGGATGCTTGCTGGGCGAGGTCACGCGGACCGAGCGAAATCGTATTTGCGAATACGGTCGCCAATTGGGAATCGCATTCCAGTTGAAGGACGACTGCTTGGACTACGACGCGGAGCTCGAGGTGATGGGTAAGCAGCCCTTCGCGGATCTGCGCGAAGGCAAGATCACGCTGCCTTTGATTTTGACGCTGAAGCGATGCCGGACGGCGGAGCGGGATCAGGTCTCGAGCGTTTTGAAGAGCGCTTCGCGATTGGCAGATGAGCATGGCGGTTCCGCGCCGGCGGGCGCAGCCGAACTCGAGTTCGGGTCCATCTCAGAATTGATCGCGACGCATCGCGGTCTAGAAGACACCCAGCGCCGCGCCGAAGAGCATGTCGCGAAGGCGCTTGAAGCAATCGCACCCTTCCCTGACGGTCCGGCAAAAGAAGCGCTCAGCGCGTCGGCCAAGTTCTCGGTAATGCGCGACCGCTAGGCCGTCGCTTCTTTTTCGTGAGAGACGGTCTTCGTCAGAGACGGTCTTCGTGAGAAACGGCGTGAGAAACCGGGTGACCCGTGAGCAATAGCGGGCGTAGTGAGGTGTGAAGTGACGCCAGGCGCTCGAACCCCGAGCAGCCGGGTGGTCGGTGCCCGACGGAATTAGTCAAAGATCGACTATGCGAGAATTCACCGGCCGATCGGCCGGCGGCTCAAGCGGAACCCATCACCCAAATTTTGCCCCAGGTCCCGGGGAGTACATTTCCATGTTCAAGCAATCCATGTTCAGCCAAGAAGAAGTAGTCAATCAGAAGAACACGAAGGGTCTACAGGTTCAATTCAGGAACGCGTTCGCATTTCTATTTTTGAGCTTGTTGCTCGTCTCATCTGGCGCTCAGGCCGCCGACAGCACGCAGCCGCTTGATTTGAACCGCGCAACGGCGGAACAGCTCGTCCGTCTGCCAGGAATCGGAGAAGCGAAGGCCGCCGCCATTTTGGCGATTCGTGCGGAGCGCGGTGGCTTCCGGTCTCTCGACGAACTCGAGAATGTTCGGGGGATTGGGCCGAAGCTGGCTGCGAAACTGCGGCCACTTCTGAAGGTCGCCAACGCGTCGCGTAAAAGAGCCGCCGGACAGAATGGCAATACCGCGCGCAACTGAGTTCGCACCAAGTCCATGAGCCAAAGGCCACCGGGACTCAGGTCCCGGTGGCCGGCGGCCGCGGTCTGCCCGTTGTGATTCGGCGTCGACCGCGTGCCGAGGCCTCTGCCCCCCCAGAAGATCGCCGGTGGGACTCCGTTCGACTCCCTCTCTCTATCTACTCCATCAGCTTCGCCCGACGATGAACCGTCCGGACCAGACAAAGCCGCACGACTGAGACTATGATGAGCCGGCTCGGCGCCTAGGATGGGACGAGTGACGGATACCGGGCGCGCAATCCACGCGACATTCGGGCAGTACAGAATTGAGACGATGAGACTGAGAGCTATCAGAGGTGAGCGACCGGGGGCCGGGCTTCGCGTGCGGAAGGCATTCGGCGCTGGTCGTGCGGTCATTCGCGCCTCCCTCGCGCTAGCGATAGCCAGTCTCCTCCTGACCTCCCTTTTTGCCTTCTTTGGTTCAGCGTTCCCGGCTGCCGCAAAGGCTGAGAGTATTGGTTCCTCGGATGCTGCTGGGTCCCCTGCTTCGCCGGCCGAAGCCCCACTTCGTTTGATCTCGCTGAACCCCTCGCTCACGGCAATTCTCGTTCGACTCGGAGCGACGGAATTGCTCGTGGGGGTCGACGACTATTCTGCGCGGGTGCTGCCCGAGGTGTCCAATTTGCCTCGGGTCGGCGGTCTATTTGACCCGAGCCTCGAGGCGGTGGTCGCTTTGCGTCCGGATCGCGTTCTGATCGTGGCGGGGGTTGAACAAGTGATCCATGCCGAGCGCCTTGAACGGCTTGGCCTCCGCGTCGAAATTTATCCGAACGAACGCATGGACGAAATTCTCGAGAACATTGAGCGCCTCGGCCGTCTGGTCGGACGGGAGTCTCTCGCGAGCGAGCGCGTCTCCGTGATTCGCGAAACGCGCCGTGCCGTATTCGTGGCAACACGGGGCCGTGAGGCGCCCGGAACCGTGGCCATCGTAGATCGGTCGCCTCTGTTCCTCGTTGGCGGCGAAACCTTCCTCGACGAAATGCTCGACGTCGTCGGAGCACGTAATCTCGTGCGTGAATTGGGCGCGGGCTATCCGCGGGGCTCGATTGAGTGGTTGATTGCTACGGGTCCTTCGCTCTTGCTTGATATGACGCCGGGCGCGGAAGCAGCGAAGGAATTTTGGTCTCGCTGGCCGAGCCTTCCCGCAGTCGCTGCCGATCGCGTAGTAGGCGTCGATGCTGCGCGAATCACCATGCCCGGCCCAAATCTCGACCGCGCGCTTCGGGAACTGGCTTTGCTGGTGCATGGTGCGTCGGTTGAAAAAGCGATCGATGAGGCGCTTAAACGCGGAAGAGCCGAGTCTGTCCTGACGGACCGTGATCACGAACGTGCGGGTCCGGGAGGCGCGCAATGAAACGGCTCTCCCTCGGAAGAATGGTTGTGGTGCTCGGAACGCTCTCAGCGATCCTCTTCGCGATTACGATCTTCGCGTTAGCCACAGGACCCTCAGAAGTTGGCTTTGCGGATGTTGCGGACCTTTTGTTAGGCGGCGAGGGTGCAAGCCTCGATCCAGCGGTACGGGATATCGTGCTTCGCATTCGGCTACCTCGTGTCATTCTGGGCCTCCTTGTCGGCGCGGCCCTTGCGAGTGCTGGAGCCGTTTTTCAGGCACTTTTGCGAAATCCCCTCGCCGACCCTTATGTATTAGGCGTATCCGGAGGCGCGGCGCTTGCGGGTATTTCCGTGCTCGCACTCGGAAGTGTGTTTGCGGTACCTACACAATCCGTTCCGATAGCGGCCTTTGTCGGCGGTTTGATCGCTACGGGTCTGCTCTATTGGGTGAGCGGCGGCCGCGGGCGAAGCTCTCCCACGAGCCTTTTGCTTACGGGCGTTGTCTTCAATGCGTTCGCCTCGGCGGGGATCGTATTCCTGGCATCGCTGGCAGGCTTCTTCGACGGCTCGCGAATTTTCCTTTGGTTGATCGGCCATCTCTCTGCGGTTGAAATCGATGCTGCGGGAATCGTTGCGGCCAGCGTTCTGCTCGGACTCACGACGGCCTGCGTTCTTTCGCGAAGCTTGAATCTGCTTGCCTTAGGCGATGAGACGGCGGCACAGCTGGGTGTTCCTGTGGAAGCGCATCGGCGCTGGCTCTTGGTGGCCACGTCGCTCATGGTCGGTGCAGCGGTGGCGGTTTCCGGGTTGATCGGATTCGTGGGATTGATCGTGCCGCATTCGCTGCGCCTCGTAATCGGAAGCGACCACAGGCTCTTGATTCCAGCGACCGCGCTGACGGGAGCCGGATTTCTCGTGCTCTCGGACACCCTCGCGCGGACGGCACTTGATGGGCGAGAGCTGCCGGTTGGCGCCGTGACCGCGCTGGTTGGAGGACCGCTCTTTATCTACCTGCTCAGGCGCGCACAAGCTCGGGGGCCGATCGCATGACGGCCTTGCTCGAATTTAAGGGTGTGAGTGCGTCGGTCGGTGAGCGGACTTTGCTCGAGGGGATCGAGTTTGAGGTGAGTCGCGGCGAGGTCGTGGGCTTGGTCGGACGTAACGGTGTTGGGAAGACCACGCTGATGCGGATCGCTTCGGCCATTCAGCTCCCTTCGAGTGGGCTCGTTCGAGTCGAGGGTGTCGACATCAACACCTTCACGCGCCGCGCCCTCGCGCGCCGAATCGCGCTCGTCCCCCAGGACTTGCACGTGCCGTTCCCGTTTCGTGTAGGCGAACTCGTTTTGATGGGACGCGCACCGCACCAGCCGCTGCTCGGCCTCGAAAGCGAAGCCGACCAAGCCTTGGCGTTGGAAGCGCTGGATCGCCTCGGGATCCGGGATCTCGTGGATCGGGAAATCACGACGCTTTCCGGAGGCGAGAGACAGCTGGTGCTCTTTGCCCGGGCCCTCGTCCAGGAGCCGGATCTGCTTCTGCTCGATGAACCGACGGCTTTTCTCGACCTCCGGCATAGGGTGGACGTCCTGCGGGAGGTCCGCGCCTTTGCGAAAAGCGGCCGCGGCGCGCTCGTGGTTTCCCACGACCTGTCTCTGGCCTGCCGCACGTGTGACCGAATCGTGCTGCTCGGCGAGGGCGGAATCGTGGCGGAAGGCCGACCCGGCGAGGTGATGACCCCTGAAACCCTGCGCCGCGCCTTCGAAATCGAGGCCGAGATATTTACCGCTCCCGACGGCCAACTGGTCATCGTGCCACGGATCCCCGATACCGACTGAGACTTTCTATCGGCGATCGGCGGGTGGGCGGATGGATGCACGGATGAAGGCCGACGGCCCTCGACGGCCTGCTAGACTGCGTCCGCCCGAGGTCTGGGGCCTTTGCCAGCCTGCCATCTGCAGGTCGCATACTGCGCGCCGACCTCGCCCTTCCGACCCAGGTCGGGGCCCCGACCGGGCAACGGTCGAATTTAATTGAGGAGTAGACGGCGATGGCGAAGACTCGCCTGGAACGAGTTCACGGACGAGAAATCCTGGACTCACGCGGCAACCCTACGGTAGAGGTTGAAGTCGTGACTTCGGACGGCGCCTTCGGTCGAGCCGCAGTGCCCTCGGGCGCTTCGACGGGCGCGCGTGAAGCACTCGAACTCCGTGATGGCGACAAGTCTCGCTATTTCGGCAAAGGCGTCCGCAAGGCGGTCGATTTTGTGAACGGCGAATTGGCGGAAGCCGTCGTTGGTTTGGATCTGGGTGGGCTCGAAGAGCAGGCTGCACTCGACAATAAGCTGATCGAGGTTGACGGGACGGAAACAAAATCGCGCTGTGGTGCAAATTCGTTGTTAGGCGTTTCTCTCGCCGCGGCGCACGCGGCAGCCAATTCTTCTCGCACGCCGCTCTATCAATTTATTGGTGGCGATAATGCGAACCTGCTTCCGGCACCCATGATGAATGTGCTGAACGGCGGCGAGCACGCGGATAACTCCGTCGATGTGCAAGAGTTCATGCTCTATCCGTTAGGCGCGCCGAGTTTTAGCGAAGCGCTAAGGTGGGGCGCCGAAGTCTTTCATACGCTGAAGAAGGTACTGCTCGAGAAGGGCTATTCGACGGCGGTTGGGGACGAAGGTGGCTTCGCTCCGGATTTGAAAAGCAACGAAGAAGCTCTCGAACTCATCCTGCAGGCGATTGATCAGGCTGGTTACAAAGCGGGTACAGACATCTCGATTGCTCTCGACCCGGCTTCGAGTGAGTTCTACGAGGACGGCATCTACAATCTCGCGAGCGAGAACCGGAAGCTCGATTCCGCGCAGATGGTCGAGTTCTGGGCGGATTGGGTGGCGCGCTACCCGATCGTTTCGATCGAGGATGGACTCGCGGAAGATGATTGGAGCGGATGGTCGATGTTGACCGAGAAGCTTGGGAACCGCTGCCAGTTGGTCGGCGACGATCTCTTCGTGACGAACCCGAAGATCCTGGCACGCGGAATCGAAGAGAAGAGTGCGAATGCGATTCTGATCAAGGTGAATCAGATCGGGACGCTGACCGAGACGCTCGACGCGATCCGCATGGCGGATGCGGCGGGGTTTGGTTCGGTTTCGTCTCACCGTTCCGGTGAGACAGAAGACACGACGATTGCCGATCTCGCTGTCGGCGCGGCGACGGGTCAGATCAAGACGGGCTCGCTATGCCGAACGGATCGAATCTGCAAATACAATCAGCTTCTTCGTATCGAATCGCAACTCGGCGATCGCGCACGTTATGCGGGCGCCTCGCGGCTCGCGGGACAAGCCGGTTGAGGGGCACTCGCGCCTTAGGCCGCTTTTCAGACCGCATCCTGCGGCGGGTCGCTTCGCGTCGAGCGTTAGGCGGAACGCTTGGGCTGGCACTTGGCGTGACACTTGTTGTCGGGCCTGTGGCGCAGGCTTTTATTCCGATGGCGGATCGCACGATGAGCGAGATCGCCAAGGTCAACCTCGCGTCGAAACGAAATCAGGCTTTGCAGCTCGATCTGACTATGCGGGTCGGCGGACGGGATCCGATTGCGCGCGGCCAGCTGATTAGCCACCCGAGTGGATTGGCCCGGCTCGAGCTGAAAGGCTTTGGCGGGCGGGTGGATCGCTACCTTCTCTCAGGGCGGGAGTTGCTCGGCGCGAAGGATGGGCGGCGACTCGACCGGCCGCAGCCACTGCTGCAACCGTTCTTCTTTTTGCAGCCGTCGACTTCGACGACATTGCGTGCGGCACTTCATGCCTTTGATGTCTTGAGTGGCTCGATTGGGCTGGCCCCCTGCGGAGAGGAAGACTGTTTCGTAATCGGCGATCCGCGTTTGGCGGCACCGCTTCCGCCGCCCGAGGCCATTGCTCTCGAAGACGGCATAAGCGCTGACAGCGTCATCGAGGATCCACTGGATCCGAACGCCGCGGGTGAGATCTACGAGCTGGCCGCGACGATGGACGGCGAGAGCGACTTGATGGGCCTCGAAGGTGCCCTTGAAGGACCCGAACTCGGAATCTCTGAAGACGCATTATTACCGCGGCTGTGGGTCGATACCGAAGATCTGCAGGTCCGCCGGATTGATCGCGCGAGCGGAGTTTTTACGATCTTTGGTCCGATCGTCTCCTTCGACAAGGTGATGGTCCCGGCATGGTTTGAAGTCCACGAGCCCGACGCGGAGCCGATCCGTTTCGAGGTCGACCGGGCAGTTCAAGTGAATGCCCCGCCCCAGGCTTTCAGCCGGAAGTGGGTGTTTGCCCCGGTGGCCCCGCCGGCCCCAAGCAGCACTCCGAGCTCGGCTCCGCCCGCGGCGGACCGTTCAAGCGGCATCCCGCAGCGCTAGACCAGCGCTCCCTCCGTTAAAAATTGACTTGTTGCGAATGCCCCCCGAATCCGGCTCGAGATTCGCGGTATGGGTACGTCCGGGGGGCAATCGGGCCTCCGATCAGCAATACACCTCAAAGATTCCAATAAACCACTAATGCCTCTCGGGTAAAACGCCGACCCCGTATGCAAGTCGTGCGCAGGAAGCGTGCAGTGAGACTAATCGCTGTCCTGCCCGATTCGAAGAGTGAAGTCGCCGAGGTGGGGCGGCGGTTCACAGTCGAATCGAAGAATTGTGGGATCCAAAATGGCTAATCAGCAGCGTTTGAATGTTCTCGTCGTCGATCATGAAGAAGAAGCACAGCTTCAGCTGAAGCAGGTGCTCTCGGATCAGGGCTACGGAGTGACCTGTCTCTCCGAGCCGTTGAGTGCGCCAGAAGAGGTTCGACAGAATCGCTTCCAGGTCATCATTCTCGACGTCTCTCCGGGGTCGGGTGGCACGGAAGCGCTCGCTGCGATTCGTGGATTCGATACCGATATCTGTGTCATCGCCACGACCGGCCTTGCCTCTGTTGAAGCGGCCGTCGCGACCATGAAGCACTCCGCCTTTCACTATCTCCAGAAGCCGCTTGAGACCGAAGAAGTTCTCGCCGTCCTGCGTGAAGCGATTCGCGACCGTGGCTTGCTCGTCGATCTCGAGACGCATCTCAACAGCGAGGTGGGTCGACACATTCGAACTAAGCGACATGAGTCGGATCTGACCTTGAAGCAGCTTGCGAATCGGACGGGGCTTTCAGTGAGTTTGATTTCTCAGATTGAGCTGGGGAAGAGCGCGGCTTCGATGTCGACCATGCATAAGCTCGCGGCGGCCCTGGGCGTAAAGATGACCTACTTCTTTGAGACCTTATAAGCGGACGCGCTGAGCACCGCATCTTCGTGCGCTTCTCGCGTCGCTGTCCTCGCCCTACAAAAGTAGGGCTGCGGGTGCGACGCTCCGAGGTGCACGAATCTGCAGCACTCATCACGCCCGGAAGCCTTCGATGTGGGGTGGTGGTGCGCGGGGCTTCGGTTTGGCCCGTTTGGCGGGGTGCCGCTTTGAGGCGGCGGCTTTGCCGCGGGGTTGGCGGTTGGTTGGCGGGTTTGTGGAGAGCTAGGTAGATAGACAAATGGATTGGGCGTCTTTGAGCTTTGGCTTGGGGGCGCTTTTTTGTTTGGGGCTCGGATATTTGAAGCGGGCGCCGTAGTGCCGCTTTGCGGCTTGCGGCGGGTTGCTTTGCCCACCGGTGAGGAGGAGAGCTAGGTAGAGAGAGGCTGGGGGTGAAGGGCGCTATGGTGTGGCGGCGCGGGAATGCGTGGAGGGTGGATCGATTCGTAGTGTTGAGGAGGCGCGACCGAAGCCGGGGTTGTCGGTGCCGGTGATTACTGTGCTCGATGAGGCGGGTCGCCTTATCGAAGAGGATCAGAGGGCGCTCGTACGTCATGTGATCCAGGATGGGTCTGGCGCGGATATTATTTTCTCGGCGGGGACGACGGGCGAGTGGGACAAGGTCGATAACGACACCCGCCAGGGCGTGATCCGTGTTTGTGCGGAAGAAGTTGCAAAGCTGAATGTTGGGCTTGTCGCGAATAGCGGTGTGGCGGTTGAGAGCTGGGCTGGCGTGACCGCACCTACGGCGCAGGACACTTTGGCGAACCTCGAATACGCGATCGATTGCGGTGTCGATGCTGCGGTGATTGCGCCGCTTTCGATTCAGGGCGTTCCAGATCCGGTCAAGTTTGTGCTGCGCGATGTAGCGGACCTTTTGGATGCGAGGACGCGGCGCATACCGATCTTTCTTTACGACAATGCCGATATCGCGATCGATCCGTCCATTCCGCATATTCGAACGAAGCAGGTCAAGGCGATGAGTCGACTCGATTTCGTTCGCGGCATTAAGGTCTCGGCATCAAATAAGGTGTTAGGCAACTACACGCGGGCGGCGAATAGCTTCAAGGATCGCGGCGAATTCGGTATCTATATCGGGAATGCGAAGCTGATCTTCGACATCTACCGACCCTATAGTGGGCTAACAGGCGTGATCCGGGAGCATTGGGATCGCTGGCGCCGCGCTGGTGGCATGCCGGTCGGTGTCGTGGCGGGTCCGGCGAATGCGATGCCGCGGGAATGGGCTTGGGCTTGGCAGGTTTGCCGCGCGGGCGATGAAGAGCGAATGGATACGGCCCAGCGTGTCGTGGATGCCTTTCGCGACTGCACGGTCGCACCAAGTGGAAAGCGAACGCTCGCAGGAATTAAACGGGCGCTCTACATCGAAGGGGTAATCTCGAGCGCGTGTGTTGCGAAGGGCACGCCGGAGATGACTGCGGAGGACGCGATACATTTCGATGCGGCCTTCGAAGGCGTGAAGTCCCTCGTAGCGCAGGAAGTAGGCGAAAATTGGCGGACGCGATTCGAAAAGCGAGCCGGCTGAAATGGCGCGCTCGGAAGCGTCCGGGGACCGGCGCGGGCAACAGGATCTCGCGTTAGTCGGCATAGGCAGTATGGTTCTCGACCGAATGCATCGCACTCGGCGCCTGCTTGGCCCCAACGAAAAGGGACTTCTCGATTTGATTCCCAACTTCGGCCCGGTACAGACCTGTATCGGCGGCGTGCTGCTGAACCAGCTTGGTTGGGCGCGGCTCTTTGGGATTAGTGTCGGAATTTTCGGGCGGCAGGCGGATGACGATGCGGGTCGGGTGCTGCGGGCCGCAATGAAGGACGCTGGAATCGAAACGCATCTCGATCTTTCAGGGGAAGCGAGTTCGCTGGCGGAGATCTTCGTGGATCACGAAGGCGAGCGCGCGATCTATATGGCCGCGGGCGCGACGGCGGAGACGACGGCAGCGCATGTTCGCGAGGACCATTCGGACTTTATTGCTCGCGGCTCAAGACTAACAACAGAAGTGTCGCAGCTACCCTTGGATGCGACCCTTGAAGCGTTGCGCGTGGCTCATGAGCACGGACTTGCGACGGTGGTCGACTTGGATGTTTTGCCGAGTGACGCGATCAAGGGGCTTGGGGATCAGCCGACATTGAACGCGGTGCTTAGAGAAGCGGATTTGCTGAAGCCGACCACGCTTGCGGCACGCGAGCTCTTTCCCGAGATCGGCTCACTCCCCGATCTCGTGAGCGCGATTCGAAATGAATACGGAATCTCGACGATTGTGTTGACCGACGGCGAGAACGGATCCTTATTAGGCGATGCCGCCGGCAATCGATGGGTTGCGGCTTACTCGATCCCAAAGGTGGTGGACTCGACGGGAGCAGGCGATGCGTTCTTCGGCGGCTTCCTGGCGGGTGAGGCACTGGGTCTAGATTTAGAAGCGGCGGCCAAACTGGGCAATGCCTGTGGTGCCGCGTGTGTGGAGCAGATGGGTGCATTTCCCGAGGCCGCAGATGCACTTCGCGAACGCGCCCTCGAGCTTTATGACGGCCCCGAGCCGTCCCATCAATTATGGAAGGAACTAACATGAGCAATAGTACAGACGGCGGTCCCGGTGCAGCAGGACTGCGAGTGCTTGAGGTAGCGGCGCGGGAACTCGCGGCTTTATCGGAGCGACACGATGGCAAAGCGATTCAAGCGGCGGCGGAGTTAATCGAAGCGGCGGAGGCGGCTGGCGGTCGCGTGCATGTGACCGGCGTCGGGAAGCCCGAGCACGTCGCCCACTATGCGGCGAGTCTGCTCTCCTCGACGGGAACGCCGGCGACCTTTCTTCACGCGACGGAATCCCTGCACGGCAGCCTTGGGCAAATCGTGGCGGGCGATGTTGTGATCGCGATTAGCAATAGTGGGTCGACGTCGGAATGTCTGCTCGCCGTGGAAGCCGTGCGTGGGTATGGGGGTCGGCTTATCGCGGTGACCGGCGGCGTAGAATCGAAGCTGGCGAAAGCTGTCGATGTGACGCTTGATGCGGGCGTCTCGGAAGAAGGCGGTCCGCTTGGCCTCGCCCCTCGCGCGAGTGTGGCAGCGGAGATTTTGGTGCTGGCTGCGCTTGGTGCGGTCTTGCAAGAACGTCGCGGTCTCGATCCAGATTCCTATGCCGCACGGCATCCTGCAGGCGCGCTAGGGAAGCAGGCACGCGGCGAGTAGAGGGGTGGGGGGCCTTCGGTTGGAGATGCCCAGGACACCGCACTCGGGCTCGTCTGAGTCAGGTGGGCGGTAAAAGCCGCTCTTCCCGTGGGATTTATAGGGCTCTCGCGACTCCAGCGCGCCTTCTGCGAGATCTGCTTCGCCTCTGCCATTGACGCTCGGGGACCTCGATTCTAAGGTCCGCCGTTCGAAATCCCGCGCTCGTGGGATTCGGCTTCGTCCCCCAGGACGACTTGGTGTGGATTCATCCCGCCGCCGAGACGAGCGCGTAACGAATCCATTTTATGGGGCCGTAGCTCAGCTGGGAGAGCGTCGCGTTCGCAACGCGAAGGTCGGCGGTTCGAGCCCGCTCGGCTCCACCATATTTCGTGAAGACCTCTTCACGGCGAAACGGCGAGTACCTCCTAAGGTGCTCGCCGTTTTGTTTTGGGCCCCCGGCACTACAGGCTCAGCTGAGCCCCTGATGAACGAGACTCGCCAGCGCCCCAACCAGCAGGGCTCCGTCGACGCCGAGATGTCCGTAATGCTCCGTCGGGCGGAAGAATCCGAGCGCCAGTAGCTCGAAGGCTGGGATCCATGCCAGGGCCAGGAAGGAAGCGGGACCTGCGAGCGCGAGCGCGAGTCCGGCGAGAGCGACGATCCGTCCAAGAATCAGCACACGCCTCGGTTCGCTTCGTAGGAGATGAGCCTCGTTGTCGCGTAGATTCGATGCGATGAGGTTCGATGCGACGCTGGCGAAGAGGATCGCGGCGAGGAGGGCCGCGGCGCGGGGCTCCCTTTGGGTAGCGTCGAGCGCGAGCCACGGAATGCCGCCGCAGACGGCCGTCCATGCGAGGGAGACGTAGAGCGTTTTGATCGCGGCGATGGTTTTCAATCGGCGATGAAGAAGGCCCAATCCTCCGACCGCGGCGCAGAGCAGCCCGATTCGAAGGGGTGCCGTTGCGAGCGAGATCAATAGAATGAGGCCCGCGAGGCCTGTAGCGCTCACGATTGCCGTTGCGTATTGGTCCGTGAAAGCGGTGCGAAGAGGCGAGGTCTGACGATCGCGTTGACGATCACGCAGGCGGTCGATGCCATAGACCACGAAGCTGCCCGCGGCCGCTAGGACGGCGAAGTGAAGCTTCTCACGTGACGTCAGATCGGAATCGAGTGCGCGACTCGAAACGAGCGAGAACGTGAAGGCGATCGCTGCCGGGAAGAGCGCCGAAAACGCGAGGGCATCCGCGACCGCTCCGCCCGTGGCGTCGGATTTAGTTTTGCTGGTCATTCCATTTCGTGGGGGCAATGTCATGTTGGGCCTTCGCTGGGCACAGTATGCCAAGCCAGGCCGGGCGGCGGAATGCAGCCTGCCGGGGCAGTCGCTATCGCTCGCGCTAACTTGCGGGTGAGCGGCGCCTGAATTGATCAGGCAGGCGGGAGTCGAGACCCATGTGGGTAAGCAAGATCAGCGAAATTATTGGATCGAGCCCGACGAGTTTCGAGGACGCGGCACAGACTGTGCTCGCCCGTGCGAACCATACCCTGCGCGGCATCACAGAAATCGAAGTGGTCGACAAGCGCATTAAAATCGAAAATGATCAAATCGCCGAGTACCGAATTCGGTTGCGACTCTCTTTCGACGTCGCTCCGCATATCGACTCTCACTGGTAGCCCTCACAGACTCTCCACATCCAAGCTCAGGAGTTCATCCCTTCAATATGGCCGTCGCCTCCGTCTCCACGATTACGAGCGCCTCCTCGAATAGCTGGCAAGAAGCTGCCGAGCTCGGGTTCGAGCGTGCCCGGAAGACGCTTCGCGGCATTACAGGGATGAAGGTTCTTGAGGAAAAGGCCCGTGTCGAAGACGGTGTGATCGTCGAATACCTCGTGACTCTGCAAGTCATTTTCCTGCTCGACGAAGAGCAGGGATCTGGGGATGAGGCCTAGCGTGAGCCAGGGGACCGAAATGCAGCCAGAGGGAGCGTCATCGTTAGGGGCCGCAGCGCCATCAGGGACCGCAGCACCATCAGGGGCCGCAGCGCCCGACGCGACCGAGACGCCTGTTCGCTCGGTACCTGCGATCGTGACGGCTGGCGATAGTCGAGCGGCGAAGGCTGTCTACGGCAAGAGCAAGGTGTACCTCGAAGTCGAAGGACTCTCGCTCGTCGCGCACGTTGTTCGGACTTTGCAGGACTGCCCTGAGGTTGAATCGGTCTGGGTCGTTGGAGATCCGGCTCGACTGGAAGAAGCGCTTGGGAAGAAGGCGCTTCGCGATGTCCTGGCGAAGCCGCTCTATATAGTCGAACAACAGCGTGATTTGATTTCAAACTGCTGGGAGACCTATCGACGCATTTTGACAGGCGACCCGACGCAGGGGCGCGATCCCGAAAGCGAAGCTGATCGTGATCAAGAAGTGCTGTTTATGTCTGGGGATCTTCCGATCGCGACTGCGCAGGAATTCTCGAGCATGATTAGGCGTTCCCAGGCGGAGGACGTTGACTATGTGTTAGGCCTCTGTCCCGCCGAGGCACTCGACGTGTTCCGGCCACGTCATCCCGGCGATAAAGGGATCACCGTCGCCTACTTCAACACTCGGGACGGCCGCTTCCGACAGAACAACCTCCATTATGCGAAACCCGGCCGGATCGGACGGCGCGAGCGGATCGAAGAGATGTATGAGATGCGCCATCAGAGGCGCTTCTGGAATATGTTCACGCTGGCGCTGCGCTTGCTTTCGTCACGGGTGGGTGGACTTAAGATCGCCGTGCTTTTCGGCTTCATGCATCTTGCAGGGGTCGCGGATCGAAACGACCGCCCGAAACTCGCACGCCTCTTAGCGAAGTATGTGACTCTCGAAATCAATCGCGTCACGATTTCGAAGATTCTCGACACGCGCTTCGTATTGGCTCCTGTCGAGAGCGGGGGCTGTGCGCTCGATGTGGATACCGAAGAGGAATACGACGCGATCTGTGAGAAGTATCCGAAGTGGATCGTCGAACATCGTGAGCGGAGTGCGAAACTGCACGGCCCGCTCGCTCCCAGGCTCGAGGCAAATACGCCGTCTACGCCCGCATCCGAGGATTTGAAATAATGAACGTGACCGAAGCAGTTCGAGCGGCGGTCCAGGCGGCCAGGGTGAGTGCCGTGCTCTTTGAGGGTACGGCCAGAGGCGTGATCGAGGTGAGCGGCAGCGATCGCGTGCGATGGCTCGACGGAATGATTTCCGGGGATGTTGGGAAGCTTGAGGCCGCGGACGACGGAGCTGGTTGTTATGCGACACTGCTTACGAATCGTGGAGCAATCGTGGCGGATCTGCACGTGGGACGACTCGGCGAGCGGTTCTGGCTCGAGAGTACGCGATCGGAAATTCCTCGAATTTCGATGGCCCTCGACCGGTTCATTATCGCCGACGATGTGAACCTCGTAGATCTCAGCGAGGAGTTTGCAGTCTGGGGGCTTGAGGGACCGTTGGCTGGGCAGATTCTCTCGGCGGCGATCGGAGGTGGCACGAACTTGCCTGCGGCGGATTGTTGGGGCGAAGTGAATATTGCTGGCGCCGATGTCGTGGTGGGTGCCTTCGGTTGGAGTGGCGAATCGGCCTATCAGCTTTGGGTCGCGCCCGGCGCGAAGGACGTTATTGCGGAAGCGCTTGATGCTGCGGCGGGGAGCCCTTTGATTAAGGGCGACGAGACTGCGCTCGAGGTGCTTCGCGTCGAAGCGGGAATCCCGGCGCTTGGCAGTGAACTCGATGAAGAAGTTTTGCCCCCTGAGGCTCGTCTCGAACGCGCGATCGCGACGGATAAGGGCTGTTATGTCGGACAGGAGATCGTCGCTCGCCTGCGCGCGCGCGGACAGGTGAACCATCTGCTTGTCGGTCTGAAATTCGAACCCGACACGAAGGCCTCGGTTGGCGTCGCGCTTTCGAGTGGCGGAAAGTCAACTGGAGAGGTGACGACGCTTGTTGAGTCGCCGGATCTCGGCAGGATCGCCCTCGGTTATGTACGACGCGATCACGCGGAGCCTGGAACGGTTGTCGACTTCGAAGGTGGCCACGGGACAGTGGCCGCTCTGCCCTTTGTTGTGAGTACTGCGGAGAGTACTGGGTCGTGAGCCCGCAGCTGTGAGTTCGCATAGGACGAGTGCGAAGCGTGCGGGTTCAGGCGTATGGGACGCCGCGGAGGCCGTTTGAGTCGCGGTTGGTTCATCGTTTTCGCGAAGGCGCCGAGGCCCGGCCTGGTGAAGACCCGCTTGTGTCCACCGCTCAGCCCGGACCAAGCAGCGACTTTCTATCGAGCGATGCTCGGGGACGTTCTCGTGAGTTCTCTGCGTTTCGCGAACGCGCTCGATCTCGAACCCGTGCTCGCCTTTCACCCACCGGGTGGCGAAGCCGATCTGTTGGCGGAAACCCCCGCCGACTATCGACTCCATGTTCAAAGAGGTCTCGACCTATCAGATAGAATGGCGAACGCGTTCGCAGAGGCGGGAGCGGCGGGGGCGCCCTTGGCGTTACTTCGAGGAAGTGACAGTCCTGTGCTGAGCTTTTCCCAGGTGAATGCGGCGCTAGTTCAGTTGGAAGCCGGGGATGACCTAGTGCTGACGCCGGACCTTGGCGGTGGTTATGCGATGATAGGTATGGCTAGGAACGCTCCAGAGGTCTTCAATGTGCCGATGTCAACACAGGACGTATTGTCTGAAACGATCGCAATCGCAGATTCGCTAGGTCTTCGCCACTCGACAACGAATGAGACACTCGACGTGGATCGTGTCGAAGATTTTCATGCACTCGAAAGAGTCCCCGCAAAAGAATTGTTGGACTCTTGTCCCCGTACGGTCGAAGTAATTGCTGAACTTCGAAAAAACGGTGTGCTATAAATCGTCCCAGGCACGCAGTTGTGTCGACACCCCCCGCAGAGAAGCACTCCCATAACATCTCAGCCGATCGAATCATCCGGATGCAGTAAGCAGTACTCGCTAGATGAAGCGATCGACGAAGACACACGGAGCAGACGAGAAATCTAGGGCACGCCTAACATCAACTTCGAAACCCCTCGAAGACGATGTCCAGCACCTCCAAAAGTGCCCCCTCGATTGATCAGTCTGAAGCTAACGCCAAAAGACCCGACCGGATCGTCCTAAGCCACGCCCCGTGGCGCGAACGAATCGAATCGGAGCGAAATGCAAACGACCCCCCGTCGGAGCATTGGCCACTGTGGAAGCGAACCTGTTCACCTCTATAGATGTGATCGGAACGGACGATCGTTTCGCCGCGCGAAACTCTGTTCGCGTGAGCGCCGAGCGGACGCCTTCGTTGCGCGTTGTTCCGCCTTGTGGCGACTCGAATGTGCGGATTGGTGCACTGCGTAGGGAGTGGTCCGCCTGCCTTGCAGACGCGCAGCAGATGGCGCGATTTCAGGCATCCCATCATAGGCTGGAGTGCGACGGCGGGACTGTGCGCGCCCAGAGCCGCGGTTCAGAAAAATGAGTGTCGATTCGGATCGACACAACACTTGCTCTACCGGGGTGGCAGAAGCAGCACCACCCAAAACGATTCAACCTTCGTCTGACGACGAAGCAGTGGCGGCCCCCGGGTCGTCTTCAATTCCCTCGCAGCCGCCGCGGGGCCCCGACTTTCGGGATCTCGCGCGGTTCGAGTGGAGAGTCCGACAACCGACTAGGAGAAATACCCAATGCGTTCCAATTTGATCACCGTAGTCACGGCGGTTGCGAGTATGGTGCTCGTGGCCTCGGTGGCCTCCGCCGACCAGGTCCAAGAGCAGTTCCGGCTCATGGAGCAGCGAATGGCGGAAATGGAGGATCGCCTCGAAGCGACCTCCGACGACCTCCGCACGGCTCGAGCCACCGTTGACGAGCAGCAGTCGCTGCTCACTGATGCAGGCCTTGTTGATGCCTCCGACCAGGGCCTTCGGTCCGCCGTCGGTAGCTTCTTCGATTCCGTCGACGTCTCGGGCGTCGCGGCGGCGAGCTACAACCATCGCCTTATCAAGTCAGATGACCCTAATCAGCAATCAATTGGGGGTGTCACTGGTGGTAACGTCCTTTTCAAAAACCCGAATGCGAACACCTTTCAGGTCGACCAGATCTGGTTGACCCTCGACAAGGCACCGACCGAAGAGAGCCGCGGGGGTTTCCATGTGGAATTCGCGACCGGTGCTTCGTCGTTTAATCAGGGCCCCGACAACCGAGCCACGGGCTCTGTGGGCACGCCCTACCTCTATTCTGGCTATGTGAGCTACCTCGCCCCGGTGGGCAATGGACTCCAGGTCGACCTGGGTCGGCTCGGCACGGTGCTTGGCGCCGAAGTCGTTCAGACGAACGGGAACTTCAACATCACCCAAGGCGCGGTGTTTGGCTTGCAGCCGGTGACCTACTCCGGCGTTTCCTTTGCTACGTCGCTCACAGATGAGATCTCCGTGACCGCTGGTGTCGTCAACGACGTGTACAGCGACACCATGGTGTCCTCCGATAACAACAAGGCCTACTTCGGTCAGGTGGCCTACCAAGGGGACGCTTTCGGACTCAACGTGGGCGGCATTATCGGCGACAGTGATGACACCTTTTGTGCCTTTGCGGCAGGTCCGCAGAATGACTGCCAGGTGTCAATCGTCGACGTGGTCCTCACTGCTGATCCGACGGACAACATCAGCGTCTGGGCCAACTTTGACTGGGTTAATGTAAATGGAAACGACAACGTCGACGGTAACTTCTTTGGCGCGGCTGCAGCGGGCCGGGTCGGCCTCACGGATACCATCGGATTCGCGACGCGTCTTGAGTACGTGCATACCAGCAATAAGCTCACGGGCCTCGCTGACGACTCGGAACTGTTTACGGTCACGGGCACGCTGGACAAGACGCTCGCAGAGGGTCTCGTCACGCGCATGGAGCTGCGTTACGACACCTTCTTGGACGACAACGCGAATGGCTTCACGTTTAACGGAGATGCGGCTGGCACGAACGACGACCAGCTCGTTGCTCTCTGGCAGATGTACTACGAGTTCTAATGCTTGAGTCCCAGGCGCTTGCGCTCGGGGTGGTTTGAAAAAGAAAAGGGCGCGACGTCTTAGACGTCGTGCCCTTTTTCTTTTGAGAGGCGTGTTGCCGCTGCTGCCGGCGGGCGAGCGGGCGCGTCGATTTAGCTCGCTTTGTGGCTCGTGCCGAGCCCGAGCTTGTCCATCTTGGCGTAGAGAGTGGCCCGCGTGCCTCGCAGACGCGCAGCAGATGGCGCGATTTCAGGCATCCCCTTATCGGCTGGAGCGCGAGGGGGGGGCTGTGCGCGCCCAGAGCCGCGGTTCAGAAAAATGAGTGTCGATTCGGATCGGCACAAGACTTGCTCTATCGAGGTGGCAGAAACCCCACCCAAAACGATTCAACCTTCGTCTGACGACGAAGCAGTGGCGGCCCCCGGGTCGTCTTCAATTCCCTCGCAGCCGCCGCGGGGCCCCGACTTTCGGGATCTCGCGCGGTTCGAGTGGAGAGTCCGACAACCGACTAGGAGAAATACCCAATGCGTTCCAATTTGATCACCGTAGTCACGGCGGTTGCGAGTATGGTGCTCGTGGCCTCGGTGGCCTCCGCCGACCAGGTCCAAGAGCAGTTCCGGCTCATGGAGCAGCGAATGGCGGAAATGGAGGATCGCCTCGAAGCGACCTCCGACGACCTCCGCACGGCTCGAGCCACCGTTGACGAGCAGCAGTCGCTGCTCACTGATGCAGGCCTTGTTGATGCCTCCGACCAGGGCCTTCGGTCCGCCGTCGGTAGCTTCTTCGAATCCGTCGACGTCTCGGGCGTCGCGGCGGCGAGTTACAACCACCGCCTCATTAAGTCAGATGACCCCAATGGTGGCAACGCCCTTTTCAAGAACCCGAACGCGAACACCTTCCAGGTCGACCAGATCTGGTTGACCCTCGATAAGGCACCGACGGAAGAGAGCCGCGGGGGTTTCCATGTGGAATTCGCGACCGGTGCTTCGTCGTTTAATCAGGGCTCCGACAACCAAGCCACGGGCTCTGTCAGCACGCCATACCTCTATTCTGGCTATGTGAGCTATCTCGCGCCGGTTCTCGATGGCGTTCAAGTTGATCTCGGTCGTCTGGGCACGGTGCTTGGAGCTGAAGTCGTTCAGACAAACGGCAACTTCTTTGTCACGCAGGGCGCGGTCTTCGGTCTTCAGCCAGTGACCTACAACGGCGTCTCGCTCGGGACGAGCATCACTGACGAGATCTCTGTCGTGGCCGGTGTCGTCAACGACGTATACAGCGACACGATGGTGTCCTCCGATAACAACAAGGCCTATTTCGGTCAGGTTTCCTACGGAGGGGACGCTTTCGGACTTAACGTGGGTGGCATCATCGGAGACAGTGATGCTTCCGTTTGTGTCCAAGGGGCGTTCCCGGGGCAGAATGACTGCCAGGTGTCAATCGTCGACGTGGTCCTCACGGCTGATCCGACGGACAACCTCAGCGTATGGGCCAACTTTGACTGGGTGAATGTGAACGGTTCCGACAACGGCCCTGACGGCAACGCATTCGGCATCGCTGGCGCGGGCCGGTTGGGGATAACGGACACGATGGGTATCGCGAGTCGTATCGAATACATCAACACCTCGAGTAACCTGACTGGATTGGCTGACGACTCAGAGCTGTTCACGGTCACGGGTACGCTCGACAAGACGCTCACAGATGGTCTAGTGACGCGCCTCGAACTTCGTTATGACACGTTCCTCGACGACAACGGAACTGGCTTTACGCTCAACGGAGATGCGGCTGGCACGAACGACGACCAGCTCGTTGCTCTCTGGCAGATGTACTACGAGTTCTAATGCTTGAGTCCCAGGCGCTCGCGCTTGGGGTTGTTTGATAAAGAAAAGGGCGCGACGTCTTAGACGTCGCGCCCTTTTTCTTTTGAGAGGCGTGTTGCCGTTGCTGTGGCTGGCGGCGGGCGAGCGGGCGCGTCGATTTAGCTCGCTTTGTGGCTCGTGCCGAGGCCGAGCTTGTCCATCTTGGCGTAGAGGGTTCGTCGCCCAATGCCGAGCAGACGTGCGGCGGCGGAGCGGTTGCCGCGGCATTGCCGAAGCGCCTGCGTGATTCGGTAGGACTCGGCGAGGTCGAGCCAGGCCTTGAGAGTCTGAGGCCCTTTTGCCGTGGTGCCCTCGCCGGCGGAGGTCTTGACGAAGCGGTTGAATTCTTCGAGGTGATCGGAGGGGATTGGGCCGCTGCTCGTGCTGTTCAAGTCCATGATTGCCTCTCTATCGGGTCGTCCCTCGACGGTGTGCATCGAGTTCCTTTCGGGGGGGTGCGAACCAATCGGCGAAGCAAGCGAGAACGCGGGGCTTCGTCGGTTCCCTGGTAGAGAATGCAAGTGGCGGGCCAACTTATGGCGGCGTCGAATAAGCTGGAATGCTGAGCTGAACTATGCACACCGCGATCTCAGCGAGGTTTCGCCGCCTCGAGTCGAAAACAATCGCGGTCCCGACTGCCCACCTGTGCAGCATGCTGCCCAAGTCACGGGCAGTGCTGCCTCGAACGCGTGCAGGAATCGGCCCGCATGAGCGGCGGTTGAGTGTCCAAAACTCCCCCTCTTTTGTCGCTGCGCAGTCCAAACGCGGAGGTCCGGTGCACGCGCGCAAACCGTCCAACGGGCCCATTGGGGTGTGGTACCGTGCGAATCCTGCACACCGCCCGCGGGTAGGGCCGAACGAATTCGAATAGGCCGAGTGCCTTTCAGTCGGTCTTGGCATCTTGCTCAATAAAATCTCATAGATCACGCGGCGTGCAGTCAAGAGTCAACTTCCCCATCGCGAAACGCCGCGGCGGGGATGAAGCAGAGTTACGGAGCCCGCTCGCCATGAAGAAAATCGAAGCGATCATCAAGCCCTTCAAGCTCGACGATGTCAAAGAGGCGCTCGGCGCGATCGGCGTCGAAGGTCTGACCGTGACCGAGGTCAAAGGCTTCGGCCGACAGAAGGGCCACACGGAGCTCTATCGCGGCGCCGAGTACGTCGTGGACTTCCTTCCGAAGATCAAGCTCGAAATCGTGATCGAAGACGACCAGGCCCAGCCCGTGATCGACGCCATTATAGGCGCCGCCAACACAGGCAAAATCGGCGATGGCAAGATCTTCGTCCTTCCTCTTGAAGAAGCCGTGCGCATCCGCACCGGCGAACGTGGTGGAGCAGCCGTCTAAAGTGATCACCAGCAAGCGCGTTGCGCGCATTTCGTCGTGCGGGTCTCTTCTTTCTATTTCACTCGCGGCGACGCTGTTTGCCGGCACCGCCTCCATGGTTTCGGCGGATGAATCGCGCCAGGTTCTCTTTGGCGATACCCATCTCCATTCGTCCTATTCCTTCGACGCGTTCCTGAATGGGAACAAGAGTGCCGATCCCGACACCGCCTATCGATGGGCGAAGGGATTGCCGGTGATTCATCCTTATCACCGCGCCCGCGTTCAGGTCGACACGCCTCTTGACTTCTTGGTGGTCGCGGACCACGCCGAGTATCTCGGCGTCGTGCGGAAAGCCTACTTTGATTTGAAGGAGGGGCCTGGAGTAGCTTTTGCTAATCAGCTCCGGGCGGCAGTGGACTCCGGAAACGGCGCAAAAATCTTTTCGAGCGTTCTACCCGCATCGACAGTCGAGTCTGGCGAAACCCGCGATCCCGTGACTCCGGATGGCCGGCCTAACGCGCTGCCCTTCGAGAACGGTGGCGAGACACTTCGAGCCGACGCCTGGGAAGAGACGACCATTGCTGCGGATCGGCATAACGAGCCCGGCCGCTTTACGGCCATGATCGGTTGGGAGTGGAGCTCGCTGCCTAACGGAGCCAATCTCCATCGCGTCGTAATGACTTCTGCCGACGGCGAGACCGCTCGTAAATTCATGCCTTACGGCTCGAACGACTCGCCCTATCCGGACGATCTCTGGGCGTGGCTTGACAAGACGGAGCAGGAATCGGGCGCATCCTTTGTCGCGATCCCGCATAACCCGAACATCTCCAAGGGTTATATGTTTGGCGCGACGTCTTTGAATGAAGCGCCTTATACCACGGAAAGCGCGCGCACCCGGGCACGATGGGAACCCGTCGCCGAAGTCACGCAGTACAAGGGCGACTCCGAAGCGCATCCCGACCTTTCGCCGGACGACGAGTTTGCGGACTTCGAGACCTACGACTCCTATATCCAGACGAATCGTCAGGAATACAAGGCGAATGTTGGCGACTACGCACGCTCGGCTCTGCGGCGTGGCCTCGAGATTGAAGAGAAGGTCGGCGCGAACCCGTACAAGTTCGGCATGATCGGCGCGACGGATTCTCATTCCGGTCTCGCCGCCGCCGAAGAGGATAATTTCTGGGGCAAGATGGCTGTCGACTCGACTCCCGAGACGAAGAATCTCTTTGCCGCGGGTCGCGATGTCACGGGTTGGAATATTGGCGCGCAGGGTCTCGCGGGTGTTTGGGCAGAGGAGAATACACGTGAGTCTATCTTCGCCGCGTTCCGACGACGTGAAGTCTACGCGACGACCGGACCGCGCATCCAAGTACGATTCTTTGGCGGTTGGGACTTCCGTTCCAAGGACGCGGAATCGGCTGATCTCGCCAAGCGGGGTTATGCGAAGGGTGTCTCCATGGGCGGCGATCTTGCGAGCAAGCCCTCTGACAAGAAGGGGCTTTCGAAGCTCTTCGGTAGCAGCTCGGCCGAGGCACCTAGCTTCTTGATTCAGGCAACCCGTGATCCCAAGGGCGCGAACCTCGACCGTGTTCAAGTCATTAAGGGTTGGGTCGCGGAAGACGGAACTTCGGCGGAGCGTGTCTATGACGTGGCCTGGGCGGGTGACCGTGCGCTTAGCGCCGAGGGAAAGCTTCCCGCGATTGGCAACACGGTTGATCTTGTGAGCGGCGAGTACACGAATGACATCGGCACGGCGGAGTTGGTACAAGTCTGGGCCGATCCCGATTTCGATGCGACGCAGCGCGCTTTTTATTACGTGCGCGTACTCGAGATTCCGACTGCGCGGCACTCGTTGCTTGATGGGATCGCCATGCAGACGGATCCGCCGGACGCACAGCCCCCGACGCTCCAAGAGCGCGCCTACACCTCGCCCATCTGGTACACGCCCTGAGCGACGCTCCTGCTTCTAAGGTTTCGGGGCCGGTTTCAGGGCCGGCTTCAGGATCGGGATCGGGTTCGCAGGATGGTGCGTCGAGTTCAGGTTCGCAGGGGTCTTCCCCTGGCGACCCAAAGGGCTTAGGCGCACGGCTGTTCGCCGCGCCGCTTGTGCAGTTCGTCGCCCTCGGTCTGATCGTGTTCGGAATCGTGTCCTGGCAGTCGGGATCGTTCTCGGGTGGGGACTCGCGTGACGGGGCGCGTGACGATTCGAGCGGACCCTCGCGCGCCGGAGGCGCAGCTTCCTCGGCTGGCGATCAAACGATTGTCGTCGAGCGGGAAGCTCTGCTCGCCTTTGTCCAGATGCGAACGCAGGAAGCGAACGCAGAAGGCTTGGCAGCCACCTTTGATGGCCTGAGTACAGAAGCGCGTCAGATCTGGATAGATCGCTTCGTGCGCGAAGAAGCGCTTGTGCGGGAGGCGCGACGGCTTGGCCTCGACCGTGAGGACGAACTCATCCGCCGCCGGCTAGTCCAGAAGATGGAGTTTCTGGCGGAAGGTATTGTCGTTTCGGATTCGATATTAGGCGCTGATGAAATCGAACAAATCTATCGAGAACGTGTCGAGGAGTATCGTGAGCCGGCAATCCTGAGCTTCGCGCACGTATTCGTCCGTGCGTCGTCGTCTGAACCGACTAAAGGCTCGGACGCGCATGGTCGCGCGGAAATGCTCTTGGCGAAGCTCAACCAAGAGAGCCTCTCCGATAATGATGCCGGCGGCCTGGGCGATCGCTTCCTCTACAACCGCCGCTATGTCGACCGCACCCTCGACGAAGTGCGCAGCCATTTCGGGGGGACGGCCGCCAATGTGTTGCTCACGCTCTCCGTTGATTCAGCGAAGTGGCAAGGACCGGTTGAGAGTGACCACGGCTGGCATCTCATTCTATTGACGGAACGAACGCCAAGCCGATTGCCCGACCTCGCAGAAATCGAAAAGACGCTCCGCCGCGACCTAACGCGCGATCGCAGCCAAGAGGCCCTCGACGTGGGGCTTGGTTCGATCATCCGCACCTATCAGATCGAGTTGGATGCGACTCTCGTCCCCTGATCAGGCTGCTGACGGCTCGACAGTCGCCTGATCATTTCCGATCCGAATCAGAGTGGTGGAGCCTGGTGGGCCCAGGGCAGCGCATTGAAGGCGAAGCATCGCTCCTAAACCCCCTTCATGAACTCCGGTCGATTGAAGACGTAGCTTTTTTCTTCGAGGCGGGTCTTCATGCGCCAGCCCGCTTCGGTACGGACATATTCGTCGACGTACCAGAGGCCGCAAATGAACATGTGGCCCTCGTCTTCGCCTTCGCGGGGTTTCAACTCTTGGGGGTTGAAGCACATGACGCGGCCGGTTGCGGTCGCGGCGGGCTCGCCTTCTCCCGCCCCTTCGCCGAGTTTGATCTGGATGTTGGCGTTCAGGTGCTGATAGGCGGGGAAGATCTTCATCGCCTTTTTAAGGAAGGTGATCGTCGATTCGAGATCGCCCTTACTGCCGCCGAAGGCGGAATAGTCGATGAAGGCATCCGCAGTGAAGACGTCGTCGCGGAGTGCGTCGAAGGTCTTGGTGTCGATGATCTCAGAATAGCGCCAGACGAGATCTTGGATTTCGAGTCGGTCGGAAATTTCTTGTAGAGAGAGCATTAGTCGAGTCCCAGTACTTGTTCGATTCGGTAAAGACCCGGCGCCTTGCCCACCATCCATGCGGCCGCGCGAACGGCTCCGACAGCGAAATGGGCGCGGGTGGCGGCGCGATGCGTCAACTCGACACGTTCTCCGCCGCCAATGAAGTAGATCGTATGCTCGCCGGGATTGTCGCCCCCGCGCAAGGCTTGGATGCCGATCGCGCCCTCGGGTCGTGCACCAGTTTCTCCTGCACGCTCGAGGACGACATGATCCTTTAGTCGTTTCTCTTGACCTTCGGCTATGGCTTCGGCCAAAAAGAGTGCGGTCCCGCTTGGCGCATCGCGCTTCTGCCCGTGATGCAGCTCAAAGATCTCAGCGTCGTAGCCATCGCCTAGCAAGCGCGCCGCTTCGCGAGCGAGATGCCCAAGCACGTTTACGGAGACCGAGAAGTTGGGGGCGTGCAGAACCGGAATTTGCTCTGCGTAGCGAGCGATCTCCGCCATCCCGGCTTCGTCGATTCCAGTCGTGCCTGTCACATAAGCGACGCCTGCATCCGCGGCCGCGCGCATATTCGCGAGGGTCGCTGTCGGAATCGAGAAGTCGATCGCGACGCCACAGCCTTCGAGGGCGCGCTTCGGATCGTCGTGCAGGACAACGCCGACCGCGAGGCCGTCCGACGCGCCGCCGGAAACGGCTTCGCCAACCTGCGGGTGTCCGGGTCGCTCGAGCGCCCCGGCGAATTGCAGGCTGGGCTCGCCTTCGAGCGCTGCCCGAATCTCCAGCCCCATTTTGCCTTCGGCGCCGACGACCATCACGCCGGTGGCCTTTGAGGCCCCGATTGTTTCATTCGTGCTCATGACTGAATTCCCAGGTCTTTGAGGACGACCTTCAAGCGTTCCAAGTTAGGCGCAGTGAGCTTGGTAAGCGGCAGCCGAATCTCGTCATCACAAAGACCGAGCGCGGCGCAGGCCGCCTTCACGGGAATCGGATTCGTCTCGCAGAAGAGCACATCGAAGAGCGGCACGAGTTCGTGATAAAGCTTGCGGGCGCACGTGACGTCGCCGCTGGCCATCGTTCGAACGAGTTCCGCCATCTGCGCGGGCGCGACGTTCGACGAAGTCGAGATGCAGCCCTTGCCGCCGACCGCCATGAGCGGAAGCGTGAGCGAATCGTCTCCGGAGAGAACGGCGAAGTCGCTGGGACAAGCGGCTACGACGTGTCCGATCTGATCGAGATCGCCGCTCGCTTCCTTGATGCCGACGATGTGGTCGAGGCGCGCAAGACGACCGATCGTTTCGGGCTCAATATTCGAGGCTGTGCGGCCGGGGATGTTGTAGATCACGAGAGGTAAAGCCGTCTCTCGAGCGACGGTCGAATAGTGCTGGTAGATGCCTTCTTGGGTCGGCTTGTTGTAGTAAGGCGAGAGTAGGAGCGCGCCGTCGGCACCGGCCTCTTTGGCGTGGGCCGTGAGCTCAGTCGTTTCCCGAGTCGAGTTCGATCCTGCCCCAGCGATCACGGCCACGCGGCCGGCGGTGGCGTCGATTGTGATGTCGATGACGCGGCGATGCTCTTCGTGTGAAAGCGTGGCGGACTCGCCGGTCGAGCCACAGGGGACAAGGCCATCGATTCCGGCTTCGATCTGGCGTTCGATCAAAGCGCGGAGTGCGGGCTCGTCGATTTCGCCGTCTCGGAAGGGCGTAATGAGTGCGGTATGGGTGCCTTCGAACATGTTCGAGTGTTCACTTTCAATCGGCTCGCCCATTCAACGGGGCTTCCGCTTGTTAGGCGCGCGTGCGGTTCGCGCAAATAGATTGAGTTGCAAGCAGGCCTTTGAGGCGAGCTTAGAAATTAGGCGCCGTCTTCGACAGGCCAAGCGCCTGTATAGACAGTCGCTGCCGGGCCGGTCATCCAAATCGAGCTGTTCTTATCAGCCCAAGCGATCTGCAATTCGCCGCCGCGAAGTTCGATAGTCACTTCCCGGTCGACTTTGTCTCGCAACATGGAAGCTACGGCTACCGCGCATGCACCGGAGCCACATGCGAGGGTCTCACCAGTACCGCGTTCCCAGGTTCGCTGGCGAATGCGGTCGCGGCTTGCGACTTCGATGAACTCGACGTTTACGCGGTTCGGGAAGGCGACGTGATGCTCGAGGACGGGACCCACTCGCTCGAGGGGAATCGAATCGATGTCATCGACCTGAATGATGCAGTGCGGATTGCCCATAGACACAGAGGACGCTCGGAGTTCCGTCGGCCCACCCGGCCAATGGATGTCATCCGGCAGTTGGATCGGCACGTCGAGTACGGGCCCAGCGCCGGTCGCCAAAGTCGTCGGGATCTTCTCCGGAATCAGAACCGGCAGACCCATGTCGACCTTAACAAGTCCTTCGCCCGCCCACTGCGGACGAACGACACCGGAGAGTGTCTCGACGCCAATTTCGTTGGCAGAGGTATGCCCCTGGTCGCGCACGAATTTGAAGAAGGCACGGATACCGTTCGCGCACATCTCGACCTGCGTGCCGTCGGCGTTGTAGATGTCCATGCAGAACTCGGCGCTCTCGGAAGGGCGCACGACGAGCATCTGGTCGAAGCCGACACCGATATGTCGATCTGAAATATCTCGAGCAAGCTTCGAGAGATCTTTGGGCAGCGATTCCGTTAGGCCGTCGAACACAACAAAGTCGTTGCCGGCGCCATGCATTTTGGTGAAGGGAATCGTGCGGCTCATCGCAGCTCTCTCTTTCGAATCAATCTTCGAATCGATCCGCGACTCCGCGGGGGATTTGGGTTTTGAAATGGACGGGGGACCAAGGGGCTAGGCCAACAGCTTCTTAGTAGATCGGACTAACCCGAAAATTCCTTGTGACGGAATTCCTAACATCAGCTTGGACGAAAGTGAGAAGGTGGGACTGCAGCGCGAAATCGAAAACGAACTCAATGTCGAAAACGATCCGACGCCTAGTCGCCGAAAAAGTCGCCGAAAAAGTC
>JASDVF010000055.1:18821-38742 GCA_041440805.1 Myxococcota bacterium | reverse complement strand
CTCAATGTCGAAAACGATCCGACGCCTAGTCGCCGAAAAAGTCGCCGAAAAAGTCGCCGAAAAAGTCACCGCCCGAGGAAGCTAATCACCGCAGGCGTGGGCGCCGGCCGCTTCGGGCGGCCATAACGGCCACAAGCCGACAGTGTACCTACGATCACGAGGATTGTGAGGCACGCCACGACTCGGCGCTTGCGCCCAAGGCTCCGGGGCTTCATGAGGTGGACACGGGGCTCGCGCCGCCGCTCGCTTCTGCGGCGGCTTGGAGCGTCTCAAGCTCTGTGCGCTCAGCGGCCAACTCGGATTCGATCTCCGCGATGGCTGCTTCGACGCGTACTCGGGCCGTGCCGCCAATAAGAGTGCGGCTTTCAAGGGAGCGTTCGAGATCGAGGAGCTCGTCTGCGCCGGAGTCGAAGGCCTCGTGAAAGGACTGCATGTCCGCCTTCGTGAGCGAACGCAGGTTCACGTGCTTGCGGGTGACGTGGCCGACGATTGACCCGACGACTTCATGGGCATCGCGGAAGGGGACGCCTTTACGAACGAGGAACTCGGCGAGATCCGTGGCGAGAAGCATGGGGTCCGAAGCGGCTTCGGCCATGCGTTCGCGCTTTACGTCGAGAGTCGCGACGGCACCCGCCATCACCTCAAGGCAATCGCGCAGCGTATCGACGGTGTCGAAAAGCGGCTCTTTGTCTTCCTGGAGGTCGCGGTTGTAGGTGAGCGGGAGGCCCTTCAAAACCGTGAGCAGCGTGACGAGGTTGCCGATCACGCGGCCAGACTTGCCGCGCACGATCTCGGGCACGTCGGGGTTCTTCTTCTGCGGCATTAGGCTTGAGCCGGTCGAATAAGCATCCGCCAGCTCCACGAAGCCGAACTCGCTCGAAGACCAGATCACGAGCTCTTCCGCGAGCCGTGACAAATGCACCATCGAGATCGCCGCGGCAGCCATGTATTCGAGGGCGAGATCCCGGGAAGCGACCGTGTCCATGCTGTTGCGCGTAGGCGCTTCGAAGCCGAGCTCCGCCGCGGTTTCTTCGCGCAGAAGCGGCAGAGTTGATCCCGCCATGGCGCCCGCGCCGAGGGGACATCGTGTGATGCGCGCGCGCGCGTCGCGGAAGCGGTCGGCGTCGCGGCCGAGCACTTCGATGTGCGCGAGCCAGTGATGGGCCAGGCGGACGGGTTGGGCGCGCTGGAGATGGGTGTAGCCGGGGAGAACGGTGTCGACGTTTTCCTTCGCTCTCTCAAGGAGGACGCCACGGAGCTCGAGGAGGCCGCGCTGGGTGGAGAGGCCGATGTCGCGCAAGAAGAGGGCGAGATCGGTGGCGACCTGGTCGTTTCGCGAGCGGCCCGTGTGGAGCTTGCCGGCGACGGGGCCGAGATGGGTTCGGAGCCGCGTCTCGATGTTCATGTGGATGTCTTCGAGAGCGGGGTCGAAGGGGAACGATCCGTCTGCGATCTCACCCGCGATTTGATCGAGCCCGGCGACGAGTTCCTGCGCCTCGGCGTCCGAGATCAGGCCTGTGCGGCCGAGCATGCGAGCCTGGGCCTTCGAGCCGCGGATATCGTGGCTTGCGAGGATTTTGTCGAAGTGGATCGAGGCGGAGAAGCGCTCGACGGTCGGATCCGTGGCCTGACTGAAGCGCCCACCCCACGCTTTGCCGCCTTGGCTCGTTCCACCACCTTCTTTTCCGGATTTCGGGCTCATAGCGCCCTACTCTCGCGATTCAGAGGCGCGCGCACAAGACTGCGCCGCGCGCACGACAGGAATATCCGCAATCGCCGACAAGAGATCGTTTCGAGAGGAACGACGCGGGGTTCGCGGGTTCCATGGAATACCTTCAACCCCCGCCAAACAGACCCACAAACAAGTGGGGTTGTGGCGATCGACTGCCGCACCGCATTAGGGCAGGCATCGTCCCGTGGGGCAATCGCGCTAAGTCGCGGGGTTGAGAGGGGGGGCGAATCAATCGATGGCCAGAGCCAGCGAAAAGAAGACCAGCGGCCGCAAGAGCGCCGCGAAGAAGTCGGCTCGTAAGAAGGCAGCCAAGAAGCCCGCTCGGGGAGCTGCGGGCAAAGCTGCGTCCAAGCGCGGCCCTCGTGAGCCTCGCGGCCCTAAGCGCCCCGCCTCAGTCGCCGCTCGGCGTGCCGGCCTGGTCGCAATCGCACTCGCTTTTCTCGCCGGCCTCTGGTCCGCCGGTTGGCTTCTCGAACTCGACCGCATCGTCGTGTCCCGCTTCGAAGGCCGCCGCTTCTCCGTCCCCTCCCGCGTCTATGCCGCGCCCCTCGTCGTCTACCCCGGCGCCGATTGGCAGCGCCTCGACCTCGCCGGTTGGCTGACCCGCATGGGCTACCGGGAGCAGAACGAAGCCGGTCCGCTCACAGTCGGCCACTACCGCTGGCTACCTGGCCGTCTGCGCGCCCACCTGCGCGCCTTCGAGCACCCGCAGCTTCCTGAGCCGAACCGCAAAATCGAGTTTCGGCTGGGCGAAGGGCGCGTGCAGCAGATGCTTGATGAAAACGGTGACGACATAGCCGTCGTTGCGCTCGAGCCCGAACCCATCTCGTCCTTCTACGGCTCCGAGCGGGAACAGCGCGACCTAGTCGAGATCGAGTTCGTCCCGGACCATCTGATCGCTGCGATCTTCGCCGTCGAAGATCGGCGCTTCGAGAAACACCACGGCATCGACCCCGTTCGAATCGCGGGCGCCATGCTCGCGAACCTTCGCGCAGGCGGGATTCGTCAGGGCGGGAGCACTCTGACCCAGCAGCTCGTGAAAAACTTCTTCCTGACGCCGGAGCGCACCTATCGACGCAAGGTGACGGAAGCCATGATGGCTTTGATGGTCGAGGCTCGTTACGAGAAGGAACAGATCCTCGAGGCCTACCTGAACGAGATCTATATGGGCCGCCGCGGTTCGACGTCGATCCATGGCGTCGGCGAAGCATCGCGCTTCTTCTTTGGGAAGCGTGCAGCGGATCTCGAACTCGATGAGTCGGCTTTGCTCGCGGCGGTGATCGCGAGTCCGAACGCGATGAGCCCCCATCGTCATCCTGAGCGTGTCAAGAAGCGTCGAGATCTCGTGATCAGTTTGATGGCGGCCCAGGGCCGGATCTCGGAAGAGGAAGCGACGCGCGCGCAGAACCGGCCGATCAGCACGGCGGCGATCGCGCTCGAGTCGGGCCAGGATCGTTATTTCCTCGACACGCTCGCCAAGCAGTTGCCCGAGGTCTACGACCAAGAACTGCTCTCGGTTGAGGGCCTGCGCATCTACTCGACCCTCGATCCGGTGATTCAGAGAGCGGCCGTACGGAGTCTGACGGAAGGGCTTGAGGCGCTTGAGAAGCGGCTCGGTCCGGTGAAGGTGGCGGACGGCGAGGAAGCGCCTGTTCTGCAGGGTTGCTTGATGGCGATGCGGCCCCAGACGGGCGAGGTGCTCGCCATGGTAGGCGGGCGGAACTATGCGACCTCACAGTGGAATCGCTGCACGCTGGCCCATAGACAGGCGGGCAGCGTCTTTAAGCCGATCGTGTACGCGGCGGCACTCTCGCCTCAGTCCGGTCCACTCGTGACGCTCTCGACCAAGATCGAGGACGCGCCGATTTCCATCGAAACCCCCAACGGTGTTTGGGAGCCGGTGAACTACGACAAGAAATTTCGCGGGCCGGTTACGGTTCGTGAGGCGCTTGAGCGTTCGCTTAACGTGCCGGCAGCGAAGATCGGGCAAGCGGTCGGCATAGGGGAGATCGTCGAGATGGCGAGGCGCCTCGGGGTGACGAGTACTCTGCCCAACGTGCCGAGCCTCGCCCTCGGGACAGCAGAGCTTTCGCCGATGGAACTCGCCGTCGTCTATTCGACTTTTGCGAACGGCGGTCTGCGCCCGACGGCTCGCAGCTTCATTGGCCTGCTTGACGACCAGGGGGTAGGGCAGGAGCAATGGCCTCTCGCGGGTTCGCGGCGCGTGCTGGATCCGGGCACGGCCTATCTCACCACGTCGCTGCTCGAAGGCGTCATCGATCGTGGTACCGGCCGCGGCATCCGTTCTCGTGGTCTACGCGGACCGATCGCCGGGAAAACTGGGACCACCGACGACGAATACGATCTCTGGTTCGTCGGCTACACGCCGGAGCTCGTTGCTGTCGTGTGGGTCGGGTACGACGAGCCTCGCGAGATCGGTGTGCCGAGTAGCCGCGGGGCACTTCCTATCTGGGCGGATTTCCTGGCGGAGGTTTCTGGCCCTCGCGTGCGCGGAATCTTTGCGCGCCCCGGCGCTGTCGAACGCGTAGAGATCGATCCGGTCAGCGGCGCCAGAGCCCTCGCCGGCTGCCCCGAGCGCACCCCCGAGTTCTTCCTTGAGGGCACCGCCCCCGTAAAAACCTGCCCGAAGCGCTCACGTGACACGGGAGACGGGTTCTTCCGAAGACTCTTCGGCAGCTAAGTTTCGTGAGCGCGGATGTGAAGCTGCTTACTCGCGGGTGCCGCGCCAAGTGAGATGTGCGAGGGTCGGCCGCCGTGATGTCCGCCCTTCGTCTTCTCGTGTTCGTGCTGATTCTCAGCCCCCTGCTCTCCGCCTGTGTGGCTGGGCAGCGCTATGTGCCCCAGCTTCGTCCCCCGGGTGAGCCGCCGCTTACAGCCTCAGCTGCGCTCGGGCTCTACGACTCGACCCGAGACGCTTCTCTGCGGCTCGTGATCGACGGTCTTGCGGCGGACCAAAGAGGACAGGTCTCCCGCGCCCTTGCGAGTTACCAGCGCGCCGTTCGCGTCGACCCGACCAATCCCTTCGCCTTCCTTGCGCTCGCACGACACCATCTCGAAAGCGAATCGATTGGCGAGGCGGGTGCATTCCTCGACCAGGCGCGCTCGCTCTTCGAAGCACAGGGCCGGCTCGGTCCCTCAGTCGATGTTTGGGGATTGGGTCTGCGCGCGGGAATAGATCGCCTGCGCGGCCGTGATGATCGCGCCGACGGACTCTTTGATGAGGCCCGTCGGCTCTCACCCGAAATCTGGGGCGACGAACGACTCTCCGCCCGCGAGCTTCAGTAGCGTGAGAGGCAAGCGTGAGAGGCGAGCGTGAGAGGCGAGCGTGATGAGCGCGAGGGTCTAGCGTGAAAGTTTTTGGGACGAAGCGCTTAGCGTTTCTGCCGAGTGCTTTAATCGCGCTCGTGATCGACCAGCTGGGAAAATTTTACACGACAACGACCCTCGACATCGGCGATCGGTCCTCGCTCGTGGGCGACGTTCTTGCACTGACACACGTGCCTTCCATGGGGGGAGCGTTTGGGTTCTTTCGCGACTGGCTGCCCGACGCGCAGCTGATCGGCTTCTCCGCCCTGGCGATTTGCACGACGATGGCGATCTTTGGCTACTACCGGGGCCTGGCCCCAGGGGAGCAGAGTACGGCGGCTGCGCTGGGTGCGATGCTCGGTGGAATCGCGAGCCATACGATCGACCGGCTGCGATACGGTTCGGGCGTCGACTTCTTGCACTTCGGATCGGTCACGTCGAACACGCTGCCGGATTTCAGTCTCGCCGACGTCGCGATTGTGCTGGGGGTCGCCACCCTCATCATAGAACTACTGGCCACAGAGATGACCGCGCGAGCCTCCGAACGCCCCGGTCATTCAAGGCCTTAAGCGGCGCAGGCATTCTTCGCTCGACCCCGCCATCGCGCCATCGCGCCGGGAGTCCACGCGTAGCGAACTCGTCGAGCCGCGAATGAGCGGCACTCAACGCCGCCGTGCGGTTGTGTCTTCTTCCCAACAATCAACTCGCAATCGGCACACTCATGGCGCATCGCGTTGCACGGCGTCACGCGTCATTAGGCGAAGCGCATACTCATCTTTCTTCTATCGATTCAAGCAAAAAGTGTTTCCTGGTTAACGAAACTATTTTTTTGGGAGACATAACTCGCAGCTTCCATCGAAATTCCTTTGAGGTCGGGCGGCTGCGCTGAATCGGGTTGACGCAGTAAAGTGTAATTCCGGAATTCGGATCGTGCCGCTGGTTTGAATTCGTTGACATCTCTCGGACGTTTGCGTTAGAACTTACTTACCCCCTGGGCCTCACGGATCGACCCCCCAAGCGCTGCCCCCCGACTTTCTGCTTCTTTCATTTGCTTGCTGCTGCTGCGATCTGCATCCGCGCCTGCGACCTGATCCAATCAGAACTTCTTTGGTCAGACTTCGGTCGTCATCCTGAACGCCCGCCCGCTTGTCGGTCGAGTTCGTCGGTGGGTCGAACGCGAGCGGCGACGGAATTCGACTGCCGGCGCCCTTAGAAAAACCGTTCCCCCCGCTCCCTTTCTTTTTCACGAGGAAGATTCGACGGGCCAGGACACGTGCTGATTCGAGAGCGTTCGAACATCGGAGCCGCCCCTGATGCCGAAGACGTCCAGCAAGCCCAAGAGCGAATACGCGATTCAGACCGTCACGAACGCGCTCCGCATGCTCGAAGTCTTTCATACCGAGACGGAGATGGGCGTTAGCGATCTCGCCCGTAACCTCGGCCTCCACAAGAACAATGCGTTCCGGTTGCTCGCGACGCTCGAACTTGCCGGTTACATCCAGCAGACGCCGTCCACTGAGCTCTATCATCTCGGCCCGCGCTGCCTCGAACTGGGCCACGCCTTCGCGCGCAGCCACACGCTCATGAACCGCGCGCGCCCGATCCTTGAAGAGTTAGCGAAGACCACTCGGGAGACAGCCCATCTCGGCGTCCTTCGGGGTCGTGAAGTGGTTCATCTTGATGGCGTGCTGCCGGAGCAGCTCGTGTTGACGGGACTTCGCGTCGGCGAACGACTCGACGCCCATTGCACGGCGCTTGGGAAGAGCCTGCTCGCCGGCGAAATTTCCAATCGCAGCTTGGGGATCGCAGACGCGGCTCTTGGTGTCCCTTCGGCGATCGATAGTCTTCTCTCGGAGGAGCCGCTCGAGCAGCACACCTCGGCAACCCTCGCGGATCCGTCGAAGCTGATGGACGAATTGCGGGCTGTTCAGCTGCGCGGTTATGCGACGGATATTGAGGAATTTGTACCGGGACTGCGATGTGCCGCAGCGCCGGTGTGTGATGCGAGCGGTCGAGTGATCGCCGGCTTGTCGCTTTCGGGGCCGGCCATGCGCATGAACGAAGAGCGTCTGCACGGCGAGGTAGCCACTGCCGTCACCGCCGCAGCCGATCGGCTATCTCGCGAGCTGGGCGGAATGCCGGTCAGCTGAAACACAGCGGCCCACCTCTAGTGGGGCGCGAGTCTCTCGCTAGTCTCCCGCGATGGATTTCGAACTCGACGACTCGCTTCTCAACCTCCAGGACACTGCCCGCCGCTTTGCGAACGAGGAGATCATCCCGATCGCCGCGGCGTGCGATGTAAGCGGAGAGTTTCCGATTCCAGTTCTCGCGAAGGCCTGGGAGCTAGGCCTCTCGCACACCGGGATCCCCGAAGAACTCGGCGGCGTTGGCCTCTCGGTTGTGGCTGCCTGCGTAGGCGTCGAAGAACTCTCCCGCGGTTGCTCGGGGATCACCACGTCGATCATCAGCAATGATCTCGCCCTCAATCCGATTCTGTTAGGCGGCTCGGACGACCAGCGCCGCGAGTGGCTCGGGCAATGCTCCGACAGCTTTAAGCTGATGGCGTTCTGCCTTTCGGAGCCGGGTGCCGGTTCGGACGTCGCAGGTCTTCAGTTGCTTGCTGAGAAGGATGGCGACGACTACATCCTGAACGGCACGAAGGCTTGGATTACGAACGGTGGCTACGCAGATATCTATACGGTGTTCGCGACCCTCGATCGTTCTTCGCGACACAAGGGCATGTGCGCCTTCGTGATTCCGAAGGGGACGCCGGGGCTCACTCCGGGTCGCAAAGAAGACAAGATGGGGCAGCGCGCGAGTAACACGACGCTGGTCCATTTCGATAACGTCCGCGTACCCGCGACCCAACGCCTCGGCGAAGAGGGCCAGGGCTTCAAGATCGCGATGGCCACGCTTGACCGTGCTAGGCCGCAGGTCGCCGCACTCGCCGTCGGCATAGCGCGCCGCGCCCTCGAAGAGAGTCTCGCCTACGCCGCAGATCGCAAAGCCTTCGGTCAGCCGATCGGCGAATTCCAAGCCGTGCAGTTCATGCTCGCGGATATGGCGAAGGGCATCGAAGCGAGTCGACTGCTGACGATGCAGAGCGCTTGGCTACTCGACGAAGGTCGCCGCGCGGCAAAGCAGAGCGCCATGGCGAAATGCTTCGCGACGGACGCGGCGATGGAGGCCACGACGGATGCCGTGCAGATCTTCGGTGGCAATGGCTACACGCGGGAGTACCCGGTCGAAAAGTTGATGCGGGACGCGAAGCTCATGCAGATCTACGAAGGCACCAACCAGATCCAGCGCGTCGTGATCGCACGAGAACTGAGCAAGGAATAGTCGCTCAATTTCTTTCGGTGTCGCTCCGGGAGTCGCGCAGCGCGGCGCAACCTCGGGGTCAAGCTCACTTGCTCTACTCAACTGGCCCTCCGCCGATTTCCTTGAGTCGGATTCAACTTGTCAGCCGAGCTGCATACCAGGTGCGAGAGGAAGACCCATGGATTGTCGACAACCCAGGATTTTCTCCCAGGCGGATTGGCGATTTCATCGACGATGCCGCCGCTGGTTGATAGGCTCTCGCTCCTTCGCCGGAGGCTGGGTGAAAACTCAGGCCCTCGGCAAATTCGTCTGCATCGACCCGAGCGAGTGGTCGCGCGGTGCGACAACGCGATGGGTGAGTCCCGCGCGTTCTCTGGACCGAATTTCGGCTCAGCGCCGGGCAGATGATCTCGAATGCGCCCCCAATCCCGGGACCGATCCAGCTCGATTGAGTTGGGCAGCCTGGAGAAGTAAAGGATTACGTTGTGAGCTTGAACGACGACGCCCTCGAATATCACGCAAAGGGTCGGGCAGGTAAAATCAAGGTCGTTCCGACCAAGAGCTGCATGACCGCCGACGATCTCTCGTTGGCCTACTCCCCTGGCGTTGCTGCGCCGTGTCTCGCGATCGAGAAGAACCCCGAAGACGCCTACAAGTACACGGCGAAGGGCAACCTCGTCGCCGTGATCAGCAACGGCTCCGCTGTCCTCGGCCTTGGCAACATCGGCGCACTCGCCGGCAAGCCGGTCATGGAAGGCAAGGGCGTTCTCTTCAAGCGCTTCGCCGACATCGACGTCTTCGACATCGAAGTCGATACGCAGGACGTCGACGAGATGGTCCGCTTCTGCGAGATGATTTCGCCGACCTTCGGTGGCATCAACCTCGAGGACATCCGGGCTCCCGAATGCTTCGAAATCGAAGAGCGCCTCAAGGAATCCCTCGACATCCCCGTCTTCCACGACGATCAGCACGGCACGGCAATTATCTCCGCCGCCGCTTTGTTGAACGGGATTGAGATTCAGGACAAGAAGATCGGCGAAGTGAAGGTCGTCTTCTCGGGTGCCGGTGCGGCCTCGATTTCTTGCGCGAAGCTCTACAAGGACCTCGGCGTACTGCCCGAGAACATCCTCATGACGGACTCCCAAGGCGTTATGTGGAAGGGCCGGGGCAAGGGCTTCAACAAGTACAAGGAAGAGTTTGTTGCGGAGACGAATTGCCGCACGCTCGGTGATGCGCTTGTGGGTGCCGACGTCTTCGTCGGTCTCTCCCAGGCGGGTCTCGTGTCTAAGGAAATGGTGAAGAGCATGGCCGATCGGCCGTTAGTCTTCGCGATGGCAAACCCCGATCCGGAGATCATTCCGCCCGAAGTCATGGCCGCACGCCCCGACGCCGTCTGCGCGACGGGTCGCTCGGACTACGCCAACCAGGTGAACAACGTCCTCGGCTTCCCCTTCATCTTCCGTGGTGCACTCGACGTGCGCGCTTCGAAGATCAATGAAGAGATGAAACAGGCTGCGACCTACGCTCTTGCCGAGTTGGCGAAGCGTGGTGAAGCGGTTCCGGATGCGGTCAAGCAGGCCTATCCCGGTGAGTCCTTCGATTTCGGTCCGAAGTACATCATCCCGAAGCCCTTCGATCCCCGCGTGCTGCTCTATGTGGCCCCGGCGGTTGCAAAGGCCGCGATGGATTCGGGTGTCGCCCAGCAGCCGATCGATCTCAAGGAATACGAGACGAAGCTCCAACAGATGCTCGGCGAGATCGCTTCGCTTTAGGGCTTCAAGCTAGACGTGATTTTTTCGCACGGTTCGCGAACGGCCGGTCGGTCCCTATCCTGGGTCGACCGGCCGTTCTGCATTTTGGGGCCGGTGATTGAGGGATGTCGATGTTCAAGAAAATTTTGATCGCCAATCGTGGCGAGATCGCGGTTCGGATTGCGCGGGCCTGTCGTGAGATGGGGATCGCTTCGGTGGCGATCTACTCGGAAGCGGATGAGACCGCACTGCATGTGCGCGCGGCAGATGAAGCGGTTTGTTGCGGGCCTGCACGGGCCACTGAGAGTTACCTCGACGCGGCGCGCATCGTCGGCATTGCTCGTGAAGTCGGCGCGGATGCCGTTCATCCCGGCTACGGATTTCTGTCGGAGAACGCAGGCTTCGCTCGGGCAGTGACCGATGCGGGCATCACGTTCATCGGTCCGACGCCGGAAGTCATCGCGTCGATGGGACTCAAAATCGCCGCGCGGGAGCGAATGATCGCGGCAGGCGTTCCGGTCGTGCCCGGTGGTGATGAGATCAAGGATCCTGCAGTTGCACGTAAGGCGGCCGCAGAGATTGGATATCCGGTATTAGTCAAAGCGTCGGCAGGCGGCGGTGGGCGCGGGATGCGTCGCGTCGATGACGAAGCGGATCTCGAAGTGGCGCTCGAGCGCGCTTCAAGTGAAGCCGAAGCCGCCTTTGGGGACGGAGCGGTCTATCTCGAAAAATGCTTGATCGGTCCTCGGCATATCGAAATTCAGGTGATGGCCGATGCGCATGGGCACACGCTTCATTTCGGTGAGCGTGAATGTTCGATTCAAAGACGGCATCAAAAGCTTATCGAAGAAGCACCGGCCTACGGGATGACGGCTGAGATGCGCGCGGCGATGGGCGAGGCTGCCGTGCTTGCGGCTCAGGCCGTCGATTATGTCGGTGCGGGTACCTGCGAGTTTTTGCTCGATGCGCGGGGGGAGTTCTATTTCCTCGAAATGAATACGCGAATTCAGGTCGAGCACCCCGTCACGGAATGTGTGACGGGCGTGGACCTTGTTGCGATGCAAATTCGAATGGCGGCGGGCGAACGACTCGAACTCGAACAAGAGGATGTACGCCTAACAGGTCATGCGATTGAAGTTCGGATCTATGCAGAAGATCCGGACAAGGGGTTCATTCCCTCCCCGGGTCCGATCGTTGATTGGCGCGCGCCCGAAGGCGACGGAGTTCGGCTCGATACGGGATTCGAGGGCGGGCAGACGGTGACGCCGCATTACGATCCGATGATCGCGAAGTTGATCGTGTCGGGAGGCGATCGCGCAGAAGCCTTAGCTCGGCTTGAAAAGGCACTCGAGAGTTATGTCATCTCGGGCATTCGGACGGGGCTGCCTTTCCTTCGGCGAGTCTGCGAGAACGCCGCCTTTCGAGAAGGCGCCTACGACACCAGCTTTATCGAAAACCACATGCCCGAACCTGCGCCGGCGCTCTCCGATTCGGAAAAGGACGAAGTGATTGCAGCGGTGGCCTATCGCGCTTCTCGGAATGGGGACACGTCCGGTCCGTTTGAGATCGCTCTTCCAAAGTCGGATGCAATTCGGGCGCGCGGTTCGTCGGATTCATCGAAGGGACAGATTGTCGTCGACCTTGATGATCGCTCAGTCGAGTTCGAGGTTCTTGAAGAGGCAGGATCGATTTTGAACGTGCGCTTCGCGAGCGGGACACGCTTGATGACGATCGTGGCGCGCAAAAAGGGCGGCTTCGACGTCGGGCTTCGCGACCGCGTGCTTCGCGTGAAATGTAAGGCGGTGAACGCAGATGATTCTTGAAGTGGCGATCTTGGACGTGCGTCCAGGCGAGACGGAAAATTTTGAACGTGACTTTCGTAAGGCACAGGCGCTCGTTGCGGAGATCCCTGGCTATCAAAAGCATGAACTTCGGCGCTGCGTAGAAGATGCGAATCGATACTTGCTGAATATTTGGTGGGATACGCTCGAGGCGCATACGGAAGGCTTTCGAGGCTCCCCGCAATACGAGCAGTGGCGGGAACTTCTGCACCACTACTACGACCCCTTCCCGGTCGTGGAGCATTATGAATCTGTTCCCCTATGTCCCCCTCTCAGCCCCTCTCTCAGCCCCTCTCTCTAGGTGACAGCGAATGATTGATGGATGCCTGCGGGGCTCGGCGCGAACGCGAATCCGGAGTGTCTTGGTTTGTCTGGCTATTTTGTTAGGTGCCTCCTCCGGTCAGGCTGCTGCGCCCTTCGAATTTGCGCTGGTCGGGGACTATCCCTACTTCCCGCGTGATGACGCGGGCTTTCCGCATTTGCTTGAAGATCTTCGCGACGCCCCGTCGCTTTCGTGGATCGTGCATGTCGGCGATCTGCATAACCCCAGGGCTACGGATTGCACGGAGGCGCTCTACAAGGGGCGCCTCGATCTCTTTACGTCGTTAGGTCCGCCTTTCATTCTTACGCCTGGGGACAACGATTGGTCCGACTGCGACGCAGAGTCGCCTGAGGGCACGGACTTTCTCGCTCGGGTCCGCCGCATATTCTTTCCAAACGCAGGCCGAGTTGAAGGTGCGCCCGGTTTTGTCGTGCGATCGCAGGCGGCGAGCACGGACTTTCCCGAGGTCGTCGAGAACATCATCTGGGAGCGAGAGGGCGTCGTCTTTGCGACGCTTCATATGATCGCCTTCTCGGGACCCGCGATTTTTGATGATGTTCGCGAGGACCGATTGCGCTTGATCGATGCGGGCGAGGCTTGGCTCGACGAAGTGTTTCGTGTTGCGCGGGAAACGAATGCGCGTGGCGTCTTCGTGGCCTTGCAGGCCGATCCATGGCCTACGAGTGGGAGCGTGCGGTATTTCGAGGCGCTCGAGCCGCAGCACCTGAACGAACGAAGCGAGTTCACGGGGTTCAAGCAAAAGCTCGTCGGGCACGCCCGGGCGTTCAAAAAGCCGATCGTGATTGGCCACGGCGATACGCATTTGTACCGAATTGATAAGCCGCTCCACGATGAACATCTTGAGACACTGCAAAACGTGACTCGAGTCGAGGGGTTCGGTTCCCCGGATGGGCATTGGGTTCGGGTTCGCGTTGAGCCGGACCGCGAAGAAGTGTTTTCGTTCCGCCAGGAATGGGTGCCTGAAAACATGTACACACTCGTGCCGCGAGAAGACCGGACGGACGCCTATGAAGAGGATTTATTAGGCGCGCGGCTATACGTCATCCGCATAGCCCAGGCCGTGCCGAAGGTGCTGGCCTTGATCGGACTGGTGAGCGTGATCCGGTTCGTTTACAGGCGAGTGACCGTGTAACTAGACCGTGCGAAGTGCCTCTGCCGGCGGAATCTGTGCGGCGCGAATCGCGGGGACGAGGCTGCGGCGCAGCGTTCGAGCTGCTTGGCGGAGCGCTCGATTTCGGCCGTGTCCCCGTGGATCCAAGCCTGGTGGACTTCGTTCATCGCGGATGTGGCCTGCGTCTCGGCGAAGCTCGGAGCGGCGAAGGCGCAAGTTGCCAGTACGGACGCGAGCAAAGGGCCGGCTCGATGCGTGGTTTGGATGCAGTTCGTCTGGGATTTTCTTTGCATGCGCGAGTGCGGTCGACGATGCAGTAGCTCGGTCATGACTGGATTCTTCTATAAATAGGTCGTGCCGTAGGGCGCGCTTTCGGTTCCACGCGCGCGTCGAGGGTGTGCTTGGGGCGCTTGTGGAAAATCAGGGGGACTGTGCCGAGCGTCTGCGTTCGGCCTGAAGCCGGTCGCGGGATCGACTAGTCCCGCTTCGCGACCGCCCCGCCTTCCTTTTTCGCTTCCCTGGCCTCACGTCGTTCTGGCTCGAAGAAGAAGGCGACGCCGACTCCAATCAAATAGAGCACGACCATAGGCACGGCTAAAAAGACCTGACTCACGAAATCGGGCGGCGTGAGCAATGCGCCCAAAATGAACATGATGAGGATCGCATAGGGGGTGCCAGCGAGGAGTTGGCGGGCGCTTAGGATGCCGGTGATCGCGAGGAAGAAGACGAAGAGCGGCATTTCGAAGGCGACGCCGAATGCGAGAAAGAGGCGCGTTGTTAGGCTGAAGACCTCTTTCATGCTCCAGGCGGAGACGACCCATTCGTTGTCCCAGCCATTAAAAAACTCGAAGACGATCGGGAAGACCATGGAGTAACCGAAGATGGCGCCACCGGCGAAGAGGACTGTCGAGAAAAATACGAAGGGGAGAACGGCCTTGCGTTCGTTGTCGTAGAGGCCGGGCGCGATGAAGGACCAGAGGTGATAGAAGGAGACGGGCAGCGTCATGACGAAGCCTGAGAGCAGAGCGCACTTGATGTAGGTGAAGAAAATTTCGGTGGGTGCGATGGCCTGGAGCTGGCTGCCCTTTTCGCCTAACGCATTAGTGGCGGGGGCGAGTAGGTAGCCGAAAATCTGTTCAGCGAAATTGAACGAGAGAATCGCGCCTAGGATCATCGATCCGACGACCCAACTCAGTCGGTTGCGCAGCTCTGTGAGATGATCGGTGATGGGCAACGCGCGTTCATCCACGCGTGGGCTCCGAATCGCCGGGCTTTTTGGTTGCGGTTCCACCCGCCGGCGTGCCACCCGCTGGCGTAGCGCCACCAACGGGCACGCTGCCTAGATTCGAGTCCGCGGCACTTGCTTGGCGTGCGGGCTTTGGATTCAAGGTCTCGTCGGGCTCGTTATGCGCATGCGGGTCCGCATCAACGGGAAGCTCGCCGGAGCGATCAGGCATCCCGTACGCCGAACGATCCGAATCTGCGGCCGCGGCTGGGCTACCCGCGTTGGCGGATACGTCACTCGGTGATGAAGGCGGTGATGAAGGCGAAGTATTGGCCGAGCCAGAGTCTTCCGCGGCTGCGCCGTCCGCATCCCCGTCAGCTCGGTCCGTCTTCGCATCCCCATCGGCACTCGCGTCTGCCGCCGGCATTTCGTCCCCCGCCTGCGCCGGACGGTCTTCCTCGTCCGGTCGCTTAACGGGTTTATGAATCGTGCCTGCGCCCGCCAAGCCGTCACGCAGCTCGTTCTGGATCTCGTCCAGAGCCAAGGTCTGACGCAGGTCATTGCTGGCGCGGCGGAACTCCGCGAGTCCCTTGCCCATAGTGCGGGCAAGCTCGGGCATCCGCTTCGGTCCCAAGACCAAAAGCGCGACGACGAGTATGAGCAGGAGCTCCATCGGGCCAATACCGAACATGACGGGCAATCTAGCAGGTTGGGCGCGAGGGCCCGAGGTGAGTGCGGTTCGCGATTGCGTGCCGCCCGTAAAAGAAAGAAGGGTGTGAGGGTGAGGCCACGACTACCCCCCCGGATCATCTCGTCGCAGCCTACCCCTCAGCTTGAACCCTTCCTTATTCCGGCGGCGACTGGAACACCGCCGGAAATGAGGTGGAGAAGCCGAACCCGCCCCCGATTCGGTTGGGACGGCTTCTCCTCTTGAACTCAACGAGAGCCGAGCACATGACCTGAATTGGCCGTCGGGGTCGCAATCACGCGGCGTCCTCGGACGCGCATCATGCGGCGCTCGCCGTCTTCCCGGAGAATGGCGACGCCTGCGCGTGCCCGTCCTCCGTCGATTTTTTGGCACCAGACGACTCGGGCGAGCCCGTCGATTTCGGCCTTGCCGTCGATGTCGCGGACAGTGACTTGCAGGAGCTCGCCGGGTCGGACGCGTTCGGGCAGGTCGAGCCCGAGGCCGCTGTCGGAGCGGTCCTGGGTGTAGGCGACTTGGCGACTCTCGCTTGCGAGGCGGCGCGGGTAGTGGCTGTACTCGACGACGTGGACGATTCGCTCGCGTGACTCCAAGCGGAGCGGGACGCCTTCCGGACTGGCTTCGGTTGAAAGACTCATGCTGCACCTCGGTCGCGGAGCGTGTTCTCGGCTTCGCACTCGGCAAGAGAGTTGGCTTCGCCGACGGCATCCAATGCGCCGGCCATCACAAGTTCACAGAACAAACGCACCATTTGCGGATCGAATTGGGCCCCGGCTTCTGTGCGCAGCTCGATGAGTGCCTCGTCGTAGGTTCGCGCCCGGCGGTAAGGCCGTTCACAAGTCATGGCATCGAAGGCATCGGTGACCGCGATGATTCGCGCGGCCACGGGGATTTCGTCGCCTGCGAGGCCGTCGGGATAGCCCGCGCCGTCGTAGCGTTCGTGGTGATGGCGAACTGTGGTGGCGATCGGCGCTTCGAGGCCGAGGGGCAGAAGCAGCTTTTCGCCGACCGCTGAATGGGTCTGGACCGCAGCGAGTCGCTGAGGTTCGGGCATTACGATGCCTGCGAGGACATCGCTCGGCGCCCCCACCTTGCCGATATCGTGCACGAAGGCGGCCATACGAATGTGCTGGCGTTCTTCGCGAGAAATGCAGAGCGCGGCGCCGAGCAGGTCTGAGAAGAACGCAACTCGGCGCGCATGCCCGCGCATGAAGAGATCACGGCTCTCGATCGTCTCTGCGAGGACTTCGAGAAATTCGATCGTCGAGGGGCCACCGACGCGGGTGTTGCCGGCTTCGGGGCCGAGCGCCGGCTCTTCGAGTACGGCGCGAAGTCGTTCCTGGGCGAGAGGGCTCGCATCAAGTTCGTCGAGAACGAGTTGGGAGTCACGGTCGGGGCTGACGTCTTCTAGGAAGGAGACCATGCGCGTGCGGCTTTGTCGTCTCTCGAGGGCGCGCTCAACAGAGGCACTGACTTGGACGACGTCGAAGGGCTTGGTGAGGTAGTCGAAGACACCGTGACGGATGCCTTCGACGGCGGTTTCGATCGAACCACAGCCGGTGATGATGATGATCTCGGTCTGCGGGAATTCGGCGCGGATCGTCCGCATCAACTCGTCACCCTTCATGCCGGGCATGTTGAGGTCGACGGTGACGAGATCGATTGTGCCGGTGCGGAGCAGCTCGAGGGCCTCGGCACCGTTCTCGGCGATGGACACGTCGTAGTTACTGGAAAGGATCATGCGCAGCGACTCGCGCGGCCCTCGCTCGTCATCAACGATCAGGATCCGAGGGTCGCCGGCATGCACGGAATGGAGTGTGGCTTCAGTTGTCATGCCCTCACTAAAAGCAAGTGCCGTGCCAGGTCTCGCAGGATTCGCGCGGGCGTCGCAAGCTACTGGAATGCAAGGGGTTCTGAATCCAAACCTATTTGCGAACGCGATCGCGTTTAGAAAGAGCGATCGGTTCCAGCTGGACAGGTCACGCATGCGAACGAGGTAAGTATCTGAAATAATTCAGGAAATATACCGTTCTGTTCGGAACGCCGTCGGAGAGCGATTCGTTCGCTGCGGTACGCACTCCGCGGGCTCGTGGCATATCGAGGCAATGGAGGAAATTGGCGGAATACGGAAATAGAGACCGGATCCGCGCCCTGCTCTCACCCGATCTAGTCGGTTTCTTCGTCCTGCTCGTCGATCCCCAGCTTGTCCATCTTCAGCTTGAGGACCCGCCGCGTGATGCCCAGGGCGGTCGCGGTCTTGGTCTGGTTCCAGCGATGGCTCTCGAGAGCCTCACGGAGAATGTCGGTTTCGAATCGCTGCACGGTTTCTTCGAAGCCGAGACCACCCTGCCGCCATTCCTCCCGGAGCGCCTCGGCCTGACCGGTTCGCCCGATCGAAATGGGAAGATCGTCTTGTTCGATCACGTCCCCGTCGCAGAGCGCGAGCCCATGTTCGATCGCGTTCTCGAGCTCGCGGACATTCCCTGGCCAGCCATAGCCGTCGAGCGAGCCGAGAGCGGCGGAGGTGAATTTCTTGTCCGGCGCGCGCTTGGACATGAAATGGTCAATGAGCAAGCGGATGTCTTCACGGCGTTCGCGCAGAGGCGGTAACGCGATTGGCACCACGGCGACCCGGTAGAAAAGGTCTTCGCGGAAATTGCCCGACGCGACGTCCGCTTGAAGGTCGCGGTTCGTCGCGGTCACGATTCGGACATCAACGGTCATGGGCTTGCTCGAGCCGACTCGCTCAAACGTGCGTTCCTGGAGCGCTCGCAGAAGCTTCACTTGGACAGCCAATGCGAGTTCGCCGATCTCGTCGAGGAAGAGTGTGCCACCGTCGGCGGCCTCGAAGCGACCCGTCCGGCGGTCCGTCGCGCCTGTGAAGGCGCCCTTTTCGTGACCAAAGAGTTCGCTCTCGATCAGCTCGCTAGGAATGGCGCCGCAGTTCACCGCCACGAAAGGGCCGGCCGCTCGTGGAGAATTTTCGTGGATCGCGCGAGCGACGAGTTCCTTGCCAGTGCCGCTTTCGCCGGTCACGAGGACTGTGGCTTCTGCTTTAGCAATTCGCTCGACCGCGCGGAAGATCGCGCGCATAGAGTCGCTGCGTCCGACCATGGCCCCGAGCTGTTGGCGCTCTTCGACTTCGTCACGCAGGCGTTCGACTTCATCTTGGAGCTCGCGCTTCTCAAGCTTGTCACGAACCTTGAGCCGCAGGGCATCGAGTTCGAAGGGCTTTGTTACAAAATCAGCGGCGCCACGTTTCATGGCCTCCACCGCGGCGTTGACTGTATTAGTCGCGGTGAGCACGATCACCGGCGCGCGGACGTCTCGCTCTTTCAATTCGGCGAGCAGTTCGAGGCCACTGCGACCCGGCATGACGAGATCGAGCAGGATCACGTCCGGGGTCTGCTGAGCGACGGCTTTGAGCGCTTCGTCGACGTTGGCCGCGACCGTGACTTCGCCCTCTGATTTGAGGAGCATCCGCAGGGATTCCTGCACACCGGGCTCATCATCGACGACGAGAATGCGTGGCATGCTGTGAGCTTATCACGTCGATTGCACAGCGGCTTTGCTGAGAACCACGATCCACACGGGTCCCGACTCGCCCCGATTCGAAGCGAAGGTGTCGAGTCGCTAGGCCGGGGTCCGCAGATCGACCAGAATCAGCGTCTCTTGGGCATCCGTCGCGTCGATCGTGAGCTGCCCGCCGCTGGCTTCGACGATCGTCTCAGCCAGGACGTATTCGATGACATTATTTGCTGCGGAGACGTCCGCCAGGGCCGGGTCATCGCCGAGCAGCCGGCTTGCGGAGCCAGCGAGTTCGGGATTGTGATGCCGTAGGAGTACGCGAAGACGCGGGGCGCCGTCGGGGCCGCGTTCGATGCGCCGAGTAGCCACGAAGAGGTCGCCGCGTTCGGGCAAGGCGGCGAGTGCGCGATCCAGGAGTCCCGCGAGTGCAATTTCGAGGGAATGGGCATCGGCCCAGGCGATCGGCGCGTCGCGCTCCAACTCGCGAAGCACGAGCAAGCGGCGCTCGCCAATCGCTTCGCGCCGCTCGTCGAGGAGTCCCTCGATCAACGCGGAGACGTCGACGGGTGTCGATTCGAGTTTTTCTTGGGACGCCGCGCGGGCGAGGCGGTCTACGACCTCATCGATATGCGCGACATCGCGGCCGACTAATTCAGTAAAGCGCTCGCGGAAGGACTCGTCGGCGTAATGTTCGGGCAGCAATTCCGTGAAGGTGCGGATCGAAACGAGCGGATTTCGGATTTCGTGGGAGAGGCTTCGAGCGAGTCGTCGCCAGCTTTGCCCCCCGCCTTCCTCTGCCGGCCGGACACCACCTCGTGCAATATCGAAAGCGCTCTCACTCATCTCGGTACTGATGTCGACGTTCGGATCGCCAAGGATTCCGCCGTTCATGTCCGCGAGTTGAGCATCGCCGCGATCAGCAGCACGATCAGGGGGGTAAGTGCCAGGCGTTTGGGTAAGAGGCGTTTGGGTAAGAGGCGTTTGGGTAAGACCTGGTTGGGTAAGACCTGGAGGCGCTTCCGGAAGTCCTTCCAAG
>JASDVF010000055.1:0-18721 GCA_041440805.1 Myxococcota bacterium | reverse complement strand
TTGGGTAAGACCTGGTTGGGTAAGACCTGGAGGCGCTTCCGGAAGTCCTTCCAAGAAGGCGCGCTCGAAATCAGACGTCGCATCACTCGGCGCTTGCAGCGGCTCGGGCGCGATCACTTCGGCTTGCGCGAACGCAACCGGCGGCGCAGGCTCGGGATCGATCGTTTCGGTACGACCGCCGGCAAAGTCCGTGTCTCCCTCGCGCGCGTCGGTGTCCGATCCGGAGAAGTGCAGATTAATCCCGGCGAGACCGAGGTCCTCGGAGTGCAGCGGATCGGCCGATGTGACGGACGTATTTGCGAGCGCCGTGATCAGCAAAGATTCAACGGCCGCGCGATCGCCAACCCAGGCATGGGCATCTAGCGCATCGAGGGCGTCCGGCGAGAGCCGTCGTACTGGGCCACCGACGCGCGAAGTCCACTCCGCGACAACCTGTGCTGCAAAGGACTCGAGTGCCTCGGGGTGATCGACTAATGCGGGAACATTGATGCCCAATGGTGCGAACGCAGCCGCTAAGAGCGGATCGAGGCGATCACGCATGCCCGCCGGTCCCGCGGTTGCGACCCATCTAAGGGTATCGGGGACGGCGACTCCCGGGGCGGTGCCGAGTCGTAGCCACTCGGCGAGTCCACGCTGGACGGAGGGTGCGAGGGCGTCGGCTTCATCAATCCAAATTGTGCGAACGCGCTTCTGTGCCGCCGGCCCCGATCTCTCGGCGCTGGCATTTCGCGTCAGGAGACGTGTCGCGATGGATTCGAGGTCAACAACTTCGCGCGCATCGATTCGCAGCGTCGGCCCCACGCCACCATGCAACCGGTAGAGCTCGACATAACGTGCAACTAGGCTGCGGCCGGAACCCGCCGCGCCACGGACCAGCAGAGGCAAAGTCGCTAGCGACGGGTCGAGCGCTCGCATCAGGCCTGGGATTTCGAGTTCCCCAAACCAGCTCGCGAAGCGGTGTGCGATGCGTTCTCGATCGCGGCGTTCGGCGAGGGGTTCGGCGTTTCGATGTGCGACAGCAGAAAGTACGAAGGCACGAAGGTCCCGAGCGTGGGGCAGCGTGTCTAGGATTTCGTCGTTCTGCGCACCTGTTAGGCGCTTGGCTTCGGCGACATCTTGCGGGGCGACAAGAAGCAGACGGCGAGTGCCTTCAAGGCGTGCGCGATGTCGATGGAGGAATTCGAGTTCAAGTTCGAAGTCATCGTCCAGCGCGATGAGCAGGGCGGCCGGTGCGGCGGCGTCGACGAATGCGGCACCGTCAGGGGTGCCTATAACGATTTCGTCAGCGGCAAGGCCAGCGAGCCGCGCGAGAGCGTCGCGGCGGCGAGCTTGGCGATGGACAATCCAGAGCTTCGACATGAGTTCCAACTGGGCATTTACAGCATTTGAGGAATAAGACGAGCCCCCGCATAATACCCCGTTCTGGGCCCACAAACCCACGTTTGAACAGGATGAATCGTGGGTCCCAATTCCCAGATCTGCAGGTAGAGTGCAGGCACGGGCCCCAAGGGATTGAAACTAGGTGATTGCGCGTTCGAGCCGTGTGGCGCGCCATGCCAATCTAAATCGAGCTGAGCGTGGGCAAGGAGAATCAGGGGTCATGGCCGAAGGAAGAGTGCGCGTTGCACGGATGCAGGAGATCGATCGCGTCGCAGCTCTGTGGACTTTGGTGACCGAGCACCACGCCGGCCTCGATCCGCTTTTCCGAATGCGCCGTGGGCCCGTTGCCGAAGGTGAACTTAGAGAGCTTCTTCGAGCGATGGCTCGTGATCCGGATGCCGCGATCCTTGTATTTGACGCCACTGCTTCGGGTCCACCCGGACAATCGATCATCGAAGGCATCTGCATTGTCCGGATCGACCGCGCCCCGCCGATCCTCGAGGAGACCGAGCGCGCCGAGATCACCGACTTGGGCGTTCGTCCCGAGTGTCGGCGACGGGGAATCGCGCGGCAGCTCGTCGAAGAAGCCATGAGCTGGGTGCGTGATGCCGGGGTTGACCGCGTTGAAATCCAGGTTGCCTCCGGGAATGTCGAGGGCCAGGCCTTCTGGCGTGAGATGGGATACACGGACCTGATGCACGTCCTGCATAAACGCCTTGGATCCAGGTCCAAACCCCGGTAAATTCACGCGCCGACGCGCTCGCGCTGATTCCCCTTGCCCCCGATCCGTGCGCAATCGCACCGATCTCCTGGTACCTCGATATCTATGTCCAAATTAAATCCGATCGCCCAGTCCCTGAACGAGAAGCTTGAAGAAGCCGGTCCGGAAGTGCTCTCGATGCTCTCCGAGTACGGCCGCCGTCTCTACTTTCCGAAGGGGATCATTTCCCAGACGGCCGAGGCCAAGCAGAAGGCGACGCGTTTCAACGCGACGATCGGAATCGCAACGGAAGATGGCGGGCCGATGTCTTTGGCATCGATCTCGAATCAGCTTGGCGACGTGTCGGCTGCAGATGCCTTGACCTACGCGCCGCCGGCGGGCCGGCCTGGTCTTCGTGACGAGTGGCGCAAGAAGCTACTCTTGGAGAACCCGTCCCTTAGTGACAAGAATTTCGGTCAGCCGATCGTGACGAGCGCGATCACCCATGGCCTATCACTCGCCGGTGAGCTCTTCCTCGATCCGGGGGACGTGATCCTTTTGCCCGACAAGCTCTGGGGCAACTATCGCCTCACCTACGAAGTGCATCATGGCGCGAAAATCGAAACGTTCCCCTTTTATCGTGCCGAAGGCGGAATGGATACGGATGCTTTCGCATCACGGTTGGCGGAACTCGCCACGGGGCGTGAGAAGCTTGTTGTGTTGTTGAACTTTCCGAATAACCCGACCGGTTATATGCCGACCGACGCAGAGGGCGATGCTCTAGCGGCGGCGCTAGTGGCTCAGGCGGAAAAGGGAACGAAGCTCGTCGTGCTCTGCGATGACGCGTATTTTGGGCTCTTCTATCACCTCGGTGGCGAGTCCATGACCGAGTCGCTCTTCGGGAAGCTCGCGGGTCAGCATCCGAACCTGTTGGCCGTGAAGCTCGATGGCGCGACGAAGGAACTCTTCGTGTGGGGGCTGCGATGCGGCTTCATCACGTTTGGTCCGGGACGCCCCGAGACGGCAGACGTGGTTTGTGACGCGCTGGACGCGAAGACTCGCGGCGCTATTCGAGGTGGTGTTTCAAATGTCCCGCAGCTTTCGCAGACCTTGGTTGAGCGTGCGCTGGCTTCTCCGACGCTTCAGCAGGAGCGTGACGAGAAATGCGAGGTCCTACGCATTCGCGCCGAGCGTGTCTTCGAAGTCGCGAATCAGTCGAAGTTCGCTGACAGTTGGAGCGTCTATCCGTTTAACAGCGGCTACTTCATGCTGGTGAAAGTAAACGGCGTCGACGCGGAGAAGCTGCGCGTTCATCTTCTCGATGAGCACGGAGTCGGGCTCATCGCCACGTCTGCGACGGATATCCGGGTCGCCTTCAGCTGCCTCGACGTAAACGATGTCGAGCCGCTCTTCGACGCCCTCCATCAGGCGATTGGGGAACTGCGCTAAGAGCGCAGCCGCTAGGCATAGATCAAGATGAATGGGTGAGCGACCTCGACGTTAGTCGTCGACCGCTTGCCCTTTTTATTATTCGGCCTTTGGCACCTGATCGCTCGCGGATTCGATTTGGTCCAGCGCTTGAACGATTTCGATCGTTAGGCGGACGCTCTCTTTGAGATTTAGGATGGAGATTCGTTCGTCGATCCCATGCAGCCGGCCGCTTTCGTCGGAAGTGAGGCCGCGGGGTACGAAACCGTAGGCGACGATTCCGAGTTCGCGAAACCAATGAGCGTCGGTGAATCCGCCGATCATTCGGGGGACGACTAGTCCGGCGGGCGTCTGCTGCCCAGCAACGGATTCGATGGCACGAAAGAGCGGCGTATCCCCTGGCGATGCGATGGCCGGGAAACTGAGGATCGTTTCAACTTCGATGGAGTCGTCATCTATGAGTGAGCGGATAGCCGCAGCGAACGCGTCGCATTGTTCCCCGGGTAAGAGACGCACGTCGAGTTGTGCTCGTGCGCTGGAGGGGGCGACGTTCGTCTTGGGCGCGCCTTCGAGGACGGTGATCGACACAGTATTGCGTACAAGGGCATTCTGGCCCGGGTCGCTCAGGAAGCGCCGCTTGAAGCCTTCGTCGTTTTCGAGCGTCGAAGCTAGGTAGAGGTAGCCTGCTCGGTCCCACTCAGGCGCGATGGGCGAGAGCGCTGCAAACATTTGCTCTACTTGCGGCACGACGTGGAGTGGGGTCTCGACCCGGCGGATGCGGTCAAGCGCGGCGATGAGTCGTGGGACTGCGGCATCAGGAGTAGGTGAGCTGCTATGTCCCGCGCGGCCGAGAGCACGGAGCTCCAGCCAGCACGGCGCCTTCTCTGTGAGCGCGACGCCCCAGATCGGCGGTCGCGCACCCTCTTGTTCGCGGGGAAGTTGAATGCCGCCGCCCTCGGTGAGCAAGTACCCGACGCCTTCTAAAAGCTCGGGATGGTTCTCGACGATCCAGCCTGCACCGAGTCGCCCGCCCGTTTCTTCTTCGGGCGTTGCGAGAAAAATGAGATCGCGATCGAGCTCAAGACCTGCTTCCGCGATTGCGACCATCGTCATTAGGTGGCCGACCCCGACTCCCTTCGCATCTAGCGCCCCGCGCCCCCAAACGAAGCCATCCCAAGTTTCGCCCGCAAATGGATCGACGCTCCACTCCGAAGCATTGGCCGGAACCGTGTCGAGGTGGGAAAGCAGCGCGAGGGCCGGGCGCTTTGCGGCCCCCGCGGCACGACTGGGGAGGCGCGCCCAAACAGCAGCACGTCTCGGCTGACCGTCTTCACTAGGAGTCTCAAAGATTCGCGCATCAATCCCGGAGCGACGGAGTGCAGAGGCGTAACGTCGCGCGAGGGCGCGCTCGTTGCCGGGTGGGTTCGACGTGTTGATTTGGATCGCTTCGGAAAGAAGGGCGGCCATGCGTTCGCCGACAGGGCCGCGATCGAATAGCCGATCGAAGGGCCACAAGGCCTGGGCTTCGGAGGCGACTCCTGCGGAGAACGCGAAGAGCAGGACGACAACCAGCCCGAGTCCCACGACGGGTCCACCACCCGCTCGGCCTAGGCGTGGCAGGAGTAGTAGGTCCCGATCGTCGGTTTCCGGCGGTGCGGCCGGCTTCGGCGCTGAACGATCGGCGGGCATGAGCCACTCCGAGTGAGTACGTGGTCGATTCGCTGAATGGGATGTAGGAGATGAAGCAGGGCGTCGGATGAATCCGCTTCGGAAGCCAGCGGGAGTTGGCGGGAGAATAGGCGCGGCGAGGGCGCGGGTCAGGCTATGAATCATCGGACTCGTGAAGGAGCCGAGTATCGCGAAAGGTGGGTCTAAAACCAACCGAACGAGTGATGCGCTGATCTTTCGACCGGTGCGTGCAATGCCCTGTTTGGCTACATATAGCGCCGGAGTGAGAGCCCCTAGGAGCTTGTGATGCATCCCGATTCTTCCGATCGAGAAGGTCTACGGACCGCCTCGGATTCGGAGCCAAATGGCGCGCCCAGCCACGCGATAAAAGGCCCCGTCGAGCGAGCGCTTGTGTCCCGAGCTGGTCTCGGCGGGCTTCTAGTCGTGCTCGCCGTAGTTCTAGGTTTTGGGATAGGCAGCCGAATTGGTTCGGCCAAAGGTCCGAGTGCTGGAACGGCTGCTGACACTTCGACTCGCGCGACCGCAGGTGCTGTTCTTTCCGCCGCCTCAGCCGTCCACGAAGCTCGTCTCGGCGCACACACGAATCGTCCGTCGACCCTTGGTGGTCTCGCGTCGCGGCAAGCGAATACTCCGGACATAACGACATCCATCCGCCGCGAAGCGGTTTTCATCGATGCGCTCCCGATTTATCAGACCGCATCGATCCAGGGTGGCGTGACGAAGCTCGACGACCGAATAGCGACGCTTAACGTGAAAAAAGCTATGCAGTCGACGGAGAATCTATTCGATCCTTTCACGGTCGTGACTCGTGGAGAGATCGGCCGGGGCGAAAGCCTGGGCTCGTCACTGAATCGGCAGGGCATCTCGCCTAGCACGGTCCACTTGATCGCGACCGAGATGCGCAAAGTCTTCGACTTCCGCCGCTCGCGGCCGGGCGACAAATATCGACTCGGCCAAGATTCCGACGGCCGCGTACTCGACTTTCGATATTCCCAGAGCGCTGAAGAAAGCTTCTATCTCGCTTGGGAAGGCACCCGTTATGTCGTGCGCAAAGAGACGGCTGAGCTCCGGCCGCTGATCGCGAAGATCGCAGGGGTCGTCGACTCGTCTTTTTACGGAGCGATCGTTTCCCTCGGTGAACAGAACACGCTTGCCTCCGAGTTCGCTCGCATTCTGGCTTGGGATATCGACTTCAGTCGTCAAGTTCATCCCGGCGACGAATTCCAAATTCTCTACGAACGGCTCTATCGCACGAACGATGATGGCCAAGACGTATACGTTCGCCCCGGGCGAATTCTGGCCGGACGTTATGCGGGCAAGGCCGGCGATCATACGGTTGTCTATTTCGAAGACGACTCTGGCGAGGGCGCGTATTTCCGGCCGGACGGGAGCTCTGTCGAGCGTGCTTTCCTGGCTGCACCCCTCGAGTTCAGCCGAATTTCATCGCGCTTCACCCGAGCGCGCGCGCACCCGATCCTCAAGGTCACGCGGCCGCATCCGGGGATCGACTACGCGGCACCCCATGGAACGCCGATCTGGGCCGTTGCCGATGGCGTCGTCGAATATCGCGCGCGTGCAGGCGCCTCAGGAAATCTCATCCGCATTCGGCACATGGGCGGCATGACTTCGCACTACGCGCACCTAGCAAGCTTCGCGAAGGGTTTGAAAGTCGGGGATCGAGTCTCACAAAAAGAGATCATCGGATACGTCGGCAGCACGGGTCTCTCGACCGGCCCCCACGTCTGCTTTCGCGTGAAGCGAGATGGCACCTACATCGATCCCATGAAGATCTCCGGCCCCGCCGGCGACCCCGTGGCGATCTCGCGGCAGGCGGTCTTCCGCTCCGTTCGGGACCAGTTGCTTGCCGATCTCGGTCAAGGCCCTCTGGCGATGATGGCGGACGAAGCGCTTTAGTCGCATCACTGCACCAAAAGTCTCGGTGTGTCGCGCCGCCCGCTCTAAATGCATACCTTCCCGCAAAGCACGTGAGGAGGATGGCTAATGGGACTCGAGGAACGGATCGACGATTTTGCTGCGGCTCTGCGCAGACGCGAAGCGGGGCACGCCGAAGATGTGGCGGGCGCGCGGCTAAAAGCACAAGAGGTGCATGGCATCATCTCCGGCGCGATTGACCGCTTTAACGCGGCGATCGAAGCGGAGCTGCCTGCGCTTCGAATTGAGGTGTCGGCGCCGCGCCTGGACGACAAACATGTTCATGCGGTTGAGTTTAATCTCTCGCGTGGGCGTCATCGTGCAATTGTGACGACCAAGAGCAAGGGAGAGATCACCCTCGTGGGTCCCTTTAAGGCCGGCAAGAATGAAGGTCCCTGCAGAACCTTTCCGTTCTCGGAGGAGGGGGAGCTGAAAGACGCGTTAGGCGACTTCATCGAACGCTTTCTCGAAGAAGCGACAGCGCCTTGAACGGACCCGAACCGAACTTTCTGTTGGCGGCCAGCCTCGCGGGAGTTCTTGTTGGAAATCCGGTGCGTGTGGGGACGGAGAACGCAGCAAAGTTAGCTGCGGTGCGAATGGCTCTGGTGGCTCACTCGGCAAAACCCGAATCGCTCCTTGTGATCCCTACAGCCGTTGCGAGTGGTGTCCCAGATCAACCGGTCGGCTGGGAACAGATCACGGCTGGGGCCCGGAACCGTGCGCGGACGGCTCTCGCAGTGGGCGACTGCACGCTCGCCGTGGGGATCGAGGACGGGCTGGTTCGACTCTCGGATCAATCGGCGGGGTCACCAGAGGAGTCCGGGGACAGCGGCCCCGAATCGTCGGAGTCTCTCGACGACTGGTTCAATATTGGCTGTGCTTGGATCACTGATGGCGAGCGCGAAGGGCACGGGTACTCCTCGGCCTTCGCCTACCCTCCGGACGTGCTGGGACCCGCACTTAGCGACCAGGCACCGATTGGGGATCTCTTCGATGACCATTGGTCGCGTCATAAATCGACGAGACCGAATGCTCAGGAAGCGGCAAAGGATGTCCCATCTGGGCGCGGAGGCGGCAATATTGGCCGACTTACCGGGGGCCAGCTTGAACGAGCCGCTTATGGATCGCATGCGGTAGCCTGCGCCCTCATTCGCTTTCTACACTCAGATCTCTACGATTAGGCCGCGTTCGTGCCCGCCCGACGGTTCGGCCTACGTAAGTTCAGATAGCCAAGCCGCCTCAAGGAGTCTCGTTAGATGAATCCCCAGGACCAGCCCATCGAGGGCATGGGTGATCTGCTCGCCTATTTTCACGCCGCGCAAACGCCGCGTGAAGATTGGGCTGTGGGGACCGAACACGAAAAAGTCGGCGTTTATGCGGACACCGGGGATCGTGTCCCTTATGAAGGGCCATACGGCATAGGCGCTTTGCTTGAGAAGATTGCTTCGGCGGTCGGTTGGGAGCGGGTCGAAGAAAACGGTCGGGTGATCGCACTTTTGAACGAAGGCGCGTCGATCACCCTCGAACCCGGCGGGCAAATCGAACTCTCAGGGGCGCCCCTCGCGGATACTCGTCAGACCTGCTCCGAGTTCAATACTCACGTCGATCTCGTGAAAGAACTCTCCGACGATTTCGGAATCGCTTGGTTAGGTCTCGGCATCGATCCCTTCCACGAGGTCCCGGACATCCCGACCATGCCGAAGGGCCGCTACGACATTATGCGGTCGTATCTGCCGACTAAGGGCGGCCACGGTCTCGAAATGATGCACGCGACGGCGACGGTTCAAGCGAACCTCGACTACTCGAGCGAAGAGGACATGATCGAAAAAATGCGTGCGGCGTTAGTCGCGACGCCGGTCGTCTCGGCGCTCTTCGGGAATTCGAGTATCTCGGGTGGCAAAGAGAATGGTTATGTCTCGAAGCGTCTGATTATTTGGCGTGATACGGACCCAGACCGATGTGGCTTGATTCCCTTCGTGCTCGACCCCGACTTCGGGTACGAGAGCTATACGGAGTGGGCGCTGGACGTGCCGCTCTTTTTTGTGATTCGCGGCAGCACCTACCATGCAGGTGACGGGACGACGTTTCGGGAGTTCATGTCTCGCGGCTTCGCGGGGACCCGCCCCACGACGCGGGATTGGGATATGCATCTGACGACGCTCTTCCCGGATGTTCGGCTCAAAAAGATCATCGAGGTGCGCGGCGCGGACACGGTGCCACGCGCGCATATCTGCGCTCTGCCGGCCCTCTGGAAGGGACTGCTTTACGATAAGGGCGCGCTCGAAGCCACTTGGGAGCTTCTGGGCAACGTGACTCCGGAGCAGCTTGATGCGGGTCAGCTCGACGTGGCCATGCTCGGCCTTCGCGCCGACATGGCAGGTCGCAAGGTCCTCGATATGGCGCGGGAGCTCGTCGAGATCTCGGCGGTCGGGCTTGCGCGGGCGCATGCCGATGGCTTCGCGAATCACGACGAAACGACATTTTTGGATCCCCTGCGAGAGCAGGTAGAGAAGGGAAAGAGCCCGGGTCAGGAAGTGGCGGAGAGTTGGCGTGGCGAATGGGGTATGAATCGCGAGCGCTTGATCAAGGCAACGCGCTACTAAGAAGCGGTGCGGTTTTTGTTTGGCCGCAGCGCCTTTTGGGCCACGTCGTTTGTAGGCCACAAAGTTTGCAGGTTGCAGCGTTCGATGAACGCGATCGAAGCTGCGTGAGTATAGAGAGCGAATGAGCGAATCCGAACGACCCCGAATTCTGATCGTTGACGACGAGGAAGCCATCCTCGAGACGATGACGTTTACGTTCATGGACCTCTATGAAGTCCTGACGACCTCCGACCCGACGCAGGCCCTCCAGATCATGGAGGAGAATCAGCCGATCGCAGTCGTGATCACCGATCAGCGTATGCCAGGCATGACCGGCGTCGAATTGCTGAGCGAGACCTACCAACGATTCCCGGAGACGGTCCGCATTATCCTGACTGGCTTCGCCGACGCCGAAGCGACGGTCAAGGCGATTAACGACGGGCACATCTACGGCTACGTGAATAAGCCTTGGGAACCGGATGAGCTGAAGGCGATCGTGAAGCGTGCGACGGAGCTGCATTTACTGACGCGTGAAAACCGCAGCCTGGTAGATGAGCTGCGATATGCGAATCTATTTCTTGCGGCAGTAATGGATCGGCTGCGGACTGGCGCGATTGCTCTGGACCGCGACGGAATCGTGCGCGCGGTCAATCAGCCCGCGAAGGCATTCATCGGCCTCGAGAGCGATATCCAGGGCCACTCAATCGACGACATCCTAGGCAAGGAGCATTTAAAGGAACTCGCGGACCGGGTGCGAGCCCTCGCCGAGGAATCCGGCGGGAGCTTCGAGGAGGTCGATATCGGCATCGGTCCCGGCCATCGCCTGCGCATCTCGAACCAAGCGCTCGCGGACAGCAATGGCGAGACCATGGGCCGGGTCATCATGTTCAAGGAAATTTCTCACGAACCGCTCACGCGCGATCTTGAGGAGCTGATCGGTCGAGTCTCGCAGACGAAGTCCCCGGCTTCAGGCGCGCTGCGCGAAGTGCTCGAGACGACGCTGTTAGATCTAGCCAGGCTGGGCGATCGCGTCTCCGGCGTCGGCGTCGAGTCGGCGAATATGTCCGAGCTCAAGGAGCGGGTCTCGCGGATTCGGACAGCGATCGGTAACTGGCTCGATGTGGACGACGCGCTTGTCGGCGATGCCTATCCCGATGCGCAGATGCTTAGGGATCGGCTGAACATCGCCGGGCAAAGGTGGCCGAGTTCTGAGCCCATGCCCGATGGCTTGGTCGGCCTGTCGAAGGCGGTCGAGGACTATTACGAGACCGGCGAAAATCCTCGCCAGCGGATTCTCTGACCCAGTGGCGCGGACTACGCCCGAGTTGCAGCGGCAGTCGATGACCGCGCCGGATGCCGCGGCAGTCGCAGATGCGCTGCCGCGTCTTGAGCTGCGGGTCGAGCGGCTCCAACTCACCTTCCGTTTCAGTTTGGCGTTTCATGCGCGTGAAGTGCGTTTTGAGGTCGCTCAGGGCGAAGGCGGCTTTGAGCGAATTTTTCCAGAGACGTTTTCGTTTCATGCCTCGCGGCACGACCCGACCGAGCTTTTTCTGCAACTCGAAGATCTGCTGACGAAGACGCGGCTGATCAGCACGAATGCCAGCCCCCGCGATGTCCGTAATCTCACAATCCGCGCACTCGCGGCGGCCCCTCAATATCTCGACTTGCTCGTGGAATATCTGGAGACCGAAGATCGGCTCCGACCGGACGCTAGGTTGCGATTCCACCAAGACGTGGCGCTTCTCTCGCAGGTGCTGCTTCGATTCATCGAAACCCACGAGTTCGGCGGTGGGCGGCAACTGCGGGTCGCCGCCTTTTCGCTTCGGCGCCGGATCTACCAATCCCTGCGCGTTTTGGTGAGTGACCGCGTCGACTCAGACTATCTCGCGTCCTATATCGCGGGGGAGGTTCAGCTCGTAGACCCCGAGGATGACCCGACGGAGAGCGGGTTTTTCCAAGTGCTCGAGGCAGGGGAATCCGAGGCTGCGAACCGCATGATCCTGCGGATGGCGGAGCGCTCCTTCTACGTTTGGCTCGAAGGGGTCTGCCTCGACGAAGAGAATCAGGCCTTCGAGAAGGACGACTCGCCCTTCGGTTCGCGAGAAGAAGAGGTTCTCTCCGCGATCACGACCGCGAATGCCGTTCGAGTTGATCGCAGTAGCGATCTGATGCCATTCCTGCGGCGACCGGATCGAAATTGTCGGCGGCTGCTAGGGAAGCTCGAGCGATGGTTCCTGCGGGTCTACGACATTCGGCATTCCTCGGCGATCATTAACCATCACGCTGGGTTCGATACAAAGCATTCGAGCGATGACCGTAACCTGAGCTGGCACACGCCGAAAATTCACGCGACGGTGCTGCTTACTATGCTCGCTCCCTTTGTGGGAGCCGTCTTTGCCTACGACCGGGCGCCGTGGTTCTTCGATTTGCTCTGCGCCGGCGAAGTCGTCTTTGTCTATGGGGCGACAGTCTGGTTCCTTCTCTACCGCTTCTGCTGGAAACGGGATCTTTCCTTCTTCCACGCCTCGGTCCCCCGCATCGGCGCCGGAATCATAGTCGGCTACCTCCCTGTGTTCTTGATCGACGAGGTCTGGGACCTCGCGAGCCGTGAGCAGGTCGCTTTGAACGCGGTCGTGCTGCTGATCGGACTTGTGACTTTGCTCTACATCTACGTCGAGGTCGCGCGTCGAATCCCGAATACCTCGGTCGCTTTCGCCCGTGCGCGTTCGATCTTCTTGCTCGGCGTCGTCGAAGCCTTCGGGGTCGGTGTCGTGATGACGAGCCTGGTCGGGCCCTTCATGGTCGCCCGAAACTGGTCGCCACAGGCGGGGGAGCTGTCGGTGGCCGCGTTGCGCGACAGCATGCCGCCCATGATCGGGCAGCTACCCCACGTCGTTGGGTTCGAAGGGGTCTGGGTCTTTCCTTCGGCGCTGCTGCTGATGACGTTTCTTTCGTTCTTCATCGGGATCTTCCTGCAGCTGATGTGGGAAGAATTGCCGATCACCGAGCCGCTCTAATTCGTCCGCGGCTGACGGTCCGTCGGGATCGGCGGTTTTCGTGATCGCGCACCGCCGATTGGGTGTCGAAGATTTCAGTCCGCGGAGACTCATCGAAATGAACCGGAGAGCACGTCTCCTAGGTTAATTCGGGTAGCGAGCGACAGGGCGTGGTCGTAGACTTCGAATTCGTCCGAAGGATTGCGGACGAAGTACTCGCGCTCGCTCTCGCGAAATGAAGCGACGCGCGAAAAGGAGATCGCATGGAGTCCCCGCACCGACGCGTGCTCATCATCGGCAGCGGGCCGGCGGGCTACACAGCCGCCATCTACATGGCACGCGCCGGACTCGAGCCTTTGATGCTCGCGGGTCTGAACTTTGGTGGCCAGCTGATGATCACGACCGATGTCGAAAATTATCCCGGCTATCCCGACGGCGTGACCGGGCCTCAGATGATGGAAGAGTTCCAGAAGCAAGCGGAACGCTTCGGAACCGAGCTCCTTTTCGAAGACGCGACTTCTGTTGATTTCTCCGAACGGCCCTTCAAGGTAACGACCGCGGGTAAGAACTACACGGCGGATGCAGTTGTGGTCGCGACGGGCGCGTCCGCTCGTTGGTTAGGTCTGCCCTCGGAAGAGAAGTTCGTGAACCTCGGCGTATCAGCCTGCGCGACGTGCGATGGCGCACTCTTCCGCAATAAGCCGATGGCGGTTGTCGGCGGTGGCGATACCGCGATGGAAGAGGCGCTCTTCCTCACGCGCTTCGCAACCAAGGTCACTTTAATTCATCGCCGCGGTGAGCTTCGCGCTTCGAAGATTATGGCTGAGCGCGCGCTGGCGAATGAGAAGATCGAGTTTGCGTGGCATTCGGAAGTCGACGAAGTGCTAGGCAGCGAGTTCGTGACCGGCGTGCGACTCAAGGATCTTCGCGATGGGACAACCCGCGAGATTGACATAGAGGCGCTGTTTATTGCGATCGGGCATCAGCCAAACACGTCACTCTTTAAAAATCAGCTCGACTTCGACGATGCGGACTATTTGAAGGTGAAGCCGGGAACGTCGCTTACGTCGATCGAAGGAATTTTTGCGTGTGGTGACGTCGCGGATCCGGTCTATCGCCAAGCGGTTACAGCGGCAGGTACAGGTTGTATGGCGGCGATCGATGCTGAGCGCTGGCTGGCTGAACAGGGCATCGGCTGATCATGAGCCGCAAGCGGCGAAGGTCGCAAGGGAGTTATTAGAGTGAGTGGAAGCTGCACATGAGTCTCACGCGGGAACACTTCGAGCAACTTACGAAGAGCTCGCCGGACATCATAGTCGGCACCGACCGCAAAGGTCGGGTCGTTTATTTTAATGACGGTGCCCACGCTTCGCTCGGATATGAGGAGGAAGAAGTTCTCGGTCAGTTCGTTGGCCTCTTCTACCCGAGCGTCAAAGAGGCGCGCCGTGTCAGCGAGATTATGCGCGGTCCCGAGCATGGTGGACCTGGTGTCTGCAACACCCTAGAAACGGAATTCGTCGCGCGTAGCGGCGAGTCGATCCCCGTCGCGATTAGCGGCACAATCCTCTTCGACGAAGCGGGGCTGGAAGACGGGACGATCGGTTTCGCCAAGGATCTTCGTGAGATCCTTCGCAAGGATCAACTCGCGACGTTAGGCGAAGTCGCGATCGGACTCTCTCACGAGATCAACAACCCCCTCGCGGTTATCGTTAACCAGGCGACATTGCTCGAAAATGATATTGCGAATCTCGCAGGCGAAGGGGATTCGTCCGTTGAAAATGAACGTCTGGATGCAATTCGTCGTGAAGTGGGCAAGATCACTGAAGTAGTCGAAAGATTGACGGACATGGTCAATACCGACAGTTACGAGACGACAAACTACGTGTCTTCGGCACGCATGATCGATTTGCGTAGCGAAGATCGGAAGCGGCACGAACCCGACGAGCGCCTAGCAGGACTGCGTATTCTCGTTGCGGACGACGACGACGGAATCAGTCGCACGCTGCAGGAAATGCTCGAAGTCGACGGGTGCATCGTCGAGACTGCCGAAAACGGAGAGGAAGCCCTCGCGGCCCTCGGACAAGCACGCTTCGACTTGCTGCTCTCCGATGTCGTTATGCCACAGATGGACGGTCACGAGCTTTATCAAAAAGTGCGAGAGAGCTATCCGGATATGCCTGTCTTGATGATGACCGCGTTCCACTACGACAAGGACCACATCATCAAACGCAGCCGCATAGAAGGTCTCGAAGGCGTGATCTTTAAGAAGCCCGTCGATCCCGAGCGCTTGCGACATACGATTGCAGAATCCGTGGCCGCCGCGCGCGAGCGGACCGAAGGCAAGAGTTAGGCCTCGAGGTATCGGGCGCGAGTTCGGCCGCCGCTCAGGATCTGGTGTTGATGCCGCTACAGATCCCGCTGCTCAGGATCGATGAGATCGCGCGATAGCCGCCTGGATTGTGTAGAGACGTACGCTCCATCCAGAGAAGAGCGCCGGGGTGGGCTATCCTGCGTCCGCTAGATGCTGACCGAGTCCGGATCTGGAGCTGCTTAGTATGCCTGATACGACCGAAGCGAAGTCTGGAGCCGCATCCCCCGCTACGCCCGCAGATACGATCGCGCGTGCGGCTGCGCCGATTCGGATTCGTCGCCCGAAGATCGACCTGCACGCACTTTCGACGGCAGACTTTGAAAGCCTGCCGCGGTATTGGTGGGGCGGCTCCCCCTTCAAGACGCATTTTCTGAATGCGTTTTCCTCGACATTGCCTTTCGGCGAAGCGTTCTTCGTACGATCGGTCAGGCACTACACGGGCCTTGTCACGGAGTCCGCTCTGATCGAAGGGATTCGTGGCTTCGCCGGTCAGGAAGGCCAGCACAGTCGGCTCCACGACGATCACGTCGATCTGCTTGTTAGGCAGGGCTACGGTGCCTTGGCGAAGCGCAACGAGATAATCGACCGAATTCTGAAGTGGCAGAACAAGAAGGCGCCGCGCTTTTCGCTCGCATCCACTTCAGCGATCGAGCATCTCACGGCGATTCTTGCACGCCAGGTGCTGAAAGATTCGTTCGGGCGCGTCGAGGAGATGCATCCGGACATGGCGCGACTATGGCGATGGCACGCCCTTGAAGAAGCGGAGCATAAGGCCGTCGCCTACGACGTGATGGAAGTTGCCAAAATTCCGCGATGGGTGCGGAACGTGACCATGGTGCTTAACACCTTTGGCTTGGCGCTCGAGACGTGGGAGCGCATGATTTACATGATGTGGAAGGATGGTCGCCTCTTCGAAGTCAAAACTTGGATGAGCGGTCTGGGCTTCCTGTTCGGTAAAGACGGCTTTCTGCGTGGTACATGGAGCGAATACAGCGCGTGGTACCGCGCCGACTTTCATCCGAACGACATAGACGACCGAGAAATAATCACCCAGTTGGCGCCTGCGATTACAGCAGAGATCGCCTAAGGAATTTTCGTGTTCAAGACGCTTCGCACTGAAATCGACGGATCCATAGGCCGGCTCGAACTCAATCGGCCGGACAAATTAAACCCACTCTCGTCGGAGGCGCTTGAGGAGATCGCGTTAGCTGCCCGGTATTTCGATGAGGAGACCGAAGCGAAGGTGGTAATCGTTTCCGGTGCGGGGCGTGCTTTCTCCGCAGGTGCCGACCTTAAGAGCTTCGGGGGCAAACAAGACAAATCGACCCATGAGATCGCGGAGATCGGTCGCCGGATGGCGGAGTCGCTGGAATCGATGCGCGCATTGGCGATCGCACGGATTCAGGGCTGGTGCGTCGGTGGTGGCCTGGTGCTCGCCGCGGCCTGTGATCTAAGAATTGCGAGCGTCGAGGCGAAGTTTTCGATTCCCGAGGTCGATCTAGGAATCCCGCTCGCCTGGGGCGGAATCCCGCGCTTGGTGAGGGAGTTAGGTCCCGCGCTAACCAAGGAACTGGTGCTGACGTGTCGGCCTTTTGATGCGAATGAAGCAAAGGCTGCCGGCTTCTTGAACCGCGTCGTTCCGGCGGATGTGCTTGACGCCGAAGTCGATGCCCTTGCCGCATCACTCGCTGCCAAGGCAGGCCACGCGCTCTTCTCGACGAAGCGCCACGTGAATGCGGTCACCGATCAAATGGTCGGGACGGGGCGAAGCTGGGCTGACGCGGACGGGCTCGTCACTGCATTCGTTGACGAAGAATGCGGGCAAATCCGCCGCGACTATTTGAAGAAGCGGTCGAGCTAAAGACGGGATCGAGCTGCGTCGCCCCTAGCATGCGGGGCCCTCAGGGGGAGGGTGGCCCGGTCCTCGTCCATGGAGCCATTCGCTTAGGGCGCGGGAGTGGGCGCCTGGTCGCCGACGATGCCAGCTTCACGGAAGCGCGCGTCGACTCCGAGCTGGAATTCCGGCGAAATCGAAAAGCTCTCCGCCTGGACTGCAGCCATTCCGTCTTGATTGATCGGTGTGAGGAGCTCGAGGCTCTTCTTTCCGACCGGCGATTCGAAGAATACGATCATCTCCTTGAGCTCGGCTTCGCTGAAATGCTTCGCGTAGACCGGAGCCCAGAGTCGTGTGAGAACGTCGATGTCTCCGAAGTGCTTGCCGAAGGCATCGAGTGCTTCCTCAAGCACGATGGTCTGCATCAGCTCAGTGACCTGCGCGCCAGAATTCTGGATCGCCATGAGGGTTTCATTCGCGGCACCGTAGGCAACGTTTTCGCCGATGATCGCGAAAGAGCCCTGAGCCTCTAGGTACAGGCGCATGGCCTTTTTGTAGGAGTCAGAAACCTCGACGGCTGCCTCGGCCTTTGCTTCCCCCGCTTCATGGTGATCGGCCAGTGCGCTCGTTGCAAAGGAGCAAAATGAGGCGGCGAGGATGGCGCCGAGGGCCGTGCTTTGGAGGGCTGTGAGCGAGAAGGCTGCGCGGGAAGACGAGTACATGTCGGGCTCCTGAAAAGCCGCGGTTGCGGCGTGTACGATCCTGACTATTCGGCAGGGCCGGAAGACTCCTAGAGGGTATTTCGGAGGAGACTCATTTCTAAGGTCCGTCCGGGCATACGCTTTTAAGGGTAAGCAGCATAGGGGCAGTCCGGCCGTTCCGCCGCTCTTCGGGGGCTGCGCGCCGCGGGGGGCAGAGTTGCCGCTAGGGTGATGGCGCGCACTTCGATAGCACCGGCCTCGAGCAGGGCGTTCCCGGCGGCTTCGAGGGTGCTTCCCGTTGTCAGGACATCGTCGACCAACCCGATACGCAGATCGCGCTCGACCATAGGTCGGGCCCTAAATGCGCCCTCGACGTTTCGATGCCGCGCGATGCCGGCGAGTGAGGCTTGAGGTTGCGTGTGCCGAGTCCTTCGAAGACAGCTTGGATCGAAGGGGAGAGCCAGCCGCCGTGCGAGCCGTGTCGCGATCCAGTCTGCCTGATTGAATCCGCGTGTGCGAAAGCGATGGGGATGAATCGGAATGCTGGTTACGAGGTCGAGGGTGCCGGAAAGCTGGTGGGACAGCCGGTGGCCGAGAGTATCCACGAGCGAGTCGAGGGACCTAAGGATCGGAATCGACGGCCCGAAGACACCCGGCGCGTTCTTGAAGCCCGGAACCCAACGCCTTATGTCCGCTTCGTATCGAAGCAAAACATGGCACCTATGGAGGGGGCTTCCATTTGCGAGGCATCGCGGGCAAGCAGCATCAATACGACTAGACAGACCCGCCGAAGTCGAAGTTAGGTCGCCACATTTAGGGCAACCATCCGCACGTCTCCACCAAGGCAACGCACCAAGACAAGCCGCGCAGAAAGCTCGGTTTCCTTCAGGAGCTCCGATGTGCACGCCGCAGACCGTGCAATGGGTCGGAAGAATGGCCTCCCTTAGACCCGCCGCCCAACTTCTCAATCTTGCCCGTTCAGTGCGGTTTGGCGAGCTTGTCTGCCGCGCCGATCCCTGGGAACCATCCGACATACTCATGCTTCATTTCGATCTCACGCGACGGGAGTCGTGTTAGTCGGGGCCGGATACGAATATGGGTAGAGAGA
>JASDVF010000054.1:45526-71217 GCA_041440805.1 Myxococcota bacterium | reverse complement strand
ACCCCAAACGCAACGAGGGGGCGGCCAAATTGGCCACCCCCTCGTATGGAGTTCAGATCCTATGCACGGGCGAATCGCCCCCGCTGGATCCCGTCCAGACTTACTTCGTGTAGGCCTCAATCAGGACGTCTGAGGTCTCGGGCCGCATGATGCGCGGGTCCGGGCGTTCGCCGGCCTGCAGCATGGAGCGAACCTTCGTTCCGGAGATCCCAAAGGGCTTCTCGTCTTTGTGACGCTCGGTGAGGTCGACTCGGCCGAGGCTCTCGTAGAAGGCTGCGAAGCCGACCTTGCAGGCCTGGATGGAGAGATCGCCGGGCAGCTTGTCGAAGATCTCATGGGCATCGAAGTCGCCCCAGATCGCTTCGCCATCTTCGAAGGGTGCGTCGGCGTGCTTGCGGCCGATCACGATGTCCGAGAAGCCATAGTTCTGTCGGTAAATGCCGTGCATGATCGCTTCCGAAGGACCGCCGTAGAACATCTTGATGTCGAGACCGATCAGCTCGAAGACATCCGAGATGTCGTAGCCAGCCTTGTCCCAGATCGCCTGATCCTTGTCGCCTTCGCCGAGCAAACCCTCGCCGTGCAGTCGTCGGTAGCAGAGCATGCGCGTGGCGGCGGGAACGTCATCGCCCTTGAGCTCACCCATCAATGGGTTGAGTACGGCGCCAGCAAAATGTCCGGCGGCGGTGAGGGATTCTACGCCGTAGACGAGTGCGTATTCATGTGCGCGATGAAGCGGGTTGCGAGTCTGGAATGCCAGCGCGCGTTCCCACTTCTTGCCGCGGATGAATTCTCGGGTCATCCGGGGCGAGAGCATGAACTCGCCATAGGCCGAATTCCGGGGCTGGGGCAGAGCGCGGAGCGTGCCGCCGATCAGCTTGCCGCGGTCGTCGTTGTCGACGATGCGGCCACCGGGATGATCCACGCGCTCAGTGCCATAAACACACTGGAGATACTTGGGCTTGTCCCAGTCAAAGACTTCCAGGTCTTCTATGATTGCGACGATGTTGCCCGCCTCCGTCGTCACAGCGCAGGCGCCGCCGGTAGAGAGCGTTCCTGCTTCGGCGTCGGTCAGCGGAAGCGAAATCGGAATGGTCCAGGCGTATCGTCCGCCTTCGGAGAGAATGACCTTCTCGTCGAGCGAGAGATCAAAGGCCGCCTTCTTCATGGGGCCGGTCAGCGGCGATAGCGCGCCGTCGGCGATGCGGTAAATGGTCGAGAGATCGGCATCGGTGACGCGGATCGACGGGAGGCCACCGGCCTCGGACAGGAATGCCGCTTGGTCCTTGAAGGAGACAATGCGGTCGACGGGCTCGGTAAGGCCACCGTGGACGGGAACGAGATCTTGCTGGCTCATTTGAGGAAGCTTCCTTTTGTCCCCTTTCGCCTGCGCTTCGCTGCGGATCGATTCCGTGGCGAGTGCGGCATTCGTTAGTGGGGACTGCGCTGGGTGTTATTCGGGCTGGGTCGTTCCAGTCGTCGGCGCTAGGCCAACCCCTTTACCGCGCCATCCATCTGCTGTGCAAAGGTGGTGGGCAAAGAGTTGGGTCGTCACCAGACCGGAAACTCGGTCCAGCCCGATGGAAGGAGGATTCTCTCATCCTTACCATTGAAGCGTCGGACCACGAGGCGGCGACGACCGTATTGGAACTGCACGAAGGCGACGAATTTACCATCCGGGGAAACAGTCGGCATACGCTCTTCCGTGCCCCCGGGGCCAATCGGCACCCTAGAAGTGCCGTCGAGCCTCATGCGCCGAAGTCGATAGCCCGCCGTCGACGGAGATGCAAACACGATCCATTCTCCATCTGGCGTGAGAGAAGGCTCGCGGCCCTTGAGCAGCAATCGCTCTTCACCGGGGACACCGCCTTTTCCGATCAGCGGCTGAATCGCGATAAAAGATTCAAAAACTGTCGGCCCATTGCTGCGCGGGCGCAGCACGACCTGCTCGTACACCGCGTGCTCGCCGCTGGCATCGACTCGCACCGTTCCCGGCGGCACGTTGTCGGCGAGTATCTCCCCGACCGCTCCGGCGATATCGACCCGGTGAATCGAATTCTGCGAGGCTCCCTTCAATTGAGTCCGCGCCATCCGCTGCGTGTAGATGCGGCCAGACAAGTCATAGTCACCTCGGGTGTGCTCACTCGGCCCCTGAGTCACCGGACGCAGATCCTTTCGGTCGACGTGATACTCGTAGAGTTGCTCGCGGTCTCCGCGATGCCCAGACGCAATCAACAGCCGTTTCCCATCCGCCGACCACGAGAGCGGAATCGAATTCGCTGGGGCTGCTTCGATCCGCTCCATCTCCCCCGTGCGCGGCCATATCAGCATCAAGCGGCCCGGATATTTCGCGAGTTCCCCTTGAATCTGCAGGATCACATCCCCGCGGAGGTAGGCGCGCTTCTTTAGCTGTTCTAGACGCTCCGGGTCGTTTCTGTCCAGCGGAAGCGGCGGCGCCTCCGACACCTTGGAGAAAGCCTCACTTCGCTTCTGACCCGCGCGATCCTCCCAATGCAGAAACGCGATGGGATTTTCGGGCAATTCCTCGGGAGCGAGCCGCAACTGAACGGAGCAGCCAAGAGAAGTCATCATCACAACAAGAAGCGACACGCTGACTATCGAGCGAACGCTCTCGGCGGAAAAACGATTCGCGGTTTTTTGAGACGACTCCCTCACTAAATGGCCTCCACGCGGCGACCCACAAATCGGCCCGCGGCATCTGCTCTTGGCTCGAAGACGCCTACGTCCTGCACCTTCCCACGAAGCAGGGAAACGACGATCTGATCCGCATCCGGAAAGGGAAATAGCGGATGCGAAGCGAAGGCAAGGTCATCCGCGGAGAGATAACACCCCTGCCCGAAATGGGAGTGATAGACGGCGACAACGTGCTGGCCTCGCGCTTCCGCGTCCCGAATCGACCGCAAATATTCCACTTCCGACATGTAGTAGGCGTGGCGCGCATCACGGGGAAATGCCGCGGGATCCGCCGCGTGCATCTTTGTCATCACGTTCGTGACCCGCACGGCGCGCTCCGCCTGCTGTCCTGGCATAGCCAAGAGCAAGCCGCAGCACTCTTCCGGCGCGACATCGAGGGCGTGCTGACAGATCTCATGCAACAGATCACTCGCCAGCGTTCGGCTCTCGAGTTCTGGGTCCAAGTCAACGCGATCGGACACGGTCTCCATCCCCGCCCAGACAATCCAGGCGATACTAGTCATTCGGGGGGTTTGACCGTGGCGAAGCTTAACCCCGTCCCGCTGGGGAAGCGAGGTCTTTCCCGACCCGTTCTCGAAAGGGCATTCTCAGACGCTGGACTCCAGAGATCGCAGTTCAAAAGTACGTTTCCGAGGGGTCGAGGGATCCCGAGATTGAGTCAGATCTGATAGTCCATGCCGACCGGAAGGTCGCGATCGATCGATTTCCGCACCGCCTCGCGGCACACGTCCGATACCGCCAGCGATCCGAGCACACTCGCCATCCGCTCCGAGATGTCGCCCCAAAGAAAATCCGGACGATGTCCAGAAGCCGGCCAGCCTTCCCGGTCGGCCTCGTCCGCCGAAGCGAAACTTCCATCAACCGCCTCGACGACCTGACGCAAAGTGATCTCTTCAGGAGGCCGCGTCAGCACGTATCCGCCACCCGGCCCGCGCTTTCCCGCGACGAGCTCCGCGCGCCGCAAGTCCTGAAAGATCTGCTCCAGAAAGCGATACGGAATCGCCTGCCGCTCTCCGATTTTCTGGACGCGCACAGGCTCGCCAGCACCGTTGTAGGCGAGGTCGAAGATCGCGCAGAGGGCATAGCGAGCACGGCGTGATAGGCGCATGGCGGGCGCAAGCATGCATGACGACTGGCCCCCATGCCATCCGAGTCACTCAGAACTTCTCACGATCCGACTCCAGCAGGCGATTGCAAGGCGTCTGGCCTTGCCTGCTCGGCGGTGCGCCGCGATGCTACGGCGCCCCGGCGCCCTGACTACGGTGCCCGCTCTGGAGATCCCCCCTGCTGCTCAGACTCGATGCACTCGAAAAGCGAATCGGCAGCCGATTGCTCTATGGCGACGCTTCGGTCGTCGTTCGCGCCGGGGATCGCATCGGAATCGTCGGCCCCAACGGCGCTGGCAAGACCACCTTGCTCAAGACCCTGATCGGAGACGAACCCTACGACGGCGGGGCGTTGCATCTCGCACGCGGAACCCGCCTCGGTTTGCTTCGACAGGAGATCGATCCGCACGCGCCGCATACGATTCGCGAAGAAGCCCGAACAGCCCTCTCGGATCTCGATGATCTAGAAGACGAACTCCGGCGCCTCGAAGTGGAGATGAGCGAGCGCGGCGCACGCGGAGAAGACCTGCCCACCTCGCTGACCGAACGCTACGACACCGTCGGGCTGCGATTCGAGCAAGGCGGCGGATTCGAGCGACATGCTCGGGTTGCGGAAATTCTCTCAGGCTTGGGCTTCGAGGAAGAACATCTCGATCGCCCGCTCTCTACTTTCAGCGGCGGCTGGTTGATGCGAGTCGAACTCGCGAAGTTGCTGCTCGGCCAGCCCGAAGTCCTGCTGCTTGATGAACCGACGAATCATCTGGACCTTCCCTCGATTCAGTTCTTTGAAACGACCCTCGAACGATTCCCCGGCGCGGTAATCGTTGTCTCGCATGACCGGACGTTTCTGCGCCGCCAGGTAAACCGAATCATCGAGCTCGACGGGCGCGGTGGATTCAACCTCTACGAGGGCAGCTACGACCGCTATTTGGAACAGCGCAGCCAGCGACGCGAAGAACTTCTCGCACGCAAAGCCAACCAGGACCGAATGATCGCCGAAAAAGAGCGATTCATCGAACGCTTTCGCGCCCAGGCCACAAAAGCGAAACAAGCACAGAGCCGCATTAAGGCACTCGATAAAATCGAACGCATCGAGATCGAGCCCGAAGGCCGTCGTTCTATGCGGCTACAGATTCCGGCTCCGTCGCGATCAGGGGAACGGGTGCTCACCCTTGATCAAATCCACAAAGCCTATGACGGCGAACCCGTTTACGAAGGCGTGGACTTCCACGTACAACGCGGTGAAAAAGTGGCACTCGCCGGGCCTAACGGCGCCGGCAAATCGACACTTCTCCGGATCGCCGCCGGCGTCAGCGACTTCCAACAGGGCGAGAGAATCCTCGGGCATAACGTCGACACCGCCTTCTTCGCGCAGCACCAACTCGAATCGCTAGACCCGGGCTCAACGATCCTTGAAGAATTGGCGCGCGAAGCACGAACGGATGAAGTGCCGCGCTTGCGTGGGCTGCTCGGCGCCCTGCTCTTCACGGGCGACGATGTTGAGAAGAAGATTTCGATCCTGTCGGGCGGCGAAAAAGCCCGCGTCGCTCTGGCCAAACTCCTTCTGCGGCCCGCGAATTTATTGATCCTGGACGAGCCGACCAACCACCTCGACATCGAAGCCTGCGAGGTCCTCGAAGACGCGTTCCGTGAGTTCCCAGGAACCGTCCTCTTCGTTTCCCATGACCGGTCATTCATCAATGCCCTGGCGACCCGCGTCGTCGAAGTCGAGCACGGGCATCTCGAAAATTACCTAGGGAACTACGACGACTACGTCGAACGCAAGGCGCGACGGGCGGGGGACACGCTGGCCCCGCCACGCAAAGCGAGTCCATCCGCGATTCCCGGCGGCGGGCAATCCGCCTCCTCAGGCGAAGCGGCCGATAATAAATCGACTCGGCAACTCGACCGCGAGCGCCGCAAGGACCGCGATCGGCACACGCGAAAAATTGCCCGACTCGAGGAACTGATCGCTGAAGAAGAAGCGAAGAAAGCCGCGCTCACCGAGAAGCTTGCGGACCCGGAAGTCTACGGCGACCCGGAGCGCATCCAGGCCATCCAGGCCGAGGAGACCGAAGTCGACACACGGATCGCAGCGGCCTATGAAGAGTGGGAATCTCTCTCCGAGGCGCTCGCTGAAATTGAAGCCGTGCTCGAAAACTAGCGCCACCTAACGACGAGTATTTCCTTCGCGGCTCTGACGCCCCGCGAGTCTAAAGGTGAGACGCGCACGGTCGGAGTCCACCTCAATGAGTCGGACGCGCAAGATGTCACCTACACCGATGCGCTGACGTCCGCCTTGGGAGATCAGCGCTTCCTCTTCCTCGACGAGTTCCCAGCGCCCGTCGAGCAACCGGATCGGCAGCAGCCCCGAAACCGAGGGCGCTTCCAATCGAATAAAGAGACCGAACTCAGTCGCCCCAGTCACCTCTGCTTCGAAGTTTTCGTCCTCATGGCCGGCCATCATCGCGCAACTCGCGAGCGCCGCCGCGTCCCGCTCCGCTTCTTGCGCGACGCGCTCACGTCCCGAAAGCCAGATGGAAACGCTCTCCGCACGCTCAATAATGCGTGCATCGCGAGTTTCGGCCGCAGGCTCGTCTCGGATCAGCTTTCGCAAGGCGCGGTGCACCTCGAGATCCGCATAGCGCCTAATCGGAGACGTGAAGTGCAGATAGTGATCAAAGCGCAGAGCGTAGTGCCCTGCCGAATCGAGCTGATAACGTGCCTGACTCATAGAGCGCAGGGCCGCCATGTGGATCCGCTCTTCGCTCGGCATCCCCTTTGCCGCAACTAACGCAGCAGCGAGCACGCCGGGCTCTGAAAGGTCGCCAGCCGCGTCGATCCCGTGCCGTTCAAGGAGCAGCGCGAGATCATCGAGTTTTTGCGGCGACGGCGGCGGATGAGAGCGGTGGATCGTAGGCCTTTCGGCTAGATCCAGCGCACGAGCCACTGCGCGGTTTGCCGCCAGCATCGCTTCTTCGATCAAAATGTGAGCGCGATTGCGAGACCGAAGCTGCGCATCGATGGCACGCCCCTCATCGTCGACAACGATCTGAACTTCCGGGAGCTCAAGCGTCAAAGCACCGGCCGCCGCCCGTTCCTCCCCGAAGCCCTCGGCGATTCGATCAAGGCATCGCAGCGAGGCCCCCCACGGCTGATCCGCGAGCTTGCCTTCTTCGTCTTTCAGCCAAACGGCCGCGTCCTCATAGGCCAGCCGCGCGTGACTTCGGATCATGGCCTCATGAAAAAGCGCATTCACGACGCGCCCGTCAGAGCCAACGCGGAGCTCCGCAACCAGAGCGCGGCGATCCACATCCGGACGCAGCGAACAAAGATCACTGGAGAGCCGCTCCGGCAACATCGGAATCGAGCGATCCGGGAAGTAGAAACTATTTCCTCGGCGCCGGGCTTCAGAATCGATAAACCCGCCGGGTTCCACAAAATGACAGACGTCCGCGATGGCGACCCAAAGACGCCGAGTCCACGGGCGCTCGTCGTCCTTGCCTTCGCCGGGATTCAGATCGGCCAACCCGCCGTCGACGGCCTTTAGCGCGAGCGCTGAGGCGCGGTCTTCTGCAAACACGGCATCATCATGGTCCTTGGCCGAAGCCGGATCGATCGTGATGAAGGGCAGATGCCGAAGGTCAACTCGGCGGCCCATCTCGACCGGCGAGACCGCGTCATCCAGCCCTTCCGCTTCCAGCGTCGTTCGTCGCGAAAATCGGCTCGTGAGCCGATGCTTCCACACGAGAGCTTGATGATCCGCGTCGGGCTGCCCCACCTGCCCTAGTACGGTGACGACCTTCACCGGCATTCCGGGACGAGTGCCGCCCGAGGATCCTCGTGGACGACGGCCACCACGGTCGCTCTTTTTCCCAACGCGTCCTTCGTCAAGGGGGGCCACCACGACGCGGTCTCCGACCTCGGCACCCTTCGCATCCCGCTCTTTCAGCAGGAAATCGGGACATTCGACGCCCGCGAAAGGAATCAATCCAAAAATTCCGCCCTGAGGCGATCGCGCAATTCGGACGACCCATGTCGCGCGGGCCTCATCTAGGACACGCGTGAGTTCGCCGCGATGATCGCCCGCGCCCTTTTCGAGCGGAACGAAAGCCACCTGGGCACCGACCGAAACCGGTTCACCGAGGCACTCGATCTTCCACGAGACGCCGTCCGCGTCTTCGACCTCGAGCCATTGGCCCGATGCGTCCGGCGCTGCGGTCGCGATCACTAGGCCGTCTTGGTCTCGATGCCCTTTGCCTGGCTTACGCCGCTCGCCACCGCGACTTCCGGAGGAATTGCGTCGTCGGCCGCCAGAAGAAGGCCCGTCGCTTCGACCGCCAGACCGACCGCCGTCCCGCGACGATCGTCCACTTGCACCCGACTTGCCGCCAGTCCGCTTTGAGCGTCCCGCACCATGTCCCCCAGAGTTTCGCTTAGCCAAACATCACCTCATTCATTTTCAGTTTGACGCAATCCAACACGCACCGTACCCTGCGGCGCGTTGCCCGGGTGGCGGAATTGGTAGACGCGCTGGACTCAGAATCCAGTGTTCGCAAGGACGTGCTGGTTCGACTCCAGTTCCGGGCACCACTCATCTTCAGATAAAATCAAAAAATAAGAGCCAGAGACTAGAAGCATTGGGTTTGTCGTCGTCGTAACAGCGTAGCTGTTTCAGCGGCGCGGACGATCGCGGGATGTGATCCCCAACGCTCGTTTCGAACAACGCCGCGCGTTTTCAGAGAAGACGCCTCGGCCTTTGCGCTGGCGCTTCCCAAAGGTAGCGGCGAAGTAGGCTAGATCGCAGATCAAATGGCGGTCGATCGCTATAGTTCTCGGCATGAGTGACGAAGCGATTCTTTTTGCAGTGGATGACGATGGCGTGGCGCTGATCACGCTGAATCGGCCGGACCAGATGAATGCTTGTTCGGGGGATCTCCTTGACCAGCTGACCGCTGCGTACCGGCGTTGCGATGAAGATGATTCGATTCGAGCGGTTGTCGTCACCGGGGCCGGCCGAGCGTTTTGCGCTGGCGCGGACATGAGCGACGCGGAGAACACCTTCTCCGGAAGCGGCATGGACGGCTTCAGTGCTGCCGCGACCGGAATGCCCGCCTTCAGGATTCGAAAGCTCGTGGTCGCCGCCGTGAATGGACACGCGATCGGGCTTGGGATGACGCTCGCCATGCAATGCGATGTCCGTATTTTTGCCGTTGAAGGCAAATACGGAATCGTCCAGGTGCGACGCGGCGTGATGGGCGACGCGTATTCCCATTGGACCATGGTGCGGCTCGTAGGTTTGGCCAAGGCTGCGGAAATCATGCTCACGGGTAAGACATTCAAAGGCAACGAGATCGAGCGCCTTGGCATTGCGAGTCAGGTGCTCCCCTCTGTGGAGGTTTTGCCCGCCGCCTTGGCACTCGCTCGCGACACCGCCATTCACGCGGCTCCGCTCTCCGTCGCGGTTTCAAAAAAGTTGCTTTGGGAGTCCAGCGAACTCAGCCCCGAGCAAGTTGAACAAAAAGAAACCGAGCTTCATAAGGTCGTCATGACTTTGCCCGACGCGATCGAGGGTCCGGTCTCTCATGTGCAAAGACGTGCCCCCGATTGGAAGGGGCGACTTTCCACCGATTGGCCCGAATGGCCGAGTAGTTAGTCGGGCGTTAGGCGTGTCATCACTCGTCGGCTGCTAAATCGCGTCACTGATACCGCGCTCGAAGAGCGGCTCAATCCCCATCGATTCAACATCCTGAACCATGGCAGTATCCGCGGGTGAATCGGCGCCGCTCGCAAATTGTGATGCGGCGGCAAGCGTTGCTTCTAGGAGACCGCCGTCGCTCGAGCTGTTGAGAAAAACGCCCTCGCATGAGAGCACCCAATGCACGGCGCGCGTCAGCGCCTCTGGATCGCGGATCGGCTCGTACCAGCTGAACCGCCGCTCCGTCTCGCTCTGCCAGCGTCGCCGAGCGATCGATTTAATCGTCTGCAAAGCCACGCCACGCTCGGCGCATGTGCTCGCAAGCAGCTCGAAATCCTTGGCGTATTCCGGCTGGGCCATCATCGAATAGTTGTACGGAGCGAGCACCGAAGCGAAGTCGTATTCAGCAAGGCTCCGTAAATGAAACGCCGGCGCGAAAGTCCCGTGCCCCGTCACACCGATATGCCGCACCAAGCCCTCATCCCTGGCCTGGATCAGCGCCTCCACCGCACCGCCGGTCCCCATGGCCGTGAGCCATCCATCCTCGTCCGTGAGGTTGTGCAGCTGAATCATGTCGACAAAATCGACGCCCATGCGCTCGAGAGAGCGTTCCAAGCTGGCCCGCGCCTCGGGCCCTTCGCGGTCTCCGGTCTTGGTCGCTAGGAAAACGCGATCCCTGTTCAGTCTCAGCCAACCCGCCAGGTTCAGCTCGGATTCGCCATAGCTGGCCGCTGTGTCGATGTGATTGACTCCGGCCGCCTCAATCGTCGCGAGCGTTTTCTCAACCCGCTCGGGCTTCATCATGGCCAAGGCGGCGGCCCCGAAGAGAATCCGAGAGCTATCGAAGCCGGTGCGTCCGAAAGGCTGTGTAGGAATCATGGACCGAGTGTAGCCGCCGCAAGAAAGTCGCCGAGAACCGCGAGTTTCATCAATATTTGCAATCACTTGCGGCATTTCTATGCGTTTGAGCCGATTCCTGTCATTTTGTCCCACTCCTCCTTTCGCCCGGTTGACCTCGACCCTCCGCTGCTTACGTTGGAGCGCACTCCGGGGCGACCCCGGAGCGCCGCATCGGCCTGAGCCGAACCGCGGCAGAACGGGAGTTCCGTGTCCGACGAAGAACGCAACGACGACGATTCCAGCCAGAGTGAAGGCGGCCGCCAGGGAAGCGCGAGTGATATCGCCTCCTTGATCGTGGAAGTCCCCGGCTCCGATGTCATCGAGGTGCCTGCGGTCCTGCCCGTCCTCCCGGTCCGAGACGTGGTCGTTTATCCTGGCGTGACGATGCCTTTGGCGATTGGGCGCGCACGCTCCCTCGCAGCCTTGGATGACGCGGGCCAAGACGGCTTTATGCTCGTCGTATCCCAGCGCGATCCGATGACCGAGGATCCCGCACTCGAAGATCTCTACGAGGTCGGCACGATCGTTCGTGTCATGCGCATCATCGACGCCCGACGCGAAGGTAAGCAGGCGCTCGTCGTCGGCATCGCTCGTGCGGTCATGACCCGCACCGTCGCCACGCAGCCGGCCCTGCGAATGCAAATTCGTCCCCTCGTCGAAAACAACGAGACCACCCCGCAGCTCGAAGCGGCATGGCGCCGTGTCGTGATGCTCGCGCAGCGAATTGTCGGGCTCCGCGAGGATATGCCCGACGAATGGAAAGCCTTCATTCAGGGAATTCCGACGCCCGGCATACTCGCCGACCTCGTTGCCTCGAATATCGCGCTGACCGCGAAACAGAAAATTGAATTGCTTGCGGAAGCAGACCCCGAAACTCGCCTTGCTCTCGTCGAAGCGCACCTCGAAAAAGAAGTCACGATTGCCGAAACCCAGCGCAGCCTAACAGACGAAGCCGGCGGCGAGACCGATCCGAAGCGGCGCGAGAAGATGCTTAGACAGCGCATGCGCGAGATCCAAAAAGAGATCGGCGAAACCGATGCAGGAGCGCGCGAAGTCGACGACTTACGCGAAAGCCTTGAAGCCCTTGACCTCCCCGAGGAAGCGCAGACCCTGGCCGATCGTGAACTCCGCCGTCTGTCTTCCCTGCCCCAACACGCCCCGGATCGACATCTGATCAGAACCTATCTCGACTGGATGGTCGACCTGCCTTGGAACACACGTACGGACGATGATCTCGACCTTCATCAGGCACGCGAAATTCTTGACGCGGACCATCACGGCCTCAAAGAGGTCAAAGATCGCATTCTTGAATTCCTTTCCGTACGAAAACTCGCTCCCGATGCACAGGCTCCGATCCTCTGCTTCGTTGGACCGCCCGGCGTCGGCAAGACGTCTCTCGGGAAATCGATCGCTCGCTGCATGGGTCGCAACTTCACGCGCGCTTCCCTCGGCGGCGTGCGAGACGAAGCCGAAATTCGCGGACATCGACGGACCTACGTCGGCTCGATGCCCGGTCGCGTGCTTCAAAGCTTGAAGCGGGCGGGTTCCAAGAACCCCGTGTTCCTGCTCGACGAAATCGACAAAGTCGGCTCCGATTTCCGCGGCGACCCAAGCTCGGCGCTCCTAGAGGTCCTCGACCCCGAACAAAATAATGCCTTCTCCGACCACTACATCGAAGCGCCTTTCGATCTTTCGAGTGTCTTGTTCATCGCCACCGCGAATACGCTCTCGACGATTCCCGCCGCCCTGCTCGACCGCATGGAGGTCATCGAACTCGCCGGCTACACCGAGCGCGAGAAACTCGTCATCGCCGAAAAGTTCCTCGTGCCGCGACAGCTCGAGGCCCACGGTCTCGAACCCGACCAAGTCACGATCAGCGAAGCGGCACTTGACCGCATCATCATCGAGTACACCCGCGAAGCCGGTGTTCGAAACCTAGAGCGCAACGTGGCAACGCTGATGCGAAAATGCGCGCGCAAAGTTTCAGAGGACCGCGAACTCATCATCGCCGTCGACCCCGACTTCGTATCCGAGGCCCTCGGCGCACCGCCCCACCTTTCCGAGACCGCGGAAGAAGTCGCGATCCCAGGCGTGGCCGTTGGCCTCGCAGTGACTGCCCACGGCGGCGATATCCTCTTCATTGAGGCCGCCCGCAATCGCGGCGGCAAGGGCATTCGCCTCCGCCTCACGGGCCAGCTGGGCGATGTCATGAAGGAATCTGCCGAGGCCGCGCTCTCCTGGGTACGCTCGCATGCCAAAGAACTTGGCCTTAGCGAAGAGGCCCTCGCCCCATGCGAAATTCATCTTCATGTCCCTGCCGGCGCGGTACCAAAAGACGGCCCCTCTGCTGGCGTTGCGCTCGTCACGGCACTCGTGTCTCTCCTGTCCAACCGGAGCGCCCGAAGTAATGTCGCCATGACTGGCGAAATTTCACTTCGAGGACGCGTGCTGCCGGTCGGCGGCATCAAGGGCAAGCTTCTCGCCGCCAGCCGTGCAGGGATCGATACGGTCGTAATTCCGAAGCGAAACAAGAAGGACCTCGCTGAGGTCCCAGATGAAGTGAAAGCGAACCTCGGAATCCATCTAGTGGACACAATCGACGAGGCGCTCGCGCTGACACTCGGTGGATTCCCTGACACCCATCCGCCAACGTCCGCGTGACGCATAGTCAGTATTTTACCAGGTGAGACAACCTTCGTTGACGGACTTCAGAAACCGCACCGTTTCGGTCATATCGCGGCCCAATTTTTTTGCGCCTGCCGCACACGTCGCGGTCACATAATGCTAGGCTCGGCCCGTTGAGAGTTGCCCTCGTACACGACTGGCTGGTTGGCTATCGCGGTGGGGAGCGTGTTCTCCAACACTTGGCGCGCCGCTTTCCGGACGCCGATCTCTACACGCTGATCCACGAACCGGGATCGGTGCCCGAGGAGATCGAAGCGCGATCGATTCACACGAGCGTGCTCGACCGGATCCCTGGGCGCGGGAAGCATTACCGGAAATTTTTGCCGCTCTTTCCCTGGGCCATTCGTCGCTTCGACTTCACAGGGTACGACCTGGTCCTGTCCACCAGTCACGCTGTCGCAAAGAGCGTTCGCATCCCGCCGGGCGTTGCTCACGTGGACTACTGCTTCACACCCATGCGATACGTCTGGGACCATGTCGATACCTACGTAGGCCACGGCCCGAGACGCGTCCTCGCGGGGCCTCTGATCAAGGGGCTTCGGCGTTTCGATGTACGCACGAGTTGCGAAGAATCGGTCACGCGCTTCGTTGCGATCTCAACGGACATCGCCGACCGTATCCATCGGCACTACGGCAGAACGGCGCGTGTGGTGCCTCCGCCCGTCGACCTCTCCTGGATCCAAACGGCCGAGACTCCTGCGGAAGACTTCTATCTGCTGGTCGGCGGCTTCGTCCCCTACAAGCGCGAGGCCCTCGCCATAGAGGCTTTCCGCCGCCTCGGACGTCGACTCGTCGTCGTCGGTGACGGGCCGATGCGGGCCCAAGTCGAGCGCGACGCACCGGACCACATCGAATTCCTCGGCCGCGTCTCCGATGAAGCCCTGGCGGATCTCTACCGGCGTGCGCGCGCCTTGATCTATCCACAGCACGAAGATTTCGGACTCGTCGCGGTCGAAGCACAGGGCGCCGGCCGGCCCGTGATCGGATTCGGTCGAGGCGGCCTTGTCGATACGGTGCGACCGTACGTTGCCCAGGAGGGCGTCGCGCTGGATTCAGGCGGGTTTGATGCGACGGGCGTGTTTTTTCACGAACAGACACCCGAGGCAATCTGTGAAGCTGTCACTCGCTTCGAAAAGGTCGAGGCGTATTTCGATCCGCCCAAATTGCGGCGCTGGGCAGAAAGTTTTTCGCCGGCGCGCTTCGACGCAGAACTCGACTTAGAATTTGCTGCCGCATTAACACGGGCTCGCGCCCCGCGGACGAGTGAACCCTTCCCGACTCTGGCAAAGCCGGGGTCCGGTCAGTCCCTGGAATCGACGAGATGAGCGGCCACAAACGCATCCCTATGCTCGATCTCGTCGCACAACACGCCGCGATCGAAGAAGAATTGCTCGAGGGCTTCGCCGAAGTCCTTGCGAGCGGACGCTTCGTGTTAGGCACGCCGGTCGAGATCTTTGAAACGGAACTCGCAAAACTTTGCGACGCCCGCCAGGCGGTGTCCTGCAACTCCGGGACGGATGCGCTCTGGCTCGCACTCCGCGGATTAGGCATCGGCGCAGGCGATGCTGTGCTCTGCCCCGCCTACTCGTTTTTCGCGACCGCCGCGACGATCGTTCGCGTGGGCGCCACGCCGATCTTCGTCGATATCGACCCTCTGACACTGAACATGGATCCCGAAGATGCGATTCGCCGCGCCGAGGGCATCCCGAATTTGCGTGCCGTCATGACCGCGGACCTCTTTGGGCAAATCTGCGAACTCGGCCCCCTCGAGGCCTATTGCGCCGAGCATAATCTCCCGATCATTGAAGACGCGGCGCAATCTATCGGCGCGATCGACTCGGGCGGAAAACCAGTTGGCGCGCGCGCGCACGTCGCCTGCTTCAGCTTCTATCCAACGAAGAATCTCGGCGCCCTCGGTGATGCCGGCGGCCTCATCACCGGCGACAGCGCACTCAGCGAGCGAATCGCGCGACTCCGCATCCACGGCGAAGACGAGCCCGGCATCTATCACGAGCTTGGAGTCAATTCGCGCATGGACGCGCTCCAAGCCGTCGCACTTTCAATCAAGCTCCGACACCTGGAGCGCTGGACCCGGGCGAAACGCGAGCGCGCTCTTCACTACGATGTCCTATTCGCATCTCGTGGTGCTGTCTCGGGAGATGCCTCCTTCTCGGATGGCAACCTGTCCCTACGCACATCGCCGCCGCTGGCCGAGCCCGGCCGCCACACCTACCACCGGTACATCGTGCGCGTTCCCAAAGACAAGCGTGCTGCTCTGATCGCAGCCCTCGACCAACAGGGTATTGCCAGCGAAATTTACTACCCGCGCGGGCTTCATCAACAGCCCGCCCTCGCGGACTTTGCTCCGCGCGAGGCGCTGCCGCAAACGGAGCGCGCGACCTGTGAAACCCTCGCGTTGCCACTCTACCCCGAGCTCAGCTTCGACGATATCGAACGAGTCGTCGACACAATCAGCGAAACGCTCAAAATCCTGTAGCGAACGTTAGGCCGCTGCTCGGATTAGTACCCGCGACCGCCTCGGAAGAGCGTCATCACCAGAATTCGAACGTCTAGCGAGAACGACCATTTCTGGATGTAGTAGAGATCATGCTCCACCCGCTCATGAATCGACGTGTCACCGCGCCAGCCATGGACCTGCGCCCAGCCAGTCATCCCCGCGCGCACTTTGTGGCGCAGCATGTAGCCGGGAATCTCGCGCCGAAAATTCTCGACATATGTCGACTGTTCGGGGCGTGGTCCTACCAGACTCATATCGCCTCGTAAGACGTTAAAGAGCTGGGGGAGCTCGTCGAAGCTGTGTCGGCGCATCCAGCGCCCGAAGCGCGTTCTTCGAGGATCGCCCTCAGTCGTCCAACCCGGCCCCTCCTGTTCGGCGTCCTGCTTCATGGACCGAAATTTCAGCATCTCGAAAACGCGACCGTCGTGTCCCATCCGCGACTGGCGGTAGAAAATCGGACGACCGGAGGTCGCCACCACACCTACCACAAGTCCCACTAACAGCGGAGAAAGCGCGCAAACCAAAGAAGCACTACCCAGTAAATCGAACGTACGCTTGCCTAGTGCGGCCCAACCGAGCAGGGCCGTCTCCTGCATGCCGATCACCGGAATCCCGTCGAAGCTCTCGACAGAGCTCCGCAAGTTGAATCCGTGCAACAAGTCCGGGACGATCTTCACGTTCACGACTTCGTCGGAGAGTTCCGCCGCGACCTTTTCGAATCGGTCGGACTCGTGACGCGAGAGCGCAATAATGACTTGATCAATTCGACGAGCGCTAAGAATCGATTTTAACTCGGAATAGCCGCCGATCAGGGGCACCCCGGCAACCGCGCCTCCGATCGCGCCGTCTGCAACCACTCCGACCATCCGCAGACCGGCGTCGGGTCGGGCGACGATACGCGAAACTACGTTCTCGGCGACTGGACCTGAACCGACGACGAGCACGTAGCGAAGGTTCATGCCCCTCCGCCTAAGGCGACGCAGGCCGATGCGGATCGTCGATCGAAGTGCGATCACCGCAATCGGCGCCATCACAGCAAAGAGCCCGAGTACACCGCGGGAGTAGGAGTAGTTGCGCGCGAAGAACGTAATCGCCGTCAGCAGCACGACCGCCATCGCGGTTGCTCGCACGACCGCTGCTGCCTCTCCGAGCGACGAGTCCATACGCCTTGCCTCGTAGAGGCCATTCGAACGGAACAGAAGCAAGAAGAGCGGGACAATCAGTGCGAGGGCGTAGAGATAGGGTTCGGGCGCCGGTATGCCGAGGGGTACGGCCAATCCGCTGTCAAAGCGAATCGCGTACGCGGCAAGCCACGCCAAGGCAATCAACGCGCCGTCCGCCACGCCCATGATCGTGCGGAATACTTCGCTGTAGCGGTAAAGCATAAAGTGCCCCGACCCCCATGTGCGGGAGAGCAAGGGTGCCAGAAAACCATTCGAATCGCAGCGCCTCAGCGCAATTCGAGTACTAGGACGCGTCTCCCCTCCCCTGATTCCACGTGAATAACATGGAGCCAATCCCCCACGCCCTCCGCGAGGCCCCAATGATCATCGACCCGCATCTCATCGATCACGAGCCATTCGACCCCTGCGTGCCGCAGAGCCGCTTCGATGCTCGAACTTTTCCCTGACGGCAACGGCACGTGTCGCGCCTGTGCATAGTACGCGACGCGCATTTTCTGAGCGCCGACGACCAGTCCGGGCCCTTCGCGTTCCACCAACCAATTCGCGGCCGCCCGAACCGGAGCGCGAACAATTCGTCGCTCTCGGAAATCGCGATCTCCCCACACTAAGGCCAATACTAAGACCAGTCCAAAACACACAGCAAAGGGTGAGGTCCATCGCGCTCGAGGGCTCGAATCCGGCTCGGTCCACCGCTTCACTAAGAGATGGTGCAGGCCGCGCCAGCCGATCGCAGCAAAGACCGTGAGCGGCAACCATGCCGCCAGAGCGTGGCGACGCGCGACGTACCCCGCGCCCCAAACCAACAAAATCAACACGCCCGAATAGAGCACCGCCGGCAAAGCGAAGAGCACCAAGCGCTTTCGAAAGGCAGTACGCCTCATCACGATCAAGCCGATAGCCGCAAAGAGCGCAATTTCGTATCGGAAGGCTGCGAGTGAGGTTCGCATAGCACGCGAAATCGCCTCACCTACACCCAACAGCGTACGCGGCGGTCGATCAAAGCCCGAGCCACTCACGCGTACCGACGAATGGGGCAACGGAAGCGCAGCCTCCCGCTCGCCAGTCGGCAGTTCGACACGGACGCCACTGCGTCCTGCCGCAAGCTCGACGATCGATTTCTTGCGGGTCAGCGTGAGATCGCCGGTCTGCTCGGAGACAGCCGCCACCAAGGGCCCCACTAGCGCGAGCGTCGCGAGTACCACGGCGAGCGCAGAAACGAACACGCCACGTCGCGCCGAGGCGTCCTGCCATCCACGGGCGGCGAACACGACCATCGCGACGGCACAGAGTCCAAGCCCCTCCGGACGGACGAGGTACGCGAGTCCCGCCCCAACGCCACAGCCGATGGCCAGCAAGAGTCTTGGGCGTTCATTCCATTCACTGAGCGCCGCAAAGCCCATCAAGAAGAGGCCTGCGTAAAGCCCATCGCTCATCACATCGCTTGAAAAATCGATCGCCCACGGATGAAGCGCGACCACCCACCCCGTCATCCAGGCGATCTCATCCCCGAACGCGCTCTTTGCGGCGCAAAACAGTCCAAGGACGGAAAGTACGCCGCCCAAAACGGAGACCCAAATCGCCGCCGTCTCAAAGCCAACACCGAAAACTGAATAGACCGCCGCGACCAACGCGGGATAGAGCGGATGAAAAGGATGTCCGAATACAGCCTCCCAGCGCCCTTCAGTGATTGCCTCAGCAAGCGCGAGGAAAATCGGACCATCATTAAAGATCACATGCGTGTGCTGCCACGCTTGTAAGCGCAACCAGGCTGACACGCCTAGCAAGATGCCAAGGCCCACGGTTATGCGAAGCCCAGTGGGAAGACCCGATCCGGACGGTGACGGCACCGAAGCCTCTCGCCGATCATCGACGGTCACGATGGGTTCAACCCGCCTCTTCGGCGTCTTCGACAACAGCACCCGCGAGTTCATCGAGGAAATCAGGCAGGGCGGAGACGACGCGGCTCCAATTAGGAATCTGCGGTGCGCCCATTGGATCTCGCACGAAGTCGAGCCCCGCCGCGCGCAGTGCGCCGGAGAACGTCTCAACAGCAACTTCTTCTTCATGACGATCGAAATAAAGCCCGTTCAATTTGGCGTCATCGCTATAGCGAGCGATCGCGTCCTGAGCCGTGCGCACATAGGCCGCGATCAGCGTATTCAAGAAACCTGAATCGAACTCAACGCCGTAGCTCGCCAAGTTACGAATCAACGAAGCCGCGATGTCCCGAACCATTCGGTGCAATCCGGCATTGCCGTCGTGCTCCGAGAGATCCTGATGCTTGTGGTCGTAGTTCTCGACGAGCTCGACCTGACAGATGCGCTTGAGCGAGCAGTTCCGGTAGACCTCGGCCAACACGCCGACTTCAAGTCCCCAATCTGCCGGAATGCGATTCGCTCGGATGAGTTCCGTTGTCATAGAGCACTCGCCAGCGAGCGGATATCGGAACGACTCGAGATAATCGAGCAGCGGCACCGGTCCAAGCACGGACTTCATGGCGCGTATAAGCGGCGTCATAAAGAGCCGAGTCACGCGCCCGTGCATGCGGTCGGACACGCGGCTGTAGTAGCCCTTTGCAAACTCGTAACTCATATTGGGGTTCGCGGTCGGAAAGACGAGCCGCGCGAGAAGGTCGCGGTCGTAGTCGAGGATGTCGCAGTCGTGCGTCGCGACGACTCGCGCTCGGTGGGTCGCAAGGACATAGCCATAGGCGAGCCAATTCGCGCGCCCTTTGCCTTCACTGCCGGGATCGAGGCCTTCGTCACGGAGCCGCTGGATGAGTGCTTGGATGCGCGGCCCCTGATTCCAGATCACAGTCGCCGGCTCATCGTCCATGGACCGGATCGGCTCAACAAGCGCGCGAAATTCCCGATACTCGGCGGGCCCCGCAGGCCCCGACAGGCTAAGCACGCACTGCGTGAGATACGGCACCTGTATGAGCTCTTCCACGATCCGCTTGAGCGCTGGACCGTGGATCTCCGAATAGAGCGACGGCAGCACCAACGCGATCGGGCGCTCCTCGGCATAGTGCATGAGCTCGCGCTCGAGGCGCGGGAGGTCAGGCTTGCCGAGGCGATGGAGCGACGTGATAACGCCGGTTTGATGGAAATCGGCCATGGCGGGGACGGTCGCACTGGCGCCCTGCGGGTGTCAAGGAATCCGAAGTCGAGATCCCCGACGTACGCAGAAAAAGTGCCCCAAAATCAATGAGTCTGGGGTCAATTCTTCGAGCAGGGTCTTAATAGAGACCGACGGGCGTGAGCGAGGGCTCAATCGCGTCTTCTAGCAGGCGGACCGCTTCGGGATCGATCTCGTGGAATTCGATGCCCACTTCCTGAGTAATCTGATCCGTGTCGGTTGCCCACATGACCGTTCCCTTCGCAACAACCGTCTGGTCGCCGACATTGAAGGTCACGCGAAGGACGTCTCCCAGGTTGATCTCAATCCCCACGACCTCGAAGCTGATGCCTCCTGTGGAGAGATTCTTCGAGACGGCCAATCGGTCGGGGCGGTCGATTTCCGAGAAGGAAATAACTTGATCCGTCGCGATGCGATGAAATTTTCGACGTTCTGCGCCAGATGCTGCGCCCATGCCGTCCCCCAGATGCGGCCGGCGATTCCGACACGCGTATAGAGGTCTCGGCTGCGAGAGAGCCCGGCTTGAGCAACCAGGCCTGACGAAACACCAAATGGTGTTCCCGCCGACCACGCCTGCACCACCGATAAAATTCTCATTCCGTCTAGAACAGATCGAGCTGCCGATCCGGAGCCCCCGCGGTCTCCAGCCCTTTCAGAATCAGAGCGAGCCTGCGGAAGCGGCGACCGCCCAACGTCACCCGGCCAAGCAGCTCGCGCCCCGCATCGGCCAGCACGGCTGCCTCTGCGGTCGACTCGCCGAGGCTGCAGCTTCTTGTAAGCGTGCGCTCTCCCGCGCCGGATAAACGGAGCGCGATTCGCGCCGCGCGGAGCCCGTCCCGACGCAAAGCTCGCTCCAGCGCATCGGCCAGCCGGCCGGAGGCCGCTTCGAAAAGCTCGCGGCTCACGCCTTGGCCGTCGGGCAGCTCGAGGGTCTCCTCCCTCGAGAGCGATGCCGGATGGCGCGTGACACGAAGGGGCTTGGGGTCCTCTCCGCATGCCAGCAGCCAAAGAGATCGGCCGTGATTGCCTAATAAGACGTCCAGACGTTCGAGCCCAAGCTCGCGCAATCCCGGGATATCGACGGCGCCTAGCTCGGCCAGTCGTGCCGCTGTTTTAGGGCCAACGCCAGGCAATCGTTCGAGGGACTGGTCATTCAACCACGACTGGAACTCGCCCGCGGTGACGACAACTGCCGTCCCGGTACTCGCCGCTTCCGCCGCGAGACGCGCTGCGAACCGCGCAGGAGCGACCCCGCAGTGCAAAGGCAGTCCAACTCGCTCGAGGACCGCGGCTTCGAGCCGAGCCGCGAGCAGTCGGGCCTCTTCGCTCTCTCGGGGCGCCCGCAGATAGAAGCCCGCCAATCCGTCGATCTCCACGGCATCAACCACTTCTCGCATAGCAGCCCGCAGCAACCCCGAGACCTCCCGCGCAAGCGCCATATCCGTCGGGGCTCTTTGCGCCTCGGGTACGCGATCGAGGGCTTCCGCCATTCCCATGCCATCCACGATCCCACGAGCGCGAAGGGCATCACTCGCGCAGACGACCTTCCCACGCTTCAAAGGATCTCCACCGATCAGAAGAGGCCCATCGCCGAGCGTGGGGTCCGCACGCCGTGCGACCTGCACATGGAACTCGGGAACATGGCTATATCCGACGGGTTCGCCCGCTCCCGAAGACATCAAGGAGCCGGCTCGAGCACGAGTCGTTCGGCGCTCTGCTCTTCGATCACAAGTCGACTCGTCGCAAACAGGGCAAGCCGACCGTGGGTCCAGCGTGAGATGCCATCGGCAAAATGCGGGTGTCCGGGGTGCTCACTCTGACCGGGGGTGAGGTTACTCAGGAATCGGTCTTGGCTGCCTAGATCGATGGCCACGCGATAGAGAGCTGTGCGCTCAACATCAAAAGAGATACCGGGACGGTGCCGCGTGAAAGACAGTGTCTGCCCGCTTCCGGAAGCGGGGAATACATAACCTTCGGAAGAATCTGTCTCGATCCGCCCGAGCCTTTCGAATGCGACGCGATGCAACCCACCCCAGGACCATCGGTCTCGCGTCGGCCCGAGGCGCTGATTCAAACTCACCCAGGTTTCCCGCAAGCTCGCCCGTGCCGCTTCCGTCACCACGGATTCATCGGTCCATCCCCCCGGCTGACGGAGGGTGGCTGCGCGCAGAATCAATCGTTCAACCGCGGTTTGCGGCTGAACATGAGGCGCGGCGAGATAGCGCTCGAAGAGCCCATCACCAAAGGGCTCACGAAGCAAGTGGCCTAACAAATGCTCGATCGCCAAGTGATAGGCGGCGGCACCAGCGCTATCAGCGTCAAATCGACCATCCCATCGTTTCAGAAGCGTCGCGACCTCCTGCGCCTCGGCCGGCAAGGGTCCGCCGCGGCGCGCCATCCCATCGATCGCGGTCACAACTCGCGTCGCACGCGGCGCACCGGCATCAAAGAGAAGATCCGCGGCAGAGCGCAGCGTGAGAGATCCACGCCCCAAGGCTTCGTCGAGTGCGAGTTCAAGCCGCGTCGCGCGGTCCCCCGGACGCCAGAGCCACTCCGTCTGATCCAGGCCGCCGCGTCCGGACCAAGGTTGATCCAGAGCCATCACCCAAGCTCGACCGCTCTCGCCGAGTGCCGTCCCCGGGAGCGATGCGAGTGACACGGGCTCTCGCCAATCGAAACTTCGCAATCGACCTTGCACGGGAACCAAGCCAGTCGGAAGCGGCCGATTAGGCAACCATCCCGCGACCTGTACACCACCCTCGCCTTCGGCGTCTGCGAATGTGAAGGCAAGAACCGGTTCGTGATGCATTTCAAGGATCGCCGGAATTTCCTGGCTGCCTCCCGCTCGAAGTAGCCCAAGCATTGAGGTCAGCCCATCTCCCGGCCCTGCTCCCGTCCAGGAAAGGGCTCGCCCCGATCGCGCGCGGGACATTTTGGAATCCCGTTCTTCGTCGAGTCCCCACCACAAGGATTCAATCAAGGGACCATGCCGCGTCGAGCGCAGGGATAACGTGGTGTCGATCAATTCGCCGCGCGGCCCCATCCAGGACACGGTCTCTTCCCGTGCCTCGACCGGAACCCAGAGCGTCCCGTTCTGATAGAGGCCCCTGCGATCGCGTAGCGTCTCCATGAAGAGATCTGAAATCGGCGCACTCGCCGGCACCGAGGCCCAAGCGAAGTTTGGATTGCGCCCGGCCCAGAAAATCGGAGAACCGGGCATCGTCGCGCCCGCTACGTCAATCGCCCCGGCATCGAGATGCGCCTCATAAAAGAGGCTGGGCAGCGTCGGCGCAAAGTGCCAGTCCGCCACCAAGATAGGCGCACCGCTTACCGTCTTTGAACCCTCGACTGCCCACGCTCCACCAGTCGGAATCCCAATGCCCTCGCAGAGTTCTTCGGTCGCGCCCATGATCGCGTTCGCCAGCGCATATTCCCCGGTGCTCGATGCCACCGGGTGACGAGGCACGTCAGGCGCCACACCGAAATCGACGGAGGCTCGACCCGGGAAGAAGGGTCTGGCGGGAACCGAGTCCAGGCGCTGAATCAAGTCATCGAGAACGAGAGTTGTCTCCAGCGTGCCGCCGATGCACCAGGACAGCAGTTTCACGACGGCGATCGAATCCGCAGGGCGCCAATCCGCAACGGAGGCAATGCCGCCCTGCAGACGGCGTGGCGCGCGAACGCGGCCTTGCCGAACACGGTCGATGCGCGCGTTCACGCCCGCCGAGTAGAACTCGAGCACCTTCAGGGACGACGCGGGGAGATCAGCAACGACCGCCTCAGATGCCCGGCCTATTTCAAGCAGCCGCGCGAGGCGGTCCGCACGCAAAGCCGGTTCGCCCCGGAGCTCGGCGGCGCGACCGAGAGCCTGTCGCCGCAGAAAAGCCATCTGCGCGAGGCGGTCCTGCGCGTGAGCGAATCCGAGCGCAAACCATCCTTCAGACTCTCGCTCGGCGATCAGATGCGGGATGCCCCGGACGTCTCGCAACACCTCGACCGGAGCTTCCAAATTGGAAATGCGAATCGTGCCCGAAACGGGGGCGAAGGATTCCCGCTCGGCCCGGTCGCTGGCCCCCCAGCGCTGGCTGATCAGGAGCGCGACGAGGATCAGCAAAGCGCCGGCTATCAGCCGTCCACCCAACTGCGGTAACCCCGGCGTAGGCTTTTCGGCCTGCGACCCCTCGGACACCGACATCGAACGCATTCCCTCCAATGTGAGCAATGTGAGCGCCGGCGAACCGAAGTTCGAGCTTCCCACACCCCCGGATGCTTCCGTAAGCACGGTGCCGCGGCCCCCCGCCAGCAACACCTTCGGCATCAACCTCCGACAGCCTTCATTTTCCTACATCGAATGCCGAAAAAGAGAAGTTAAGTCGAATACTTGAGAGCATACCGGAGGGTCGGTACATTGCGCGCGCCGACCCCCCTTCAATCCAAATACCCGAACACTCGTCCGCTTCGCATTTGCTCGCTTTTTTTCGCCCTTTTTCGCCCTTTTTCGCCCTTTTTCGCTTTCTTGCGACGTATTCCCGAAGCTCCTACGAGCGCTTCCACCCTTGGCGGTTTGATTTGCCGATCCAATCACTTGAAGCCCTGTTGGCCAACTGCGAACTTGCCGGAAGGCGCGTCTTCGTCCGCGCTGATCTCAACGTCCCCCTCGACGGCGACGGCAAGATCTCTGACGACAGCCGTATCCGCGCGTCGCTCCCGACGCTCAATCTCCTCGTTGACGCTGGTGCAAAGGTCATCCTCGCTTCGCATCTCGGCCGACCCAAAGGCGAGCGCAATTCGGCCCTGTCCTTACGCATCGTCGCAGAAGCCCTCGGAAGCCACTTCGAGACCAAGGTCCACTTCGCTCCTGACTGCGTTGGCGTGCCGACTGAAGAAGCGGTCGAATCGCTTGCCAACGGCGAAATCCTTCTGCTCGAAAACCTCCGCTTCCACAAATCGGAAACCGAAAACGACCCGCAATTCGCAGCGGCCCTTGCCGCTTTGGCGGACGTGTATGTGAATGACGCCTTCGGGACGGCGCACCGCGCCCACGCGTCGACCGCAGGCATGGTTGCGCACGTGGGCGTCGCGGCTGCGGGCCAATTGCTCGCGAAAGAGCTCGATGCCCTTGCCAGCGTCCTCGAACCCGAACGCCCCTTCGTTTGTTTTCTTGGCGGTGCGAAAGTATCTGACAAGCTCGGAGTCCTTGAGGCGTTGATCGAGCGAGCGGATACCATCGGCGTCGGCGGTGCTATGGCGTATACATTCCTTTCCGCACAAGGCCAGCCCACGGGCTCCTCATTAGTCGAACCCGATCGACTCGCAGATGCGAAACGGATGATTGCGCGGGCGGCCGAAAGAGGTTGTGAGCTGCTACTTCCGACCGATCACGTAGTCGGCGACCGCCTAGCAGAAGACGCCGCGGCCCAAACGGTCGAAATAATCCCCGACGGACTTATGGGCCTGGACATAGGACCGGCCACTGCAGCGCGTTACGCGCAGGCCGCAGCCGGTGCAGCCACGATTCTTTGGAATGGTCCAATGGGTGTTTTTGAAATCGACGCCTTTGCTACGGGAACCGAAGCCGTGGCAGAAGCAGTAGCCGCCTCAAGCGCCCGAAGTATCGTCGGCGGAGGTGACTCCCTCGCCGCGGTGAACAAGGTCGGCGTGGGCGATCGCATTAGTCATCTTTCGACAGGGGGCGGCGCTTCCCTCGAGTTCGTTCAGGGGCTGACACTACCGGGCGTCGCAGCCCT
>JASDVF010000054.1:44034-45426 GCA_041440805.1 Myxococcota bacterium | reverse complement strand
TATGCCGAAGCGCTCCGCGCCCGCCTAGGGGACCGTTCCGCCGACTTGAACAAGGCCTTCGAGGTCGCAATCGCTCCGGCCCATCCCGTCCTAGACCGCCTCGGTCGGGCGCTGGAGGGCTCCGGGATCGCCTTGGCTGCCCAAAATCTCCATGCGGAGGAATCCGGCGCGTTTACGGGTGAGGTCTCGCTTGGGATGCTCGAAGATTTGGGATGCCACTTTGCGCTAATCGGACATAGCGAGCGGCGCCAGATCTTCGGCGAAACCGATGCGCAGATCGCCGAGAAGGCAGCCAGACTGGCTGGCTCGACGGTGAAGCCGATCCTTTGTGTGGGAGAAACCCTTGAGGAACGCGAGCAGAAACGGACCCTCGAAGTGGTCGAACGGCAAGTTGGGAGCGTTCTCGACCAGATGGATGGGCTCGAGGGCGCGATGGTGGTAGCCTACGAGCCCGTCTGGGCCATCGGTACCGGTCGCACTGCGACGCCCGAGCTCGCCCAGGAAGTTCATGCTGCCCTCAGAGCGATGCTGGAAGCGCGCTGGGGAACGGTCGGGACTCAGACAAGAATTTTATACGGCGGCTCCGTGAAGCCGCCGAACGCGAGAGAATTGCTCTCGCAGCCCGATATCAACGGTGCCCTCGTAGGAGGGGCTAGCCTCGATCCCGAGGCCTTTGCCGAAATCGCCCTCGCCTGCCTTAACTGAGCCAGCCCGGGTTCGTTGAACTGGAGAAAAGCTTCGTGGAGACTTTCGTCTACACCCTTCATTTTGTGGTCTGCCTGATCCTGATTGGCGTTGTCCTGCTGCAGCGCGGCAAGGGCGCCGACCTGGGCGCCAGCCTCGGTGGAGGTGGCGGGAACACTATCTTCGGCAGCCGCGGTGCAGGTAACTTCCTCACCCGAATCACGACGGCCGCCGCGACCATCTTCATGGGCACGTCCCTGACCCTCGCGTACATCGGCTACCAGAATTCGGATATCCAGCTCTTCGATTCAAGCGAACCTTTCGAGATTCCGATCGAAGGCGCGCCCTCCGACAGCGATTCGGCAGGTGGCCTGCAGGAAATCCCGCAAGAGTCTGATGGTCTGGTCGAAATCGCTCCTTCGGATGACGGCGCGTTGGCGGATGACGGAGCAGCAGCGGATTCAGCAGAAGAATCTCAATAATAATCAGCGCATTCGGACGCATTCCCGCTCACAAAACCTGTGCGGGCCCTCACGCGTTCGTTATGATGCGCGCCCCGGTGCGGCGGTGGCGGAATTGGTAGACGCGCCAGCTTGAGGGGCTGGTGGGGGCAACCCCGTGGAAGTTCGAGTCTTCTTCGCCGCACCACTTATAGATCCTTGGCTTGACGCGTCTGATCCTCACGGGCGCCTTGATGCGACTCTGATG
>JASDVF010000054.1:42639-43934 GCA_041440805.1 Myxococcota bacterium | reverse complement strand
GTCTTGAAGCGGCAGGATGCCATAACACTCTTCGAGCTTCGCGCCGTTTAGGTAAAGCGGTTGTTGCGGGCCCGGGCTTTGCAAAACGGCAAGCTGTCCGTTTTCGATTCGCTTGAGTGCACGGGCGCCAATCGCGAAGAGGCGCGCGGCAGTCCAAGTATCGCCACTCGCTAGACTCTCCGCGGATGCGAGATCTTGCTCGCTTCGAATGCGTCGCGTCTGCTCGCCAAGAAGCTCCTGTCGTACTTCCCCGGATGCTTCCCAAACCGGAAGCTCTATGACCCACGCCTCCGCCGTTTCGCCCGTAGCATCAAGAATCGGGGTCACTGCGCGAAGGTCAACAGTCGTCGGGCTGATCTTAAGACCTTCAACGAAGCGGCGAAGCGCACCTGTCAAAATAGTAAGGACGGCATCGTGCACCGTTCCGCCGATTGTTTGACGAATCTTCTGCACTTGATCGAGATCGACCTCCTGAACCGCATACGAACGATGTGGACTCAGGTTGCCATCGAAGGGCGACTCGCCCGCCGGACGAATCTGATAGCCGAGAGCACGAAGAACGTTCTGCGCGCGCTTTTGTACGAGACGAGTCGCGCGAGCAGGACTTTCCCAGAATCGCATAGCGCGACCCACAGCGCGACGAGAAGGGCTCCAGCGCCTGATCACTTCCTCGCCAAACAACTCTACCGGAGAAGGTGCTGGCCTAACGAGCGCCCGCGTCGCTTTCGGCAGCGGAGCATCTTCGTCGGCAGAAAGTAAAGTCTGCAAAAGGTCCGCCCCTTCAAGATGCGCGAGCGCCTTGTGCATCTTAAGGATCATCGCGAAGCGTCCACCTTCAAGACCTTCAAGCACCCAACAATCCCATAGCGGGCGCGATCGATCGAGCCGAGTTGCGGCGATTCTCGACGCCGTCCGGCAAAGCTGTTCGTGGCTTCCCGGGCGCGGCAGGCTGGATTGCCGGAGATGGAAGTCTAGATTGAATTCCTGGTCATCCACCCAAACAGGATGGCCATCTAGCGGCACCCGGCGAAGCTTCGCGCGCAGGCGCGGGAGCTCCGGGAGTCGCGCGTTCACGATCTCGCGAATCTTCTCGAAGTCGACGCCGCCTTCCTGCGTAGCGAACGGCCCTGAATCAAAGATAAGGATCATCGCCGTGTGCTCGCGTCGTCGCGAAGACTCGTTCTCTAGATAGTCCGCGCATTCATCAGAAAGGCGCTCGTAGTAGACTCTGGCCAAGGTTCGATTCCTCGGGTGATCGACCGCGTTAGGCGGACGAAATCGTGTATTGCCGAAAT
>JASDVF010000054.1:32341-42539 GCA_041440805.1 Myxococcota bacterium | reverse complement strand
TCGAAAGTGAGAGGCGAGACCGGATGCATGACTTCGGTCACCAAGCCCCAATCGGTCTGCAAGTCACCACCGTAAGCTAGGTAGGCCCACGGCTCGTTGTCCCGAGCAAGTGCTGCGAATTCGACTGCCGGGATCCCGGCTATAACACAGGAGAGATCCTCTATGAATGCCGAGGCAAGCGAGACCGTGTAGCCACCGAGGGAGATGCCGTGGAGGCCGATCGGAGCGTCACTTCGCTCACGAATCCACCCAACCATGCGGCGAATATCCCAGATCGCTTGGCTGAACAGATGCAGCAGGTTCGCGTATTCGGGCTGCAACAGACCGCCGCCACTGAATCGTGTCGAAGACCGCGGGCCGTGCAAAGGAAGCACCGGCATCAGCACGTTCATGCCAAGTTCTTCATGCATCCAATCCGCCGCGAGGCCGCGGATATTCGCGGTTGGACTTCCCATGCCGAAACCATGGGTCGAAATCATCCAAGGGCGATCGCCGCCCTCGTGCTCGAGGATGTACGCCGTCGCAGTGCCGTTATCGCCGTGGGATAGCCAACGCTCGCGCCCCGGTTCGCCGGGATGCGGCTCATATTCACTTTCGAAGACCAGCTCTTTATATGCGGTCCTGCCACCGAGCCTAGACGTCTCGCGGTCAGTCAGGGTGAACGCTCGCAGTTCCGGCGGCGTCTGGTGATAAGCCATCGGATCATCGAACCAGCCGTTGTTCTCGATGAACTCGCGCATAGCCAGCAGCTCTCTATGCCCATGTCGCACGTGCTGCGCATCGGGAACGCCGACCATTAAGCCCACAAGAAGCGTAAAGCTCCCATCTATCAAGGCCTCCGCGATCAGTCCCGCGTTAGGCTCAACCGCCGGTACGTCCCGGTAGCGCTCTTCCTTGCGAAGAACGGCCAAGGTGTCATTCATCATCGCCGCAACTTCAATCGCCGGGGCGGTCATCCACTTCATGAAACTGCTCATCCGGCCTCCCGAATGAGCACGGTGTTTTTGCACACCATGCGAAGCAAACGTTCAATTAGGCGGTCGGCAATCGCGTCGCAGTCGGTTTCGCCCTGTTCGATAGCATTAACGACCTGCACACGCGTCATCGCCCGAATCATCAGCGCCATCTCAGCTGGATCGTCATCATGAAACACGCCCAAAGCGGCACCGGCTGACAACATCTCGGCATGCGCGTTCTGGCCCGCATCCCAAAGCTCGCCAGCGACCTTGCCCTGGGGCCGCATCGCCCACGAGATCTGGCTGCGCACGTGAATACGTGACCAAGCTTTGTGCTCAAACAGGTAGGAGACGAAGGCGCGGGTCCCGTCTACAAGCTTGGTCAGTGGGTCACTGGTCGCATCATGGGCCCTTTGCACGGACTCAAACATCTCTCGCCCGTGCAAGATCATGATCGCTTCGTAGAGATCCTGCTTCCCAGGAAAGCTCGCATAGACCGTCTTCAGCGAGACCCCAGCCTCACTGGCGATCTGCTGCATGGTCGCGTTCTCGAAGCCGTGGTCGCCGAAAACAGTCGCGGCGGACTCGAATATCAGGTCCTGATACATCCGCGCCCGGGCGTCCTCTAAACGAGACGCCCCAGCGGTTTTCTTAGGCATGGATCAATCCCCCATTTCGCAAACACGGTGTCGACAACTTCTAAATCGGTCGACTACTCGAAAAACAGTCTAAAACTTCAGAAATCGTCGACAGCTCTCTGCGCCCTCTCACATGCGCCGCAGAAGCGTAGCGCGCTTCCTATGCGTCTAGACCTCTCAAGACCAGCAACATTGAAATAGTCACTAACTCATGGGAAATTTTACATAATTTATAAAAAATTATTGAATTCCTTAAGAAAATGTATATTTTCCGAGATGCATGACCGATACGCATGATCAAACCTCCGAAAGCACCAGGAAACCGAAATGCAACAGCTCACCCCCCAGGACACCGTCTTCCTTTCCATCGAGACCCCCGAACTCCCCACTCATATTGGCGGCCTCGTCTTTCTCCGTCCGGAGGAAGGAAGTGGATTCGGCTTCGCCGCCTTCGCGGAGTTCGTCCGTGAGCGACTCGGAGTCGTCGACCGTTTCTCCTGGCAGTTACAGGAAGTCCCGTTCGGACTCGATCGCCCCTATTGGGTAAAGCGCGAGAATTTCGATCCGGCAGACCACCTTCATGAAATTCGACTGCCGGCGCCCTACTCCCACGAGTCGCTGAGCAAATTGGTCGGTCGGATCTTTGAACGCCCGATGGACCGCAGCCGACCGCTCTGGGATATGACCTTGATCGGAGGCGTCCCCGGCGGCCGACATGCGGTTCTCTGGCGCACTCATCACTGCATGATGGATGGCGCTTCCGGTGCGAGCTTGAGTGAGCAGCTCTTCGATATCGCGCCCGATGCGAAGCGCGAGATCGCGACGAAGCTGTCCGAAGATGCAACCGCCGGCGAACGACTGTCGACCTCCAAGATCTACGGTCGCGCCATGATGAACGCGAGTGCTCTGCCACGGAAGCAGTCGAAGTATTTGGGACAGATCGCCAAGAGCCTCCTCACAAAAGATGAAAAGGAGACAGAAGACAAGGCGGGATCCTCGACATCGGAATCGGACAGCAATGCTCTGGCTCCCAAGTCTCCCCTCAACGGCGTCGTTGGCCCTCACCGCGGGCTCGCTTGGTCCTCTGTTTCCCTCGACGACGTAAAGCGCATTAAAAATACGCTCGGTGTCACCATCAACGATGTCGTTCTCGCGATCACTGGCGGTGCTGTTCGCGACTACCTCGAAGCGCGCGATGGCCTCCCCTCAAAGTCCTTAATCGCCTCGGTTCCTGTTTCGATGCGCGCCAAGGGCGACACTGCGATCGGCAACCAAATACGTGAGCTCCCGATCTATTGGGGAACGGATTGCGAGGATCCGATTGAACGCCTCACTGCAATCCACAATCACGCCTCGGAAGCGAAGCGGCAAGCGCACGAAGGCGACTCCTTCGACTTGATCGGCATGGTGAGCGAAGCGCTCCTGCCTGGTGCGCTGAATCTCCTCATGCGCGGTGCGGCCAAAGCAGGCGATCACATGCCGCTACCGGCGAATGCCGTTGTCTCGAACGTGCCGATGGCACCTATGCCGCTCTACTGCGCGGGCGCGCTCATCGAGCGGGTGGTGCCGCTCTCTCTTCTCGCGCCGACTCAAGGCCTCAACATCACGGTTCTAAGCTACTGCGGCGAGCTGCATTTCGGCCTGGTCCATGATCCCGTACTCGTGCCGGAGGCCTGGGACCTTGCCGGGTTGATCGGAAAGAACCTGCAGAAATTGCAGGGCGCCGTCGATCGCGAGCTCGAAGACGCGATCGGCGCATAAGCCGCATAGCCGCCTGCCTGATTTCGCACTCGCCGCTCCTGGCCCATCGCCTAACGCACTAGATAGTGACCAGACCTTCACCGCGTTCAAGGCTGCGATCGATCCAACGCCGATAAAGCTCTTCGGGATGCGCGCCCACGATCACCGCGTCGTTGTCCGCGCGCCGAATTGCGGGCACGCCGGACGCTCCGAATTCGCGGGCCTCTTCATGCTCCCGCAACACCGAAGCTTCGATTGAGGGATCCTCGGCCACTCCAAACGCCTCGCTCGGCAGGCCCTGCCCGTCCCATATCTCGCGCAAAACGTTCGGGGATGAGATGTCGCGGTTTTCCGTAAAATAGGCACGCATTAGGCGATCGTGCATTCCACGAAATGCCTCGGGGCTTACGCGCGCCGCAGCCTTGGCCACAAGGTGGGCCGGAATGCTATGCGAGGGCGGCGATTCGCCGGAAGACCAAGCATTGAACTCGCCCGCATCCGGATCCGCTCCGGGCCCACTCCAGCCTTCGGTGTACCGCCGGAATTTCTCGACGTCTCGGCCGCGCCTTTCGACTGGACGCAGCAAATACGCCTTCCATACAATCTCGATCTGGCCTTGATACTCGTCCGCGAGACGCTCGAGGCGCCGTGACGCGTTCCAGCACCACGGACAGAGATAGTCAGACCATGCATAAAAGCGGACAACCTCCGGCATAGGTGCCCCGCTAGGAGGCCGGCTCGAAGCCGCCGTAGCTCCCTCGAAAGTAGACCAGTGGTTCACCGTCACGAACGTGGGACTCTTCGATTTGTCCGACGCAGAGCACGTGATCACCTGCGTCGTGCACGGCGGTTAGGCGGCAATCGAGATTCACGAGCGCGCCCGAAAGCAGCGGGGCACCAGTCGTCCCTTCGAATGTTTCAACGCCTTCGAAGCGCTCAAACTCGTCCTTCTTGGAAGCAAACTTATTCGACAGATCCGACTGGTCGGCGCGCAGCACATTGACGCCGAAACACTTGCCTTCCTGAATCACGCCTGTCGTCACGGACGTCTTTGATGCGCACACGAGCGCCAGTGGCGGGTCCAGCGAGGCACCACTGAAGTCGGACACGGTCATGCCGTGAATCTGATCACCGGACTTGGACGTGATGATCGTGACCCCACTCGGCCATGACCCCATTGCTGCCCTGAACTCGTCCGCATTAATCGCCATGCTCGTCTCCGCTCCTATCGCTCACTCGGCTATGCCGAGCGATTGCTTCATAATCCTGATCGCCTCCCGGCGAGGAGAAGTTATAACGCTAACACGCCTCTGAGCTTCGATGCCCGGAGCTCTTAGGGCTCTACGTTTCGGCCGTTTCCACAGAAGTTGTTGGACGTGCGCCCTGAAGAAAGCCCAACACGTAGGGGCCGATTATGTCCAGGGGCCGAATGCCCGGAGCCAACTCTGCGGCAAGACCGTAGAGCAGCGAAAACGCGCGTCCCCAGGACACCAAACCGTCCGGCAGCTTGAAGCTCTTCAGCATCCACATGTGCTCGCGCATCTTCACAAAATAGTCGCCGAAATCAATCTCGGACAACTCCGAGGGCGTCAGATTGAAATAGGTCGGATCGAAGGACAGCTTTGCGAGTTCTCGCGCCGCCTCTCGGTCTTCCTCACGAAGAATTCCGATTTGAATCATGCTGTCTACCCACAACTCGTCGTTGCGCGTGACCGCAGCGAGCACGTTCTGTCGAATCCCGTCCATCGTCTCGGACTCGATCGCCTCGTTCATTCCGAAATCGATAATCGCAACACGACCTTCCAGGTCTACTAACAGGTTTCCTGGATGCGGATCGCAGTGAAAGAAATAGTCGCGAAACATTTGATGAAGAAACGCCCGCGTCGCTGTTTGAACGATTTCTTGTATGTCGACATCTCGAGCTTCCAGGGCTTCGCGGTCGTTGATCTTGTCGCCTTCAATAAATTCCATCGTCAACACACGCTGTGAGGTCGTTGCCCAGTCGATGCGGGGAATTCTGATCTTCGCGAAGAGTTCGGGATCCGCCGCCAAGTTTTCAGCGACGCGCTCCGCCGCCCGCCCCTCCGCGCGGTAGTCCATTTCGCCCCGAATCGATCGCGCGATCTGCACATGGATGGAAAGCAGGTCCGGCGCTACGAACGGATTAAATAGCCAGAGTGCTAGGCGCGCCATTCGCAGATCAACGGCAACGGAGCGCTCGACGCCGGGATAGAGGACCTTTACGGCAACATCACGGCCTTCATGATCTCGTGCCTTATGGACCTGTCCGAGGCTCGCGGAAGCGACGGGGTCCTCATCGATCGATGCGAAGAGTTCGTCACTGCCCTTGCCGAAATCCGTCCGGATTTGATGTTCGATCTCTTCGAAGGGATGTGGCGGAACGCGATCCTGAAGCCTGACCAACTCCGCCGTCATTGAATCAGGAATCACGTCGACGCGGAGACTTGCCACCTGTCCGAGCTTGATCAGTCCACCGCGGTAGCGCGACGCGATCGTCACGAATCGATGGGCTAGGCCCCTGTAAAGATTGTCGAGCCAAGCTTCGTCTCGCCGAAGCTGTCCGCGGCGAACGGCCCGGCCCATGAGATAAACCCACGCCGCATGCACTATCAGGGTCGCTAGCACGAGCGTGCGCGCGGCGAGCGCGAGTGGGGACGGACCCGGAACGGAAGACATCGGCGAAATCAACTTTCTGGTGCGGCTTCCAAGGGCGCGGTTGGCTGCTCCTCTGGGAGTCTACCCCCATCTTGCGCCAGTGGCTCCGATCCACCTGCCCCTGGCGCGGGAGCGGCCTCCGGGACTTCGGAAACGAAGGGGGCCGCGGCGACGATCGGCGGCGCGGGTGCGGCGTCATTCGATGCGTGGGGTTCGCCGGCGGATACCGCAGGAACGGTCGTCTGCGCGGCTTCGCCTTGTGTCTCTGTAGGAGCGGCTGCGTTCGCTGCCCCGTCAGACGTAGGCTTTGACGCGGAGAGATCCGCACCCTTCTTGGGCACGAGGCGAATTTCGATTCGGCGATTCATCCGACGATTGGCCACGGTGTCGTTGGGCGCGATGGGAACATTCGGGCCGAGCGAAATCACGGCGAGTCGATCACCGGGAACGCCGTGCTCCTCCAATAAGCGCACTACCCGTGCCGCGCGAGCCGCCGCCAACTCCCAGTTCGTGGGATAGCGCTTCGCGAGCGCACCGCGGATGCGACGATCATCCGTATGGCCACGCACCTCGATGAAGTCCCCAAGGTTCTTGAGTTGCCCCGCCACCTTGACCAGTACGCCGCGGCCGACCAAATCGAGTTCGGCTGATCCCGACGCGAATAACACCTCGTCGGAAACGTTCAGGCGAAGGCCTTCACGCAATCGCTCGATCTCTATCTGCCCCGAGGAGACCTCTGACTCCAGATCCGTCACGAGTTCATCGTAAGTGGATTGCATCGACGAAATCACGGCCTCACGCGCGGCGAGCGTGGCAGCGGCCTGCAGGTGCGCCAGGCGCTCAGCATCGAGATTCTGATAGAGGCTATCTGCGCGCTGCTTTTGAGATGCCAGATTACTGGCCAGCGTGGTTCGCGTGACGCGCTCGTCCTCGTAGGACTCCTGAGCCTCGACCCATTGTTCCTCAAGGCTGTCGCGCTCAATCGTCAGCCTCCGAACTTCGTAGGCCAGCCTTTCGCGCTCTTTTTCGAGCGAGACATGCTCGTCATTCAGTGAGTCGTAGGCGGTCCGCGCCACGCAGCCCGCCCCGATCCACACCACTGAAATCAACAACAACCAACACGCTACAACTCGCGAAACGAACTTCGGCAAACCCACCCCCACCAACGTCTTCGCCCAACTGACCTGAACCCACAGGCTGTCAGACGCAATTAGACGATGCCGTGAATCGCGCTGAGGTTCAAATCGAGCCGGCTTTCCGTCTCGTCCCGAGTGCTCAGTTCACCTGATCAGTAAGCGTGTGTCGTAGCGCTTCGTCGATCGTCGCTACGAATTCAAGATCCAAGCCGTCGAGCAAACCCTCGCCGATCTCTTCAACATCTCTTCGATTCCGCTCGGGCAATACCACGCGCTCGATACCGGCCCGCTTCGCCGCCAACACCTTCTCCTTGATGCCGCCAACCGGCAGCACCTTTCCACGGAGTGTGATCTCACCGGTCATCGCGAGCCGAGGCCTGATTGCACGTCCAGTCATCAGCGACGCCAGCGATGAAACCATCCCGACACCTGCGGACGGGCCATCCTTCGGCACCGCGCCCTGAGGAACGTGGACATGAACGTCGTGAGAATCGAAAGCCATCGGCTCAAGAGCGTAATCTTCCGCGTGGTTGCGGAGCCAGGAACGGGCCGCCTCGACGGACTCTCGCATGACATCGCCCATAGAGCCGGTTAGTTTGAGGTCGCCCTTCCCGTCCATCTGGGTCGACTCAATAAAAAGAATATCTCCGCCCGTCGGTGTCCAAGCGAGTCCAACTGCGACTCCGGGCATCGCATCATCTTCCGCGAGTTCCGGCTCTGCCTTGATCGGCCCCAGCAGGTCCTCAACATCAGCACCCGCGATCGTGACCGGTCCCTCGCTCTCGCCTTCAGCCACCTTCCGCGCGATCTTACGGCAGACCGCGCCTATCTCACGTTCGAGACTTCGGACGCCTGCTTCGCGCGTGTACGACTCGATCAGCTTAACAACGGCATCGTCGGCGAGTTCGAAGCCCGTCGCGCCAATGCCATTGCGCTCAATCTGACGCGGAACAAGGAATCCCTTGGCGATCTCGACTTTCTCTTCGAGGGTGTACCCGGGCAGATCAATCACTTCCATTCGGTCACGAAGCGCCGCGGGCACGTTGTCGATCACGTTAGCCGTGGCAATGAACAGAACTTGCGAGAGATCAAAGGGCACTTCGAGATAGTGATCGCTGAACTCGTTGTTCTGTTCGGGATCGAGCACTTCAAGCAGCGCCGACGACGGGTCTCCTCGTCCATCCGCGCCGACCTTATCGATCTCGTCGAGCAGGATGACTGGGTTGCGAGTGCCTGCCTTGCGAAGGCCCTGCACGAAGCGACCGGGAAGTGCTCCGACATAGGTTCGGCGATGACCACGAACTTCGGCTTCGTCGCGTACCCCGCCGAGGGAGATGCGAACAAATTCACGTCCCAGAGCACGTGCGACGGACTTTCCGAGCGAGGTTTTACCGGTGCCAGGGGGCCCAGCGAAGCAGAGGATCGGGCCCTTGAGGTCGCGCTTCAGGGAAAGCACCGCGATGTATTCGACAATCCGGTCCTTGATTTTGTCCAGGCCGAAGTGGTCGGCGTCCAGCACTGCGCGCGCGGCATTGACGTCGAGTACGTCCTCAGACGTCTCGTTCCAAGGCAGAGCGACCATCCACTCAAGATAGTTTCGGATCACCGCATGCTCGGCCGCCGCGGAAGGCGTCTGCGAAAACCGCTCAAGTTCGCGAGTCGCCTGCTTATGAGCCTCTTCGGGCATCCCGGCTTCTTCGATTTCCGTGCGAAGCCGTTCGACTTCTTCTTCGTCGTCTTCGCTCTCGCCTAACTCATGACGAATCGCATCGAGCTGTTGGCGCAGCATGTATTCACGCTGCGTCTTGCCCATCTCGTTCTGGACCTTCTGCTTGATCTCCGTCTCGATCTGGATCGCTTCCGTCTCCTTCGAGAGTTGATCCAATACGAGACGCAGTCGGATGCCTACGTGATTCGCTTCAAGCACTTGCTGCTTACCGGCGACATCTAGTTCAAGATTCGAAGCGACCAGATCCGCGAGCTTCGAGGGATCTTCCAGATTAGCGACGAGCACCTGAAGCTCATCGGACAACCGAGAGCTCTCAGCGACCAGCGTGCTGAACTGCTGGGCCACGCTTCGAACGAGCGCCGTCATCTCAACGGATTCGTCGTCTTCACCAACTTCCTCTATGCGCGAAATTTCTGCGCGGAGGAAGGGATCCGTCTCGATGAATCTTCCGAGTTCCACCCGGTCGACGCCCTGTACGAGCAACCGGTAGGAATCATCGGGAAATTTCAGCATCTTAACGACGCGCAGCACCGTGCCTACGGAATAGACATCATCGGGTCCGGGCGGACCGCTTATGTCCCGCTTAACAGCGGTACAGACCATCAGCCGATCCGGGCGAACTAAGACGTCGTCGATCAGTCGCTGGGATGCTGGGGTGTTCACTAATAAAGGCGACAACAGGTACGGAAAGAGAACCGTATTCTTGAGGGGCAGCACGGGCAACGCTCCCGGAAGCTCCATGATCTCCTCAAGTTCATCGTCCGGACCGCTGCCAACGGCAATTTCCATGCCGCCGAGCTGCTCGTCGATCTGTCCCTCGTCTTCCATGATGCCTTCCGTGTCGCGGGTGGCCTAAACCAAACTCACGACGTTAACGCTCAACTAATCCGCTTTTTCAGTTTCGACAGGGAGCGTCCGGCGTTCGGGACTCCGCCTGGGAATACGAACCTCGAGAAACCCGTCTTCTAGCCGTGCACGAACAAGATCGGGATCGAAGCTGGCCTCGATTCCGATCTCCCGTTCGAAGGGCCCAAAAGAGATCTCCATTTGCTGGAGTCGATCGATCGCAGCCGAAAGCGGCGATTTCCGCACTCCGCGTAAACGAAGCGTGGATCCCTCGACGTTCACCTTGAGATCCTCGCCCCTGACGCCCGCGACCTCGAACCGGATGACGACCTCGGCCTCTGTCTCGAAGACATCGGCCGCAGGCTGCCACCGGTCGCCGCGCAAGCGATCCGGGAACTCGCCGTAAAGTTCGACGAGCGGATGGGGACGAGATTTCTCAGAAATGGGCTTAGCCCTTTGCGTCCGCAGAATCAGAGC
>JASDVF010000054.1:20043-32241 GCA_041440805.1 Myxococcota bacterium | reverse complement strand
GGGGACGAGATTTCTCAGAAATGGGCTTAGCCCTTTGCGTCCGCAGAATCAGAGCCTGAATCCGAACTGGAATCAGAGCTAGAAGTTTCGGTGAACTCAGCGTCGATGACATCGTCGTCATCGGCTGCGCCCTCGCCCTCGCCGTCAGCACCTGGATTCGGAGGCATGCCTTCAGCACCCGCCGATTCGGTCTTGTAGAGCTTCTCGGCGATCTTGTGAAGCTCCCCTTCGACACGCTGTCGCGCGGCGTCGAGCTTGACTACATCACCAGACTCTAGGTCGGCCTTGGCGTCAGTGAGAGCCGCTTCGAGAGCGGTCTTGTCGTCCGCGTCGAGCTTCTCGTCGTTCTCGGCGATCGTCTTCTCGGCCTGGTAAATAAGGCTGTCGAGCTGATTCTTCTTCTCGATCGATTCGCGTCGCTCCTTGTCGGCCGTAGCATTCGCCTCGGCTTCATCGACCATGCGATCGATCTCGCTTGCATCGAGTCCGCCCGCGCCTTCGATGCGGATCGTCTGCTCTTTGCCCGTCGCCTTGTCCGAAGCGCCGACCGAAAGGATGCCGTTCGCATCGATGTCGAAGGTCACCTCGACCTGCGGCGTGCCGCGGGGTGCCGGCGGAATGCCGTCGAGAATAAATCGTCCAATTTCGCGGTTATCCGTAGCCATCTCGCGCTCGCCCTGAAGGACTCGAATCTCAACCTGCGGCTGATTATCTGCCGCCGTCGAAAAGACCTGCTGCGCCTTGGTCGGGACCGTCGTGTTGCGCTCGATCAGCTTCGTCATGACGCCGCCTAGCGTCTCGATACCGAGCGAGAGCGGGCTCACATCAAGCAGGAGAACATCCTTAACGTCACCAGCCAACACGCCACCCTGAATCGCGGCACCGACTGCAACAACTTCGTCGGGGTTCACCGTTTGGTTCGGTTCCTTGCCAAAGAGCGCCTTCACTCTTTCTTGCACGAGTGGCACACGCGTCGTGCCACCGACCAAAACAACTTCGTCGATTTCTGAGGCGGAAAGTCCCGCATCCGCCATTGCGCGACGGCAAGGCTCGAGGCTTCGTTCGACGAGATCGTCAATCAACTGCTCGAACTTTGCTCGCGTCAGCTTAAGGGTGAGATGCTTCGGACCCGTCTGGTCTGCGGTTATATAAGGAAGGTTGATATCAGAGGATTGGGCCGTGGAGAGCTCGATTTTTGCCTTCTCAGCGGCTTCTCGCAGTCGCTGAATCGCCATCGGATCCTGCCTAAGGTCGATGCCCTGATCCTTCTTAAATTCGTCGATCATGTAGTCGATCACGCGCTGGTCGAGGTTGTCACCACCGAGATGCGTGTCGCCGTTCGTCGCCTTGACTTCGACGATATTTTCGCCGACTTCGAGGATCGAGATATCAAAGGTACCGCCACCAAAATCGAATACGGCGATCTTCTCGTCTTCCTTCTTGTCCATCCCGTAGGCGAGCGCCGCAGCGGTCGGCTCGTTGATGATGCGCTTAACATCAAGGCCCGCGATCTTTCCCGCGTCCTTAGTCGCCTGGCGCTGCGCGTCGTTGAAGTACGCGGGCACCGTGATGACCGCGGACGTGACCGTTCCACCCAAGTGCGCCTCTGCCGCAGCCTTCAGCTTGCCAAGGATCATCGCTGAAATTTCCGGCGGCGCGAAGGTCTGGTCGTCGATGCGCACTACAACGCCCCCGTCTTTCCCCTCTTCGACCTTGTAGGGCACGAGCCTCGTCTCCTCGGCCACCTCGGACAGGCGTCGTCCCATAAAGCGCTTAACCGAGTAAACGGTCCGGGTCGGATTAGTGACCGCCTGGCGCTTTGCGATCGCACCGACTAGGCGCTCGCCGTCGTCCGTAAAGCCTACGATAGACGGCGTAGTGCGACCGCCCTCCTCGTTTGCAATCACGGTCGGCTGACCGCCTTCCATCACAGCCACCACCGAGTTGGTGGTGCCCAAATCGATTCCAATGATCTTGCCGTCGTCTGCCATGGGTCTCTAGCCTCTCATGCTCTTACTTAATCTTGTGGGGTTCGTGCACTGTCCGGGACATCGTTCCGATATCTACGGCGCTCGCGATCAATCCACCGTGGGTCAAGCCACTCGGTCTCATGAACACCTGAAGTGGCGGGAAACCTGGGGCCGACGGCGGGCATGTCAATCGGCCTGCGTGATTTTCTGAATTCGGTGACTCAGCGCATGTCGAATGAGCTCCGACGCGGGGAAATCCCACCTGTCAGCGGCCCGCAGCAAGGTCATCGGTGGCAGGAACCCCCTATTCTTGGACGGGGTCCACCTGGGCATCGCCACGGATCGACTCCTTCGACACGCGGCAATTATGAAAGATCTCCAGTAACCGCCTGAATTTCCGATGGTTTGAATGGAGAAGGGTTCGGCGTCCGGCTATATTGCGCCCCTCCATTGCGCCCCTCCGGGTAGACCACGCAGAATATTGCGGAAAGACCGCAGAGCCCGAGTCCTAATGAGGTCTCGGATCGTATTTAAACCGGTCTCAGAGCGTATCGAGCACACAAACCGTCCGCGGAGGCAATTCGCAGGCGAGTCAGTCTGAGAGACGAGACGAGAGGAACGAGGATCGGGATGGGTCCCTGGGTGATCAAGGCACTGAATTTCGTCCTGTTGGGAGCGAGCTGCTTCCTGGTGGCCGGAGTCGTGACCGAAATTGGCGGCGAGGCGATTGAGCCGCCGCCGCTCTCGAACGAGGTCCATCGGATTGAATCCGGTGATGCCGTCGCCGCAGCCTCGCCTTCGGCCATTCTCGATCGCAATCTCTTTGGTGCCCAGCTCGCTGGCGAAGTTCAGATCGCCGATCCAATCGAAGCCGATTCCGACGAAAATCTCGAGGCGACGAAACTTCCGCTTCGGCTTCTCGGAACCGCAGCTGCCCGTGACGTAGACCGATCGCGCGCCGCGATCCAAGATGAAAAGACGCGAAAGCACATAGTCGTCGCCGTTGGCGATGAACTCGAAGGGCATACCCGAGTCCGCGTGAAGGATATTCAGCGATCACGCGTCGTCCTCGACAATCGCGGCAAGCTCGAAGAGCTCGCCCTGCACGATGACGTAGACCGGCCAAAGCTCAAGGCGAAAAGGCCCTCCGTGCGCGCAGCCCGCCGCAAGCCTCCGAAGGACACCCTCAACAACCGCCTAGCAAAGATCAACGGTCAGGATGGCCAGGGCATCTCCAACCTTCTCTCCTCCGCACGGATCGTTCCCGAATATGACAAGGCGAGCGGCGAGATGCTTGGCATGAAGGTCGATGCGATCAAAGCGGACAGTCTTTTCGAAAAAGTCGGTCTTCAAAATGGCGACATCATTACGGAGGTGAACGGCATAGTCGTCGACCGCCTCGAAGCAACTAGCAAGATCTTTGAAGAGCTCGCTAATGCAAAAGAAATCAACGTGGCCGCTACCCGCGGCAACGAAGGCGTGATCCTTAGTGGTATCGCCGACGACCTCATGGAGCAGTGACAGCAGTGCGCCCGTACCGCTTTAAGCAAACAACTCTATTGACTCGGCTAGCGATACTTTTGCTGGCATGCGTCGCCTTGTCATCGGTCCCGTTGACCAGCTTTGCCCAGTCCGCGGACGAAGAGGAACTCATTTCCCTCGACTTCGCAGACGTCGAGCTTCCCGTGGTCATCGACACAATTTCCCGGCTGACGGGATACAACTTCATTTACGACGATCGAGTACGCGGTCGCGTCACGATCGTCTCCCCAACCGAAGTCACCCTCGACCAAGCCTTTGCCGTCTTCGAATCGGTCCTCAAGGTTAAGGGGTTTTCCCTCGTCCTCGGCCCCGGCAACACGTACAAAATCTTGCCCATTCGGGACATCAAAGAATCCAGCGTCGACACGATCAAGGACAACCGCCCGTCGCCGAATCGTGACCGCTTCGTCACTCGTCTCGTTCCGCTTCAGTTCATCGATGCCGCGGCGATCACACAAACGATCAAGCCACTCATCTCGAAGGACGCGTCCCTCGTCGCCTACGACGCTACGAACACGATCATCGTCACCGACAGCGAAAGCAATATCCGGCGTCTGCTCTCGATCCTCGCGGCGCTAGATGTCGAGAGTTATCGCCAAGAACTCGCTGTTATCAAGATTGAGCATGCGGATGCCAACACGCTTGCGGAGCAGCTTTCCGAAATTTACGGAGCGGAAGTCGCTTCAGCGTCAGGCGGTTCGACCGCAGCGCAGCGGCGCGCTCGCTCGAGGCGTCGAACGACGAATACCACCGGTGCGGCGGCGGCGGCGGCGGGAGGCGACAACGCCGTGGGCCCGACCGTGCGCATCCTCCCCGATGAGCGCACGAATTCGCTGCTCGTCCTTTCGTCGCGCCAGCAGCTCGCAGACATTCGCGGGCTTGTGCGTAAGCTTGACATCCAAGTTCGCGGCGAAGGTCGCATTCAGGTCTACTACCTGCGGCATGCGGATGCCGAAGAACTTTCGGAGACGCTCAACTCGTTAGTCGGGACCGGCGGTGGCGGCTCGAGCCGAAGCTCCAGCCTCCCCGGTTCCGCTTCAAATAACCAGAGTATTCGCTCCGCCGTCACGCCTCTTGATGACGGCATCACCGTGACAGCTGACCCCGCCACGAACGCGCTCGTCATTAAGGCGAGCAAGGAAGGCTACGAGACTCTCAAGCAGGTCATTGAGAAGCTCGACGTCTCCCGGCCGCAAGTGCTCGTCGAAGCGCTGATCGTGGAGGTCGACGTTACCGACGACCTCTCTCTCGGATTCGACATCGCCTATCGAATGGTCAACGGCGATATGGATCTTCTGCTCCAGACTGGCAACGCCATCGTTCCTGGCAGCGGTCTCGCAGCCGCAGCGCTTTCGAACGCCTTCGAAAACCCGGCGGACGCATTTACACCCAACGCGATCGCTACGAGCAACGGCGGCAGCTTCGGAATCGGCATGCAAGCCCTGGCCTCGGATAAGGCCGTCAACATCGTCTCTGCCCCACACATTCTGACCTCGGACAACGAGGAAGCCGAAATCATCATCGGCGACAATATTCCGATCGTGACCGGCCGAACCGAAGCGGCAACCGGCGGTCCCAGCCTCTCCCAGTCGGTCAATGTTGAACGTCAAGATGTCGGTGTCACCCTCCGTGTCACACCGCAGATCAGCGAAGGCGACACGCTGCGGCTGAATATCTACCAGGAGATCACGGAGGTTTCACCTAACCCGGCAACCGGCGACCCCGACGAAGTCGGCGTCGCGCTGAGCAATCGCAAGATCGAAAACACGGTCGTTGTTAACGACGGCGAAACCGTTGCGATCGGCGGACTCATCGACGAGAGCTATACGGAAACAGAGCGTGGCGTCCCCTTCCTGCGCGACATTCCTTACCTCGGCTGGCTCTTCAAGACTAAGACCGAGTCCCTACGCAAAACTAATCTGCTCATCTTCTTAACGCCGCATATCATCCGGAACGCGGATGACCTCGAACGGGAAACGATTCGCAAGCGACTCGAGCTCGAAGAACGAATCGGCAACGAACACGAGTTTGCCGAGCTGGAAGATTGGAACCGACCCACCGGAGGACGAGACTTCGCCGTCGCTGAAGAGCTGACGAGCCACAGCCTTCGCTACCCGATCGATCGAATGCGTGAACTCGAAGAACAACAGGCGAAACTTCGGGACGAGCGCGAAGCCGAGGCGGACCGAGTCGCGGAAGCTGGTATTCAGCGTTATGCCGTCCACGTCGCAGCCTTTCTGGACGAAAACCAAGCTGCGGAGACATTGACGACACTCATTGACGCGGGCTACGATGGAACACTCGTGACCAGCGAATCCGACGGCAAGCTCGTCTTCACAATCCAAATCGGTCCCTTCGACGACCTTTGGGGCGCAGACAAGGCCGCGCAGACACTAGATGCCGCCTACGGCCATCAGTCCGCTGTCACGGTCCTGCGAGGCTCCGCTCCGTGAGCGCGCCGGCGCCGCCTTCATCGCCTTCAGTAGAGGGAGAACGCAGCCAAGCGCGAGGCGAGAGCCTTGAACTAGGCGACATCCTCATACGAGAGACACGCCTATCGTCGGAGCAGCTTGAGCAAGCGCGACTACGGCAGGCCGAAAGCCATGAACGCCTCGGAGACGTTCTCGTCGAAGAAGGATTCTTAAACGCGGACGAAGTGCTTCACGCCCTAGGCCACCAGCAAGGGCTCGAGATTGTCGCCGCGATCGACCCCAACGAGGTGGATGAATCCCTGCTCAGCGCCGTGCCGATTACGTTCGCGAAGCAGCATCGCGTCCTACCCCTCGCGTGGGTAAGCGAAGGCGTGCTTCGCGTCGCCGTCGCCGACCCACTCGAAGTCTCCCCCCTCGACGATCTGCACCTGTTATTCGATGGCGCCGAGATCGAAGTGGTCCTGGCCCGGGAGCCGGTGATCCTGAATGCGATAAACCTCGCCTATGACAGGGGGACGCACTCCACCGACCAGCTCGCCGAAGAAGCGGAAGACGACCTCGACGCCCTCGGAAGTGAGCTCTCCCACACTCCAAAGGACCTACTCGAGTCGACGGACGACGCGCCGATTATTCGGCTCGTGAATTCAATGATGCAGCACGCCGTAAAAGAGCGCGCGAGCGATATCCACATCGAGCCTTTCGAGCACGGGATTCGCGTCCGCTTCCGCATCGACGATGTCCTCTACGAACCGATGAAGCCGCTGCCTCGCGCTTTGCAAGCCGCCATCGCTTCACGCATTAAGATCATGGGCAACCTCGACATCGCGGAGAAGCGCTTGCCCCAGGATGGGCGCATCCGTCTGAAGATTGCAGGACGCAACTACGACGTGCGTCTATCAACAGTCCCCGTCGCCCACGGCGAGCGCCTCGTACTTCGCCTACTGCCAGATACTCAGGAGCTTCTCGATCTCAGCAAGATCGGCTTCAACGAGACGCAGCTCCAAGCACTCGACCGCATTATCAAACGGCCTAACGGCATCTTCCTCGTCACCGGCCCGACGGGCTCCGGCAAGACGACGACGCTGCACGCGGCGCTGCACTCGATCAACGGACCGGACAAAAACATCATCACGATCGAGGATCCGGTCGAAATCACCCAAGAAGGCGTCGGGCAGATCGAGGTCAATCCGAAGATTAAGCTGACCTTCGCCGCAGGACTGCGCGCGGTGCTTCGCCAGGATCCGAACGTCGTGCTCGTCGGAGAAATTCGTGATGTCGAAACCGCCGAGATCGCAATCCAGGCTTCGCTGACCGGTCATTTCGTGCTCTCGACGCTGCATACGAATGATGCCGCGAGTGCCCTGACACGCCTTGTCGACATGGGAGTGGAACCGTTCCTCGTGGGATCTTCCCTCGTTGCGGTTCTTGCCCAGCGCCTCGTGCGCGTGCTCTGCTTGGAGTGCAAAGAGGCCTACACAACGACTGACGAAGAGCTGCGCGAGATCGGGTTCAAGCCGCCCGGCCGCCCCGTCACGCTCTACCGCGCCAAGGGTTGCCCGGCTTGTAAGAGCACTGGGTACCGCGGACGACTTGGCATCTTCGAGCTAATGGCGATCGATGATGAAATCCGCGGACTCGTGAGCAAGAACGTTGACGCGAAAACGATTAAGGCGGCGGCCACACGTAAGGGTATGGGGACGCTGCGTGCGGATGGAGCTCGCAAAGTGCTAACGGGCATCACCTCCGTATCGGAAGTCATTCGCGCCACGGAAGAAGAAGGCGCCACAGCGCAGGTGTGACGCTGGCCAGGAGTTCGATCGAGTCGCGCTCCGCCACGGCTAACGATAAATCGACTAACAACGCCCATTCGATCAGTCACCTGATCGCAGAGCAAGCTGGGAATCACGGAGAACTAAGGTGCCGGTCTACGCCTATAAAGGGGTGAACCAAGCAGGCAAGGCGGACAAGGGAACGGTCAGCGCGGACAGCGCTCGATCGGCGCGTGCGCAGATGCGCGCGAACGGCATTTTCCTTACCGAAATCGCCGAAACCGATGCAGGCGCCAGCACCACGCCCAAATCTGGCGGCAGCCGGTTCAACGTAGAGTTCAATCTCCCGACGCGGATCCCGCCTATGGAACGTTCTATGGCGACGAGACAGCTGTCCACACTTGTCTCCGCCGGCGTGCCGCTCGTGGAGGCGCTTAACGCCCTCGTCGAACAGACGGAACATCGCGGTCTCAAGGGCGTCTTCGCTCATGTCCGAGATAAAGTGAATGAAGGCAGCTCTCTCGCCGACGCTCTCGTCACGACCGGCAAATTCGACAACCTTTATGTGTCTATGGTCCGCGCCGGCGAAGCGTCGGGCGCGCTCGAAGCCGTACTGGATCGAATCGCCGACTATCTCGAAGACCAGGTTCGACTGAACAACCGCGTCCTCTCCATCCTCACCTACCCGCTCTTTATGTTGCTCTTCGCGGTCGTCGTCGTTGGTGTGATGGTCACCCTCGTTCTCCCGCAGATCACAGAACTGCTCCTCGCTCAAGATCTGGAACTGCCCTGGTACACCGTCATGGTAATCGGCAGCTCTGACTTCTTACGCGGCTATTGGTGGCTTCTCATTCTGGTCGGCATCGCTCTCGGCTACGGATACCGCGCGGTCGCACGCACCGAAGGTGGCCGAAGCACCCTCGACCATTTCTGGCTCCGCTTCCCCGTGATCGGGCGTGTGATTCGCTTTCTCGCGATCGCCCGCTTCACTCGAACCCTGGGATCACTCCTCGCGAGTAGCGTCAATATCGTCGAAGCCCTCAACATCGCCAGACACGTTTCGAATAACGCAGTCTTCGAGGCCGCGGCGGATACCGCCCGCGAGAGCATCCTTGAGGGTTCCCCCCTCGCCGTCCCGCTCAAGGCATGCGGCCAGTTCCCTCCCATGGTGACGACCATGGTAGAGGTCGGAGAGCGCTCTGGGGATCTCGAAGGCATGCTGATCAAGGTCGCGGATACCTACGAGGAACAGGTCGAAACCAGCGTGTCTCGGCTCACGTCCCTGATGGAACCCATTCTCATCCTGGTCATGGTGGGCATCGTCGGCATCATCATCATGGCCGTCCTTATGCCAATGCTTCAATTGACGGAGAACGTGGGTTAGAACCATTTGACCTCGACTATCCTCATAGTCCCGGACGGCCCAAGCAAGAAACCGTCCCCACCCGAATTTCCCGGCCCTCGCCGGGTAGCCAGAGAGATCCGATGACCGACTTTTATACCTCCGCTTCTACTTCATATTCGAGCCCTGCCCTCTTCACGCATACGCGTGAGATGGCTTCGCGTGAGATGCGACGCAATGTAAGACGCCACACGCGAGGTAGTGCGGGCTTCACTCTGATCGAGATCATGGCCGTTGTCGTGATCATGGGCATGCTGATGGCGACCCTCGCGGTCGGGATCAGTGGACAGCTTGACCGCGCAACAATCGCCAACACAAAAACGCAGATCAACCGCATCGAGCAGGCCCTCGAGTTCTATAAGCTCGACAACAAGCGATTCCCGAACGCCGACCAAGGCCTCGACGCCCTGCTCCGCCAGCCGACTGCGCCCCCCGTCCCTAGGAGCTACAACCCTGCCGGCTATATCAAGAGGGAGGCACTCTTAGATGCTTGGGACATGCCCTTCCAGTATCAGATCCCTGGCTCGCATAACCCGTACACCTTCGACATCTGGTCCTATGGGCCAGACGGCGTCGAGGGCGGTGACGACATCAAGAATTGGTCGGATGAAGGCGACGCCTAATACACGGCGAGCCGGCTTCACGCTGATCGAGATCATGGCGGTCGTCGCCATCATGATGATGATCACGGTCGTCGGACTCCCTCGCATCGGGAATAACGCCTGGGATCCCCTCGAAGACGAGGCGGAGAATATCGCCCAGACGCTCCGCTTCGCGCGCCAACGAGCGATCATGACCGGCACGCCCCATCGCCTCTTGATCGACCTCGAAGAAGGCGGCTATCAAATTGAATGGATGGTCACCGAAGACCGCGCGTTCGGTGAGTCTTCGGGTGGCGGTGGCGGCTTCGCGGGCGCACTCTTCGGGGGTGACGGCGGGAATAATGCCGACGACGAAGGCGTGATCGACTTTACGCCCCCGCGCAAAGCCGAACGTGACTACTACCCGATCCCCCACCGACGGATGGGAACATTCCATTGGCTCGACGATTCGCTCTTCTTTGTCGGCATCGAAAGCGATGCAGGCTGGGCCGAGGGCGGCGACTACGCGATCGTCTTTTATGTCGATGGCACGACCGATTCCGCGCTCGTCGAACTCTCAGACTCTGAAGATCACCACCTAACGTTGGCGATCGAACCGATCCTGCAACAGGTCCGCGTGTTCAAAGGTGGCGCACGGTCGTGATAAGCAGTCTCGCGAGAAACGACCCCGCTCGACCCCTGGCCCGGCCCCAAGCCCGGGGAGGCTTCACACTTCTGGAGGTCCTTGCCGCCGTGATGATCTTCGCGGCTGTGGTAACGATCTTAATCGGATCCAGTTCTGAGACGATCCATCGGGCCCAGATCTCGCGGGATCGACTACAAGCGAGTGAGATCGCAGATCGTGAGATGGCGATGCTCGAAGCCATTCTCAGTCAGCAGGAATCCCTTCCCCAAGACAAAGAAGAACTCGGCGAAGAGTTCACGGTGCGAATGTGGTCCGAATCTGCGCTCGACAATCTTGGCGGTGGCGGGGGGCGCGGGGGCGCAATTTCCGGTGACGCAGTCCAAGCACTCGCGACGGGAGATCGAGGCGCCGTTGGGATCGGCCCGCTGCTCGCTGCGCAAGTCCCAGGCATCGACGTCTTTCTTCGTCGCTATGAGATCCGCGTTGAATGGACCGACGGCGCGGTCGCCGACAGCGTGCGACGCACCACTTTTGCATTCGATTGGCAAGCTGCACGCGAAGCCCTTCCCGACCTCTTCGCGGAAGCCGGGGGGGAAGGCATTCCCGAAGGCGGCCTGGACGTGAACGCGTTAGGCCAAGACGCAAAAGAAATGCTTCAGCAGTTGCGGGGGGGATGATCGTGCAAAATCACACACGACAAACCACGACCCTCGGCAAACCGCGCGAGGTTCCCGCGAAGAATGAGCGAAGCTCGTATGACCGTTCGCGCAACCGCGCCACGGGCTTCACCCTTATAGAAGTCGTTGCTGCCTTCTTCCTAACGACGGTCGTGCTCTTCTTCGTGACCGGCATCTTCAGTGAAAACGGGAGACAGCGCAGCGCCGCGACGGAGTTGCTTCGCGTAGAGACGACGGCGTCTGCGGCCCTCGACTTGATCGCACAAGATCTTGAAGGGACGGTATTCGTCACGCGCCCATCCGGCAGTGATCCGAGAAGCCATCCGTGGCGCTTCCTCGGGGAGGGATCGGGAGAGTTAGGCGCAAGTTTCGTGCGCTTCCAAACTCAGAATGTGCCCCGTGGAAACCTCGGTGAGAACGCGTCGACCTGGGTCGATATCGCGTATTTCGTCACCGAGGAGGAAGCGGACGAAGACAGCGAAACAGAAGGACCGAGCTACACGCTCTGGCGGTGGAGATCGTCGCGGCCTCCGAGCGAAGCCGCGCAACGCGATCCCGATCCAGATGATCCCGCGTCCGCACGGGTCGCCGAAGGCCTTGCCGCATTCGGCGTCCGCTTCGTCGATCCCGAAGGTGGCGTCGTCGACGATTGGGATTCGGCCTTCGCTCCGGATGATGCACCGATTCCGATGGGCGTGGAGATCAATCTCACGCTCCATAGGCTTGCCCGTGAAGGCGAGACCGATTCCGGTGCACTTCTAATTCCTGGACGACTGCACGAACGCGTCGTCACGCTCGCTATGCATCGACCGATCGACCTCGACGCACTGATCAGCTTGGCCTCAAATTCAGACGACGACCCGACCTGTGGCACGATCGCTGACTGCGCGGATTTCGGAGATAAATGGTTCGTCGACTTACGCGAGAGCCAATGCGACGGAGACGAGGAGCTCTGCAGCTTGCTTAACGCCTCCGCTGAGACCTGCTGGAGCGCGGTCGAAAAAGACTGGCCATCCATCGCGAACGAAGCCGCGGTCGAATGCGAGAAGCTCCCATGAGTTGCCCTCTGAGTCGCCCCCTGAGTCGCCCTCTTCGCTCTGCCCACCTAACGAATGCGCGACGCACTCGACGTTCGGAACGCGGCATCGTGCTCGCGATCGTCCTCGTCATGATTTTCGC
>JASDVF010000054.1:0-19943 GCA_041440805.1 Myxococcota bacterium | reverse complement strand
CTCGACGTTCGGAACGCGGCATCGTGCTCGCGATCGTCCTCGTCATGATTTTCGCGCTCGTCACCGCCGTCTATGCCTTTCAACATCGCGCCATCATCGACAACACGATTGCTGCCAACCGACTCGAATCAGCCGAAGCGGATGCCCTCGCCAAGGGCGGTCTTCGCCTTGCCGAAGTCATCGTCATGATCGTCCGCGCGAAGTATCTTCAAGGCGACGCCGGAGGCAGTGGCCTCGGTGAACAAGACCTCCCCGGCAAAAGCAAGACAACGCCGACGCTCAGCCTCGGCAACGTTGAAGGTGGCGAAGCTGCCGGCGCGGATGCTCTATGGCAAGGCATCGGCGGCGTTCCGATCGACATCGATGACGAGCGGCGACTCCGAATCGAAATTGAAGACGAAGGCGCCAAGCTCAATCTCAATGCGCTCGTCCCTGCGAGGCCCGGGGCGGAAGACTCAGGCGGCGGCGTTGGTGGAGGCAACGGCTCGGATTCAGTAGGACGAGATGACGACGGCGAGCCTTCGCTTTCAGGCCGAGACGACGGAGATGACGGCGAGGGATCGAGTGCGAGCGAGGAAGCGGTCGAGTATCTGACCGCGGTCATCGAATACGTCATCGGCGGGATGGAAGGCGACGCACAGGACAAGCGATACGACCCTGCCGCGATTGCTGAAAATATCCTCGACTTTATGGATGGCGATCAAACCTCGGTCGGCGGACGTGGTGAAAACGAATATTACCGACGCCAGGATCCGCCCTATGAAGCGTGGAACCGCCCGCTGCTCTCGGTCGATCAACTCGGCCTTGTCGAAGATGTCGATGCACGACTCCTGAGCGAGCTTCGTCACTACGTAACGGTCCACCCGATTGCTGGGACGTCCGGAATCAACATGAACCGCGCCGCACCCTGGGTCCTAAAACTCGTGTATGCCGGAACGAGCGGAAACATGCGGCTAATCGATGACCGCCTCGCCGAGGATCTCTACAAACTTCGGGACAAGGGCAAACTGGTGTGCGACGACGCGGGGGGCGACCCCAGATGCGTCCCAAGAAGCGAAGTCGGGAACGGCGATCTGGGCAATGGCAGCGTCTATCCGGTTGCTGCCCTGCCAGCCAAGCCAGAGGTCTTTCGAGTCACCGTCACAGCGACGGTCGGCACGATCGATCGACGCTTCGAAGCGATCTACGACACCCGGCCGAATCCGGGGCCTCAGCTGCTATCCTGGCGACGCCTGCGGGGACAAGATTGATGAGTTGCCGATTCCGGTCCGACGGGAGCCCTCGTCAGACAAACGATGCGGGCAGAAGCGCTGCATAGCTTCCGCATAAACATCGAAACGGGTACGAAAACCACAGGCTACAAGGCGAGCCGGACGATTAAATAGGAGCCGGAATCCTACGGGACCGGCGATGGGCAAAGAGCTCATCATCATGGGGGAACAACGATAAATGGCAGGGCTATTCGAGCGGAGCGTGCTCGGCCTCGATGTCGGGAGCCACGGCCTCAAGGCCGCTGAGCTGAAGGTCTCGCCACGAGATCTCACCGCTGGTCAATTCCGGGTTCATCCGCGCATCGATGCGGAAGCGCCCCTTGATGAACACCTGCAGCGTTTTATCAGCATGCATCACCTCCCGACCGAGCAGGTCGCGACGGCGCTACCCGCGCGCCAGCTCTCTACGCGGCGACTCGAGTTTCCCTTCTCCGACGCCCGACGACTCGCCCAGGCGATCCCCTTCGAAATCGAAGCCGAGACGCCCTTCGACCTCGACGACATCATCGTCGATTGGAATATCCTCGCCGCCGAACGCCAGCACGGTGTCGTCGCCGCCACTCTCGCTCTTAAAGAGCACGTCGCCGCGGCGATCGCAGAACTGCAAGCGGCACAAGTCGAGCCTCAGGTCATCGAGGCCGAGGGACTCGTACTCGCGAATCTTGCACCCATTTTTGAACTCGCAGGCACGCACCTCATTGCCGATATCGGTCATGAGAAAACAACTTTCTGCGCGCTGATCGATGGGCAGCCTGCCCTCGCCCGCAGTATCCCCGTCGCCGGACGCGCCATGACAGAAGCGCTCGTCGCAGAACTCGGGCTCTCCTTCGAAGATGCGGAGCAGCGCAAATGCGAGGGCGGCATATTAGGTCGACTCGGCGGTGCACCTTCGCCGGGCGTTGCGGCGATCCTCGACCGGATTGCGCGCGAAGCCGTTCGCACGCTGGAAGCCGCCGAAGCTAGGCATGGATCCGGCCCCGTTGCACGGGAAGCAAAGCTCACCCTCGTTGGTGGAACCGCTCGCCTCGATAAGATCGATGAATTCCTCGCGAAGCGAACGGGGCTTGATACCGCTCGCCTTCGGATGCCAGCAGATGCGAAGCATGCCGATCTCGTCGAAGGCATCGACCCGGTGCTCTTCGCTCCGGCCCTCGCTTTGGCCTTGCGGCTCTCCGGGGAATCCGTCACCCGAATTAATTTCCGGCAGGGCAATCTCTCCTACCGCCAGAATTTCGAGCAGCTCTTCACACGCGACCTTCGCCCGACAGCTGTCTACGCGACGATCTTCCTGGGCCTCCTTCTTGTGAGCACCATCGCTTCGATCGTTCTCCAAAACGGACGCGCAGACCGCTCTCAGAGTGCTGCGAGTCAGCTCTTCGCCGAAGCGTTTCCTGGGCGCGGCACACCTCCGGCCAATCCGGCCACAGCGCTTCGCAACGAGCTTTCAGCTGCACAGGATCGCGCTGAATTCCTCGGGATCTACTCGGGCAATCGTTCCGCGCTTGTGTTGCTAGCCGAACTATCGAACGCGATTCCCGCAGACCTCGACGTACGAATCACTGAAGTCAACATCGACCGAAACCTGATCCGTCTCGACGTCGATGCCGCGGGCTACGAAGCTGCCGACCGACTGACATCCGTGCTTTCAGAAACGACGCCCTTCGAAGGCGCAGAGGTCGCTGGATCGATCAAGACCGATCGAAAAACTGGAGGCGTGAGCTTCAACGTCAATATTCCCCTCGCGCCGCCGGGGGGTGAAGTATGAGTGAACTCATCGGACGGATCCGCGTCATTTGGGACGGCCTCATGCCCCGGGAACGTGTGCTGGTTGGGGTCGCCGTTGGCGCCTTGGCGCTCACGATTCTAATCGTCGGCATCGTCCTGCCCATCCAAAGCGCGACCGAGAGTGCCACCGACGGAGCGAGGGCCTCCGAGCGTCAACTCGATATGACTCGCCGCATGAAGCGCGACTGGGACGGGCTTCACGCGCGCTTGACCCGCGTCGAGACGCGCATCCAAGACAGCCGTAACCAGCCGAACCTCCTCACCCTCCTCGAATCCCTGGCCGCGCAGGTCGGCGTGAAGCCCGCATCAATGGAAAAACGCCAATCCGGAGAGAGCGAGCGCTACGAGGAAACGAAGGTCGAAGTCAGTCTCAAAAATGTCACGCTTCAGCAGGCGGTGGCCTATCTCTCGAGTATCGAGAGAGCCAACCAGCCGCTGTCCGTCAAAAGTCTCCGCGTGAAGCGACGGCCGAGTCGAGCGCGTGGGGATACACCGGCCCAGGACCTAATCGACGTGACGTTCTCCGTCTCCACCTTCAAGCCGATCTCCTAGTCGGCGATTCGCCGCCGATCCGAGTAGACTACGCGCGTGTCCAAACCTACCGAATCCTCAAGCGGCGGCTCCGCCGGCTTCCTTCCTAAGGCCGTAGCGATTCCCCTCGCAGCGGTCCTCATCCTCGTATTCATCGTCCTGCTCTTTCCATGGGACGCTGTCGGTCGGCGAATCGCATGGGAGATCAGCCGCGTAAGTGGAGCGACTGTCGAAGTCGTCGACCTCTCGCCAGGCCTTAGCGCGCGTGGCCTCGTCCTACGCGCGCTTGACGTGACGATCGATCACCCCGCAGTCGGACAGACGCGGCTCTTCGAACTCGAAATCGCCCCACGGCTCGGCATGTCCTGGTTCGGAGGCGACCCGACGGTTCGAGTCTGGGCGCAGACCGGCCTCGGGAATGCCGATGGCGTCCTTCGCCTCGGCAGTGAGCCCGCCTATCAAGGCCTCGTCAGCGAAGTCGAATTGGCTCGCCTCCCGCTGCGCTTAGAAGCGAGCCAGCTAAAACTCTCGGGCAAGATCGACGCGGAGGCGGATGTCGCGCTCGATCCGAATGGAACACTATCGGGACGCATCGACTTCGAGAGTCCGAGTCTTCGAATCGTGACGCCTATGATACCTATGCCGATCACATTCACACGAACGACGGGCTCTATCGAAATCCTGGAAACCGGAGCGACGCGGATCACGAACGTCCGCCTCGAAGGCCCCATCCTCGATGGCGAAATCAACGGCGAGATCGGCCTTGTTCATCGAAGCCAATCTCCCTCTATAGACCTAACAGCCCAGGTGAACATCAAAAACGAAACACTGCGCAGCCTCGCGCCTAACGCAGGTCTGAGCATCGATGCCTACGGCAATGCCGACATCCTGCTGACGGGCACGGTCGACGAACCGCGCATCCAGATGCCGCGCAAGGCTGCAGCCCGATGAGCCAGCCCGCAGCGGAAGAATTACAAAAGGTATTCAAGACCCTCGCGGACCCCACGCGGCTGCGCATCCTCAGGCTGCTCGAACAAGAAGAGCTCATTGTTGGCGAGCTCATGAATATCCTGGGCATGGCCCAGTCCCGTGTCTCTCGTCACCTCGCGATCCTTCGGGAAGCGGGGCTTCTGCTGGATCGCCGCGACGGCACCTTCGTCGCTTACCGACTCGTATTACCCGACGACGGCCCCTGGCGGGATGCTTGGGTGCTGGCTCGTGATAGTTTCGGGGCCGACCCGACTGCGGAGCGCGATGACACCTTGCTTCGCCAGGCACTCGCGGTTCGCAAAACCCGCACGATCTCGGGCCGGAGTTTCTTCGACGAAGTCGGGCCAGAATGGGACGCACTCCGCACCGTTTTCGGAGACGACCTACTCCGCGCTCGCGCCACTGCCACCCTCGTCCCCAAGCAGCTGCGCGTTGCCGACATCGGCACAGGAACCGGCATCCTCGCACTCGAGCTCGCCGAACTCGGCCTCGATGTTGTGGCCCTCGACCGTTCCGATGCCATGCTGGATACTGCTCGGGAGAAATGGGCAGCAGCCAAAAGTATGGCACCTGGAACAATTGAATTCCGAGACGGTGACGCCCATGCGCTTCCCCTTGAAGACGAGAGCGTCGATGCCGCCTTCGGCCATATGGTTCTCCATTCGCTCGAAGCACCGGATCGCGCCATCCGTGAAATGGCGCGCATCGTTCGACCGGGGGGCAGGATAGTGTTAGTCGATTTTCTGCCTCACGAATACCAATGGATGGAGCAGGAGCTCGGCCTCGTTTGGCTCGGCTTCCCGCCGGATACCCTTCGTGAATGGATCGAATCGGCCGGCCTCGAAACACCGCGAATTCAGGAATATCCGTCGGATGCTAAGCGCGAATTGCCGGCGAGCTTCGTCGCTTCCGCCAGACGGCCGGAGTCCTCCTGAGCATGCCTCGCGGCGTGGTATTCGATGCCACTGGAACGCTGATCGAAGCCACCGAAAGTGTTGGCGACGTGTACCAGCGAGTCGCACTTGAACATGGCATCGTGCTCGGCTCTTGGAGACTGGAGGACGCATTCGGTCGTGTGCTCCGCCATGCCCCGCCACGAGGGGTCGAAGGCGCAAATGAACAGATCAGACGAGACGGCGAAGTTGAGTGGTGGTTCGAGCTCATCCGTCAAACATTCCAGGCCGCGGACAGCGCTGTCCTCTTCGACGATTTTGGCTCCTTTGCGCAAACCCTCTTCGATGCTTATCGAGCGCCAACAGCCTGGCGCGTTCGGGACAGAGTCCTGCCGCTACTCTCAAGATTGCGTGATCAAGGCACGCCCATGACGGTCGTCAGCAACTTCGACTATCGCCTTCTCGAAATCCTTGAAGCGCTTGAACTCACGCCCTTTTTCACTTCCATCGAATTGCCTTGCAAGCACGGCGCCCGAAAACCCGATGTCTCCCTCTTCGAGGCCGCCGGGCGAAGTTTGGGCCGGGCGATAACGGAACTCATCTATATAGGGGACGACTCGCCCGGTCGACTCACCGCAATTCGCGGCCACGGACTCGACGTAATTGACGTCAATGCCGTTCCGGACCCAAAGGATTGGCTCACCGACCTGCACTAATTCCCCGGACGCCTCCGAAGTACGCCGGAGCGCCCGATCCCGCTACCCTTCAACCTGTTCGTTTTATCCCCTCGAGAAAGGTTTCCATCATGAGTGCTCCCGACGCGAACGGCGGCTCCGCCGACCGCGCCCTCGCTTTCTTTCAGGACCGTTTTTCGCTCGACGACGCGAGTCTTGCCACCGCGCTCGACACGGCCCTCGAACGGCAGGTCGACTACGCCGATCTCTACTTCGAGTACACCACGACCGACTCGGTCTCCCTCGAAGAAGGCATCGTCAAATCTGGCGATCGTCATCTTGAGCAAGGCGTCGGCGTCCGTGCAGTGCGCGGCGAGCGACAGGGATACGCGCACTCCGACGACATCAGCGTCGAGAGCGCCCGCCTAGCAGCTGGAACCGCTCGTGCGATCGCTGACGAGACGAAGGACCACGCCCCCGTCGCAATTAAGACTGCAAACACGGCACACGATCTTTATCCGGTTGGTACGGCACCCACCGACGTGCCCGTCGCCATAAAAGTCGATTGGCTAAACGAAATCGATGCCTACGCGCGAGCTCGCGACCCCAAGGTCAGCCAAGTCATGGCGAGCATTGTGTGCCAACACAAGCACATGCTCGTCGCCGGCAGCGACGGAACACGCGTCGCCGACGTCCTACCTCTAGTTCGCGTCAATGTTCAGGTCTTGGCGGCCGACGGCACTCGACGCGAAGTCGGATACCAAGGCGCGGGTGGACGTTTTGAACTCGAAGAGATGCGCGATCCTGCAAAGTGGAAGGGCCTTGTCGACGAAGCGGTCCGAATCGCTCTGCTCAACTTGGAAGCCGAAGCCTGCCCCGCCGGCGCCATGGACGTAGTGTTAGGCCCGGGCTGGCCCGGCATTCTTCTGCACGAGGCGATTGGCCACGGCCTCGAAGGCGACTTCAATCGCAAGAAGACTTCCGCCTTCTCGGATAAGATGGGACAGCGTGTTGCAGCAGAAGGCGTGACCGTCGTCGACGACGGCACGATCGCCGGGCGTCGCGGTTCGATCAATGTCGACGACGAAGGAACGCCTTCCAAGCGAAACGTCTTGATCGATAACGGCATCCTCGTTGGATACATGCACGACCGACTCAACGCCGAACTCATGGGCGTCGAACCGACGGGCAATGGCCGCCGCGAGAGCTACGCACACGTACCTCTTCCTCGGATGACCAACACCTTCATGCTCGCGGGCGAGGATGATCCGGAAGAGATCCTCAAGTCCGTCGAAAATGGCCTCTACGCCGTTTCGTTCGGCGGCGGCCAGGTCGACATCACGAGTGGCAAGTTCGTCTTCAGCGCGAGCGAGGCCTACCGGATTGAGAATGGGCAGATAGGACGCCCCGTGAAGGGCGCGACTTTGATCGGCAACGGCCCGGACGTACTCAAACGCGTCACGCGAATCGGACACGACCTCGCGCTCGACGAAGGCGTCGGGACCTGCGGCAAAGACGGCCAAGGAGTTCCGGTGGGCGTCGGACTCCCAACGATCAGAGTGAACGACTTGACGGTCGGGGGGACAGAAGGATGAGCGCCACCCAGGCTGAGATGGAAGCAGTTGTACAGCGAGCCCTCGATGCCGCGGCACGCGCTGGAGCAAGCCAAGCGGATGTTCTGCTCGTCGAAGGAGATGATCGCGAAGTCCGCGTCCGCGGCAGCGAAATCGAATTCGTCAAGCAGGCGCAGGAACGTGGCCTCGGAATCCGTGCGCTCGTAGACGGCAAAGAAGGCCGCCAAACATCCATCGTATCGACGAGCGACCTCGCTCCTGATGCGATCGACCGCATGGCCGCCGAAGCAGTCGCGCTTGCAAAGGCCACTGCCGCGGACCCGACGGCGGGCTTACCCGATGGCGGGTTCGCTGAGGAAATTCCAGATCTCGCACTATTTGATGCGCAGGATCGTAACGTGGCGCTCGATGCTCGAATCGAAGATGCGAAACGAGCCGAGGCGGCGGCAAGAGACTTCGATCCACGCATCGACAATTCCGAAGGCAGCCAAGCAAGCTCCGGGTATGCGCGCGTCGTATACGGAAATAGCCTGGGCTTCGTTGGCAGCTATGAATCAGCGTCGCACGGTCTCTTTTCAGAGCCACTCGCCCGCGAAGGCGACTCCATGCAACGCGACTACTGGATGACATCAGGACGCCGCCTTTCCGATCTTGAGGACGCGGCGAGCGTCGGTCGCAAGGCCGCCGAGCGCGCGATTCGTCGACTTGGCGGCAAGAGCATCAAAACTTGCGAGGCCCCAGTGATCTTCGATGGTCTGACGGCGCCTAGCCTCATCGGTCAAATCGCGAGCTGCGTGAGCGGATATTCGATCTATCGCGAGTCGAGCTTTCTCGGCGACAAGCTCGGCGAGAAAATCGCGGCGAGCGAAGTCACGATCATCGACGACGGACGCCTGCCCGGTGGCCTAGGCAGTAAGCCCTTCGACGGTGAAGGACAGCCGACGAGGCGCAATACCATCGTCGAGAATGGCGAGCTCAAGACGTGGCTCCTAGATACCTACTCGGGACGCAAACTCGGCATGGATTCCACAGGCAGCGCCGCACGGGGCACGGGATCAGCGCCACGCGTCGGCACGACCAACCTCTGGCTCGAGCCCGGAGAGAAAACCCTCGACGAAATGATCGCCGAACTCGACCGCGGGTTGATCGTGACCGAGCTCATCGGCATGGGCTTCAACCCGACGACCGGCGACTATTCTCGTGGGGCTGCTGGACTCTGGGTAGAGAACGGCGAAATCATCCATCCCGTGGAAGAGATCACAATCGCCGGCAACCTCGGCGACATGTTGCAGTCCATCGACCGGATCGGCAGCGAACTCGCCTGGCGCGGCCGCACAGCTTCCCCTCCGATTCGCATCGCTTCGATGACAATCGCTGGCGCCTAACAAGGAACCCTCTCCATGTGTGAGTCCTCGATCGACACAACCAACCGAGCCACCGCAGCAGAAGGCGATTCAAAGCCCGACATCTTGGGCGGTACGTCGCTTCCCGATATCGCGCAGCTCTCACCCAACGTTTCCGTCGTATTAGGCCAGAACCCGAGCATGTTCACGGGCCCCGGCACCAATACCTATCTGGTCGGCACGGGCGAGAAGCGTATCCTGCTCGACACGGGCTCCGGACTCGATGAATACATGCCCTTCCTCGAAGAAGCGGTCGCCACGGCTGGCTGCAAGGAGATCGAAGCCATCGTCCTGACCCACGCCCATCCCGATCATATCGGCGGCGTGAATCAAGTCCGTGGCCACTTCGGAAGCGATATCCCGGTCTACAAAATGCCGTGGCCTACGGATGCCGGACTCGCTGGCCCCGGTGGCGACGTCAGTGAAACGCCGATCACCAATCCGGACGGAATGGCGGACGGCAAGCTTGAATGGATTGCGGACGGCGACGTGGTCGAGACGGAGGGCGCCACATTGCGCGCCATATTCACACCCGGTCATGCACCCGACCATCTCTGTTATGTGCTCGAAGAAGAGAAGAATCTCTTCAGCGGCGATAATGTGCTGGGCATCGGAACGACCGTGATTCCCGCGACGTCGGGCGACCTCGGCGACTATATGGATTCCCTTGAACGCGCCCTCGCGGAAGCGCCCGGCTGGATCTACCCCGCACACGGTCCCAAGATCGAAAACGGCGTGGGTAAGATCCAGGAATACCTTCAGCATCGCCGGAACAGAGAGAAGCAAGTCTTCGCCGCTGTCGAGGCCGGCGACCCGGATGCCATGACCATGGTCAAACGCATCTACGTCGGATACCCCGAGAACCTTCACAGCGCAGCCGCCCAGAGCGTCACGTCCCATCTTAAAAAGCTCGAACGAGATGGCCGAGTTCGCAGCGACGTTGGAGACGATGGCGCGACGGCCTGGGAGCTCAGTTAGGCGCGGGTAGCTAGTCGTTTCCTAGCGAAGACCCCACGCGAACAGGTCCGGGACTAGGACGTCTCCGACTTAATCAGGTCCATCGTCCTCTCAAGGTTTTCGATCTGAGCCTTTGCGCCCTTACCTTCCGGCGCGATCCGCAGGCAGTTGACCCCCGCGTCGCGGAAGGCCCGAATTCGGGCGCGAACCATATCTTCTGTGCCGATCATGTAGGCCGCGAGAAGAAGTTCATTGGGAACCGCGGCCATCGCTTTTTTACGGTCGCCGTCGATCCAAAGGCGCTGCACTTCTTTACAGACATCCTCGTAGCCTGCTCGCGAATAAGCGGCATTGTAGAAGTTGCTCTTCGCCGACCCCATCGCTCCGAGCGTAAATGCCATGCCCGAGCGCGCACGATTTAGGATTCCTTCAACATCTTCGGTGACCGAAACGACGCCGTTGATTTGGAGGTCGATATCATCCAGCGAACGCCCCGCTTTCAAGGCCCCTCGCCGAATCGGATCGAGCAACACGTCGGCGCGCTCAGGAATAAAGGAAGTTCCCAGCCAACCGTCAGCAATCTCGCCGGTCAACTCGAGCGACTTTTCGCCTAGCGTTGCCAGATAGATCGGAAGGTCCGGCTTAGGCGGCATGGAAAGGCGAAGCGCCTTGCCCTCCCCGCCCTTGCGCGGCAGCGACACATGCTCGCCCTGAAAATCGACCTTCTGTCCGGCCAGCGCCATGCGCACGACCTCTACGTATTCACGCATCCGCGAAAGCGGCTTTCCGAACGCGACACCATGCAAACCTTCGACGACCTGCGGCCCGCTCACGCCCAAACCGAGGCGAAAGCGGTCTCCAGAAAGACGAGCCAGCGAAAGTGCCGTCATCGCAGCCATAGTGGGAACCCGCGCCGTGATCTGCATAATCCCAGAACCAAGGCCAATTCGCTCGGTCTTCGCCGCCAGATAACCGAGCGACGAAACCGCCTCCATTCCCCACGCCTCAGCAGACCAAGCGGCGTCCACGCCTAACCGGTCCGCGGCCTGGACGAGTTCGACCATGCCCTCCCAGTCGTCCCCGTCGTAATATGCGCTGCCAATGGAAATTGAAACCTTCATTCCGCTCAGTCCTCCGATCGGCAAGGTATCACGCCTCATATTTCCAGGAACCTTTTGACAGTACGACTCCCCTCCTGCGCACCATCGCCTGAAGAGTCCAGAAAACCATGACCGAACGTCGTCTGCTTCAAATCAAAGCTCTGTCGGGACTCGATTTCCTGATCTTTACTCTCGTCCATCTCGCGAATAAGGGCATCGCCGTGCTTGACGCCTGAAACCTGCCGAAGGTCCGCGCCGCATTACGTCAGCATGTCCTTCTCTTCCTGGCTCTGTGTCTCAGGAATCACGATGACGGTTTTGTAACGGCGGGCGTTCGCGACGCGCACGAGGCCGAGCCCCATGTTGCCGGCGGTGCTTCCGAGGAACACGCCGCCTGGCTGAAGCGAGCCCGTAACTTCTATGCCCTCAACAACCTCCCGCGAGGGGGCCTAACTTCCGAGCCGACGCTGAAGTGCCGTCTGCCGACCATCGCCCGTCGGCTGATAGACGACACGCACTTCGTCGCAAACCCGCTTGAACTCGTCGAGTTCTTTGAGGTCCTTCAGCTCGAAGGTGCTGAAGCCGCTGCGCACCATGAATGTGATCTGCTCGAGCATCACCTCGCCGATCGCACGCACTTCGCCCTTGAAACCAAGCCGTTCGCGAAGCAGCCGCGCGTAGGAAAACGCGCGCCCGTCGTTGAACGCAGGGAAGTTGCACGCGACAACCGCGAGTCGATCGAGATCGTCAGCCAACTCCGTCGGCGATTCATTCGAGTCGAGCCAAACGCCCAGATCGCCATCACGAGCGAGGAGCGCCTCTCTCTCGGCACTAAACCGAGAGAAGGAAACAAGCACGCCGCCGCTTCCGGGGAGCGCATCCTCGTCACCAAGCCGCGTGAATCGATCTTCGATCTCAGCGGCACCATCTTCGCGTCGCTCAAGCAGTGCCATAGACCCGCTCCTTAAAGGGGGTTTGTCCGACGCGGCGGAAAGTTTCAATGAACTCTTCGCCGTCTTCACGGATATCGAGGTAAGTCGCGATGATCTTGTCGACCACCTCAACAACTTCGTCTGCCGAGAAGCCGCGGCCGAGAATCTTCCCGAGTGCGGCCTCTTCTGTGGCCGAGCCACCTAGCTGAACTTGGTAGTGCTCTTCGCCCTTGCGATCGACGCCGAGGATTCCGATGTGGCCGACATGATGATGACCACAAGCGTTGATGCAGCCAGAGATCTTGATCTGTAGATCGCCGATCTCTTCCTGCTTAGCGGGCGTGAATCGCTCTGCAATTTTCATGGCGATCGGAATCGATCGCGCGTTTGCCAGGGCGCAGTAGTCGAGTCCCGGGCAGCAAATGATATCGGACAGGAGCCCGAGGTTTGCGGTCGCGAGTCCCGCCTCGACCAGCTTGTCGTAGAGCGCCGGGAGCGCTTCGCGTTCGACGTGCGGCAGCACGACGTTCTGCGAGTGAGTCACGCGCAATTCACTGAAGCTGAACTCGTCCGCGAGATCCGCCATCGCGTCCATTTGTTCAGCAGTAGCATCTCCGGGCGCTTCGCCCATCGGCTTGACTGAGATATTCGCGATCGAATAGCCCTGCGTCTTGTGCTCGAAGATGTTATGCCGGAGCCAAGAAGCAAAACCGGCATCGCTCGCCGCGCGGGCATCGACCGTCGGCGCAACCTCCGGAACAGCCTTGAAAGCCGGCGGTTCGAAGTGCTTTGCGATCCGATCGACTTCTTCCTTCGGAAGCTTGAGCGTCGAGTCCTTGATCTGCATCCACTCTTCTTCGACGAGACGGGTGAACTCTTCCTTACCCGTTTCGTGAAGCGTGACCTTGATGCGTGCCTTGTACTTGTTGTCGCGTCGACCGAGTTGGTTATAGACGCGAAGTATCGCTTCTAGGTAGGAAAGGAAATGTTCTTTAGGCAGGAACTCGCGAATCGTCTTTCCTACGAAAGGCGTACGCCCGAGCCCACCGCCCACGATCACTTCGAAGCCCACTTCGCCACTGGCGTCGCGCTTCATGATCATGCCTATGTCGTGAACCTTGACCGCGGCGCGATCGTTATCGCAACCCGTGATCGCGATTTTGAACTTACGCGGAAGGAACGAGAACTCCGGATGCAAGGTCGACCACTGGCGTGCGATCTCGCACCAAATGCGTGGATCTTCGATCTCACCCTTAGCGGCGCCGGCGTACTGATCCGACGTGACGTTGCGGATGCAGTTCCCGCTGGTTTGAATCGCGTGCATCTCGACTTCGGCGAGCTCGGCAAGAATATCCGGCGTCTCTTCCAGCTTCGGCCAGTTGTACTGAATATTCTGGCGCGTGGTGAAGTGGCCGTAGCCCTTGTCGTAGCGGCGCGCGATGTACGCGAGCTTCCGCATCTGTCGCGAGTCGAGCGTTCCGTAAGGAATCGCGACGCGCAGCATGTAGGCGTGCAGCTGAAGATAAAGGCCGTTCATTAGGCGAAGCGGTCGAAACTGCTCTTCGCTGATTTCGCCGGCCATACGGCGCTCCACCTGTCGGCGGAACTGCGTTACGCGGTCCTGGACCAGCGCGTGATCGTGTTCATCGTAGCGGTACATTTATTCGAGTCTCTCCTGCCCGCGCTACGCGGACGTCCCTTCGGCTTGCTTGCCGAGGTCTTCGCGAACCGTCGGTCCGAGGCATCTAATGACCTCGCGATACTTAGTCGGGCGAAGCTGACCGCCCTTGTCTTCCACATCTATGAGATAGGGTTCGACGACCTCATTCTGCGTTGCGGCATCCGCCTCTGCGATCGCTAAAAGCTCAGCGGCACGTGCGTCATCCGCCGCCACCTCCGAGACTTCAATCAATCCGCCCCAAGCAACCGCACCGGTCTTGGAACCCTTTGCGAGAAATACGACCCGGCCGGAGCCGAGGCCACTCGCTATCACGATCTGAGACATAATTCTTCGGTCCTTCTAAGCCGTCGTAGCGGCCGTCTAAACGTGGGGCAGGGGTTTGAGCTCTGCGGGGATCTCACACGCGAGGCTGTCGCGCCCGGCTAGGCGAACTGCACCACCCGCACATAAGCCGCGCGGCACGGCCCTTCACGAAAAGAGCAAAAACGATTTGAATCCGAGAGTTTGGAGGGGTCCTGAGCGCGGGAATGAACGTAGTCGAGGGCCTTCCGGGGCGCAAGAAACTCCCGACTTCAACAGTCAGGAATGGTCCTCGACGCGAGAATCCAGCTGCAAGCTCGCCGTGCGATCCCCTCCTTGCTTGACGGCTCGGCCGGCTCTCGGTAACTCGCGTCCGTGACTTCTTCCTCCAATCGCCAAGACAAGACCGCTCCTCTACTCGTTCTCGCGAGCGGATCGCCCAGACGATCCCAGATTCTCGGTGAGGCCGGCATTCCCTTCGAAGTGATCGTTTCCGGCATCGACGAACTGACTCGACCCGGCGAACGGCCCGAAGACCTTGCTCTGCGCCTCGCCAGCGAGAAATGCCTCGACGTGGCCACGCGCCTCCCTGCCGATCCGCCCCGCCCGGTCCTCGGCGCAGACACGATCGTCGTCTCAGTAGATGACGAAGTCCTAGGCAAGCCGAACAACGAAGCCCACGCGGCCCTGTTGCTCGAAAAAATTGTCGGGACGACCCATCGCGTGATGACGGGCGTCGCGGTCGCGTGGACGGACGGACGCAGCTTCGGCACCTCAGACCCAGACCCGGACCCGGACCCAGACCCAAGTGGGACTTTGACTTGCCTCGGCACCAGTTTTGTCACGATGCGCTCGGCCACCTTTGAAGAACTCGTGGAATACGTGGCGGTCGGCGAGTCTCTCGACAAGGCCGGTGGTTATGCGCTCCAAGGCGAAGGCGCGCGATTCATCGTCGGCGTCGAAGGCAGCCGCACGAACGTTATCGGTCTCCCGATTGACGAAACGCGTGAACTACTCAGGCAAGCCGGCCTACCGGCTGCGGGCCTTGGCCAATGAATATGCAAACGACCGCCACCCTCTCCGACGAAGTATTAGCTGAAGGACAAAGGCGTTATGCCGAAGTTCGCTCCCGCATCGACGCAGCGGCGGAGCGTGCGGGTCGCGACCCTTCGGAAATCACGTTAGTCGGAGTCGCAAAGAAACAACCCCTCGAACGGACTCTTGCGGCAATTCACGCGGGACTTCGTGTGCTGGGTCAGAGTTATATCCAGGAGGCTCGAGACATGCGGCCGGCGGTCGAATCCGTCCTGGCTAGCCATCCCGAAACCGCAGACATTCGTCTCGAATGGCGGATGGTCGGCCAACTTCAAAGGAATAAGGCCGCCCTCGCAGCGCGGCTCTTCGATGCCGTCGAAAGCGTGGACCGCCCTGCACTCGTCGAGACCCTCGCGCGACGCGCTGAAATGGAAGGATGCCGGATCGACGTTCTCTTGCAGCTCAGCCTTTGCGGAGAACCTCAAAAAGGCGGCTGTGAAGCGGAGCAAGCCGCCGAATTGGCGCGCCAGGTCCGCTCTTGTCCATCCCTTCACCTATCGGGTCTAATGACCGTTCCCGCAGCCGACCCGGATCCCGAAGCGGCACGCCCCGTCTTTCGCGCGCTCCGCGAACTCCGCGCCTCCCTCGCCCAAGAAGACCCGGATTTTGCGAAAGCGGCGCTCTCCATGGGCATGTCCGCCGACCTCGACGTCGCCGTCGAAGAGGGCGCTACTCTCGTCCGTATAGGAACAGCACTTTTCGGCGAGCGCATCATGCCGCCCCGATCCAACAACTAGTCCTCGTCGAAATTCAGGGAGCAACATCATCATGGCAAAGGCCCACTCAGAACTAGAAGGCTGCCGCATCGGATTCATCGGATGTGGCGCGATGGCCCGCGCCCTCGCAGGCGGCCTCATCGAAGCCGGCATCCCCGCGTCCCAAATCCTAGGTGCCGACCCGTTCCCCTCCGCTCGCGACCCATTCGCTGAAGCGATTGGCGCTAAGACGACCGATGACAACCACCAGGTCGTCTCGAACTCAGACATCGTCATCCTGGCGACCAAGCCTGGCGCCATAGCCGGTCTGTTGTCCGCGCTCGACGCCTCGATCTGTGAAAAGCCGCTCTGGATCTCCATCGCAGCTGGCGTTCCACTCTCAAAGCTTCAGGCTGCCCTGCCCCAAGGCGCGCGCATCGTCCGCACTATGCCGAACACCCCCGCCCTCGTAGGCGCAGGCTCAACGGCCTACTACCCCGCCGACAGCGTGGGCGACGAAGACCTCGGCCAAGTCGAGGCCATCTTGAAAGCCGCGGGCTGGTGCTGGCGCGCCCCGAACGAGGATCTGCTGGATGCCGTGACGGGACTCTCTGGCAGCGGCCCCGCCTACGTCTTTTTGATTATCGAGGCCTTGGCCGACGCTGGCGTTCGAGAAGGACTTCCCCGGGATGCAGCGCAAGAATTGGCGACGCGAACGGTCTTTGGCTCCGCGAAGCTCGCGCTCGAAACAGGCACGCACCCTGGCGTGTTGAAGGATCAGGTCACGTCGCCCGGTGGCACCACGATCGCCGGCCTCGAGCGTCTCGAAGCCGCTGGAGTGCGAGCGGCCCTCTATGACGCCGTACATGCCGCGACTGAGCGCTCGAAGGCCCTCAGGGACGGCTGAGCCGCCTCGGGGCAGATCCTCCGCAGTCACCAATCATCATAAACCGGCAATGTGATCGATTTCCTCAAGACGGACGGGGTTCTGGCCGATTTCCTGCACGGGGGAGAGGGTTCGTCTCTCCTCGTTCGCCTCGCCCGCAGGAGATTGACCCCATGCGCATGACTCCACTCGATGTCCAAAGCCACCAATTCGCTTCTCGTTTTCGTGGCTGTGACCCGGATGAGGTGGTGGCGTTCCTGCGGATCGTCTCCGATGACTACGAGGCGCTCGTGCATGAGAACGGGAGCCAGGCAGACCGTATTCGGCGCCTCGAAGGTCGCGTCGAGGAGCTTTCCGCCCAAGAACACCTCCTCAAGGAAACCCTCATCAGCGCTCAGGCCATGACTGAAGAAATGGGACGCACTACAGAGCGCCAAGCGCAGCTCCGTCTCGCCGAGGTGGAAGTCCGAGCCGAGAAGATCCTCGACGCCTCGCACCGCCGCGCTGCTCGACTCTCCCAAGACATCCGTGAGATGCGCGCTCTTCGCTCCCGGCTGGCCGAATCTCTTCGTAGCGCGGTCGAAACCCACCTAGCGCTCCTCGAGACCCTCGAAGCAGATCCTGACCAGGACCCGCTCATTCAGGGCCTCGAAGAAGGCACCGTCGCGCTTCTCAAGGCCGAACCCCGCCAGGGATTCCGAAGCGTTCCTGCAAATTATGAACGTCTCGAATCCTCAGAACAGGGCGAAGACGCCTCCACCGCCTGAGTCACCGCTCTCAAATTCGATTCGCTTAGGGTGCAGGAAAGCCTGTGCCTGCCCGTGCCTAGATGCCAGGATCCCGCCCAGGTGGTTGAGGCGCCCGCTCCGATGGGATATCAAAGGCGCGCCACGAATTTTCGCCCGCCCGCTCGGGCCAGCGCGCGATTCGGTGGACCAAGCCCTTGCCCGGGATGCTGCCAAAGTTCGGCGGTGCCCCCCCGCGCGAATGGCGCGTGGCGCGCGATGCGCCCGATCGAGCAGAGGAGAGCAGAGGCGATGCCCACCTACGACTATCAGTGTCAAAAGTGCGATTTCGAATTCGAGCGCATCCAGCGTATTACCGAAGATCCCATCAAGACCTGCCCAGAATGCAAATCCCGAAAGGCCAAGCGCCTCCTGTCTGCTCCGAACTTCATTTTGAAGGGCGGCGGCTGGTATGCGGATGGCTATGGCAGCTCCGGCGGCGGAAAGCCGAGCGCCGATAGCAAAGGTGGCGACGATTCCAGCGACAATTCTTCAAGTTCAGATTCCAAGAAGGACAAGAAGGACAAGAAGGACAAGAAGAGTTCGGACAGCAAATCCAAGAGCAGCTCTTCGGACGGCTCGTCGGGGAGCTCCTCAACTGCAAAGTCCGGCGGCGGCAAAGCCAAAAAGAGTGCCGCCTAATGTCCAGTACCCAACCCCCTGCGGACTCTCATGCCTCAGGCACGATCGAAACCGTAACGGTGGACGGACTCGGCCTCGCCAATACGCTTCGCGATGAAATGAAGGCTGAGATCGAAGCCCTCGTCGCCGCGGGCCATCGCGCGCCCCACCTGACCGTCGTCCTTGTCGGCGATGATCCGGCGAGCAAGTCCTATATCAAGGGCAAACAGCGGGCCTGCGCCCGCATCGGCGCCGATTCCTCTGAGCATATTCTCCCCTCGGCAACGAGCGAAGAAGATCTCCTCTCCCTGCTCGACAAGTTGAATAATGACGACGGCGTAGATGGCATCCTGGTCCAGCTTCCCCTGCCTAAGCACATCTCGGCAGAAGCGGTCGCGGAAGCGATCGATCCGGCGAAGGATGCCGACGCACTCCATCCGCTCAACTTCGGGCGCCTGCTGCTAGGCAACGCCAAGCTGATTAGCTGCACGCCTCTCGGAGTGATGGCAGTCCTCAAGCACCACGGCATCGAAATATCCGGACGTCACGCGGTCGTAATCGGCCGCAGCAACATCGTCGGCAAGCCCGTCTCGATCCTGCTTCAACAGCAGAACGCAACCGTCACCATGTGCCACTCCCGTACTCAGGATCTTCCCGGCGTTTGTCGCGGCGCGGATATTCTCGTCGCCGCGGTCGGTAGCCCGCAGATGGTCAAAGCCGATTGGATTAAACCGGGCGCCGCCGTGATGGATGTCGGCGTCACCGAAGTCGATGGCAAGCTCGTTGGAGATGTAGACTTCGCGGCCGCTCAGGGTGTCGCGAAAATCATCACACCGTCGCGGCGCGGCATCGGTCCGATGACGATCACCATGCTGCTTCGCAACACGCTCAACGCCTACGTCGCCCGCAAGGGACTCGGCTCCGCATGAGCGGCGACGGCGTCGCGAAGAACAGCGCTTCGGACGGCGAGAGCGCTGAAAGCGAACTGCTCCGCCGAACCGCTCTTCACGCGAATCACGTCCGGCTAGGTGGACGACTCGTCCCCTTCGCAGGCTACGAAATGCCCGTCCAGTACACCTCGATCAAAGAGGAGCACCTAGCGGTTCGCGAACGCGCAGGACTCTTCGATGTCTCGCATATGGGACAGATCCAATTGCGCGGAGATGGCGCCGTCGCCTATCTAGAGTCCCTCCTCACCTGCAATGTCGCGAGTCTTGGCGTCGGCCGCGCGCGCTACGGCCTGATGCTGAACGATCAGGGGGGCTGCATCGATGACGTGATGCTTACCCGCGTCGCCGATGACACGTATTTCCTTTGCGTGAACGCATCGAACGTTGAAAAATGCTGGACCTGGATTCAGGACCACAGCGTCCCGAAGGTCAAACTCGAAAACCGCAGCCAAGCAACTTCGCTGCTCGCTCTCCAGGGCCCCGCAGCACGCGGCATCCTTGAACGACTGCACGGAGGCGACACGCCGCTGCCTAAGCGTTTCCGCGTTGCTTCGTGCGAGATCGCTGGCGCCCGAGTGCTCGCTTCGGGAACCGGCTACACCGGCTCACCCGGATTCGAGATCTACGTGCTGAACGGGGACGCTCCGAGACTCTTCGATGCGCTGCTAGAAGAAGGCCAAGTGGATGGCCTGATTCCGACGGGGCTCGGCGCCCGGGACACGCTTCGACTCGACGCGGCCTTGCCGCTCTATGGTCACGAACTCGATGACACGACTTCTCCGGTTGAGGCCGGGCTCGAACGATTCATGAAGCCTCTCGA
>JASDVF010000053.1:60692-72871 GCA_041440805.1 Myxococcota bacterium | reverse complement strand
TCAGGTTCGAAGCCTGATGCTCTATCCAGCTGAGCTACCGGCGCACGGTTCCGTTTACACGGAGATGAGACAAATCCAGAGAGGCGTCTTGCGCCGAAGCGCGAGGTTTCTCTCGGAGACCTGAAGGCGGGCGGAAGCTAGCAGAACAGTTGGGGGAGGACACTGGCTAGCGGCACAATGGCTATGCTCGCGAGATGTCTGGTGCTCTTGATATTCCGGCCTTCCGCGATGCGCGGTCTAGCTATCCGTGGCTTGTTCGCGGGATGAACGCGGTTGGAAAGATTCTCCCGGCCTCCTGGTTGGGGATGAAGCCTATTTCGGCTGACGCTATCTGGGATGCAGCGCGAAAGGGGGATTTGGCGGAGCGGGAGCCGACGCCCGAGGCGGCAAAAGCGCTCGATGTCCTGGTTGAATCCCTCGTCAAGAACGTCGACCTGACGCCGCTTGGACAATTCTCGGCGCTCGACGACTCGGTTCGGATGGCTCGGACACACCTTCGGATTCATGCGGCGCTGGAAGCTACGCCGGAGATCCGGGGGACCGAACTGCCGCCACCGATCTTTATTCTGGGCTGGCCGCGGACGGGGTCGACCTTTCTTCACCAGCTCTTGGGGGCTGATCCGGCGGCCCGGACGATTCCTTACTGGGAAAGTTTCGACCCTGTCCCGCCGCAAGAGGGGAAGCCTGATCGGCGCGCCGAGAAACTTGAGAAGATGCTCGGGCAGCTCCGGTTTATCGCGCCGGGCTACGACGCGATTCATCCGATGGCCCCGAATATGACGGAAGAGTGCGTGGCGCTCTTTATGAATGAGTTCCGGACGCTGCAATTCGACTTTCAATACCGGATTCCGGAATATGCAAATTGGCTGTTAGGTGAAGACGCGAATGTCGCCTACGAAGCGCATCTGCGTCAGCTTGAACTCATTCAGTTCCATCGCCCTCACGGCGCCTATCAAATCCTCAAGGACCCAACGCATCTGATTCACTTCGAGACGATTGTCGCGCGCTATCCCGATGCGAAGTTCATCCTGACGCATCGCGATCCCGCGGAGTCCTTGTCCTCTATGTGCAGCCTGGTCGCCTACACCCGTTCGCTCTTTACCGAGGAGGTCGATCCGCAGTTGATTGGTGCGGAGTTGTTGTCGGGCTATTGGCCGAAGGCACTCGAACGGTCGCGGAGGATTCGAGAGCAGATTCCGCAGGGGCAGGTCGTGGACGTTCTGCATGCAGATCTGCGGCGGGATCCGCTCGGCACTGCGGCCTCGATCTATGAAACGCTTCAAGTTCCATTCGTCGAACAGACGTCCGCGGAAATGCATCGGCATCTCGGGGAGGTCGAGGCGACGCCTTCGGGCAAGCATTCCCATTCACTCGAAGGATTCGGTTTGACTCGCGCGCAGGTACGCGAGCGACTCGAAGGCTATTGTGAAGAGGTCGGCGTCTAGACTGTGGCTCCGACGCGTGATTCTTAACGTCGCCCCGATCGCCTCAGGACGCCCCCAAAGCAACCCGTCGCTCGAGTGATAGAAGCGGTCGCGGGGACGGGCGTCTGATTTTGCCCGATGGAAAGAGGGAGTCGATCCATGAACCGGATACGACCGGTCTGGGTCCTGGAGGATGAATCCGAGTCATGGGGGTGCCTCCACGGAGAACAGGATCCGCTGGCAGAGTTGTAAGCGTCCCGCGTAGAGTGGGACCACCCTGTATCGGGGACGGGAGTTCGTTCATGACACAGCACGATGTTCGCGGCGTAGGAATTGAAGTGGAGAGCTATGGCCCCGAGGCGGCGCCGGCATTCTTGTTGATTCGGGGCCTTTCGACGCAGCTGATTCAATGGCCGGATGTTTTCGTGGGCGGCTTAGTCGAGGCAGGCTTTCGCGTTGTTGTCTTCGATAATCGCGACTGCGGCCTCTCGGCGAAATTCGATGCTGCCGGAACGCCTTCGATTCAGGATCTCTTGAGCGGAAATGCGGACGTGCCCTATACGTTGGCCGACATGGCGGGAGATACGGTTGGCGTACTCGACGCTCTCGGAATCGAAAAGGCACACGTCGCGGGAATTTCACTCGGTGGCATGGTCACCCAGCATCTCGCGATATCTCATGGGGAGCGATTTTGTACGGCGACTAGCATTATGTCGAGTTCGGGTGCGCCCGGGCTGCCGACCGCGACGCCCGAGGCGATGGCTTCGCTCACGGCCCGCGCCGACGATCCGGACGACCGAGAAAAGGTCATTGAATTGAATATGAAGGGCCAGCGCGTCATAGGCTCTCCCGGATTCCCTATGAGCGAAGAAGAGCTTCGAAGCTACTGCGAGCGGGCCTATGACCGGTGCTATTGCCCGGGTGGCTCCGCGCGGCAGATGGCGGCGGTTCTAACCGACGCGACTCGGGCCGACCGTCTGTCCGAGATCTCAATTCCGTTTCAGGTCCTACACGGGAGCGAGGATCCGTTGATTCCGCTCGGGTGCGGAGAAGACACGGCGAAGCGCGTCTCCGGCGCCGCCCTGCACACGATCAAAGGCATGGGCCACGACATTTCGGACGCGAATTCTCCTCACGTAGTCGAGCGACTCATCGCCTTCGCGAAAGCAAATGCCGAGTGATGCGAGCCCGTCACGCGAGTCAGCTGATTTCGAGGCCTTCGAGATTGCCCGCCGCGCGCCACTCTCGGTAGAACTCGAAGAGCGCTTCTGAGCCTTCTGGGTAGAAGCCGCCGAACCAGCCGTCGCCGTCATCCGGCAGACCTTCGTTGTTGTAGTAGCCGGGCGTGCAGTTGTCGAAGAACCCTTCATTTTTGGAGGGCGTGTCATTGATGAGATGCACCCAAGCTCGCTCGGCTTCGTCGCTCGCTTCGACGGTCTCGGCGCCACGCTTAATAACGTTCCGAATGACGTAGGCGAGATATTGAGCCTGCTCGTTCAGTGCATGAGGGATATTAGGCGTGAGCCCGCTCTGCAGTCCCATCATGAAGAATGCGTTCGGGAAACCTCGGGTATGAAACCCGTGATAGGTCGACATCCCGTCCTTCCATTTGTCCGACAGCGCCTGTCCGTCGCGACCATTGATGTCATACCCCGCGCGGCGCCAGAAGCTTGTCCCTACCTCGAAGCCTGTCGCATAGATAAGACAGTCGAGTTCGATTTCCTCGCCGTTCACGACGACGCCCTTTGGCGTAATACGTTCGACACCTTTGCCTTGGGTGTCGATTAACTTCACGTTGTCGCGATTGAAGGTCGGGAGATAGTCATCGTGGAAGCAGGGACGTTTGCAGAATTGGCGGTAGTAGGGCTTGAGGGATTCTGCGGTATTCGGATCATCGATGAACTTCGCGATCCGCGTTCGAATCTCCTCCATCTTCGTCATGTCCGCGATCTCGACTTTAAGCGCGATTTCTTCGGGTGTGAGGTTGGCCGCGCCTTCGCCACTCATGCTCGCCATCAGGATGCGAAAGACGGCTGTCCATCCGTCGCCGACGAGGTCTTCGGCCTGGTAGCCGCCGCCCACGAGGATGTTGAAGTTGTCCATCCGCTTCTGCTGCCAGCCGGGCTCGAGGGCGTCTGCGAAGTCGGGCTCCGTTGGACGATTGTTTCGTGCGTCAACCGAGGAGGGCGTGCGCTGGAAGACGAAGAGTTCTTTGGCGTCTTTGCCCAGATGCGGGACGCATTGGATCGCCGTCGCGCCAGTGCCAATCACGCCGACACGCTTGTCTGCGAGCTTGTCTAGGCCGCCGGTCGTGTCCCCGCCCGTATATTGATAGTCCCATCGACTCGTGTGGAAGGAGTGCCCCTCGAATGAATCTACACCGGGGATACCGGGCAACTTCGGACGGTTGAGCGGGCCGTTCGCCATGCAAACGAAACGTGCCCGCATAGCATCGCCACGGTCGGTCTTAACGGTCCATCGCTTGCTCGCCTCGTCCCAGTCGAGAGCCGTCACCTTTGTTTGAAAGCAGGCCTCTTCGTAGAGGTTGTAGTGGCGACCAATGGAACGCGCGTGTTCTAGGATCTCGGGTCCGTGTGAGTATTTTTCTGTCGGGACATAGTCGAGTTCTTCGAGCAAAGGCATATAGATATAGGATTCGATATCGCACTGGGCGCCGGGGTATCGATTCCAATACCAAGTGCCACCGAAGTCGCCGCCGGACTCAATGATGCGAATCTTTTGGACGCCGGCTTCGCGAATGCGCGCACCCGCGAGGAGGCCGGCGAAGCCGCCGCCTATGATCAGGACGTCGACTTCATCCGTTCGCGCCGCCCGCTCATCTTTTTCGGCGACGTAAGGATCGTCGTCGTAGTGAGCGAAGTCGCCTGCGATCTCTTGGTACTGCTCGTTGCCATCTCTGCGGAGCCGCTTGTCACGTTCCTCGCGGTACTTGTCGCGGATCGAAACGAAGTCGAATCCCAGTTCAATGGCGCTCGGAATCTTCGGGGTGCTGGGGCTCGGGCTCTCACTCGTCGACATATTTCGTTCCTCGTGCGGGGCAGGATCGCGAGTTCGATGTTCGAGAATTGAGAGAGGGAGAGCAAGGGGCGATCGGGCGAGTGCGACGTTGCGAGCCGAGTTGTCGCTGGCCTCATAGCGGTGAACGTCGTGGGCCGAGGCGCCTAGAAGCGACCTTTCGAAATCGGGCCCGACAGACGTTTTGGGGCCCGATTTCGAGCGCTTTACAGAGCCGGCTGATCGCGAGATCATGTAGGCAATCCCGCGAGAGAGGTTTGCTCTGATGCCCCATGACTTATTGATCATTAACGGCACTGTCGTCGACGGAAGTGGCGGTGCGGGAATACGCGCCGATGTGTCTGTCTCGAATGGACGAATCACTGGCATAGGCGAACTCGCCTCTGAAGAGGCCGCCGAAATCATCGATGCCGAAGGTCACGTCGTTACGCCGGGTTTCATAGACGGCCACACCCACATGGATGCCCAAGTCTACTGGGACCCCCTCGGAACCTGTTCGTCTTATCACGGCATCACCAGCGTAGTGATGGGCAATTGCGGATTCACTCTCGCGCCGAGTCGCGCCGACGCGCGTGAGCTCGTGGTTCGGAATCTCGAACGTGCGGAAGATATTTCTCCGGCAGCTATGGCTGCGGGAATCGAATGGGGTTTTGAGACCTATTCAGAATATTTGGACGCGATCGACGGATTACCCAAAGGCATCAACTACTCAGGCTATGTCGGGCATTCCGCGCTCCGCACGTACGTGATGGGCGAGCGCGCCTTCGAAGAGCAGGCGAGCGAAGCGGATATCGAGGCGATGAAGCGCGAGCTCGCGGACGGAATGGCCGCCGGGGCGATGGGTTTCACGACGTCGCGAACGAAAAATCACCTAACAGCGGATGATCGCCCGGTTGCGAGCCGGCTCGCCGCCTGGGACGAAGTGCAAGCGCTTGTGGGCGTGGCCGGAAAATCGGGCGGGGTCTTCGAGATCACGAATGAAGATGCGGCGGTTGAAGAGCCTGATGCCCGCCCCGAATATTTTGGTCGACTAGAAGCCCTCGCACGGGAGTCCGGCGCGACGATCATGTTTGGCTTGGGGAGTAGTCGACACGCCCCTGAATCATGGAAGCCCTGGATCGACTTGGTTGACCGAGTTGCAGACGGTGGCGGCCGAATGTTTGCGCAGGTGCACTCGCGCGCCTTCAACGTGCTGCTCAACTTTGAAGGGCAGCTTCCCTTTGATGGGCATCCCACTTGGAAGGCGGTACGTGCGCGGTCTCGTGACGAACAGATCGCGGCCTATAAGGATCCCGAGACCCGCGCGAAGCTGATCCATGAGGCTCATCATGGGGAATACGGGACGGCAGTGGGTGCTGAGGCGCGCAAGCCAGACTACGAATGGGTGCTTGTTATGGCGGATCCGCTCGGGCCCCATGCACGGGTTTCGGATCTCGCACGGGAGCGCGGTGTAGATCCGCTCGAGTTCATGATTGATCTGGCGCTGGAAACAGATCTCAAGCAGAACTTCTTGCAGCCCTTCGCGAATGAAGTGGATGAGCAGGTTCTCGCCCTCATGAAAGAGCCGCGGTCGCTTGTGACTTTCTCGGATGCCGGAGCGCATGTCTCGCAGATTTCGGATTGTTCGATCGCCACGCATCTGCTCGGGCACTGGGTGCGAAGAGAGCAGGCCATTTCCCTGGAACACGCAGTGGCCATGTTGACGTCGCAACCGGCGCACGCGTTCGGTTTCGCGGACCGCGGGCATGTGCGCGAGGGATTCGTTGCGGACCTTGCGATTTTTGATCCACGGACGGTGGCACCGCTTACGCCACGAATTGAGCACGATCTGCCTGGGGGCGCACGGAGACTCGTGCAAAAAGCGGACGGATTTCTCGCGACGATCGTTGCGGGTGAGGTGTTGCTTCGCGAAGGCAAGCATACGGGGGCTCTGCCCGGCCAGCTTCTGCGTCGCGGCCACGCCGCACGTTAGGTTGGCCTACACCCTATGAAATGGCGTCCCCGGACGACTGTTTCCCAAGGACTCTGAAAGGCACGTGATGGATTTCGAAGTTCGGAAACTCGAAGGCAAGATCGGCGCCGAAATTATCGGCCTCGATCTCGATGGAGAAATCGATGCCTCGACGATTAAGGCGTTGAATGACGTGTGGTTGGAATCCGCGATTTTGCTCTTTCGCGGAATCGGGACATCCAACGAGCGACATCTTCGACTCTCTGCGTGTTTCGGTGAATTAGAAGTCCATCCGATCGAGAGCCTTAGGATGCAGGGCTTCCCCGAGATCATCTACTTGGCCCAGAAAAAGGGCGACCGCGACCAGATGACCTTCTACTTCGATGGCGATCCGATCGTCGGCCGGATCCCGTTTCACACGGACATGATCTACACGCCGACCCCAAATCGTGGCTCGCTGCTTCGCATGGTCGAGAAGCCGACCGTCGGAGGGGAGACGGCTTGGATCGATACGGCGGCGGCCTACGATGCGCTTGATGATGAAGTGAAGACTCGGATCGCCGACCTAGAAGCGCGCTATCTCTTTGTGACGAACCTTGAGGAGATGCGTTTCGGTAAAGAAGGGAAGATCGAGCTGGGGAATTACGGGAGTGTCGAGTACCCGGTCTTTCCCGACGTGGCGCAGCCGCTTGTATGGACGCATCCCGAGAGCGGTCGGAAATCGCTTTGCCTGTCCACTGTCCAGCTGATCGATATGGTGGGCATGCCGCGGGAGGAGGGCGATCCGATTCTGGCCTCGCTCGTCGAACATACCCTGAGCGGCCGCTTCACCTATCAGCACGACTGGGAAGTCGGTGACATGATGCTTTGGGATAATTGGCGCACCATGCACACCGCGCGGGGCACACCTCCCGGCTACGATCGAGTGGTGCACCGCACGACCATGAAGGGTGCGCACCAGACAGGGCGGCTTCTCTAAGTCCGCGTAGCTGATGCAGCTGATCTAGCCGGAGATTCGTCTAGCCACAGTTGATCAGAATCAACCAAAACGAAAAGGGATCCTCGATGGGACAGCAGGAAGAGCAGAACAAGCAACTCGCGCGAGACATGATCGATGCGCTGACGCGAGCGGACGTCGAGTGGGTCAAAGAGAATTACGCCGAGGATTTCAGGATTTGGGTAACGGGCTCGCTGCCTTTTAGCGGCGAGGGAGACAAGGCTGGCGCGGTCGCGGGGATGCCTGCGGTGCTCGACCTTTTCCCGAAGGGACTCACGTTTACCGCGCATAACATGGTGGCTGAGGGCGAGACTGTCGCGATTGAAGCGAGTAGCTCGGGCCTCACGTTTCGCGGCGATCAGTATTCGCAGGAATACCATTTCGTCATGCGAGCCCGGGACGGCAAAATCACCGAGTGGAAGGAATATATGGATACCGAACACGCTCGGAAGGTCTTGGTCGGGGAGTGATTGAATCGTGCGCTTGATTCGCGTCGATGATGAGCCCGAGTACGGGGTGGCGTTAGGCAGTATTCTAGTGAGTCTGCTGGAGCCCGAGCCCGGCACGGCAAGGGAATTCAATCGCTGGTACGAGCGAGATCATTTCTACGCGGGCTGCATGAGTGGCCAGCACTTCTTTTCGGGGCGCCGCTTTCTCGCGACCCGAGATTTGAAAGCGCTGCGCTATCCGCCGTCTTCAGAAGCGGTTGACGACACCGCGATCGGATCTTTTCTGGCGCTCTATTGGATGGAGCGAGGTCATCATGTCGAAGCCGAGGATTGGGCGCTCGAGCGAGTGCTCTGGCTCTACGAAAATGGACGAATGGACGGCGGCGGGAAGCGGCGCGCGGTTCATGCGAGTTTCTATTCTCACGATTGGGCACTCTTGCGAGATGAGGGGGGTGTTCCGCCGGAAGTCGCTCTCGACCGCAGCTTTCCGGGCATAGCCATGGTCATCAGTGAGCGACCCGAAGGTGTTTCAGTCGAGGCGAGGGATACGTGGCTGAGAGACGAATACCTCTCAAAGCAGATGCCGGGTTCGGCAGTCGCGTCCTGCTTATCATTGACTCCGCTTGAGCTACCAAAGACGTCTCCGGCCTATCGTGCTCCGGAGCCTGGCTTTGATCGGCGATCGCTGGAGATTTATTTTCTCGACGAGACGCCGGAACGGGTTTGGTCTGGGTTTTTCGAGCAGTTAGGAGCAGCGCAGGCTACCGCGGGCATGGGAGAGGCGGCATTCGTCGCCGGATTCATCCCGACGGACCCGGGGACCGATCGCTACATCGACCAAGTGTAGGCGAGGTGTAGATCAGGTTTAGTCGTGGTCCGGGACGGCGCTTATTCCAATCCCGCGCTGCCGGGTGATTGCCGCTGGTGGGCGTGTCTGGACGCGTTACCGTCGAGTCCGCGAGCGGTCACCGCTCGCCCCACCCCATCGTTTCAGGAGAGTTGCTGTGGCCCCGGCGTGCCGCTGGACAAGTTTCGTTTGCTCGCTGTTCGCGCTTGCCTTCGTCAGCGTGATTGGCGTCAGCTTTGCTAGGCCGCTTCATGCGGAAGAGGCGGCGGTTGTCGATCCGCGGGCTGCTCTCGAATGCGACCGCGGCCAGGATCCTCAGGCCCGCGCGGTCTTTGTCGAGAAGGGCCCGAAGATCGATGGCGTGCTCGACGATGAAGTTTGGAAGCAGGCCGAACTCGTCAGCGAATTGACGAAGGTCACGCCGAATTTCTGCGAGCCGCCGACTTTTAAGAGCGAGATTCGCATTCTGACCGATGGCGAGTTCCTCTATCTCTCGCTTCGCGCGTACGATGATGATCCCGATCAGATCGTGGCCAATCGCATGGCGCGGTCTGAGGTCTTCTTTTACGACGACAACTTCACGATGCTCTTCGATACGTTTCATGATCGGCAGAATGGGTTCTTCTTTCAGGTGAACGCGAATGGCGGTCGCCGCGATGGCAGCTTCGCGCGAGATAACTTCGAAGAGAATTGGGATGGCATCTGGTACGCCGACGCAACGATCGATGATAAGGGATGGTCGGCAGAAGTTGCGATTCCTTTCAAGACGCTGCCTTTCCGGCCAGGAGTAGATGACTGGGGGCTTCAGCTCTTTCGCCGTGTCCGAAGATGGAATGAAGAGAACCGCTGGGCGGATCCGTCCCTTCAGAGATTCGGCATCAACATGAGCCGAGCCGGCACGCTTCACGGCATGGCCGTCGCGGAGCAAGGGGTCGGCCTTGACGTCGTGCCTAATATGTCGCTCGGATGGCATGTCGATGGCCAAGGTAGGGACAATCTGCTTAGCCCACTGGCCGACCGTGAGGGACACAACGAAGCAGTCATCGAGCCCAGCCTCGATGCGTTCTACCGAGTGACTCCATCGCTACTCGCCTCGGTGACCGCGAATACGGATTTCGCTCAGACCGAGATCGATGACGCGCAGCTCAACCTTTCTCGCTTCTCGCTCTTCTTTCCGGAAAAGCGTGAGTTCTTTCTGCGTGATACGGGGATCTTTCAGTTCGCAGACCTAACGAGCGAGAGCGGCTTACCCTTCTTCTCGCGCCGCATAGGCATTGATTCGAGTACGAACCCTGTTCGTATTCTCGGCGGCGGACGTCTGACCGGGCGCACGGGCCGATACAATGTCGGCTTTATGGACATTCAACAGGATCGAAATGCGGGGCGTGAAGGCGAAAATCTCGCGGTCGCTCGGGTTTCGGCGAATGTGCTCGAAGAATCGAACGTGGGTTTTCTGCTGACGCACGGTGATGCAGAGTCCAAACGCGAGAATCTCGTGGCGGGTACGGACTTCAATTACCGAAGCAGTGAACTGATTCCCAATCGCTTTATCTCTGCGAATCTCTGGGTGCAGCAGAGCTTTACCGGAGGAGAATACGGCGACCGGTCCACGGCTTTCGGCGGCACGCTCTCTTACCCGAATGACATCGTAAATTGGAAGCTTCGCTTTAAAGATATCCAGCAAGGATTTGACCCAGCGCTCGGCTTCGTGAATCGCACAGATATTCGACAGTATGAAGTCGACTACCGCTATCGCTTTCGGTGGGAAGACGAACTGATCCAGACCTACGACATCGTTCTGGACAGTAGTTTTACGACGGACCGCACGAATCACCTGGAGAGCTCATTCGTCTCGTTCTCGCCGCTCAAGGTGGCGAATTCCGTCGATGATTCGTTCGAGCTGCAAGCGCTCCTGCTCTACGAAGATACGGACCGGCCCTTTTATCTGGCTTCTCACGTAGGTATTCCGGCAGCGGAGTACACCCAGATCTCGGGAATTCTCAAGATTCGAACTGGGCAGCATCGTCCTATTCGCTTCGCGTACGACACAGGGGTCGGTCAGTTCTACGGCGGATGGGGCGTGCGAATCGCGCCCTTGCTCGAGTGGCGACCCAACAAGTACCTCCTGCTCTCCGCACGCTACGACCAGCGCATTTTCTATGACATGCAGAGTTGTTATGGCCCAAGCACCAGCGGCGGCATAATCAACGAAGACGGCGAAGGCGTGAATTGCGTTGTGAGCGGTGATGGTGGAGACGTCGAGAAGCGTCAGTTCACCGTTCGCTTAGTCCGCTTGCGTGGTCAAGTGGCATTCACGCCAGACATCATTTGGAGCACCCTGCTTCAATACGACAACCTCTCAGATGGTCTGGAATTTCAGACGCGGCTTCGCTGGATCCTGGAGCCGGGCAAAGAATTCTTCGTCGTCATGGGACAGGATTTTGACATGAAGCCCGGGGACTTCCGAATCCGAGAGACGAGGCCCGCGGTCAAGGTTCGCTGGACGTTCCGCTACTAGAGCGAAGAAGCGCGTTCCTACTCCGACTCACGGCGTGAGAGGGACGTTAAGCGAGAGGAGCTCTTCGAGATCTAGCGGGCGGCAGGCCAGCGCAATTCAGTCAGGCACCAACTGACCAGGGATTTGCCGCTTGAGCAGTGCCTCATATCGATTTCGAATCTGGTCGGCGTAGGAAGGCTTCGTCGGAATTAGAAATTCGCCTGTGCGAACTCCGTTGATGAAGGGTGCGAATGCTTCGCTGGCAGGCATTCCGGAGTCGAGCTGTTTCTGGAGGTACTCCGCAACAACAAGGCCGTCAGGGGTCTTGTCCTCGCCGAGATGACTGGGGCGCACGCGTGCCGTCTTGGCGATGCCCGTGTCGAAGGTACTCGGCGTAAGAACGGAGGCGCCGATCTTGGAACCGACGGCGCCGAGGTCGAGCGCGAGAGATTCGCTCAAGGAGAAGGCTGCGCATTTGGAGACGACATAAGGGCCCGAGGTCGCGCCGGCGACGAAGGCTGCCACCGAAGCCGTATTGACGACATGCCCGTAGGTGTCTTGAGCGATCATGCGCGGGACGAAATATTTGATGCCGTGAATGATGCCGAAGACGTTGACGCCGAACGTCCAATGCCAATCTTCGAGACTGCGCTCCCATGCTAGGCCGCCTTGGAAGACGCCTGCATTATTGAAGAGCACATCGACCTGACCGAAATGATCGAAGGACTGGTTTGCGAGGGCTTCGACGGCAGCTGGGTCTGCAACGTCGGTCGCGACGGCGATTGCGTCTCCTCCGATTCGAGCGGCGGTCGCTTCCGCAGTTTGCCCATCGATATCCGAGCAGACTACGCGCATGCCTTCGTTTGCGAGGCCTTCCGCGACGGCGGCGCCGATTCCGCTTCCGGCGCCGGTGATCACAGCGACTCGCCCATCAAATTCTTGCAGCATCGATCTCGACTCCATTCTTGATCCGTTGAT
>JASDVF010000053.1:28787-60592 GCA_041440805.1 Myxococcota bacterium | reverse complement strand
GAAGTCGCCGTCGCGCTGACACGTTCAATCTAAATCGCGCGGATCGCTCGGAACCTAAGTCCGAGTTCGGCCTAGATCCGGGCAAGAGCCCGGGAACGAATAGAGCATCACGCTCTACTCAGATCACCATGCAGAATTAGGAAGCGGTTCGTACTTCGCTTACGTTCGACATCGAAGTCGGTCGCACGCTTCGTGCGCGAACGAAGTACTCGTCGCGAAGCTCCCATGGAACACCAAGCGCGTTAAGGATGTGTCGCTTAGTTGCTTGGCGACACGGTCGACCCTTTTCCACTGCATGAATTGTTCGCGGAGAGACGTTCGCTTTCTTAGCGAGATCGTTTTGGGTCCATCCAAGAGCTTGGCGAGCGGCGCGAATGCGATTCATGGGGGTCGTCTTTGCGGGTTCGGGGTTCCCCGGAATCGGGGCTGCCGTTATCAGGAGGAGGGGCTGCTGTGACCTTGAGAGTAGCGCTGAGGGACGGATCCGGCTCCGGGCTTTTTACGCCAAGTGCTTGATTCCCTTGGGGGTTTCGGCGCATTCGACGGAATTCTTGAGTCCGTTTGACATCCCCCACAGGGGGGAGCCCGAGGCATTCGCGAAGCCATTTCGTGGGGGGAGCTGGCCAGTCTGGAGGAGTGGGAGCGAAGGAGGGCCGCGAGGGGGGCTGAACGCTTGCCAGCCGACGGGCCTGCGTGCTAATCGACCGGCGTGCTCGTGTTCCGAGCCAATCCCCCACCGCTCCCGCTCATCCTGTTGACTGACTGAGGCGATGCTTTTTAGCCACGCCTTTCCCGACTGACCGGAAGATCCGACTGGAACGAGGTGTCCGAATGTCTATTTATAATCGCTATAGCCCGAGTCCCGAATATCGAGAGATGGTCGAGATGTACGCGACGCTTCACGAGAAGGGCGCCGACAAGGCACCCGGAACCGCGAACGAGGACGAGCATCGCCCGCCGGAGCAGACCTTCGCGGGAAAGATGTTGGCCTCCCATGCGCCGACGGTGAAGACGATGATCGAGCGGACCGGGGCGAAGAGTTTGCTCGACTACGGAGCGGGCAAGGGGCAGTCCTATAAACAGAAGGACATCCAAATCGGAAGCGTCGTTGCGCCGACGATCAAGGAGTATTGGGGTCTCGATGAGATCCGCTGTTATGACCCGGGCTATGAGCCCTTCAATCAGCTCCCCTCGGAGCAATTCGACGCCGTCATCTCAACCGATGTCCTCGAGCACATCACGGAGCCCGACCTCCCGTGGATTCTCGACGAGCTCTTCAGCTACGCGCGATGCTTCGTCTTCGCGAACATCGCTTGTTACCCGGCCAAGAAGAGTCTTCCCAACGGTCAGAACGCGCACTGCACGGTTCGGCCGCCGGAATGGTGGATGGGCATGATTCACGCGGTCGCCATGCGACACACGGATGTGTCTTATCAGTTTAGCCTCGCGACTCGAACCGGAGCGAAGAAGGTCCTCGGCCTCGCGGGCAAGCGCAGCCTCGACCATCACACCTGCGAGCGCTGGGCATAACCGCGGCGTAGAGGCTTCGCCGGCTACACGCAAAGAGCGCAAAGAGCGCGCGATCCGGACGCCTAGCGATCGAGGAGTTCTTTTGCGCGCTCGACGAGGCGCTCGAAATCCTCGTCGGGCAGCGCCCGGTTCGCTTGGCCGCCGAATTCCGGGAAATTCGCCGCCCAGCCAAGTTCGGTCATCTTGCGCGAAACGCTCGCGAGATCCCGTCCGAACTTGAGTCCGACCAGCGACGCGAAATCGCTTATGGCTTCGCCGATCGGTCCACGCGGGCTTTCTGGCGAGCCGTGCAGCCACCTCTTCGCGTTGACGCGAAGCGCCTTGCCTGTGGACTTGTAACGGCGATGCGGCGCGATCGCGAGGGGGCGCCCAAGCCGAGCGACTTCGACCAGCATGGAAATGCTGTCAGGTGTCACGACAAACTCATCCCCGCCCGCAAGGAACGCAAAGTAAGGATTTTCCGTCGCCTCCGCGGACCATCCGTAGAGATAGATGTTGCTCGGGGCGTTGTCGGTCGCATTAGCCGATGCGCTTTGGAATACGGCGAGAGCTGCCTTAGGCGTTCTTCGGCTCGTGGAGATCATGAGCGATCCCCCGGCGCGGCTTGCTCGCTCGCTCGCGCCCTCGAAGAGTTTGCGAGCTGCATCGGCATCGAGCTGGAAGGGATACGAATCACCGCCTAATAGCAGGACTGTCCAGGGATGAGGGTAGGCGCCGAGCCGGTCGCGCCATTCGGCTTCGCCTTGGGCCAGCGCCTCGGGATCCGGTGGCAGTTGCAGGGGCCAGTCGAGGCGGATGATATTCGGTCGCGCAGGGACCTCGAATTGCGGAGGCGAGAGCACGAGGTCGAAATGCTTCGGCCCGGGCGGACGATTCATCTGAACGAGCCGGACTGAGCCACCCGCTTGTTCTTTGATCCACCGAACGACGGGAACCTGCCGCCAGCCCGTCGAGATCACCATATCAGGCCAGGGCGCTTCAAGTGAAGTCGATTGGGACCGGTCGACGGAGGTGAGGCTGGCGCCGAGCGTCAGCCGCCATGTCTTGGCCCGTGCGTTGAATACGATCTTTTTCTCGGAAAAGGGGACACCGAGCGCAGTGGCGAGTCGCAAAGACTGCTTGTCGTCGCCGGTGCGGCCACTCGTGAGAACCCAGACCCGTTTCATGTGGCCGAGACTAGCAATCCATCAGGTGGACGCCTCGATCCAATCGCGAGACGGCTCGAGGAAGGCCCGCTTTGGTTCAAGATCAGCATGTTCCGCGGGGCCCGGGAAGGCAAACTCTGGATCGATCAAGGCCAGGCCTGCGTCGCACGCAGACCGTTCGAGAGCTCGATCCTCATTGAGCGTGCTCAGAATGCTCGCGGAAGGCTATGACTGCCGCGCGAGACGTCTCCGCAAGATGAGTCCGGTGATTCGTAAGCATGCCCGCAAGACGCTCGCTTGTCTTCGCCGTGCGTGCGAGCCAAGCAGCCCCTTTCTGATCGGGATTAGAGCCGGATCGGGACCTTTGCATAGCCTCGAACATTATTGTTATGCGACCATTCGAGATTGGCTACATCGACTTCATAGTTGGGGAAGCGTGCGAGTAGCTCTTCGAAGGCAATGCGGCATTCTTGCCGCGCGAGGGTTTTGCCAATACAGAAGTGATGCCCCGCTCCGAAGTGGACCGTTCGGTCGAGCTGGCGATGGATGTCGAAGCGGTCGGGGTCCTCGAACTGGCGTTCGTCGCGATGTGCGGCACCGGTCAAAAGGAGCACACGAACGTCCTCTGGGATCGTCACGCCGTGGCGCGTCCAGGGCTTCGTCGTCCAGCGTCCCTGCACCTGCGACGGCGGGTCGATGCGCAACAACTCTTCGACGGCGTTGTCGCGGACGTCAGGGTTCGTTGCCATTTCGGCGCGTTGATCGGGGTGTTGGAAGAGGGTGACGGCACTGTTGCAAATGAAGCGGGCGGTCGTTTCGTGGCCGGCGCTGCCTAATAGGAGACAGAAGCCCAGGAGCTCATCGAAGGAGAGCTTCGTCATTTCGCCGGAGTCGATATCTCGCAACTCGGCGCCGATCAAAGCTGAGATCAAGTCGTCTTTCGGGCGCGCCTGTCGCTCCTTAATGAACCCGACGAAATATTCGAGAATCTGGGCCATCGCGCTCTGCGCGATTTCAGGGATCTCGAGGGAATTGGATTCACGATGCATGAACAAGTTCGTTTGCTTGCGGACGTGTTCCCGGTCTTCTTCGGGGATCCCGAGCATGGCCGAAATGACGTCCATCGGCATAACAGAGGCGAGGCATTCGAAGAGGTCGATCTGGTCTCCGTGCTCGAGATGTTCGAGACGTTCGACCGTGATCCGGCGAACGGTCGGTTCGAGCTCGCCTATCCTACGCGGCGTAAAGACCTTGCTCACGAGCTGACGGATCCGAGTGTGCTTAGGCGGGTCGGTCGAAATCATCATGGGCAAAGGCATCGACGTTTTTTCGAGCGTCTGACCCCAGGCGGAGCTGAAGGTGTCGAAGTCGAGATGCGCATCCCAAACATCGTCGAAGCGTGAGAGCGCCCAAAAGTTCATCTTCTCGTTGTGATAGACCGGCGCGTTCTCGCGAAGCCAGGCGTAAGTCTCATAGGGCTGAATCTGGGTGTTCCAGTCCGTGGGGTCGTATTCGAGGGCTTCCATGTTGTGCGCTCCATGTGATCAACGTGCGAACGATATGCGAATCGGAAGCGGTGTGCCTTGCTCCCTTTTGACCTCAGCATTTGGGGGAGACGGTCGTCCCGGACGTCTACAGGCGCAGAGTAATACCCGCACGAGCCGAAATGCCTGGGGACTCGAAGCCGATCGCTTCACGGGGCGTGGTGTTCGTGAGGTTTTGAAGTTCGACGAAGATGTCGAGCCGCTCATTGAATAACCAGCGCGCTCCAAGGTCCAATCGTTCATACCCGTTCAGAGTTCTGACTTCGGCTCCCGTTAGGAAGGACGTCGCCTTGATGGATGATACGGCCAGAGCGCGAAGCGTGATTTCAAGAGGCTCGATCGGTCGCGCCACAAGCTCCGCGAAGCCTCGCCACTTTGGGCGATTCGTGGGCACGGCGCTGCTGCCTTGGAAGTCTGTGAGATTCCATGTGCCGCCGCTGCGCAGCGAGAGCTTGTCAGAAACAATCCAATTCAGTTCCAGCTCTACACCTTGGGAAACGAGTCGCCCCCGATTCACAAGCAGGGGGATCGAAGAGTCGAAGTCGATCAAGTTTTTGACACGCAAATCGAAATAGCTGAGCTGAACGCCGATCCGGTCGTCAAGCGCGCGTGCACGCAGCCCGACTTCCCAGCCTCGACTCGTTTCCGTTAACAAGTTGGGGTCGCCTATGAACGGTCGCTGTAATGCGTAGAAAGACGGGAGCTTGAAGCCCTCACCGTAGTTCCCGAAGAGCACGAGAGTCGTTTTAGGAATAGCGACCGAGATGCCAGCTGCGGGAGAGAGTCGATCCTGCTCCTGGTGCACGAAGTCTCGCCGGAGGCTTGCTGATAGCGTGATGGCTTCGGCGATCGTGTGTTCGACTTCGCCGAAGACCCCGACCGTTCGCCGCGTGTCGAAATAGGGCTGTCGTATGAAGGAGGGGCCGCCGCCGAAATCGAGCAACACATTGATGTCGCTCTCTCCGTCTTCCCACACGACATTGGTGCCAACTGTGAGGCTCGTCTGGTGCGAGGTGCCGCCAACGTTAAGCGTAGGGGCTTTGTAGTGACCGAGCGCGGAGAGTTCCCAGCGCTCGTATTCGTCGCCGCTCCGCGTGACCGGGATGTCGCCCTCGCCGAGGGGGTCGAGCGGCGGTACTCGGTCGACGCCGGGGGAGTCGAGCGATTCCCGCCGACTATTGCGACTGGCGCGCAGTTCTATGGAGCCTGTGTCCTCGAAGTCCTTACGGGCAACCGCGCCAATCAGCCATTCACGAACGTTTCGATCTTCCATGCCCGGCAGGACGGCGAGCTCGGAGCCGCCGCTTGAGTCGGGGAAGCCCCGCGAGCTGCTGTGGTGAAGACGCGTGAACGCTTGAAGGTCGATGTCTCCGGGAAGGTTGCTTGTGAGCTTCGCTTTTAGGTTTGCCCCGTCGAAGCCGCCATCGGAATTTGGATCACGATAGGTCTCAAGGGCCGCACCAAGGCTTAGGCCAACATGCTCTCCAAGCCGTCCCCGACCTTGTGCGATGGCACTGCCTTCGTGGAAGCGTCCGCCACGGATTCGGACGCTTGCTTCGGGGGCGTCACCCGGAGCAGAGCTACGTGTGATGATGTTAATTGCGCCCGCGAGCGCATCGGAACCGTAGATTGCCGAGAGCGGTCCGCGGATAATTTCAACCCGTTCGATGTCTAGGAGCGCGAGGGTGGTTGGGTCGAAGGATCCGCCTCGTGAGTTAGTCGGATCGTTCAACCGAACGCCATCGATCATGACGACGACATGATTCGGGTCGAGGCCACGCAGATAGAGTTCCGTTCGTCCGCCGCGTCCACCTTGCCGAGTGACTTGAAGGCCGGGAACGAACCGAAGCGCATCGTCGAGCGAGAGACTGATCGAATGATCGAGCGCGTCACCTTCGAGGCGCGTAACCGACTGCGCGATTGTCGTGGCGCTTCGGGCATCGTAGGAGCCCGTGACGACCATCTCTTCCGGATCGGGTTGAAGGAACTTGTCATCTGCCCACGCGCCGGTTGCGATGGCGAGGAAGGATACGGCGAGGATGGCGAACGCGTATCCGCGGTGGCGGCGGGAGTGTAAAACGTCGGGGCGCAAGAGAATCTCCGATTGCGGGTGATGGGGCTAGGCGTCGCTGGATCACGCGGAGCGGTGTGGCCCTGTGTGGTGCTTTGTAGCTTGGGGGTGGTTGGGCGAGCGTGGTTCGGAACTCGTCCCGGTGAGCCGCGGGCGACAACGTTACCGCGATCTGAGCGGCATGGTGGTGATAGTGGCGGAGAGGACCAGCCGTCTAGGATTCGGTGGGTGTATTCTTTCTAGGAATCAACGTGACGTCGTCTCCCGTCGCAAGCGTCCCGCCCTGCAAAATTCGGCAGATGACCCCTGCGCGTCGTGAGAGCGCAAGCCGCGCATCCCGCCCCAGCGTGTCTTCCAGCAATTTGCATGGCGCAGCGTCTCGCACGACTTCCAGTTCGATGGTGGCTCCAATTAATATCCGTGCGCCGGGCTTTCGATCGAGTGCGCCTGCTGAGATTGTGACGTTTCGCCGAGTCAGGCCTGGGTCGATCGCGCTCCCATGTTTTTCTTCCGCGATACGAAGCTCCTCGAGGGACTGTACCGTGACATGTCTATGTCGGGTCCCGTGATAGCGGTCACCTACGAGGCCAACCCCCGTCTCCGCCTCGCCGCGATCGACCGCACGCATAGGTAGGCGCGAGGCCTTGGCGACATGGATCGATACGACGACGATCGCGTCGGTCGTATCTTCTTTCACGCTTGGATCCAGTCCGCCGTCGCCGTGATTTTCGCTGTTACTCCTGACAAACTAACGAGCACGCATTTCGCGGGAGACGACTTCTGCGCGTTCGAGCACGCGAAGAACGTTCTCGCCTAGCACGCCACGGATCGTCTCCGGCGAATGACCGCGAGCGAGGAGCCCCTCGGTCAAAGCGGGCAGTCGGCTGACGTCTTCCATGCCGACAGGCATGCTCGCGACGCCGTCCCAATCCGCGCCGAGACCTACATGCTCGGGACCCGCGGTCGCGATCGCGTGATCGAAATGGTCGAGTAGTACGTCGAGGGATGTCTGTGGGACGGGGAACTCTTGGGTGTATTTTCGGAAGAGCACCGCTCTTCGTTTAGGGTCGCCCTTGGCTTCTTTGCGCATCTCAGCGAGCCGCGGTCCATGTTTAGCGAAGTAGGCTCGAGTCGCGACACTCGCTGCTTCGTCTATATAGGCAGGGTAGAAGTTGATCATGACGACGCCGCCGTTCTCGCCGAGCGCGCGCAGCATCTCGTTGCTCATGTTGCGCGGATGGTCGGCGATCGCGCGGGTCGAGGAATGGGAGGCGATGACTGGGGCGACACTCGTCTCAAGCGCGTCGAAGAAGGTCTCGTCGGAAACGTGGGAGATGTCGACGAGCATGCCGAGGCGATTCATCTCGCGCACGATTTCGCGGCCGAAGTCGGTGAGTCCAAAGTGTTCCGGCTCGGGAATCGTCGTGGTGCCTGAGGAGTCGGCCCATCGCGTGTTAAACGAATGCGTGAGCGTCATGTAGCGAACGCCGAGGCGATAGAAGTTTCGCAGAGCGGGGAGGCTCTGTTCGATGATATGACCGCCCTCGATCCCCATGAGACTCACGAGCTTGCCCTCGGAAACGGCCTCGCGAATCTCGCTCACGTTATGCGCGACGACTACGTCCTCCGGGAATCGGGCTGCCATTTCATGAACGGCATCGATGCGCTCGAGTGCGATCCGGAGCCCGTCTCCCGGCGCATCAAGCTTTCCCGTATAAACCGACCAGAACTGTACATCGAGACCGCCTTCTCGAATACGTGGCAGGTCCATGTCTCCGTCTGTATCCGAGTGCCGCTCGCCGAAATTCCAATCGGGGTCTGCGAAGCGCGGCGTCGTGTCGGAATGTCCATCGACCACGATCGAGGAGAAGTGAAGGTCGTCGTCTGCCGGCGTTAGGCTGGCGCATGCAAGCGAGAAGGACGCGGCGAAGCCGAGCACGAGGACCATGCATTTTGAATGGAGCGGGCGGAGGAGACTGTGCTTAGAGCGTCGATTTTTGGGCATGGCGCGAGCATAGGGAATCGACGCAGAGGACTCCTTTGGATCACTCAGCTCATCGGGATCGCGCCGCGGATGCCGACGATGTTCATATTGCCGGAGGCGAAACTCCTTGGCGCGGTGTCCCTTCGCTGAGCTTCGTCAAAAATCTCGCATGGAGATCATGTGCCGGGGGATTCGCTGGCCTGGGCGAGGAGCAGGTCTGATGCCCGCGAATCCGAATTCGATGCGTGCAGCGGCCCGGCACGTTTTGAGATGAATACGGGCGCGGTGTTATCAGGAATCGCTCCTAATGTGCCGCGCAGCATTTTAAGGCGAGCGACTGTGCCTGCTTTGAGCGGAATGGTTCGTATCGCGGACGAGGTCTTGGGCGCGGTCCGCTTCGGCCTAAGCCGCCTACGGCCCGGCTCAGCTTCAGTCCGGACGTGTCCAGAGTAGTAGTCGAGCAGTGCTTGACGCTCGGGCCCCTAAAGAGCCTGGGAACTGAGGAAGCCGGGCAAGCTTGCCCCCGTCTTTCGGGAAAAGACAGGCGCTTCCCTCTCGACAACCGAATAACATAACCACTAGCGTCGGAAGTGCGGGTAGCTTTGGCCATGTGCCAAATCGCTTTCTAATTACCAGAGGAATTCATGTTCCGTACTGGCTACATCCTGAACCGACGTGACGACTGGGTATGGTTCATCGCCCTGCCATTCGTGGCGGTAGCTATTGGCTTGGCCAGTCAGCGATGGCTCTCCGCCATCGCCGTCGTGTCGTTCAGCCTACTGCTGACCGCCCCCCACCATTTCGCCAGCTGGCTGCGCGCGTATGGTGTGCGGGAAGATTTAAAACATTGGCGCGCCCCACTAATATTAGGCCCCGTAGCGATCGCACTCGTGACCTTAGTCGGAATAACGTGGGCACCGATGAGCTTATTGTTGTTGGCCTGGACGTGGGATCACCAACACAGCATCATGCAACAGTACGGATTCGCTCGAATCTATGACTACAAGGCCCAGACAGGAGCGCCGTCTACTGCTCGCTTCGACCTTTTATTAAATTGGATCTTGTATGCAAATTTGATGATCGTTTCACCCCTCTATTCCGACTTCTGGATTCGCGAACTCTATCGATTCGGATTGCCGATCAGTGCGGTGAGCATTTCCACCCTTCAGACGGTCAGCTCGACGCTCGCCGGACTCTTCCTCGTGGCCTACGTCATCCATCTCGCATGGACGATTCGTCACGGCTACGCGGTCAATCCAACCAAGTACCTTTTCATCGGCGCCAGCTACTTCCTTTGGTATGCCACGGCTTGGTGGGCGCAATCGGCTCTCGTGGCGACGATCTCTCATGCAATCATGCACGGCGTCCAATATATCGTGATCGTGCATTCCTCTCTGCGAAGAAAGGGCGGAACACAGAAATCGGTCACCTCCTGGCTAGTTCAGCCTCACCATATCATCGCCTTCTTAGCCACGTGCCTCTTCTACTCGGTCCTTTTTCAGCTGATCACTAACCAGCCACTGGCGGCATTCGGGTTCGGTGCCATTGATTTCGCAACTCAGTATGCGGGCCCGATTCCCGAGTTGGGAAAACCCGGCTACACGCTTAGCCAAGCCCACGAGCTATTCGCTGCTCTGCTGATCACGGGCGCCCCGCTGCTTCACTATTTTGTGGACTCGTTCATCTGGAAAGTCCGCGATGAAAACGTTCAGGCGGGGCTGTAGCGGATGCATCGCTGGAAGTACTACCGGATTCTGGTTGTTGTTTATGCAGCTGCTGCGCTGTCGTTCAGCCGAGAGTTCACACAATCCCCCGAGGATTTAGTCAGAGCGCAAGTCGAAGCCTCCCAGGTCGTGGCCGCCCGCTATCCGGAACTTCCACAGCACATTTATAACCGGGGTCTAGAAGCCGCGCGAAACGAAGATTATCAGGAAGCCCGGCGGCTGTTTGAAGAGGCTTTGGCCGCGCACTTCTACACTGACGAGAGTTTCCTCCACACCTATGCGTCGCTGCTGATCTATCTGGGCGAGTCTCAAGAGGAGATCGATCGAGTGGCAGACTTGTGGCGCAAGCACTTCCCGCACTCGAGAAACCCCGACCCTCGGTTTGGCCTCTGATCCCCGCTCCTCCAATTCATCGAGGGGCACAACATCGCCGATTCATCAGACACGGGTCGTGACCGGTGCTTCAAGGATCAGCACGGCCTGGGGATCCAGCCCGTCATGCCTCGCGCTCTCGACGTATCCGTCGCGCTCTTGTTTGTTCGACCGCTTCAAATGTTCTGGGAAGATCGAATCGACGATCGTCGAGCCGCTCACTCTGCCAATCGGGCCAAATGTCGGAAGAGCGGTCGATCTGCTCGCCATCGACAAGGTGAGTCAGACGTTCGCAGTTTTTGCTGTCTTCCCGTCAAACCCGCGCGGCTTTCGTAGTCTTGTGCTGGAGTCGGAGGCATTCGGCGAGCCCAACCTCGCCAACCTAATCGCACGTTCGAAACTGGAAAGCGTCACCTTTCGAGCGACCGACTGGGGCGGCGGAGGAAGACAAGCGGCGGGGGCGTTCGCCTTTCTCGTCCCCGAACCAAACACAGCACTTCTCTTAGGACTCGGGCTATCAGCCCTCGCTTACCTCGCGCCTTCCCGGCGGAATCATCTCATACGCGGAGGGGCGAAGGGCATCGCGTAGAGAGCCTAGAAGCCTACGGCCGCCTAACCGCCGGTCCCGCAAGCGCGCGGCGGAACTAGCCCGCATCGTTCAGGTCGCTGACGTGGGGCTACTTGATGTGTATCGTGTCAGTTCGTTGACGCGCTTCGGTCTAGCCACAATTTAGCCACTAGGACCGTGACGCCCGAATGCATTGAGGGGGTTTGAGTGTTCCTGAAATCTCCAACGTGTTGGATTTGTTGTACTTTCTGTTTCGCGCTCCGATAGCTCAGTTGGATAGAGCGGCTGCCTTCTAAGCAGCGGGTCGCAGGTTCGAGTCCTGCTCGGGGCGCCAGTCGTGAAAGCAGCAACCTGCTCGGGAGCGACGCGGAACCGCTTAGTGATCGCCCAGCAGAGCCGCGACCCGTTCATCATCGAGCGCCGGCCAGCGAAGGGCCGCGAGCATGAAACGGACGAAATGGAAGAACGGCATGTGCCTAGCGCCTGAGAGTCGGCTCGTGAACGTCCACCAAAACATTTTGCCCCCGAGTCGTTTCTGGTTTTCCATAGTGCGGGCAAACGCGGGCAGATAATCGGCTGGGACCGCCGGATGCGCCACGGGCGCGAGGATCGCGTTCTTCTCTGCATCGCTGTCCATACGCAGCTCGAGTGCCCCGATCGCAGCCGCACTCATCACCTGCTGACACATCGAAATCGCCTGCAGCGTGATCCGGTCGCCGGCGAAGATCGGGACCTCGGGTCGCGGAGCGAGGCCATCGGCTGTGCAGTCTACGTAGAGAATATCCTCGGGAGCTTCTGGGAAGATGCGTTCACCGCTAGCGAGCTGAAGCGTGGCATCGTCTATGCGCGAGACTCGGCCGAGACGGATGACGTCCTTGACCTGCCGGAGGGCGGCAAGTTCCTCGTCGGTCACCGTGGCGCAGCGATATTTCGTGGGACGAACTTCGGGGTCGAGTCTTAGGAGGCGGCCGAGCCTTTCGAGCTCATCCAATACCAAGTCCAGGCTGCCCACTTCGTGCATGAGCCGCATCTGGTCGATGAATTCGGCGGCGATATTCGGAGGCTGGATGTTGGCACGGTTTAGGAACCAGGCGTCGTTAGGCATCACCCAGCTGATTGTTTCGGGCGCGACGTGTTGTTCGAGCAAGTAGAGAACCGCATCGATTCCCGTCTTCCCGGCACCTAATACGACGTAGCGTGAATAGGGTCGGTCAAGCGAAGCGAGTCCGTTGATCGGGATGAGCTGCGCTCGCTCCGAATGCGCGTACTTAGGCGCTGTATTCGCGGGGACGCGGACATCCATGTAGGTCGCGTCGACAGTCTTTCGAGGGGCGACTTTGCGATCGGGACGGCCGGAGATCAGCGAACGGAGAACGCCGTCTGGGAGGTAGTCGTGTTGCGGCAAGAACACGAATCGTCCTGTCGCCTCAAAGTCTTTGAGGGCGAGTTCGTAGTAGGCGAGGATCTGGGCGCGAGAGACGAGGTCTTCGCCCCCAGCTCCGAGCTCGCGTGAATTCACGCCATAAAAGAGGGCGGGCTGGTGCAAGGAGACGAAGGGGTAGGCGTCGTTCCAATGCCCGCCTGGTTTCGCGCGGCGATCGACCATGAGGACTCGGGCGTCTTTTGATCCGCGCAGGATCTCGTCCGCAAAAGCCATTCCCATGGCCCCTGCACCTATGATCAAATAGTCGGTGCCCGGGCCACTTGCGTGGATCGCGCCATGCTCAACCAATCGTGTTTACCGGTCCCTGAGGAACTTTCGAAGGGGTTCGTCTCGCCAGGTGGCGGCGCTGTACTTTTCGTCGAAGGGCGCATAGTGGCTTTTTGCGGCGGCCTCGACCTTGTCGCCCATGACGGTGACTCTCTGGATGATGCGCTCGCCTTCGAAGTCGTTGAGGACGTGGTGCTGGGTACAGCGATTGTCCCACATAGCGATCGTGCCTGCTGTCCAGTGGTATCGAACGGTGAAACGATCTTTTGTTGCATGGCGGGTGAGATAGGCGAGGAACGCTTCGCTCTCGTCGTGGCTCATCTCGACGATACGTCGGGTGAAGTGGTGATTCACGAAGAGCGACTTTCGGCCCGTGACGGGATGCGTGCGGACGACCGGGTGAATGGCCTTTCGATCGGGGGCGTGGTGCGGGCCTGCGTCGTGCAGAGCGCTGAGTCCCTCGCAGAGGTCTTTGAGAGGCTGCGAAAGAGAGTCGTAGGCGCGGTACATATTCGCCCAGAGCGTGTCGCCGCCGAATTCTGGGCACTTTTTCATGTGAAGGATCGCGTAGATCGAGGGCTCGGCTTCACATGTTAGGTCGCTATGCCATTCATCGGCGACGGCGCCTGCGCCGCCAACGGCTTTGAGTTCAAAAAACTCTGGCCGCTCAGAGTCGAGGGCGAGATTCGGATGTCCTTCGAGCCGTCCGAAGTTTCCACCGAAGGTGATGTGCTCGTCCGGGGTGAGGGCTTGGTCCGGAAAGAAGATGACGAGATGCTCGTGGAGCAAGTCGAGGATTGTGGCGGCTTCGTCGGGACCCACCTCGGTCAGCGTGATGCCTCGGATCTCTGCTCCGAGGGAACCGGAGAGCTGAGTGACTTCGAGGTTAGGAGTGAGCGGTGAGCGGTCGATGGCGCTGGCCATGGCTGTCGGTTCTCCTCTGCGCGATTGGGGCCTGATTAAGACATCGCAAGAGTAACGCGATCGGCACGTCTGCGGCGGACCGCCGGTCCCCCTGAGCGACTGGGTACCGGTTGAGCGCGAAGACAACGGCTCTCAGGACCTAGCTCGGGCCGGACTGAAGATTCTGCCCGCTTGCGCGCTCGATTCCGGACATTTTCCGCCTGCCGATCCCACTCCACCTCAACTGGAGGTGGTTTATTCATGACGCGGCCCGCGCCGGATTCTATTGGTTCCCGGACTCGAATTACTTTGGCGTTCTTTTCGGCGTTCTTTTCGGCGCTCTTTGTACTGATGGGGATGACGGTCGCGAGTCAAGCCTCGGCGCTTACGTCACAAGGTCCGAGCCCTATTCCGATCGGTGCCTATGACGTTCTGTGCGACGGGGACTGCTCGGACTTGCCAGCCGTCACCTATCCGCTTGATCAGCCCTTTGTGTTCGATCTCGGGATCAAGTTTCAGTCAGCTTCGAACGACTACTCCCTGGATGTCTTCACGCCGGGGAATATCTATGTGCTCGGCCATCTGGAGGGAAGCGGAGGCGGAGCGATCGAACTCTACGCAAGTGAAGTTGGGCTCAACTCCGATCCGATTCGAATTCCCATCGGGCCTCCGATCACCGGCGGCGATGTCATCATTTGCGCGTGCATAGAGATCATTGATCTGACGGGGCTCGACCCGACTGCACACAGCGCCGAAGGCCTCATCCGTTTGGAGGGTGATGAAATTCGCCTCGTGGATGCCCTTACGTCAGTCTCGCCGCCGAGCTCCGTGTCGGATGTGATTCGTCTCGAAAGCACCGGGGACATCTATCTCGATGTGACGATGGTCAGGTTTCTGAATATTCGTTTGGAGGCGGGGCATGCGATCGTGATCGAGGGAGGCATCTCAAATCCGGTTCCCGAACCGACGACCGCCGTTCTTCTCGGACTTGGGTTGGGCGCTCTCGCGTCGCGTCGCAAGGCTTCATGACCTTGGGCGCTCGAGCCGTCAAACTCCCTCCCGGCACACCGATTTCCGGCTAGCGTCTCGGCCCGGCCTGCGTTCAGCATGTCGATCCGAAGGATACGCATGTTATGAGTGAACCCCTGGGAGCCGTCGTTGTTGGCACTGGATTTGGTGTCCTGACCCATCTTCGAGCCCTGCGAAAAGCCGGCTTCGAAGTGAAAGCGCTTGTCGGCAGAGATGCCGAGAAAGCCCAGAAGCGGGCCGAACTCATGGGGGTGCCGCAGGGGCTCAACTCCCTCGAAGCGGCGCTCGCGATTCCCGGTGTCGATGCGGTCGCGGTTTCAACTCCGCCGCATACGCACAAGGAGATCGTGCTCAAAGCGATTGCTGCCGGGAAGCATGTCGTCTGCGAAAAGCCCTTTGCGCGGAACGCGGCAGAGGGACGCGAGATGCTCGAAGCCGCCGAGGCGGCGGGTGTTATTCATCAGCTCGGCTGCGAGTTTCGGTGGGCTACGGGCCAAGCGGTCGCTGCGAGAGCACTTGCACAGGGTGTGATCGGCGAGCCTCGCCTAGCAACTTTCCTCTTTCATATGCCTGCACTCGCAGATCCCGAAGCGGGCGTGCCCGACTGGTGGCGCAAGGAAGAAGAGGGCGGCGGTTGGCTCGGCGCCTACTGTTCGCACATCATCGATCAGATCCGCGTTAGCGGCGGGGAATTCACGGGCGTGAGCGCCTCGGTGCAGAGCATTGCCGAACGAAGCGACGCGTTGCCATGGACGGCGGACGACACCTACACGGTTCATTTCCGGACGGAGTCGGGGCTCGAAGGCATGCTGCAAAGCAGCGCGGCTGCGCGTGGGCCCTTCGCCGCTTGCACGCGGTTCGTGGGTCCGAAGGGATCGCTTTGGATCGAGGGGGATTCCGTCAGCGTTGCGGATGCCGCAGGCGAGCGGCGGCTCGAAGTTCCGGACGATCTCCGGCTTCCGGCGCCAGATGGCCCGCCCGGCGAATTGCTGACGACGGCGTATGACATGCTGCATTCGATGGGCACGGATCTCGGGCCTTATACGAAGCTCTACGAAGCGTTCAGCAATCGAATTCAGGGCAAGTCCGTTCCGAGTGATCCAAAGCCGCCGACCTTTGCCGACGGCGTTGCGGTACAGGCAGTTCTCGATGCAATCAGGCGATCTTCGAAGGAAAAGACCTGGATCGCCATCGATTGAATCGCTGGATTTGATTTCGGCTGGGGCGCGAGAGGGCATGGCATCTCAAACGCTTCGCGCATAGATGTCTCGACCTTCGCGACTCGCTGCAGCAATTCCGGTCCAGAAGTCGGCCGTTTGGTCGACGACGTGGCTGCACTAGTCAGTGAGTTGCTTGGTCGGCAAGTGCTAGTTGAGCACTGGCTTTCGCTGCGAGAGCGCATTTCGGCGGAGTCGAATCGGGTGAGACGATTCGTCGTTGGGTGCCAGTTCAAGAAAGCGGGCGTAGTCGTCGACCGCTGCGTTGATGCATTCCATTCGTTCGAGGAGCATGCCGCGATCGCGATATTCGAACGCGGCTTCCGGGGCGAGGATGAGAATTCGGTCGAAGCAGCCGAGTGCACCGAGTCCGTCGCCCTGCCGCAAGTAGAGCATCTTCAGGTTGTTTAGCATGCGCACGTAGATGTCCACGGAAGAGACCGGCTGGAGCCACTGGGCGTCTAGATTGACATGCTCTCCTGCTGCGGAGCGAACGCGGTCCGCGCAATCCGAGAGACTCAGGATTCGTCCGAAGAAGGGGTCCACTATGATCTCTCGTTCCGGGAGGTCACTCACGCCAACGACCTTCGAGAGGAAGTGTCCTGGGAATCCGACGCCGTAGGCCTCGAGGCCTAACCTTCGTGCGACGTCGACGTACAAGACGGAGAGGGTGATCGGGATTCCCCGTCGTCGCGTAAGGACTTCGTCGAAGTAGCTGTTGCGAGGGTCGTCGTAGCGCTCTTGATTTCCGCGAAAGCGGTCAAGCTCAAAGAGCGCATGATTCAAGGCGGCAACAGCGGCGCTTGGGCTCGTGGCGGCTTCGACGAGAGGTCTCGCACGCTCGGCCGTTTCCTCCACTTGTTCGATCCCGGTCGCAATGTCGACTTCGGGCCGAACTTCCGCGGCGACAATCAAAGCGCCTTCAGCCAGGCTAGAGGCACCATCTGGATCCGCCGCGAGGGCTTGGAAGCGTTCTGAGATCTCACTCTGCACAGCTAAAGCCTAGTTAATCTCGGGAGCTCGGGACCACCTCGATTTCGATTTGCTTTCCGTCGCGCTCGAAACGGATTTGAGTCGGCTCCCCAACCCGCATGGCTTCGAGGGCGTAGGTGTAGTCGTAGAGATTTTCGATTTTCTTTCCGGCGGCGCCGATAATCAGGTCCCCGCGTTTAAGGCCGGCTGTTTCGGCTGGGCCGGCAGCTGCAACACCGGAGAGGAGAACGCCTACGACGTCGGTTCGGGCGTAGTCCGGAATCGTGCCAAGGAATACGCGAAACCCACCTCGGGTGTTGCCCGCCGCCGGTGCCGCTTGAGCGAGATAGGGAGGAGGCGTTTCCGCCCGTCCAATTGATTCGGCGATCCGCAGAAAGAGCTCACCAATCTTCTCGGTGCCCGCGAGATTGAGCGTCTCGAGGGTGTCTCGTGGCGTGTGGTATTCGGAGTGAGCGCCTGTGAATGCCGACAAAATGGGGACACCGGCTTTGTAAAAGCTGGTGGCGTCGGTTGGGACATAGCTGTCGTTCTGAGGCTGAACCGTGATGCTGCTTTCCGCCGCAAGTTCTTCGAGAAGCGTCGCCCAGGCAGGACTCGAACCGACTCCTTGAATCACGAGCGAGTCGCGTAGGCGTCCGACCATGTCGAAATTGAGATAGGCGACGGGGCCTTCGGGGCCACCGTGCGGATTTACGTTCTTGGCGACCCAAGCGTCGGAACCCAAGAGACCAAGTTCTTCCCCGGACCAAGCTGCAAAAAGGAAGTCTCGTTTACCGAGATCGACTCCCGCCTGATGCCGCGCAGCCATAGCTTCGGCCAACTCGACGACGAGCGCGGTTCCAGAGGCGTTGTCGTCGGCTCCGGAATGAATCTCATTGGCCTCCTCCGCATCCGCGAGGGAGCCCGAGCTCTCTCCTCTTCCTAAATGGTCGTAGTGAGCGCCAATCACGATCAATTCGGCGCTTGGCGACGGCCCCACCTGGAGTCGGCCTAATACATTGATGCCTTCCGCACGTTTCGTCAGCAGCTCGACGTGCGCTTCGATCACGACTTGGTCGAGTTCAACTGGAGTGACGAGGGGCTCGGCGTCGCCGCTATGCAGAAGGGCCTCGTCTACTTCACCTTGGATCGTGTCGAGGGTTCGTTCGTTCTGCGAAGACGGGGACAGTAGGCGCTGGGCGAAGTCGTTGCTGATGGAGATCGCTGCAATACTGGTCCCGGCGAGGGAGGCGTCGAACCGGAGCGGCGCAAGTTCGTCCTTGAAACGTCCACGGGGCCCGCTTACGAAAAGCACGCCCCGGGCGCCCCGATCGCGCGCGATCATGGCCTTGAAGCGAAGTCCCGCATAGCGTCGCAGACTGCGCCGAGTGTCGTCGTCGAAAATCTGGGGAAGGTCTCGCAGGACGATGACCCAGCGATCTTGGACGTCGACGTCGCCGTATTCGTCTATGGCCGGGCGTTCCCCGTCTGCAGGGGTCATCAGGCCATAGCCCACAAAGACCGCAGATGCGGCAGCAAACGATCCGGAACGGGAGAAGGCGAGGGGACGCCAGTCCGAGCCGAGTGTGAGTTCCTCCTCTCCTAGGGTGAGTCGATTCTCGCGGCCGAGGGAGACGCCGGAGGTGAATTCGAAGGCCTCGAACCAATCTCCGCGCTCGCCCGCCGGCGCAAGGCCCGCCGCCGCAAATGCTCGCGACAAATAGTCGGCGGCGACTCTTTCGCCCGGGCTGCCCGAGCGGCGTCCGTTCGTCCGTGGGTCGATCAGTGCAGCAACGTGTTGTGTCAGGTCTCGTTCGCTGATCTCCGGCGTTGTCGGTAGGAGGTCTACCGACACGGGTTCCGCCGTCGACGAAGGGAGCCTGAAACCTCCGCAACCCATGTTGACTAGCATCACGAAGAGGAAGAACCACAAGGAAATTGTCGTACGTAACTGAGCTTGATCTCTGCTGTATGTCTGGTGCACGGTCCGACCTAAAGCTCAAGGGCGGCGTGGAAGCCGTCTTTGATTGCACCCTCGATGTACCCGACGCCGGTCACGTCCCCGATCTCGCGAACAGGAACACCGGCTTCCTTGAGTCGGGTTGCGACGTCGGGATTCGAGTCGAGACCAATCGCGAGGATGACCGTATCGGCGACAACGGTGGCCGGCGTGGGCCCGTCTTCACCGCCGCGAACCTCGTAACTCACTTCGCGTTCGCCGATCGAGCGAACGTGAACGTTGCCGTGGATCGTGACGCCGTGTGTGCGCAGATCGTGAAGCACGCGCCAGCGCCGCGGATGCGCCATTTCCAGGCCGAAGCGGGGTGCTTCTTCGAGGATCGTGACCTTCCGGCCGCGCTCCACCATAAATTCCGCCAATTCGAGCCCTACAAGTCCGCCGCCAATGATCGTGACTTCTTTGCCAACGGGCATATAGGCTTTTGAGGCTTCGCGCAGTCGTTTCGAATTTGAAGTGAGTCCAGTCGCGCGTCCGGCGCGGACTGCCACTCTGCCGAGGAGTCCAAGTTTCTTAGACGCTTCGCCGTCGCCTTGCCCCGTCAAAAGTGCGCGCAGGTCGTCGCCATCGAAGACGTGGTCGCGATCGACTCCCGGAATGTCGGGCTTTGCCCGCCGGGCGCCTGCGGCGACGAGCACTTCGTCTGGCGCGATTTCGCGAATCAGTTCGGGCGTCACTTCAGTATTCAGCCGAACATCTACACCGAGTTTGGCCACTTGGGCCTCAAGCCAGTCGAGCAGCTTCTCGTTGGGCAGGTAGACCAGGCCGGCGAAGCGTAGGGTGCCGCCGAGCCGATCATATTTTTCGCATAACACGACGTCATGGCCGCGAAGTCGCGCGAGGCGCGCCGCTTCCATGCCGGAAGGACCGCCGCCGACGATGAGGACGCGCTTCTGAGTGGCTGCTTGCTCTCGCTCGGCCTGGCCAAGCGTCATTTCGCTTGCAGTGATCGGATTGACGGCACATCGAACTGCGCGGTCGAAGAAGGGTTGCGCCACGCAGGTGTAGCAGTAGATGCAGGGGCGAATGTCTTCGGGGCGTCCCTCGGCGAGCTTGTTGGCGAGGTCTGGATCCGCGAGGAGTTTTCGGCCCATGGCCACGATATCGGCCTTTCCGTCGCGGATCAGGCCATTTGCGGTTTCCGGTTCGATTCGGCCGACGGCGATCACGGGAACGCTGACTCGGGACTTAACCAGAGTTGCGGCCTCGACATACGCGTCTTCGAAATGTGTCAGTGGTCCGTCGGTGAAAGCGACGCCGGAGGTCGAATCCGAGTAGGCCGTGACGTGGATCGCGTCTGCACCGGCGCTAACGGCGAGTTCTGCAGTGCGTGCGCAGTCTTCGGGTTCGATTCCGCCGGGCGTTTGGAATTCACGAGAATCAAGTCGTGCCCAAATTGGGAAATCCGCACCGGCTCGTTCCTTCGAGGCACGGATGACCTCGCATAATAGTCGGGCTCGATTTTCGGCACTGCCGCCGTACTCGTCCTCGCGGAAGTTCCAGGCGGGAGACAGGAATTCCGACAGCAGATATCCGTGGGCCGAATGAAGCTCGACGGCATCAAAGCCAGCGCGTCGTGCGCGCTCGGCGGCGCTCGCGAAAACGTCGATCGCCCAGGCGATGTCGTCCGGATCCGCTTCTTTAATTGTTGCGCGCCCGCCCCCTGTAGCGGCGGCCATCATGCCGAGTTCTTCGCGAGACATGTCCTTGTGCATGTCGTTCTTGCCCTTGAAGCGCGGCATGGAGGGCATGAGCACGGCGCGTCCCTGCTTGGTGTCCAGCCGGGACTGTTTGCCGTGGTGTACAAGCTGAAGCGCGATCTTGGCGCCGTGGCTGTGAACGCGGTCGGTTAACTCGCGAAGGCCAGGGAGATAGTCGTCGCTGGAAATGGCCAGCTGACGTTCCGCTGTGGCTCCGTGGGGATAGGCCGCGGCGCAGACCTCAGTGATGATGAGGCCGACGCCCCCGCGCGCGCGCTGTTCGTAGTAGGCGATGATGGGTTCACCCGCGTGTCCCGTCTTCTCGGCGATCTCGACTCCCATGGCGGCCATCGCGATTCGATTGCGAAGCGGCATTCCGCCGAGGGTGGTGGGCGACGTCAAATGATCGTACATAGGGGGGCTCCTGGCGGTTCGCTTGGCGAGGGGGGAAGGATAGAGAACAACTTCGGAGATTGCGGCAAGCGGCGCCTAGGCTGCGTAGACTTCCGATCCGCCGAGTCAGCGGGCGATATGGAGACGAACGATGGGAAAGCTAGATGGACGCGTGGCCTTCGTAACGGGCGGCGGGCGAGGGATCGGCCGCGGTGTGGCCTTGGCGATGGCAGAAGAGGGCGCTCGCGTGGGGGTTGTTGATATCGATGGCGACTCTGCGAGCGAAACCGCCGAGCTGATTCGGTCCACTGGCGGAGAGGCGTTCGCTGGCCAGGGAGACGTCGCCAAGAGAGACGATTGCGCTCGCGGCATTCAGGGAACGGTCGAGGCCTTCGGTGGGCTCGATATTCTTGTGAATAACGCGGCGTGGACGCCGACGCCTGGACTTCGCCTCATGGAATTCGACGACGAGACTTTCGGACGCGTCCTTGAGACAAATTTGTGGGCGACGTTTTTTTGTATGCAGATCGCCCATCCGCATTTCATGTCGCGCGGTCGAGGCGCCATCATCAACTTTGCGAGCGGATCAGGCACGAGCGGCAATGAAGCTCAGGGTGCGTACGCCGCCGCGAAAGAAGGCATCCGTGGTTTGTCGCGAACCGCCGCAAGGGAGTGGGGCCCCGACGGCATCCGAGTGAACATTGTCTGTCCCTTTGCGAACTCCCCGGGCATGATCGATTGGGCGAACCTCGATCCAGAGGGCCACGCTGCCGCGATCGAACAGATCCCGCTTAGGCGCGTGGGCGACTGCAAAGACGATGTTGGACGCGTGTGCGTGTTTTTGGCGAGCGACGACGCCGACTACGTCACGGCGCAGACGATGTGGGTCGACGGTGGATCGGGAACAGTACGTTAGGCACGGTCCCAGTGAGCTGACGCGCGAGACCTCGACGGGGACGCCGTTCAGTACGCTCGTCCCCGAAGGTCACGTGTCGCGACTGGACGACATTTTTCACATGAGCGGCGACCGAGGCCTCTGAGAGACTCGGCACACGTCTTGGTCTATGTCGTCTGTGTGTGTGTGGAAGGATCCCCCGCCTAGTCGGATTTGAGATGGCGGCCCGAGACGAGTTTGGCGAAACCGACTGGTGGGACGATGCGCCCGGCGAAGTGCGCGCGCGGCGACTGCCGAGCCCGGGCATCGCTGCTGCTTTTGCTGCACGCAATCTGCGTCCGGGCTGCATACCGTTTCGCGGAAGATTCCGGCGCTTGACTCTAGGTCCGCTGAGAACCGGGAAAAAGCACTCACATCGGGGGGGTAGCGGGCCGCCCGGGGTTGTCCGAGATCCGGGGCACGGGTATATAACCTCGTCCGGGAGCGTCTCTTTCGGCGCATCCGGGTTCCCTGCCGACGGCGTATCCGCGCCCGCCCGCCACCAATCTTGTTGTCTCCCTATCCGGAGCCGCATCCTCGGCGCAAGCGAATCGTGAACTCACCGGCGGCCTGGGCGAGGACCCGCCACATGGTGCACGAGATCGATGACGTCCGGATTCAAAATATCCGGCCGCTGATGGCCCCCGAGATTTTGCTCGAGGATTTACCACTCAGCGACAGCCAAAACGAGACCATCTTCGCCGGCCGCCGCGAAATTGAGCGGGTCATTGATGGGGAAGACGACCGTCTGGTCTTGGTCGTCGGTCCCTGCTCGATTCACGATCCCGAAGCCGGCCTCGAGTACGCTCGCAAGCTCGCGCCAATCCGCGAACAGTTCAAAGACGAACTCGCGATTGTTATGCGAGTCTATTTCGAGAAGCCGCGCACGACCGTCGGTTGGAAGGGGCTGATCAACGACCCCGACCTCGATGGCAGCTTTTCGATTCGCGCCGGCCTTCGTAAGGCACGCAAATTCCTGATCGACGTCACCGAGATCGGTCTTCCGACGGGCAGCGAATTTCTCGACCCGATCATGCCGCAATTCTATGCCGACCTCGTTTCCTGGGGCGCGATTGGGGCCCGCACAAGCGAGAGCCAGGTCCATAGGGAGCTCTCCTCGGGACTGTCGATGCCTGTCGGTTTCAAGAACGGCACCTACGGCACCGTCCAAATGGCGATCGATGCGATCGGCGCGGCCGCCGGAGAACATCATTTCCTTTCGGTCACGAAGCAGGGAATCGCGGGCATCGTTGCGACTAAGGGGAACCCCTACTGCCACGTGATTCTGCGAGGCGGGACGAGTGGTCCCAACTACGATGAGGCTTCGATCGCGAGTGTTTCAAAGATGCTAGGCGAATCGAAACTGCCCGATCGTATTATGGTGGATTGCAGCCACGCGAATAGTGGGAAGAATCACGAAAATCAGCCAGGGGTTGCACAAGCCCTCGCCGACCAGGTCGCGGCCGGCAATCAGGCGATCTTCGGCATGATGATGGAGAGCTTCTTGCTTGACGGAAATCAGAAGCATTCGCAGTCTCAGGGCTCCGAAGGTCTCGTGTACGGCCAGAGCATCACGGATAAGTGCATGAGCTGGGAACGCACAGAGCCGCTCTTTGAGTGCCTAGCGGAAGCCGTGCGGAAGCGACGGGCACGTTAGTCGGACTTTCGAGGAGTCGATCTCCAACGAAATATCTTCGAAACCAAGCAGATCATCAGATCACGAGAGGGGTTGGCTATGGGCGAAACGACGGAACGAGAATTCTGTACGACGGAGGTGGATGGTCGAATCCTGACGGTGACGATCAATCGACCGGAGCGAATGAACGCGCTGCACTGGATGGCGAACGAGGAACTCGCGACGGTCTTCGACGAATTTGTCGCGGACGAAGAACTCTGGGTTGCAATCATTACCGGAGCAGGCGACCGCGCATTTTCCGCGGGCAACGATCTCAAGTATCAGGCGCAAGAAGCCGGCGGTGAAATGAAAGCCGGGCCGGCGACGGGCTTTGGTGGATTGACCTCGCGTTACGACAATACGAAGCCCGTGATCGCAGCGGTCAATGGCGTCGCCATGGGCGGTGGCTTCGAAATAGCACTCGCTTGCGATCTGATCGTGGCTTCGACGAATGCGCTCTTCGCGCTGCCTGAACCAAGGGTCGGACTCGCGGCGTTGGCTGGTGGTGTCCATCGTCTGCCTCGCCAGATCGGCATGAAGCGTGCCATGGGCATGATGCTGACCGGCCGCCGCGTGCCCGCTACGGAGGGCGAGCAGCTCGGCTTCGTGAACGAAGTGGTCGAGCCGAGCGAGTTGATGGCAGCCGCGCGTCGCTGGGCTTCGCTGATTGCTGAGTGCGCACCGCTATCGGTTCGCGCCACCAAGCAGGCCGCAATGGATGGACTGGAGCACGGCCTGATCTCGGATGCGATGGACGCGAAATACTCCGCGATCCGCGACATGGTGAAGAGCGCGGACTTCGTGGAGGGGCCGCTGGCATTCTCCGAGAAGCGCGCACCGCAATGGAAGGGTCGCTAAGACTCGCCCTAAGCCATGCGCTAGACGTCGCGCCGCCTGGCGACTAGAGCGCGCATACTTCTACGGGAATGCCGTTGGCGACGCTCGTGCCGGAGGGAACGTCGAGAGGCTCTGCGTCGGTGAGCGCGTTGACGTTCACTCCCGGCTGCTTCGTCTTTGCGACATCGAGCCGCAGGCCCTTGCCTGCGTGCCCGAAGCCATGGGGAAGACTGACGACGCCCGGCATCATCTCGTCGCTGATCTCGATTTCAACTTCGAGCTCGCCCGATCGAGAACTGATGCGCGCGCGTTTAGCGTGAGTGAGGCCGCGCGACTTCGCGTCATCCGGGTGAACGAGCAGAACGCATCGCGTTTTACCCTTCGCCAGATTTGGCAGATTGTGCAGCCACGAATTCATGCCGCGGCTTTGTCGCCTTCCAATCATGAGAAGACCGGTCGGGCTAGCGAAGTCTTCCAGACGCCCGGATAGGCGCGCTACGTCATTTGTGATCAAAGGGTCGGCCAGATTGATCCGTCTTCCCTCGGTTCGGAGGATGTCCGGGAAGCGAGGCGTAAGAGGACCCAAATCTACGGCGGCTCGCGCTGCCTTGACCTTCTTGAGATTCAACCCGTCGGGATTCTTACCGAAGTGGTCGCCATAGGGCCCGCAGCGGAGCTGTAGGTCTACGATTCGCATGGGGCCGCGCTCGTCGCCGAGCTCGCGCAACACGTCGTCGACGTCTAGGCCTAACTTCCCGGCGAAGCGCGTCGCGTTTTGCATGACGCTGATATCATCGAACGCTTCGGGTTCCGCATTGTTAAGTCGCGCAGCCAGTTCGAGATAAACCTCCCAGGCCCGCTTCTCTTCCGGCTCGGGCTCGAAGACTTGCTCGCCGTAGCGAACGTGATTACGAACGGCTGTCGATTGACACAGGAAGTCAAAGTTCTCGAAAGTGAGCTGGGGTGACGTCGGCAAGATGAGGTCTGCGTGTCGCGTCGTCTCATTCAAGTAGATGTCGACCGCGACCATGAACTCGAGGGATTCGAGACCCTTCTCGATTTGATCCCCCGCCGGCATCGAAAGCACTGGGTTGCCGCACGTGATGACAAGCGCCCGCACTCGTTTTTCCCCAGCGCGTTCGGGGTCCAGCTCTTCAGCAAACGCGGAGGCCGGCAGATGCCCGTCGATCATAGGAAGCCCGCGGGCCGCGGTTCTGTAGGGGCCGATTGCGATAGGCGGCATCGGATTACCTGGCTCATGTTGCCCCGTCGCCGGACGCGGGAACATCATGCCGCCGGGCTCGTCGTAGCGGCCGAGGAGAATGTTCACGACGTCGATGAGCCAGCTGGCCAGGGTCCCGAATTCGACGGTGCAGGTGCCTATTCGTCCATATACGCAAGCGTGGGGATGGCTCGCGAGTTCCCGCGCGATTCTTTGCGTCGTTTCGGCAGGAATTCCGGTCGCGGATGCGGTGGACTCTGGAGAGAATTCTTCTGCGAGGATGCGGATCTCTTCGACTCCGTCCGTGAATGCCTCGAAGCGTCCCAGGGAAACGAGGTTTTCGCCGAAGATCACATTCACGAGCGAAAACAGAAAGTACGCATCACTTCCGGGGCGAATGAACAGATGCTCGTCTGCGACGTCCGCACTTTCGGTCCGCCTTGGGTCCACGACGACGAAGCGGCCGCCACGATCTTGGACGGCACGCAGCTTCTTCTTAATCCCGGGGGCAGACATTAGGCTTCCCTGGGAAACGATCGGATTGGCGCCGAGACAAAGGAAATAGTCGCAGCGATCGATATCGGGGATCGGGAGGATCGAGCCTTTGCCAAAGAGCACGCGCGAGGTGAAGAGCTTGGGGAAGTGATCCATAGTCGCCGCGGAGAACATCCTAGGAGTGCGCAGCGATTCGAGGATGAAGCGGTTGTAAAGGAGGCAACCGACATCGAAGCCACTCGGGTTCCCAATATAGACGCCTAACGTATCGTTTCCGTACTTCTCTTGAAGCGTGCCGATACGTTCTGCAGCGTAGTCATAGGCTTCGGTCCAGGAGATTTCTTCCCATTCGCCGGCTTCGGTTTTTCGGATCGGACGCTTGATCCGGTCGGGGTCTTCGAAGACCCCCTTGAGGGCTGTCGCCTTCGGACAGATATGCCCTTGGCTGATGGGGTCGTCTGGATTGCCTTCTATGCGCAGGACTTCGCGCTTTTCGCGATCGGCCAGAATCCGGAGACCGCAGCTCGCTTCGCAGATTGAACAGGAGCGATGAAACCATTCTGCAGGCATCAGCCGACCTCCAGGAGTACTTCGCGAAGTACCGAGAGGCCGTGATCGATTTCATCGGCGCTGATGATTAGAGGGGGCGCGAGTCGTAGGACGTTTCCGCCCGCGGAGATGACGAGAACGCCTCGCTCGCGGCAGCGGTCGATCACGGGGCCAGGAGCGTTCGCGAGTGCAAGGCCTCGTAATAGGCCGCGACCACGGGCTTCAATTACGCGATCAGGGCCTAGCTCGGCAGCGATTTCTTCGAGTCCGTGGCCGAGTTTTTCACCCATCAACCTAGCGTGGTCGAGAACGCCGCCTTCGAGGAGTTCCTCGAAAACTGCGGCGGCGACTGCGCAAGCAAGAGGGTTGCCACCAAAAGTAGAGGCATGAGTTCCAGGAACGAGTGCCCCCGACAATTCCCTCGTCGTGCACATCGCGCCGATTGGAATGCCACCTCCGAGCGCTTTCGCGAGCGTCATTACGTCCGGAATAACATCCTCTTGCTCATAGGCGAAGAGTGAACCAGTGCGTCCCATGCCAACCTGGACTTCATCGAAGATGAGCAGACAGCCGTTTTCGTCCGCGAGCTTGCGCAGGCCTTGGAGGAAGCCCGGCGGAGGCAGGCGTATGCCGCCTTCACCCTGGATCGGTTCTACGAGGATTGCGGCTGTGCGTTCGCTTAATAGCCCGCGAACGGAATCGAGGTCTCCCCATGCTGCGTGAGAGATACCCTGAACCATGGGGCCGAACCCTTCCCAGTAGGCGGGGGTTCCGGTTGCGGAGACGGTAAAGAGCGTTCGGCCATGGAACGCACCTTCGAAGGCTACGATTTCAAAGCGGTCTTCCTTGCGATCGTGAAAATGTCGCCGCGCGAGTTTGAGTGCGGCTTCGTTCGCTTCGGCGCCGGAGTTACAGAAATACACGGCCTCGGCGAAAGAGTTCGAGGTAATGCGTTCAGCGAGGCGAATCTGGGGCTCGGTCGTGTAGAGATTCGAGACGTGCCAGAGCTTCGCCGCCTGCTCCTCAAGCGCGGCTCGAAGTCGCGGGTTCGCATGACCGAGGGCGGTCGTTGCGATTCCGCCCATAAGATCGAGAAACGCGTTGTCCTCGGCATCGTAGAGCGTGCAGCCTTCGCCTCGCACAAGGGCGATGGGTTGTGGCGCGTAGTTTGCGACCAGGACTTCGGCGCCGCGAGCAGCAATTTCGGGGTTTGTGGTCATGGGTCGTGCCTCGTAGTTCGGGAACCCGAACGCGGGAGAGAAACAGCGAAAAGGAGAAGCAAGAGAATCAGCGCGAAAGTCTGTGGCAGCCGAGGTGATACTATAGGGCGACACGACCTGAGGCGTGAGGCTTCCGGCAGCGACAATAGACGACGATCAACGCTGAATAGACGCTGGGGGCAGAGCGTGCCGCGATTCGAGGCCCCCCAGCTTGTTGGACGTCGCATAAGATTGATCCGGGCGCGGATATTTGCGCCTGTCAATTCGGTTCGCGGAGGATCTCTGAATGCTCGAAGAACTTGCGTGTGGAATCTGGACCGTCGATGCCCCGCTCACGCTGGGCGGCGCAAAGCTGGGAACCAGAATGACGGTTGTGCGGCTCCCGGACGGCGGGCTCGCCTTGATCGCACCCATAGAGATTGACGACGCTCTTAGTGCTGACCTAGCAGAGCTGGGGCCTATCAACGTGATCATCGCGCCGAACGCCTTCCATCACTTCTCACTACTCGCCGCGGTCGAGCGGTATCCACAGGCCACGTGCTTCTTGGCCGAAGGAGTCGAGGGAAAGGTGGGCTCTCGTCCCACCGGCGCGAAAGATCTTTCGGCATCGCCGGATGCGCTTTGGGCCGGCACCCTCGAGCAGGTCGTAATCGCTGGGGCCCCTGCAATAAACGAAATCGTGTTCCTTCATACCGCCAGTAAAACGCTCATTTTGACGGACCTTTGCTTCAACTTCGATCCCGCTCCAAGCGGTTGGACGGGGCTCTTCTTGCGATTGGCAGGGGCGCACGGGCGACTCGCGGTTACGCGGCTGATGCGAACTCTGCTAAAGGATCGTGATCAAGTGAGGGCATCGATTGCCTCGATCAAAGCGTGGGATTTCGAGAATCTGATCGTCGCCCACGGACATAACATGGTGGGTGGGGCACGAGAGCGATTCGCCGCTGCTACGGAGGATGTCTAGAAATGGCCGAGGGAACCGAACTGCAGCCGATCGGGCATGTTGAGTGCCCACGACGGAAGCGATTGATGACGATTGGGTTCGATCGAATCGACGATCACGCTTGATGCGGATCGGTTCGAGGCGTTCTAGCTTGTTTTTCGGTAGGCCGAAGGGTGCCCAGGTTGGCGGAAACTTCGTGCCTAAAGCGCTCGGGTCTTTCCGATTTCTGCTTCGATCCGGCCGGTGATCAGGTAAGGCTGGACGCTCTTGCGCTTGCCCTTAAGCATGACCGCTTCGAGCGCATCTGCATGAAAGCGATTCTGCGCCGCCTGCCAGGTGGCTTCGCCGATGACGACTTGGCCGGGCTGGGCGACGGAGGACTCGAGGCGGCTCGCGATGTTCACGACATCGCCGATGACCGTGTAGTCCTTGCGCTGCGGGGAGCCGATATCGCCGATGACGGCGCTGCCCGAATTGACGCCAATGCGCATCCTGATTGGGCGCACGCCTTCTCGCGCTTCATTGAGTGCCTCTAAGGCTTCCTGCATTCGCAATGCTGCTTCTACGGCACGTTCGGCATGGTCGGGCATAGCAAGAGGTGCGCCGAAGAACGCCATCATGCCGTCACCACGGAATTTATCGAGAGTGCCGTCTAAGGCGAATACGGCGCTCGTGAGTCGCTCGAAAACCTGGTTCAATATTAGAACGACTTCGCTCGGCGGGAGTCGCTCGGCCATTGTTGTGAAGCCTGTTAGGTCAGCGAAGACCACCGAAATTTCGCCTTCGTCTGCAACCATGAGGCTTGTCGCCGACCCGGGTGCTTCTAGAATGCGCTCCACGACAGCGGGCGAGGAATAGCGGGCCAGCCGACCGCGTCGTTCCTGCTCGCGACGTACGTCATCTCGGAGCGAAGCCTGCTCGACTGCGATTGCGGCGAGAAGAGCGAGAGTCGAAAGCGCCTGAAGCTGGGCCATGTCGAAGGGATGCGCGCTGGATTGGCGGTCCACGTAGATATACCCACTCACGTTGCCCTCTCGGAGAAGTGGGGCGCACATAGCGGAGTGGATATCCATCATGATGACGCTCTCGGCGCCGCCGAATCGCTCATCCATGGCCGTGTCTTTGATCAAGACGGCCTGCTTCTCTTCGATCGCGAGGCCAGTGATATTCGTGCTGATTGCGATCGGCGTGTCGGGGACGCCTTCGCGATTTCGCATGGCCATCGGTTCGATGGAAAGGGATTCGGGGTCGTAGAGACAGATCACACCGCGTTCGACCGGGATATTGGTGAAGACTAACGAGAGAATACGATCGAGGGTTTCGGGCAGCGTCGTGCAGGAAAGCAGGCTTTCGGCCGATTCACTGACTAGGCGCAGCAGTTCGGCCCGGGCCGCAGGAGCCGGCTGGGGAGTGTACCTTTGGTCCTCGCCGAGATCTGACAGCCCGATCTTGCTCGCAAAGAGAGATTCCGCGTCGATGGCTGAACGAGCATTCGTTAGGTCATCCGCCGCCTGCAAAAGATGGTCGAGGCCCTGGAGGTCGAGAACCTCCGTGTGCATAGAGGGAGCCTTCTTCTCGTCGAAGATGACTCGCGCACGGGAAACCTTCGACTCCGGGCCGATTTCGACGTACATGCGAATTGTGCCGAGGTCGAGTCGGTCGCCGTTCCTAAGCACCTGTTCGGAGATGCGAAACGTATTGACCCTGGATCCATTCTTGCTCTCGAGGTCGCGAATCACCCAGCCGTCGTCTTCATGAGCAATGCGGGCGTGCTGGCGAGAGATGCTCTCGTGGGCAAGTAATAGGTCGGATTCGGGGGCACGCCCGACCACGACGGGCCGGTCGCTGACGGTGAAAATCCGATCGCGCTCTTCGTGTTGGAAGCGCAGTCGGCAGACATCTCGGTCACTCTGCAGCATGCGCGCTCCGTGTGGGTGGTTGGGGAATCTGATGCGGTTGGGCTGGCGGACGACTCTCTGACTACATCGGATCGAGCGTGAAGGGACTCAAGGCAGGATCCATAAGGGGTCCTTCAGGATCGATGTGGTCGAGCGAGGCGGTAGAGCTTTCGTGCCAAGCGGTTAGCATCCCGACGCATGATAGAGGACCCGCTTGAAAGTCCCGATACCGAGCAGCGCCGGGCTTTGCTCGATTGCATGGCCCTAGCCTTTCGCGATAACCCGATGAATCTCGAGATTCACCCGGGAAATCCCGCGAAACGCATCCGCGCGAATCGGGCCGGGCTATGCGCCGTTGTGCTCGACACCGTTGATGAACTCCAGTGCCGCGTCGTGCTGTCGAGTGGGCGAGTTGTCGGTGGCTGGTTGGCGGCTTCGCCGGACTGGCCGGTCTGGTCTTCTCCCTCGATGCGTCGTCAACTTGGGTGCTTTTGGCACCAAGGTGCACGTGCGATGGATCGTTGGGGTCGCGTCCAAGCAGAATTGCGGGATTTTCGCCCCTTACTGCCGCATTGGTACTTAGCTGTCTTGGGGGTTGAGCCGTCGGTCCAGGGTCATGGCTTCGGTGGAATACTGCTGGATAGTCTGATCGAGCATGTTGAGCGCGAAGATCGTGGCGCGAAGGACCCTGACCCAATTTATCTCGAGTGCGACAAGGAAGAGAGTGTGCGGTTCTACACGACACGGGGCTTTCGAGTTCTCGAGGAAACTGAGATCCACGGGGTCAAGTGTTGGTGTTTGGGACGAGGTTTCCGCCCAGACGTCTAGGCTCGCGGCTGGTTCTATGCGATCCTGTTCTCCAAGCCCATCCAGATGGGCTTGCTCCCCCCAAAGCATTCGGGTCCTTTAAGGCCCCTGAATTCGGATGAATCGGAAGTCGCGCCATGAGCTCGAGCCTTTCGTCTCCCAATCCGTCGCTAACGAACCCCGTCGAATCTCGACCGGTTACGTCCGCGGCTCCGGAGCCTCAACCAGTGACACAATCGGCTACATCTTCGTCTAATTCGTTGCCTGACCCGCCTTCTTCCTCGTCGCCTTCTTCGTCGCTTTCGTCGTCGCTGCCCCAGTCACAGTCCACAGCTAGGCGCGTGG
>JASDVF010000053.1:11793-28687 GCA_041440805.1 Myxococcota bacterium | reverse complement strand
CAGGCCAGTGGCTGCAAAGGGCGCGAGCAAGAGCAAGCTGCGCAAAGACGATGGCCGACTCGTTCGGGGCCGGAAGAGTCGCGCGCGGATTCGCGAAGCGGCGTTGTCGCTCTTTCGCGAGCGCGGGTTCGATGGTGCGACGCTTCGCGCGATCGCCGAGCGTGCAGGAATGGGCGCGAGCTCGATCTACCGGCACGTGCAGTCGAAAGAAGAGTTGCTGATCGACGAATTGTCGCAAATGCAGGAAGAAGCATGGTCGAGGTTCCGCGTAGCAGATGACCGAAACCGCCCGCCGGCAGAGCGGCTGCTTGACTTTTTCGACGTCCAGCATGAGTTGTTAGTTGAGAATCGAGACCTAACAACGATCGCACTTCGAGCCACGACGAAAACCGAGGCGAGAGTCGCGAAGCGCGTGCTCCAGCTCTACGACCGGACGATCGGCTTGCTGATGGAAATCCTTCAGCACGGACGCATGAAGAAGCATCTCGCGCGAGACGTTGATGTGCTTGAGACGGCTCGCGTGCTGTTTCACGTGACGAACGGTGCGCGGATTCCTTGGGCGAACGGGATGGTGGCGGACGATGCGCTTCGGGATTCAATTCACCAGGCGGTCTATCTGCTCTTTAGGGGCGTGAGCGCGCAACCCTTAGCTCCCTCGGCGCCTTCTTCGGCGCCTTCCCCGTCGCTTCCTTCGTCGCTTCCTTCGGCGCCTTCTTCGTCGCTTCCTCAAACCGAGGCGCCGCCCGGCCTTGCGGGCGCAGCGGGAGTGCCGGCCGAAAGTCCCACCCCCCGAAGAGCAGGTCTCTTAACGGATCCCCGTTAGGTCTTCGTCTCGGGCGATCTCGGCGATTTTGTTGCGCATCCAGGTTTCGTATTCGGGTCCGTCCCAGGATCGGTGGTTACCGGCTTTGTAGGCCTGGGCATTCCAGTGGTATTGCCAGGCGTTTTGGCGGTTCGCGTGGGAGCAGTCGCGTTCTGCAATTTGCTTGGCCGGAACGCCCGCAATAATCGATCCCGGCGCGAATTCACTGTCCTCGCGGATCATCGCGCCGCCGGCGACAATTGATCCCTTGCCGATCATCGCGCCATCCATCACGACGGCGTTGATCCCGATTAGACAATCGTCTTCGATCTTGGCGCCGTGGACTGTCGCATGGTGCGTGATTGAACAGAAGTCGCCTATTTCGGTTGAATGGCCATACCCGATATGGAGCATCGCGAAGTCCTGGAGATTTGAATAGCGTCCGATGCTTACCTCGTGACACTCCGCTCGAACGACCACGTTAGGCCAAACCGAAGATTCTTCGCCGATCGAGACGCGGCCGTAGAGCTGGGCGGAATCGTGGAGATAGACGCTAGGGTCGATCGTTTGATCCTGAGACTTTGTCTGGGACATCGTGGGTCGATTCCTTTCCGTGGGATGTGCGGAGAAGCGAGGCCGAAAATCTTCGTGATCGCTAGTGGATCCGAACGACGTCATAGCCTGCTTCGGCGAAGAGCTTTTCGAGTCCGTCCTCGCCGACGAGATGAAGCGCGCCGACGGCGACGAAAATTGTCTCGTCTTTTCGCTCGGGATCTTCAAGCATCGCGCCGAGCTCCCGGACCCAATTGTGATTCCGTTCCTTGAGGAGTCGGTCATAGAACGCGTCGAGGCGAGGGATTTCCTCGATGCCCTGTCGCGAAATTGCAACCAGCTCCGATCGGTCCGACGCCCGCCAAGCTTCGACGAGCCGCTTCAGCTCTGCGACTGCATCATCGAGTCGGGCAAGCGTATCTCTAAGCATCGCGTCCTGTGCCGACGGCGGAAGCGTATCCATTAGGCGTAGCTGACCTTCGAGGGATTCGAGTCCAAGGAGCGGCGCATCGCCGATCCGTGAGAGGAGGGCGCTTTCGGCAGATCTCGCGAGGTCGTAGCCCGAGTCCGACGCGGCAAGCTGGACGAGACTGACTGCGATGTACCACGGCTTGAACCGGGTGCGGGCGTTTGCCGGGAGTCCGAGTTGGGTCAATAACGCGTCGTTCTCGTCGAGCAGTTTCGCGGTTTCCGGCGAGACGACGTCCTCAATTTTTTGCCCGGGCTTGAGAAGAACGAGTTCAGCGAGCAGCGATCCCACTTGGTCATCCGAAACCGCGTGCAGGTCGAGTTCCATCACGAACCCCGACGCCTCTTCGAGCCCTGCTTCGATCTGGGGTGAGAATCGCCAACCGGCAGTCGGGCCGAGATGGATTGTGCCCAACACCAGGAGTGCCGCCCCGTTTTTGGCCTCGACGCGCAGGTAAGGCGGTTGCGTGAGCGAGGTGTCGGCGGCGAGGGCTTTGCTCGATGCCGGATGGAGCGCCTGCGGCTGCGCCGACGCACAGCCGACTCCCAGCAAAGTCGCGATCACGAGTGCTAGAGCCAAGAGCGGCCGAGACTTTGCTTCGGGCAGCCTCCGTGGAATGAGAATCGAATCGATCGTCTGCATGGCTAGGAATCCCTCTGGCTGCGAGTCTATCGATCTGTTTGGGGCATTTGCTAGGGAATGCACCGCGAAAGCCCGGATCCCCGCGACGCAAACGAAGGAATGATTCATGCGAGCCGTTGTCGTTGATGACTTTACGACCCCCGAAGCACTGCGCGTGCGAGAGATCGACGCTCCCTCCCTAGAGGAGAACGAAGTGCGCATCGAAGTGCGCGCGGCGGGCTGCAACTTCTCCGACGTGTTGATGCTGAAGGGCGAGTATCAGGTGAAGCCCGCCTTCCCCTTCGTTCCGGGCGGTGAGGTCGGCGGCATTATTCGTGAGATTGGGTCGGCGGTGTCGCGATTCAAAGTGGGAGATCGTGTCTTATCACGCTGTGCCTTGGGCGGATTCGCAGAACAAGTCGCTAGCCCCGAATCCAGCACCTACCGCTTGCCCGACGCGATCTCCTTTGAAGCGGGGGCCGCAATTCCGACGGTCTATCCGACCTCATATGCGGCGCTCGTTTGGCGAGCCCCAATCGTTGCGGGGGAGACGCTGCTCGTGCACGCGGCAGCGGGTGGCGTCGGCTTGTCGGCGGTTCAGATCGGGAAAGCCTTGGGCGCGCGGGTCATCGCGACAGCCGGTGGCCAGGAGAAGCTCGAGATTGCCAAGCGTGCCGGGGCGGATGTCTTAATCGACTACCGCGAAGAGGATTTCGTTCCGCGGGTGCTCGAGGAGACGGACGGACGTGGGGCCGACGTGATTTACGATTCGGTGGGTGGCGATACAACGGGCCGCTCGCTGAAATGCATCAACTGGAATGGTCGGCTTCTCGTGATCGGCTTCGCGAGCGGCACGATTCCTGAGATAAAGATGAATCGCGTCCTGCTAAAAAATATCTCCCTCGTCGGGCTCCATTGGAGCGCGTATCCCGAGAAGGAGCCCGAGCGCATCGACGAATGTATGGAAGGCCTATTCGAGATGGCCGCCGCGGGTCGTATCGAACCCCTCGTCTCCATACGCCACCCGCTCGAAGAAGCGGGGGATGCTTTGGCGGCTCTCGCGTCTCGTAAGACCGTAGGCAAGGTCGTACTCGTCCCGTAGCCCCAGTGGCCTCACAAGGGCTCGTGCAGCCGCTGCGGGCGCATTCGGCCCAAAATGCGAAGAGCCAGCGTCCTGAGGACGCTGGCTCTGCTGCGGGTTTTTGATGTGAGTCAGATCGTTCTAGTTAGGTGACGTTGACCGCCTCGTCGCCCTTTTCACCGGTTCGGATTCGAATGGCATCTTCAACGTGGAGAACGAAGATTTTTCCGTCTCCGATCTTCCCTGTTTGGCAGGACTCCTGAAGTGCTTGAACAACCTTCTCAGCTTGATCGTCGGAGACGACGATTTCGAGCTTCAGCTTCGGAAGGAAATCGACCACGTATTCCGCACCGCGGTAGAGCTCCGTGTGGCCCTTCTGTCTCCCGAATCCCTTAACTTCACTCACGGTCAGTCCCTGGATTCCGGTTTTGGCTAGGCCCTCTTTGGCATCGTCGAGCTTGAAGGGTTTGATGATCGCTTCGATTTTTTTCATCTTGGTCTCCGAGGTCCGGAGCGGACCGGAGTGTCGCTCCGCTCCGAACGTTGGGTGGGTGAGGATGCGTGTTCAGCTGTCAGTGGGGGCGAGTTTCGAGGGTGTAAGGCCAGCGGAGTGGAAGTCTGATCCGCCGCCGTCTTCCATGAAGCCGGGGCTGCCTGCGAGGTTGTAGGCGTGCATGCCATGTTCGGCGAGGTCGAGGCCTTCGAGTTCCTCTTCTTCGGAAACCCGCAAGCCGATGGTAGCCTTGAGAGTCATGAAGATCGCCGAGGCGCATGCGACGGTGAAGATTGCATAACAAGCAACACCGATGGCCTGGATAGCGAGCGTGTGCTCGGGGTTTGTCGAGAAGATGCCGACGGCCAAGGTGCCCCAGATGCCGCAGGTCAGGTGGACCGAGATTGCACCGACCGGGTCATCGATCTTTAGCTTGTCGAAGACCATGACGGATCCTACGACCAGCATGCCAGCGATGAAGCCGACCACGATGGCCATATTCGGGTTGATCACATCTGCGCCGGCCGTGATGCCGACCAAGCCTGCGAGAATGCCATTGAGCGCCATCGAGAGGTCCGGCTTCGAACTGATGAAGGTGTAGGCGATCATGGCACCGATGCCGCCAGATGCAGCTGCGAGGCAGGTGGTCACGAGCGCGAAGGACGTGAGGGTCGGATCTGCGGAGAGCACGGAGCCGCCGTTGAATCCGAACCATCCGAGCCAGAGCAAGAATACGCCGATGGTCGTAAGCGGCATGGAGCTACCGGGGATCGGCATCACCCGGCCATCCTTGGCGTATTTGCCAAGACGCGGCCCGAGGACCATGGCACCAACGAGCGCTCCCCAACCACCTAGAGAGTGTACGAGGGTCGATCCCGCGAAGTCATAGAAGCCCATCGCATCGAGGAAGCCGCCGCCCCATTTCCAAGAGCCCGCTATCGGGTAGACGAAAGCGACGAAGAGCGTCGAGAAGATCATGAAGGAACTGAGTTTGATTCGCTCTGCCACAGCGCCCGAGACGATCGTCGCGGCGGTCGCGGCGAACATCGCCTGGAAGAGGAAGTCGGTCCAGTAGGTGTAGCCGCCGCCTGCGTAGGCGGCGGTGTTGGCACCTTCTTCGAAACCAGCACTGAGTCCGAAGCCCGCGAAGCCGAGGAAGCCACCGAAGTCGCCGGGATACATGAGGTTAAAGCCAACGACGAAGTAGGTGAGGATGCCGCAGCAAATGATAAAGGTGTTTTTGAATAAAATGTTAGTCGTGTTCTTGGCGCGGGTTAGGCCGGACTCGACCATGGCGAACCCGAGATGCATCACGAAGACGAGCGCCGCGGCGATCATCATCCATACGTTATTCGCAGCAAAGAGCGCCGGCGAAACTTCTTCGGCGAGCGCGACAGACGGGGCGAGCGAAAGCACAAAACTCGCCAATAATGCGGTGCGTCCGCAGAGCTTGAGAGATCGGTTCCGAAACATTGAGAACTCCAATTGGGGATCGGTCAAATTAAGAGAGAGGGATACGTGCTTTGCCGTTCCGACTCGCATGCACTCCCCGTGCGCACGCGTTCGATAGGTGAATCGATTATCTATAGAGCAAGGGGCGTGCCAACTTGGGCTCGAGGACTAAGGCGACGTGACACGGGTTCCCTGAGCCGACATCGGCCCACTTTGCGGCGTGGCGCCTAATACGATTGCACGAGATTGCTCATGGCATTGGCATCACTGCCTAATGCGCGGGCATGGGCGCACGTGATCCGCACGGATGGAAAATCAGAGCAGCCGGCTGTGCCTCGCATTGCCTCTTTTTTCAGCGCGACTTGGTGCGGAAGAGGCCCTCTTGCACGACTGAGGCGACGAGCACGCCATCTCGTCGAAAGAAATGCCCATTCGTCAGGCCTCGGGCGCCGGGCATGGAAGGGCTTTCCTGGGTGTAGAGGGGCCATTCGTCGTGCCCACGGAACTACACCTTCCTCTGCTTGAAATACTTTGTCCCTGTTTAGGGCTCCTCTGGAAGGGGCGAGAGGATTGCCGAAATCGTCGTGGATGTGAGAGAGTTTGCGGATGTCGGTGGCGCGGGGAAGGGAGGCAGCGATCCCAAGGCCGTGGCCTCCGGAGCTATGCGGCTCGCGTGTTTGCGCTGTGGACATGATGTTGCCCTGCGAATCGTGAACGTAGTGGCTGGAGACCGGGTAGTCTCTGGCCGCGACCTCGGCCGCGGCTATGCAGAGGGCCCTGCAGAGAAGCGCATCTGCCCCAGGCGCCCGCTTCAAAGAAGCAGCATGCAGCAAGAAGGAAAACTTCATTTGTCCAATCACCAAATCGCCAAAGACACGCCTCCGGATCAGCTCCGCAATCTTTTGGCACAGGATCGCCTGCACGTGATGCCGTGTTGCTTCGATGCGCTCTCCGCGCGAATGATTGAGCGCGCGGGTTTCGAACTCACCTTCATGAGTGGCTTTGCGGTTTCTGCCGCGCGGCTCGCAGTCCCGGATACGGGACTCATCTCCTACGGCGAAATGCTGGACCAGGGCCGGTCGATTTGTGAAGCGGTGGAGCTTCCGATTATTGGCGATGCCGATACGGGCTACGGAAACCCCATGAACGTGCGGCGTACGGTCGAAGGTTATGCGCGGGCAGGATTTGCCGGGGCAATGATTGAAGACCAAGTCGCGCCGAAGCGATGTGGTCATACGCGCGGCAAGGAAGTCGTCGACCGCCGGAGTGCCTATCAAAGGGTGCAGGCCGCCGTTGAGGCACGAGAATCGGGGACGGATATTCTCGTGATGGCCCGCACCGATGCGCGCGCGGGGCACGGACTCGACGAAGCGATCGAGCGCTGCCGAGCCTTTGCGGATCTCGGCGCGGACATTCTCTTTCTGGAGGCGCCGCAGAACGAAGCCGAAATGGAAACGCTCTGCCGGGAACTCCCGAGCTTGCCGAAGATGGCCAACATCGTGGAAGGTGGAGACACGCCCGCACTGCCACCGGCGCGGCTTGAGGAAATCGGCTTCAAGATCGCAGCCTATCCTTTGACGCTTTTGTCGAGCGCGGCACGCGCGATGGAAGACGCGCTTGCGGCCCTTGCGGCGGGCATCCCCGCGCCCGAGGTCTTGTCCTTCGAAGAGTTACAAGCGCTCGTGGGATTTCCTGCCTACGACGAAGCGCTCGGCGCGTATGCAACGGATGGCTCAGACGCAGAAGAGGGTAGCTAGCCCGCCCGCGGGCGGTGGCGTGCCGACTCAAGTCGATTCCAGAACGCGCCGATGTTTGCGGGAGCGCACTCCGCGCTGGAGACCTCCCATGGACGCCCCCGAACTCAGTGGCCTGTTGGTGCAACCGATCGCGCAGCGAGTGGGCGCGTGGCTTGCGAACGGCAAGCTCGACGAGGACGATCTGGATGCGACACTTTCGTCGACTGCGAGGGGTTGGCTTGATCATTCAATTGCGGCTTCCGACTGGGCGCCCCAGGCAGAGTTAGAAGAACTCGTCGCGATCGCGGCAGAGCAGCTCGGTGGCGAAGCGGGGCTCGTCGAATGGGCCGATGACATCGTCTCGGACTGGCTTGTAAATTCACAGCTGTCGACGCTCGTGTCCGGTGCACAAAGGCTCGTTGACGGCCCCGGATTCATAGCGAGTCAGGCCGGCGAGCAGCTTCTTCGGTCGAGTCGCTGGACTTACGAGGGAAGCTCTGGATCGTTCAGCGTTCGCCTAGAAGGGGCCGAGGCTCTTGGTCCGGCACTCAAGGCTTTGCTAGGCGCATGTCTTGCCCGGCTTGCGGCCGAGGGGGATACGCGTGCGTTTGATGTTCGCTTCGAGGGTGTCGATGATGCAGAACTCATTGTGTTCGGGGAACTCGATGACTCGAAGACATCGGACGAAGAGAGCCAGGCTGTAAGCCGGCTGTATCGTGCGGCGCTGATTCCCTAACGGCGCCTTCCGCTAACCGCCGAAGCCGATCATGCGCAGCATTGGCCCTGCTGGCATACGCGCTTCGGCGAGTTCGACGCGGGCCACGAGCGTGGCAGCCCCTTCGCCTTCTTCGTCGATCAAGGTTTGCGTGAGCTCAAAGACGAGCTCCGATTGCGGCTCTATGAGGGTCCAGTGGCCACGACGTGCTTCGGGATCGATTCGCACGCGTTCGATCGTGTCCGAGAGCTCGCCGAATTCACGCTCGAATCGTGCGGCGTCCCAGGCCTCCGGGTCGTCCTCTGACAGACATGCCGAAGCGCCTTCGAAGTCCTGCCTCGAGAGACATAATAAGAGCTGCTGAAGTTCCGCTCGAGCCCGCGCGTCGAAAGCCTTGCGATCGAGCTTCCGGGGCGCTCTGGCAGGGACGGCCTCGGTTTCTTTGATGGGAGCCTCACTTGGATTGACGAGGTTTTCCCATTCCTCCACTAGGCTCGAGTCGATCCGAGCGAGCATGGCGCGAAGAAACGCGATCACCTCGAGTACTTCTTCGTTATGCGCCGACTCGGGAAGGTTGCGCATGAGCGTCGAGTGGACCTGGTTTAGGTACCGGAGCAGCACGCCTTCCATGCGCGAAATGCCGTAGCGCTTGACGTATTCCTCGAAGGGGATGAAGCCTTCCCAAATTTCTCGAACGATCGATTTTGGAGAGATCGAGTCATCGCCTACCCACGGATGGTGCTCTCGAAAGAGATCGAAAGTCGCATAGAGGAAGTCGGAGTTAGGCTTGTCCCACGTGACGCCCTCAAGCTTCTCCATGCGCTCTTCGTAGGGGACACGCTCCGCTTTGAGCTCGTTGATTAAATCGGTCTTGCGTTGCCGGACCTGCGCCTGCAGCAAGGCACGAGGATTCTCGAGGATCGCCTCGACGCAGGAGATCACGTCGAGCGCGTAGTCCGGCGCGTTCGGGTCGAGGGCGGTGACCGCGTCCACTAGATAGAGAGACAGGGTGTGATGAAGATTGAAATCCCGCTGGAGGTCGGCATCGACTCGCGCGACGGGCCCTTTGTTGCTCGGCTCTATACGTACGATCTCGGCCTGCTGCAGCGACCGAAATAGCACCGCAGCTTTGCGCCTAAGACGAGTCTTCTTCACGGGGCTCTCGAATGTCTCGTTGACCAGCGCGATCAGCTCGCGATAGCCACTGCCCGGTAGCGACTGATCCTGCCCTCTTTGCAGGAGCGCGACGAGCGTGCTGTGGCTCAGGTCAAATTGGGATCGCAGGGTCTCCGGGGGCTTCGTCGAGAGCTGTTCGAAAGTCTCTGCGCTCCATCCCACAAAGCCTCGCGGCGGCAGCTTCTTCTTGTCTTTCTTTTTGCCGCCTTTGCCCGAGGCCGCGTTCTTGGCGGCTTGGCGCAGGTTGTCGATGACGTGTTCAGGGGCCTGGCAGACAACGCTGCCCGCGATATCGAAACCCTTGCGTCCTGCGCGTCCGGCGATCTGCTTGAAGTCGCGGACGGTCAAGACGCCGACTTTCTCGCCGTCGAATTTGGAGAGGCCCGTGAAGAGCACTGTTCGGATCGGGATATTGACGCCGACGCCGAGGGTATCCGTCCCGCAGATGACCTTGAGCAGGCCTCGCTGGGCGAGTCGCTCGACGAGTAGTCGGTACTTGGGAAGGATGCCCGCGTGATGAAGGCCGATGCCGAATTTAAGGAAGCGGTGAACGTCTTTGCCATAGGGCGAGTCGAATCGGAATCCACCGATCGCCTCCGCGAGGGCTTTCTTCTCTTCCTTGTTCGTGATCGCGCCACTCGTGAGCCCCTGCGCTTGTTCGGCAGCGTCTCTTTGCGTGAAGTGCACCATGTAAATCGGCTGTCGCCCCGAAGCGAGCAGCGTCTCAACGGTCTCTAGTACCGGCGTTTCTCGGTACGTGAAGTCGAGCGGGACCGGCCGCTCGTCACTATGGACGTGGGCGACATCGCGGCCGGTGATCGCTTGGATGCGTTCTTCGATTGGCGCGGTGTTGCCTAATGTCGCAGACATAAGCAGGAAGCGACTTCGCTCCAATAGAAGCAGGGGTACCTGCCAGGCCCAGCCTCGGCTGCGGTCCGCGAAGTAGTGGAATTCGTCCATGACGACATAGGGCGCGTCGGTTTCAGTTCCTTGGCGCAGCGACATGTTTGCGAGAATTTCCGCAGTGCAGCAGATGACCGGGGCCGCCGAGTTAATCGAGGCATCCCCAGTGATCATGCCGACGTTCTCGGCGCCAAATGTTTCGCAAAGATCAAAGAATTTCTCGCTGACGAGGGCTTTGATGGGGGCGGTGTAGAAGGATCTCTTGCCTTCGCATAACGCCTTGAAATGCATGCCGAGAGCGACGAGCGATTTACCTGATCCCGTCGGCGTACTCAGCACTACATGCCGATTCGTCATCAGCTCGAGCAGCGCTTCTTCTTGTGCGTCGTAGAGTTCGAGTCCAGAATCCGAGGCCCAGCGAGTGAAGCGGTCCAGGATCGCATCGGCGTCCAATAGACCGCCCTCGGGCACCCAGTCAATCAGCGGGCGAGAGCTCTTGCTCATTTGTCGTTACGTCGAGAGAAGGCAGAACGAGTCGATTCGATCAATCGATTCGCCGCGCCGCGCAGCCCACGCGACTGCATTGGATCCGGAATTTGAGCAAGCATCACCGTTACGTTGTCGGTGCCGCCGGCATCATTGGCGGAGTCGATCAGGGATTCGACGATCGATTCGAGGCGCTGTCCATGAGAAGTGAGTTTTTGGATCGCATCGTCCTCGAGCATGCCGTGCAGTCCGTCCGAACAGAGCAAGTAGGTGTCGCCAGGCATAAGGTCGATCGGTGCTATTTCGATTTCGACATTGTCGCGCACGCCTAGCGCCCGCAAGATTTGATTGCGCCGTGGATCGGTGTGCGCCTGCTCCGGCGTGAGCACGCCTTCTCGAACTAATGTGGCGACGAGGGAATGATCCTCCGTGACGAGCTCAATGCGGCCTGCGCGAACGCGGTAGAGCCGACTATCCCCGACGTGGCCGACATAGGACGGGCCGTTTGCGGTCAAAAGAAGGCCGACGATCGTCGTGCCCATGCCGTCGAGGGTTCGGTCTTTTCGACTCGCGCGAAGAATGGATTCGTTTGCGGTGATGATCGCCTGGGCGAGGCGGGTCGCGGGGTCTCCGTCGCCGGAAAATATCTGCTCACCGATTGCATCGATGGCGATGCGGCTAGCGACTTCGCCACCACGATGGCCGCCTAAACCATCTGCGACCAGGACGAGGATCTCGCAGCGCTCGCCATCATCGAAGCGGCCGAACGCATCCTGGTTTACGCGTCGCACCCGACCTATATGGGTCGCGCCAGCGATACGCGGCTCTCCCTGAGACCAGGCCTGAGCCGGGAATTCACTCAGTTTGGGCACGAGACTTTCGTCGGCGGACGATTCGCGATCGGCGGCGTCACGGCGGGGTTCGTCAGGCATCGACAAAGGGCGTCCAAACTTGGCTGGGTCGAAAGAGTTCGCGGGCCTCGTCGCCCACACAGAGCAAGCTTAGTCGCTCCGGGCGCTGACTCAATCCGCTTCGACTATCCTGACCGTCCGACCACGAGATTTCTCAGCGATTAGGGCCGGAGAAGGAAGAGCGAGGCACGATGAAACGGTTGGAAAAGGCGATTCGAATCATGGGGATGCTCGACGAGCGTTATCCGGACCCGCCTATACCTCTGGATCACGTGGATCCCTTCACTCTGCTGGTCGCAGTCGCGCTGTCTGCCCAGACGACGGATGAGCGCGTGAATAGGGTCACGCCAGGGCTCTTCGCAAAGGGCCCGACGCCTGCGAAAATGGCCAAGCTCTCTGTCGACGAGATCCTGCAGGAAATCCGGTCCTGCGGATTGGCACCGGGGAAGGCACGAAACGTCAAAGGGCTCTCCCAGATCCTCGTGGACGAGCACGGGGGCATCGTTCCAGCCGATATGGACGCGCTCGAGGCTTTGCCTGGCGTGGGCCACAAGACGGCCAGTGTCGTACTGATCCAGGCCTTCGATACGCCTGCGTTCCCCGTAGACACGCATATTCATAGATTGGCGGCGCGATGGGGTTTGTCGGACGAGAAGAACGTGGATAAGACGGAGCGCGATCTGAAGGCGGTCTTTCCGAGGGAAGCCTGGGCGCGGCTGCATCTTTCGATGATCTATTTCGGGAGAGAATTCTGCCCAGCGCGGGGACATGACTTAGCCACGTGTCCGATTTGTAGCTGGGCAGCCTCGAAGAAGCGGATGGCCGAGGAAGTTCGAACGGGCGGGGGCGGCCCGCGATCAAGAGAGGGACTCTCCCGGGGCAAGGGCGCGGCGAAGAAGAGCGCCCGGAAGAAAGCGGCGAAGAAAGCGGCGAAGAAAGCGTCAAAGAAAGCGTCAAAGAAAGCGGTCACGAAATAGGCGTCGCCCTAGTCGTGGGTGTGAAGGGCCTCTGCTCGGCGGATCAGAACGATGCGGCCGAGGAGTTCTTCGGGTGGGGTGCTATCCGGCTCGGTGATCTCGACCCGTCGGCCAACGACCTGAACGAGTCGGGTTCCCTGATCGGTTCGCGCGAAGCCCTTCGCGCGCAGCAGTCCTGCGCTTGCGAGGTGCGCTTCGATGGCCTCGGACGTCATGCCGGGCTCCGGATTCCACTCGCTCGTTTCGAATTGTTCATGGGAATGGGGCCGTGTCGCTGGCGTCTCGCCACGGCGGTCGAGTTCACCCGCATCCGGTGGGAAAAGTAAGTCGAGTTCCACGTCCCCTCGAACAGCACGCACGAGCGGCGCTTCGGGCTCGATCTCTCGCAAACGCGCTTCGACGGCCGGCCAATCCGCTTCTGGAACGAGATCGATCTTATTCAAAATCAGCAGATCAGCGGACTGGACCTGATCCTCGAAGGTGCCTTCGAGGTCGCGCCCCTCCGCCAATTGTTCCGCGTTCACGACGACGACAGCCATGTCGTCGCCGATAAAATCGCAGGCGGGTTCGCGCCAAAAATTCAGCTGCGTGTCATAGGGCAGGGCGACGCCGCTCGTCTCGATCACGAAACGGTCAGGATTCACGTCGCGCTTCAACTCGACCAAGGTTTCGAGCAGATCGTCCGAGAGCTCGCAGCAGACGCAACCGCCTTCGAGCTCGATATAGGATTGCCCGCCCTGACCCATCAGCGCACGATCGATTCCCAGCTCACCGAGTTCATTGGAAATGAGGGCGATTCGGATCCCGCTTGCGGCGGCATCCGCCAGCAGGTGCTGAACGACCGTAGTTTTCCCTGAGCCCAGGAAGCCCGAAAGCACGAGGGCCGGAATGCGTTTTTCGTTCTGGTCGCCGGGTGCCTGCGCCTCGCTCACGATGTGCCGCCTCTTGGTCTGCCCCGATCTTCGGGGTTTCTGGCCGCGAAGAGTAACCGTCTTCGCGCGTTGCGCGAATGAGTCGGCGGCATGAACGGCTATGGTTGCGCGCGCGAGCCACAAGATTGGTCTCGCTAAGGAGAACATGGTGGCGGATCGCGATTTCGATCTTTTCGTAATTGGCGCGGGCTCGGGTGGAGTACGTGCTTCACGTTTCTCGGCCAATCGTGGGGCGCGTGTCGCGGTCGCTGAAGATCTCTATCTCGGTGGGACCTGCGTGAACGTGGGTTGCGTCCCTAAGAAGCTCTTCGTGTACGCCTCGCATTTCAAAGATGAGATGCACGAGATGACGTCGGGTTACGGCTGGTCGGTGGGCGAGACGAGCTTTGATTGGCCGACGCTGCGCGACAACAAGACCAAAGAGATCGAACGCTTGAACGGCATCTACGAGGGGCTCCTTCGTGATGCGGACGTGAAGCACGTTCCCGGGCGCGCGACGATCGTCGACGCACACACGGTCGAAGTTGAAGGCACTCGCTACACGACGGAGAATATTCTTGTCGCGACCGGAGGATGGCCGAGCGTGCCCGAGATTCCGGGCGCGGAACTCGCGAAGACGTCGAACGATCTCTTCTCTCTCGAGACCTTGCCTAAGAAGGCGATCGTCGTCGGCGGCGGGTACATCGCCGTGGAGTTCGCGTGCATCTTCGATGGACTTGGTGTCGATGTGACGCAGCTCTACCGCGGCCCGCTCTTCCTGCGTGGCTTTGATGAAGACGTTCGCTCCCACCTAGCAGAACAAGTTCGCAACCGTGGCGTCGATCTGCGCTTCGATTTGAATGTGACGTCGATTGAGAAGCGGGGGGATGGGATCCGGGCGACGTTGACGGATGGGTCGACGATGGACGCGGATCTAATTCTCTTTGCGACGGGACGGCATCCGAACGTGGCGGATCTGGGCCTCGAAGAGGTTGGGGTCGAGACGGCGAAGGACGGCTCGATTCGCGTCGACGAGTTCTCGCGCACGAATGTCCCGAGCATCTGGGCGATCGGTGACGTCACGAACCGAATCAATCTGACGCCGGTCGCGATTCACGAAGGGGTTTGCCTCGCGGATACGCTCTTTGCGGATAATCCGCGTTCACCGGATCACGAGAACGTGCCTGCGGCCGTCTTCTCTCAACCTCCGGTTGGCACGGTCGGATTGACGGAAGCTCAGGCCCGAGAGAAGTACGCGGGGATCGATGTGTACCGCTCGATCTTCCGTGCGCTCAAGCAGACGCTTACGGGAGGCGATGAGAAGACTCTGATGAAACTGATTGTCGATCGTGAGAGCGATCGTGTGGTCGGATTGCATATGGTCGGGCCCGATGCGGGCGAGATTCTGCAGGGATTCGCGGTCGCGATTAAGGCGGGTGCGACGAAGGCGGACTTCGATGCGACGATCGGGATTCATCCGACGTCTGCGGAAGAGTTCGTCACGATGCGGACGCCCGTCAGCGACTAACACATATTGCTGCAAGACGGATGCGCTCCGGACGGCAGAGAGGCCAAGGCGGAATGGGGACGCGAGTGAATCGGAACGAGAGCCAGCGGTTCGGCGCCCGCCGCCTACTAGCGTGCGCGGCTGTCGCGATCGTTTCGTGCGCAGGGGGGTGGGCTACTCCGGCTGCTGTTTGGGCGGCGGAGACAGAGGAAGAGGTTCAATTCGACCCATTCGAAGGTATGGATGCCGACGGGCGTATCCCCAAGGTCGAAAAAACAAACCTCGTCGACCGGCCGGAGCGGTGGCGCTATCTGCCTGAGAGTCGGATTCCTCCGGGCAATCTCTTGGACCGCTTTTTGGTGTCGTCCATCGTCTTTCCCATTTTCTCCTTTAGCTCCGACGTAGGAGCCAGCTTCGGCGCGGGAATCGCTGATATCGATTTTCGCAAGCAGCGCCGTCGGGAGTTCCTAGGCGTCTTTGCTTCGTATTCGACGGAAGGCCAGCAGAGTTATTCTGTTAGTTGGCGCCGCTGGCTTAAGCACAAGGAAGTGCCGAGCGGCGGCGTGCTTCAAGAAGAACGCAGCTTCGTTCGAGTTGCGGCGGGCTACCGCAATACGCTGACGCGTCGCTTCTTCGGGATCGGTCCGGCGACGCGGGAGAGCGAAGAGTCCAACTATACGGACGAGACGTTTTGGTTCGATGCCGGTGCAGCCTCTTCTCTGCCGGCGCCCTTTGGCGATTTCGTCGCATCGTTTTCCTTGCGCGGCGAAACCCATTGGCTGTCCGATGGGAAAGCCTCTAACACGCCGAATACGAAAGACGCGTTCCCCGGCCTCTTCTCGGACGCGGACCAGACAACGCTTGGCTGGGTGAATGCTGGATTCGCCTGGGACACCCGGGATAGCGTGCGTAATCCCTATCGTGGGTCAGCGATTGGAGTGAGCGTACAGGCGGCGCTCTTACAGGCAGATCGAACGGTCGGTGCGATCTACACCATCTACGCCGATAAAGTCTTCCCTATGCCGCCGCTCTTTCATAGCGGTGGGGACGCGAACGAGGAAAATCCACCAACGGATTCCTTGGGCGTCCATTTCCGCACGCTGCTGAGTTCCGGTGATCTGCCCTTCTTTAATCGCCCGACCCTCGGTGGCTCGCGAATCGCGCGCGGCTATATCGCTGGCCGCTGGCGCGATGACGCGCTTTGGGCCGCCGCTGCGGAGTACCGTTTCTGGCTGATTCCCCGCGGCTTTACGGTCTGGAAGAATATTCGTGTCGAGCGACTCGGGGCGGCGATCTTCTACGAAGTCGGGGGCGTGGCGAAGGATGGGGTCGCACTCTTCGATTCCGGCGTGATCCATAGTTACGGCTTCGGGGGGCGCGCGACGATCGAACGCGCCGTGCTCTTTCGAGTGGACCTCGGTTTCTCGGACGAGGGGATGAACTTCGCAGCGGGTTTCGGGCTTTCGTTTTAACGGAACTCTGCAAATGCTTCGGCGTGAGCCGTCCCTTCGCTAGCCTCGCGCAATGGACCATCCCGAACTCCTCAAACTGCTCGATCGCTACGAAGAACGTCATCCCGAGGAGCAAGCAACCCTCGCACGGGTTCGCAAACTGCTCGCAGAGCGCGATCGCGCATTCCATCGAGACTGCTTTACGCCGGGGCATATCACGACGAGTGCCTGGATCGTTTCTCGCGAGAGCGGTGCCGCGCTGTTCACGCACCACCGCAAACTTGAGCGCTGGCTCCAATTGGGTGGCCACGCGGATGGCGAGACCGACGTGCAGGCCTCTGCCTTGCGCGAAGCGGAAGAGGAATCGGGCCTCACCGGATTCGTGGCGCTTCCTTTGACAGGCGGTTCTGAGATTCTCGACATCGACGTACACGGGATTCCCGCCCGCAAAGACGAGCCCGCCCACGAACACCACGACATCCGCTTTTTGCTCGAAGTGTCCGAAGCCCAGGCGATCTCTCGGCAGGTCGAGGAGTCGAAGGAGATTCGCTGGTTCAGCGCGGCGGAAGTCGACGCGCGCTTTGACGAGGAGAGCTTGCTCCGGATGGCGCGTAAGGCTGCGGATTGGCTTTCCCGGTCGCCGGCCCGCCC
>JASDVF010000053.1:8010-11693 GCA_041440805.1 Myxococcota bacterium | reverse complement strand
TATTTATGGTAGAATCAACTCACCTGGAGGGGTGGAGGTCGCGATATGCGACGCACGACCGCTCGGCATATTCTGAGAACGACTGAGACGCGTCGCCCAGCCCGGGACGGCGAAGTCCTCGTAGAGGCCACCACCCACTCGGCGGACCTCGGATGGCTTGGCCTGACGGCCCTCACAGCCTCCACGATCTTCTTGATGGCGCTCTTCTTGTCTCGCCCCGCTCTGGCTGAGCCCGTATCGATCGGCTTCGGCTCGAACCCCGAACCGAGTGTGGCCGTTCAAGTGGCGGAAGCGCCTTCGTTCGAAACCCTCGAACGATTGCTCGCCGTCCCTGCTCATCACGACGTGCGTTCTGAAGCGGAGCGGACCGATGAGTTCCTGGCGGTAGTCATCGAGCAAAGCCTACCCGCTTCTCTGGCTCGCCCGAGCGCGTTCCGTAAGCGGAACTTGGACCTCTTCCGAACGGAGCGCGAGATCGAGGTCGGACGGCAGGAGATGTTGGTGCGGCTCCGGCTGCGAGCGAAGTCGCGCGAGACAATGTCGGTGGAGTTTCGCTTCTAGAGAAAAAAGGGTTTCGCCCACAGGTTCGTTCTCAGACGACCAGCGTCGGCTGTCTACGAACCGGCGGCTATGATCTACCTCCATGACTGATCGCGTCGACGACCTACTCACCTATATCGATCAATCCCCCACGCCCTACCATGCCGTCATCGAGACGGCAGGGCGTCTCGAAGCCGTGGGGTACTCGCTGATCGAAGAGGGAGATGCCTGGACACTCTCACCGGGCGACCGGCGCTATGTGATTCGCGCCGGCGGGTCGATTGCGGCGTTCGAAGTGGGAAGTGCTGCGCCGGCCGAGGCAGGGTTTCGTGTCATAGGCGCGCATACCGATTCGCCTAACCTACGGATCAAGCCCTCGCCGGATGTGCGCGAACACGGCTATCATCAGCTCGCTGTTGAACCCTATGGTGGTGCGCTGCTCCATACCTGGCTCGATCGAGACCTTACGATCGCGGGTCGTGTGACGCTCGCGAGTGACGGCGGGACGGAGACGCGCCTTGTTGATTTCGAGCGGCCGCTCCTGCGCGTGCCTAACCTGGCGATTCATCTCTATCGAGAACTGAATCAAGAAGGCTTGAAGCTGAATGCACAGCGCCACTTATCGCCGCTCCTCGGCCTGGGTAACGACGCTGATTTCGTCGAGCTGTTATGCGCCGAGCTCGGGCGCGACGGGGCTATGGTCGGTCGCGACCAAGTACTCGCCTTCGACCTGATGACCTACGACACCCAGCGCTCGGTTCGCTCCGGCGCGAACGGCGAGTTCATTCACGCGCCGCGCCTCGATAACCTGGCTTCGAGCCACGCAGGGATCGAAGCTCTGATCCAGGCGGGTGCTGCCGGTCCCTCGGCGGCGACCCGCGTCGTCGTACTCTACGACCACGAAGAAGTGGGCAGCCGCAGCACGCAGGGGGCCGGAGGGACGTTCCTGGCCGATACCCTCGAGCGTATTGCGATCGGCGCCAAGGGAAGCGACGCCGAGTCGATGGCACGCGCCGTCTCGCGCTCGTGGCTGATCTCGGCCGATATGGCCCACGCCATTCATCCCAACTACGCCGACCGTCACGAGCCTGGGCATCGGCCCAAGCTCGGGGCAGGGCCCGTGATTAAAACGAATTCGAACCAGGCCTACGCGACGGATGCGGAGAGCGCCGGGTTCTTCGCGTCGTTATGCGCACGGGTGGGGGTCACGCCGCAGAACTTCGTGACGCGCAGCGACCTCGGCTGCGGCTCGACGATCGGACCGATCAGCGCCGCGCGAGTCGGAATTCGCACGGTCGACGTAGGCAATCCGATGCTGTCGATGCATTCGGTTCGCGAGATGGCGGCGAGTGCGGACGTCGATCCGATGATCGAAGTCTTGGCGGAGTTCTTCCGCGGCGGCCCTCGTTAGGCCGAGAGAATCGCCCGGCCGATTACCTTGAGTTCGAGAATCGGCTTCACGCCTTCAAAGATCGGGAGTACCGTAGCGTCGACGACGTAGCGACTGATCGGATACTCCTCGGCATAACCCCAACCACCGTGCATCAGCTGACCCTGTTGGGTCGTGGAGACGGCGACGTCGCAAGCGAGCAGCTTGGCCTGGGCGGCCAGCGGGGAGGCGGCTCGTTCGTCTTCGTCGAAGGCGCGGGCCGCGGCGTAGGTGATCGCGCGAGCGCCGGCGATCTGCGCGACCATGTGGCCGAGGGTGTACTGCGTGAGTTGGAATTCGGAGATCGGTGTCTCGAATTGCTTGCGATCGACCACGTACTTGGCCGTCTCTTCGAGCGCCGCCTGAGCGAGGCCACAAGCGCGGCCGCCCGTCTGCAATCGCCCGGCTGCGAAGCCTGCCATCTGCAAGTAGAAGCCACGACCTTCGCCGCCTTCTTCGCCGACGAGGTGATCGTTCGGGACGAACCACGATTCGAAGTTCAGGGTGTAGCTATGCATGCCGCGGTAGCCGGGGGTCGCGTCGGCCTTGCCCACAATTCGACCGCCCGAGGGCTGATTGCACTCGAAGGCGTGTTCGCGGCTCGATTCTTTAGGAACGACGAAGAGCGATAGGCCCTTGGCGCCGGACTTGGGATCGGGATTCGTACGGAGCAGGACTGCCAACACATCGGCTCGACCGGCGAAGGTGCACCATGCCTTGGGGCCATCGATGATCCAGCCTTCGACGCCATCGACAGTCCCACGGGTGGCGCGGGTCTTGACACCGGAAACGTCGGAACCGATATCGGGCTCGGTGACCGAGATGCCGGCCATGACTTCGCCGGAGGCGAGCTTCGGGAGCCAGTACTTCTTCTGGGCTTCGGTGCCGCCGCCCATCAAGGCTTTGGTCAGAATTTCCGGTCGCGTGACCAGCGAGCCCGCAGCAGCAAGGGATGCACGCGAAAGCTCTTCGGTAGTGACGATCATCGCGAGGTTACCCATCTCGACACCGCCGTATTCCTCAGGAATCGACAGTCCGAAGAAGCCGAGCTCGGCCATCTTCGTGATGAAGGCTTCGGGGATCGTCGCGTCGGTTCGGTGGATATGTTCGGCGTGGGGCATGACTTCTGCGGCAGCGAATTCACGGACCTGGTCGCGAACCTGCTCGTGCATGTCGTCTAGGACCCAGTCGTTTCGCCCTGCGGTCGCAGCGGCTTCAACGCCCAGCTCCCGGAGCAGCGCTTCCGCCGTCGTGCGGCGAAGCGCAGCGCGGACGTCGGCTGAAAAGTTGGATTCGATCGCGTCGTCGCCGATCCCTAGATCGTCTGCGGCGAGGGAGAGGCGGTCGCGCAGGTTCGTCATCAATTGGCCGACGGCGGCGATGGCTGTCTTCTCGCGCATAGGCGTGCTGTTGCCTTCAGCGCTCCAAGCATCGAGCTCGTTCAGTACTTCGTGGGCCGCAACGGCTTCCGTCGCCGCATAAGCGACGCGCTCGGTGATGACCTGATGATCGTCAATATTCTTGCCGCCATTCGTGAGCGACTTGGCCGCGCCGATGGCATCCGCGAGGAGTTGGGTGCCCGCTGCGAGAACTAGGCGGGCATCGTCGAGGGAGGCAGTCATCGTTCGTTCATCTCCTGGCGCGCTGCCGGGTTGGCGCGCGCCGTGTTCGTTTTTTTGGGAATGCGGCTGATTCGGCGTCGCGCGAGAAATGT
>JASDVF010000053.1:4338-7910 GCA_041440805.1 Myxococcota bacterium | reverse complement strand
GGCCACCGGCCTCCGCGGCCAACACGCGGGTCACCGCAGCGTCCCAAGGATTCAGGTCGCAGTCCATCATGGCATCGGCCGCACCCGTGAGGACAAGCAAATGCCCAAAGGCGTCGGTGTAGCCGCGAAGCTTTGGGATCGCGTGGCTCAGGATGTCGTACGCCGAGCGAAGTCGGGCGAGTTTGAAACAGAAGAGATCGCCGTGGCAGACGAGGGCGTCGGCGAGTTCGGGGCCCGTCGAGACATGAACGCGTTCTGCGTCCGGGCCCTGGCCGCGGTGGACGCCTAACCCGCGGGCGCCTGAGATTCGGTCGTTTACGGCGGGGAGGTCGATGATGCCGACGACGGGCTCGCCATCGACGACTAATGCAATGAGGGTCGTGAAGAGCGGAATGCCGCGGGCGAAAGCGACGGTGCCATCGATCGGGTCGATGATCCACTGCCGCCTAGCATCACCTGCCGTCGCGCCGAGTTCTTCGCCGAGAATCGCGTCGCCGGGGAACGCGGCAAGGATCACTTCGCGGATCACCCGTTCGGCTTCGCGATCGGCTTCGGTGACGGGAGAGCCATCGCCCTTGGTTTCAACCGCGACGTTCCGAAAGCGCGGCATGATTTCGAAGCGGGCCCGATCGCAGGCTTCGTGCGCGACGCGAAGCGCGTCTCGCAGCTCGGCCTTTTCGATCTTGGCTTGGCCTACGGAAGCGGCTTCGAAGCCGGGTGGGGGTGTGTATCCGATGGTCGTAGTCACGTTTTCGGTTCGCCTTTGGGCATTCGACCCGCGAGGGCTTCCATGGGAACGCGGGTCATTTCATATCCAGCATTCTCGGGAAGCACCATGATGCGATCTCCATCTTCGTCCTTTTCGAGGCGCGGCATGACGGTCACGATTTCGTCTTTGCGTGCCGCCTCGAGAGCATCCGCCACGGTTTTGCTTCGGCCGAGCTTCTTGATGTTTGCGAGCGTTGGGAAGATGATCGTGCGCTTCCCCGATTTCTCGAGGGCTAGAGCGTTTGGAATCGTGGTCCAAAGCGAGTCAACCGATTCGCTGCCATCGTGAACGGCGAGGTGATCAGTGGGTGCCTCGACCAAGAAAAAATAGGTGTCGAAGCGTTTCGGCATGAATTCCGGCGTGATCCAATGCGCGAAGAACTCGAGTCGGTCAAAGGCCAGCTCAAGGGATTCTTGTTCGACGAGTTCGAGCATGGTGCGTTCGTTCGCGTTTAACGCATCTCGGTGTCGTTCGGAAATTTCCGCTAGGCGAGCACCGTCGATCAGGTCGGCTTCGCCCCGGGGTCGTGCCAGGAGCACGCCGCATTCTTCGAAGGTTTCGCGAATGCCGCCGACTCGGACGGCCCGCTGTGCAGAGGTTAGGCTTTCCGCATCTTTGCCGGCCGCGAAACGGCAGTAGGCCGCGAGAGCCGGATCGGCATCGCTCTTCTCCGTCTTGCCACCCGGGAAAACCAGCGCGCCTTCGGCGAAGTCGATCTTGTGATTGCGCTCGACCATGAAGACTTCGAAGCCCCCCTCGGCTTCTCGAAGCAAGAGAATGGTCGACGCGGGCACCGATGCGACGGGCTCGCGCCGCGCTGACTTGTCGGCGGGGCTGCCCTTGTCTTTCGAGTCAGAGGATTGGGCCACGGCGGAATCTCGTTTCGTCGGTACTCAGGTTTTGCGTCAGGGCGAGAGCAGTGAGGCGTTAAGAGGCGGGTGGTGGAGCGATCACTAGCCGCTCCAAAACTCTGCGGTCGTCGCCGCGTAGGAGCTGCCTAGTCGGTTCTTTAGAGGTCGGTTGCGCAGAGAGTCCCGTCGTCCGCGAGTTTGCGCAGGCGTTCGAAGGGATAGATGCCCGTGTTGTGTCCGTCGCTCCAATCGATCTGAATCGCGTATCTCCCGACGGGCTTGATGTCGCGCGGGGCGATGTCCGCGGGGATACTGCCGACTTCTAGAAGAGGTTTGCCGCTCCACTCGTCGATGCAATTCGCACAACCACAGGCGAGTCGAAGCGCTCGAACGTCGATCAGGCTTTTGGCGCCATCGGCCCAGGCAATCGCGAGGGTGCGAGGGTCGTGCTGTTCTATTTTGGTCGGAAGGTGGGTGTCAGTCGATGGCATGGGCCGATCATAGTGGCTCCCAACCATTTCGCGCCCCGCCCCGCCCCGCAGCGCATTTTCGGGGCTAGGATCCGCCGCTATGAGTGAAAAAATTGCAATTCTGGGTGGTACCGGAGATCAGGGGCTCGGCCTCGCTCTCCGTTTCTGTCAATCCGGCCGCGAGGTCATCATCGGTTCCCGCAAGGCGGAACGCGCCGTCGAAGCCGCAGAGAACGTGCGCTCGCAGGTGCCTGGCGCGAAGGTCGAAGGTGTAGGGAACGATGAAGCGACCGCTGCGGCGGAAATCGTGATCCTCTCCGTTCCCTTCGAACACACAGCCGGCACGGTCAAGGCGATTAAGGAATTCCTACGTGAAGGCCAGATCGTGGTCTCCATGGCGGTTCCGCTCGCAACGGCGATCGGCGACGGCCCGATGCGCACAGTCGGCGTCTGGCAGGGTTCAGCCGCTGAAATGGTGCAGTCTCTCGTTCCTAAGGGCGTAGACGTCGTTTCCGCGTTTCAGAATGTTTCGTCCCATCGACTCCAGCACCTCGGCGAGCCTGTGGAGTGCGACGTCGTTGTGTCGGGAGCGAAGGCGTCCCGCGTGAAGATCATGGATCTCTGTCCGCTCGTGGACGGCTTGCGGGCGCTCGACGGTGGCCCGCTTGCCAACGCGCGGATCGTCGAGGACATGACCGCACTGATCATTGGTATGAATATTCGACACAAGGCCCCTGATGGCCTCGGTATCCGATTTACGGGACTGCCCGAGTAGGGAGCTCGACTCTTCGCCGGCATCTGCCCGCCGAATTAACACCAACCTCGCGCCGCCGAATTCGTTTCGGCGGCGCGTTTTCGTTTCGGCTTCCGATCGGGCGGCTCGGAAGCGTAATTCGCGACCAATTTGGGCGCCATTTGTCGCGGCCGCAGAGGGAAGCGAAAAACGAATGCCGGTTTATCCCTAGGCCGGCAAAAAAAGATGCCTGAGAGCGAAAAACCCCAGCCAAATGGGTCGCTTGAAAACACTGTTTGGCGGTATTTTGATTCCCCTTCAGATCCAAGAACTTGCGCCTTTAGATTGAAGCAGAGGGGGGGCACAATATGGAGTCACCTACTAGGGGTTGTGGTAGGGGAGCCAGTGAAGCCCAACATTTTGTGGAATTTTCGGTTGACGAATGTCAGTCATAGGGCAGAATGATTTCCAACGGGGATGTGAGGTTCCTCCTGTAGCCTGGGGGGGTCGCAACTTGGTAGTTGCGGGGAGGAACACGAACTTTAAGTGAAGGAAAGCCAAGCCGGAACTAACTGAGACGCAAAGGGTTTTTCGATGATTCCGTGTTATCGAGAACCTGGATCGGATCAGGTCGCTGACCAGTCAGGGCAATCGCCTTGTAAGTAGAGAGTCGGTGAAGGGTCGGTGAAGAGCTGAACGACGCGCACGGTTCGGGGGGCGCTGGGAGGTTTCTCGGCGCCCCACTCATC
>JASDVF010000053.1:0-4238 GCA_041440805.1 Myxococcota bacterium | reverse complement strand
GCGGTTGAACAGAAGCCCGAGGGACGACGACCCGGTCGCCCCATCGAATGCAACGAAACGAAACACAGCGCAACGCAATGAAGGCTGGATGAGCGCGAATCGGCCGACGCCGACCGATCGGCGCAAACCGACACAGACCGAAGTCGTGCAGATCAAAAAAAGACGCCGACTAGCGGGCGACAACATCGATCGGGACGATTTCCGAATCGATCTCAAAGCAAAGATAAGGGTGGGGAAACGATGAGCGAAGATCTCGATAGGACGGAAATGGACGCGGCGAGCGCTCCTGGAACCGTTTCGGACAAAGCAGACACAACTTCATCGGGCACCCATTCGCGCAAAAAGGCCGACAAGCGTTCCGCTGCCGGAACCGGCCTGACCGTCGAGCGTTACTTCACCCAGGCCGACGTCGACCCCTTTGATGCGATCGAATGGGAGCTGCGTTCCGCCACGATCGGCAACGAGAAGGGCGAAGTCGTTTTCGAGCAGAACGATGTCGAGATCCCCAAGAGCTGGTCGCAGCTCGCGACGAACGTCGTGGTCTCCAAGTATTTCCGCGGTCATCTCGGTACCCCCGAGCGCGAGACTTCCGTACGCCAGCTGATCGGCCGCGTCGTGGGTCGTATCCGCGAATGGGGCGAAGAGGGCGGTTACTTCGCAACGGAAGAGGACGCGCGCGCCTACGCGGACGAACTCACTCATCTCCTCGTGCACCAGAAGATGGCCTTCAACAGCCCCGTCTGGTTCAACCTGGGTGTCGAAGACACCCCGCAGCAGGCCAGTGCCTGCTTCATCAACTCCGTCGAAGACACGATGGAATCGATCATGGATCTCGCGAAAACCGAGGCCATGCTCTTTAAGGGCGGCTCGGGCACGGGCAGCAACCTTTCGACGATCCGTTCTTCACGCGAGCAGCTGAAGGGTGGCGGCACGGCATCGGGCCCGGTCTCCTTCATGCGCGGCTTCGACTCCTTCGCGGGCGTTGTTAAGTCGGGCGGCAAGACGCGACGTGCGGCCAAGATGGTGATCTTGAACGTCGATCATCCCGACATCATGGAGTTCGTGAACTCCAAGGCCACCGAAGAGAAGAAGGCTTGGTCGCTGATCGAAGAAGGCTACGCAGGAGGCTTCAACGTCCCCGGTGGCGCTTATGACTCAGTGTTCTTCCAGAACGCAAACCACTCGGTGCGCGTGACTGAAGACTTCATGCAGTCGGCCGAGATTGGTGGCGCATGGCAGACGAAGGCGGTGGTTTCTGGCGAGACGGTCGACACGGTTCGGGCCGACGTGCTGCTTCGCTCGATGGCGGAAGCGGCGCATATCTGCGGCGACCCCGGCATTCAGTACGACACCACGATCAACGAATGGAACCCGGTCAAGAACTCGGGCCGCATCAACTCGAGCAATCCCTGCTCCGAGTACATGTTCCTCGACGACACGGCCTGCAACTTGGCCAGCCTGAACCTGATGACCTTTGTCGATGACGAGGGTGAATTCGAGACCGAGGACTACCGCCGCGCGGCGGGGCTCACGATTCTCGGCCAGGAAATCCTCGTCGACTTCGCCGATTATCCGACGGCGCAGATTGAGCGAAACAGCCATCTCTATCGCCCGCTTGGCCTTGGCTACGCGAACTTGGGCGCACTGCTCATGGCGAACGGCCTCGCTTATGACAGCGTCCAAGGCCGGAATGTGGCGGCAGCGTTGACCTCGCTCATGTGTGGTGAGGCGTACCGGATGAGTGCTGAGATCGCCGAGGCGATGGGGCCCTTCGCTCGGTTCAAGGCGAACCGAAAGCCCTTCCTCGAAGTGATCGAGATGCACCGCGACGCGGCCTACGCGGTCTCGCCGGCAGGTGTCCAGAAGAATCTCATGAAGGCTGCGCGCCAGTCTTGGGATGCGGCGCTCGAGATGGGCCAGGAGCATGGCTACAAGAACGGCCAGGTCACGGTGCTCGCACCGACCGGAACGATCGCGTTCATGATGGACTGCGATACGACCGGCGTCGAACCCGACATCGCTCTGGTGAAGTACAAGAAGCTCGTCGGTGGTGGATTCCTCAAGATCGTGAATAACACAGTCCCGATGGCCCTTGCGAAGCTTGGTTATAACCAGGCCGAGGTAGACGGCATCATCGCGTACATCGACGACCGCGAGACGATCGAAGGTGCACCGGGACTGAAGGACGAGCATCTGTCCGTCTTCGACTGCGCATTCCGCGCGCAGAACGGTGTCCGCACGATCGACTGGATGGGTCATATCCGCATGATGGGCGCAGTTCAGCCCTTCCTGTCGGGCGCGATCTCGAAGACGGTCAATATGCCGGAAGACGCGACGGTCGAGAACATCATGGAGGCATACAGCGAGGGCGCGAAGCTCGGACTGAAGGCCCTCGCGGTGTACCGAGACGGCAGCAAGCGAACTCAGCCTTTGAATGCAGGTCGGGACGTTCCGGCGGAAGAGTCGACGGGTGACGTCGTGGAGCTCGATCAGTACCGGCCGCGGCGACGGAAGCTGCCGGACGAGCGAGTTGCTTCGACGCACAAGTTTTCGATCGCGGGTCACGAGGGTTATCTCACGACGGGCCTCTACGAAGACGGCACGCCGGGCGAAATCTTCCTGAAGATGGCGAAAGAGGGCAGCACGGTCTCGGGTCTCATGGACACGATCGCCACGATGACCTCGATTTCTTTGCAGTACGGAGTGCCACTCAAGGCTTTGGTCGACAAGTTCAGCCATACGCGATTTGAGCCCTCGGGCTTCACGAATAACAAGGAAATCCCGATCGCCAAGTCCGTCATGGACTATGTCTTCCGACATCTCGGAAACCGCTTCCTCGACGTTGAAGTCGAAGCGGATGGGGACGGAACGGCCGTGCCGATCTCGATCGCGCCGCAGACGCCCGCAATTGCGGCGGGCGCGGTGGCCGGTGGCTCGGGAGACGCGACTACGTCAGCAGCGATGCCGCCTTCGCCGCTTTCACAGCAGTCGAGCTTCGTGAATCAGGCCGATGCGCCGTCCTGCATGGACTGCGGCTCGATCATGATCCGCAACGGTGCTTGCTACAAGTGCCCGAACTGCGGGAGCACGAGCGGCTGCAGCTAGAGATGCAGCAAGCGGTTAGCTAAGCCGCTGCGCCGAGAGTCTCGCGGGATATTATTTCGCGTATGACAAATCGAACGATCGACCAAACGAACCGCGAGCCGAAACGCTCGCGGTTCGTGCGTTTTGGGGCCATCTTCTTCGGGCTGGTTCTACTGTTTTCACAATCCGCCTGTATCTCGATCGACCTGTTAGGTAATGGAGAGAGTTCGCCGCTTGTCGAGTCCAGAGTGGCGGGGAAGCGCGGTCCGAAGATCTTGATGATCGAGATCGATGGTCTGATCAGCGGATCCGAGGGCGATTCTGGGTATTTCGGGCTCGGGACGACGACGAGCATGGTCGGGCGGGTTCGCGAGATGCTCGACCGGGCGCGGGAAGATGACGATGTGCAGGGGATTCTGCTGCGCATCGATAGTCCTGGTGGAACCGCGACGGCGAGCGAGCAGATCTATACAGAGATCGTGCGCTTCAAGGAAGAGCGCAGCGTGCCTGTCGTTGCGCAGCTGCTGACGACGGCAGCATCCGGCGGCTACTACATCGCCATGTCGGCAGATGCGGTTCAAGCGCATCCGACGACGGTCGTGGGTTCGATTGGCGTGATCTTCTCAAGCATGAACTTCGCGGGCCTGATGGACAAGCTTGGGATTGAGGACCAAACGATCACAGGCGGTGAGTTTAAGGATATGGGCTCGCCGTATCGGCCTTTGACCGGGGAAGAGCGCGGGCAGCTGCAGGCGATCGTTGACGACCTGCATGCGCGGTTCAAGGAAGTTGTTGGTGTCGGTCGGCCCAAGCTTACCGCCGAGCAAGTCGAGGCGGTCGCGGACGGTCGCATCTACAGCGCGCGCCAAGCTCTGGCGAATGGCATGGTTGACCGGATTGGGACTCTCAATGAAGCCGTCGCCTATCTCTCCGACAAGATGAGTGCGCCTCGCGTTCAAGTAGTCGCCTATCACCGCCCCTCGAACCAGCGCCGTAATCTCTATATGAAATCGTTTCCGGCAGCACCGTCTATGAGCGGCGCAGGTATGTCCTTCGGCCCGGCGTCCATGGCAACCGCGCTCGCGGACCTGCTGCGCAAGCCGGGATTCCACTATCTATGGTGGCCGGGGTTGGCGGAAACTCGCTAGCGCGTG
>JASDVF010000052.1:138058-182664 GCA_041440805.1 Myxococcota bacterium | reverse complement strand
AATTTCGCTACCTTAGGACCGTTATAGTTACGGCCGCCGTTTACCGGGGCTTCGGTTCGCTGCTTCGTCCGAAGACTAACAGGTTCCCTTAACCTTCCGGCACCGGGCAGGCGTCAGACCCTATACGTCGTCTTGCGACTTCGCAGAGTCCTGTGTTTTTAGTAAACAGTCGCTACCCCCTGGTTTCTGCAACCCACCTAAGCTCCAGACGCGAAGTCCTTCACCCAAATGGGCACACCTTCTCCCGAAGTTACGGTGTCATTTTGCCGAGTTCCTTAGCCAGAGTTTTCTCAAGCGCCTTGGCATGCTCTGCCCACCTACCTGTGTTGGTTTGCGGTACGGTCACCAGACAACCTCCCTACGAGGCTTTTCTAGGAAGCATGGAATCACTGACTTACGGGCCTAAAAGGCCACCGTCCCGCCCCTCAGCGTTAATGGAAGTGCGGATTTGCCTACACTTCCCGCCTATTGACGTTCACCCGAATCCAATAACGGGCTCAGCTATCCTTCTCCGTCCCCCCTTCGGTCAAACGGCTATCTAGTGGTTCAGTAATATTAAACTGATTCCCATCGCCTACGGCTTTCGCCCTCGGCTTAGGGGCCGACTAACCCTGAGAAGATTAGCTTGACTCAGGAACCCTTAGGTTTACGGCGACAGGGTTTCTCACCCTGTTTATCGCTACTCATGTCCGCATCATCACTTCCATACACTCCAGCCCTTCTCACGATAGACCTTCAACGCGTATGGAACGCTCCCCTACCAACCACACTGTTCCGAAGAAAGTGTGGCTCCGCGGCTTCGGTACATTGCTTAGCCCCGTTACATTTTCGGCGCGAATTCACTAGACCAGTAAGCTGTTACGCACTTTTTAAATGGTGGCTGCTTCTAAGCCAACATCCTGGTTGTCTAAGCGCTTTCACTTCCTTTCCCACTCAGCAATGATTTAGGGACCTTAGCCGGCGGTCTGGGTTGTTTCCCTCTCGACCACGGATCTTATCACCCGCAGTCTGACTCCCGCGCAGTACTCACCGGTATTCGGAGTTTGATTGGGTTCGGTAATCTGGTAGGACCCCTAGCCCAGTCAGTGCTCTACCTCCGGTGGTATAAACGCGAGGCTATACCTAAATATATTTCGGGGAGAACCAGCTATCTCCAAGTTTGATTGGCCTTTCACCCCTATCCACAGCTCATCCGAGTAGTTTTCAACCTACGGCGGTTCGGTCCTCCACTCAGTCTTACCTGAGCTTCAACCTGGCCATGGATAGATCACTTGGTTTCGGGTCTAACCCCAGTAACTCGACGCCCTATTCAGACTCGCTTTCGCTGCGGCTACACCTTGCGGCTTAACCTTGCTACTGAGGATTAACTCGCGGACCCATTAAACAAAAGGTACGCAGTCACTCATTTCGCGCCCGAAGGCGCGATATAGAGCTCCCACTGAATGTAAGCAAACGGTTTCAGGTCTATTTCACTCCCCTCAACGGGGTACTTTTCACCTTTCCCTCACGGTACTGGTTCACTATCGGTCGGTAGGTAGTACTTAGGCTTGGAGGATGGTCCCCCCAGATTCCCACAAGATTTCTCGTGTCCCGTGGTACTCGGGATACTCCTAGAGCTCTTCAAAATTTCGCGTACGGGGCTATCACCCTCTTTGGCTGGTCTTTCCAGACCATTTCGCTATCCATCAGAGTCCCACATCGGAGTCCCACAACCCCGGAAGGAATTGCTTCCCGCCGGTTTGGCCTATTCCCGTTTCGCTCGCCGCTACTCAGGGAGTCTCTATTGATTTCCATTCCTTCGGGTACTGAGATGTTTCAGTTCCCCGAGTTAGCTTCAATGACCTATGTATTCAGTCAAGGATGACCAGGCATGACCCTGGCCGGGTTTCCCCATTCGGATATCGTCGGATCAAAGCTCGCTTAGCAGCTCCCCGGCGCTTTTCGCAGCTAACCACGTCCTTCATCGCCTCCTACCGCCAAGGCATTCACCGTTTGCCCTTTGTAGCTTGACCATAAATCAAATTGGGCAGGTCGACTTAATCTGATAGTCGCAAGGACTAACAGAAACCAAAGACAGCCCTCTCGGGTCAGTCTTTATCGACTTGTATATAAATACATCTTGCAAACAAGACGCTCTCAGCTTGGAAAGATATTCAGTTATCAAAGATCCATAGATCCGAAGATCAACACTACACCTACTCCCTTGTAAAGAGGGGGCGCGCCACGAAGGCGCTTTAAGGCAAGTGCATCGCGTCTCAGTAAGACACGAAAATATATGGTGGAGCTGGACGGGATCGAACCGACGACCTCAGGCTTGCAAAGCCCGCGCTCTCCCAGCTGAGCTACAGCCCCACGTGAAGAACCAGCTCTTGGTTTCGCGCGCAATGCGCAGCGGCCAAGGGCCAGGTCAAACGGATCAACCGGTCTCGAGTGTGCGTTTCGCCAGACTTCCGTCCACTCATTAGTCAGAGTGTTCAAGCTAGTGACAAAATGGCCAGCTCGTCCGTTGTTCTTGATGGACTAGCTGGCCGCTTCCGGCACTAGAAACACTCGAGATGAATGGTGGGCCTGGGTGGACTCGAACCACCGACCTCCCGCTTATCAGGCGGACGCTCTAACCAGCTGAGCTACAGGCCCTGAGAGCGCACGAACGTATCGCTCGCTCTGAAAACGGAAAATCTCGATTCGAAACGACCCTCTTCGCTTGCCTGTTGCCGCACGGCGGTTGCCGCGCAGACACAGACAGGAAAAAGAGCCGAAACACTCCGGTCTCCAAAAATTGAATAGCGTATGATTTGCGAACGAGCGTTGCTCAAACAGCTCCCCGATTTAACGAGTTACCGGGAGAACCCGGGATTCAAACCATCGTGACGACTCGAGGTCGTCTAGAGCAACGTGACTTCTATTGATATCCGTCATCTATCCCTTGCGGGTAGAAGGCTTCGGCTTGCGCCTTGGCTTGGATTCCTTAGAAAGGAGGTGATCCAGCCGCAGGTTCCCCTACGGCTACCTTGTTACGACTTCACCCCAGTCACCAGTCATACCTTGGGCGGCTCCCTCCCGAAGGTTGGGTCGCCGACTTCTGGTTCAACCAGCTTCCGTGGTGTGACGGGCGGTGTGTACAAGGCCCGGGAACGTATTCACCGCAGCATGCTGATCTGCGATTACTAGCGATTCCGCCTTCATGGAGTCGAATTGCAGACTCCAATCCGAACTGAGGCCGGCTTTGTAGGATTAGCTTACCTTCGCAGGTTCGCGACCGTCTGTACCGACCATTGTAGCACGTTAGTAGCCCTGGACATAAAGGCCATGAGGACTTGACGTCGTCCCCACCTTCCTCCGGTTTAACACCGGCAGTCTCGCTAGAGTGCTCAGCCGAACTGCTAGCAACTAACGATAGGGGTTGCGCTCGTTGCGGGACTTAACCCAACACCTCACGACACGAGCTGACGACAGCCATGCAGCACCTGTCATCCGGTTCCCGAAGGCACTCTCTCCTTTCAGAGAGATTCCGGAGATGTCAAATCCAGGTAAGGTTCTGCGCGTTGCTTCGAATTAAACAACATGCTCCACCGCTTGTGCGGGCCCCCGTCAATTTCTTTGAGTTTTAGTCTTGCGACCGTACTTCCCAGGCGGAGAGCTTCATGCGTTAACTTGGTCACAGCAGGGGTCAATACCCGCTACGACGAGCTCTCACCGTTTACGGTGTGGACTACCAGGGTATCTAATCCTGTTTGCTACCCACACTTTCGAGTCTCAGCGTCAGTCACCGTCCAGATGGCCGCCTTCGCCACTGGTGTTCCTCCCGATATCTACGGATTTCACCCCTACACCGGGAATTCCGCCATCCTCTCCGGAACTCTAGCCTGACAGTATCGGATGCAGTTCCAGGGTTGGGCCCTGGGCTTTCACACCCGACTTGTCAAACCGCCTACACTCGCTTTACGCCCAATAAATCCGAACAACGCTTGCACCCTCCGTATTACCGCGGCTGCTGGCACGGAGTTAGCCGGTGCTTCTTCTGTAAGTAATGTCATATTACCGAGTTATTGGCTCGGCTTTTTCTTCCTTACTGAAAGTGCTTTACAACCCTAAGGCCTTCTTCACACACGCGGCATGGCTGTGTCAGGGTTTCCCCCATTGCACAATATTCCCGACTGCTGCCTCCCGTAGGAGTCTGGACCGTGTCTCAGTTCCAGTGTGGCTGATCGTCCTCTCAGACCAGCTATTGATCGGAGCCTTGGTGAGCCTTTACCTCACCAACAAGCTAATCAAACGCGGACTCATCCTTCGGCGATGGCTTTCAAGAAGAGGCCACCTTTTCCCACATCGACCGAAGTCATCGTGGTCTCATTCGGTATTAGCTCCGGTTTCCCGGGGTTATCCCAAACCTAAGGGCAGATTATCCACGCGTTACTCACCCGTGCGCCACTTTACTAACCACCGAAGTGGCTTTCTCGTACGACTTGCATGTCTTAAGCACGCCGCCAGCGTTCGTCCTGAGCCAGAATCAAACTCTCCAGTTTAAATTTGGCTGAAAAGAAGAGACTTGCGTCTCACTCTTCATAATCGCGTGCAGAGCAGCAGTCTTGCGACCACCAGCCCTGCAAGGGGACTTTTATTAGATGTTATCTCGGTTCGCATCATTGAGATTCCCAACTCAACGAACCATACGCTATTCAATTTTCAAAGATCGACCGAGGTCGTGGAAGCTTGTGAAGAGCTTCCCCCAGACGACCCAGCGCCGAAGACTACCATTACCACCTCTCTAAGTGGTTTGTGTTCGTCGTCTCTGGCGTGGAATGTCCGTGCGGGTGTGCCCCGCAGCGGGAGCAAGAATCTATGGGAGCATACGGCTCAGGGCAAGGAGTTTTTTTGCCCTTTTTGCAGTTTTCTCGATGAGCGCACCCCGAGGGGCATTTCGGTGAGTGACACCAAACGCTCTTTGCTCAGCGCTATTGCACCACGACTTTGGCGTAACGGCGCTTCCCAACCTGGATCAGCTGGCTGCCCGCCTGGAACAGCGTAGTGGGATCACTCTGCTTCTCCCGGTCGACCGACACCCCCCCCTGCTGCACCAAACGGCGCGCTTCGCTCTTACTGGGCGCCAAACCCGCCTCAACGAGCATTTCGACCAGTTTCAGCCCCGATCGACCTGCCAGCGCCAGAGTGACCTCAGGCACGTGATCCGGCACTTCTTTGCGCTGCACCACGCGCCTAAACACCTCACCGGCCTCCGCCGCGGCAGCGATGTCATGCACGCGCGCGACGATGCTATTCGCGAGCTCATGCTTCAGCGCCATAGGGTCACCATCGCCGTCACCGAACTGAGCGAGGCGCTCACCTAACTCGGGCCAGTCCCCCATGGCGAGCAGCCTGTGCCAGTCGGACATAGCAGCATCGGGAATACTCATCACCTTCCCGTACATCTCATTGGGTCGGTCCGTTATGCCAATGCTATTCCCGAGGCTCTTGCTCATCTTCTCGTGACCATCGAGCCCCACAAGCAGCGGATGGGTTAAAACTGCCTGCGGAGGCTGTCCGTAAGCCCTCTGGAGCTCTCTTCCCATCAGGAGATTGAAGGTCTGATCGGTCCCGCCAAGCTCTACATCAGCCTTAAGAGCAACCGAGTCGTACCCCTGCACGAAGGGGTACAAAAATTCGTGTATGAAGATGGGCACCTCAGACGCATAACGCTTCGAGAAGTCGTCTCGCTCGAGCATTCGGGCGACTGTCGTCTGAGAACACAACCTAACGAAGTCGCTCGGCGTCATCTGGTCCATCCATTCACCATTGAAACGAACTTCAACCGCGGACACATCGAGCAGTTTCGCAACCTGATCTACGTAGGTTTTCGCGTGTTCCTTCACTTGTTCCGCGTCCAGAGCGGGACGCGTCTTATTTCGCCCGGAGGGGTCACCGATTCGCGCGGTGAAGTCGCCTACGAGGAAGATCGGCGTGTGTCCCAGCTCGAGGAAACGGCGGAGCTTCATCAGCACGACGCTGTGCCCCAAGTGCAAGTCTGCTGAAGATGGGTCCATTCCGAGCTTTACACGTAGAGGCCGGTCTTCCTTAAGGCAGACGGTTAACCGTGCGGCGAGCTCATCCTCGCCGTAGAAATCGACCGCTCCTTCGCGCATGACGGCCAGTTGCCGGCGGACTTCGTGCTTGATTGCTGCATCATTCATCGAACTTCGGGCTCCTCTATGTTCTCTAAGTTGGGATTGTTCTAGTTTTGATCCACGCCGACTCCGTCACGACGGCATCGAGACACACGTCGAGCGTAGTCATCGGCACCCGCTGTGTGATCTGGAGAGCGAAGCCCAGCCCCAAAAGAGCCGGACGCGCTTGCCTGTCCAGCGGAGCAAGAACTCGATCATAGTAGCCTGCCCCTTTTCCGAGTCGCCCGCCGAAGCAATCGAATGCAAGCCCCGGCACCAGCACAAGGTCGATACCGCGCAGGCTCTCGCCTGGACGGTCGGCCATGGGTTCTGGAATCCCAAAACGGCCGTTTTCTAAAACGTCGTGTTGCGAATATTCAGCAAATTCAAGGGTCGTGGAAGACAAACAGCGCGGCAAAAGGAGGTGCTTGCCCTGGCGCTGGGCGCACTCGATGATCGGAAGGGTGTCCACCTCCAGCCCCACGCCTACAAATGCGGCGACAGCTCGCGCGGTGGACCATTGCTCCGAGTTCGTCAGCCGCTCTGCGATCGCAGCAGATGCCATCGCGCGGGCTCCGGAGTCCAGTCCCGAGAGATGACGGCGCATTTCGAGTCGAAGCGCGCTCTTGGGCTGACCTCTACGAGATTCGGCGTCGGGACTCATTCGTCACGGACTCCACCACCAAATAATGCGCGGGAGCCAAAACCCCATGCCCTCACGGCCAATAGGCCCGGAAGAAAACGAGGCAGCGCTAGCTCGGGGCGGTCACCCAAATCCTGCGATGGGGACGGCGAGCTCAGCCTGCGATCACGAAGCGCGGTCGCGCCCACCGGCGGCGACTCGCGGCGCCGCTAGTTCTTCATGCGCTAGCTCCGTCGGGTCCGACGAGTATCCCGCGTTCGCAGTTTGCCCTGCTCGCTCGCGGAGCGCCTCGACGGTCGGCAGTTCAAGCGTACGGGCTGGTGCATGCTCCGCGTGAGCAGCCTCGGAAACGGCCGCTTCACTCGAGTCAGAAGACTGATTTTGACTTTGCTCCGCCAAAACGTGCTCCGGCACGATCGTCAGCATCGACTCAACGCGGTCGATAAGCCCTTGCAGCTGTCCGGCTTCGACAACAGTCGCGCCATCTAGCTTTCGCTGATCGTGCAGCGCCAGAATTTCGCGAGCAAGGTTCAGGCACGTAAGGACGGCCACATCCAGGGTATCAACCGTACCGGTCCGCTCACGCACTCGATTCATCGCGCGGTCTACGTAGCCAGCGATCACTCGTAGAGCCTCGCCATCGCCATCGCTGCGAATCTTATACTCGTGGCCGGCAATACGTACGGCAACAGGCTTCGCGGTCCCATCATTGCTCATAATGCGCCCTCCGCCGGAGTCTTCCCAACCGTCGTGTTCGTCACACTCGTTTGGAGTTGCTCGAGACGACCGAGAATTTTATCCACGCTCTCGACAGCAGAGAGACGCTGAGCCTTCTCTGTATCTAGACGTGACTGAATTGATGTTAGGCGCTGCTCACGTTCGACGAGCTCCTCTAGGAGCTCAGCCTTTTCGGATGAGAGCCGCTCATGCTCGCCGATCAAAAAACCGATCGCGCGCTCGAGTCGCTCGAAGTCATAGGCTCCGCCGGTCTGACCGACCCCACGGCTACTCGCTTGACTCAATTGATCCTGACCTGTCGCTACCGATTCACGTGTCAACGTTCGCGCCCCGTCTTCGCATAGGTCCAACCCGCACACTCGCTTCTTCTAGACTACACGATTAAAAGGGCTTGGGCGCGCGGATTCCGCATAGAGATCTCTCACGCAGTCCGACGGACTCCGGTCGCAAAACGGGGGTGACCCACGCCGCACGAAACCAATGAGAATCGCAAGCCATACGGTGCCGGAACAGATGCCTGCGGCGCGTTCATTCGATGCGATTGTCGCGATCGAAAAGTGGTCGCGCGAGTGAGGGCAAACGCCCCGAGTTAACCGGGGGAATTCCCTAGCGTGTTTCGCTGTTGGAGTCGGGAGTCGCCCATCAGGTATTGATCGACAGCGCGAGCAGCCTCTCGACCCTCCCACTGCGCCCATACAACGAGACTCTGACCTCGACGGCAATCGCCCGCCGCAAACACACCTGGCTCTGACGTCGCAAACTCGTTGGCATGCGCGTCGATATTGCCGCGCGGATCCAGCTTGAGTCCGAGATCCTCGATCAAACCAGCCTGCACCGGTCCAAGAAAGCCGAGTGCCAAAAGAACAAGGTCCGCCTTGAGAACGAACTCAGATCCAGCCACTTCTACCATTTGCGGTCGCCCTGATTCATCAGGATCGCCGAATTGAACTTCGACGCCATGCAGTTCACCGACTCCGCCCTCTTGGCCTGTGAACTTTTTTGTCAGCATCGCGTATTTGCGCTCACCGCCCTCGTCATGAGAACTCGAGCTACGAGAGATCATTTGCCACATCGGCCAAGGCGTCGCCGAATTGCTTCCGTGAGGCGACTCTGCCATCAGTTCAAGCGAAGTCACCGACGCCGCCCCCTGTCTAAGGCTCGTCCCAACACAGTCGGATCCCGTATCGCCGCCACCCAGCACCACGACATGCTTACCACTGGCCAAGATATCATCTTCAGGCGGAAGCTCGTCACCATGGACGCGCTTCGTCGCTTGGGGCAAAAATTCCATCGCGAAATGGACGCCGCCTAGATCACGCCCGTCGACAGGCAGGTCCCGCGGCAGTTCCGCGCCCATCGTCAGCAGCACCGAATCGAAACTCTTTCGCAGATCCGCGGCAGAGAGATCCTTGCCAACGTGAACGCCGGTCTGGAACGCAACGCCCTCTTCTTTCATCTGCTCAAGGCGGCGATCAATGATCCACTTCTCCATCTTGAACTCGGGAATCCCGTAACGGAGTAGCCCGCCGACCCGGTCGTTCTTCTCGAAGACCGTCACGCTGTGTCCAGCACGCGCGAGTTGCTGGGCTGCGGCGAGACCGGCTGGACCTGAACCGACGACGGCGACGGAGCGGCCCGTGCGCTTTTCCGCGACGACTGGCTTGATATAGCCGTTCTCCCAGCCGTGGGTCACGACCTTAAACTCGATGTTCTTGATCGTTACGGGTTCTTCGTTGATCCCGAGGACACATCCCGACTCGCAGGGCGCGGGGCAGATTGAGCCGGTGAACTCGGGGAAGTTGTTTGTGGAGTGAAGACGCGAAATCGCCTCCTCCCATTTCCCGCGGTAGACCAGATCATTCCAGTCGGGAATCACGTTACCGAGGGGACACCCGCCGCGACCGCTATTCGGATTGCTGCAGAACGGAATGCCGCAATCCATGCATCGCGACGCCTGATCCTGGAGTTCTTCATCCGGAATCGTGAGCACGACCTGCTTAAAATCGGTGGTCCGATCGGTTTGGTCGCGATAGCTCGCATTATTGCGCTTGGTCTCGAGAAATCCGGTGGGCTTGGCCATATCGTTGCTCTGCCTCGACACGCGAGTTGCGTCGTCTGGGGGTTCTCAGCACGCGCCCCTGTTTAGGGTGCGCCCGCTCGGGTTCGTGGGTCACAGCTTTTGGGTCACAGCTTTTGAGTCACAGTTCTTGGGTAAAAGTTCGGAGCTTTATTCGTTGCCCGTCGCCATCGCTTCGAGCGCTGCACGATATTCCTGCGGATATACCTTCACGAACTTAGGCGCGTAGGTCTCCCACTTGCGAAGGATGTCGTCGGCTCGTCCACTTCGCGTGTAGTCGAAGTGCTTGCGCAACATGTTCTGGACGTACTCGATGTCATCTTCACCAAGCGGCTCAAGATCAACTGCCGAGAGCGGGTTGATCTTCGCTGGGAAGTCCCCCGCCTCGTCGAGCACGTAGGCGATGCCGCCACTCATACCCGCTCCGAAATTGAGTCCTGTCTCGCCCAAGATAATCGCTCGGCCGCCGGTCATATATTCGCAACCGTGATCGCCGACGCCTTCAACAACCGCTTCGGCACCCGAGTTTCGAACACAGAAGCGTTCGCCCGCGAGTCCGTGGAAGAACGCTTCGCCGCCCGTCGCTCCGTAGAGAAGCACGTTGCCCGCGATGATGTTCTCCGTCGGCTCGAAAGTGACCTCCGCCGGAGCCCGCACAATCACGCGCCCGCCCGAGAGGCCCTTACCGCAGTAGTCGTTCGCATCGCCCGTTACGCGGATCTGGATGCCCTTCGGCAACCAAGCGCCGAGGCTCTGCCCGGCGGAACCGGTGAACTCGATATTGATCGTGCCATCCGGCAGCCCCTCAAGACCGTATTTGCGACTGACCTCGGAACCGAGAATCGTTCCAACGGTTCGATTGATGTTCTCGATCGGGAGTTCGATACGAACCTTCTCGCCGCGTTCAAGAGCCGGCTCGGCCAGCTCGAGAAGCTTCATGTCGATCGCCTTTTCGAGCCCATGATTCTGACCGCCCGTGTTATGCACGTCGTTGTCAAGATCCGGCTTGTACAGAAGATCGGTCAGGTCTAGCGAAGACGCCTTCCAATGATTGATCGACTTCCGCATCTCTAGACGGTCGGTCTGACCAATCATCTCGTCCATATTCCGGTAGCCAAGCTTCGCCATCAGTTCGCGCGTTTGCTCCGCGATGAAGAAGAAGAACTTGGTGACGTGCTCGGGTTGTCCCGCAAAGCGCTCCCGAAGTTCCGGGCGTTGAGTCGCGATACCAACCGGGCAGGTATTCAAATGGCAGACGCGCATCAGGATGCAGCCCATGGCCACGAGTGGTGCAGTCGCGAAACCGAATTCGTCCGCGCCTAGCAGCGCGCCGATCACAACGTCGCGACCCGTCTTGAAGCCACCATCCACCTGGAGCTTGATGCGTCCACGCAGATCGTTCTGGACCAGCGTCTGCTGAGTCTCGGCCAGGCCGATTTCCCACGGACAACCCGCGTTCTTAATCGACGTGAGCGCCGAAGCGCCCGTGCCGCCATCGTGGCCCGCGATCAGGATACCATCTGCCTTGCCTTTGGATACGCCCGCGGCGATCGTGCCGACCCCCGTCTCGGACACGAGCTTCACGCTCACGTTCGCGCGACGGTTCGCGTTCTTCAGGTCATGAATTAGCTGCGACAGATCCTCGATCGAGTAGATATCATGATGCGGCGGCGGAGACGTTAGGCCAACACCCGGCGTCGAATAACGTGTGGCCGCGATAATCTTGTCGACCTTGTGGCCCGGCAGCTCGCCACCCTCGCCGGGCTTCGCGCCCTGCGAAATTTTGATCTGCATCTCGTCGGAGTTGACCAAGTAGGCACTCGTCACGCCGAAGCGTCCTGAAGCGACCTGCTTGATCTTGCTGCGACGCGAGTCGCCGTTCTCATCCGGTGTCCAGCGCTTCGGGTCCTCGCCGCCCTCGCCGGTATTCGAACGTCCGCCGAGGCGGTTCATGGCGATGGCCAGCGTTTCGTGCGCTTCCGCCGAGATCGAGCCGTAAGACATGGCGCCAGTGCAGAAGCGGACGACGATCTCTTCTACGGATTCGACTTCTTCGATCGGAACCGCGTCACGGTCGAATTTGAAGTCGAGCAGACCTCGCAAAGTGCGCATGCGCACCGAGTCGTCATTCGCCGCTTCCGTGTATTCATCAAAACTCTTCCAACTATCGTTGCGCACCGCGTGCTGAAGCTTCGCCACCGACTCGGGATTAAACGTGTGCTGCTCGCCGCGGAGACGCCACTGATAGAGACCACCCGGATCAAGCTCGGGATACTCGAACTCATTCTCGGGGAAGCCACGGTCGTGCCGCATTTCGACTTCGCGTGCGAGCACATCGATGCCGATGCCCTTAACACGCGAGTGCGTACCGGAGAAGGCGAGGTTCACGACATCTTCCCCGAGGCCGATGGCCTCGAAGATCTGTGCACCGCGGTAACTCTGAAGCGTCGAAATCCCCATCTTCGCGAAGATCTTGAGCAGGCCAAGATCAATGGCGTTCAGGTAGTTCTCGATCGCCGTTTCGATGTCGAGATCTTCGGGAACGAAGGTTCGTTCCTCGACGATGTCCGAAACGGTTTCGAAGGCGAGATAAGGGTTCACTGCACCCGCGCCGTATCCGATGAGCAGAGCGAAGTGCGCGACCTCACGTGCTTCACCCGTTTCAACGACGATGCCGCACCGCGTGCGAAGCGTCTTTCGAATCAGGTGATGGTGTACCGCGCCCGTCGCGAGCAGCGCCGGAATCGGAGCCAGCTCCGGGCTCACACCGCGATCCGAGAGAATCAGGATATTTGCGCCACCTTCGATCGCCTGCACTACCTCTCGGCAAAGTTGGTCGATCGCGCCTCTCATCCCGGCGCCACCTTCGGTCACCTTATAGAGGGTCGAAAGCGTGACGGACTTGAAGCCCGGCTTGTCGATCTGGCGAATCGCCTCGAGTTCCGCGTCTCGCAGAACCGGGCGATGGAGTCGCAGCAGCTGTGCATGTTCCGGCGTTTCGACGAGAAGATTCTTCTCTTCGCCTAACGTCGAATCCAAGGTCATGACCGGACGCTCTCTAATCGAGTCAATTGCCGGGTTCGTGACCTGCGCAAAGTTCTGCTTGAAGTAGGAGAAGAGCAGTCGCGGCTTGTCGGAGAGACAGGCCAGCGCCGAATCCTCACCCATCGAGCCCAAGGCCTCCTTGCCGTTCGCTGCCATCGGCGCGAGCAAGAACCGCATGTCTTCGAGGGTGTATCCAAAAGTCTGCTGCAGAGAGAGCCTAATCTCCGGGTTCGGCTTATGAACCGCGTCCACAGAACCGAGATCGCCCAGCTTCAGCTGATACATGTCGACCCAGGTCTTGTAGGGCTGACGCGTGATGTATCGATCCTTCAGCTCTTCATCTTCAATGATGCGGCCTTCATCGAGGTCCGCATAGAACATGCGTCCGGGCTCGAGTCGCCCCTTCACTTCGATATCCACAGGGTCGATCGGCAGCGTGCCGACTTCCGAACCCATCACGAGCAAGCCATCCTTGGTCACGACATAACGCGACGGGCGGAGCCCATTGCGATCGAGAACGGCGCCAACGCCGTCTCCATTCGAGAAGCACATGGAGGCCGGACCGTCCCAGGGCTCCATCATGCACGAATAGTATTCATAGAACGCCCGACGTTCTTCGGTCATCGTCGGATCGTTTTCCCAAGCCTCGGGGATCATCATCAACATCGACTGAGGAAGATCGCGTCCCGCGAGGTGCAGGAACTCCAGCGCGTTATCAAAGCGAGCCGAGTCGCTCGTGCCGGTTCGCATAACCGGGAAGAGCTTATTGAGGTCTTCGCCGAAGAGGCTCGACTTGAGCGTGCCTTCCCGTGCATTCATCCAGTTCTGGTTGCCGCGAATCGTGTTGATCTCGCCGTTATGTGCGAGGTAGCGGAACGGCTGAGCGAGGTCCCAGGTAGGGAAAGTGTTGGTGCTGTAGCGCTGATGCACCAAAGCGAGTCGGCTCTCGAGATCCGGATCCTGCATGTCGGGGAAAAATTCCGGCGTCTGGTGCGCCAGGAACATGCCCTTAAATAGGAAGGTCTTGGAGGAGAGGCTCGCGATATGGAACGCCGTGCCCTGCTTCTCGATCGCGCCCTCGATCAAGCGGCGGATCACGTAGAGCTTTCGCTCGAAGCCGGGCTGGTCGAGGCCTTCGGCCGCGCCGATAAAGAGCTGCTTGATCTCCGGCATTCCGCTGCGGGCGATCTGACCGATCTTCGACGGATCCGTCGGCACTTCGCGCCACCCAAGGAAGCTCTGACCTTCGGCCGCCACAGCCTGCTCGACGGTCTCGACTTGCTTGGCGCGCTCGTCGCCATCGACGGCCAGGAACACGATCGCGGAGGCGTAGCTTCCCAGCGCGGGGAGCCCAAAGCCTTCGGCGTCAGCGACCTTTCGTAGGAACTTGTCCGGCGTCTGGATCAGCATGCCCGCGCCGTCACCGGTCGCTTCGTCTGAACCGGCCGCACCACGATGGGTCAGGCGGCAGAGGATTTCAGTGGCCTGCTCGATGATCGTATGACTTGCCGCCTTCTTAAGGTCGGCGACGAATCCGATGCCACAGGCATCGTGCTCTAGTTCGGGATCGTAGAGGCCCTGCTTCGAGGGGAGTCCGTATCGCATCATACGCGCATCCGGCTTTCTTCATTTCTCGCCACACGTCCTCTGGGAGGTTTTCCCGGATAAACGGCAGCGAGGGCTTCCGACGTGCCTCGAAATCCGGAGGCCCGCCCGGAAATCGTTCGCTCGTCGGTGGTCCCGTGGAGTGCCATGCTTCCGTATCGCTCAGATGATTAGGGGCGGCTTCGCTGTCCCGGCGCCTCCGGCGAACCGGTTGCAGGGTCCAGCATTTCGCGAGCTCTTAACGTCTCGTCCGAGTCCGCCTCGGTCACATCTTTGCTTTACATCTATTGAAGATGGTCGGACCGCTCGGCGGGACGTGCCGGCTCTCTCCCGATCGTATGATCGGGGCTCGGGCAGAACTCGAAGGTACCTGCGTCCTGTCCGTTCAGATTCGCGAGAATCGAGGGGCGGGGCTTGGTGTTGCTTCGAATCGGATTGAATGACTGTTGCCTAGACGCGAAGCCCGAAGTTTTGCCTTATGAAACAATGCTTCGTACTCGTGCGTCGACCACTTGGCCGATCCATTTTCCAGTTCTGCCCGATACGAGAGTCCAGTCGCATCGCCAACGGTCCTGCGGAGAGCTAAGTCACCGCGGGCCCAACGTTTTTTCGAACGCGTCACGCTAAAACAAGCGCCTAGGAAAGTCAACCGCCAAAGCGCGCAGTACTATCCGTTAAGTACCTGCCAATGCTCATGAATCCCGGGAATCGAGCAATTCCCGAAGGCGAGCCGGATAGTTCGTAATAAGGCCGTCCACGCCCGTATCGAGGAGCCGTTCCATTTCAGTAACCTCGTTCGCGGTATACGGATAGACCGCGAGGCCCGCCTCATGCGCCGCGGACACCCATCCGGGCGCCACTAGCAGGCAATGCGGGTTGACGGCCTCGGCTCCAACTCGACCTGCTCGCCCTAGGACATCACGGGGAGCCCGCGGGGAAACGAGTACTGCGATCCTCGCCGCGGAGGACACAGCTCTCAGCCGCGCGAGCACTCCGTCGTCAAAACTCGAAAAAAGCATCCGTGGCAAGAGCCCGCGAGCTTCAACCTCAGCAAAGACTCGTTCCTCGAGACCATCATACGGTGCATTGAGCCCCACCTTCAGCTCCAGGTTGAAGTCCATCCGACTGCCGAACCCCTCCAGCAGATCGAGCAGCGTCGGCATCCGCTCCGGAGCGGATCCGCCCGGAGCGGCATTCAGCGCCGCCAATTCCGAAGCACTTCGGTCCCGAATCTCCCCCGGATCCCCGAACCGCTCGAGTGAAGCGTCGTGATGAATCACGATCACCCCATCACGGCTCACATGAAGATCGGTCTCGATCATGTCCGCATCGAGTTCGATCGCGCGCTCGAATGCTGAGGCCGTGTTTTCGGGGCGTTCACCGGAAGCCCCGCGATGGGCGATGACAAGCGGGCGACTCATTCCTCGGCATCCTCTTCGGCCCAGGACCGCGACCTTTCAACCGCACGTCGCCAGCCGCGATAAAGCTTCTCGCGCTCGCCCTCAGGCATAGTTGGCTCAAAGAGTGTTGCCTCGCCGGCTTCACTCTTGAGCGCCGCGCCCTCTTCCCAAAAGCCAACTGAGAATCCCGCCAGCTTCGCGGCCCCCATTGCCGTTGCTTCTAGTACCGCCGGCCGCTCGACGGCGATTCCAAGAATATCCGCCTGGAACTGCATCAAGAAGTCGTTCTCGCAGGCGCCACCATCGACGTGAAGCACCTGAGGCGAAATCCCCGAATCCTCTGCCATAGCATCCATCACATCACGGGTCTGGAATGCGATCGACTCCAGTGTCGCGCGGGTGATATGCGCGCGGGTCGTTCCCCGGGTCAGCCCGACGATCGTTCCCCTAGCCTTCTCATCCCAATAAGGCGCGCCGAGCCCAACGAACGCAGGAACGACATAAACGCCGTCACTGTTAGGCACACTCTTCGCTATGGCTTCGCTCTCCGACGCGTGCTCAAAGATTCCGAGCCCGTCGCGCAACCACTGCACTGCGGAGCCTGCAACGAAAATCGATCCTTCCAGCGCATACTCCTGCACGCCATCGCGTCGCCATGCCACTGTCGTAATCAGGCCCGCTTCCGACTTAGGCGCTTCATGCCCGGTATTCATCAGCAGAAAGCATCCGGTGCCATACGTATTCTTCGCGCGCCCCGGCGTGGTGCAGCCCTGCCCAAAGAGTGCGGATTGCTGGTCGCCCGCAACGCCAGCGATCGGTATCGATGCGCCTAACCACTCTGCGTCCGCCTCTCCGAAATCGCCGCTCGAGTCTCGAACCTCAGGCAACATCGACCGCGGTACGCCTAACGCATCTATCAGGAAATCATCCCAAGCGCCCTCATGAATGTTGTAAAGCAGCGTACGCGAAGCATTGGAAGGCTCCGTCGCAAACACTCGCCCCTTCGTCAGCTTGTAGATCAACCAGGTATCGATCGTGCCGAAGCAGAGCTCTCCGGCCTCAGCGCGCGCCTGCGCCCCTTCCACCGCATCGAGGATGAAGCGAATCTTCGTGCCTGAGAAATAGGCATCGATCAACAACCCTGTGCGGGCGCGGATCTCGTCTTCTAGACCTCGGCCTCGAAGCTCGTCGCAAACGCCACTCGACTGCCGTGATTGCCAAACGATCGCAGGGTAAATCGGCTCGCCCGTCGCGCGATCCCAAACCACCGTCGTCTCTCGCTGGTTGGTGATCCCGATCGCAACGATATCCTCGGCGCCTACACCCGCCGACTCGAGAGCGGTTCGCGCGGCGCGGAGCTGGCTATCCCAGATCTCGAAGGGATCGTGCTCGACCCAGCCCGGCTTGGGGAAGGACTGGGGGAACTCAAATTGCCCGACGCTTTGAATTGCGCCCTCTTGATCGATCAACAAGGCACGAGAGGACGTAGTCCCCTGATCTAGCGCAAGCACGAAGCCAGCCATACAAATCCCCTAGGTGGCCGCTAGCCTAAGAGCGGGCGGCCTTGTTAGTCGTCTCCGAAGAGCGCGTCCACAAACTCCGCTGCATCAAATTCCCGTAGATCCTCGATGCCTTCGCCAACCCCGACGAAGTTTACGGGAATCCGGAATTCGTCCGCGAGGCCGACGATCACGCCGCCCTTCGCAGTTCCGTCCATCTTACTCAGAACGAGTCCAGAAACTGAGGCTACTTCAGCAAAGAGGCGAGCTTGGGAAATAGCGTTCTGTCCGGTGTTCGAGTCCAGCACGAGCAGAATTTCGTGAGGCGCGTCGGGAATATCCTTGCCGATCACACGCACTATTTTGGCCAGCTCTTCCATCAGCGGCTTCTTCGTCTGCAGGCGGCCGGCGGTGTCGATAATGGCAACGTCCACGTCGCGTGCGATCGCCGCCTTCACCGTATCAAAGGCCACAGACGCCGGATCTCCCCCCGCTTCTCCTGAGATCACATCGCAGCCGACGCGCTCGCCCCATGCCTGGAGCTGCTCGATCGCGGCGGCGCGGAACGTGTCCCCCGCCCCAAGCAAGACGCTCCGGCCCCTCGCCTGATGTTGAGCCGCAAGTTTCCCGATCGTCGTCGTCTTGCCCGCGCCGTTTACGCCGAGCATCAGAATCACATGCGGATGGCCAGCCAGCTCGAAGGGGTCTCCGGCTCGCTCAGCGCCCGCCAACTTCTCGCCGATCGCTTCTTTCAGAATCTCGCGAACGCGATTGCCGTCAGCACCCCTGCCTTCGGATCGAACGCGCTCAAGCAGCGACTCCGCCGTTTTCACTCCGAGATCCGCAGTGAAGAGCACTTCCTCAAGCTCATCGAGGAGCGCGGCATCGACTTGCCGCCCACCCAGTACATCACCCAACCGCCCGGCGAAGGCTTCACTCGTCCGCCGCAATCGATCGCGTAGCCGAACGCGTGGGGCCGGTTCCGGTTCCGGCGCAGGGATCGAAACGGGAACGGGCGGCGGCGGCGCGGCCGGCCCAGACTCGGGGTCGACTACGGTGATCTCGCCCTGGCGCGCTTCTTCGTCAGCGGCTCCGGGAATCGCAGCGGCCTCGGGCTCGGCGACAGGCAGCGCGATTTCTTGAGTTTCGCCCAGGAAGGCCAGCGGCTCCGGGTCGCTGGACGGCGCGGCTTCCTCAGGCGGCGCGGCTTCTACGTCCGCCGCCGGCTGGCTGTCGGGCGCCGGTTCGCGCTGGCGCCCAGGCGTCTTTGTCTTTTTGCCCCATCCGAGGCGTTCGATCACAAGACCGAGCAAGAGCGGACCGAGGCCCGTCGCGAGTACGAGGAGGCCGGGGTGTTCCTGAATAAGAACAGAGAGTTCGTAGAGGTTAGCGGTCTGGTCCATGCCGCGCGGATCTTACCAGCACGAGTCCGAGAATCGAGTCAATCCGGAGCCATGACAACCGATCGCTGCTCCGGCGGTGATCGCAGCGCTGCCCACTCCACTCAGTGCCTCCGCCCTACCGCCCTACTCGCCGAGGACGTAAAGCCAGCTCTGCGTCCAGATCCGGAGAAAAGACTCGCGCTCGATATCCGCGTAGTGAACGGTCTCGATTCCAGCAGCCTCGGCTGCTCCCGCAATTGAGACATCCCCCGAATCGAAATACAGAACGATCCCCAGGACGTATTTCAACGGGATCACGAGCGTCTTCCAAGACTCCGTGGCCCGGGCGAGACGCGCGTTTTCGATTAGCAACGGAGTGTCGTGAAAGGTCGATGTCCAGCGGACGCATCGTGTGTTCATAGATTGCGCCCGTGACGCAGCCCGCGGTCGTCGTCACCGCGAATAAGAGGATCCCGAGAACGGAATGCGCTCCGGCGCGACCGACGCGACTCGCGAGCTGGGCGTCTTCCCAAAAGGAACCAATCGCCCAAACGCGAACAGGCGCCCAAGGAGCGCCTGTTGCAGGGGCCGCATTCTTTCGTAGCGGCCCTCAAAGCTGTCTTCTGAACGGCCTTCTTAGCCGTATTAGTTCAGCACCACAGAGACGAGCTTGGACACGCCTCGCTGTTCCATGGTCACGCCGTAGAGCACGTCACCGACTTCGATGGTCCGCTTGTTATGCGTGATCACGAGGAACTGGCTGCGCTTCGACATCTCGACGATGAGCTGATTAAAGCGACCCACGTTCGCGTCATCGAGCGCCGCATCGACCTCATCAAGGAGGAAGAAGGGACTCGGCCTGACCTGGAAGACCGCGACGAGAAGCGCGAGGGCCGTCATGGTCTTCTCACCACCAGACAACAAGTTCACGTTCTGCAATCGTTTGCCGGGAGGCATCGCCATAATGTCGACGCCAGCCTCGAGAATATCCTCGGCATCGGTGAGTTCGAGACTCGCCTTTCCACCGCCGAACAGGCGCGGGAAATTCTCAGAGAAGCGTTGGGACACGAGCTCGAAGGTCTCTTTGAACCGCTTGCGGCTCGTGCGATTGATGCGGGAGATCGCCTCGCGAAGGCTGTTGATTGTGCCTTCGAGATCGTCCTTCTGTTCGGACAGGAAGCGGAATCGTTCGGCCAGTTCTTCGTGCTCTTCGATCGCACCCAAATTCACGTCACCGAGCGACTGAAGCGATTTGCGAACCTTCTCAGACTCACGCTTGCGTTCGGGCGTCGGGAGCATCGCAAGTTCGACGTTTCGCTTCGCTTCGCGGAGCGCCGACGCGGGGCTCAGGGCCTCATCTTCTTCGTCGGTCTCGCTACCTGCGCCCTCTGCAGCCTGCGCGTCGGCCGTGACGTCGGCGGGCACTTCCGCCTCACCCTCGGCGGCGAGCGCAGTCGGCCCGGCATCGGGAGCCGTCGGGCTGGTGTCGAGTTCGACCCCTGCGCTCAGTTCCTCGAGCGTCGGCAGCTTCCACTTTTCGATCGCGACGTCCCAGCGCTCGCGAACCGTCGAAGCCTGATGATCGAGTCGCATACGAGCTTCAGAGAGCTTAAGTTCCGCCTGGCTCGTCTTCTCGCGCGCAGCACCGAGGTCGCCACGCAGAGTCCGCGCGGTGTTCTCAATCTCCGTGACTTTGCCTGAGGCCTCTTCGAAGGTTTCTCGCAGAGTGTCGCTTTCGACTCGCGCAATTTCTTCAGCCTGCAGCTGAACGGCGAGGTCGCCTTCCGCGCCGCCGATCTCTTCGAGCAGCGTCTCGCGACGCACGCGGGCGGTTTCGATTTCTTCGTTACGCCGCTCGATCCAGGTGCGTGTCTCTCGCCCGGACTGCTCTGCGCGGGTGGCCGTCTCTCGCAGACGCAGGCGGTGTTCGTCGCGCGCACGGTAAGCAACGCGAAGTTCCGCCACACGGCTCTCTCGTCGAGAGAGTTCGCGACCGGAGCTACTGATCTGGAGGCCAATCGCGTCTACCGAGCGCTGACTTTCCCCTCGTTCGCCGCGGAGATCTTCGAGATTCCGCGCCAAGGTTGCGAGATCATCTACAACCGAGGCTTGCTCACCTAACAAGTCGGAGCGCTCCGCGACGCGAGTTTCCTGCGCTTCGCCGATCCGTTTCACCTTCTCGGTCGAGCGTTCGAGATCCTTCTCGTGATTCGCCACAGCGAGCGCGGCGGTGTGGTGCCGGTTGCGAAGGTTTTCGAGTTCTTCGCCAGCCCGTGCGAGGGCCGTCTCTGAACGTTCTTGGGCTGCCTGTACTTCGTCCGATGTAATCTGAAGTCGAGCAACCTCGACCTCCAGCTCCCGGACCTCACGCGCGCGCGTCAGCATGCCGCTCGCGGAAGACTCTCCGCCACCGGTCACGATGCCATCAGGCGTCGCGAGATCGCCATTCGGCGTGACAAATGTCGCAGGCAATCGGTCCGTCCCGAAATGCTCGAAAGCACGCTCTAGACTGTCTACGAGATAGACGTCGCCAAGCAGCGCGCGCGCTACCCCTTCGCTGCCCGCGCGAGGACGCACCTGCTTGAGAAGCGGATCCCCTAGAGGAACGGCGACCCCCATAACTTCGGGCTGCGAGTGCTGAACGACGAAGACGCCGCGTCCCGCTCCCTCTTCGCGCAGCTTCTTGAGTGCGGCAAGGGCCCCGCCGGTTTCCTGAATCACGATGGCTTCGGCGCGATCGGCCAAGACGGCTTCCACAGCCCGCTCAACCTCGGGATCCGCCTCAATCAGTTCGCGGACAAGACCACGAAGCCCCAGCTGATCTGCGACTTCCTGTCCGCCGGAAAGGAGATGTTGCGCACCTTCGCCAATGTCCTGACGACCCTCGACGACTTCACGCAGCGACTCGTAACGCGCGTGGGACGTCTGTGCGGACTTGCTCGCGGCCTGCGAAGTTTCCGTCGCGGAGCGAACGGCTTCCTTCGATTCTCCGTGAACGCGCATCGCTTCGCGAAGCTTGTCCTGCAATCGATCTCGATCCGAGAGCAGATTACGAAGGCCCTCTTCAAGTGAGCCCTGCTCGATTCCGGCTTCTGCAGCCTGGCTCTGCTGTGCCTCGACATCGGCATCGACGCCGCGCATGCGCTGGTCAATGGCTGATTGCCGGTCGCTCAAATTCGCGAGCCGGTCTTCGAGTCGTGCGACGCCAGTCAGGAGCTCAACGTGCGCCGTATTCTTCGTATCCCGGTCGGCCTCGAAGGTTCGAAGCGATTCCTGAGCCGTTTGAACTTCGCGCTCGGCGGTTTCGATTGCGGCCTTTTCCTGATCGAGGCCGCGCTCGAGCTGGTCGAGTTCTTCCTTGGCACCGCGATGTTCCTCCTCGGCGTTTGCGAGCTGTTCCGCCAGAGTCGCGAGTTCGCCCTTTCGGGATTCGCTGGACTCTTCGAGGTTGTCTCGCTCGCGGCGGGCAAGCTCGATGCGGCCTTCCAGGTTCTTGATCTCGCTGCGCAGGCTGTAGAGCTTTTCGGCCCCCTTTGTCACAGCCTTCTCGGCGACTGTTTGGGCGATACGATGCTCTTCTGCCGCGAGTTCGCGCTCTGCCAGGTTGGCTTCAAGTGCGATCATCTGATCTTTGAGCGTGCCCAGGGAACCCGACTCGTGCTCGACTTCCTTCAGCAGACTCGTTCGTTCGTCCGCTGCGAGGGACAGCTCGAGCACTCTTTGGGTCTCTTGGAGACGCTTGTAGCGCGCGGCCTTCTTCGCCTGTCGCTCGAGCGTCGAGATCTGGCGCTTGATCTCGCCGAGCACGTCGTTCACCCGCGTCAGGTTCTGCTCCGTCGAGCGCATCTTGCTCTCGGCTTCTTTTCGGCGCGCCTTGTACTTGCCGATTCCGGCGGCCTCTTCAATTAGACCGCGACGGTCTTCGGGCTTGGACGAAACGATCTCGGCGACCTTGCCCTGCTCGACGATCGTGTAGCCGCGCAGGCCGATGCCCGTGTCGCGGAAAAAGTCGTGCACATCCTTCAGACGCGCCGGCGCCTTGTTCATCAGATATTCGGATTCGCCGGAGCGATAGAGCCGACGCGAGATTTCGATTTCGCTGTAGGCAGCGTAGGCGGCGGGAGCTTGGCCATCGGCGTTGTCGAAGGTCAGGCAGACCTCGGCCATGCCGATCGGCGGGCGGTTCTCCGAACCCGCGAAGATCACATCATCCATGCCCTTGCCGCGAAGCTTGCGAGCGGACTGTTCGCCCATCACCCACTTGATCGCGTCGACAACATTCGATTTGCCACAACCGTTCGGACCGACGACGCAGGTCATGCCGTCGTCGAAGCTGAAGACCGTGCGGTCTACAAACGATTTAAAACCGTGGAGCTGCAGGCTTTTGATGCGCAATGGACCCTCGATCGATCGGCCGCGACCGAGATCGGGGGACTAGACCCACTTCGGACGGGAGAATTAAATTCCCCCGTTCGTGCGATGTCCCCAGAAAGCAGTGCGGCTCTTCACACCCGACTCTAGACGAAATCGTCCATCATCGGTTTGCCCAGCCAGGCTTTGGGAACGTTTTCTCTAGTAAAATCAGTGGAGTAAAAGCTCAAAGGTCAGAAAAGACCGCAACTGATCAAAACCGAAGAATTCGTCCCCCTACTCGGGAATCGTCGTATTTAACGGGGGCTGAGCCCGTCGACACGACACGTACATCGGGGGGTAGACGAGTTGGTACCCCATCCAAGGGGGCCCCGACAAGCGACTCAAACGAACAATTTTCGTAGGATCTTGTTCCCAAACACCGTCTTCACCATGCGTCTCATTCCGGCCGCACTCTTCTCGGTATAGGGGTAGCCGCCCTGGGCTTTCTTGGACGTGTCTACGATCACCGGATGGATGTGGCAGTAGCCACGAATCCCGATTTCACCGTTCACATACCCGACCCCGGACTCCTTGACCCCGCCGAAAGGCGCCTCGGGAATGCCGTAGGTCACCGAGATATCGTTGACGGAAACGCTGCCGGTGACCATCCGCTCCGCAATCCGGGCGCCGCGTTCAAGATCCTGCGTCCAGACGTTTCCGGAGAGCCCGTAGTCGGAATCGTTCGCGAGCGCGAGCGCCTCCTCCTCGTCCCGAACTTTCTGGATCGCGATGACCGGCCCGAAGGTTTCTCGGGTCATCAGATCCATGGTGTTATCAACCTCGGTCACCACCGTCGGCGGAAAGTAGTACCCGGACAAGCTGCGATTGCGTTCTCCGCCGACCAGCACCTTCGCGCCCTTTTCTTTAGCGTCGCGCATGTGGTCTTCGATGATGTCCATCTGCTTGTCCCAGAAGACGGCGCCAACGTCGGAGGCCCCCGTCGTTGCCTGGGTCAGCCGCTTCGTCATCTCGACGACGCGCTCAACAAAGGGCTCATAAACCGACTCGGGCACGTAAACCCGCTCCGTCCCACAGCAATAGTGCCCCGTATTGAAGAATGATCCGCGTACAGCGCCGTCCGCCGCACGATCGAGGTCCGCGTCGCTGCAGACGATCATGGCATCCTTGCCGCCGAGCTCAAGCGTGACCGGGATCAGATTTCGTCCGCATGCCGCCCCGACCTTACGGCCCGTCGCGACGCTGCCCGTGAACGAAATCTTGTCGACACCAGATTCGATCAGTGCCGCACCCGTCGCGCCGTCTCCCTGAAGCACCTGATAAAGATCCTTCGGAAGTCCCGCGGCCTCGGCCATCTCCTGAACGAGGACCGCCGAGAACGGCGTGACTTCACTGGGCTTGTGGATCACCGCATTCCCAGCCATCAGCGCCTGCGCCAAGGGATTGATCGCGAGCGCAACCGGGCCGTTCCAAGGCGTAATCAATCCAACCACACCGAGAGGTTGGTAGTGAAGCGTGACCTTCTTCGAGAAGCGCATGATGCCCGCCGGGCGCTTCTTGACGGACTTCAGATACTTGGGTCCATACTTGGCGTAGTGCGAGATCTGCATGCAGGGCGCCATGACTTCCATTGTGATGGCTTCCTGAATCGTCTTGCCCGTTTCCTTCACGACCAGCTCGACGATCTCGTCTTGCCGCTCGACCAACTGATCGACTAACGCCCAGAGCACCTCGGCGCGCGCCTTAAATGACCGGCTTGCCCATTCGCCTTGGGCCTTCCGTGCGCGAGCGACAGCCGCTCGTACGTCCTCTTCCGTCGCCGCTTCGAATTGTCCGATCGACTCAAGGGTCACGGGGCTTTTGATGTCGAAGACGCGTGCGTCGCCGTCGGAGGGGATCTCGGCAAAGAGGGCCATGGCTTTGGGGCTCCAGAAAAGGGGGACTCGCGACGAGACGTTTCGCCTGCGCGAGGGCAGTGATTCTATCGAATCAATACGGCTCGGCCGCCCTATTCTGACCGGCGGCCCTGAGCAACCACTATGCCGGTAACTACACCCGCAACCGTGCCGGCGACTGCGCCGGCGACTATGCCTGCAGGGAACCCACTTCGGCTTCACCGCCGCCGTGTTCGTTCTCCGATTGCAGCTGGTGCAGACGCGCGTAGTGCCCCCCGTGGCCCAGCAATACGCTGTGGGATCCCGACTCGACGAGCCGGCCGCCCTTCAGCACATGGATTGTGTCGACGTCCCGGATCGTGGAGAGCCGATGGGCAATTGCGATCGCGGTCTTGCCTTCCATCAGGACGTGAATGCCGCGCTGAATGGCCGCTTCCGTTTCCGTATCGATGGCGCTCGTCGCTTCGTCGAGCACGAGGATATGCGCACCGTGGGCCAAGGCCCTAGCGAAGGACAGGATCTGCCTTTGCCCGGTCGAGAAGTTCGCGCCGCGCTCCAGCACCTCGGTTCCGTAGCCATCGGGCAACTTTTCGATGAAGGGGTGCGCTTCAACAGCGACCGCGGCCTCCCGAACATCGCCCTCGGACAAATCAGCACGGCCGAGCGCGATATTGCGCGCCAGGGTTCCGCTGAAAAGGAACACGTCCTGAAGAACTGTCGCGATTCGGCGTCGGAGATCTCGTTGGGGAATGTCTCGGACATCGATGCCATCGACGCGGATGCAGCCACGATCGACGTCATAGAGCCGCGTGAGCAGCTTGATGATCGTGGTCTTACCAGCGCCAGTCGCGCCAACGAAAGCCACCTTCTCCCCGACTTCGACGCGAAAACTCACATCCTGAAGAATCCAATTTATTTCGTCAGGAGAGCGCCCTTCGGTCTCGCCCCCTTTTGTCTCGCCCCCTTTTGTCTCGCCATAGGAGAACCAGACGTGATCGAACTCGACGAGACCCTTCTCTTCAGGGCGACCCACCGCGGCTGCCTCAACGAGGTCGGCGACCTTCGGCGCCGTGTCGAGGACCTGGAAGATTCGCTCGGCGCCGGCCATGGCCGATTGCATCACAGAGTATTTGGCGGAGAGATCCCGCAGCGGCATGAAGAAGCGCTGCATGTAGTCGATGAAGACGTACATGATGCCGACTTCAGCAACGCCGGTCCCGACGCCCAAAATAACCGCCATCGTGATTCCTGTCGCGACTTCGACTGTGGCGAAGAGCAACGAGTCGTAGCGGATCGATTTATTCCACGCGTCCCGATGATCCGCATTCATGGCATCAAACTCGGCCATATTGCGCGCTTCGCGACTGAAGAGCTGCACGACCTTCATGCCGGTCACGCTCTCTTGGATGTAGGTATTGATGCGCGCGATACGCACGCGGACTTCGCGGAAGGCCTCGCGGACCTTCAGCCTAAAGATCACCGCCGCAACCGCGAGTACAGGCACAATGGCAAAAGCCCAGGTCGCAAGTTTCGGCGATAACGCGAAAAGGATCAACGCGTAGCCGACCATCTTAATTACGTCGGTGATCAGAGCGACGAGGCCTTGAGCGAACATCTCCGCGACGTTCTCGACGTCATTTGTCGCTCGAGTGACCAAGCGCCCAACAGGAATCACATCGAAATACGACATCTGCAACGTCTGGATATGCTCGAAGACATGCTTACGAAGCCCACGCATGGCGTACTGCCCGGTCGAAGCCATCAAGACCTGATAGACGTATTGCATCGCGCCTAACACAAGCGTCGTGACGATATAGAGCATCGCGAGCCAGCCACCGAGCGACCAACCTGTCGGCGGGTCGAAGAATCCGCCCACCTGGTCATCGACCCAATCTGCGAAGCCCGGCCCTGCTTTCTTCGCTACTTCATTCGCTATCTCCGGACGAGCTTCGGTGCGCCCTTCGAGTAAAAAATCCGTGACGACGAATTCCGTTCCGGTCGCCGACGCTTCGGCCGCCGAATCGACAACACGGTCGATCCCCGACTTCACGATCCAGGCCGGGGCCAATTCGAGCGCAAAAATGGGCAAGAAGAGCAGCAGCGTCATCGCAATCTGCCGCCAATACGGCAGCACGTAAGGCCACAGCCTAACGAGAATTCGCGTGTCGTAGGCTTTACCGAGCGCGTCTTCGTCGAAAGGATCGCTCCCTGAATCGCCACTCTTGGCCTTCTTGGCGCCCTTCATCTTCTCCGCTTCCTTGCCTGCGCCGGGATCGCTCATGCGCCCTCTCCCGCGAGCACATCGCCACTCGATACAGCATCCGGCGTGATGGGCGCTCCCACCCCGCGCTTCGCTTCCGCTTCTTGCTCGGCGGCTAGGCGCGCGTAAAGCCCGCCGCGCGCAAGGAGTTCCGCGTGGCGACCGCGTTCAACGATACGCCCTTCGTCGAGCACGACGATTTGGTCCAGGCCCTGGACAGAGTTGACGCGACTGGCCACGACGACAACCGTCCGGCCCGCAAATACATTCGAAAGCTCGGTCTGAATACGTCGCTCAGTCTCCGCATCAACCGAAGACAGCGTGTCATCGAGGATCAGGATCTTCGGATCGAGGGCGAGCGCTCGCGCGAGCGCCGTACGCTGCCGCTGTCCGCCGGAGAGCATCACGCCTCGTTCCCCGACTAACGTGTCATAGCCCTGGGGCAGATCCTCAATGTCGCCGGCGAGCTGGGCGCGCTGGGCGGCGAGGTGGATTTCGGCGTCGGTGGCGTCTTCGGGAAGGCCGTACGCAATATTCGATCGGATCGGCATGGAGAAGAGGAAGGAGTCCTGCGGCACCATTGCAATGGACGTGCGCAGCCGCTCGATCTCCAGCCGGTTCACGTCGACACCGTCGATGAAGAGCTGACCCGATTCCACTTCGTAGATGCGCGGGATCAAGGAGGCCAGGGTCGACTTGCCCGAGCCCACGGGCCCAACGACACCAAGGGATGAGCCGGCTGGAACTTTGAGCGAGATCTCAGTCAGGGCCGGCTCCCGTGCGTCGTCCCCGTAGGCGAAATTGAGGCCTCGGAATTCGATCTCGCCGGACAGGTCGTCGAGCTGGACGGACTCCGTGTGATCCGCGATCGAGGGCTCGATCGACATCACTTCATCGATCCGCTGCATGGCGGAAGCGCCGCGCTGAAGCAGGCTGACCGAGTAGCCCATCATCATCGTCGGGAAAGTCAGCATGCGGGCGTAGATCGTGAAGGCAAAGAGCGCGCCGGGCTTGAGCGTGCCGGCGGCGATCATGTCGAGCCCAACGTAGAGCGCCATGCCCAAGCCCGCTGCGGGAAGAAGTCCCGTCATCGCCGGCATCGCCGCCCCCGCCCGCACCAACTTCAGCTGTCGGTCGCGCAGGTGGTCGTTTGCTTCCGCGAAGCGCGCCGCCTGGTCACCCTCCATGGCGTAGGCCTTCACAACGCCGATCCCCGCGATGCTCTCCTGGACGAGATTCGACATCGAGGCCAGGGATTCCTGCGCGGCCAGACTGCGGCGGAAGAGACGCGCGCCGATGAAGCGCGAGATGACGATAAAGAGCGGATACGGGATCACCATCAGGGTGGCGAGTTTGACGCTGTACGTGCTCATGAAAGCGAAGGCGCCAATAAACAGGATCGGACTCTGGGCAACCGAAAGCAGGCCGGGCCCGAGTAGTAAGCGCACGGAGTTGAGGTCGTTGACGCAGCGGCTCATCAGCTCGCCGGTCCGCCATTTAAAGTAGAACGACTGCGGCTGCTTCTGTAGATGTCCGAAGAGATCGTTTCGGATCTCGTATTCGACTTCTCGAGCGGCATCGAACACGAGTTGTCTCGTGTAGAAACGAAACACGCCTCCAGCGAGGGCAAGCCCGAAGAGAATCCAACATCGCCGGACCACGACTTCGGCCGGAACGCCAGGATCGATCAAGCCATCGACCGCGCGGCCAACCATCATGGGGATCGCGTTAAAGATCACCGAGTAGATCGCGACCGCGACGAACCAGAGAAGGTAGTAGCGCCAATTCCTTCGCAGATAGAAGGAGAGCCTTCGCAATGCGTGCCGCACGGGCGATTCACGGACCGCGTCTGCTTCGATCGATTCAGCGGCCGCGCTCATCGTCCCATCCTCGCAGCGAGCCGCTCGCGATCCCAATCCAAAAACCAACCCAAGAGTGCCACCTGATGCCAGAAGATTGTGCGTAAGGCGCCACGGTCGCGGTAACGCCGTGACGACGTCGTCGCATACTCGGGCAGACGAGCGAGGCTCCCCGCACGCTTAATCCCGCGCACTAAGTCCAGGTCTTCCATGATCGGTACGATGGCCACGCCGCCCATTTTCTCCAACACGCTCCGGCGCACGAAGAGCGCCTGATCACCATAGGGCAGCCCGAGCAAGGTGACGCGCACGTCGACCCAGAACTCGATCCATCGCTCCCAAGCGCCCCGCTCCGCAAATCGGAATCGAAACGCACCTCCCGCACACCCCGGATCGGACAGAGCCCGTTCCACGGCTTCGGACCATCCCGGCTCGAGCCGGGTATCCGCGTGCAGAAAGAGAAGCACTTCCCCTTCTGTTTTTTCAGTTCCTATCAGGAGCTGGTGGGCGCGTCCCCCTGCTGCCGGCCGACCCGAAATGCCGCAGCACCCCGCCTCGTCAGACAACAGATGAATTCGAGCTCCGGATCCTTGGGCGATCCTGACCGTCGCATCACGACTGCCACCATCGACCACAACGACCTCATTGGGCCGGCTCCCTACCGCGTCCCGAGCCCCGGAGGGTCCTCGATCCACATCAAAATCAAGAGCACATTCCACGGCGTCGGCGATGCCAAGGGCTTCGTCGAGAGTCGGGATCACCACCGAGATCGTCACGACGCGGACCCTAGCCCGGAACCCAGCCGCCTGCCCCGACGAGCACAGCCCAATCTGGGGATCCTCTTTGCGATCGGGAGCTTGATTCGATTGACTGCACAGAGGCCTTTGTCTATCACTCGCCCGTGACCCGATCAGTCGACGACCCCAAGACCCCCAGCCAGCCCGCTTCCAGCGAGAACTCCGCCCCTGCTTATGCTGCGGCCGGTGTGGATCTCGACCACGACGAAGCCTTCATCGATGACGTGAAGGAAATTGCTAAAGGCACGTTTAGGCCTGAGGTATTGAGTTCGATCGGTGGATTCGCGGGCATGTTCAAAGCCCCCGAGCGATACAAAGATCCGATCTTTGTCGCCGCAACCGACGGCGTAGGCACGAAGCTCACGCTAGCCGCCCAGATCGGTCGCTACGACACGATCGGAATCGACTGCGTCGCGATGGTCGTCAATGACCTGATCGTACAGGGTGCTGAGCCGCTTATTTTTCTCGATTACATCGCCATGGGCGATCTAGACAAAGCTACCGCCAGCGAAGCCCTGCGAGGAATCGCGGAAGGCTGCAAGCGCGCTGGCGCCGCCCTCCTGGGTGGCGAGACTGCGACCATGCCCGGCGTATACCGTAAGGGCGAACTCGAGATCGTCGGGTTCTCCGTAGGCGTCGTCGAGCGCGAAGGCGTAATCGACGGCTCGACCATCACGGACAGCGACGTCCTGATCGGGCTCGCCTCGAGTGGCTTCCATAGCAACGGCTACTCGCTGGTTCGCTCGGTGCTCGACGCCGGAATGGCGGCTGGCAAATTCGACCTCTTCGAAGAGCCGCCCGGCATGCGCACGAGCCTCGCAAGCGCCCTGCTCGCGCCGACACGCATTTATGTTAAGCCGCTTCTCAATCTGATCCGCGACTTCGAAGTCCACGGCATGGTCCACGTGACCGGCGGCGGCTTCGCAGGCAACGTCCCTCGCGTACTGCCTGCAGGTGTTCGCGCCCGAATCGACACAGCAGCGTGGCCACGCCCGGACGTCTACGAGTGGATTGCACGCGAAGGCGAGATCAGCGAATCCGAGATGCTGCGCGTCTTCAACTGTGGCATCGGCATGATCCTCGCGGTCCCGGCCAACTGCGCCGACGATGTGCTCCATCGCCTGCGTGGCCTTGGCGAGCGCGGCTATCGAATCGGTACGGTCGAGCGCAAAACCGAAGACGATCCGGCGATTCTCTTCGACCCCGGCTTCTTGGGCATCGACCCCAACGCTCCCCGGCTAGACTAAATAGCTGGATTAGGAAGCCGGACTGAGCAGTTCGGCTGAGAAGTTAGACGAAGAGGACCGGATCGATGGTCGAGATCCCCAAACTGGATCCGAGTGAAGCGCCCCGTGCCCGACGCTGGGATGCCCTGGTCTTGGGCAGCGGCTTGCCCGCGCTCGTGGCCGCCGCACGTATCAGTGCGACCGGGCAGCGGGTCCTTGTCGTAGAGGAAGAGGCGCGCACGACACTGCCTGCCGCAGTTAAGGAGCCCTTCTTTCTGAGCGGGCTACGTGACCAGGGAATGCTGGACGCGACGATGCGCGCACTCACTGTCCCTTTGATCGATCGCCGCCGAATTGGTAACGAGCGTCTCGCCTATCAGATTGCCGCTGATCCCTACCGGGTCGATATCGGACAACCGATTCTGTCGGCGGAGGAGCTTGTCGCCTGGGGGCTCGCGAAGCCCGACGACGCGCAGACGCTGGTTCGCCGGCGCGTGGAGGCTTCGGAGACGGAACGCGAGATACTCTACGAATCGCCTTTCGTTCGAATCGGCCGCCGCAGCGCCGGTGTGGGTCGCCCTCCAGCTCGTGGGAATCCAAACACGGCGACCGTCGGCAATCACAAGCGTGGCTTACCCGGTGAAGTCGTTGCGGCACAAGGCCCGCTCGCGCGGGTCATGCAGGCGGAGATTCGAGCGCTCTCAAATTTCGGCACGCGGACGCCCTCTCCTGAAGCGCAGGCGCGACTGCTCGGCCTCGGCCTCGCGGGCGGTGCCGGCTTTGCCGACGATCCGCCTTGGCTGATCGACCTCTTCCGCAAACGGGTCACCGCACTCTACGGCGACATGCGCACGCTGCCCGGCGACTTCGAATTCGTACAGGTGGCTGGCCAGCCCGGCATTCGCGTTATACGCACCGGCGAGATTTGGCTCGGCCGCGCCTTGGTGCTCGGCGCGCCGACTTCCGCGCTGCGTGACGCCTACGGCGATGAACCCGGGCGTCCGGCGCCCAGCATGCTCGATCGCGGCACGCGGCGAGCGTATCGAGCCGTCTTTTTATTCAGAGTCGCAACGTCCATCCTGCCCGAAGGCATGGGTGCCCGCGTGATCCTTCCCGGAAACATCAACGCAGAGACGCACGCGGACAGCCCCGGCACAGCGACATCCGGCATCACCGCCGCCGTGACCGCCTATCCATGCCAAACCCATCCGGGTCGCATCGACCTAGTAGCGCGAGCAGTCCTGCCCGACGTCGAACCCAGCAACCTCAACGAACAGCTCCAGGTCCTTCGACAGGACATCGCCGGTCGGCTCCAAGCCCTCATGCCTTTCTGCGGTGATGGCCTCGCGCAAATCGAACTCAAGGCTCCGTCCTGGGATAGCGACGACGGCTGGCTCGAAGACCCGCGTAGCGACTCCGCTTGGCCTGGTGAAATCGACCTCCGCCTATCCTCGAAGCCGCCCGTCTACCTCCTTGACCGGGCCGGAGCAGCCGGACTCGGACTCGAAGGCGATCTCTTGCTGGGCTGGCGCGGCGGTGACGCCATCGCCGAGGCGCTCAGTTGAACACGGACGCAGACGCGCCCCCGCTCATTCGGCTCTTCCGGCGTTCCCTAGCCTATGGACCCGTGATCGCAGGGGTCTTCGTGTGCGGCTGCGTCCTCACCTTCATCCGTTACCTGCGCGCTTACCTCATGAAGCCGTTTGTGGACGAGCTCGTACTTCCGTGGGTACGTGAAGAGGTCACACTTACCGCCCTCGCCCCCCGTGCGACTGAACTCGGGCTCATCCTCGGCGCCACGATGATCGTGCTGCCCCTGCTCGTCTTCCTTCGCACCTACGGCGCACACTGGATCGGGGCCAGCGTTAGGCGTGATGTCGATCAGACCGTCGCTGCGAAATTCCTATCTGCCCCGCTTCGGGTCCATCGCGGCGGGACGAGCGGCGACTTCCTGGCACGCGCACTCACTGACGCACGGCTCGCCTGCGATTCAGTGCTCACGCTCTACAACCTGGTGCTCTTGAACCTCCAGCTCGTAATCGGTGGTGCGATCGCACTTTTCCTGGCCAGCTGGCAGCTCGCGCTACTCACGGTCGTCGCCGTGCCACCCATTGCGATTTTACTGAGCTTCTTTGGTCGCCGCGTACAGAAGCAGTCGTACCGACGGCAGGAGACCCAGGGCGATCTTTCCGGACGACTGCTCGCGATCCTATCCGGCATCAAAGTCATCAAAGCCTTCCAGGGGCAAGACCTCGAAGAGCGCGCCTACGCCGCAGAGACAAGCAAATACTTTCGGCGACACATGAAGGTCATCTGGAACGGAGTCGTCGCCCGAGCGGTCGGGGAATTCGTGAATCCCCTCGTGGCGGTGGCGGTCTTGGGTTTCGGCGTCTGGCTCCTCATGAACGGCATGCTCGATATCACGGTAGGCACCCTCCCTCAGTTCGGTGCGATCCTGCTCACGGTCTACAAGCCCGTCAAAGCCTTAATAAAGGCCTATCCGAAAATCATGGAAGCAAGCGGGGGCGCCGGCCGACTCTTCGACATCCTGGACATGGATGACGAGACCCGGGACCGTGCTGGCGCGCGCCCCATGAACGGACTCGCTCATCGGATCCGCTTCCGCGATGTGCACTTCGACTACGGGGATGGCGCCGTTCTCGATGGCATCGATCTCGAGGTCGAGCCCGGCGAAGTCATCGCATTCGTCGGCCGGACTGGTACCGGAAAGTCCACCCTCATCGACCTCGTCCTACGCTTCCACGATCCCACCCAAGGCGCGATCGAGATCGACGGCGTCGACCTGCGTGACTACAACCGAGAATCGTTCCTGGATCACATCGCAGTCGTCACTCAGGAGCCCTTCCTCTTCGACGTCTCGGTCCGTGAAAACATTGGCTACGGACGCCGGGATGCTTTGGATTCTGAGATCTACGCTGCCGCTCGCGCGGCATCCGCCGAGGAGTTCATCGAAGCGCTTCCCAAAGGCTATGAAACGGAAGTTGGAGAATTCGGCCTGCGTTTATCTGGCGGACAGCGCCAACGCCTAACAATTGCCCGCGCAATTCTCGCGGACCCGGCAATCCTGATTTTCGATGAAGCAACGAGCGCCCTCGACGCGCAGACCGAGGCCGCCGTCCAAGCTGCCATCGAATCATTGCGGGGCCAGCGCACGATCTTCCTCGTCGCGCATAGGCTGTCCACAATCCGACACGCGGACCGCATAGTAGTACTCGATCAGGGCCGCATAGCGCAGCTAGGAAACCACGAGGCGTTAGTCTCCGTCCCTGGCCTATATCGCGACTTGATAGGTTCCCAGGCCGCCTAACCTCGAACGCGCTCTACCGACCGCACGCCCTTGACCTTACGAATTTGGCGCATCACCGAGTTGAGGGTCTGAGCATCCTGCACCCAGAGTCCAAACACCTGCTCTGCGCCTTGCTTTCCGGATTCGTCCTTCGTTGTCACCTTCGCGGATCCAATATTAATGCTCGCGGCGGAAATCGTGTTCGTAACCTTCGCGAGCATCCCGGGCTCGTCTCGCGAGATCACACGAATCGCGATCGCGCGCCGGCTATCGGTCTCCGCATCCCAGTCGACTTCAATTCGGCGCTCAGGATCCAGCGCAAAAACTTTCACACAGCCGCGCGTGTGAACCGTGACGCCTCGGCCCCGCGTCACGAAGCCGATGATTTCATCTCCCGGAAGCGGCTCGCAGCACCCCGCGAAACGCACCATCACATCTGCGGTCCCGGAGACACGTACGCCCGAACCCGCGGTCCGGCGCTCGCGCTGAAAGAGCTGTCGAATCCGCATCGGAACGACCGTCGCCGTGGACTCGGCTTCCTTCGCTTCTTCGGCCCCGCCGGTCAGATCCCGACAGAGAGTACGTGCAGAGAGCTTCCCATAGCTGATCGAAGCGAAGAGATCGTCTACAGATTTTCCACCAAACTCGGTCTCGACATAGCGGTCCAGGCGACCGTCATCGATGACACTGTTAAGTGTGAGGTCCGCTTTCTTCAGTTCTCGAGTGAGAATATCTCGGCCAAGGTCGACGGCGCGATCTTTGCCCGCCTGCCGGATCGAATGGCGGATATGATTTCGTGCCTTGCTTGAAACTGCGAATTCGAGCCAGTCTTTGCATGGCTCCTGGCCCTTTCGCGTTACGATCTCGACGGTATCGCCATCACGAAGACGCTGGCGCAAGGGGACGAGCCTGCCGTTCACTTTCGCGCCGGCACATTGCGAGCCCACCTCGCTATGGATCGCAAAAGCGAAGTCGACGGGGGTCGCGCCGGCCATTAGGTTGATGACCTCGCCGGTCGGCGTGAAGACGAAGACTTCGTTCGGGAAGAGATCGAGCTTCACAGCGTCTAGGAATTCGTGGGGATCCGACAGCTCTTTCTGCCATTCGATGAGCTGCCTGAGCCAATCGAATTTCGAATCATCGCCCGCAGCCCCAATCCGGCCTTCTTTGTATTTCCAGTGAGCGGCAATCCCAAGTTCTGCATCTCTATTCATCCCGGCGGTCCGAATCTGGACCTCCATCCGTTCACCGAATTCCCCGATCACGGTCGTATGCAAAGAGCGGTAGCCATTCGGCTTCGTGAGCGCGATGTAGTCCTTGAACCGATTGGGCACCGGAGCCCACATCGAATGAATTTGCCCGAGTACCGCATAACAGTCTGCGATTTCCTGATCGACGACGATACGGAATCCGATCGCATCGTAGATCTGCTCGATCTCTAGATCCTGACTCTTCATCTTGGCGAAAATCGAAGAGATGTCTTTCACACGACCAAGAACCTGTCCGGAGATCTCGACTTCCGCGAGCTTCGCGGAGATCTTCCCAATCACGTTCTCGATATATTCTTCGCGCTCGTCACGAGAAAGCGAGAGCTGAGCTTCCAGCTCTTCCGCCGCATCAGGCTCGAGGCATCTGAATGAAAGATCCTCTAGCTCCTGCTTCATCCAGTAGACACCTAGCCTGTGGGCCAAGGGGACATAGATGTCCATCGTCTCCTGCGCGATCCGGCGACGACTCTCCTCCTTCATGTACTGGATCGTTCGCATGTTATGCAGTCGGTCCGACAGCTTGATCATCAAGATTCGGATGTCCTCAGACATCGCGATCAGCATCTTGCGAAAGTTCTCCGCCTGCTGCTCCTTGGCGCTGCGGAACTCAATCCGCGCGATCTTAGTGAGACCCTCCACCAGGAAGGCTACCCTGTCGCCAAACAAACGCTCAATCTCGTCGCGAGTCGTCAGCGTATCTTCGAGGGTGTCGTGGAGGAGTCCGGCAATGATCGTGTCTTCGTCGACGTTCAAGTCGAGCAGGATGCCTGCCACCTCGAGCGGATGGATCAGGTAGGGCTCGCCCGACAATCGTTCCTGGCCATCATGCACCTTGGCCGTGAACACATACGCACGCTGCAGCCGCTCGAGATCAACCTGGGGGTTGTAGTCGAGCATGCGGTCGGCGATGTCATTGAAGCGAAGCATGCGGTCAGACGACCTCTTTGGATCAGCGAGGGGTCAGGGTCGGCGAGACGACTTCCTCTAGAAGTCGGTAAAACCACTTTATTTTCAAGGAGTTCTTAGATCAAGCCGTCACCCAACAAGCAGCGTCCAAGGTACCGACGTGAGTAGACACGAGCAAATCCGGCCGTGGAGATCCCCGGGGCGCATGCCGAGGCAACGCCAAACTCGAACCCAGCCGGGCTAGCCCCGTCCCGCCTTCGACTCCCAAGTCGCCAGCACCGGTTCTCGGCGATGTGCAGAAACCTCCGCCTCGCGACCGCCTCTCACTGCGCCTATGACCTGCAGGACCTGCTCGACGGCAACGTCCAAATCATCATTCACGACTGCGAAATCAAAATGCTTCGCGGCTTCGAGCTCTCGGTCGACGAGGGCCATACGCCGCTGAATCACATCCTCATCATCCGTTCCGCGCCCCCGCAACCGGTCCTCGAGAATCGTCAGACTCGGTGGAAGCAGGAAAATCAGGTACGCATCTTCTTGTCGATTACGCACTTGCTCTGCGCCCTGCACTTCGATCTCGAGCACGACGTCCCGGCCTTCCGACAGGGGCTGACCGATCGCCTTCCAACTCGTCCCATAGGCGTTCCCGCCATAGTCGGCGTGCTCGAGAAATGCATCAGCATCCACGAGCTCCCTAAAACGCTTGGTGTCGACGAAGTGGTAGTGCACTCCGTCCTCTTCACCTTCGCGCGGCTTCCGAGTCGTATGAGAAACGGAGAGTTCAAGACCCTTGTCCTTGGCCAAAATCTGTCTGCATAACGTGGTCTTGCCGGTCCCAGAAGGCGCCGCAACGACGAACACATGCCCCTTCGAAACCGCAGCGCCGGTCATTCATTCGCCTCGCCATCGAAGTCCGGCGCCAGCCGCGTCGCGATCGTCTCTGGCGTAATCGCCGAAAGAATCACGTGATCACTATCGGTCACAACGATTGACCGGGTGCGTCGCCCTTCCGTGGCATCCAGCAGCTTCCCACGCTGCCCCGCCTCTTCGCGCAAACGGCGCATAGGAGACGAGTGAGGCGAAGCGATCGCGATCACTCGCGCGGCCGTCACGAGGTTGCCGTAGCCGATATTCACCATCGTCGGTGGGGACGCGACATGCCGGTCACGAATGCCCGGCTCCGCCACTTTACTCTTCGCGGGACCGCGAGCGCCGCCCGAAGAACTACTCAACGTTCTGAACCTGCTCTCGGATACGCTCGAGCTCGGTCTTCAGTTCGACGACATCCTGCGCGAGCGGGGCATCGTTTGCCTTTGAGCCGACCGTATTCGCTTCTCGTCCAAGCTCTTGCAGCAGGAAATCAAGACGACGACCGACCGGAGCCCCGGGCCCCGCTTGGATCAAAGTTTCACGAAACTGGTCAACGTGGCTTCGAAGCCGCACGAGTTCTTCCGTGATATCCAAGCGGTCCGCAGCGATCACGATCTCTTGGTGCAGGCGAGCCTCGTCGGTCAAGCCGACCTCGCGCTGGATCTGCTCTGCGCGCTTATGGAGACGCTGCTTTGCGACCTCAACGACTTCACCTGAACGCGACTCGAACTGGTTTGCGAGATCCACGATCGTCGTAAGTCGTCCTTCGAATTCCGTCGCGAGGGATTCCCCCTCCGTCGTCCGCATAGCAATCATCCCGGCGATCGCCTCGTTGATCGCTTCTTCCGCAGGACCCCAAAGCGTTTCCGCATCGAGTTCCGTCTCGACCAGTCGCGTCACCCCCGGCATGCTCAGCAACGCCGCCACGTCGAGCCCGGTCCTGAGGTCGTGGCGCGCCTCCAAGCGCGCTGCCGCGTCGACGTATTGCGCGGCAATGCCCTCGTCGATTTCGAGCTGCGCCTCGGAACTCCCCATCACGAGATTGACGGTCACGTCGACCTTGCCCCGAGAGAGCATCCCCTGAACACGTTTTTTGAGCCGTGCTTCCTGATCCGCCAAGGCGCGAGGCATTCGGATGCGCAGATCGAGATGGCGATGGTTAACGCTGCGCGCCTCCACCTCGAGCCCGATCCCCGCGACCTCACGCGTGGCTCGCCCGAATCCCGTCATGCTGTGAATCACGATTCCCCCAATCGGGCTGCGTCAGAAACGCCCGCCCGTCGCACATTTGGCCAGCGGGCTCGCAGCTCTTCCGAGCTCACCGCCGCCGTACCGACCTTCTCAACCGCCACGGATGCCGCGGCGTTCGCGACGATACAGGCCTCTGCGAGGGATGCACCCGCAACCCACGCCAGAGCGAGCGCCGCAACCGCAGTGTCGCCCGCGCCCTGCACGTCATAGACCGCGAGCGGCTGGGTCGGGACGTCGAAAACACCACCCTCGTGGTCCAGCGCAGTCATTCCGGCGCTCCCCCTCGTCATGACGATTTCTCCGCCGCCGAGCTGCTCGCGAAGTTTCTCGAGTACCCGTGCCCGTGCACCCAGAGAGACTTCGATATCGGCCTCCTCCTCGGATGCACCCACAAATGCGAGCGCTTCTGCGAGATTCGGCTTCACGAGCTGGGCGCCCCGGAACCGCTGAAGTTCGCTCTTGGGGTCCGCGATCACGGGAACCTCGCGCGCCTTGGCTGCTCTAATCACACGGTGCGCCAAGCTACCCGCAAAGAGCCCCTTGTCGTAGTCCTCCAGCACGACAAGGTCGCAGCCTGCGAGCCGCTCCTCGATCACAACGTCGAGGGCCATACGCTCTCGCTCCGTCAAGTCCGCTGTTGATTCGCGATCCAGTCGCGCCATCTGCTGCGTGCCCGCCACGATGCGCATCTTGTGCGTCGTCGGGCGCGAGTCGCTCCGGATGATGCCCTTCGAGTCGAGCTCGGCCTCTGCCATCGCCCCAAGCAGTGACTCACCTTCGGCATCGTTCCCAATCACGCCAACGAGATCACATCGTGCGCCGAGCGACTGAATATTGCGGGCGACATTCCCAGCGCCGCCCAGGGCCTGTCTAACCCCGTCCACGCGAATAACCGGCACCGGCGCTTCGGGACTCACGCGGGCAACTTCGCCTACGCGGTACTCATCAAGCATAACGTCGCCAATCACAAGCACGCGGAGGTCGCGCCAGCGATGAATCAAAGCATCGATCTCCATCACGCCTGCGTTGTCCAAATTTCCCTCGGTCACAATACAGTCACTGTTTTCGCCGGCGATTCGTCCGAACGCTAAGCGTGCGGCTCCCCGACCTGCTCGGCGAGGACCTCGGCGAGCGTAGGCGATTCCGGTCGCCCCCTAAGATGCCACAGGACCAGCCCTGCTCGCTCTTTGAGACGAACTCTCGCTCCCCGGTCAAAGATTCCAGCCAGTGCGAGCAGAGGCAGTGCTGCCAGCTGCCGCAGTGCCCGCCAGCTGCGCGCGATCGCGGCCGCCGCCTCACCATGATGAAGTCTCAGAAATCGGTCGAGGGAACGGTGATATTCAATTCGTGTCGCGAGGGGAGCGCGGCGCTTACTGCTGGCACCGAGTCGATGACTCGCGAGCAGCTCCGGCGCGTAGACGACGCGATGGCCAGCAGCTCGAACACGTGTGCAGAAATCCGTTTCTTCCAGAAAGAAAAAATAGCCCTCGTCCAGGCCCCCAATAGCGTCGACGAGCGTCGCACGCAGGAAGAAAACGGCCCCACGCACCGCCTCCACATCAAGATCCTCCTCGACCTTGTCCGTGTCCGCCTCCGCTGTATTCCGATTGCGAACCTTCGCCGAACCCTTCGATCGGCTCTGGACCCAGCGAAGGACTCGCTCCGATGCGAACTCGCTCCCCAGCGACGGTGGCAGATGAACGGACCGCTGGGCCCGACCGTCGGGGTGAACCAGGCTAGGGCCTAGCACTCCGATTTCGGCGTCTCGCTCGAAGCGTTCCAGCGCCCCTTCGAGCAGGGCGTGGTTTACTTCTACATCGCTATTTAACAGAAGTACCGTGCGTCCCCGCGCCAGCCGAAGCCCGCGGTTCATCGCACTCGCGAAGCCTCGATTGCGGACGCTCGCAACGATGCGGGGATTCTGTTTCGACCCTGCCGCACGGGCGGCGCTGCAGTCTCGCGACCCGTTGTCGACGACGATCACTTCGACCGTACGCGTAGGCATTTCGCAAAGCGACTGACCGACCGAATCAAGGCAGGCGAGAAGCAGGTCGGGCGTCTCGTAGCTAGCGATCACGATGCTCAAGTCCATCATGAGATCACCGGCCCCGCGCCCTGGCCGTTTAGGCCACCTAGGGCAGTCGTCGTCGCATCCCAAGCGGTATCGACGTCGATCGATCGCAGACAGCGATGATCGATGGGGCAGTCGCGAAGGTAGCAAGGACGACACTCATGCTGACTTTCAAGCACGGTCACTCGGGAAAGGTTTTCAGCGGTCTTCTCGACAGAAGTAGGGCCAAAGAAAATCACGCTCGGAACCCCGAATGCGATGGCAACATGGCGCGCGCCGGCGTCGTTCGCGACTAATGCACGCGCACCAGAGAGAAGCGCTTTAAGGGCACCGATCTCCAGCACTCCGTCCAGTACGCTTGCCTCCCCTTCCATTGCCTCTCGCACTGCGGCGATTCGTTCACTCTCGCCGGGCGCACCCAGGAGAATGACTGGAATACCATCTGAGACCAAACGGTCTGACAGCTCCGCATAACACTCAGCGGGCCAGCACTTCGCCTCTCCAAAACTTGCGCCGGGCGCGATCACGACCGGGGCATTATTCACCCAGTCGAGATCCTCACAATCGCTATCGACTAACACCTGATCTAGGTTCGCTTTTTCGCCCTCGGTCACGACCAAGCGAGTTGTCGTATCTTCCGAGACCACACCAAGGGAAGCCATCAGCGCCAATACGAATCGTTCTTTTGCGATGAGTCTTCGCTTCCCCCATGCAGGGTCGGCGGGGGTGACCCGGTTGAGCAAAACCCGACGAAGAGGGTCTCGCGCGAACCCCGTCACAGAACCTACGCGGCCAAGGCGCATTAGAAGCGCTGATGAAATCGACTCTGGAATGACCAGACCCAGATCGAATCGCGCGGCGTGAATTCGTCGGATATCCGAAAAGGCTCCGCTTATGTTGCGGCCTCGGCCCTGAAATTCGACGGGCCAAACTTCGTCGACGACGTCGAGTCCGTCGAGGAGTGGAGCCAGCGGGGCGGGAAGATGCGCGACAATATGAGCGGAAGGCGCGGCGGCTCGCAGGGCCAAGAGCCCCGGAATCGACATCACTACGTCGCCCAGCCAGTTCGGAAGACGAATCAGAACCCGCTCCGCCTCACAGGCCGCTTGCACACGTCTCATCCAGACGGCTCACGTTGGCCGGACTTACCGGTTGCCCCAAGGATTGTTGGACGTCCTTTCGGTCGACCTTGCTTAGGTGGCGAAAGCGGCGTCGCATGACCGCCTAGCATCGAATCCACCTTCTTCGTGATTGCCGCAGGTGCAATCACCCGCATGCAGGCCGGGTCCTCGCAACCGCGGCGGCAGGGACTGCAAGCAAGTGGGACCCGGATTCGCTCGGAGGGACTTCCCGCCCAGGGCAAATTTTGTATGGGATGCGTCGGTCCCATCAGTTGAAGAACGGGGACACCTGCGAGAGAGGCCGCGTGGAGTGGGCCTGAATCCGCTGCCACGAAAAGCGAAGCCCGAGCCTGCAGCGCAAGAAGGTCATCGAAGGATCGCGTCTCAGGTGCGAGAACGAGAGCGCCCTCGGCGCGCCGTACTATGTCCTCGGTCAGACTTCGCTCGTAGCGATTAGGTCCGCACGCGATCCAAACCGGCCTCCCCGCAGCAGCCAGTTCCCGCGCGACGCGGGCCCAGCCCTCCGGCGAATAGCGCTTGTGTTGTGCGCCCGCGCTGCTGCCCGGATGAATCAAGACATAGTCACGAACGCTCTCGCGACCCGCTGCGCGCAGACGTGCATTCAGTCGCGCCTTGGCGAGCGAGGACGGCGCAAGCAAAGGTCGGCCAGGTAATTTCGTGCCCGGGGCGATCGTTTCAATGAGCGCGGCATTGCGATCGAAACGGGATGATTCAGGATCAACCACCGGCGCGTGGTGCGTCGCGAAGACCGAAGAAAATTCGCGGCCCATCGGCGCCGGGTAGCCGAAACGGATTGGCGCGCCTGAAAGGAGCGCCAGCATTCCCGTTTTCAGGAGTCCGTGGAAATCGATGCTGATCTGAAAACGACGTTCGCGCAGCGTTTCGAGAAACTCGCGCCCGTGGCGACCGAATCCAATCGCATCTCCCTCCCGCATTGCCTCGACCAGACGTCCCCGTGGAAAGACGAGCACTTCGTCGACCAATCCCGAGCAGGACACGACGCCCGCGGCCGCCGGTTCGACGAGCCAGGTCAAATGGGCGCCGGGATACACCCCACGCAGCGCAGCCACGGCGGGAAGCGTGCGCACCACATCTCCCATCGCGCCCAGGCGAAGAATCAGTACGCGATCGGCGGCGGGCGGGTTTTGCATCATCGTGATCGCGGAATCACCCCTTCGAATCGAGTCGATGCCCGTCCGGCGAGTTCCAGTTGGGCAACAAGTGAAGCGCTATGTCTTCGCGCCCGATACGATACGGAGCATGCGATTCGCGCGCACCCTCTCGCTCTACGTCATGCGCGAAACTGTGCTCTACTGCACGCTGGCCTTTCTCGTACTCAGTATGGTTCTGCTCACGCAAAACCTCCTGCGCCGCCTCGACGAGCTGTTCCTGATCGGTATGACCCTGGCTGATGTCGGTGTGGTCCTTCGATGCCTGATGCCGATCGCCCTCTCTTATGCGATTCCGCTGGCTTTCCTGATTGGCATGCTGCTGGCGATCCGCCGCTTGAGCGCCGACGGCGAACTCCTCGCGCTGCGCGCCGCAGGCCTCGGCCCGAATCACTTCATCGTACCGGTCTTGATCCTGGGCCTTTTGGCCACAGGGCTCTCGAGCTGGTTGATGAATGACGTCGAGCCGCCCGCGCGCCGGGAACTCGTCAAGCTCTTTAAACAGGTGGCCGCCCGGGGCGCGATTGTCGAGCCCGGGAAATTTAGACATGTCGGAGCGAATCTCGTCTTCGTCGAGGACCGCGAGCGTGACGGCACACTCTCGGGCGTCATGATCTACGACCAGAGTGCCGCCGAGCGACGCTTCCGCGTATTCGCCTCTCGTGGCCGACTCAATTTCGACGAAAACGCGAAACAGATTCGGCTCGATCTCTTCGACGGGGACATACATTTCGATCCACGCGACAATGCCCCGGCTCGGTACGAGCGAATGCGCTTCGACACTTTTTCCTACAACCTGGATGTGGGCCATCTCCTGGGCATGGATTTTTGGCCGGTCCGCCCTAAACAGATGACGGTCCCAGAACTGCATGCCGTAATCGCGCGAGCCGAGCGCGGGGATCCCCTGGTTGAACTCGACCAAAAAGAGCCCCTCGCCTACGAGCTCGAAATACATCGACGGCGTGCCCTTCCCTTCGCCCCGGTGCTCTTCGCCGCGATTGGCGTGCCCATCGCTCTGGTAAGCGAACATCGAGGGCGGAACTCCGGCCTCTTGCTCGTACTTCTCGCCGCCTTCGCCTACTACGCTCTCGGCGCCATCGGCGTAGGGATCGCCGAGTCCGGTCGCCTCGCTCCCGCCTTGGCCCACTGGATGCCTAACATCATATTCGCTTGCCTCGCTATCGCACTGATCCGACGCGCGCACGGAACGATTCCGTCATGAATTCCAATGTAGACCCTAAACACGCTTCTCCTCGCGAGAACATTTCGTTTGTCGCAGCCAAGCACGACTTTCGACTCATGATCTCCTCCGAGTTCGCGCACTGGCCCGCGCTCAAGACGCTGAGCACTTCTCAACTCTTCGATGCTCTTCTCGATCAGGGAAAAATCGTGCCAGGCGGACGCACAGAGCATCGCCTCTTGGAAGGCACGCAGTGGCCGCAAGCCGTCCGCATTCGCCCCGCCTCTCACGGCGGCTGGCTCGCCCGCTGGACCGGCGACCGTTTCCTGCGTCCGGATCGCGTCTTCCGAGAACTCTCCCTCGTCGCCGGCCTGCAGACGCGCGGCATCCCCGTCGCAGCGCCGGTCTTCGCTGCCGCGCGGCGACGTGGGCTCTTCTGGCGATGTGCGTACGCGTCCATTAATGAACCGGATGCGCTCGATGG
>JASDVF010000052.1:136670-137958 GCA_041440805.1 Myxococcota bacterium | reverse complement strand
TTGCTTCGATCAACACAAAAGAATGGGCTCGAAATCTCGTTGCGCACGGTCGCAGTTGCATTCGCCACCTATTGCGCCGGGGACCGAGACTTGAGACGAGCGATGCAAGCACGGCGCGCCCCGGAGCTTAGGCGGATGGCTCGACATCGAATAGGCTGGCGCATTGGGTCGATCCTGGGCAAGCCTATGACACGAGGGATGATCCTCGTTCCGCTTCTCGCATTAGGCGTATCCGTCTTCGGCCTCGGCTGCGACACCGCACGGAATGAATCGATCGCGCCGATCGATGCGCCTCGGCTTTCATTGCTCGCGGTCGGAGATACCGGGCGGACGCGAATCCTACCTTCACTGTTCGAGGGACAGCGATCCGTGTCGGAGGCGATGACCGACGAGGCTAGGCGCGACTCCGTCGATGCGCTGGTCTTTCTCGGCGACAACTTCTACTGGGACGGACTCTCGAACTCAACGCTTGTCTCGCGAATTCGCGAGAACCTCGTGACGCCGTACTGCTATTTCCTATCGCTGGGCGGACCGCGCTCGCAGGAGGTCAAGGATGCCTGCTCCACGCCGCTCGATGAACGGTCTCCTACGCCGTTCTTCGCCGTACTCGGCAACCATGACTTGGAACTCTCCGAAAGTGCGTCCCTCCAGCGCAACGCTATCCCCGATTTCGTACCCGGTTGGCAGATGAGTCAGGGGCTGGCTCAGGCGGTCGAGCTTGGGAACGGCGTTAGTTTGATTCTATTTGAATCGGAGCCTTCGATCGATGACCGCGAGACCCTGATCAGTGAACTACGGACAGCGATTCGCGCAGCCAAGGGTCCGTGGCGAATCCTCGCGATGCATAGGCCGATCGCAACCGACGATCACGGAACGCCATGGCTCGGCGGCTATCCGACCTTCGTGCGAGATGCGATTGAAGCCGAGGGAAAGCCGATACAACTCGTGCTCGCGGCACACCACCACAGCCTTCAGGCCTTCGAAGTCGGGCCTCCGATCCCTTCACTGCAACTAGGTCTCGGCAGTGGCGCGCGTGCGGAAGAGCCCCTCGCGAGTGCGGATCATCCCGACGTTCGGTTCAGCCAAAAGGTCCTCGGATTCGCGCGCATCGACTTAGTCGGGTACAACGACGACGAACGACTTGTGGCGACGCTTTTCAAGGCGCCCTCGCTCCCAATTATCGAGCGGTTCACGGGAAGCCGCGCCGTCGCGCGCTTCGAAGTCGACGCCGCAGGCGCGGTCACCACGTCACCCTCACCTCTCGACGCATCTCTCGACGCATCTCTCG